>CAWJVC010000008.1:0-81251 GCA_963846215.1 uncultured Acidobacteriaceae bacterium | reverse complement strand
CACTGGCAAAGGCACCCTGGAGACGCACCGCTTCCGGGCTCACCTGAAAGTCCGCACGGACTGCGGGAACCGACAGCACAACACAGAGCGCAGCGGCGTGAACGAACGGGGAAGGCATCTGGCGGCCCTCGGGAGGGACAGGCGGAGGACACCGGCGGGAAGACTAACTCGGGCGGGTGGGTATGGTTGCAGGATAGCGTCCGAAGAGGAGGAGTGTCAAACGGAATCACCACTTGGCACCGCGGCCGTTACCGTCGCGGCTCGGACTGCTGCTGCCGCGACCGACGGCTGTCAAGCGGCAGAGGTCACTTTTGAAACATGAGCTAGAATGGAAAAATGAGCCGGAGTTTTCGCCAGTCAAGCTGTCGCCTGATCTCAAGCCGGGTGAACAGCCATGAGCTGAGGCGCTAAGCCCTGCTCGCCCGGATCCCTCGATGACCGAGCCAGAACAGCACCTCCCCAACGGCCCCGGTTGGCGACGCGTTTGCCCTGAGTGCCAGCGCTGGTTGGCACTGCGCCTGTTCGAGGTCAAGCAGGACGGAACCTGGGTCTACCGCTGCTGTTATTGCCAGACGGAAATGATATGCCGGGACGGTCAGCGCTCGGGCACGGCTGAGTAGGGAATCAGCGGGTTGACACCCGCCGCTCGCCGCGGGGCTCATTTCGCTTGCGACAACGGAATTGGCGTCGACCCACAGTGATTGATGAACTCGACAATCAGGTTGCTTGTCTCCTGGTCCGCAGCTAGCCGAGCGAAGTCAAAGATCACGGTGTCGTGGGTCCGCCAGGGCATCGTCTTTGTCCGTACCTCACAGCCGTTGGCGCGCAAAGCATCGGCAAATTCCTTGGCCATGTCTCCTAACAACGGCAGATCGAATTGTGCGGTTACCAGCAAGAAGGGCGGCAAGCCGGGCTGCACATGGCTCCGCGGCGATGCCGCCTTGGCCACCTGCGGGTCCCGGCCGAAAACGGCGGCAAAAGGCCTCAGCTTCGTGCGCAGCACGCCTCCAGGTCCAGGCAAGTCAACCTTGAAGTCGAGGCGATCCACGCAGTAGACGCCGCTCACGCCGATGACCCCACAGATGTCGTGCCGGCTCCGACCCACCTGCTGCAAATAACTCTCGTCGGTCGCCAGGAGGGATGCCAGGTGTCCTCCCGCGGAGTGCCCGCCGACGAATATCTGCTTCGGGTCGCCGCCATATTTTTCGACGTTGTTGTACGTCCAGGCGAAGGCTCGGGCGACGTCGCTGATGTGCTCGGGGTGCTTCACCTTGGGCGATAGGCGGTAGTTCGGCAGCACGACCACGAGCCCATGCTCGGCCAGGTCGTGCGCGACGGTGCCATAGCCGTAAATGCCGAGGATGTTGTCCTTGGTGCCATACATCCAGCTGCCGCCGTGGAGGAAAAACAACACGGGGCAATGGCTCTTCCCTTTAGGCCGGTAGACATCGAGAAGATGTCCTCCGGGACTCACATCGCCCCGAACGGCGTAGTAACGAATGTGGCGGATGGCTTGAACTTGGTCATGCTTGGTTATGGCCGCAGCTACTGATTCGGGATTGGCGGCGGCGCAGACAGACCAGGGCAGTAGACCGGCGGCCGCGAAAGAAAGAACAGCGCGGGACCGTAAGCTGAATTGCCTCCGAGCCGCTTGCTAGTGTCTAAACTTCGCATCCGTGTCGTTCCAGCCGACAAAAAACCAGGGCGAGGCAAATGGCGGCCTCTGACAAAGATGGCCAATGGGCAGTTGATTGTTGGAGGAGGACTGGATAACCAACGCGGGCCGGCAAATCAAGTGGGAACAATTAATCCTCGGCGATTACCGAGCAGAATCGTTGTAGTAGCTCTTGCAAGGCCCCTGCGTCGACTGGCTTGGTAAGATGAAGGTCGATTCCAGCCTGCTCGGAATGTTGCCGATCCTCCTCGGCTCCGTGGGCCGTCACTGCGACCATTAGCGGCGTCTTGAATAGTGATTGTTGTCGAATTTGACTGGCCACTTCCCAGCCGTTCATTTTGGGCAGCCCGAGGTCGAGCAAGACCACGTCCGGGGAATTGGACTGGACGGATTCGACGGCGGCAGGTCCGTCGCCAGCGATCTCAACGTCGTGCCCCGCGAGGCGAAGGAGCTGAGCCAGGCTCGCCGCGGACTCGGCCTGATCTTCGACGACCAGCACTCTCATTCGCCATTGTTCGTGTTGCCCTGTCTCAGCGATCATGAGCCCACTCCGCTTCAACGTGGACGGTTGATTGGCCCAAGGTTTATTTTAGCGTGAGGCAGATGCGGCGCGGAAGTGCTGGCAAAGAGCATTTCGTGAAATTCTCGCGCAAAAATCGGTCACTTATAGCGGCGGGCGTAATTTTGAGAAGATAGTGAATTTGATCTGGTGCAAATCGGAAGCCTGCAGTCCAGGCCTCATTCCAGTTCTCCCTGCAACGCCGTTAAGGAGCGGTAGTCCTTCTATGGGGCAAACATCTCTTGCAGGACCTCCAGCACGCGGGCCGACGTCTTACTGTCCAGCCGTCCCAACTTCCGAACCAAGCGTGTGCGGTCCACCGTCCGGATTTGGTCGAGCACGACCTGCCCATGCTTTCCCTTGAACCGGCAGGCCACGCGGGAGGGGTAGTCCGGTCCTTTGGGCGTCATCGGCGCCACGATGACCGTGCGGATGTGGTGGTTCATCTCGTCGGGTGAGACGATCACGCAGGGCCGCGTCGTCTTGATCTCCGAGCCGACGGTCGGGTCGAGGTTGACCAGATGGATCTCGAAACGATTCAGCGCCATTCCCACTCATCTTCATCCCAGGCGGACAAAGTAGGCGATGCCTCATCGAGCAGGGCATCGTCGCCATGCCGGGCCATCTCCTGGAAAGCGCTGGCCCAGCCGTCGCGAGGCTTTCTCGCGGGTCGAATGACCAGGGAGCCGTCTTCGGTAGTGATCTCGACCTCCCCCTGTAAGCCGGTCTCCTCCAGGAGCGGCTTGGGGATGCGGAGGCCCTGCGAGTTGCCGATGCGTACAATATGCGTCTTCATGGCACAACCTTGAGGTGCTTACAATGTAGCTACTTGGCCGCCTCACGCCAAGATGCTCCTCACGACCTTCCCATGCACGTCGGTCAGCCGGAAGTCGCGGCCCTGGAAGCGGAAGGTCAGCCGCGTGTGGTCGATGCCCAGGCAGTGGAGGATCGTGGCGTTGAGGTCGTGGATGTGGACGGGGTCCTTGACGATGTTGTAGCAGTAGTCGTCGGTCTCGCCGTAGACGATGCCCGGCTTGATGCCGCCGCCGGCCAGCCAGATGGTGAAGCAGCGGCCGTGGTGGTCGCGGCCGTAGTTGGTCCTTGTCAGGCCGCCCTGGCCGTAGACGGTGCGGCCGAACTCGCCGCCCCAGATGACCAGCGTGTCGTCGAGCAGGCCGCGCTGCTTGAGGTCCTTGACCAGCGCGGCCGGCGGGCTGGTCGACGTCGCGGCACTGGCCGCGGATCTTGGCTGGGCAGGCTGCCGTGCTGGTCCCAGCCGCGGTGGAAGAGCTGGACGAACCGCACGCCGCGCTCGACCATCCGGCGGGCAGCAGGCAGTTGGCGGCGAAACCTGCCGGGCCGGCTCGACGTCGGGCCCGTACAGGTCGAAGACGTGCGGTCGGCTCGCTGGGACAGGTCGGTCAGCTCGGGGACCGACGTCTGCATGCGGTACGCCATCTCGTACTGGGCGATGCGGGTGTTGATCTCCGGGTCGCCGGTCTCGTCGAGCTCGATCCTGGTTGAGTTGGGCCAGGCCGTCGAGCATCTGCCGGCGCAGGCCGCGGTCGATGCCCGGCGGGTTCGGACAGGTAGAGCACCGGGTCGCCGCCGCGCGGAGCCTGACGCCCTGGTGCTTCGAGGGCAGAAAGCCGCTGCCCCAGAGCCGGTCGAGAAGCCGGCTGGTCGGTCTCGTTGCCGCTCCCCTGCGAGATCATCACGACGAACGCCGGCAGGTCCTGGTTCTCGCTCCCCAGGCCATAGCTGAGCCAGGCCCCCAGCCACGGCCGGCCGGGCTGCTGCGAGCCGGTCTGGATGAAGGTGATCGCCGGGTCGTGGTTGATCGCCTCGGTGTGCATCGGAGCGGATGAGGCACAATTCGTCGACGATGCGGCCCGTGTGCGGAAGCAGCTCGCTGAGCCAGGTGCCGGCCTGGCCATGCTGTCGGAACTTGAACCGTGGGGCGACGACCGGGAAGCTCGCCTGGCCCGAGCAGACGCCGAACGAAGAAGAAGCTGAACCAAGAAATATGTACATAAACATTCCTGGGATGGTTTGTCATCACACACACACACACACACACACACACACACACGCCACCCAACCACAGGCCCCAACTTGCTCCAGGTCAACTCCACCCCCATCCATGACATGTGCCTGCTGGAGAAGGTGGTGGCCAGTGGAAAACGTGTTGGGACTTCGACTTTGTGACCGGTCGGCCTGCACCCACCTGCCCCGCGGCCAGACCATACTGTTCTGTTTATAAAACTTGAAGACTGAGCACGCTGCCCAATGCCCATATCAGTGCCAGGCCATCATTGAGGCGCACACACACCCACATCCACATACACACATGCAAACCCCCGAGGACACCATCGCCAAATGTGATGCTTTGCCAGGAGAACAGCAGCTTTGCTGTCAGCTGAAGCCACCCATTTGCCCTGCAAGTGCAGCATCATCAATGGGCGTCACAACACAGAAGAATGTTTGTTCATCTGAAAAGGTTGAGACCTGGACCACTGTGGTGGGGTCGGGCGCGGTGGCGGGTACCTGTAATCGGGATGCTGAATCAGTGAGATCACGCCACTGAAAAAAAAAAAAAAAAAAAAAAAAAAAAAAAAAAAAAAAAAAAAAAAAAAAAAAAAAAAAAAAAAAAAAAAAAAAAAAAAAAAAAAAAAAAAAAAAAAAAAAAAAAAAAAAAAAAACTCACCATCCATCATCATCATCATCTCACCTCATCACAAAAAAAAAAAAAAAAAAAAAAAAAAAAGACCAACGACGAGCACGATGACTACGACCACGGCCAGGTATGCAGGCTCATCACCCAGTACGGCAACCACTACAACATGCCAAACCCGGCGCGGACCACGGTGTTGCCGCGATCGCCCGGAGAATAGGCGATGCCCAGACGAGGACTAAACTGCGAGTGGTCGTCATGGGGCACGCTCACCGGAATCTGCAGCGCCTGCAAGGTGACGAATGCAGGATTCTCGGCTTGACTTCGCCCCGATCCGATGAACAGGCCGTATGTTGTTTGATAGCGGACTCCGTAATTGAGCGTCAGGTGCCGCTTCATTCGCCAGGAATCTTCTCCGTACAGTGCGAGCCGTTGCACGTTTTGCGAGAAGCTCCCATTGCTTGCCGCCGTGGTCGAGGCACCCGCCCCGTAGTCTGCAACAAACTGAGTTGGATCGGTTAAATAAAAAATGGGATCCTGCGGAAAGAGATGGAGAGTTTCCTGATTGCCGGGAAACGCTCCGCTTAGCACGGGTTCGTGAATGAAGTTGACCCCGAATTTGATGGCATGATCGCCGATGGAATGGCTGACATCGTAGCGCAGCTGGTATTTTTCCTGATTACGCAAATCGGGGAAAAGTGTGATCGGCGTAGCAAACTGGTTGTCGCCGAAAGTCTCGAAGCCAGAAACAGTCAGGGAGGTGGAACTGAACGGGAACGCCAATGCAAAGCCCAGAGTCGAGTTGCGCGCCTGCGTGAGATGCAATTCGCTGAGGCCGAATACAAATGTGCCTAACCAGTTTGGACTGAAACTATACTGATTGCTGATCACGCTGTTCCAGTAATTGTTATGTGTAGTCAGGCCGGTGGAGGGTAACGTTGCCTGCTGCACTAAAGCATTCCGCGTAATGTAGTTATCTTCCGAGACCCGCAGAAACCATTGCGATTTCGACGACTGCGCCCAGTCGAAACGCAGCGAGCCAATATAGTCGCGAAAAGGAATAGGAACATTTGCAGGAACAGCAATGGAAGTAACTCCCGGAATCAGACCGTCCGCGGCTAACTGTGCGAGCGCATTAAACTGGGCTGAACTCGCGGGGCTATATGCGATGCTGGCGTTTTCGCGAACATATTCAATCGAAGAGAACATCCACACCTTATCTCTCACAATTGGCCCTCCCAAGGTCCCTACGTAATTCTGGCGGGAAAACGGTTGCTTCGGATTTGGCGCCGGATTCTCGATCGGGAAACGAGCATTGAGCGCCGCTGCTCGCTCGTAAAACGAACCGCTGCCGTGCCATTCGTTTGTTCCTCGGCGCGTTGTGATCACTACGGAACCGGCGGTGGTGCCACCGGTGTCGGCATCCTCCTGGGCAGTGCGCACCGCAAATTCCTGGATAGCATCGGGCGAGAAGTTTTGCAGAAATCCGCCAATCCAGTCGTCCGAATTGTCGGCGCCATCCACTGAGAGTTCATTGTTTAAGCCGGAACTTCCGCCGGTTGAAACCGCAGTGATGCGCGCCTTCGTAGGATCAGAAGGTTCGACCGGCTCAGTGCCGGGAACCAGGTAGGCGATGTTGGCGAAGCTGCGCGCGGCCAGCGGCAGAGTTTCTAGATCCTGGCTAGTGACCACGCCCTGATGAACCGCGCTGGCTAAATCAATTGGCTGAGTCGTGATCGATGAGACCACGCCCAGAACATTCACCGTTTGCCGTACTGGCAACGGCACCATGGTGACCGTGATGTCGCGCACCGTAGCGACCGCTACGACTACTTCCGCTTGCGCCGATGTGAAGCCCGGGGCTGTAACCTGGATGCGGTAGTTTCCGGGAAGCACATCATCCAGACGAAACTCGCCTCGATCCTCGCCGGTGACCTCGCGTTTGACCGACGATCCGGATAACTGGGCAATAATATGGGCCGAGGGAATTCGAGCACCGCTCTCATCCTGCACCGTGCCCCGCAATGATCCGCGGGGATTTTGCGCATGCAGATTCACGGCCAGCAAGGTTGCTGACAGCGAAAATAAGAGCACGATTTGGCGCGCACTGTTTGTCATTCCGGGGACAGAAGTGAGCCTAGATGGTAGCGTGAGCTACTACCAGATCTCGTAGGCGCGCGATCACGGATCGGCGCGCACCCAAATGGGAGGCTGAACGCCGGACGATCGAGAGGAGACGCTAAGAACTCAATCTGACCATCGCTGGGGCGCGCGGTCCCATCGATGCTTTTTCAGTTCCTTAAGCAGCGAAGAATCGAGAGGGCCCGCATCGCTGGCGGCGACGTTTTCGCGAACGTGCTCCGGGCTTCGCATCCCGACGATCGTGGTGCTCACGGCGGGATGCGACAAAATAAATCGCAGCGACATTTCCGGAAGCGTCATTCCCGCAGGCAGAATTTCCTTGAGCTTATCAACTCGTTGAATCGTATTTGTCAGATTTTCAGGGCCAAAATACCCAGCCCGCCAGTCACCCTTGGGAAAGCGAGTTTCGAGTGTCATTTTGCCGCCCAGGCTGCCCTCATCCAGCGGAACACGTGCGATCACGCCCACGTTGAGTTCCTGGCAGACGGGAAACAGTTTGTCCTCGGGCGCCTGATCAAAAATGTTGTAGATGACCTGCACCGCATCGACCAGTCCCGTATGCAACGCCTTTATTCCGTTCTCTGGCTCCCAGCGGTTCAAGCTCAAACCGAAGTGACGAATCCAGCCACCATCTTTCAGTTTCTCGACGGTCGATCGAAACTCGGCATCCTCTGTCCAACTATCGTCCCAAACATGAAATTGCAGCAGGTCGATGGCATCCGTTCGGAGTTTCTTGCGAATCTGATCGGCATATTTCAAAACATGCTCGGTCGAAAATACGTCCCTGTATTTGTACTCCGGACGCGCCGGCCACTTCAGATTGGCGGGCGGAATCTTCGAGGCGGCATAGAGTCGCTTCTTCGAATTTCGCGCCATCGTTTCGCCCAGCAGTCCGTCGCTTTTCCCATCGCCGTAAGCCCACGCGGTATCGAAGAAATTGCAGCCTGCATCGACAGCCAACTGGAGGGAGTCAAGCGACTGCTCGTCGTCGGAACCACTCCATCCACTCATCCCCCATAGTCCGTAGGCGATATCACTGACCTCAAAACCAGTGCGACCTAGCTTGCGATATTTCATTAAGATTTCTTCCTTGGAAAATAGCAGTTTATTCCAACCAGCCATCCTAGCAGTTCGGACCGAACGCTTGAAATGCCGGGAACGGGCAAAAGTTCCCGTAACTGATTTTTGGATGCGAGGGATCGAGATTTTGCGGTACGGTCGGGCAATCAAGGTGTTTCAATAGCAAAGAAGCTGATCTAAAGAATCTGGAGGTCTGCAATGAAATCTGAATGTCCTGATCCTCGCACGTCCCCTTATAAGGCAGAAGAACTGAACGCGCCTTCGTCCCGATTGATCGACGAAAAGATTTCGGATAATAACGGAACGGAGGCGAAAGTCGATAGCGCCTTCGCACCCGCGGGACTAAAAAATCCTTTCTGGAAATAAATTACCAAGCGTAGAGGCGGACTCGCGCCGCCTCTACGTTGATTGATTGCGGGCTACCGCAAGATTGGCAGGCAGACGGGCGGCCGAAGCGAGAAATTCATCGCCGACATTTCGTGCAATGCGGGATGTAATTGCGTGTCACGGCAAGGTTCCAGCGTGATCACGAAGGGCAGCGCGTTCTTATCAAAGCCGGGATTCTGCAGTACCGCATCGATGTTCAGTTGATGCGCCGAAAGAATCGCTGCCAGGCTGGCGATGATCCCCGGCTGATCTTTCACTACAAAGCGCAAATACCATGGCGTTTCGAAATCGCAGCTGACTTTAGGCGACACGATTTTCAGCGGACGGTGCGATCGTCGCCCTGCGGACAGACTTTCCGCTACGAACATCAGATCTGAAACCACCGCGACGGCTGTGGGATCTCCTCCCGCGCCCGCACCTAAAAAGGCGACGTCGCCGCCGAATTCCCCAGATGTTAAAACCAGATTCAGGTTTTTTTGTACACGTCCGAAGGGCGAAGGGGAGGGAACCAGGCTGGGCCCGACGTCGGCGAATAAAGTCGATTCTTTCAAATCAGCGCGAGAGATTTGCCGGATCGTGCAGCCCAACTCCGCCGCATAATCGAAATCGACGGCTTCAATCGTGCGGATGGTGCGGGCGCGAATTTCGGTGGGCGGAACGCGAACCTGCAATCCGGCCAGGGCAAGGATAGAGAGCTTGGCCCGAGCATCTCCCCCGTCGAGATCTTCGCTCGCGTCCGCTTCGGCATAGCCGCGCGCCTGTGCTTCCTCGAGCGCTTCGCTGAAGGGAATGCGATCCGTCTCAATGCGACTGAGAATATAGTTGCAAGTGCCGTTTAAAATTCCCGCAATGCCATGCAGACGATCTCCGCACAAGCCGGTTCGCAACGCAGGCAGCACCGGAACGCCGCCCGCTACCGACGCTCCAAATTCAAGGTGGCAGCCGTTCATACTGGCGAGTTGCAGCAACTCCGGTCCATGACGGGCGATCAGCTGCTTATTGGCGGTGACCACTGATTTGCCTGCCTCCAAAGCGCTTCGCACCCAATCTCCCGCCGGAGTCAGGCCGCCAATCAGTTCGACGATAATATCGACGTCGCAGTCCAGAATCGCTTGAACGTTATCGCACCAGCTCACCTCGCTTGGAACCCACGATTGCTTTTTGCGTTCTACATTGCGATTACAAATATGAGTTAAGCGGAGCGCGCCATCATTGCGTTGGCAAAGGATTTTTGCCACTGCCTTTCCGACGGTTCCAAAGCCAACCAAAGCGACCGTTCGCACGGGAACACTGGCCCGGGAGGAGGGAGCGGCGTCTGGCTTTTCGTCTGGCGGACGTTTATCCAAGATTTTCTCGAAAAATGAAGATGGCTTCCATAATACGTGGGACTTGCGTTCTCAAGAAGTGTAAAGCCGAGCAGAGGACCACTGCAGGCGGCTTGTCAGGCAGAGTTGGCATCAAAGTTGGTAATATAATGCGATCCCGCAACTTAGGCCAACACCTGCGTGCGAGGAATCACACGCGGAACCATCACAAAACAGCGCGACTCCACGCCGAGCGCTGCGGTCCGCTTTACGCTCGGTTTTGGGAGGAGAATGGATGATTGGAAAGTTCGCTACCGCGAGTGCTGTGACGCTGTTGACAATATTGCTAGGAGCGCAAGCATTCGCCCAGACAAGTCCTGCAGAACAGACTCCGGCTCCTGCAGCGCCTCCCGCTACAACGCAAACGCCTGCTGCTCCGGCCAGCCCGTCCGACCAGGAACCCGCGGATGAAACCTCTTCGTCGCGACGTAAGGCGAAGCCGCACGACTATAAAAACTGGAGCTTCAACGTAGGAGCTGGCGCTAGCGTGGAAGGAGGCACCACGCGTACGTATGTGCGTCAGGGTGGCATCGTGGCAACGGCGGGCGTCGCTCGAAATGCGAATAAATATGTAGGCCTGCGCGGCGATTTCATCTTCGCAAATCTGCCGCTGCGCGATTCAGCTCTGCAACTAGGGCAAGCCACTGGGGCCTCCAGTTATTTCTTTGGCATTACCATCGATCCGATCTTCAACATTCCAGTCACCAAAGATTGGGGAATCTATCTGCTTGCCGGACCGGGGTTCTATCGCCGCAGCGGTAGCCTTGATTCCTCTACGGCTGTGCCAGGAAATTCGTGCAATGGATTCTGGACTTGGTGGGGAGCATGTCCCAACGTCAGCCTCCCACTGTCTGGAAACTTCCAAGACTCCGGCGAGAACTCTTTCGGATACAACATGGGAGCCGGTATCACTCGCAAGACACCGAGCGGCGTGGAAATTTATGCGGAGTACCGATACACGCACGGATCCAACAGCGGCATCACCACTGACGTCCGCCCAATCACGGTCGGCGTTCGCTGGTAAGGTAACCAACTCAGTTTCTCAGAGTTGGAAATTTCGTCCTTGATTGAGAAATTACTCTGGGTTTGTCCGGTAACTCCAAAGATCGGCGGTTCGCTGCTGCAATTGCACGAACGACGAAGCTGGCACCGGTTGCAAAATTGCGGCATTCGAGTTTGCTTCGGCCAAGGCCGCTTCAACGATGGAATGAGCAGGCGCCAGCGTGCAGGCCGGATCCGTGGCATTGACGTCACCTGCGAGTAGCAGAGCCTGGCAACGGCATCCCCCAAAATCTTCTGCACGCCGATCGCAACTGCGACACGGTTCCGGCATCCACTCCTCTCCGCGAAAGCGCTGAAACGAGCGCGACTGCTGCCAGATCGACTCCAGGCTCCGCTCGCGGACGTTTTCGAAGGTCAGATCGGGAATAATTTCAGCCGCGTGGCAGGGAAGGACTTTTCCAGTTGGATTGATGAGCATCAATCTACGTCCCCAGCCGCCCATGCAGGCTTTGGGAAAACGAGCGTAATAATCAGGCACAACCGAATCGATGCGAATGCGTCCAGCCATACGCTCTTCCGCAGCAGCCACTGTCGCGACGGCTTTCTCGAGTTGCGCGCGGGTCGGCAGCAGCGCGGCGCGATTTCGCAAGGCCCACCCATAATATTGCGTGTGCGCGATCTCCATTCTCTCCGGTGCGAGTTGTTCGATAAAAGAAATCATCTCCTCGAGGTGATCGATGTTTTGCCGGTGTATGACCAGATTCACGGTGAACGCAATCTTGTGGCGTCGGATGAGGCGTGACAACTCGATTTTGTGAGCGTGCGCCTTAGCGCCCGCGATCCAGTTTGCTGCATTCTCACGCGAATCCTGAAAGCTGATTTGGATATGATCCAGGCCCGCATCGACCAGCGCCTGCAATCGCGCTTCTCCAAGCCCCACGCCTGAAGTGATGAGGTTGGTGTAAAGTCCCGCAGTCCGCGCGCCAGCGATCAGGTCGGTGAGATCGGGACGGGCCAAGGGCTCGCCTCCGGTGAAATGTGCGTGCAACATTCCCAACTTGCCGGCTTGCTGGAACACATCGACCCACTCGTTGGTCGATAGTTCCGAGCTGACTGCCGCCAGTTCCAGTGGATTGGAACAATAGACGCAGTGCAGCGGACAGCGGTGCGTAACTTCGGCAATGATAGCGAGCGGGTTCGGAATCATGGTTCCTGCAATCAATAATCTACGATCCGCTTATGCCGAAGTTGCTCGAGGAACTGGCTGATGTCGGCGCGAATCTTCGCTCGATCGGATTCTCCGAACTGGGTCTGCAATTCGGTAATCATTTCGCCGAAGGTGCGCTGGCCGTCACAGCGCTCGAGGATCTGCAACCCTGTGCCTTGGAGCTTGATCGCGCCTTCAGGAAACAAGACCATGCGCTCGCGGTTAACGCCCGTCTTGCTCTCAGCACCCCAGCGGCAACCGGTTGCGAGACGAGGCTGGCTGGAGTCTTCGGGAGGAGCCACGCTAATTTCCCTCGATTCGAAACGCGCCCGGTGGCGGCCATCCCGGCTGAACGTAGGCGAAGTAGAGAGCGTCGAGTTGCGCCCACAGGATGTCGCACTTATCGCGGAGGGCCTGAATCGCTAACTCCTGTTCGGCGCGCGTTTTTGCGTTGTCGTAGACATAGTTCACTGCGAATTGTGAGTCTTCCGGCGCCTGATAAAGTCTAGCCTCGAAGTAATCCAATCCGCCCGCCAGCCACGGATAATACTGACGCAGTTTATCCACTCGTAGAGTGATCAGCTGCGGCGAAAACAATTCTGTCAGCGAGGACGCGACCGCTTCCAGTAACGAACGGCTGCGAACAATATTCAAATATTCATTCACGGCAAAGCGGGTGGCGGGAAGAATTCCCTTGCCGGCCCGAACTCGTGCTGCGTCAAGACCGGTGGCCTCCGCCAGTTTGATCCAGCGCTTGATACCACCTTCGCTAGTGGCATCGCCATCATGGTCGACCACACGCTTGCGCCACGCGCGGCGAAAGACCGGGTCCGGACCGCGCGAGAGGATAATCGAGTCTTTGATGGGGATGATGCTTTGATAGTAGTAACGGTTCAAGGCCCACGCCTGAAGTTGTCCGCGGCTGAGTTTGCCTTCATGCATCAACAGGTGAAAGGGATGCTTGTGGTGATAACGCTCTTCGCCGGTGGCCTGCAATACGGCGCGCAATTCTTCTAGGGACAGCAGTTGCGTCGCGGTGTGGTTTGCGGTTTCGCTCGCTACAGGTTGAACTGCCATCCATCCTCCGCAATCTCCCAGCCCGCGTCCCGTACACGGCGATGTTGGGGGCTCGCCTCGTCCAGCATGGGATTGGTGTTATTGATGTGCAAGAATATTTTACGCGGGCGGCGCACTCCCGCCAACTTCACTAAAGTGCTCTCAACGGACACGTGGCCCATCTGCATCGCAGTCTGTCCGCTGCCCTGCACACGGATCAATTCGTCATCGCTCCAAAACGTTCCGTCGAAGAGCACAATGTCGCAGTAATTGAGCTGTTCGAGCAACGCATCATCGACCTGGGGCACCGCCGGCATGTAGGCAAGTCGCGGACCGGAGACCGAGTTGATAAAGAATCCGAGCGAAGCCTCGCCGGTAGAAAGTTGGGACTGCCGGTCCGCTTTGACATAGGCGGGGTAATGGGTGCTCAACGACCACGCCCGGCACTGCAGTTCGGAGTTTTCCCCTTGGGCATTGAGCAGCGCAAATTCTTCTCCGGATTGAAAGTCAGTCCAAACCGTTTGATTCGGAACTCGCTGCAGCATTCCGAACATCGAATTATCGTCGCCCAGAATGTGGCGAACGGAAGCAGTGGCGTGAACCCGCAAAGGCTGAAGCTCGCGCAGGAGCAATAGCCCGAGGACGTGATCGAGATCAGCATTCGCCAGCACAACACCTGCGATCGGAGACTGCCGCACGCCGTCCCGCGGATGCAATGCAGGAGTGGTTTCGATCTGCGCGCGCAAATCCGGAGACGCACCTAAAAGAAACCAGGAGCGCCCATCATGGGAGATTGCCACCTGAGTTTGAGAGCGCGCTGTCCCGCGAAACGTTCCTGCTCGCACAGAGCGGCAATTGGAACAGGCGCAATTCCATTGCGGAAACGCACCGCCAGCCGCCGAGCCCAGAATCTTTACTTCCATCTTTGCGAGTTTACAGCTTGGGGCCTCGAGGTGGGTTAATCTCGCGAGAACCTGTTATGAGGGATTGCGTTGTGCTTAAGTTTCGAGAGCGTGCGGGAAAACTCTTCAGCGCAAGGCTCAGTATGACGAAAGTTGCAACCTGTCGACGATTCTTGCGCAGTCTGTTTGAAATACATTGCAATCGTTGAGGAAGAAGGTGCTGGTCAACAGCATTTCTTCTTGCCTCTTCGGAAATTTCACTCCATACTGCACAGGACCCCTCGGTAGTGGGTCTGAGCCTTCCCCCACCCTCCCCATTTTCGCTCTTGTCACGGAGTTTCGGCGACTGACTCAAGCATCAATAAAAACTTAACCTCTCCCGACGGCGGCGGCGCATCGGATGGGATCGATATCCCAGAGCGCAACTTCGGTGGAAAGATTTTCGACTCCGACTTCGCCGGCCATCTCGGTTCCCGGCTTGCCGCACCATACAATGCGGAACTGAGCCTTGGTGCCCTCGTATAAAACATCCACTACATCGCCGGGCTTCAGCCTCGCGTCCACGCATTGCAGGGTAGCGCCACGTCCGCTGATGGTCCGCAGGCTGGCGGGCTGCATGAACGGACGGGAATAGCTGTCCATGCCCCAGATTTGCACGGGAAGGTCAACGAAGACACGCGACTGCCGGCGCCTATCCATTGGAATTCTCCTTGATTGAGGGGAGTTCAAGGATGGTAGGCGGGCACCAAACCTAAGCCTAGGTAACAACGGTCACATAGTGGAGGTGCCGAAAGTTTGCCGGCTGGTGCTGAAATTTCAAGCGTTTACGAGCGTCAGTCGAGATTTCGCATCGAGCAGGCGCCGGGGCCGCGGGGATCACCACAGGACCCGCACCCTCCACCAGAAGCGGGTGCGCCACCAGAGCCCTTTGCCGAGACCGCGAAGACACTGAGTTGAGGGCTCAATTTCTTGCTTTCGCATTTGGGGCACTTGGCCTTGTCGCGGCCGAATACCAGGGCTTCAAATTCGTGCTGACATTCCTGACAGACATATTCAAAAATCGGCATGAGGCTTACTCCCGTGAGGTCGACTGCTCCTATTAGAATCAATTTGTGGGAACTTCGCAAACTGGAGCGGTGGGGCCGAAGCCTTTCGAGACTGCGGCGCAAGGTAAGAAAATTCCGTCTTCGCGTCCGCTCTTCCGTCCGCGGCGATGGTTGCGAGGCGGGCATTTGCAGACGCTGGGAGCGTTTTTCCTTCCGCGCCGAATTGATCTCCCTGTGGCTGAAAAGCGTCTGATTGAGGTGGAACCGGGCATTTCCGTGCTGTGCCACTGTCACTGGCAGAAGGAACGAGCGGCAGCGCTGACCCTGATCATCGTGCATGGCCTGGAGGGTTCGAGCGAATCGCAGTACATGCTCGGCATAGCGCGAAACGGGTTATCTGCCGGCATGAATGTGGTGCGCATGAATCAGCGCAATTGCGGTGGCATGGATCACTGCGCGGCGACGCTTTACAACTCGAGTCGATCCGCGGACGTGGCGGCCGTGGCGCGGCACGTCGTCGAGCATGACGGCATTCGCGACTTCGTGCTGATCGGGTTTTCCATGGGAGGGAATCTGGTTCTTAAGTTGGCGGGCGAATGGGGGAATGACGGCCCTCCGGAATTTCGCGGGGTCGCGGCGGTTTGTCCAGCCGTTAATTTAGCTGCGGGAGCCGATGCTCTGCATGAACCGGCCAACCGGATCTACGAATACTATTTTCTTCTGCAATTATTTCAGCGCTTTCGCCGCAAGGTGAAGTTGTTTCCCGAAGCCTACGATGCGTCTCGTTTGCGCGGGGTGAAGACTTTGCGGGACTTCGACGACCGCGTCACCGCCTATTATTGCGGTTTCGCCGGGGCTGATGACTACTATGACCGAGCCGCCGCCGCTCACGTTGTAGATCGCATTGCACGGCCGACATTCATAATCCACGCAGCCAACGATCCCTTTGTTCGCATCTTGCCCGAGACGCGGTCGAAGTTACTCGCCAATCCCTATATTACCTACGTTGAAACTGATGACGGCGGACACTGCGCCTTCCTTGGCGAATTCGATGGTGACGCTGCGTATGATGGACATTGGGCGGAGCGGGAAGTGGTCGAGTTTGCGAGACAGTTTCAGTAGACTAATTCGCAAGTCCAATGGTGGTTAGTCCTCTTTCTGTTTGTCTGTGATAAGACTCTGTTCCCAAGGCGTAAACCTTCCTCTTCTGATTCCTCGTTCTAACACGAAGGGCTCCAGCTGACGTCATTTCGCGCAGGCGAAGGCCTCAAGATTGCATGAACGAATGCTGCCGCAATGTTCTTCGGACGCGGCGCGAGCGGGGGGACAGCGTGGCGCTGCGATGGTTCGATCGTACGATGGGGCGCCAGATTTTTGTGGGATTCGCCTTCGTTCTGGTCGTAAATTCGGTGTCATCGTTTCTCATCCTGCAGAAGTTGGCATTTTGGGGTGAGGCCATTCAAAAGCAGGGAAATCAGTCGATCATGATCGCTTTCGGCCTTTCCGCTCTTCGCTCGAGCGTCGACGCTTACCGGAGAGCTCAGTTGGAGTATCTTCTCGATCGTCCAGCACACGAGCCGATGGAGTCTGTCAGATCGCTTCGGGAAGCTTCGGAGGAGGTCAATGCAGCAGAAGAAAAATACCGATTGCTGATGTCCACGCCGGAAGAGCAACGTCTCTTTGAGGAAATCAGAGCTGACTTTGCTCAGTACATGAGGTTAAGCCGCGATGCGATCGACTTCGCGCGCGCGTCCGCGAACAAGCGCAAGAGGAGAAGATCGAGATCGAGTCGCGAAGCTCAAGACTTTTCGGATCGGGAAGAAGGAGCTGCCTTCCGAAACACTGTTCTGGATTTGCGGGCTGCAGTTGCTTTGGAGCAACAGATTGCGGAGCGCGTCCGCCGGACGAACGCAGAATTCTATGCTTCCACTCTCCGGCAGGTGGATCTAATAGCAGCGTTTGGACTAGCAATTGGAGGCGTGCTCGCATTCGGTATGGGGCTGTTGACCGTGTGGCCATTGAGGAAACTGATCGAGAGTGTGCGCAGGCATGCTGCTGGTGAATCGGGTGGAGAGGCACTCTTCGCCGATCAACCCGGCGAGGCCGGTGAGCTTGTGCGGTACATGAATCTGGCTAGGAGATCTTTCGAGGCGTTAACAGAGACTGCGACAGCCTCGGCACAGCGCATTCAGGTCGTGAGCGAGATCATGTTGATGGCGGCCACGCAACCAGGGCATGACGCAGGAGAGCAGCAGGCGGAAGTAGAAAAACTTGTAGAAGAGACGATTGCAACGTCCGCGGCCTTGAAAAAAATCCGAAATCAGTCAGGTCGGGCTGCAGAGGCCTCCCGCCAGGTGGCGGAGACTTCCGCGAAAGGCACAGAGGCCATCGGCCTGGTGCTTATGCAAATGAAGGGTGTAGCCGGTTCTCTGAATCAAACATCGAACGATATTCAGGAAGTCGGAAAATCCAGCGAACAAGTTGGCAAGATAATCTCGGTGATCGACGGCATCGCAAACCAGGCAGGGCTGCTTGCCTTGAATGCAGCCATCGAGTCTGCACGTGCCGGCGAAAGCGGACGCGGATTTGCTGTGGTCGCGGGGGAAGTCACCAAACTGGCCGACCGGACAGCGAAAGCGACCAAAGAAATCGGCGTCACAATTACTCAGATTCAATCCGCAATTAAGAAATCGGCGAGGTCGATTGTCGATTCAACGATTCAGACTGAGTCCAGCCTTGCCGTTGCTCGTCAGTCCGCAGACTTATTACACACATTCATCGAAAGTTCACAGGATCTGGCAAAAATGGTGGCAGACCTCGTTTCGACCGCTGAGTCTCACGTCACTCATCAGCAGAGCACGGCGTGTATAGAACGTATCGCTAAGATCACCACGCAATCTGCGGAGCACTTTCAAAAGTCGTCCGCTGTGGCGGTTACGCAGCTCCGGGAAATTGAATTGGCGCTACGGGGAACTGGAAGCCTCAGTAAAGGGGAGCGCGATATCGGGACCGTCCAAGCGAAGAAAATTGGAGGAAAGAAGGAGCAGGAAAAAACCACTGGGAGCGACACTCAACTCAGCGTCCCGATCGCTGGAAACGGGGCGAAACAGAATTCCACGGAAATACAGTTTCTCGCGGCTCGCGCCGTGTTACATCCCGGAATCGCACGGATTAATGCGCGGGTGCTGGACGCCGAAACCAAGCCAGAATCCGCGAGCCGCGTCCCTTTAACCGTATCCGCGCGAAAGCCAGGGTAAGCATCGCGAGCGTGATCGCCAGCAATCCCAAGGATGCACTTCGGATGGTGACACTGTGCTTTGGCAGGATCGAAACTCGACCGTAGACGAACTCGATGTGGACCCAGTAAACCAGCAGCGATGCCTGTCCTAAGAGGATCAGAGGACTGAATCCCCACTGTCCGGCGCCCCATCGGCACCATGCATAGCTTGCGGTCAGAATGATCAGCAGCATACCCAGGCGCAGCAGAAAGAAGCTTGGGCTGGTGTGCCAGTAATCGGAGACATCATAAAATTGCCGCGGATCGGCATCGAGCCATCGGGAGGCAGCAACCAAGATAAGACCCGCACCTCCGATGAGCAAAAAACTAATGGAGTCGCGCCGGACGGCCCATTGACTCTGCAGAATAAATCCTGCAGCCAGTCCGGCGAATGCAAAAGCGGTCCACGGGAAAATCGGAAACAGCCATGCTTGCGGGCTGCCGAGATTGTGAACCCCGTTGACGTAAGATTCCAGCGGCCACGGTAGCCAGTCCGGCCTCCAGGTTGTCCACAGCGGAGGCGTGAGCAGCGAAATCAGTAAAGCCATCCCGCCAGAAGTGAGCGTCAGAGCCAGCCTGATCTTATCGCCCGCATAAATCGACAAAACCATCCAGCAAACCAGTCCCATGAGAATCATGGATAGGCCGATCGTGTTGAGCACATCCACGCGCAGCAGGTCCGTATAGGGAGCCCAACCCCAGGCGATGAGATATTCCTGCAGCCGAAAGAGTAAACCGAAAGCAAAAATCTCTGCGCCACGGCGAATGGTGGTTCGCGCTATCTGATGGGGAAGAAGATTTTTTCCACGCAGCTTTTCGGTGATTAAGGCGAACGAGATTCCCGCCAGGAACAAGAAAAGTGGAGCAGGAAACGTTCCACCCAGTTGGGAGTACACGAAAAACCTGGACTGCCGCGCGCTCGGAGTGAGCCAGGAATCGTAGCAGTGGGTTTGAAACATCAGAACGCAGGCCAAGCCGCGCATCCAATCGATATAAGCCAGCCGAGATGGATTTGCTGCCGCCATGCGTGTCGCCGCCGTTGAGCAAGTGGCAGTATACGGCACTGGGAATCGGGTGGAAATTGCAATGCCGATTCCCGCGAGTGGGTGGCATCAGGAGCACGTACCGGCCTCAGTAGGAAGAGCTTCGCCTATTCCGTTGATTGAATCTGCACCAGGCCGTCTGATCCTGGCGGACGCGCCCCGGGCTGCCAACGAACGGGCGGTAGTCTACGATTGCGCAAGCGGTGCACGGCCGATCCAATATTCAGCGATGCTGTTGCCACTGTTCCAACGCGAAGCGGTCCGATAATCTTCTCCCTTTGAATCCAGTGCAGCGCGCTGCTGATGCTGCATCCGCACTGGCTGCAATCGGGATTTCCTCCAAAGACGCAGGGCTCCACGCGGCTCTGCAAGTCAGCGGAATAATTCATCGACATCTTGGAAAACAGGCAATTTTGCGGGCTGGACGGAGGACTTATGAACGCGCGAGCCATGCCTTCAGGAAGAAGCAGTTTCGCGAACTTCTTCCGCAGCATCTGTAACTCCTTCGCGAGTTGCAGGCGGTTTTCCGGCGAGAGAATCTCCGGACTTTCTTCGTCTATCTGCGGGCTATAAAGGCTGATCCAAATGTGATCTACTTCCGGCCGCGCGTTCCAGAATGCGAGATACTCTTCCAGGTAGCCCGGGCGCACCAACATGGGACGAGTAATGACCCAATGCACGTTGACCTTGCGGCCTTCAATATTTTTCAGAATGCGGTCATAGGTTGCTGGCTTCCGCCGAATGTCATGGTGTTCCGGCAATCCGTCCACCGACACCGCAATGCGGACGCGAGGGATACGCATCCACTCGGTCGGGATCGGAATCACTCCGCTGGTTACGACCATGCTGAAGATTCGCATTTCGCTAAGCGCGGGAAGAATGCGATCCAGTTCGCGGTGGCGGATCATGGGTTCACCGCCCACGAGAGAGACGTGCATAGGGCGATGACGCCGCACCAGATTGAGCACGCCTTCCACTAATGCATCGCCCCGAAAATCATTCAGTTCCCGTAGCGTGGTCCCCCCGCCCAAATGACTATCCCCATACGCGTAGCAACCCGGGCAACTCAACGGACACTCGCGGGTGATTTCAATGGACATCAGCGGCACGTTACCGCTAAGAACACGCCACCCCGCGCGTGCAAGGTCAAACGGAGTCAGACTGGAACGAGGTACGACAGACTGCATTGTCACTTAGACGCACGCGGCGGACGCGGGGTTATCCCGCAAAGGCTCAAACTGAGGTAAGCCTGATCGATTGGGAGGGTTCGGAACTGGAAAAACGGCAGTATGTGATAAATTTTTTGGAGGGGCGCGTAGCTCAATTGGA
Organism: uncultured Acidobacteriaceae bacterium; assembly: GCA_963846215.1. Taxonomy (GTDB): domain Bacteria; phylum Acidobacteriota; class Terriglobia; order Terriglobales; family Acidobacteriaceae; genus Sulfotelmatobacter. Next base: position 60,508 of record CAWJVC010000008.1, on the reverse strand, counting down.
TAGAGCACCGGTTTTCTAAACCGGTGGTTGCAGGTTCGATCCCTGCCGCGCCTACCAACATAGATAGCAAGTCTCTCTCACTCAGTACATTAGTGCTTGTGCCTTTCTGTCTCTGGCGTGCGGTGTTCACAGGTTGAAGTGTTGAGGCAGGAGTCAGCCAGCAACAAGCGCTGAACCGGCTTGCCGCCGATGATGTGCGATTCGATAATTTCGTCAACGTCCGCCTCGGTGACGTGCCCATACCAAATCGCTTCCGGATAGATCACCACGTTCGGCCCGTGCTCACATTGATCGAGGCAGCCCGATTGGTTGGCTCGCACCTTACCTTTGAGGCCGCGTTCCGCCAGTTTCTGCTTGAACTGTTTCTGCAGCCTTGCCTGGCCGGTGGGATCACAAGATCCCCGCGGATTGCCCGGAGGACGCTGGTTACCACATACGAAAATGTGCTTCTCGAACTTCGGCATAAATCCATCTTACCCCGAACTGCTGCGCTCTCATTTCCAGTTGCGACGCGTTGCTATCCAACCTGCGGGCACGATAAGATACTTCGTACACATCTTCTCCGCTCTTATCCCAGTAAGTTTTTGAAGTATTTGCCGCGGCAAGGCGTGTGCGACCCCGGGTGTTCAGACGTATGCGCGGCGCGGTATGCGCTCGCGAATCCCTGTTACGGAGTGGACATTGAAACGAGGCAAGACCGCGGTAATTGTCGGCGCCCAGTGGGGCGACGAGGGCAAAGGAAAGATTGTCGACGTTTTTCGGAGAACTTCTCTGTCGTCGCCCGCTACGCTGGAGGCCACAATGCCGGACACACCGTCATCATTAACGGCAAGAAATTTGTTCTGCAACTCGTTCCCTGCGGAGTATTGCGGACGGCCTGCCGCAGCGTGATCGGCAACGGCGTAGTTCTCGATCCCATGGCGTTCCTGAAAGAGGTAGGAGCGCTGCGCGACGCGGGCGTCAGAGTCGACGGAAACCTTTTCGTCTCCAACCGCGCCCAGGTGATTTTGCCCTACCATCGCATGATCGAACTCGCCGCGGAAAACGCTCCCGGGCGCGTAAAGATCGGCACCACCTCGCGCGGCATCGGCCCCGCATACGAAGACAAGATGGGACGCCGCGGATTGCGGGTCGCCGATCTGCTCGATCTGCAGCTGCTCAAGAAACATATCGAAAATGCCGTGCGGGAGAAGAACATGATCGCGCATGCACTGTTTAATTCGGAGCCCGCTTGACGCCGACAAGATGTATGCCGACTATGCGGCGGCTGCGGAGAAGATCGCCCCGTTTGTCTGCGATACGGCGGTGCTGCTGAACCAAGCGCTGGCCGACGGCGAGGCGATCCTGTTTGAAGGCGCACAGGGGACGATGCTCGACATCGACCACGGAACCTATCCCTTCGTCACTTCTTCCAGTGCGACTTCGGGAGGCGCTGCGACCGGTACGGGCGTGGCCCCCAACGCGATCCATTCGGTGATCGGACTGACCAAAGCGTATTGCACTCGTGTGGGCGAAGGGCCGTTTCCCAGCGAGGATAAGGGCGAACTGGGCGAGCAACTTCGCAAGCGCGGCAACGAGTTCGGCGCGGTCACAGGGCGTCCTCGCCGCACCGGATGGCTTGACTTGCCTCTGCTGCGCTACGCAGCCATGATCAACGGCATTTCCTGGCTGGTGGTTACCAAGTTGGACGTGCTCGATGAACTGCGCGGAGATTCCGGTCTGCGTGGGCTACATAGTCGATGGCAAGAAGACGATGGAGATTCCAGCGCAAGCCAGCGGCTACGACAAAATCGAATGCGTGTACCACAAGATGCCGGGCTGGCAGACGTCCACGCAAGGGATCACCCATTTCGATAAGCTGCCCAAGCCGGCCCGCGAATATCTGGCGTTCGTGGAAAAGGAAACGGGCGCCAAGGTCGGCATGGTTTCCACCGGCCCCGACCGCGATCAGATTGATCTTTATGGACGAATTCGAGAACGAAATGGAGACAAATTCATCTCGAAACGTCTAGAATGATCGTACCCATATCTGCACCGACTTGGAAGACTGCTAAGGAGCGCACGATGGTGGTTTTGGCTGTAACCTGGATGGCGAAAGCTGGGCACGAAGCCGACGTGACTTCATTTTTTGCGAAGCTCACTGAAGAATCCCGCAAGGAGCCCGGCTGCGAGATGTATCAGGTCCACCGGCACAAGACCGAAGCCGCGGCGCTTTTTTATCTACGAACAGTACAAAGACGACGCTGCTCTTGAAGCCCACCGTTCCGCGCCGCATTTCTTGCAGTATGCCCGCAAAGAATTACCCAAGGTTGCGGATCGCGTGGAAGGCCATCTGTACGAGCCGCTGGGATAGATTTGAAATGCTTGTCGCGGGATCGATATCGCCTGATTTGGAATCCGATGAGCGCGGCGACTTGCCCGCGCTCATTCCACATAATGCCTGTTCGCTGAGAATTTCGCGAGAAAGCGCATGGTGAGCTCTCCGCGGTTGTCCCGCCCAGAAGGCGGCGCACTTCGCCAGTTCGTAGCCTGCGAAAAAGAAGCTCAGCTCAAAGCGCGCCGTATCCTCGGCATCCGAGCCGTGAATCGCATTGTGCTCGATGCTCGAAGCCCACTTCTTGCGGATCGTGCCTTCCTCCGCGTTGGCCGGATTTGTCGCGCCCATAAGCTTGCGCAGATCGGCAATGGCATTTTCCTTTTCCAGTGCCAGCGCGACGATCGGTCCGCTCGACATGAAATCGGTGAGTGAGCTATAGAATGGCCGCGCTGGCGTGCACGGCATAGAACTGCTCCGCCTGATGCTTGGAAATTTCCAGCATCTTCATGGCGAGGATGCGGAATCCGTTCTTCTCGAATTGTTCGATGATGTCGCCGACAGCATTTTTGGCGACGGCGTCAGGTTTCACGATGGTAAGAGTACGTTGCAAAGTTTTCATAGTGTGGTTCGTCGTTATTCCTTTAGTCGTTTCGTTGTCAATCCTGCTGCGGTTTGTCTCCCGAGGTACTTGGTTTTACCGGCGGCAACCGTGCGCAGAACATGGTCCCTCGCTTCGCTGGAAGACAAAGTTAACCTTCACTCCCAGCGCGGCCTGCAGCGTCTCCCCGATTGCAGCTGGAGATTTCGCCACACGAATTCCCGCCGCTTCCATGGCTTTGATCTTCTCCGCTGCCGTACCCTTGCCGCCGGAGATGATCGCGCCGGCGTGGCCCATGCTGCGCCCTGGGGGAGCGGTTTGTCCGGCGATGAAGCCGACGACCGGCTTCTTCATTTTCGTCTTCACGAATTCTGCTGCAGTTTCTTCGGCGTCGCCGCCAATTTCGCCAATCATGATTACCGCTTCGGTCTCAGGGTCGCGATTGAACAGGTCGAGCGCATCCAGGAAATTGGTTCCGATGATCGGATCGCCGCCGATGCCGATTGCCGTCGACTGTCCAATGCCGCGCTGCGTGAGTTGATGCACCGCTTCATAAGTCAATGTGCCCGAGCGCGAGACGATGCCGACCGATCCTTCTTTGTGAATCGATCCCGGCATGATTCCAATCTTGCATTTTCCCGGCGAAATAATTCCGGGACAATTCGGCCCGATCAGCCGCGAGCGCCGGTCCTGCAGGAACTCCCACGCTTTGACCATGTCGAGGGTCGGGATGCCTTCGGTGATGCAGACGATGAGGTCGAGTTCGGCGTCGGCGGCTTCCATGATCGCATCGGCCGCAAATGGCGGAGGAACAAAAATCACGGTGGTATCCGCGCCGGTTTTCTCAACGGCTTCCTGCACAGTATTGAAAATCGGCCAGCCTTCGTGAGTGGTGCCGCCTTTGCCCGGCGTCACTCCGCCAACCACCTGCGTTCCGTAAGCCGCACACGCCTTGGCGTGAAATGTGCCTTCGCGCCCCGTCAGCCCCTGCACGATCAACCGCGTATTCTTATTAACCAGGATTGCCATAAATAATTCTCAATGATCTGCCGAACTCACGTGCATTCATCTTCGTGTCATCCCGAGCGAAGCGAGGGATCTTGTGTGTTGCCTCGGCATCGTCCCGTGCCGTAAAACCAGCGCTCAGCGCGTTCGGGATGTACGCATTGTTCTCCTAAACTCCCCGCGCCGCCGCCACAACTTTATCCGCCGCATCCTTCATGGTGTCGGCACACCACGAAATTAAATCCCGACTCCATCAAAATCTTCTTGCCCTCGTCCACGTTCGTGCCTTCGAGGCGCAGAACCATGGGAAGTTTGATGTTTGTTTTCTTAGCGGCTTCCACCACGCCGGTCGCCAGCGTATCCACGCGCAGGATGCCGCCAAAAATATTGATCAGCACTGCTTTCACGCTCTTGTCGCTCAGCAGAATTTCGAACGCATGGGCGACCTGCTCGGCATTCGCCCCGCCTCCCACATCAAGAAAGTTCGCAGGCATGCCGCCGGCGTATTTGATGATGTCCATGGTCGCCATCGCCAGCCCGGCGCCGTTCACCATGCATCCCACGCTGCCCTCGAGTTTGATGTAGTTCAGGCTGTACTTCGAAGCTTCCACTTCGAGCGGATCTTCTTCAGTTATATCGCGCAGTTCGCGAATATCCGGATGTCGGAAAAGCGCGTTGTCGTCGAACGTCAGCTTGGCGTCGAGCGCGAAGAGCCGGCCATCGGTGGTCGTGATGAAGGGATTGATCTCGAGCAGCGAAGCATCGGTGTCCAGAAACGCCTTGTACAAGTTGGAGAGAAATTGCACGGCCGGATTAATCTGCTTGGCGCTTGAGCCCGAGCTGCGAACGCCATCTTGCGCGCCTGAAAGCTTCGAGGCCCATGCCGGGATCGATATGCTGCTTCAAAATGGCGTCGGGATTTTCCGCCGCCACCTGCTCGATTTCCATTCCACCTGCCGCCGAAGCCATGAATACCGGCTTGCCTTCCGTGCGATCGACCAGAATGCCAAGATACAGTTCTTTTTCGATTGGCAGAGTTTCCTCGATCAACAAGCGGCGTACGGTGCGGCCTTCAGGCCCAGTTTGATGAGTCACCAACTTCATGCCCAGCATCTTGCCGGCAATTCTGCGGCCTCGTCCACGGACTTCGCGATCTTTACGCCTCCGCCTTTGCCGCGTCCACCGGCATGAATCTGCGCCTTGACGACAACGCCCGTCGCTCCGGCGTTGAACAGTTCTCTGGCGGCTGCTTCGGCCTCTTCCTGCGAAGTTGCCATTGTTCCGCGCGGCACGGTCACGCCATATTTCTTAAGAATCGCTTTGCCCTGGTACTCATGGATTTTCATAATCGCTCGTCAGCTAAGAATCGGAAGGAACCTGCTTGCGGCATTTGACTGAGGGCAGCAAACTCTTAATTTTATAGAAGGGTATGCGATTTGGGCAAACTGAAGTGCGCGTCTTTTTCATGGCTGGACATCTAACCTACCGGGAAGTTCAGCAAGGCTGGAGTCGCACGTAAAAGATTCAATGTCGGAGGAATTTGAAACTGATTTCGCTTAACGTCGCGCTGCCCCGGCTGATGGTCTACAAGGGGATGACGCATGAACACCGGAATTTTCAAGAAGCCAGTCTCCGGGCGTGTGTTGCTGCGCACCTTGAATCTCGATGGCGACCGGCAAGCGGATCTCAGTGTCCATGGCGGGCTCTACAAAGCGGTCTACGCCTATCCTGCCGAACATTATGAATATTGGCGGGACAGCTGCCGGGAATCGATTTGCCCTGGGGAGCGTTCGGCGAGAATTTCACGACCGAGGGATTGATGGAGGCCGAGCTTCATGTGGGCGATCGCCTTGAAGATTGGCTCGGCAATCGTCATGGTCCGCCAGCCGCGCATGCCTTGCTACAAGCTGGCTGCAAAATTTCAACGGGATGATATGATCGAGCGCTTTATGGAGGTGGTCGCAGCGGATTTTATTTTTCGGTCGAGCAGGAAGGCGAAGTCGGCGAGGGAGACTGATTGAATTTATATCCCGGAATCCGGAAGGCATTACGATCGCTGAAATGAATCGGCTCTTCGTGAGTGAGAAATACAATCGCGACCTTTTGCAGAAAGCATCGCTACCGCTGCGCTGCCGGAAAGCTGGCGTGAATACTTTTTCCCCCGATTGAAGCAATCCCGAAGCCGGCACGTGACGCGTGGGTTCCCATCGCGCATGCCGGTTATCCCTTACAATTCCCAGTGAAATGATTCTCGACGCCTTGCATCGTATCGCTAATCATGGCCAATCGCTGGCTCGCTCGGAAGCGCGTGAAGTCATGGCGGAGGTGCTGGCGGGCGATTGCACCGACGCCCAGATCGCGGCCCTGCTGGTAGCTTTGCGTATGAAAGGCGAAACAGTCGAAGAAATCGTGGGCTTCGCCGAAGCTATTCGCTCCGCAGCCACGCCATTGCCCATTTCTTTTGCCAGCATTCCCGACGGCGCACTCGACCTGAGTGGCACCGGCCGCGACGCGTTAGTCGATACCTGCGGCACGGGCGGCGATGCCAGCGGAACGTTCAACATCTCGACCGCAGCGGCATTCGTCACCGCCGGAGCCGGTGTGCGCAGTCGCAAACATGGCAATCGCAGTCTGACGTCGAAGTGCGGGTCAGCCGATGTGATGGAGGCTCTCGGGGTGAACATCCAGTTGTCCCCGCAACGTGCTGCCCAATGCCTGCGCGAGATTGGAATCTGTTTTCTCTACGCGCCCGATCTTCACTCTTCCATGAAGCAAGTGCAGAAGGTTCGCCGCGATCTGCGCCTGCGAACGATGTTCAATCTCCTCGGACCGCTCACCAATCCGGCTCATGCTTCGGGACAAGTCGTCGGCGTCTATGCTCTCGATATGGTTGAAAAGCTGGCAGAGGCACTCAGCATGTTGGGATTGCGCCGCGCCCTGGTGGTGCACGGGCTCGATGGCCTCGATGAGATCACTATCACGGGCCCACGCGGGTGGCGGAAGCGCGGGACGGATCTGTTCGCACCTATGAGGTCGATCCCGAAGAATTTGGTATGAAGCGCGCCACCCTGGAAGATATCTCCGGCGGCGATGCTGCGGATAATGCAGCCATCGTTCGCGAGGTTTTGAGCGGCAAGAAATCTGCGCGACGCGATGTAGTTTTGCTGAACTCCGCGGCCGCCCTGGTGGCGGCAGGACGCGCGAACCATCTTGGCCGAAGGCCTTCCGCTGGCTGCGCGTTCGATCGACTCCGGTGCTGCCTGGCAGAAATTAAATGCTCTGGCAAACTTCACCAAAAGAGAGTAGATGTGGGTCGTATGTCCTGCGTGCTCAGAGCGAGCGGTACCAACTTCGACGTGGACGAGTTCCTGAAAATTTCCACCCTTGATGTTCTGACGGTCTTTCATCGCGGCGATTGCAATCTCCAACCTCAAGCGTAACCGCGCAAAGGCGAGTATTCCGGGATGAACATGAGCGTCAGCGTGCGGGAGTTTTCTGATTTGCGCGGCCAGATCGAAGATGCAGTTGAATTCTGCTCGGAAAACGACCATGAACTGAGACGACTGCGCGACTTCCCTGGATTGGAGAGAATGGATCTCGATTTTCCAATCGAAGATCGTGACGTGGTTTTCCAATGCGGATGCTTTTCCACCCCAACTTCTCTCCCTGTTGGGAAGTCTCGGCATTGGATTAATCGTCTCCCGCTATCCCCTACATCCGCGGGGGATGATCAGTTCGCTATGGAACAATAGGCGTGGTGTATCAATCTCCGAACATCCGGTTCTCCGAATACGAGCTACCCGAGAATTCGCAATCGTTATTTGATTTCGAGTTGTTTCGATACGTCGCTCGCCTGAATCTTGAAGCTATTGTTCGTGATATCGCTTTCCGGCACGCTGCCGTCGTTCACCACAATTTCTTCCGGCTGCTTGGGAACCTCCACGCGAATCACGCCATTGCTCTTTCCTCGCACGATTAAGCGCTTCAGAACTCTCACCGCCCTGGAATTTCACCATGAGCGGAACCTCGGCCCCGGCGCGCACCTAGATTCGTCCACGGTAACCGTGACCATGTAGCCATTAGGCAATGTTTTGCGAGTAAATGCCGACGCCACTTTGAAGTCCGGGAAGCCCCGGTCGCGATAAACCCAGTCGTCAAAGAACCATTCCAGATCGCGCTGTGTTTGAGCTTGAATCAGGCGAGGCATGTAAGAAGGCTCTTTGTCCTGCTCCGGACTGGTACGCGGCCAGTGCTTTTTTCAGCGCCGCATCTCCGACCATGTCGCGCAGCATCCACCACACGTACATCGCCTTGCTGCGGTAGAGTTCTTCATCGGCGGTGTTGATCAGCGAGTCGGCCGCTTCATCTTCCGTTCGCAGCGGCGGTATGTCTGTTCTCTTTCTCGCGCAGTTGAGGCCGGTGCGATGTTGCGCCAATGTAGTCCAGCGCGACCTGTCGTCCTTCTTCGCCTTCCAGATAAAGCGCCTGCGCGAAATGCGCGAGCCCCTCGTTGATCCATGGCCGCGGCGAAGAAAAAGCCGCATGCGTGAATTGATGCGCCGCCATCAGTCCCGCTAGCTTCATATCGATCGCTGCTCAAGGGGGTGAGCAATAACGATCCGCTCTCGAAAGGCGCGGCATTCTCATCTAGCAGATCAGCTGTCTGGGCCTTGATTCGCGGCGCTCCAAACCATTCGCGTGATGAAGCGGAACGACTTTCTCTGCGGCATCGGCATAAGCTTCGCCGCGCGATGCATCGTGGCCGTGCAAGAAGTGAACCGCGATCATCTGGCCGCTTAACCACTTCATAGTCGGCAATTACGAATGTCGGCACCATCGAACCCAGAGATCGGTAGGTGCAGTCTGCGACGAACTCATGTCTGGCTTCCTGCGCCGCTGGGCAGCCGTGGCGTTCACCAGAAGTTCCGGAGCTGTCTCATCTTCCTCACTGCTGGCAACCGCGATCTGCAAATGCATCGTCGTGGCGCGCTTCCCGCGCCTTCCAACGCGCCAAAACCTCGAACAGGCTCTTGCCTTCGGATAGGCTGGCGTCCTCGGTCGCGATCGGATACCAGGCCACGTATCCCACTCCGCGCACTGCGGTGAATTTCGGAGCGATCTGGTCCCAGTCCGTGCTGCTGGGCCGCGCTTCCGGAGCGCCGATGCGGGTGAGGCGCGTCGCATCGAGCGGGATGACGCCTTCGTAGCGATCTCCAGATCGATGTGCCCTTGCGGCGCGACTGTTTGCGGTAAAGTGACGATCGCTTCAGAAAGCGCTCCGGTGTGATCGATGTCGGAGGTGTAGGCTTGAAGAACAAATTGCAGCGGCTTGCCGCCAACTGTGATCGATCGCCAAACCAGCGAAGAAGAAATTTGCAGCACCGCAATTTTCTGCGGCGCCGCCGAATCGTTGCGGAGAGTGATTTTGCCGCGGACCGCCAGCCGCTGCTGCGCCGGTTCGACGCGAACGTTCAAATCGTAGTTGGTGAACGGTGAAAGCTTCGCGATCCAGCGAAAACGCATTTGACGACGCAGCGCACAGAAGAACAGAGAAAGCACAAGCGCAGACGACAGCACAACTTCATTTCGCACCCGCAGACGCCTGTTCGCTTGTGCTCTACTCGCGTCGCCTCTGCCGCACAATTTCGTACATCACTACCGCGCCGGCTACCGACACATTCAGCGAAGGCACTTTCCCCAGCATCGGAATCGAAACCAGAAAATCGCACTTCCTCTTCACCAGATCGTGCAGGCCTTTGCCTTCCGCGCCCAGAACCAGCGCGCAATCCATGTTGTAATCCAGCTCGTCGTAGGTCTGTTTGCCGCGCTCGTCGAGCCCCACGGTCCAGATATTTCGCTCTTTCAATTCCTCTACCGTGCGCGCGATATTGGTGACTCTGCGCAATTGGCAGATACTCGCTGGCCCCGGCCGAAGTTTTGGTTACGGTGCCCGTAACGGGCGCGGCGCGGCGCTCTGGAATTACCACGCCATCAGCGCCGGCGGCGTCGGCGGTGCGCAACAATCGCACCCAGATTGTGCGGATCCTCCACACCATCGAGCACGATGACGAGAGAATATTGCCCGCGCTTCGCTCCGATCACGTCATCAAGATCGCTGTATTGCTTCGCCGATGTGACGGCCACCACGCCTTGGTGCGCGGCCCTGCCAGCCATCTGGTCGAGTTCCGTGCGCGTAAGAAACTTCACCGGCACGCCCAGCTTGCGGCACTCTTCGATCATCCGCTGCAGGCGGATGTCGTGCCGCTCCTTCGCCATGCCGACCCACTGAAAAGCGCGTCCGCGCGCCTTGAGCGCCTCGCCGACCGCATTGATGCCGTAGATGTAGTTCATGAAGTATCAGTGTACCGAAAGCTGAGGTTTCAGACAGGGATCACCAATATCGACTGTCTATGTTTGAGTCACAATGCCAAGAATTATGCCTGTTGGCGAGATCGGAGAGGACGCGACTTCAGTTTGGAGCCCACCCCCGGAGCGACCGAAGCGCGATGAAGAATGGCCGCAAAAGCCCGGACTCCCGCGCCGCCGGCATAACCGCGCCGCCGGCACAACCGTGGAAGAGCGGCGCTTCAGCGCCGCGTAAGCCCCACCACCCATGTTGGGCTTCAGCCCCTGGGGATCGCGCCCAGAATCGAAGTATATCCTTCGGTTCCGGTCGCTCCATATAATCCTCATTGGCGGAAGCGAAGATCACCGTTCCGTCACGATCGATCACGTACGTCGCAGGAATCGGCAGCTCCCAACTTGCGTCGCCGTTGACGAATGGAAGATTGACTAACGCTCGCTGATAAATTGCTTTCTGTTCGTCTGGAACACGATACGTCAAGCCCAAACTGCCGCGCAACGTGTTGCCGGGATCGGATAAAAGAGGGAAGCGCAACTTGTGTTGGTCGCGCATGAAGAATGACTGCTGCACAGTTTGCGGAGAAATAGCCACCAGGGATGCGCCAGCCTGCTCGATCTCTGGCAAGACTAGGTTCATCGCTTCCATCTGAGCCACGCAGAAAGGGCACCAGCGGCCGCGGATGAAACAGAGTACGAGACGTCCTTTGGCGAGCAAGTCGGGGGACGAGACGCTCTTGCCGTCGTGATCCTGGAGCTGGAATTCCGGGATCTTTGAGCCGACGGGAAGAATATTCGCAGCAACGCACAGTTCCTTGAGATCCGCTACGGCGAGGCGATGAACCGCCTGTGTCTCCTCAGGAACATACTTGGCAATCAATTCCTTGCGCTCGGCAAAGATCTCGCGAAGAGGACGAAGATCAGTTTCCGGACCGGATTCTTCGAGGGATCGCCATTTCATAGATCGGCTCTCGCACGTCGGACCTCAGCCTTCGGACGTACATCGCTGATGTCTGAAGTCCGAGGTCCGATCTTACATCCCCGGTAACTTCATGCCAGCCATCCTACGCGCGAAGCTGGGCTTGCCCATCTGCTTGAACATCTTCTTCATCTGCGCATATTGGCGGAGCAGATTATTCACTTCCTGCACCGTGGTGCCCGAGCCGCGCGAGATGCGCTTACGACGGCTGCCATTGATCACTTCATGATGATTGCGCTCGTGCATCGTCATCGAATTGATAATGGCTTCGACACGGTTAATCTGTTTTTCGTCAACGCTGTCAGCGGCCTTCTGCAATCCGGAGAATGGCCCAATACTCGGCAACATGCCCATCAGACTCTTGATCGAGCCCATCTTCTTTACTTGCCGCAACTGATCACGAAAATCCTCGAGCGAGAATCCGTCGCCGCTGAGGGCCTTGCTGGCCATCTCTTCGGCTTTCTTCTTGTCGATCTGCGATTCGGCGCGCTCGATCAGCGAGAGAATGTCACCCATGCCCAGAATGCGTGACACGATGCGGTCCGGATGGAACGGCTCCAGCGCATCGTATTTTTCACCCACACCGATGAACTTGATGGGTTGTCCCGTAACCTGCCGTATGGAAAGTGCTGCGCCGCCGCGGGCGTCGCCGTCCATTTTTGTAAGCACGACGCCCGTGAGCGACAGCTTCTTATGGAACTCATCGGCAGAGCGCACGGCGTCCTGCCCTGTCATCGCGTCGGCCACGAATAGAATCTCGGAGGGATTCAGTAGCTTTTTCAGCGACTGCATCTCGCCCATCAGATCGTCGTCGATGTGCAGACGTCCGGCGGTATCGACGATCAGCACGTCGCATCCAGAAACAATGGCCTCGCGCCGTGCCTCTTTCACCAGGCGCTCGACCGTCGCTGTATTCGCCTCGCCGACTTCACCTTCGTAAATCTGCGCCTTCACCGCTTGCGCCACCACTTTCAACTGCTCGCGCGCCGCGGGACGATACACGTCCACCGAGACCAGCAGAGGACGATGCCCGCCTGCCTTAAACCAGTGCGCCAGCTTGCCCGATGTGGTGGTCTTACCGGATCCCTGCAGCCCGGCCATCAGCACAACCGTCGGAGGTTGCGACGCGAACTTCATCCGCGCCGTGTCTTTGCCGAGAGTCTCTACCAGTTCGTCGCGCACGATCTTGATGACTTGCTCGCCCGGGGAAAGCGCCGTCAGCACTTCCTGGCCAACGGCCTTGGCCTGTATGCGGTCAATCAGCTCTTTGACCACTTTGAAGTTGACGTCGGCCTCGAGCAGCGCCAACCGGATCTCGCGCAGCGCCTCTGCAATGTTTTCCTCGCTCAGCCGTGCCTGGCCGCGAAGCGACTTGAACGCGCGTTGTAGTTTTTCCTGTAGATTCTCGAACATAAGATAGGAATGTATTTTAACAGGCAAGCGGAGCGAGAACCGGTTCCGGGGACGATCGCTCTACGAGGTTGGTTAGAAAATCTTTGCGAAAACTACCCAAACACTTCCTTGGCCGCGATCACCGTGTTGCAGTGGATCTTCACTGTATCTTCTACTTTCTGCGCGTAGCCGCCGGCAAAGGTCACCATCACGGGAATATTGCGCGCACGCGCTACGCGGAAGACAAGTTCGTCCCGCTTCTTCAACCCATCGATCGTCAGAGATAAACCGCCCAGTTGATCTTCCTTATAAGGATCGGCACCCGCCAGATAGCACAGCAGTTCTGGCTCGGACTGCCGCAGCCCCGAGCTCAACGCGTTGTCGAGCCAAGCCAGATAGTCATCGTCGCCGATGCCGTCCGGCAAATCTACATCGATCGACGACGGCGGCTTCCACATCGGATAGTTGTTGTGCTGGTGCAGCGAAATTGTAAATACGTCTCCGGCATTGGGATTCTTACGCCGAATTCCCTGCGTGGCCACTGGCGAGCCAGAGGCCGAGGGCAGTGCATCTCCGGGCGCGCGCTTCCCGGCAAAAATCGCCGCCGTGCCGTTGCCTTGATGGACGTCGCAATCTACCGTCATCGCGGTGCGAATCTTTCCGTCGCGTTGCAGTCGGCGGATCGCGACGGCCACATCGTGGATCATGCAGAATCCCTCGCCATGATCGGGGAACGCGTGATGGAATCCGCCGCCGATCGAAACTGAGATGTGATCGGTCAGTGCCTGCCGCGCCGCCAGAATCGAACCTCCCGCAGCCAGCCAGAAAGCGTCTACCAAATCGCGCGAGTAGGGAACTTCGAGCGCCAATTCTTCCCGCGAACTGAGCGTTCCCGTAGCGAGCTTCTCTACATATTCCGGCGTATGCACCAGCAAAATATCTTCATCATCGGCAGGCTGCGGCTCCAGAAAGTCACTCGCTTCCGCCAGTCCATCCGCCAGAAGTTTCTTGCGAATGTTCCGGTATTTCGCAGCAGGGAAGACGTGCTCGCCGATAGGCAGATAGTACCCGTCGCTATAGATCAGTTTGAATGGCAACATGGCCGTTCGGCGCTCCGCCCCGGATATGGCGGCGAGGGACTACATATAATACGCGGGTAATATGTCGGATGAGAAGAATTCGCGGCGTTCTTTCTAGCGCTTCTTGTTCGGTTGAATGGTCTGGGCCAGCATCGACCGTCGCACCGGAACGATCGCGCCCTTCGCTGGATCGGCTGCAGCATTCGCCCGGGTCAGCACTTCTTCCTGGATATACTGCACGAATTCCTGAATCTGCCTCTGCATTTCTTCCATGCGCTCGCGCATCTGCAAGATGATCGCCATGCCGCTGATATTCACGCCCAAGTCGCGCGCCAATGACAAAATGAATTCCAGGCGCTGCAAATCTTCGTCCGTGTACAGCCGCGTATTGCCCTCGGTGCGCGACGGCTTCAGCAATCCTTCGCGCTCATACAGCCGCAAGGTCTGAGGGTGGATGCCGTACATTTCCGCTACGGAGGAAATCATGTAGGCGCCCTTCGATTTCCGCTTGGTCATAGTTCTCCTTGCGCTGATTCTAGAGCAGGATCGTCCTTCTTCCTAATATCGCTCTGAATTTTTCGCCAAACCCCGCACCCTATAAGGCATCCAATCTGCGGAGGATCATTATGAACGAAAAAAATCCTATTAGCGTGATTGAAAATGTTATGGAACGCTGTAAAGATGGGCAAAAAGGCTATCAGGAGGCCGCTTCCAAAGTGAAAAGGCCGGACCTGAAAACCTTCTTTAACGAGCAGAGCCTTGAACGCTCCCGCTTCGCTGGCGAATTGCAAGCCGAAATCGTTCGATTGGGCAAAGCCGATGAGAAGGCTTCGGGGACCGTCTCTGGTGCGCTTCACCGCGCCTGGATTGACACCAAAGTTGCCTTGGGCGGCGGCGACAAAGCCATCCTTGAATGGCTCGAACAGGGCGAGGATGTGGCTAAAGACGCGTACGAAAAAGCCGTGACGGCAGACTTGCCGGAGAATCTGGCGCAGATCATTCGGCGTCAGGCCGCTAGCGTTCAGCAGGCCCACGATAAGGTAAAGAGCCTGCGGGACACCGCGGAAGCGGCCGCGTAATCTGCCAAAGATACAGTACTCGTAACAAAATCTCAGCACGAAAAAAGAGGGCGGATTTTGATCCGCCCTCTCAGTTTTTGTTCGCGGTTTCCCTTTATGCGGTAGGCTGCGGTTTTTCTTCACGAATGACCGCGCCCCAACCTTCCGGTTTCAGGGCGTGATTGACTGCATAGGCTACAAAGCCTGCCGCAATCAAGATCATTCCAAACTCGAACGAGCTCATGTTCCAAACTTGCTCATGCTCGCTGCGAATAATCGAAAAAGCCAGCAGGAGCATCGGCGGAATCCCGATCGCGATGGCTCCGAACAGACCTCCTGGAACGCGGAATGGACGCGCCAGTTCCGGTTCGCGGAAGCGCAGAACAGCTAGTGCCACAAACTCCAGCATCAGGCTGAACCCGTAAAGCAGAATGTCGAGCGTCACCAGCCGGGCGAAGCCCAAGCCCAGGCACATCGCCCACCATGCTGCCAGCGCCAGAATCGCGACCCAGGGAGCACGTGACTTCTTTTGTAGCTTCGAGAAAATGCCGGGAAGCATGCCGTCCTGTGCCATAGCGAGCGGCAGACGCGAGTAGCTCATCACCAGCGCATTGAACATGCCAAACGCACTGATCATCCCTCCGAGCACGACTCCAACCCGCAGCAGCGGCCCACCGAGTAACCCGGCGATGTCCGCCCATGACCCAGTTTCCCACGCCGTGGGTTTCAGCCCTGTCATCCACATCGCCGCAAAAGGCAGCACGTAGCTCAAAGCGACGATGCATACTGCAACCAGCATGGCGCGCGGATACGTGCGCTGCGGCCGTTCCACTTCCGTCGCGATGGTCGAGGCGTTATCCCAGCCCATGTAATTCCACATGCAGATCAGCAGACCGCCGAGAATATCCACGGTTGAGGTGGTCGGCTTAGTCACAGCGTTCGCGAGGGCTCCCAGCTTGAACGGAGCAAGTACGACGATCGCGACAAACGGCGCTGATAGCGCGAAGAACAGCCATAGCGACGTGAGCGATACTACCTTCACGCCGGCGATATTCAGAACTGCGCAGGCAACCACCACTGCGAACGCAACCCACCATCCGCGACCGTTCTCCTGGAACCATGGGAACATGCGGGTGAGATAGGCCACGAACAGCGTGGGATAAATAGCCATATCGAAAATGGACGCCACCAGCGAGAGCCAGGCTTCCTGAAATCCCCAGAAATTTCCCATGGCGCGGCGAACCCATGCGTAGTAACCGCCTTCATAGGGAAGAGCACTCGAAAGCTCGCCGATCATGAAAGCCGTAGGCAGGCTCCAGAGCAGCGGGGTGAGCAGCAGAATCAGAATCGCGCGTCCATAACCGGCGCCGTGCACGATTTCTTCCGTGCCATAGGTTCCGCCCGACACCATAAAGAAGGTGGCGGCGACCAGGGGCCACAACGTGAGGCGAACGAATTTTTTCCGATTGGGGACGACGGCGAAAGGCTGAGGGGTTTCGGATTGTTGACGCGGGGCGCTAGCTGTTGCCAATTTCGATGTGTTCCTCCTCAAGCGACTCACTCTCACCACCGCGCCTCCCTTGATTCACGCGGCTCCCGGGTCACTGAGATTCCCAGGCATTTCGGCGAAGTTAGTTCGCATTTGTCAGATTACGGGAAATCCCGAGGGATGCAACATTTTTTTGGCAGTTATTGAAAAATTTTGTGAGCAACCGTTGCGAGACGAAAGTAACACGACAGCCGACGACGCTCGAAGTTCCATCCCGCGTCGAGCATCGGAATCGCCTCTTGCGCCCAAGCGAAACTCTGACTATGATGCGCGACAGTTTGGAGGCTCCTATGAGACTATCGTTTCTCGCAGTTGCACTCTCCCTGGCTGCCTTCGTTGCGGCGCAGCCTTCGCAGGCACAAAACACCTTCACGCCCGATCAAGTGAAGTATGGTCCAGCCCCGCCGTTCCTGCAGCCCGGAGCGCAGCTCGCCGTGCTGGAAGGCGACCCAATGGCTTCCACCGGCGACTTCACCATCCGTTTGAAGATGCCCGACGGCTACAAGATCGCGCCGCATACGCATCCTCACCGGGAGAACGTTACGGTTATCTCTGGCACGCTCAAAGTGGGCATGGGGGACCAGTTCGACGCCAGCAAGATGATGGCTTTCGGTGCGGGCAGCTTTGCCTACCTCGATCCCACGATGCATCACTACGCGGCCGCCTCAGGGGAGACGGTCGTCCAGATTCACGGCATGTCACCGGTCAAGTTCAACTACATTAACCCAGCCGACGATCCCAGCGGTAAGAAGTGAATTGAGAAGGGCTCGGCTTCGGCCGAGCCCCGACCAAAACCTTTAACACTGGGGACACAGAGGAACACAGGGTAGCACTACTTTTCCCAGTTCCTGCCGTCGACCATGCGCTTGATTCCATCTCTAAGGTGCGTGACGTAGAAATTGATGAGCAGTCCTACGCCGATGCCGCTTAGGCGCATGTAGGAGAGAAGTTGCGCCTGATGAACTGGGTGGAACGCTTCAACGCTCTTTACTTCGACAATCACCAGATTCTCGACGACCAGATCGATCCGATAACCGAGTTCAATTTTTTCTCCATCGAAGACAACGGGCAACCCGACCTGGCTGGCAACGTTGAGCACCCGCTTTCGGACTTCATGGGCAAGACAACCCTCATAGCAGCTTTCCAGTAGGCGTGGCCCAAGCACAGAATGAACATGCATCGCGGAAGAAATAATCGCACCGGAGATTTGGTTGACTCGAAGCGGTTGAAACGAAGAAGCCGAAGCGGCCATCCCCACTACATAACACAAGAACCTAGGTTTACCCTGTGATCCCCTGTGCCCTCTGTGTTAAAGGTTATGCAGTCGGTTCCGTTCCGATTTGAAACGCTAGACTTTCTTCCACAACTCTTCCCGCGGATCTTCCGGATTCAACTTCGCCAGTTCCTTTAGAAGTTCCTTGGTGCGTTCGTCGCGTGGCATGGGCACGCTCACTGTGATCTCAACGATCTCATCGCCGCGCACGCCATCCTTCGTGGCCGAAGGTACGCCCTTCTCGCGCAGCCGCAGCTTTTGCCCACACTGTGTGCCAGGAGGGATTTTCAACAGCGCGCGCCCGTCGATGGTCGGCACTTCAATCTTTGCCCCCATCGACGCCTCGGGGACAGACACCGGAACGGTTAGGTAGATGTCATCACCCTCGCGCCGGAAAAGAGGATGCTCGCCTATGCGGATGATCACGTACAAATCGCCCGCTGGCCCGCCATGAGCTCCGGCGTTGCCTTTGCCGGCCAGGCGAATGCGTTGCCCATCGCGCGTTCCCGGCTTGATGCGAACTTCGAGTGGCTCGGTCTTGCTGACCGTACCCTCGCCATGGCAAGCCGCGCAACTAGAAATGTTCTTGCCCGTTCCTTGGCAGCGCGGACAGGCCACGTTAAACTTCATGCGCCCGCCGGTTTGTGTAATCTGTCCCGTCCCGTTGCATTCCGGGCACTTTCCGGGAGCTTCGGTGTAGCCCTGCCCGTGACAATTCGAGCAAATATCCTGACGCGTGATGTTGAGTTTGATTACGCCACCGCGAATCGCCGTCCAGAACGGCACATTCACCTGATATTCAAGATCACTTCCGGGCTCGGGGCCAGTCTCTGCTGGAGCTGTACCGCGCCCACCACCAAACATCCCGGAGAAGATGTCGCGGAATCCGCCACCCCCACCGCTGCGCCTGCCGCGACTTGCGCCGTCCACTAAATCCGAAAAGTCGAACCCCCCGAAATCAAAAGGGACGCCTTGTCCGCCCGCCCCTCCGCCGGAAAATCCGCCCGCAGCGTCTCCGCCGCCGGCATATCCACCCTGGCCTCCTCCGCGCGCGTATGCCTCGGCCGTCGCCGGGTCAATGTTGTCCGAATAAAATCCCACCTGATCGTAAATCTTGCGCTTCTTGGGGTCGCTGAGGACATCATTTGCCTCGGACAGAGCCTTAAACTTTTCCTCGGCAGTCTTGTCCCCGGGATTCACATCAGGATGGTATTTGCGCGCCAGCTTGCGAAATGCCTTGCGAATCTCATCCGCTGACGCGGACTTCTTGACCCCGAGGATTTCGTAATAATCTTTTTTGGTTGTGGTTGCCATTGTCTACCATTCCGAACGAACTTCTGCTTTGCGCAGCAAAGCGTAAATCAGTTCGGCATCCTATGCTTCTCTTCTTGTAACACCACGAACGGTCCACCTTCCTCCACATCCTCGTACACCGGGATCGGCCACGCGCCGGTCGGTGTGGACACAAACACCCGCCACTTCTTTTCGTCTTCCGCCAGACTCACAAAATAGGTCTGCTCATTCACTTGAAAATCCATCTCGCCTCCGGTCAAAATTGGTTGCACATTAAAGCTGTGGCGCGGGCAAGCCTGCCCGCGCCACACGATCCAAGCTGAAAGCTAACAGCTAGGAGCTGCCAGCTTGGTTCTTACTTTTTGTCTTCCACATCTACGTACTCAGCGTCGATCACGCCCTCATCTTTTTTCTGACCGCTCGCGCCGTTGCCGCCCGGCCCCGCAGCGCCACCCGGCGCCGCTCCGCCTGCAGCACCTGATCCCGGCGTCGCCTGGGCTGCCTTGTACATCTCCTCGGCCAGCTTGTGCGAAGCCTTCGTCAGCGTCTCTCGAGCCTTTTCCATCTGCGCCTTGTCATTCGATTCCAGCGCCTTCTTGGCATCGGCCAGAGCATTCTCCACGTCGCCGCGATCCGAGCCTGAAATCTTATCTCCCGACTCACGCAGCATTTTTTCCACGCTGTAAACCATGCTGTCGAGCTGGTTTTTGGCGTCGATCGCTTCGCGCTGCGCCTTGTCCTCGGCCGCATGTGCGTCCGCTTCTTTGGCCATGCGCTCCACTTCTTCCTTCGACAATCCAGAAGACGACGTAATCGTAATCTTCTGATCCTTCTGCGTGGCCGTATCTTTTGCAGTCACGTTCAGGATGCCGTTGGCATCAATGTCGAACGTCACTTCAATCTGCGGTACGCCGCGCGGTGCCGTTGGAATTCCGGTCAAGTGGAACTTGCCCAGAGTCCGGTTCTGCGCCGCCATCGGGCGCTCACCCTGCAGCACATGCACCTCAACCGACGTCTGATTATCCGCCGCCGTCGAGAACGTTTCCGTCTTCTTGGTCGGAATCGTCGTATTGCGCGGAATCATCGGCGTCGCCACGCCGCCCAGGGTTTCAATCGAGAGCGAAAGCGGAGTCACGTCCAGCAGCAGCAGGTCTTTCACTTCGCCGCCGAGCACGCCACCTTGAATCGCTGCGCCAATCGCTACCACTTCGTCGGGATTCACTCCCTTGTGGCCTTCCTTACCAAACAGTTCTTTCACCAGAGCCTGAATACGCGGCATACGCGTCTGCCCGCCGACCAGCACGACTTCGTTGATCTTCGTGGCATCTACGCCCGCATCTTTCATGCATTGTTTGCACGGACCAACCGAACGCTGAATGATGTCTTCCACCATTCCTTCGAGCTTCGCCCGGGTCAGCTTCTTCACCAGATGCTTCGGACCGCCCGCATCCGCCGTGATGAACGGCAGATTGATTTCGGTTTCCATCGTGGTGGAGAGTTCAATCTTTGCTCGCTCAGCTGCATCGCGCAGCCGCTGCAGGGCCATTTCGTTTCCTTTGCCGCGCAGGTCGAGCCCTTCGTCTTTCTTGAATTCGTCAATCAGCCAATCCACAATCCGCTGATCCAGGTTGTCGCCGCCCAGGTGCGTGTCGCCATTGGTAGCTTTCACCTCGATGACGCCTTCACCGACTTCCAGCACGGAAATATCAAACGTTCCGCCGCCGAAGTCGTATACGGCAATCATTTCATCCTTCGTCTTGTCCAAGCCGTAGGCCAAAGCTGCCGCAGTCGGCTCATTGATGATTCTCTTTACTTCCAGCCCGGCAATCTGCCCAGCATCTTTCGTGGCTTGGCGCTGAGCGTCGTTAAAGTACGCCGGCACCGTGATGACCGCCTCAGTCACTTTCTCGCCGAGATAGTCTTCCGCGGCCTTTTTCAACTTCTGCAAAATCAATGCAGAAATCTGTGGAGGCGTAAACTCTTTTCCCTGCGCCAGTACCGCTACGTGGTCGCCTGACTTGACCACCTTATAAGGGACCATCTTGATTTCTTCTTGAACTTCGTCATAGCGGCGTCCCATAAACCGCTTGATCGAAAACACCGTATTTTCCGGATTGGTGATCGCCTGCCGCTTCGCGACCTGCCCCACCAACCTTTCCCCAGTCTTGGTAAATCCGACCACCGAAGGCGTCGTCCGCCCTCCTTCTTCATTAGGGATAACTTTGGGCTCGCCGCCCTCCATCACCGCAACGCAAGAATTAGTCGTTCCAAGGTCAATCCCGATAATCTTGGCCATACTCTATTCTCCTTGTCCCGCTAAATGCTTTATTATCAATCACTCTATGATTGCCAACAACCCCATGCTAAGACCTGAGTGGTTTGCTGTCAAGGTTTAGATGCTATTGGGAATAAGGAAGTTTCGAGATTTTGGACGGATACGGATATGCGGGGACGGCGGCCGGAGTGCCGATGGATTTGGCCATCCTTTTCAACGGTCCCCCGGCACGGACCATTCCGTTGTTTACATGTGCAACACATGAAACTATGCTGTTCAGGTGCCTAAGATATTGCAATTGCGCAACGTGCCAGATGCCCTGCATCGCAGCGTGAAAGCCCGTGCCGCCCTGGCCGGTATGTCGCTCATGGACTACCTGCTCACAGAGATTAAGGAGATCGCCGAGCGGCCGACCCTGACGGAGCTGCGAGATCGTCTGCACACGCGCAAGCCGCTAACCCTTCACCTCAGCAGCGCACGCTTGGTACGAGAAGAGCGCGAAGCCCGGTGATCGTCCTGGACGCTTCCGCGGCGATTGACTGGCTTCTTCAGACCGCAGTGGGACGGCAAATTGAATCCCTCATTTACCCGCAACGAATCTCTCCATGCTCCGCACCTTCTGGACCTTGAGGTGGCGCAGGTCCTGCGGCGTCTCGTCCGAGAAGTTACGGTTTCCGCGCTGCGCGCCGATCAGGCACTCCAAGACCTAATCGATCTGCGGGTAACGCGCTACCCACACTTCGTTTTCCTGCCAGAGATTTGGCGGCTCCGTCACAATCTCTCGGCATACGATGCGGCTTATGTTGCACACGCCGAGAGACTCGGCGCTACGTTGCTGACACGGGACGCCCGCCTCGCCTCCTCTCAAGCGGCCAACATCGAGCTGTTTTGAAACGCGCTCATCCCTCCAGCCGCTCGTACCGCTGGTTACCCAGATGCCTCCACCGCACTCCGTCTGCATCCCGCCAGACACCCAGCGGTTTGTCTTTCTCTGCGCTCGAGCCAATCCGTAGCACGTTCCCATCGAGGTCTTCGACTTGCATCTCCAGCGCCCACTCGAAATTATTGGGTGGATTGCGAATCTTCGCTCCGGACGCCACGTACTGCGCATGCAATGCGCGCACATCCCCCGCGCCAATCCATATCCACATGCGCGGCTGGCTTTGGTTGTCATCGGTCAGAAAGATGGCACACTTATCGCGCCCGACGCAGGCAAATCCGTCGCCTGCGCGCCATCGCTCTTCGAAACCCAGGGCATTCACGTAGTAGGCAATGCTTGCGTCCACATCTTTTACGCGAAAGACCGGCATCGCCGAGCCGAAATCGTTGGTTGAAGATTCCCGCATCGCACCCTCCTGAAAACACTATATCCAGAGGGCTGCGGAGAGTCGATTCGAGGAGTCGCCGAGCGGCGGTAGGCGGGAAGGAGGTTGTCTCTACTGCAAAACCAGCGCGCAAAACAAAACGCCCCAAGACTCATGTGAGTCACGGAGCGTATGTCGATCAGCCCTCCCCCAAGTGCTGCTCAATTAGGAGATTAAACCCACTCCGCATTTCGGTAAATGGCCAATTCGTGCCATATACCACCACGAAAGTGCTTGGGGTCCAATTCCGCAAATGCAACAAAAGCAGGAGGTTAAGCAAAAACGGGTTTCGTTGATGGTATGACCGCTATGGATTCTTGGTTCGAAACGCTACGAATTAATACTATCCCATGTCCGCGTGCCACAGAGGTTCGCCGCCCAGCGAATGATAAAAGCCCCATCCCGCCAGCGCCACCACGCTCAGCAGCGCTAGTGCCGATGTGGCCATGTACCACGCTGAAAAATCGGCGGTGAAAGGTACGTTTCCCAGCATATCGATCGTGAAAATGGCGACCGCCAGCGGCACCAGGCCGAAACGATACACAATCAGCACGGCGATGGCATACACCAGAATCTGCGCCGGCACTTCGACCGACGCGTATGTGCTCTGTAGCCCCCTGGGCAATGCGAAAATCGCAATAAAAACGATGGCAGCGAGCCAGTCTTTGCGAAGCACAACTTTCAGTCCCAGCAGCAGGAAGAAGAATTGCAATGTGCCCAGTATCGATAACAGAGCGACCATCAGCCATGAACCCAAAGCGTGCCTTCCCCCAGCAGATATTCCACGTTCGCTAGGCCCGGGGCAGCGCCCATGTGCATCATCGGGATGTAGCGCATCTGAAACACGAGAATCCATACAACCCCGAGAATCACTCCAAACAAAATGTCCCGCCCCACCAGCGGATCTCCGAATTGCCCTGAGAGCAATCGGCTCCATGTGATGATGGCGTGCGGCCAGCGCCGCCGCACCCAGGGTTCCAGCGCCATATATAAAACCCACGTCACGCTCGCTAAAAACAGCGAACCGCTGAGCGCAATCAGGAACACGCCGAACATATCGATAGAAGGCACAACGTGACTGCGGCACAGCCACAACGCGATTCCCAGACCAAACATCACCAACGCGAGGCGAAATGCACCTTCCCGATCCCCGCGCCCTTGCAAATAGTTACGTCGAGCCAGATGAATCGCTCCGAAAAGCAGAGACAAAATTAGAAGAACGCCCAGAACGCTTGCCGCTTTCTTGCCCGTGGATTCTTCGGGACTGTTCATGCGCTCTGCTTTGGTCCAGTCCCCAATGAGAGAAAAGAAGACCGGTTTACCTCGCCACGCAGCTGCTTCGACCCGCAGTGGGCGGGTTGTTCCCGGCCACACTCCGGTCCACGCCGCGCGCGCGTCGGAAGTGGCGAGCGAGTTCCAAATGGGCTCCGTTTTCTGGAACTGCGTGGGATCCAATCCGGCCGCCGCGAACAATGTGTCCCAATTGAAGGTGCCGGCGGCTGCCGGCGCATTTTCCTTCTGCGGCGGAATCGCTTGAAAATAAGTCAGCCGCCCCTGCGGATCGAGTTCCAGGTTAACCATTCCAGAAACCACGGTCGGCGGATCTTTCGTGGTAATGATTCCCGAACTCATCATCAAATCCTGCACGTCCGTAGGGAACATGTACGCCGGGCTTTGTCGGTACCAGTACTGCAGCAGGGAAGGACGCGCCGCCAGCACCGCCTCCCAGTTCGGATGCGGCTTGTCATTCTTTTCGATATATTCTTGAAAATCCCCATCGTCATAAAGTCCGTACGCGCTATCCACGGGACGGCCTTCGTATCCCAGCTTTGAAATGATTTCGCGCGCCTTCTGCGTAAGAACTTCAGGAGTCATCTCCAGCCGCATCTTTTCCAGCGCCGAGTAATGGATCGCTAGAAATGCGACGAGGCCCAGCGCGAAAAGAACCGCGGCGAGACATGCCACCGCCGCCCGGGGACGAAGGCCGGCCGTCTCCCCAGACGCCGCTACCATCTGCGGCGATGGAGTCTCCCCCGCCGCCAGCGCCGCGGCTAGGGGATCGCCCCCCGGCAACGCAGCCGCAACACATAGAACCGTGGCAGGCCTTGCTGACGGTTCCGTTTCAAGGCAGCGAAGAATCACGCGCTCAATCACCGGATTCAAGTCTTTTACTACGGACGATGGCCGGCTGATATCCCGGTCGCCGCCTCGCGATTTCTCCGCTGCCTTCGGCGCGAAAGCCCGTTTGCCCGTGAAGATTTCGTACAACACCAGGCCCAGCGAATAAATATCGCTGCGCGTGCTCACTTCTTTTCCCTCGAGTTGCTCCGGCGCCATGTATGCCGGAGTTCCGCTGCGGACCTCGGCACCCTGAATCTGATCCGCAATTCCCGCCAGACCGAAATCCGTAATCACCACCTGCCCACGTCCGTCCAGCATGATATTGGCAGGCTTCAAATCGCGGTGCAGAACGCCCTTCGCATGCGCGGCGGCCAATCCGGCGCAGAGCTGACGGGCGATGTCCAGAGCTTTGTCTTCCGGAAGTCGCCCGATGCGACGCAGCAGGGAAGCCAGATCTTCTCCATCCACATACTCCATGGTGAAGAAGACGTGTCCTTCCATATCGCCGACGTCGTACACACGGCAAACGTTGGGATGAGAAACGCGGCGCGCAATTCTCACCTCGTTCTTGAATCGTTCCAGAAGATTCTGATCACGAGCGGCGTCGTCCGGCAGGAATTTGAGAGCAACCGCTTGTCCCAGCGTGAGGTCGTCGGAACGATACACTTCGCCCATCCCGCCTTTGCCCAGCAGCGCAATGATGCGATAGCGACCTGCCAGCAGCCGTCCCGGTAGAAAACGTCCTTCACTTAAGTATGCAGGCGAACTCAACGTACGCGAGGAGGTTCCTGACGACGGCCGTGGCGGAAGGGGCGAAGCCGCAGTCACGAATTCGAGAGTAGCCAGATCGTCCGTATTTTGGGCCGGCGCTCCGCAACTTCCGCAAAAACGCGAGTCAAGCGGCTTTTCAACACCACAGGATGAGCAGGTAGGCATGATTTTCCCGGATACAGTCTACCTTGTTGAATGCGGCCCGTGTAGCCGATTCAGCGGGCGTGACTGAAAGCGGACAGGTTCTTTGTATTACCATCCAAGCGATGAGGTCGCGCCTTCGCAAGTGGTTCTCTGACCCGTTGACGTTGTTATGTCTGACAGCAGGGTTGCTCGCTTTTGTCGTGCAGTCTGGCGAGTTGGGGACGGCCGACACCATGCATCGCCTCCAGACCACCCACTGGCTATGGACTTCCGAGCCTCAGGTATTTCCTAATGAGTTTCCCGAGTTCGGTATTCATGGCCGCGGCGGGCAAATCTATAGCTGGTATGGGATCGGGCAGTCCCTCTTGATGTTGCCCGCGGATCTGGTCGCCACCTGGATCGCACACTGGAAAGTCTTTTCCGGCTACAGTGACGATCCCGCCGTGCGCAGTATCGTGGTCAGCTACAGCACCGGCATTCTGGTGAATGTATTAACCGTGTTCATTGGATTTCGTTTTCTTCGGCAATTGCGATTCAGTGTGCGGGAATGCACGCTCGGCTTGCTCGCGCTGATGTTTTGCACGACTCATCTCCATTACACGCAGAACATGATGGAGAACAACTACATCATGTTGCTGACACTCACAGGATTTTCCTTTCAATATGAATGGCTGCGCAGCGGAAGTAAAACTGCGCTGCTACTGGGTTCGGGCGCTCTCGGATTGAACTTGCTGACCCGCTTGACCACCGGTCTTGATCTGATGGGGGTAGGAATTTTTCTCTTGCTCGTCCTCTGGTTTGAGCGCGTGCGAGGACGCGCACTGTGGCATCGATTCCTGGACTACTGCAAAGTCGCCGCCCCAGTTTATGCATTCTTCCTGCTGGTGGACCGGCTGTATCAGTTCTATCGCTTCGGATCTTTTACTAACACATACGTCTCGCTGGCTGCTCGAGAGCAGCGGTTGCAGGACCCGACCCTCCCAGTCAATTTTCCCTGGAGCACTCCGTTTTTTGAGGGCGTCCTCGGACCATTGTTTAAGCCGGAGAAGTCGATTTTTCTTTTCGATCCGCTGCTGATTCTGACGCTTGTGTTGCTCTTGGTGCTTTGGCGTCGGATATCGCCGGAGGTCCGGGCCTACGCCGCTGCCTCCCTCTTGTTGCTGCTCGGCTATATCTGCTTTTATGCCAAGTACACCTATTGGGCGGGCGACTTTGCCTGGGGGGATCGCTACGTCTCAACCTCCGTCGAATTAGCGGCGATGCTGAGTGTACCTTTGCTCTTGCACTTTCGCGCCGAGTTAAGGGAATGGATCTGGCCGGGAGCCCTGGCGCTGATCACCATCAGCCTGTTCATTCAACTCGCCTCACTCGCGTTCTGGCTGCCTCTGGAGATTTATCAGATGGAGACCCTCGGCCATCCCACCTTCGTGATTGCGTTGCGCTTTAAGAATATTGCGGCATTTGCCTTGGGCAAGATGGATGCGTGGGGATTGAACAACGAATCGATGACACAGGACCCCTGGGATTATGTGCACATTACGACATGGAACTTTCTTCCATTCTTGTTGCGCAGGGTAGGAACGGCGCCGAAATGGGTAGTGCGAGTAACCTTCGCGCTCTGGAGTTCCGCCGTTGCTTTGCTTGTTAGCATCCTGGTGCGCCTGAGAACTGTGCTTGCTGCGTTTTGAAAGGGCGCGGCCTCAGCCGCGGTGTGAACGCTTCAGAACCCAGCGTCACGGCCGTGCGAGCGCATCTTTTGTGGGTTGACCTGTCCGGCTTACTCTTCTACCTTGACATTCTCTTAAAGATATAGTATAATACTAAAGAGCCGCTCGTCGCGATTCGTGCAGTGTGGTCGCGCCCGCGCACGGCGACAGCTAAGTCTTGGAGATGCGATCGATGTGCTTTGACATTGCTGCCTTACCTCCGGTTCCCACCAGGCCCGGTCGCCCTGTTACGTCGGCAAGGCGAACGCTCACCTCCGCCGATGGCACGGCTTTCGCTGGCTTTCTCGCTCGCCCGGACTGTCCATCCGGTGTCGGCGTTGTTGTGCTTCCGGATATGCGAGGTCTCTTTAGGTTTTATGAAGATCTGGCCATGCGGCTTGCAGAACAGGGCCACACCGCCCTTGCAATCGACTACTACGGTCGTACGGCCGGGGCAGAACCCCGCGATGAAACTTTTCCCTTCCGGGAGCACATCACGCGTCTGTCGAGAGCCACGATCGATGCAGACATATGCGCGGCGATAAGCTGCTTGCGCGCGAACTCTTGCGCATCGGTTCTGGCTCTGGGGTTTTGTTTCGGAGGGCGTCAGGCGTTCTTCGCTTCGGCAAAACGCTTCGGACTCGCCGGCGTCATCGGTTTTTACGGAGCGCTCAGTTTCTATCCGAACGGCTCGCCCGGCCCACTCCAACTCGCCTCTGAGTTGTCTGCCCCTATTCTTGGATTATTCGGCGGCGCGGACGAGGGTATCCCTGAAAGCGATCGTTCCGCTTTCCATGAGGCGCTTACCGCTGCTGGAGTGAAACACGAACTCGTTGTGTACCCGCAAGCGCCACACAGCTTTTTTGATATTCAATCCGACGGGCACGCGGAAGCTTGTCGGGACGCCTGGGAGCGTGTCTTGAGGTTCATCGAAACAACGTGTGGCACGGCGTCATGAGTCGAAGGTGGACTTCAATGGTAGGCGGGCCACCTCCAACACTCTGTTTACTCCACCGTCACGGACTTCGCCAGGTTTCTCGGTTGATCCACATCACAACCGCGGCGAACTGCAATGTGATAGGCCAGCAGTTGCAAGGGAACGATTTCGAGAATTGGCGAAAGCTCTTCCGGCGCAGCGGGCACGTACAAAACGTGGTCCGCCGATTCTTTGATCTCTTCGTCCCCTTCGGTGGCAAGAGCAATCACCACTCCCGAGCGGGCTTTCACTTCTTTGAGATTCGACATCGTCTTCTCATTGCGCAACATCGAGTCCGGATCATTCACGTCGCGGGTTGCGATGATAACAACAGGCAGGTTCTCATCGATCAATGCATTGGGCCCATGTTTCATTTCACCGGCGGGATATCCCTCCGCATGAATGTAAGAAATTTCTTTTAGCTTCAGCGCGCCTTCAAGCGCGATGGGATAGTGGATGCCGCGGCCCAAAAAAAGAAAATCATGAACTCGTTGAAAGCGCTTGGCTAACTCTTCACATTTTTCGTCGTGCGTGAAAATAGTTTCTAACTTGGACGGGATTAGCGTAAGTTCCTCTGCCGCCTGGCGCGTTTGTTCTGGCGTCATAGCCCCTCGCACCTGCGCCAGGTACATCGCAAAAAGATAGAGCGCGGTCAGTTGGCAGGTGAAGGCCTTGGTCGAGGCCACGCCGATTTCAGGTCCGGCGTGTGTGTAGATAGTCCCCGCGGCTTCGCGCGTGATCATCGAGCCAACCACGTTGCATATCGCCAAGGTGTGCGAGCCCTTTGCCTTGGCCTCGCGCTGCGCCGCAATGGTGTCCGCGGTTTCGCCCGATTGTGAAATCACGAGCGTGATGGTGTCAGGATCGACAATCGGATTGCGATAACGCCATTCGCTGGCATAATCCACTTCCACCGGGACCCGCGCGAAACTTTCGATCATAAACTTGCCGGCCTGTCCCGCGTGCCAACTGGTACCGCATGCCACGATGTTGATCTTCTTCGCGGCTCGAAATTCGTCCTCGCTGATTTGCATCTCATCCAGAAAGATTCGACCCGTATCCAGAGAAATGCGGCCCAAAGTGGTGTCCCGAATCGCTCGCGGCTGCTCGTAAATCTCCTTGAGCATGAAGTGCTTGAAGCCGCCCTTTTCCGCCATGATGGGATCCCATGTCACGTGCTGAACCTGGCGCTGGATGGGCTTTCCGTCGAAGTCCGTGAGTTGCACGCCGGAAGGCGTGACCACCGCGAGATCGCCATCAGCTAGAAAAAAGATGTCTCGCGTGTGATACAGGATGGCCGGAACGTCCGACGCGACAAAATATTCATCATTGCCTAGTCCAACCACCAGAGGCGGCCCGTTGCGGGCAGCCACAATCTTGTTCGGCTCGTCGACCGAAATCACCGCTAAGGCGAAGACGCCGCTAAGTTCTTTCACGGTTCGCCGGACCGCATCTTCCAGCGTTGGCCGGTTTCCGTTCCCGGTCTTGAAAAGATATTTTTCGATCAGGTGAGCAATGACTTCCGTATCCGTTTCGGTGGAGAACTTGTGGCCTTCCTGAATCAGTTGTTTCTTTAAGCTCAGATAGTTCTCGACGATCCCGTTATGAACCACAACGATCTTGCCGGTGCAATCGCGATGGGGATGAGCATTCTCTTCGGTGGGGCGTCCGTGGGTTGCCCAGCGGGTATGGCCGATGCCGTAGGTACCCTCCAGGGGTTTGAGCCGGATCACTTCTTCCAGATTGCGCAACTTGCCTTCGGCGCGGCGAAGCTGCAATTTGTCCCCGTTGCCCGCCACCGCAATTCCGGCGGAGTCATACCCGCGGTATTCGAGCCGCCTCAGACCTTCGATGATGATCGGAACAACTTCCTTTTTGCCGACGTATCCAACGATGCCACACATGGGGAGACTCCAGGAATTCAGTCTGCGAGGGAACTGCGGAATTCTTCAATGACGGGATTCGTGAGCACCTCGCGAGCAATGCGATCGACTTCGGCTTGCGCCTCCTCACGGCTCAGTCCACCGTCCAGCGTCAGCTCGAAATACTTGCCTTGGCGAACCTCTTCCAGTCCTTTGTAGCCCATTTTCTTGAGGGCGCCGTGAATCGTTTTACCCTGAGGATCGAGAACACTTTTCTTGAGCGAGACGTAAACGTAGGCTTTCATGGGAGCTTCAATTATACGTTACCGCAACTCACAGGAACCGCCAGAGAGGTCAGCACCTTGTCCGCACAAAAACAATTATTTTCTCGCAGCTATTTTACGAAAAACGAAATAAACGGCTGGATCCGGGAGGCGCGACGTTCATTGCGCTACCGGCTTAGCGCCTCGATTTTTCGCTCCAGATCCGCCTTGGCGTGCTCCATGAGCTGGCGATGGCGAGAGTTCTGGCTAGTTTCAAGCTGCTTCACTACCTTGGTGAGAGAGAGGCGAAGGCTTTCCTTTTGGCGAACCCGATCCGCCTCTTCCCGCGTCAGTCGTGGCTTATCAGGGGACTGCCTGGCCGCTGCATCTTCCTGCTGCGCCTCAATCGACTTGCTTTCCCAGCCGCGCGCCATGCCTTCATTATATTCTTTGCTGTTCAGCGCACTCGACGAAGCCAAAACTTTGAGCAGCTCGATATGTCGCCTTAGCGCAAAATCTGTTACGAAAAACGAATATCAGTTCGTATTCCTTGAATCTTTGATCTCCTTGAACCTATAATCCCGGCCAGTAAGAGAGTGTTGGATCGCCGATGCGCGCCACCATGAGGGGGGTGGGAGCGCTGGAGGTTTTTTGGGCTTCCCCTCCGAAATGTCGAGACATAAATGTGACCAGCAGATTGGTGCGCTGCTGCTCGCCGATGTAGTATCCCTCCGCCACTCTAGCCATAATTTTTACTCACTGTCCCATCGCGTTTCGGCACCCGTCTCCTCACCTATTCCGGAAAAAGGTATTGCAGCATCTTTTAGCAACCCTCAACCCGCAGGAGGGACGAGTTGATGCCCCGGCGAACCGGGCCAGAAAGTGCTTTTCCCGGTTCGTTCGCCGTCCCTGATTCTCTCGTAGAGTGGGAACAATTGCTAAGCGTTCATGCCACTGCCTCCAAGGTCGGGCTTTGTATCCTGGATCCTGACTGCCGCTACCGCGCTGTGAACCAGACGTTGGCCGAAATGAGTGGAGTACCGGCGCAAGCTCACCTGGGGAAGACCATTCGAGAAGTCCTGGGAGATTCCGCCGAACTGGTCGAGCCTTTGGTCGCGCACGTGAAAAGCACGGGGCAGGCTTTGCTGAACCGCGAAATCAGCGGCATATTGCGCTCCAGGCACGAACTCGGACATTGGATAGGACATTATGTTCCCATCAAGGATGCCAGCGGCCGGACCATTCATATCGGCGTCGTTGTTGTCGAAGTGACCGAACAAAAAAAACTTGCCGAATTATTCCGAAGCGTTTCTGAAAGCTTAAAGGCCGAGAAGAAGCGAAGCCAGGTTATGACGGAAGTGGGAAAACTGCTGAGCGCGAAATGCGACGTGGGCGAAGTTTTTCCTCAAATATCCGCGAAGCTTCGCAGGGTCCTCCGCCAGGAGTACGCATCCCTTTCTTTACACGATGAAAAAACTGGACAATTGGTCCGCAAAGCCATTGATTTCCCCCTGAGAAGAGGAGCAAGCCATGCTCCCGAGATTGGCCACGCAAAAGACCCTGCAGCTAAGGCCGTCCAGGATCGCTCTTCGATCATTCTGAACAAGCGAGAGATCCAGGGCTTCCAGTCGGTCATCGCCGACCATCTTCTCGGGGAAGGGCTGCAGTCTTTATGTTGCGTCCCTTTGATGCGGCCGAAGGGTCCTCTGGGAGTGCTGATGCTAGGGAGCACTCGCCCCGATGCCTTCAAGAATGATGATCTGGAACTCTTGGAGCAGGTTGCCGCCCAGGTGGCCATGGCATTGGAAAATGCGGGCTCCGGGCGCGAAGTGGAAAAACTGAAAAATCGTCTGGGTCGGGAAAAACACTACCTCGAAAACAAAGCGAGCACGACACCCCGCGTGCAAGGGATCATTGGCGAAAGTAAGGCGCTCCAGAAAGTATTGGATCAAGTGGCGACCGTCGCCGACAGTAATGCCACGGTACTGATACTGGGAGAAACTGGAACCGGCAAAGGTCTGATTGCGCGCGCACTGCACCACGCTAGCAAACGTAACGGGAAAGCTTTCGTCACGTTAAATTGCGCGGCCATTCCTACAGGTCTGCTGGAGAGCGAACTCTTCGGCCACGAAAAAGGGGCATTCACCGGAGCGATTCGCCAAAAGGTTGGGCGCCTGGAACTGGCCGACAAGGGAACATTATTTCTCGACGAAATTGGTGAAATCTCTCCGGAATTGCAGCCTAAATTGCTTCGTGTTTTACAGGATCAGGAATTCGAAAGGTTAGGCGGAGTTCGCACCCTCAAGGTCGATCTGCGCCTGATTGCAGCAACCAACCGCGATTTGGCGAAATGTGTGGCTAATCGGGAGTTCCGCAGCGACTTGTTCTACCGTCTGAATGTCTTCCCCATCCGAATGCCTCCGCTGCGCGAGAGGCGCGAGGACATTCCGCTTCTGATCAAACATTTCGTCGACAAATTTTCCGCTCGCATGCACCGCCTGATTGAATCCGTCCCCACTTCCAGTATGCAGGCCCTGGTCAACTGGCACTGGCCGGGGAACGTCCGCGAGTTGGAGAATTTTATCGAGCGGTCCGTGATCCTTACTGAGGGACCAGCCTTACAAGTACCGCTCGCAGAACTGGAAGTTCAGAGCGGTAGCGTACCAGAGACTTCTCTTGCCAGTGCGGAGAGAGATTACATTATCGGGAAATTGAGAGACTGCGGCGGATTGATTTCGGGTCCGAAGGGAGCCGCTCGTAAGCTGGGCCTGAAGCGCACGACGCTCCAGTCGAAGATGGAGCGACTGGGAATTACCCGCAAAGATTATGCCGACCCAGAAGAGGAATAAAGTGGTGCGCTGCCGAAACCATTCCACGTCTTAGAGTGCCGACGGTCTCACGGACTGCCGACTGGACGTCGCCCCAACCTAACCCGCCCTTTCGATTGTCTGCGCCTTCGTTTCCTTTCTGTCATTTACAGGCCCTACGCACAGTGTCACTCT
Organism: uncultured Acidobacteriaceae bacterium; assembly: GCA_963846215.1. Taxonomy (GTDB): domain Bacteria; phylum Acidobacteriota; class Terriglobia; order Terriglobales; family Acidobacteriaceae; genus Sulfotelmatobacter. Next base: position 27,121 of record CAWJVC010000008.1, on the reverse strand, counting down.
GGAATTCCAAGTGCAGTCCCATTGTCCTAATCGGAGAAACTCTAAAGCGCAAATAAGTCTTACCGATGGCGGACTGACGAGCCGCGGCCTCGTCGAAGCAGACTCGCATGGGGGCGTCAACTGTGTTAGTTGGAAAAACTTATCCGCTGAACAATCTTGTCCGCTTACCGCCCGACTTTTCGAAGGGTGTTCGCGACTTAAGTTCGCGTAAACGATTTTTTCCGGATCTTTCGCCCCTTCCTGCCGAAAATTGGGCATCCGGTCTGCCCGCCGTCCCGCTGGATTCCTCAACCCAAGAACTGCTTCGCCCATTGCCTTCTCCCTCAACCTCGGAGATCGATCCCCTTTACCTTTTTGCTTGCCACGTGGAGTGGGAGCTGCGGGGAGACGCCAGTGCGGGATGGGAACTGGTCGCGGGCGCGCACAGTTCATGCTCGGCGACGCGCGCCCATTCCGCGGCCCTTCTGGAGCGTTCGCTACAACTCCCGCCTCTTTCCGAAGTCCAGGCGCCAGTCCATAGCGAACGCCGGATGTCCACCAAGGAGCCCACTATGAAAAGCCCCTACGGCCTGGAAGTCATTGAAAGTTGCATCGGATGCAAGGCCAGCCGTGATAGTTTCTTTTGCCGATTTTCTCCTCCCCTTCTCAGATCGCTGGATAGTTCCAGCTATCACAGCGTCATGCCGGCCGGTGCCCTGCTTTTCGTGGAAGGGCAAACGCCACGCGGAGTTTATGTGCTCTGCTCTGGCAAAGCGAAACTCTCCACTACTTCGAAAGATGGGAAAGTTCTTATCTTGAAACAGGCAGAAGCCGGAGAAGTTCTAGGTTTGAGCGCCGTCATATCCGGCACTAATTATGAAATGACCGCAGAAACCTGCACGCCATGCCAGCTGAATTTCATCGGTCGCCAGGATTTGATGGCGCTTTTGCAAAATGAAAGTGAAGTGGGAGTGCATGCAGCCCAGGCATTAAGCCGGGAATTCCAAAGTGCCTATCGCGACATACACGATCTCGTTTTAGCTCGTTCCTCTTCGGGAAAGCTGGCCCGATTGTTGCTTTCTTGCGCTCCCGCCCCCTCTGCCGTATCGCTCGAGCAGCGTCTGCGCTCGACCATGACCCATGAAGAGATGGCCCAACGGATTGGATCTTCCCGGGAAACGGTTACCCGCCTGCTGAGTTCTTTGAAGAAGAAGAGGCTCATTCGTTTGGAAGGCGCGACTCTCGTTATTCGCGATCGGACTGGATTGGAAGCGTTGGCGATTTAGGCTCTAAGGCTCGCCTTAAGAACCTTCAACGTTTTTAGCTTTAATGCCCGATCAATCTGGCCGATTTGAGGTCGAGCAGAGGTGGATTGACTTTGTATACTGGCACGCTGATTAAGGATCTCATTGCTTGTGTGGAGCGAGCTGAGCACTCGGTCGCTTCAAAGTACCGAGCTGATTCCCATTCGCCGCTCCCTTTGTCATTGGCCATCGATGCGTGCACAAAAGGGAAGGCGGCTCCAGCCTCGCATAGCTCAGAGACCAAAAAGTTCCCGAAGCCTCTTGGTTTGAGCCCGGCTGACTGGAATCTCGCTCTGCTTCTTGTCGTCCATGCGGAGCTGGTAAGAGCTCTTGAACCAGGGAACGACCTCGCGGATTCGGTTGATGTTCACCAGGTACGACCGGTGCGCCCGCCAGAACAAGCCTGCATCCAGGCTGCCGAGTAGTTCTTCCAAAGTGCGGCAATTCGAGTGACCTTCCATGCCCAGCGGTCCCGCGGTTACAACCGTGATCACCCCGTCTTCAATCGAGGCATAGCAGATTTCCTTCTGGTCCACCAAAAACATTCGTCCCACGGCCTTCAATAGAATCTTCGAACTTTGCGTTTTGGGCGCCTGCAGCATCCGCATCAGAGTATCGATTTTCTCCGCAGGCAAGCCCTCCGCGTCTTGCTGGACTCGGGCTCTCTGCACAGCCTGGGCAACTCGTTTTTTGTCGAAGGGCTTGAGCAGATAGTCCACCGCATTCACCTCAAATGCCTTTACGGCATACTGGTCAAAAGCAGTGGCAAACACGATCTTAGGCAGTGGAATTTTCTTGTCGAGCAGTTTCTTGATGACCCCAAAACCGTCAAGACCGGGCATCTGTACATCGAGGAAAACCACATCGGGATTGTGTTCTTTGATGAGGGTTATCGCTTCGAGGCCGTTCTTTCCTTGCGCTACAACATTTACATCGCCTGCACTTTTCAGCAGGTAGGCAAGTTCATCGCGGGCGAGTTGCTCGTCGTCCACAATCACGGCGGAAAGCGGCATTCCATCTCCTGAGAGCGAACTCTCTAGAAAAAGTATAGCGACCGCATTTTGCGCGCGTCAATGCAGCCGCTGAACGAACATCTGGAAGCCGCTATCGCCGCTGCTGCATCATCCCGCCCATGTCCATCTTGGTGTATCCGGCGGGAACCTGAAACAAGCTTGCCGGCTGCGACCCATCTTGAATATTCCGCAGTTCGATGCCACCGTTAACGCCATCCGTCTTTACAACACAGCGAAGTTTACTGTCGACCCATACGTAAGTCTTCTCGCCCTTGTTGGAAACACCTTCGTACTTCACCGCGCTTCTTTCGTTCAAACTCTCGCTACCAATCTTCGTGCAACTGCCCCAATTTTGGTCCGTCCCCGCCTGCGCGGCAGCTTTTCTCCACTGGGTGCAAGCATCATTCGCGTCCGGCACGCGCCAGAACTGAGCGATCAATGGCTTTACCATCATCTGCGGGGCGTCCATGTACATGTGCTTGTCCCCCAGGACTACGACGTACTTACCTTCCGTCTCGTCCAGAATTACGGCGCTTGCTCCCATCGCCGCATTCCCCCCTTGCACTTCGAACCGGATCTTGTCAGTTCCGGCATAAACTTTCTTCACCCCGCCGTTGTTGTTTTTGGTGCTTACTACGTCTGCGGAAAACTCCTGCGCCAGTGCGGCGTGCGCGACCATTAACAACGCAAACAGATACATTCCACGCGCCATCCATCGAACCACGGTAGCCTCCTTATCGAAGCCGAAAGCATCGGCGATGTCCTCCCCCGAGCGGGAGGAGCGGCAAAAGCATAGCAGAAGCCGTGTTCGTCAGAAAGTGGAGTTATCTTCGCCAGAGAGCGGCATTAAGTCACATTCTCCAGCGCCAGCGCCATGCCCATGCCACCACTTACACAAAGCGTGGCCACCCCGCGCTTCGTATTGCGTTTCAGCATTTCGTGCAGCAGGGTTACGGTGATTCGAGTGCCCGTGCAACCAATGGGATGGCCCAATGCGATCGCGCCGCCGTTTACATTTAGCTTGTTGCGATCGATGTTCAGTTCGCGATCGCACGCGACCACCTGAGCTGCGAAAGCTTCGTTGAGCTCGATTAAGCCAAATTCGTGAAGCCTGAGATTGTGCTTCTCTTCCAGCTTGTGCAGAGCTGGAACCGGACCAATTCCCATCGTCCGGGGGGCGACTCCAGCGGACGTGACGGCGGAAATTCGGGCCAGTGGTTTCAGGTTGTTCGTTTTCACAAAATGCTCGTTCGCTACCACCACGGCTGCCGCCCCGTCCGTAATGCCGGACGAGTTTCCGGCGGTGATCGTTCCCGTTTTCGAGAAGACCGGAGGCAGCTTGCCCAGCTTTTCCGTACTAGCTTCCAAAAATGGATGCTCATCGCGACTGAAAGTAGTGGAACCTTTCTTCCCCTCGATGGTCACCGGAACAATCTCGTCATCAAATCGTCCGGCCTTAATCGCTCGTGCCGCGCGGGTTTGCGACATCAAAGCATATTCATCCTGCTCCTCGCGCGATATCTTGTAATGTTCCGCCAGCACCTCGGCCGTTTCCCCCATCACCATCTTCGCCATGGGACAGAAGAATCCATCGCGATACATGCCATCCACCAGATCCTGATTTCCCAAACGATAACCCCAACGTGCTTCGAGGTAGTAGGGAACCCGCGACATGGATTCGGTGCCGCCTGCAAGAATGCAACTCGAATCGCCGAGAAGAATTGCCTGATACGCCAGCGCAATCGACTTCAATCCCGAAGCGCACGCCTTGTTGATGGTGAACGCCGGCACCTCCTCAGGAACACCGCTCCGTATGGAAATCTGCCGCGCCACGTTCGGCCCACCGCCTGCCTGCCGCGCGTTGCCAAAGATGGTTTCTTCCACCTGGTCCGGCCGAATGCCGGCGCGTTCCATGGAGGCTTTAGCGGCCACGACCCCCATGTCAGCAGCCGTGAGCGATGAGAGAGATCCTCCAAATTTTCCGATCGGCGTCCGCACCGCCGAGAGAATATACACAGCCTGCAACCGTCACCTCCAAAACATTTGAGTCTAGCAGGATGCATAAAGATGCTGCGGGAAGAGACGGCCGCGGGGCCACAGGATCGCCGAAATCACTCGAATGTTAGAACGTCCTGCTCAACGGGAGAACTCCACACTGGCGCAAACGACTGCCGATGCAGAGGCGTGGGACCGTACTCCAACAAGGCCGCAAGATGTTGCGGCGTGCTGTAACCCTTATGCGATGCCAGACCATACTCTGGGAAGACCGCATCCCATTCGAACATCATGCGGTCGCGTTCGACCTTCGCCAGTATGGAAGCCGCCGCAATCGATGCCGAAAGCGCATCTCCGTGGATGATCACTTTTTGCGGAAGCTCGCAATCCAGCCGGACCGCGTCGATCAATAAATGATCGGCCGCAGGCTGCAGCCTCATCACCGCTTCGCGCATAGCGACTCGGGATGCCTGATAAATATTGATCTGGTCGATGCGCGCCGCATCCACAGCCGCCACCGCCCATGCGATCGCATGTTCACGAATCCGCGGCGCCAGCACTTCCCGGCGCTCCGGCAACAGCAGTTTCGAATCGCGCAGTCCACGCAGCCGGTAGCCCCGTTCCAGAATCACCGCTGCCGCCACGACCGGCCCGAACAAAGAGCCGCGCCCAACCTCGTCTACCCCGGCCACCATCACCGCTCCCGAGTCCCATGCCCTTTTTTCGTAACGTAGCGTACAACGCAATTTCTTCAACAGACGCAGTTTGACTGCGGAAGGTGAAAGGGAAAACTCGGACGAGGTCTTGACTGAGCTCGGCATCGGGAAACGTTTCCACCATCTTCACGTGTCGATACCGATTCGCGCAAGCAGGAATACTGAGGAAGCTTGAGGAAAACCCGCGTCCCGAATGAATAATTGCTAATCGATCGTCGTTACACACCCGCCGAAAAACGCCACCGAAGAAGCATCTCTACCACTTCCGGGCCACGCTCCCTCCCTCCACGTAATGCCGCCCGGTAACCATTACTTCGATTACGGACGTACATTGTCCACTCGGACATGTACTGCTATGTTTTCCCTAGATTGCAGTTCGCCGAGGAGCCTTTGTGAGTTACGAACCGGCCCAGTCGAGAAAAGAAGCGCTGCCTCAGGACGGCGCACCAATCGAAAAATTGGTTCATCTCGCCCTGCCGGTTCGGCTCACTCACATGGCAGAGGGCTCCCGCGGCGCCTTGGAGATGGCCTGCACCTATGACATCCATCCCCGCGGGGCCAGGTTGTTAAGCTTCCGAGACGTGAAAGTTGGAGACTTGATCAACGTCGAACGCGGGCGCAACAAGTCAGTTTGCCAGGTAGTGTGGACAGCCGATCCCAACTCCGCCCTGCGCGGCCAATTCACGGTGGAGTGCGTTGAAGGCGCCCGAACGCCATGGGAAGAAGAATTGCGTCAGATGGAAGAGCAGTACTTGCCGATTTTAGGGAACGCGCCCAAGACCAAGCCGGTCACGAATAATTTTCGGCGGGGCGAAGAGAATCGTCGACGTGGTCCGCGTTTTCAAGTCGCGGGAGAAGCCAATCTGGCCGAGCTCGGAGGCCGCTCCCGCACCGGCCGTGTGGAGCAGATCTCACAATTTGGCTGCCTGATCAGCGCCAGCGACCTTCTCGTGCCGGGCACCGACCTCAGAATGGTTTTGAATATTTATGACGTCAGCGTCGCGCTGAAAGGCGACGTGAAATATACCGCGGGGAATCGCTCGATGGGGGTTGAGTTCCGCGAGATTCGTCAGGGAGACCGGCCGTTGCTCGACTACGTCCTAAGCCAGTTGAAGAAGCCGCGGCGAGAGGATTTCTCTGACCTTGAAGTCATTACCGATTCACTGGCCGCAGTGGCCGGATAGGGTGGCTTAGCGGCGGCGCCAAGCAAAGCTGCGCCGCCGCCCACCCTTAATTAATTACTCAGCGTCGCGCAGACGCGCTGCCTTGCCTTTGAGCCCGCGCAGGTAATAAAGCTTCGCGCGGCGAACTTTCGACGAGCGCAGCAGATCGACCTTGTCGATCACCTTGGAGTGCACCGGGAAAATGCGCTCCACGCCCTGACCAAAGCTGATCTTGCGCACTGTGAAACTGGCTTGCGGACCGCTGTCGCGCTTGATCACGACCCCTTCAAACGCCTGCACGCGTTCTTTGTCGCCTTCCTTGATTTTCACGTGCACCCGCACCGTGTCGCCCGACGCGAACTTCGGGAAATCGGTCCGTTGCGTTTTCGCCAGTAGTTTTTCAATGATGAGGTTCGACATGATAGTTAACCCTTCTGCCCTTCTAAATTCTTATCTCTAATCGTTTCTTTAGATTCTGGTCTCTAAAATCTGATCGGCAAAAGCCCGCGCCGCGAAACTCACTCGCGATCTCGCTGGATCGCAGCCACAAATTTTCTATCTTCTTCGCTCAGCGCCGCACCTTCCAGCAAGTCTGGCCGGTTGCGAACTGTTTTTTCCAGCGCTCTCTGCCGCCGCCACTTACGAATTTCTTCGTGGTTGCCGGACATCAGCGCCTCCGGCACCGCCATGCCTCGAAACTCCGAGGGCCTTGTGTAATGCGGATAGTCCAGCAATCCATTCGATCCGCAAGTTGAATCCGCGCCATCTACCATCAACTTCGCATCCACCGAAAACGATTCCTGCTTGGTCGAAGCTTCATTGCCCACCGCGCCGGGAAGCAACCGCATCACCGCTTCCACAATCACCGCCGCCGCCATCTCGCCACCACTCAGAACGTAGTCGCCGATCGAAAGTTCCCGGTCGGCCAGAAAATCCGCCACGCGCTCATCTACTCCTTCGTACCGTCCGCAAACCAAAACGATGCGATCGAGCAACGCCAACTCTGCCGCAACTTTCTGGGTAAACCTTTGCCCTTGCGCCGAGAGCAAAATTACTGACTCCTTCACTCGTCCCGCAAACCGGTCGTCCCGCGGTGCCACTTCCATCGACTCCAGGCACTCAAACAGCGGTTCCGGCTTCAGCACCATGCCTTCACCGCCCCCGAACGGACGGTCATCCACGGTGCGATGACGATCGTGCGTAAACTCCCGCAGATCGTGGACTGCAATCTTTGCCAGCCCCATTTCCTGCGCTCGCCGCGTAATCCCAAAATCCAGCGGCCCGCGAAAGAAGTCCGGAAAAATCGTTACGATGTCGGCCTTCATTTCGCAGATCCAAAACTTTCAGGGGCCTTAGCTCTACCCAGTGATCCTCTGTGCCCCCTGTGTTAAATGCTTTTTTTGTCTCTATCGCTTCGGTCGCGACGACTGCCCCTGCTCCCGCTTCTCCTCAGCCGTCAGCGGCGCATTCACTTCCAGCAGCCCTTCCGGCAACTTCATGCGAACCTGCTTCAGCTTCACGTCCACGCTGTCGAGATACGCCTCGGCAAATGGGATTTCCACCAACCGCTTCGCCGCGTCTCGCACAATGAGCAGCGGAGCCTCACCCGCTCCAAACTGCACATCTTCAATGCGCCCAATCTCGCGGTACTGATCTTCGCGGTTTAGATTCTCGCGGCTTAGATCGAGCACCGTGCAACCAACCAAATCGCTAACGTAATTCCAGCCCGCTTCCAGCTGCGAACGTTGGCTGCCCGGAACCTGCAACTCGCTTCCGATCAGCGTTTCCGCCTCGGACATCGAATCCACGCCCGCAAACTTAAAAACCAGCAGCCCTTTATGCGGCCAGAGCTCTTCCACCTCAAGCTCGCGTCGCGCCGCGCCAGCTTCCCGCGGCAGTGCCAGCAACTTCATCCCAATCGAAAATCTTTCGGGAACATTGCTGAAAATCTCGCTCGCAACTTCGCCCCGCCGACCCTGGGTTTTCACCACGCGGGCTAGCGTAATGAAGTCACTGCTTGTTTCAGGATCGCGAATGGTGTGGTTCCTTGCCGGCGACTTTAGTCGATGACTTCCAGCGTGTATCGCTTCCGCGCCCGTACTCCCGCTGCGCTCAAAAGCGTTCGCAAGGCGCGAACCGTGCGCCCTTGCCGGCCTATGACTTTGCCCACATCTTCTTCGGCAACTTCCAGTTCGATCACGTCGCCGTCAAGATGGTCCACGTAGACCGCGTCCGGAGCGTCGACGATCCACTTGGCAATCTTCTCGACGAGACCGCGAACATCTCCACTAGATTCCGTCATGATAAGCGCTTAGGCTACGGTCGCCGCTGGCGCCGCCGCGGGTTTGGAGTAAAGCTTGCCAACTCGCTCTGACATTTGCGCGCCCTTGGAAACCCAGTAGTCGACGCGATCGCGTTTGAAGTCGATGCTGGTGGGATTAGTCCGGGGATTATACGTCCCCACCACTTCCACCGGACGGCCATTGCGTGCCCGCGCCTTCTCAATCACGACGATGCGGTAAAAAGGTTGTTTGCGCGCACCCATGCGCGACAGTCGAATCATTAGCACTGATGTATATCCTTGTTCCGGAAGAGTCCGGCGAGGTCAAGACAAACACTTATTATGCCGGAGCTTAGCCGGATTGGCAAGGGTAAGGCCCGAAGCAGGCAGAGTCAGTTTGATTGTCATCCTGAACAAGCGCTTTTTGCGCAGTGAAGGATCTGGGCGAGCCGCGCGACGCGTCGCGATCCTTGCGACGCATTAATCGCGCGTCTGGCTCGCATCCTTAATTGAACCGACCCAGCACCGGCGAAGAGCACGTCTAAAAAGAGTGTGTCATCCTGACCGGAGCCGCCTCTCAGGCGAAGGGAAGGATCTCCTGCGCAAACGGACCATCCGTAAGGAGGACCGCAAACTGATCCCATGTTTGCCCAATACACATAAATATGATATCTTTACACATCGCAGCCCCGAGGTACCCCATGCGGACAAACATCGACATCGACGATCACTTGATGACTCAAGCCATGCGCGTTAGCGGAGCTCGCACCAAAAAAGCCACGGTCGAGGCAGGTCTCCGTTTGCTCGCCGAAACGCACGCCCAGGGGGCCATCCGCCGATTGCGCGGGAAGGTCCAGTGGGAAGGCAATCTTGACCAATCACGAGTCGGCACGGACCGCCCATAACCTAAGCGCATGGTCATCGTCGACACGACTGTTTGGATCGACTACCTGCGAGGCGTCGAAAATGCCGAGACGGATTGGCTCGACGCACGATTAGAAGGGCAGCGCCTCGGAATCACTGATCTGATCTTGTGTGAGGTCCTGCAGGGAGTCTCGGACGAGCGCGAATTCGCCAAGGTGCAGGACGATCTTCTGAAGTTTCATGTCTTTTCCACCGGCGGTAGCACCCTCGCGATTGCAGCCGCGCAGAACTATCGGAAATTGCGCGAAACTGGATATACCATTCGCAAAACAATCGACTGCCTCATTGCCACATTCTGTTTGCAAGAAAAACATCACCTGCTGCACCGCGACCGCGATTTTGATTGCTTTGAGAAAGTGCTCGGATTACACGTCGTGCACGCGAAAACATAAGTCGAAATCTTCGCCGATAAGTTTCGCCCACCAAGCGGTCCGCCGTTGTGACATCTGACCTTGTCGTCCACAGGACCTTCAGCCCATCATCGAGGCGGAGGCGGTTATGGACCGCTGCTGGCATAGAATCTGTAACTCCTTTTGAGTCAAGATTTTGCCCGTAAGTGACTGAGCGCCTAGGATTTTTCAGCCGATTCGCGCTAAACCCATGATTCCAGTATATCGAGGTGGGGAGGGAGAGGGTACCACGTCTGCGGGCGAGAAATGGTCAGAAACGAAGACGTCCGAGGCCGCGGCAAAAGGCCCTCGAATCACTTTCCCGCTTGCGTATCGCCGCCGAGAGTCGAATTGAGGTCGTTGACCAGCTTCGTATTATTGACCAGCGCCTGCCGCAGGATTTCTGCCTGCTGCTTCGCCACTACCCAATCCTCTTTCTCGACCGCCTCAGTCAGTCCGGGCAATTCCAGATGCGCGTAAGTAAAGCGCGCGCCATAGAGAATATGTTTGAACCATGGCCGTCCCGGAATGCCATCAGGATTAAGCCAGTTCCGTTCCACTTGCATCGTGCCGTGATTAATAGTGGCAGCAAGTTTAGGATCGATTTTGCCCAAGGCGAGAGCATGCGTTGCAGAGTCGTCCAGCCTTTTGCCCGCAGCCTCGAACTCGTCGATCGCATCCAGAATCGGCTTGAGATCCAGTTGGCTCGTGTCGTTTCTTGCAGTCATGCCTTTCGACAATTCATTCACGAACTGACGAATGTTGTCAGCGTAGCTGGCAAAGTCGAATGGAAGCAGATCCGCATTGGCCAGGCGCAGGGCAAGCACGCCCCACAACTGCGACATCAGCCTGTGATAGCGATAGCCCGGATCGCCAAAATGGTTCATCCAGAAAAAATCGTCGTACGCCGAGTGATACACACCGTAAGGTCCTTCGAAACCCAGCCCGAGCACTGGCATGCCAACAAAGTTCAGAAACACAGTATGGTCCGAGCCGCTGCCAATGCGAGTGTCCGCGAGATTCGTATCCGTGACCGCCCGAGAATCCTTCGCCTCACGCCTCTCCTTTGCCGATGATTCCTTCCACGCCTCATACAAACTTTTTCCCGAAGGATCCTGCAGCGTGTGCGCGGTCTCGACCAGCATCGGCGCCAGCGACGCGACCGCCTGCCCATGAAAGTTAGGACCCGACGTGGCTTCATCGACATTGATGTAAGCAACGGCTTTCTTGCGCAGTTCCTCCGCGAATTGTTCTCCCCACTCCGTCGAACCAGTGAGCCCCACTTCCTCTCCATCCCAACTGCAAACGATGACTGTGCGACGCGGCCGAATTCCTTGCTTCGCCAACTTTCCCAGCGAGCGCGTCAGTTCCATCATCGACGCGGTGCCGCTCGAGGGATCGACTCCGCCGAACACCCAAGCATCGCGATGATTGCCCAGCACGATCCATTCATCCGGCAACTGCGCACCGCGAATGCGCCCTTCCACCACGTAGTAAGGCTGCGTGGAGTTGTCCATCTCGATCTTCACGTGCACGCGCACGCGATTTCCGCCGAGGTGATACTTCAGCGGCAACCCCCTTGCCACTCCGCAGGCGCAACCGGACCATCCATTTGCGCCAGCAGCGGCTTGGCATCATGCCACGAAAGCGGCAGCGCCATAATCTTCGGAATCGATGTGGCTTCCTCAACCGGAATGCGCTTGGCTCCAGGAATCGACGCCCATCCCGGAGTGAGCGGATCGCCCGGAACCATGAAGTCGTACGTGATCGCTCCGCGCTGAATGTGATACTCGGGACCCCACGGTCCGTTGGGAACGACCTTACCCTCTTTAAATCCATCTTCGGCGGGATCGCTGTAGATGAGAAGTGCGGCCGCGCCTTCGCGTTCCGCGGTCAGCGCCTTGAACCCCCGATAGCTGTACGGATTCGAGTAGCGGACGAGTACCACTTTCCCTTTTACGTCGATGCCTTGCTTGCGCAGCACTTCGTAGTCTTCGGGATTTCCGCTATGAGCGTAGACGAGTGGAGCTGTAACGTCTCCCGAAGCCGACATGCCACTCCACGCCGAGCTGATGCTCTTATTCTTCGTGTCTGGATCGCCGGGAATGGGCAACTCGCGCAGCACGGCGCGGTAGTGAACAGGGGCAACCATCTCGAGCGAAGTGAATTTGGGATTGCTGCCATACACGTCGTAGCGCCGTATGACGACATCTTCCAACCCTTCCTGCCGCCACTGGTCGGCGATGTAGCGAGCCAGTTCGTTGTTGCGAGGAGATCCTGCGACGTGCGGTTCAGAGGTGAAGATGTGATGCTGGCGTCGCTCTTCGTCGGGCGAGGGAATTGCTTTGTATTTAGTTTCGACTTCGGTTTCATGCGCGGCGGAAGAAGGAGTGAATCCGAGGATGGAGGTTGGAGAATTTTGAGAATAAAGATTCGCGCCGGCGAGCAGCGAGAAGAATCCAAAGATAACTGCCAGCGGTATGGAGAATTTCCGCGAAAGATGCTGAGGCACAGAGCTACATTTGGAATGCATCGCTCTCCTCATGAGTTTTTTATTTTGCTTTGTAAATCTCCGTTAGCAAGTCGGGCTTCGCGTCATCGCGTACGAGATGCGGATAGCGCTCGCCGCCGTGATAGTCGAGTTTGTACGTTTTGTAATAGTCGGTGTTTTCGATAAGAAGCTCGAGAGGAGCGCTGCCACCTTTGCCGGCTTTAAGCGCGTCGCGCAAAACTTCCCCGGAATACTGGCGACCGTTGACGGCAATCAATTTCATGCCGGGACCAATTCCAGCTATGGCCGCGGGCATACCTTCGATGGTGTCAGTGATGATGCCATCTTCGCGAAGTTGAAGGCCAATCGAGAAAGAGGCGTCCACGACGCGCCAGTTGCTTTCGGCGCCACGTTGCATTTCAGATTGAGTGTCATCGTAAACCAGCTTCCATCCGCTGCCTTCGACTCCGCCGAGCGGAGCACCGGGACCGTGGTTGGTGAGGCGTTCGGTCCAAAAGCCGCGCCAGTCGTATGCAACAACCTGATTCAGAGTAGTGACCACATCGTCGAATGTGTAAGTTTTCACCATCGGACCAGTGCTGGGAGCGCCATGGAAAGCATGGCAGAAATCATCGATGGTTTTCGCGCCCTTGCTTTGCTGCCGGATGATAACGTCGACCCACAGCCAGTTGAGCGTGCCTTCGTCGTAGAAATCCACTCCGCGACGCCACGAGTGCCAAGCGTTGGGAGAGAAATAAAGCTGCGGCGCGGCGTCGGCAGTGTCCTGCAAGTTGCGCCAGATGCGGCCAGGAGTATGGTCAAGAGCGGCCGCGGTTAGTGCCAGATCCTCTCGCGCTTGCTCGTTCGTGAGTAAAGCGCTGCGCGCGGTGAGCACGGTTCCAAGATAATTGGTCAGCCCTTCATACACCCAGAGCAGGTCATCCTGCATGGGCTGTTGGTAGTCGGGAGTAGCGAGATCGGCGGGACGGCGATACTTTCCATTCCACGAGTGAACGTACTCGTGAGGGAGCAAGCTGGCGGAGGCTTTGCGGGCAGCTTCGTCGACCAGGCCGCGCTCATCGATGCGGCTGTCGTCGGATTCATGATGTTCCAGACCGAAGTGCGCTACATGATCACTGAGGCTGAGCAAGAAGTGGTAATCGCGATAATGATGTGCGCCGAAAAGTTTGTTCGCCTGTTCGACCAGGTTTTTATAGTGGTCCCAGACCTCTTGCGGCGGGGCGAGGGCAGCGGCGCTGTCGGCCGCGATATCCATTTCGGTGGGCGGATCTTCGGCGAGAGGAACAACCTTTAGAAACTCTCCGGTGATGACGGGCGAGTCGACTAGTGTAGTCAAGGAAGCTGGTTTGAATGTGATTTGAGTCCCGCCGTTTTCAGCGGCGGTGGAAGCAATCGGTAGTGGTGTCCCATATTTCCAGTTCGCGGGAAGTTTTAGCGAGGCAACGTAGGTGAGGTCGTCGGACTTCCAGCCTTTAGGGTAAAGCAGAACCTGATTCCAGCTGATGACGGCCATTTTATCCGTCGCGGAAGAACCGGCGGAGAAGCCACCTTCGAAGGTTGCGGGAGAAAGGAAATCGAGTTCGGCGTTTACCTCAGTCTCGCCTGCTGGAACATCGACGTGAATGGTAAATCCGTCGAGGAGGTCTCGGCGCCATTTTAAGGCCTTGCCACCGGCTGTAAATTTCAGTCCAGCGAGATCGACGACGGGGCCGTCAGGGGCATGCTCGCCTGGAATCCATTTCGGATAGTAGAGGGTGAGGTCACCAGCGGCGGCGGGAATTTTTAATTTGGCATGGAAGATTTTGCGCGGAGCCGAAGTGGCGTCGACAAAAATGGTTACGGTCGGTGGCGCGGCGGACCAACTGCAAATTGAGATGAATAGAACACAGAGCACTCCCAGGAGTCTGGAGAGTTTCATGTTGATAGGGCCCCCATGATGTCGAACCGAATGTGAAACCGCTTGCGGAATTTTAGACTATATCAGCACGGCGGTGGGTACAGGGTCGATTGAGGTCGGCTTCGTGGAAAAAATAGAAGGGCTTTAACACAGAGGACACGAAGGAAACACAGGGTAGAGCAAAACCGTAACAGGGGGCGAGGCTGCTATTATTTCGACGATGTCGCGGCGCGGAAAATTTATTACGTTTGAGGGGCTGGACGGCACCGGCAAGAGCACACAGATGCGCAAGCTGGCGGCAAAGCTGCGTGCGGCGGGGCACAAAGTGGTGGAGACGCGCGAGCCCGGTGGAACGGCGACCGGAGAGAAGATTCGGCGCGTGCTACTAGATTCCGCGACGGAAGGCCTTTCGCCGCTGGCGGAAATGGCATTGATGTTTGCATCGCGGGCGCAGCACATTGCGGAAGTGATTCAACCGGCGCTGGAGCGCGGGCAGATTGTGTTGTGCGATCGCTTTACTGATTCGACGGAAGCGTATCAAGGCGGTGGCCGCAAATTGGGAAGTGAAGCCGTACTGGAGTTACATAGAGTGCTGTGCGGCGACTTGCAGCCTGATTTGACGATTCTGTTGGAATCCGAACTAGCGAGGAGCCTGGGCCGCGCGCGCAGGCGCAACCAGCGATCGGCCGAGAAAGCGAAGAAGAGCGCGAGCAAACACGTGGATGAAAATCGCTTTGAGCAGCAGAATCGGGCTTTTTTTGAACGTGTGCGATGGGAATATGGAGCGATTGCGAAGCGGGAGGCGCAGCGTGTGGTGGTGGTGGATGCGTGCGGTACTCCGGCGCAAACGCATCGGAGAGTGATGGAAGTGGTGGCAAGGAAGTTGAAGCTAGTGAGAGCTTAGTGGATTCACTTTGAGGTGTCTTGATGCTCATTCCGGAGCCATACCGCAGACTCGAAAAAGAAAAAGGATGTGCGCTGACTGAGATTGGCGTTGCGGGTGTGGCTTTCACGCGGGAAGACATTCTTGAGGCACTGGCGTGCCTGAAGGGGAGCCAGGTAGCGGTTCTGGGCGGTGACGTGCTGAAGATCGGCAATGGGAACCTAAGATACACGTACGATAGCTGGTACGCGAACCGAGGGTCTGAAGAAGATCTTACGAGCTACTTCGAGCGGACTATCGCGGAAGCCGAGCGATACATTCAACGCTATCCTGACCCCTAGGACGGCATGACACTGTACAGTCCGGTCATATCTGAGCTCGGTTTGTGAAGTGGGCGCCGCTAACTAAAAGCGTGCCTTGGTCGATGTCAAGAATTATGAGAGAACGAGGAACTCGCGTTAAGAAGAGTGAAGCGCCGCGAGGAACAATAAAACAGCGTCTGGCGAAAGCTCATCGACTGGTGCGCAAACACGTCGCGCCAGCAGTATCGCTCGCCGACGAGTTAATCGCCGAGCGACGTGACGCTGCGCGGCACGAATGAGTGTCAACTTACTCTGATGCCATTTTCTGATTTTCACGGAAACGCCGAGACGGTTCATCGCTTGCGCGACATGCTGGCGCGGGAGCGGTTTCCGCATGCGGTCGTGCTGGCGGGGGCGCGGGGCTCGGGGAAATATACGCTCGCGTTGATGCTGGCGCAGGCGCTGAATTGCCTGGATCCGATACAAACGGACGGGCTACCTGATTTTTGCGGCAAATGCGCGAACTGTGTTCGCATTGCGCAGTCGGCTGATCTGGATGCGAGATTCGCGGAGGCGGTGGAAGCGCGGGAAGGGATGCGCGAGAGCGACAAGAAAGAAACTCGCCTGTTCGTACAGACTCATCCCGATGTGCTGGTGATTCCGCCGGACCCACCGCAGATGATGATCAAAGTGGATCAGGTGCGGCGCGTGATCGAGACCATCTATTACCGGCCGTCCGAGGCGCGGGAGCGAGTTTACATCTTTACTGACTCGGCATTTATGAAAGAGGCGGCGAATTCTTTGTTGAAGGTTCTGGAAGAGCCGCCAGGATTTGCCACGATCTTTTTGCTGACAGAGAATCCCGGAGAACTGCTTCCGACGATTCGCTCACGATCGATGGTTTTTCAATTAAGTGCTGTGGGCGTGGAAGACGTGGAGAAATATCTCGCTCAGCATCGTCCGGAGTGGAAAGCAGCGCAACGGGCGTTGGTCGCCAAGCTTTGCGAGGGGGCGCTGGGTCGGGCACGCAGTTTCGATCTCGAAGGTTATGTGGCGGCTCGCAGTAATGCGTTGGCAATCCTGCGTTCTGCGCTGGTGGGAGGCGAGCATACCGAACTGTTCAAAGTCACGGAATCGTATCGTCCCGGAGCTGAGGGCCGGGAAAAGACAGAACAGCTACTGCGCACGCTTTACTCGCTGATACGCGATTTGATGTTTCTGAATTCGGGAGCGCCTGAACTGGTGCACAACACAGACATTCAGGGTGAACTCAAAAGGCTGGGGGAAGCTGCGGATTTTGAATGGATTGCCACGGCTTCGGATCGGCTGGCGGATGTAGAGCGCGGGATGCGGCGGAACCTGCTGAGATCGTTGTCTCTGGATGCGTTTGCGGTAGCGATCGAGAAGGGTTAGTGGCAAGTGCCGAAGAGACAGCAGGTTCCTCCACTTCGCTTCCTCTTCCTGCCGGAAGAGGAAGCTTCGCGTCGGAATGACAAGAGTTGCGGATGAGGGTTTATTAAACGTCTTATTTTCAGTCACTTGGCGACATTACTTTGGTGGTTCTACTCCCTTCAGGGTAATTGTTCGCGCTTATGGCGCAGCCTATAATCGACTCACTCTGGTTTAAGAATTCTCCGTCAGGTTCCGGGTAGATCATCCGAGGGTGAGGTCCGCCTTCGACAACGAGGATAAAGCCCGGTAATGCGAAAGCGCCTGCAAATCGCCCTGATGGCAAGCACGGTAGCCGCGACCTCCTTTTCACTCATACCCCAACTGCGTGCCCTTGCCAGCGGCGACGGGCCTTCCGAGACTATTACCGCGACCGACGAACACGGGCGCAAGGTCTATGTGAACGATGAGATTCCGGAGAGCCGGAACCGGCACACGGAGATGCCAGAAAAGCCTCATCGGACGCTAATGTACTGGAGTTCGAAGGAGAATCGCTGGAAGCCGGTGCCGGGGCCGAATGCGGCGTCGATGAAGGCGGCGCGATCGGCGGCCTCTGAGGTTAGCGAGTACATTGGGCGGGAGTCGAGCCAGTCAGCGTCGGCGAAAATTGTGGCGGCGAACTTTCGCGGAACGACGGCGACCGCGGGAGATATCGATAGCGCAATCGAGCAAGCGGCGGCCCGGCATAATGTGGATCCGAACCTCGTGCGGGCGGTCGTGAAAGTGGAGTCGAATTTTAACCCTAACGCCGTGTCGCGAAAGGGAGCGATGGGCCTGATGCAATTGATGCCGGCAACGGCCCATCAGCTGAATGTAAAGAATCCTTTTGATCCGGAACAAAACGTAGACGCCGGGGTTCGACATTTAAAGCAGCTTTTAGAAAGTTATGGCGGTGACATCAAACTGACCCTGGCCGCGTATAACGCGGGGGCGGGCGCTGTGGCTCGCTGCTCGGGAGTGCCGCATTTTGCGGAGACGCAGAATTACGTCAAGCGGATCACGAATCTTTACTATGGGGGAGCCGCGTTCAATACTGGAGAGGTGGCACGAGATCCCGTTAGAATTCAACGGGATGCGCGCGGCGTGCTCTACATCAGCAACACCGACTAGGTTTGTGGCATCTGTTTACGTAACGATTTTCGTAACTATCTCCTCCAACACCCAGGTTATTTTGAAAAGCTTATGGCGCATGCGTAGTCGATGGGGAGCATGCTTTATGCTCGCGGCCGCCGTCACGTTTTTCATTCCCGCGGCGCAAGCACGAGTTCACCACTCCGATGCCTGGGCACGGGAACATTTCACGACAGCAGAACAGATGCGGGATGCGCTGAACGCGCGGCCGACCGCCGAGCGCACGCGCCGCGATTATCAGCGCGTGGTGAATGCTTACCGGCTGGTCTACACGGGAGCGCCGACTTCTTCAAAGGCGGATCCGAGCGTGGTCGCGGTCGCTGATACGCTGGTGGAGATGGGACGGCGCTTTGATGATGACAAGATCCTGAACGAAGCGATTGCGCAATACAAGTTTTTACGACGCGAGTATCCAGGAAGCAAGGATCGTCCGCAGGGACTGTTCGCAATCGGTGAGATTTACCAGGACGACCTGAACCGCCCGGAAGAAGCGCGGGCAATTTTCCAGGAATTTTTGCGGCACTATCCTCACAATCATTTGGCCGAGGATGCGCGGCAAGCGCTTGCGGAACTGGATCAGCCTGCGAAAGCGGGGAAGCCGAGCTTAGAAACGAAGAAGGCTACTGAGAAATCGCTGGCGCAGGGAGATGCCGGCGACCGGGAAGCGACGGCTAGCCGTGAGAATTCCGACTCGGGCAAAGCTTTAGCGACCGATATGGCGGGGGAAACGCGGCCCACGCGAAGGCCGCGGGTAACAGGCATTCGTCATTGGTCGACACCGGAGTACACCCGCGTTGCCATCGACCTTGAAGGGGATGTCCAGTTTTCGTCGCAGCGGATTGCTCGCCCGGCACGAATTTTCTTCGATCTGCGCAATACAAAATTGGCCTCCAGCCTGGTGGGAAAGAGCTTCGATGTAGATGACGGCTTCCTCAAGAAAGTTCGCATTGCCCAGTTCGCGCCGGGACGCACTCGGGTGGTGCTCGACGTGGATAATCTTTCCGAGTACGACGCGTTCCTGATGCCGAATCCCTACCGGCTGATCATCGATATTCGTGCCAAAGATGGGCAAGCGAGAAGGAACGAGAAGACGTCGTCATTGCCTACAGACGCCGCGGCTGCGCTGCTCCCACGTACGAAGTCCGAACCAGACGCCATTCCTGCGGAGACGACTGCAGCTGTGGCTCACGCAGCAGCCGATACCGGAGATGTGCCGTCATCGACTAGCGATGAGGTGACATCTGCAAAAGCGAAAACGACGTTCGATAAGCCGGCGATTGTTAAGAAGATTGTCGACGCCGATGATGATGGCGACCCCACAGCAGCGGTAGCGCAAGAAGAAGGCCGGAGGAATACAAGATCGCGAAGCGGAGTCGCGACGAAGCAGTTTGCGAGCAGCGGGACGCGGGAGGCAAGGCCAACTGCAGGCGGCGACCGCTCGTTAATTCGCGCGCTGGGATTGAAGATCGGAAAGATCGTGATCGACCCGGGACACGGAGGACACGATACGGGCACGATCGGTCCCAATGGTCTGGAAGAAAAGGATCTGGTACTGGAAGTAAGCAGGCGTCTAGGTAAGCTGCTGGAGACGCGGCTGGGCGCGGAAGTCGTCTACACACGGAAGGATGATACATTCATTCCGCTGGAGACGCGCACGGCCATTGCGAACCAGGCGCATGCGGACTTGTTCGTTTCCATCCATGCGAACTCGAGCCACGACGAAGCGGCGCGCGGAGTGGAAACCTATTATCTGAACTTCACTTCGTCCCCGGAAGCTCTGGAAGTGGCGGCACGCGAGAATGCGGTGTCGGAGAAATCGATCTATGAGCTTCAAGATCTGGTGAAGAAGATCGCGCTTAAGGAAAAGATCGAAGAATCCCGAGAATTTGCCGGGGATGTGCAGGCCTCGCTGCACAGCGGGCTGGCGGTAAAAAGTCCGGCGATTCGAGATCGGGGCGTGAAGAAAGCTCCGTTTATCGTGCTGATCGGCGCGAATATGCCATCGATCCTGGCGGAGATTTCTTTCGTAAGCAATCCTACCGATGAGCATCGCCTCGCGACCAGCGAGTACCGGGAGCGGATTGCCGAATCGCTTTACCGCGGCATCGCCAAATATGTGAATGGGCTGAGCGGAGTGAAGGTCGCGAGCAAGATGGACAAGGGCGCAGGTCAATAGTCTTCGTTCTTCGTTCTGAGCACTCCACCCAAAATCTCGCCTGGAGAGCCTCTGTTGAGCACATGTCGCTGAAACTTTTTCTCGTCCCCTGTGGTCTAATTACAGAAGGGCCTCTGTGGTAGCCGGTGTATTCATGCGCTTTCCTAAATTCCTCCTGCAATCTTCCGTTCTATTTGTTCTGGTTAGCTCGGCCTTTGCGGCTGGGCCGGATGCGAAAGCAGCCGCGCCGATCCTTCCTAAGCAGTTTGCCGGCTGGCAGATTCAGGGAACGGCTCAGGTGAGCAAGGATCCCGCGGTGGCAGACCCGACCAACGCGTTGCTATTGAAAGAATATGGCTTCGCGGACCTCGAAACGGCGACATACAAAAGTGATGATGGCCGCACGTTGAAAATTCGCGGAGCGCGATTTGCGGATGCCAGCGGAGCGTTCGGGGCGTACACGTTCTATTTGCAGCAAGGCATGGCGCGGGAAGAGATCGGGGATCAAGGCGCATCGGCAGATCGACGGGTTTTGTTTTATCGCGGTCACATCCTGGTGGACGCGGTATTCAGCCAAGTTTCGGTCATGTCCGCGGCTGGTTTGCGCGAGTTAGCGGGAATGTTGCCGCGTCCAAACGGCAATGCGGGAAATCTGCCGCCTATTCTTGCTTTCATGCCTCATCACGGGTATCAGTCCAACACCGAAAAATATGCGGAGGGGCCGCTTGGATTAGGTGCGATCGGATCTCCCCTTCCGGCAGACCTGGTAGATTTCGGAGCGAATCCAGAGGCGGTACTGGGGCAATATTCCACGCCGAGTGGAGAAGCTACGCTGTTGCTGATCGAATATCCTACTCCGGCGTTAGCGGCTGAACATTTGCGGCGTATCGATGCGGCTAATCACGCGGCGCAGCCGCAGGCTGGAGTGCAGGCCGTGGAAAACATCGGTCCATTCTTCGACAAGCGCACCGGCCCGATCGTTGCAATTGCCGCGGGCCCGCTTTCGCAAAGCGATGCGCAGACACTATTGGGCGCGGTGAATTACGAAGCCAGCGTTACGTGGAATGAGAACACCTACTTCGATAAGAAGAACAACATTGCGAACTTGCTGGTGAACATCATCCTGCTTTGCATCATTGTGGGTGCGATCTCATTAGCGGCAGGTGTTGCTTTCGGGGGAGCCCGTGTGCTGTTGCGACGCTACTTTCCGGGTCCGGTTTTCGGGAGCGCAGACCAAACCGAATTCATTTCGCTGGATCTTTCCGAGCAGGGCGAAGCGACGCCCAGGGGGATCGATTCGACGCCCGGAGAGCGCTCCAAGCGGGCATAAGTCCATGAGACATAGCAGCTTACCCTATTTTGTTTGATATCCGTCTCAAAATGAAACGGTGACTGGCGGTATTGTCGGATTACGCAAGTTGTTGAAAACAAAGGCATCTATTTCCCAGAAATTGCTTGACACCTTCCTTTTTCGGCTCATAAGATTTTGACAGAAAGTTTTGACGGGATTTTGCCTCCGTTGGAACTATTCTCCCTTGAAAAGAAAAGGTCGCCCTGTTGCCGGGTGGCCTTTTCGTTTGTGCGCATGGTCGCAGTAAGCCCCCATTTAGAGTGCGTAAACCTTAAGGGTAGACGTCATTCCGTGAATGTCATAGGGGCACGAACTCAGCTCTACAAACCAACAACAAGGGAACTCTGAACTGGAATTTGCGTACCTGCAGTTGTGGGTCACAGCTGTTTCGTGTTGCTTGCTATGTCAGGACACCACGCTCGGGAGGAAATCATGTTCTGCGATGGATGCGGTGGAGCGGTGCAGCCCGGACAGTCGTTTTGTAGCCGGTGTGGGAAGCAAGTCGTCGGCACGGTAATGGCGATGGAGATGCGTCGCAGCCGCGTCCACGATCATGCGCAACTGTTGGGCATTTTGTGGTTGGCCATGTCCGCCTTCAATGCGATCGGAGCGGTTGTCCTTTACATTGTTGCAAACAAATTGTTTCCCCACATGCGTGAAATGGGAGCGCCCCCGGAAATGCCTGGCGGTTTTTTACGAGTGCTATTAACCGCAGTCGCGTTTTTTATCGTGGTCAAGGCCGTGTTCGGATTTCTTGCCGGCTGGGGGTTGTTGCAACACGAGCCATGGGCGCGCCTGCTTGCGCTGGTTCTGGGATTTATATCATTGTTCAACATTCCTTTTGGCACAGCGGTGGGAGTCTACACCCTGTGGGTCTTGCTGCCCTCGCAATCGCAACATGAATACGATGCGATGGTGTCCGCCCGCGCCGCGTAGGGTTAAGTTAAACGTGAAAATCGCTCGGAATCCGATGTCTCGGCCGCCAATAATGGGTGATGCTCTGGATTTGCTAAACTAATAAGGCTAACCCAGAAGCCGACGTAGCTCAGTTGGTAGAGCAGCCGATTCGTAATGCAGCGCCTTCCTTCCCGCATGTGCATTTTCAGTTAGATACAAGGCCCTTTTTCCCGCACAGAGCGCAAAATCTGCATGTTCTGGAGCTACAATGCAATGGAATATGCAATAAAAAACGGTTTGCAAAACGCTCGGCTGCTCATGGTGGAGTGGAGGTTGAAATGGAGGGACCAACGTACCTGGGAAAAGTGAAAGGCTCGGAGCCGGAAAAGTTCGTCCTCATCACAATGCACAGCGACCAATTCACGATCAAGAGCACGTCAAATGCAATGACTGAGCCAGAGTTTCGAGAGTTTTGCAGTGTGAATGGAAAGCCTGGTCTTAGAGAAGATGAAATTGATTCCATGATCGAAGAGGCTCGCAAGCGCGAGGTTTAATAAGTTTCACTCTTCGGCTTCCTCCCACCTCTTCATTGAGTGCCTTACGATCTTAAGTATTTCGTTGAGGCTTGGTTCGCGCAACGCGGCGGCTTCGCGCCTACGTCGAAGCCTGTTATAAACCAGTCGCTTCTTTTTAGCTCGCTTCGCGGCGAGCGCCTTCTCCCGCGCTCTGCGCTCCTTAAACTCTTGAATATGCCTCTCAAGTAATTTCATTACACAGCCCCATTTTTGGTTGGTTTCTGCAGCGCCTCTGTTACTTTTAGCGCTAGTTCCTTTTGCAAGTCGCAAAGCCTCACAACCGCTTCGCGCAATGTTTCAATTTCCTTGATGAGAGATTTACCAGGATCACCGTGTTCCATAACAGCCCTCTTTTCTCTTTGTTATTTGTTGATATGACTTTGTGCAAAGCTTGTTAAAGTTTAAGTACCCACGGAGTAATAGCCGCAAAGTGCCCTTGTGCCGCGAGAGCCCTTCAGCGAAACTGCGAATCGTTGGAAGGAAATCAAATCAGAAATCGGGAGCAAGTCAAATGAAGATGACGGAACAACAGAAAATCGACTACCAGGCGTATCGCAAAGAGTGCCGGATCAGCAATGTCGAGCCGGTACGGAAAGACTTTCTGGCCGGTGAAATCCCTTCGTGCGTTAGATACCATCTCGACTTGCAGAAGCAACAGGCCGCGACAGCCGGTGAATAACGAACAAAGCCTCCCCCACTTCATTTGTTATGGTCAAAGCTACTTTCCTTCAACCACTTTGAAATGGTTGACCTGTCGTGCTTTATTCCAAACTGCTTTTCGACTGCGTCCGCTTTCTCCTGAAGCGAGCCGTCAACGCTCCTGGCAAAATCTATCTTTGCTTGCTTATCAGGATCGCCCGTGCGGCCCTTCACCGGGTTGCGCCCTTTGAAACGTTCCACATTTTCTGTTACCTGAAAGTTTCCGATCTCACTCAGATACGGTCTTCCCTGCAAGTGCATATCTGCCGCTGGTTCGTTCATATCCCGCCCGTCGATGTAATGGAGGTGAATCAGGTTTTTGTCCTTGTCCAGTTGCACAATCCCAATCGCGTTTGTTAAGGAAGCCGCAAACTCAGTGGAACCACGCGCACAATTCTCAAGGGTTATTTCGGTCGCTGAAGCGAAGGACTTGCCCGAGTGATGTGCGACCCACATAGACCTTGCACCCATCGCAAGCAGGTTAAGAATTTTCTCGGTCATCACCTTTACATCGGTAGCGTTGTTTTCATCGCCTTCAACGTAACGAATGGCTGTGTCTATAAAAATGTCCGCGCCCTCTGCCATCTGAAGCAGTTCGGTGTTATCCAAACCGAGCTTGATACCTTTTGACAGCGAGCGCAAAAACAAACGGCCTTGAGGGTTTGTGAAGGGGTCGTAAATGTGTTGCATCAATCCCAACATCTTTAGGCGTCTTGTGAGTCCTGTTCGGCTCGCTTCCGGACAGAGGTAAATCACTCTTTTCGCCTTGTGCGGTACCCGCAACCTCTCCACTCCGAACAAAGGTTCGCCCGTTAAGAGAGCTTTAACGATGCAAAGCATGATCCACGTCTTACCCTGCTTTGGTGGTCCGAATAGCCAGGTGTTTTCGCCAACGTTTGTTATGTGCTCGATTACTGGTTGCAATTCTTGCTCATTCAGCAGATCCGATTGGGTATCCCACAGCGACCCAATGGAGTTGCCTTCCCGCTCCACACCCCATTTATCTTCGCGGTAGTCACAGTGAAAGACGTAGATTGGTAGATCAGCGCAAACCTTTCGCACCATCGGCAAATGGGTTAGGTGTTCGCTGTCCTTCGGATACCAGAGAACGAGCGCGGAAAGTTCATGGTTGCGGTATCCCTTGATGGCGTTTTGCGCGTCGATCTTGCTACCCAGGTTCCACGGAATGCTTTTCTTAATTACCTCATCGCGTTCGCGCTCAGCCGGAACCTCAATTTGATCCTCAATGGCGTCTGTCTCACCATTCAATATTTGATAGGAACGTGCTTCAGTGGCCGGTCTATGAACCGTGTATTCAACTTCACGATGGTGAATCCTCTTCACGCGATTCGTAACGAAATCGTCTTGCGCGAGGTTTCCTAACCACGTTCCTTTGTTCCGGTCAGTGTAAGGATCGTCGTGAGGTGCAACCCAAATGCTGCCTGGCACGTCATCATCAAACGTCAAATCACGTAACTCTTCCCAAACGTCATCTTCCCGCTCGCTTGAGAACGGTTGTGCGTCTGGGTTGATCAGTTTGCTGTAGGGCCAAATGTGTGTGATACCGGCTTTGTTAGTTGTTGACTGTTCCATTCGCTACCTGCTTTCCCTCATCATCGTGTTTATTTATCTGTTACCGTTGGCGTCGCACCGTATCACTCCCACCTGAGAAGGAAGGTGTTTAATTTCGCCGGTCCTCAATTCCAGAGCTTCCCCAATCGCGACTAGACCGTCGGGAGGAGAGGCTTCAAAAGATCGCCGATGGTGCGATTCAGTACAAAGCCGGTTGTGCGGTTTAATGTTCTGAGAGCGCGAATCTTACGGACGATGTCCGCGAGTTCCGGCCTGAGTGTTTGTGCGTTTGGCATATCTGTTACCCCGTTTACGATCATCGAATGTCGGTTGATATTCAACACTGACTGTTCTCCTTGTGAATTTGTTACTGGAACATTCCTTCGAACAAGAGCTCTAACACTGGGTCATTCATATCGCGTAACTGTCGAATTGCGGCCTTTTCAATGGCCGCGACCCGTTGCCCGCTGATGCCTAGACATTTCCCAATTTCAGCCAGGGTGCGCGGCTCCTCACCGTCCAGACCAAAATGCATAGCGATTATTTGCTTTTGCCGAGGGTCTTCTAATCGCTGCGCGGCATCCTTGAGCGCGGGAAGTACGTCACGATCCAACCCCAGTACAGCGATGTTTTGGTCGCCTTCTTCCTCCACATTGGCAACCGCGATGGTTTGGTCGCTTTCTTCCTCCACATTGGCAACCGCGAGCGGAGCATCGAATTCGGATTTCCGTTGCGCCTTGTTGGCTTTGAAAACCGCTGTAATCGCGCCTTTGATCCACGGCACTGCGCAAGTAGAGAACTTGAAGCCGCGCTTATAGTCGAACTTCTCAACGGCTTTCAACAGGCCAACATTGCCAGCCGATAATAGTTCTTCCCAGGTCAAGCCTTTTTCTTGGTAGCGGCTTGCTATCTCACCAACAAGCGGCTGGTTTAGCTGGACGAACAAAGCCCGCGACGCTTCATCACCCTTCTCAATGAGCCTGAAAGCAACCGCCTCTTGTTCCTGTGTGAGGGGGATCATCGCTTGCGCCCCCTAGTGTGCCGCTTCACGTTTTGCAGAACGCTTTTGTAGACGGCTGCGATGGCGCGGTTTTCTATCCAGTTATCAACAAGACTTACAAACGAAACGATGGAGTACGGTCCGATGGTCGAGAGCGAAGACGTTTGGAAACTGGCTAGAGAGCGATCGTACGGCAGTTGTTTTGCAACATGCCGCGACGGGTTGCGCAGCAATTCCTGATCTTGTTTAGCGCGGAACGTTGCAGCCCTAGCGGTATGGATTCGCTCAAGACGCGAAACTTCAGCATCACGGTTGATCAGAATATTATTTGCGCGTTGGAAGAAGGTGGGTGAGTATCGCGGCGGGCCTGGGGTGTACGCGATGAGAACGACATCTTCAAACGTCGGCTTGATCCATTCAGGAACAACACGGCGAGAAACTTCATTGGCGAGAACGGAACCAAGCCGCGATGGTGTCGTGTTAACAAATGCGAAGGAACTCAGATCAACTGTGAGTGAGCTATCCCGATGAATTCGCAGCGGGGTGACTGCTAAAGGTTGGTGTTTCATGCTTCCTCATTTCAGGACCGTTCCGGTCCAATACTGTCGGCTCGTTGAGCGGGCCGGTCTTGCTTCGTTTCTTCTTTTAGTATGGAAAGCTGATGTCAGATTTCAACAGCCGCTTTCAAATAAAAACGTAAGTTGCCTCAACTTGCTTCCGAAACATAGCGGAATGCTTTTCGTCATGGGGTAGTGAGGTTGACGCATGGGGTTGACAGCTTATGGTGAAAATGCAAAAGCCCCGCGTTTGCGAGGCTTGTTCAAACCATCGAATTATCTGCGTCGCTACTTAGTTAATCTTCAACATCACAAGCGACGCCACTTTTCGAGTGCCTACCTACTTATCCGGCCCTCTCGACTCCGTCGAGGATTTT
>CAWJVC010000007.1:0-162547 GCA_963846215.1 uncultured Acidobacteriaceae bacterium | reverse complement strand
GGATCTCAGGGACAAACAAATGTTCAGTTTTATCGTCCGGGAGGGGCTTGCGCTTACCGGCATGTCAGTGAGGGACGCGGCGGAACTTTTTAGGACTGCTCCGGGGACGGTCAGTCGTTGGGAGAACGGCCATACGGCTCCTCCCCTGGTCGCTCGTGACGCGGTAAAAAACCTGCTGGTAACTCGCGTTTCGCGAATCGAATCATCACTCGCGGTTTCAGCCTAGGCTGTCTTCATCAGCCGTGCTGGCCACAGCGCGGCTCAACCTTCTGCTAACATAGCGACCGTGCATGCCGCGCGGCTTGATTTCACACTAGCAAAAGCTTCTGACGCTCAAGCCGTCTTCGACTTGGTTTACCTGCATCCCGACCCATTCTTAAGAGTTGCCACTCTCGAAGACGTTGAAAGCTGGATTACAAACGGAGCCTGTTGGATCGTTCGCGATTTTACTGGAAATAAGGTAGTCGGTGCATGCAACATAAAGGTTCCAGAGACTACAGCCGCCGAACCGCCAGAACCCGCCGAGTTTGGCGGATTCTTCCTTCATCCCGATTATAGGGATCGCGGCATCGCAGATGCTCTCGGCGTGCTGGCGCTCGCCTCGTACTACTGGGACAACGATCCGGAGAGTCCCGATCCAATCCCGGTCATTTCGCACGTCCACATTAAGAACGTAAAGCCGCTGAAGCTACTCAACAGACTCGGATTTACCTTCCAAAAAGTGATTCCCGTTCCCGACGGTGTTCCGGGCTTCGATCTGATGCCACGAGAGGAAGATGGACGTCTCTTAGGTAACGAATTCCTCTTGCCGCCCGTTCGCCGCGTCTATTTCTTTCGCGAGATAGCCAAGCTAATTTCAACTCAGCAACTTGGCCCCTATGCTATTAACGTTCTACCGGCACTGGGAATGGAACCCGCGGAACTTGAGCGGCTCGCGAGCCTTATCGAAAATCAATAGATCCCGGTGTGGGGTACATGGCAGTCTGACCGGCTTACATGAGCGCAGGCAGCAAGAAGGGAGATGAAGCCCTTGACTGTGACGTTGATGCATTGCTGCGAGACATTCTGCGGTGACTCGCCGCGTTGACGTGTGTCGGCTACAACGCACTACACTTATCGGCACGTTTGCTCTGCATCAAAAAAAGAGACCGTACGGGCATCAAAAAATGAGTGTGGCCGGGCGGCTGCGAGCGCCAGTCTTCCAAGCAAAATTGTGCGCGACCTTTGAAACTGACATAACGTCAACGCGATTAAATAACCAAAGTGCTTTTAACAGCGTGCTTTCAATCACTTACCGCAAACTACCCGTCACATTACCTTGACATAGTGGCCGGTTCGGCCCTATCTCATGCCCCTACTTTTGACGATCCTTGCCCCAGCCGGGCGCGACACGAACGGGCACAAACTTGTCCGCGTGAAATGTGCGTGCGGAAGCTCTCCTTTTGTGGTGCGTGAAGGTTCGATTAAATCTGGGAACACAAAAAGCTGTGGATGCTTGCAAGGGAAAAAGCGTAAAAAAGTTGCTGAGAAACTTGCGCCGATTCCCATTGCACAATCTGAAGCTCCTTACGAACGCGGAACGCCCGCTTGGTATACGGACCAAATTGCCAGCAAAGAAGCTGCCGCACTTGTGTCTGAGAAACACGTTCGAGATTTACAAGCACAAATGGCAGCGTCTGAGTCAACCGATTTGGACCTGCTGAAACGGTGGACTGCCGAGTCAACTGCGTTCGAAAAACTCAATCAACAAATTTCGCGCTTGCAGCTTGCGAAAGCGAAAGCCGAAACTGGCACGCTCAAAAATGCCAAAACACAGGCCGATCTTGTAAAGGACAAAATCAAAGCATTGAAAGGAAGCGAAAATTGAACATCCTAAGCACGATTAGACGCCTTGCCGGACGTAGAGGCGGCAAGAAACAATCTGGCCACGATAACGATAACCTCGTCTTGCAGCGACGGTACAACTTCGCGACGCCTGCCGGGCTGCTTGCGTCACTGGATGATGCAGACCGCAGAGCACTCAAAAGCCACTTCAACGCTACGATTGCCGCCGCAGTTCCTTTTAATAACGTTCGCCGGTTGCCCGATGGTCACCTTGTGCCGTGTGAAATCAATCATCCTGAAGTCATTCTGTCGAACACAAATAGTGCGGGACAGACACCCGAACTGCAAAAGGTCATCGCGAAGAACAAGTTGGAAAGCATCGGACTTTCTGAAGAAGTCGTTCCGACTGCGGAGCGCTTCTTGACAGACTTTGTTGATAAGGGGATGGCCGGAAAGTCCTTCCCTGAATTTCGGGAGAACAAGTGACCAGTTACGAAACCATAGCGCACGGCTGGGAAGAAGAAATCCTCGGCGGCGCACGCCCGGCTTGCCTCTGGACCCGCAAAGCGATTGAGCGCCAGCGCGCGGACTTGCTGCATCAGGGGCAACCGGATTTTCCGTATGTGTGGCAGCCCGATGATGGCGGAACCGTAATCGACTTTATTAGTTGTCTGAAGCACGTCAAAGGCGAACACGCAGGAAAATCATTTGTGCTTTCGCCGTGGCAGACGTGGTTGATTCTTTGCTTGTTCTCTTGGAAGCGAATCGACAACCTAAAGTTGCGCCGCTATCGCAAGCTTTTTCTTGAGTGCGGAAAGTCTTCTGGGAAGACCGCGCTGTCCTCAGTGGTTTTGCTGTACCTGCTTGCTGCGGACAACGAAGAGGGTGCGGAAATTGTTTGCGCCGCGCGCGCCAGTTCGCAGGCTCGTCAGCTCTTCGACAATTGCCGCGACATGTTGCGAGCTGATCCAAAGTTCTGCGCGACATTCGGTCTGAGCGTGCTGCAGCATTCAATCACGCAACGCAGTTCAGCTAGCACGCTCGTTCCAGTTTCGGCACAAGGCAAAAGCTTGGCGGGCAAAATTCTCCACGGTGCGGCAGTGGATGAATTATGGGCGCATCGCGACCGCTCCGTTTACGAAGAAATGAGCCTTGGTTGCGATAAGAGAAATAATTCGCTCCTTTCGAGCATCGGCCACGCAGGCGAAAACTTGCAGAGCGTTGGTTACGAATTGCACGTGACCGCCACAAAGATTCTTGCCGGTGAGATGCGTGATGAGAAAACGCTAGCACTGATTTTCAGTGCCGAAGGCTACGACTGGAAGAGCGGAGACGCCGTTCTAGCCGCGAATCCGAACGCTGGTGTGTCTTCTTACTTGGACACGATGACAGAAGCGCAAGCCCGCGCAATTGCAATTCCAGCGCTGCAGCCTGCGTTCAAGTCGCACATTTTGTGCCTGTGGGAAGACCAAGCCGTCAATGAACAGTGGATGTCGCCAGCCGTTCTCGCGCCTTGTCGCCAGCCCGAATTGACGATGGAGCAGTACCGCTTCTGGAGCGTCGGCGAGCACGCTGGCGTGGCTGCGCCCGACCAATTGCGCCCGTTTGTCATTGGTCTAGAGCGCTCTAGCCGTCAGGAGCCCGCCGTGGTCGTGTACGCCACGAAAGCGTATCTCGGCGACATTGAACATTTTTACTTGTTTCCAAAATACTTTGAGCCCGCAGACGGTGCAAATGAAGACGATGCAATCGCCGAAGACATTCTTTCGCTCTTGCGGCGCAATCTAGGTTACGGCGCGATTTCACATCCGGAAGGCTACCGGCTGAAAGCACTGGCGCACGATTTGTGGGTGGAGCCATCAGCGAAATTGGGCGCTGCCGGTCTAAACATTCTGCCTTTTGCGAAAACGGCGCGTACGTTCTCACCCGTCATGGATTTCGTAATGTCGCTGGCGCTGGCCGGGCGCATTCACTTTCCTGCGGAAGATGAAATTGTGTTCTCGCAACTGCTGGGCATCCATGCACACAAAGACTTGAACAATAATCTGTTCCCGCGCCGGTCGCACGCAGACAAAACCATCGACGCTGCGATTGCTAGTTTTTATGCAATGCGATTGGCGCTCGCGCCCGGCATGCTCGACGCGCCCGCCGTCAGCGATGTGAAATTTACGTTCATCAGCGACGACGGCACTGTTGAGCAGAGTGGTCCTGATGGAAAGCTGATCCAAATTTGTGGCCCGCTTCCGCACAACGAGAAGGGCGCACATCCGAGCGACTTGTTATGAAATTCTGCGAAGAACCCGGTTGTCCCGGTATCGCCGCGACAGGCTCCTACTGTCCGGAACACTTGAATCCCACGTCGCGGACGCCGGGCATCAAGCGCTCTAGTGATCCGTGGTATGCACGCGCAGCATGGAAGGGAAAATACGGAGTGCGAGCTTTGAAGATCCGACGTACACCGAACTGCGAAATCTGCGGCGCGCGTGCGACCCAAGTACACCATCTTCGGGATGAGTGGAAGGAAGAGCGGAACTGGTTTTTGTTCATGGGCGGGTACGACATGCAGTTTCTTCAATCGCTCTGCACCAAATGTCATTCGAGTATCACGATGAATCAGATTAAAGCGCGAGGTCTTTCAAATGCAGAAGTCAATCATAGTTGAACACATCGAAGGCGGGGATTGGGCGCTGGTTATCGTCGCCACGCGTTCGGAATACGGCAGACGGTCAATCACTCCCATGATTTTCAGCAATGATGGCTGTGGCATTTTCGCAGTCGCTCCGAATCTTAAACTTTGGCAGCGTGCTGGGCTTGTCTGCTTGTACAACCCGCCAGAACCTCGCCGCGAAGAACTCTTGCAAAATGCCGTGCAGGAATTCGTTCGGCAAGTGGCGCTTCGCTCGTTCATTTGCGAGCGGTCAAAGGTCGGCATCGTTGCACGTGCGAAGGCGCGCCGCGACGAATTCAGCGAGCCGATTCCCGGCTTCGAGATGAGCCGCGCGACTGAGCCCGCTTTCTACTGGCTAGCCGAGAAATCGGAAAGCGCCGTGCAAGCCATGCGAGTTTGTCGCTATTTAATCACCAAAAACGGCATCGGCGCGCTGACGCAACAAGAACGCGAAGCACTTGGCGCACGACTGCTAGCTAAGGGTGACCGCTTTAAAAACGTATTCGAAAGGAGCAGAAATGTTTGACACCTTAAGAAGTATTTTCACGGGCCTCGATACCAACAAGAAAATCGTGACGGTCACATCGGGCGCGAATTATGCCGAACTCCCCAAGGGATTTTTCAACGTCGAAACAGCTTCGGGCAAAAAGTCACTCGGGTATAACGGCAGTTTCTTTTGTTTCGACTGTGGCCTAACGGTTGTGGACGGCGCGCAGCGCATCACGCTCGACAAGCCGCGCAGCGCATTGCCATTGGTGAAATTAAATTTTGTTGCTCAGCAGGCAGCCGGTACGGTGCGCGTCGGCAGTCACACCGTCGTCGACACAGAGTCACTCGACCAATTCGACGGTCACGTGCAATGGGACGGCGCACCGATGCGCGAAGGCGTCGACTACGTTTGAAAAAACGTTGTCACAGCACGCGGCGAATATGGAAGAGAAAGTACGAATCAGAAAGAGGAAAGCAAATGAAAATCAAGTGGACGAATCACCCCAGCCGCCCCGAATTAAATAATACCGAACAGCATGTCAGCCGTGAACTCGCCAGCATCGCCGTTGGCTATGGGCAAGCGACCGTTTGTCCATTGCCCAGATATGGCACCGCAGAATGGGTGCGCGACAGGCAATTTCTGGATTCGCAGCGAAGACCGAACCCCGATGATGTCAACCCCTGTGTGCTTGAAACGCAGTGGGGCGTGAAAGAAAGCCAAAGTTCCTCCGGTGGCGTCTTAATAATTAAGAAAAGTTTCGACACAACGACGTTTTACACGACGCCGCCCGCTGATGCACCCGCCTCGATTGTTTCGCGGTTCAATGTATTGGCCGCGCCGAAGATGGACCCCGAAGTCGAGAGAGATAGAGGATCAACGGCGTCTGCGCGAAGAACAGGCAAGCAAAGAGGGCGACCGCAGAGGGCTCGCTGCGATTCTTGGATTTGGAAAATAGGCCGAAACATCGTTTGGGGATAACGAGAGAGACTCTTATGACAAAGAAAAATGAAATTCGCACAATCGCCGCAGGCTTGCGGGCCGCAGCAGACAACGCGTGGACTATCGAAGGCGTTGCGGCGAGCTACAACCATTTGAGCCAAAATCTTGGCGGCTTTTATGAGGTGTTGCAGCCGGGATGCTTCGCTCGCCACTTAGCACAAAAGCCCGATGTCATTTGCTGTTTTCAGCATGACCCGTCGAAAATTCTGGGCCGAACGGCAAGCAAAACCCTAGAAATTATCGACACGCCGACTGCGCTGACGTTTCGATGTCAGCTTGACCCGAACCAGCAGTCCGCAAAAGACTTGTGGTACTCAATCAAGCGGGGCGACTGCAGCGAAATGAGCTTTGCCTTTAACGTCGACGGCGACGACGGCGAAAAGTGTGATCGAGCCACTGATAGATTTGGCCAGCCATTTATCCGCCGAACGATAAAACGCGCGCTCTTGCGGGACGTGGCACCAGTAATTTCTCCCGCTTATGCGAACGGCGCGACCCACGTAAGCGCACGTTCGCGAGTCGCTGATTATGAAGCTGGCGGCGATGCTATTCCTACCGGCGTTCTTTCGGATTCCGCACTGCGTGCCGAATGTGAAAGGCGCGGTGAAGAAATTCGAATCGCTGAACTTCTCGACCCGAGCTGCCGCGCCGTCAAACCGATTTATTGCGCTGATGGCAGCTTCAAGTGCTGGCAGCGCGACTTTGCAGAGGAAGCAGAAATCGCGAATCGCGAAAAGTTTAACCGCGACATCCGGAAATGGGCGCTGGAAGATTAGCTGTCCGGAAAGTGAACTGAGGAGTGTATAGCTTGTGAGGAATATGACGAAGGTCGACAGAGACGATATCGCGGAACAGGAACAGGCCGCGCCTGTAGTGGAAACGCAGGAACCGGTTTACGAAAACGACTTTATGAAAAAGCCGGACCGATGGTGCGGACCTTGTACCGACATTCGCGCGCGACACGTACCGACAGTGGAAGAGCTGAAGAAGATTTCCGACGACGCGAGGGCAGCGAATCCGCCGCTGATGAGTTTCGCCGAGAAAATGGCTGCGAGACAAAAAGTTCATAAATAAGTTTCGGGCCGACCGGGATAAAACGGCGCTTCCCTCGCTAGGCGCGACCGCCCGGAGCCCGAAAAAATCTCGGGCCTTACTGTGGAACGCCATTGCCCGGCCTACAACGGAGCGATGCCACGGATTGACCCGAAAAACATTGCGGCATGGTGCGTGGAAATGGGCCGCAAAGGTGCCGACACACCTCTTCAAACCATTCCACGAAGCGGTGGGGCCGCCTATCCGGCGATAGGCGGCCTACTTAAAAGTTGCTGTAAGCGGCGCGTGGAAAAAAAGCCCGCGCCGGTTTTTTGTCACATCTTCCGGAGGCAGCATGAGCGCTTGTGCCATAACCATTTGCCCGCCTTCTTCCTCTTTCATCCACTTCGATGAGCACCAATTTAACCGGCGCAGTCGTGCGGTTGACGCGACTTACACCGGACACGACACGTGGCGAACGCCGGGCCTTTCCTTTGGTGATTTCGGCTTCACACAAACGCGCACCTATAAAAGCTTTTGCGGACGGCGTTATTGCGTTCCTAGTTTCGTGCTGAACAAAAAAACGTTTTATCTCGTTTTGGTTTCGGCAATCGAGCGACGTTGTTACGGTAGCGGCCAGAAGGCCATCGCGGCGGTCGGCCATTTACCGCTGCCCACGCGGCTTAAACTTGCCGAGGACCGCCTGAGACAGCGTGAGCCCGTATTGCTCAAGACGCTTGACACGCTGTGTTCGGAATTTGTCGCCCTGCGTCAGTCGCACGCTGATGAGGCGCGGATGCTGCAACTGCAATCCCTCATCGCAACGCTTGATTCGACAATTCGTATCAATCGAAACCCTACATGCATCTACGGCGCAATTCTTTACCAATTCTGGAGAGAGGGGGTGCGGTCTAACATCATCGCGCGGGATCTGAGTCTGTCAGCCTGCGCAATCAGGCAAATTCTTCGCCGTACTGGAAATACTGCGCGGCGACTTGGCTTCACCCTCGAAAAAACATCGGACCGATTCGACCGCGCCACGCAACGACGGCAGGCACGTGCAGAGCGTGAGCGCCTGCGCGAGGAGAAAAGACAGGCCTGCGAGGCGCGGAAGGTTGAACGGGCTCGCATTCTTGAGCAACGACGTGTAGCCCGTGAGCAACACGCAAGCGAATATGCGGCAGCTCGGGCCGCCCGAGGTAGGGACCGCCGTGACCAGTACCGCGCCGCCGGTTTGTGCATACGCTGCGGACGCCCGAGGGCCTATGGCAGGCTTTCCTGCACGTTGTGTTTGCAGTACCAGAAAACCGTCAACGACCGTAGAAAAGCCCGTCGCAGCAACAGTGCAACGGGCTAGGGGAGTGCCGGGGTCAACACAAGCACATCCTATCTTTGGCGAATTTCCATTCCCAGTGGCACATTCACATCACGTTCGTATTGCTCTAGCAATTGCACATGCAAATCTGTGGGAAGCGGAGACTCGGAATAATACTTATTCTCCGTAAATTTTGCTTGCGCTCTGCGCGTGATGATGAATGATGCGATAGGGTCTCTTCTCACCATTGGATCGTGGCCGATGGTGATATTCAAGGTCTCATAACGCAGCTGCTCTCTCCTCATCTCAGACACAGCCTTTCCGGTGGCGTCGGCGACTTTTCGTATTGCCGGACTAAGGTCGAGAATCGGCGCGTCGCTGTAGAACGTCACGGCGCTCACATAGCCGAATGAGCCGATCGAGTTCGGCTGGTAGTTGAGGTCGAATTTTGCGGCACCCCACAACAACAACTCCTCTATGAGTTGCTTCGAGTCGGAAGTATTCGAAGTGGTCTCCACCACAATCAAAGCTTCATATAATGTCAGCTTCTTTATAACTTTGTTCCCGATCTTGCCCTCTTCGAAGACTAATCCCTCTTTTTCCCTCTCCTCAAATTTCGGAAGTCTTTGAAATTTGTAGCGTTCCGCGATAGCCTTAACCAGATCAGGGAGAAAAACCTTGCCTTTGGGATTGAGATCGGCAAGCTCGATATAGGCCAATGTTCTAGCAAGCACGACTGCAGAAAGCTGCAAACTGTATTCCCCCTAGACTCCCGTCAATTCAGTGTGTCTGGGTTCTAGATTCTTTTGCGTAGAAACAGTGTGACCGGGAGTGTTTCCTGCTGCGTTGTTAGGCTGCTGCTCGCCTAGATTTGCTCGACCTGCTTGTTCCGCCTTTAGCGCCACACTCGGGCTAGTTCTATTTGACCTCGAAGGCCCAGCGAAAAAACCGAGTACGATTAGTATCGCGAGCACTCCAAGAATGATTTCCGGCACTGGCCACATAAAAACTACTCCTTGTTTCCCAGTATAAACGCTCCGAACAGAGCCAATGCCACAAACGAAAGACTCCAGCCCAGCACGCCCTGAACCGGAATCAAAGTAATCGCGACCCCCGATTTGGCGTTTCTCATATTCTCAATCACAGAATCCAAAAATGGGAAAATAAACGCAAGGACCGCCGCCTCTGCACAAAAATCACAAACGATTTTTCGAATAACTCCAGAGCGCCAGTTTTGAAGGATCCGAGCCTGTATCGTCAGCCATACCAAATGCGAACGCCACCGCAGTTCTGCCAGCAATTTGCGTACTAAAGTGAATCCTATTGTGAAGCCAGAAATCACGGCCAGTCATTGTATCCCAAAACTTGTTCCCGAGCCTTCCGGTTAAGA
Source organism: uncultured Acidobacteriaceae bacterium (assembly GCA_963846215.1). Taxonomy (GTDB): domain Bacteria; phylum Acidobacteriota; class Terriglobia; order Terriglobales; family Acidobacteriaceae; genus Sulfotelmatobacter. The sequence continues at coordinate 152,829 of CAWJVC010000007.1, read as the reverse complement.
AGTCAGTTAGATGTTGTGAGCGACCCAAGAAAGATGTTCGCTACCCTAACCCACGAACGGAGGAAAAATCGACTGGCCGAGCTGGCGTTGGCGAACTGGGCGCGAAGTCGGCGTTGAAACGCCCGAAGTAAAGCGTTAGAATGATTGATGAGAGTCGACCCCGCGCCTGACAACCCGCACTTCGAAGAACGCCTTGCCTTTTTAACAGCACATCCCCGCCGCAATCCTCCGTTGCCATCGATTCCCGAATGGAACTGTGAACCCGACTACCATTACCGATGGGCGGCTTGTAATTTCCTACTACGGCGCGGCAACTGCACGCCGGAAGAACTCACAGAGGCTTACCGTGAAGCCCTAGAAGAAGGGCACCGGGAATTCGCACCCGAATACGCCGCCGCCCGAGAAGAATGGTGGCCCGCAGCATTTGCCCGAGCGACTAAGAAGCCCGGCAAAGATCCGACGCCGAGAAACGAATCGAACAGGTGAAGACGAAGGAGGGCAAGCTGCGAGCACCAAAACCGTCATGGAACTTCGATGTGTTTGGGGGGATTAGGCTGCTTTACGCGGGCAAATTGGCCGGTACCACAAGCGATGGTGGCACCACCATATTTCTCCCCCATTGTGTGAACTAGGTTGCCGTCTTTGTCGTAGCAGTCCACGCCGACTGCGTAGATTTGTTGTTGGGGTTGAGAAGGTTGTTGCTGGGATTTCAAGACTTCGTAGTGTCTTTGATTTGCTGTGACCCGACCTAATACAAAGCCGATGAGAATGGAAGCTGAGGTCCAAGCGATGATACGAAGGAATCGCTTCATGGGGCGAATCGTACCACCAATTTAACCATGGCCTGAGGTTACTTCCTATGTTCAGAGTAGGCGACGCAGTAGAAATCGTCAGTGATGGCAGGGTTGGGACAATCAAAAACACCACTGGGCGCATTGACTCTGCTAATCGGCCCGGTGCGGTAGAGTCGGTCGAGAATTGTTTGGTTGCTTTCGGTAATGACATCACCAAGGCTGAATGGTTCAAGCCGGAACAACTGCGACCTGCTAAGTAGTGCTTTGGACTGTGCCCAAATTTGTGCCTACCTGCAAACCCCAGCGATTACCAGAAATCACCATGAAACAAGCTCTAACCTCTTTTGAAATAGCAAGTTATAGCAGTTCACTGTGCCCACCTAGTAAATCGTGTAAGTCCTTTGTTTGCATAGCTCTAACGCCTTTTAAGGCATGGGTCGCAGGTTCGAGCCCTGCCGCGCTCACCATTTCCTTCAAAGAATTGCGCACCGTTTTCGTTAAACCGCCGTCGAGTTCAGTTGGGTTAACGTTCGATGCTCTTGTGAAGTGCGATTGACCGGTTCCCTTTCTTGTCTTTCCCACCGTTCCCGCCATCCGCGGGAATGTAACCTTTGCCCCATCTGGGCCAAGGTTCATGGTCTACTTCAGAAAATATGCGTAGTAGTTCGTACCTGGAATCTGTATCCAGTTAGCCTCTCTACCGGGAGGCGCACTCCATGCCACAACTGCCTTCGCGCCCGCACGGCTCAGACACTCGTATACGGTTAGCCTGCGATCCGGTGTTGCCCCCCAAAATCGGGTATTGGATGTGCCTGGGGCATAGACTTCAGCTACGATCTTGAAGCGCCCCAAGCGCGCCCAATACTCGATGGCACCAGATCCGATCACCGCAACCGGGTCGCCTGGGTGCAACCCCATTGTCCTTAACCCCTCCGCCGCTCTGATGAAATCTTTTTGGGTCGGGTATCCATAAACGGTGTTGGTAACGTAAGCCGTCTCAGCCAGGTACGCGACGACGGAGAACAACATCGTCACCATCACTGCTGCAGCAACATACCTCGCGAACTCAAGCGCCTTCTCATTTTTCGGCAGCCGAATCCCCGCCAGCACGGCGACGAATATCAGAGCAAATGCGCCGGCCGTATAGCGGGATCGCACAAGCACAAGCGAGTAAAGAGCAATCGGAAAAAGCCCTGCCGTAATGAGCGGCCAGTTGGCAAGGATTGCTCTTCGGGCCGGCCGTCCTCCCCAGAAGATAAAAGTGAGAACTCCTGCGAGCAATCCTAATTCGGCGGTCAGAATCGTTGTGTAATTTCGCGCGCTCTGAATCAGAACGCGAATCTGAGAGCGCAAGCGGAACGTCGGCCGGGCACCCTCATTCCAATAGGAAGGATCAAACCACGGCGGGAACGTACCGCCGATCGGCTGTGCAAATTCGAAAACTGGCGGTTCATCGAGAAGCTGTCGAGTTGTGTGTTTTGGAGTGCCGCTTCCTGGTATGTCGCCCTGCCAGTGCGATTGCGGAATCCCAGGACTTACCATGGAAGCATAGCCGAGCCTTCCGCTGTCACCGAATGTGAGCCGTCCTTTCTGTTTCGACAAGGCAGCAATGAAAGGACCGCTCACGAGCAAGAACATCAAGCCGGCCAACATCGCACCAAGTATTCGCCGCTTCGACAGACGAGAAGAGAATAATAAGATAGCCAACACCGCGAATCCTACCGGGAACATTGCCGCTTTGCTCAAGTACCCGGCGCCGCAGAGAACTCCGAATATCGCGAACTTCCCGTAAGACTCGCGCGAACGCAGTTGCACGAGATAGCCACCCTGCAGAAAGATGAAGGCCTCGACAAGAAAATCGGGTGTTAAGTAACTCGTGTCGATCAGTTCCAGAGACGTCCAGAGGAAAATGCAATATCCCAGCCCGAGAAATATCCACTCCGGCAAAGCAGACGAAACATCTGCGCTCCCCTTGTCGTCCTCTGCGACGGAGCGACGAACAGACTGTAGAAAAAAGTGAAAGGAAAAAAGGGCGAAGAGGTAAATAAGAAAGTTGACCGCGTGCGCGATAATCGGCTCCCACCAGATAGAGGGCTTGATTAAATTCATGGCCACGCCAAGGCACCAGGTGTACAACGGACTCCAGTAGCCATTCACGGCGCGGGCCCAATCACGATGGAAAAACGCATCTCCCACGTCGAGATAGGAGACGCCGTCTTCATTCATTAGAAATCGGTTGATCCACACCTGCAGCGCACCCAACGCGATGCAGAGAATCAAAAAGGAGCGCTCGCTGGTTAGCCTTTTGCTATTCATGAACCTCGGTACAATTTAGGACAGTAGGGGGTATCGGCGGAATCTGGCAAGCGTTCATCGGCGGCTTTTTTGTGGACGCTAATTTTCTCACAAAAAATGAGAGGATCCTGGAATGCTTGCTAAGGGATTTTTTGCAGCCGCATCGGATGGACACTTGATGCGCCTAGTTCAGCGTTACTTTCCGCAGATTGCAACCGTCCCCGTTACATACATCCATTACCCACAACACGCGAAAGCCATCGGTGCGGGCTTTTTGGATTGCTGCCTCAAGATGATTGGCGGGAGCTTCCGGCGCACTGGGTAGCTTGTATTGTGGATAACCCCAGCCGGTCGTAGCCCAACCCAAGTCTTCGAATTCCGCAACTCCATCGATCATGGCAATGGTGGATTCTGCGGGGGCGATAAAAGGGGTCGCACCCTGGCCCACCTGCCGCATATCCCAGAAGAGCCGGTTCGTTTTTGGAATGTACAGGGCTGATGCCCGCTTGAGATCGTGGGGCTGGTCGCTCAAGCCCTGCAGAGTGCGCAGCATGCGGCTGCGGGCGACAACTGTGGAATCCGTGTATGTGGAACCCCGCCGGATTTGGCGAAGCTGCGACATCCACGCCAACGGGGACTTGCCTGCGATTACTGCCCTGGCTTCTCCGACCGACTTCAACATGCGATAAACTGAGCCCTCCGTCGTCATCAAGAGATGGCCGCACAATGCCAGCAGGAGAAACAGACCGAAACATGCAGTCAGCGAAATTCGCCGCTCTCGGACGCTCGCACGGATGTTCGACCCTTCGACCTTTGGGATAAATCCGCCAATGAAGACCGCAGCAACAACCCCGAAGAATTCTGTAAAGTATTTCCACGCGGGAGAGTAGAAATCGAGCAGCATATAGGGAATAAGCCCGGCGATGAACGTCACGAATACCAACTCTACAGGGAGAGTTTCGCCCGATCGCACTGCACGAATGAAGTCGCCTACGCTATGGACATTGCGCACTCGCGCCCAGAGAAATAGAAACAGCCAAGCCGAAAAAGGGTAGACCACAAAAAAATAAGGAACCCACTCGGGATGAAGGCGGTCGAAATTGAAAGGCGCGAATCCCGCGGCGACGGCTCCCGTTTCGACATGCAACTCTGCCGCAGTAACGAGTAAAGAGATTCCGACACCCGCCAGAATGGGCCACAGTCTTATCGACTTAACCCGCCAGCAAACATAAAGAAGGATACTTAACAGAAGGTAAACCTGGGAGATTTTGAGAAAGCCTGCCAACCCTAAGGCACCCGGTATAGCGATCAGAAAAGTGAGTTTCTCAGCCCACGTGAGTGCTCTTGCTGGCCGGAAGGTTCCGTAGAATGCTGCCGCAATCGCGATAAGCCAGACGGAAAAGCCGTAGGCAAAAAGCACCGAGTCGCTGTTCAGAATCGTTTCATTGAAGTTCCAATGATTCGGGTCGCTCATGAAGGGGAAAAAACCGATCACGCAAACTGCAGTAGCGAGCCAAAAAGAAACGGGGGGAAGATTCTCGTTGGAGGATTGGACAACGGCCCGGATTACCGCTGAGCAGACGAAGACGCCGACTACGTATAGGGGCACAATCAGGATTCCGAATCCGTAGGCGATAAAGTCGATGGCCTCGAAACCGCACAGACGGCGAAGGCCCTGGGCAGCCCACAGAGAGCCGGTGTGATACTTCATCGGTACCACGCCATCCAAGCCGGTGGAGGCTACGCCGTAGGTGTCGATCATGTTGACGATGCCGGCCTGCTGCAGAATGTCAGCGTGAACTAATCCGCCCAGCATGGCCTCGCGGTAGGCGATCAGATGCTCACCGCCAGAACGCCAGTATGTACTTTCGGCATAAGTCCCCAGCACTAATCCGAGTAGAACCAAGGCTGTAGTTCGAAACAAACCGATGCGTCTCCAGACCGCGGTTAGATTGGCCAGTGCGAGTAGGACGCCTGCACCGCCGAGAATCCAGCCCGCCGCCGCAAGAGCAGGCAATCTTGAGAGGCCGATCAGGCAGATTACGACCAAGGCAATCGAGGTGAGAGCCGGGCCGGAAAACATCCAGCGTCGCTTTGAGCCGGAGGCGGAAGCGCATAGCACAAACAAGGACAACCCGGCCATTTTTACCAAGGCAGGAGTAGGTGTGGGAAGCCCGTGACGCAGGAGAACGACGGTCCCTATCATGAGAACAGGAATGGGCGTTGCTACCGTGCAGACCAATTGCAGAGAAGCATATATTCGTGCGAGTGCGGTGCGACAGTTTGGAGACAAGTCTACGGGTGGCCTCGGCGTGGCAAGAACAGCGGACATAGAAATTTCCGGATTCCTCCCGTGAGTTGCGACCTAGTTTAGCACTGTCCTCACGAATGGATGGGGCGCGGCTCTTTCCTTGCGCCCGGGTGTAAAAGTAGATCTCTTCCTGCCACCTGTTCTCCGTGTCGTTGCGAGCTAGCAGCCGGTTCCACCAGGGAATGGGACCCTCCCGGACGTGACGTAGCTCACAGACGGGGCAAGCCGACAACCATACAGTCATAGAGGGATTAAGTCATTCTCTGTCGAAGGACTGGCGCATGGCGACTATTGTTTCTCCAACAACTACTCGGGTTCTGAATTCCGGTCTGGCACAAAAAATAATGAGCGCGGACGAAGCCGCATCGCTCATTAAGTCCGGTGATCAGGTTGGTATGAGTGGCTTTACTGGCTCGGGATATCCGAAAGCAGTGCCCATCGAGCTCGCACGTCGCATTGCGGAGGCAAATTTCCGGGGACAGAAATTCCAAGTCAGCGTATTCACCGGCGCATCCACCGGCCCTGAACTCGATGGCGCGCTGGCCATGGCCGGCGGCATTCACCTGCGGCTGCCCTATCAATCCGATCCAGAGACCCGCAAGCGCATTAACGCGGGCGAGATGGACTACATGGACATTCATCTCAGCCATGTCGCCCAGTTCGTTGAGTACGGATTCCTCGGCAAGCTTAATGTCGCGCTGATTGAAGTCACTGCAGTGCTGGAAGACGGGAGACTGATCCCGAGCTCCTCGATCGGCAACAACAAAACGTGGATCGACCAGGCGGACCGGGTCATTCTTGAGGTTAACTCGTGGCAACCTGCGGCGCTTGAGGGCATGCACGATATTTATTACGGCCTCGAAGCTCCGCCAAATCGCGGGCCGATTCCTTTAGTGCGTCCCGGTCAGCGCATCGGCACTCCGTATCTCGAAGTGCCTCCGGAAAAAGTAGTGGCCATCGTGCTCACCGATTCTCCCGACCGCAACAGTGCGTTTAAACCGCCGGACAAAGCTTCAAAGCTCATCGCGGGTCATATTCTGGAATTTTTGAGTTGGGAAGTGCAAAAGGGTCGCATGCCGGCAAATCTACTACCGCTGCAGTCCGGCGTCGGCAACATCGCAAACGCGGTTCTCTTCGGTTTGGAAGAAGGTCCGTTCGAAGGACTGACATCTTACACAGAAGTGATCCAGGACGGAATGATTCGGCTATTGAAATCGGGGAAGGTCACTTCAGCATCGGCTACTGCGTTTTCACTCAGTCCCGATATGCTGACGGAAGTAAATTCGGATATGGCGAGCTATCGCGACCGAATCGTCCTGCGGTCGCAAGAGATTTCAAATCATCCGGAGATTATTCGCCGGCTGGGCGTGATTGCCATGAACGGCATGATCGAAGCCGATATCTACGGCAACGTTAACTCAACGCATGTGATGGGCTCACGCATTCAGAACGGTATTGGCGGTTCCGGCGACTTCGCGCGGAACGGATATGTCTCAATTTTCATGGCTCCGTCGACCGCACAGCACGGAACCATCTCAACCATCGTGCCGATGGTCTCGCATGTGGATCATACGGAACATGATGTGCAGGTCATTGTCACCGAGCACGGGCTCGCAGATTTGCGCGGGCTCTCGCCCCGACAGCGTGCACATCTGATCATCGAGAAGTGCTCGAGCCCCGACTATAAGCCGCTGCTTCTCGACTACTTGAACCGGTCGGAGCGGCTGTCCTACGGCAAACACACGCCGCATCTGCTAAGCGAATCGATGGGATGGCACAACCGCTATTTGCGCTGTGGAAGGATGCTGCCTCAGGAAGAAAACTAAGTCGAACTTCTAGCTGCCTCCGTGCAGGCGGTCGATGTCGGCATTCGTATACACGCGGGTTGCGTGACTCGCATGTGCCTTGTCGTAAGTTGCTGCTTCCGCCAAGGTCGCCCCAAAACCGCGTTCGCGCAAGGCCTGCGCTGTAGTGACCTGCGCAACTCCCGTGTCAAGGATGCTCTCTGGAAGTGCTTTGGCACGAGGCAATCCATCCGCCTGGCCTCTGAAACTAATCTCGATGTCGCTGACCGGAATGTCTCCGTAGAAAATGGGAAACAAATCGATCTGCGGCAACGTGACTGCGGTCGGCGGTAAGTCGGTATGATTTTGTGCCCCGGCGATCAGCACCCCGGTGGAGTTATCCGCACCCATTTCAAGCGGCGGTCCTTGCAAGGAGATCGATGGAGTGGAGATTGGCCGTAAGAACAATGGCGAACCAAAATTCATTAAATACTGAGGACCCGCGGGGAAGTTAGTATCTTGTGCGAAGGCCACCTTGCCTGAACCCAAGACAAGAATCAGAAAAGCGAGGAAGGAACCACAGGAGACGCGCATAACCCCTCCGCGAACGAGCTTGTTACGCGCTTATTATCAACCATTTCTTAAAGCGATGCCAGAGCCAATCGGCCCTAGTCGCCGGTTTCTGCGCTAGGTTCGGGCTCGGGGGAAGTGAGGGCTGCCACCAGCTTTCCCGACCGGAGCAAGTAAAGCATGTAGAAGACGATCACCAGATTCCCCACAAACATTACCGATCGGACAATCGTAATTCCCCGCAAAAGTTCCCGAATCTCCAGCGGAATGAGAAGCATTCCAGAGCCGAAAGCTACCCACTCAGCCCACGTACGTTGCATCCATAGCCCGTAGGCTTCGGTAAAGCGCAATACGGAATAGGCGAAAGCCAGCCAGGCCGCCGCCCACAACCGCGTGTCCGTAATGTCGTCTGCAAAATCCAGGAAGAGCTGCGCGACATGCCGATCTGTGCTGATGTGAAGCAGTGCCAGCAGGCTCTCAGCAATTACCCAGGCGTCCTTGTGGACCAGCAGGAGGGCGCTCAGACCTATCAATAGAACAAAAATACCTTTGAGAAATTCAAACGATGCGACCAATCGCAAGAGACGCCGTTGGGCGGGGCGAAGACCGGATTTCCTTGCTGGCGAGGGCATGAAGCAACGTTAGTAATTTCAGAGTATCACGGCCTTCTCACAATCGGCGGTGCTTACGTCCGTAACTGGAGACAACTCATGCGAGATGGCAAGATCGTGAAATGACAACAACTGTGACGCTGAGAATGCTGGGAATGTTGCTGATATTTTCAGTGCTCCATCCCATTCGCACAGAAGCGCAGCAAACGGACTCGGCGGCCGCTCTGCAAACTGCTCGACAAGCTCTGCTGGAAATGTTCTTCAGTAAGACTTCGGGGACGCTCATCAAGCATTTGCCGGCAGCAACTCTCACAGCGCTGGAGAAATCAGGTGCACTTGCGACATTGCAACAGTATTCGCCGCTGGCTGCTCAGTTTCAAACAACCGGAAAACAACTCGAAACCTTTGAGACCGGACCAGTGCTGCTGGCAACGCAAGATCCCAAGACGGGGCAAAAAGTCGAGGTCACGGTTGAAAATGATGTTTTGCAGGGGGACGCGGACAATATCGAGCTATCGTTCCAGACTTACAAGGAGGGCCAGCCCCAGCGAACTCCGTTCATGCCGCACATTACTTTCGCTATGAAAATGGAGTCCGGAGTCTGGAAGCTGAACGAAATTCTAATCTCAGTACGTTTGCCTTTAGCCGACCCGGATTTTCTGAAGAGCGTCACTGACGGGATCAAGTCTCGAGCCGCGGCCAGCACGACCAACCAACCTGCATTCCAGACAACAACTACGTTCGGCACAGACGCTTCAGTTGTGGCGGCGCTTCGAACGATGCTCACCGCGGAAACCATTTATTCCAATACTTATCGCTCGGTCGGCTACACGTGTACGCTTTCTGACTTAGACGGTTTCGGCGGCGGTGAACCGAATGAGCATCAAGCGATGCTTCTTGCCAGCGGCCTGGCCAGCGGGAAAAAGTACGGCTATCTCTTTACGATCGGCGGATGTGCAGGAGTGCCTGCAAACCGCTTCCATTTGTCGGCCACGCCGGCAGGAAGCAGTCTTGGACGCCGTGCATTTTGCGCCGATCAGTCCGGGGTGGTTCGATCCTCTGCGGATGGTAACCCCGCGACCTGCCTGGCGAGCGGCGTTCCGGTGCAGTAGTAGATTCTCAGCCTCTGCGCGATCGCACGGCAGCGCGTAATTCCTTCACAATGTCTCGCGAAGCCTGGATCGCCTCTGCATGTTGATCCACGTTGAACGATATGGCCCCGACCCGCGCGTGTCCGCCACCACCATATCGCTCACAAATCTTTGCAAGGTTTACGACTGGCTCTTCCGGAGCCCAGGGGTTCGAGCCTACCGACACCTTTACGCGGAAACTGCTCTTGCTGAGCCCAACGCTATAAATTGACTCCGGATGCAGGTAATACGGAACAAACTTGTTATAGCCTTCGAGTTCCTGATCGGTAATGTCGAAGAAGATTGTGCCGTCCGTGCACTCGGCGCGTTTTCGGAGTATTTCGATCGAAATCTCGTGCCGTTTCAACAGCGGCGGTAACAGCGGAGCTACAAATGGCTCCTTCAGGATGTCGGCCAATGGCTTGGTTGCCAGGAGAGGGATGAGGTTCGGAACAAATCCCTGGTCAGGCGCCGATTCGATGACCATGGTCAATTTCATCGCCGGCTCCTTCATCTCCACGGCGGTCTTGGCGTCCGAGTATAGAGCGCCGTCAATCACATCCGTCCAATGCACTAAATCCGCTACCGGAGCAGGATCGAATCCAAAACGTTGCTGGCCGATCATGGCAATGAAACTGGTGCAGGACTTGAACGCCGGATCGTAGAATTTGCGATTGCTCTGATCGCGCTCGAAGTGAGCCGCGTCCGCCGGAGATAGGAACGCGCTCTCGTGATGATCAAACCACCAGACGATTTTCGGCGAACTCGAATATTTGAAGTCGACGATGGCGTTTTCGTCACCGTCGAAATGTGACTCGTCAAAGAGCGATCCGGCGCGGTGCAGCAGGCCGGAAAAAACAAAATCCACATCGCTGCGAATGCGTTCGCGGTAGAAACGTGAGAAGAGCGCGGCTGACGACGCTCCATCGAAACACTTGTCGTGATAGAACACCTTGACTATCAATCCATTCCCCAGTTCCGCAAGAATCTCCCGCCGGCCGAAACGGTCATAGGTGAACGCAATTCAGCAGCGGAGTAAAAGCTAATAGGAATGACAGCTTGGAAGGGGAAAGTCAAGCGTCAGGGGAAGAAATCCAGAACACCCTGACGTTCCAGACGTCCGCAACCGGAATTTCTTCTGTCCCGTTACCGAGCCAACTGACTTTCTGCCACGCGAAGGGCGCTACCCAGCCTGCTTCTCTGCGAGGTCGCCGATCATTGGCAGCTTGTACATCTGACCCTGGTTCGCCTTCAGGAGCAAAATGATCCAGACGATCAGACCGCCGAGTCCAATCAGCGGCCAAATCAATATCGTCAAAAAGCCGAGAAGTGGGATATGAGCGACAATGCTGAGCCCGATCCAGAGCACCCACCACGATAGATTGAAGAATATACACTGCCACGCGTGAAACCGAACGAAGCGGCTCCGGTTGTAGGGCTCGATCACGAGAAACACAATAGCTGGAATGATCGTCACGTAGGCGAGCATTCCAGCCACGTTATCGGCGAGTCCTGAACCTGTATTAACGGGCGTTACGGCAACCGAGGGTCGTCCGCTGCACGCCGCGCAAACCGTCGTACCATCCGCAATCTGTGTCCCACATGTACTGCAGAATGCCATTGGAATGCTCCCTTCGTCCGCCGAGGCCGTCTTTAAGTTTTGAAGTCTTGATTAGTTTGAAGTTGTTCGAGGCCCTAGGTCGTTGTGTAGTGTCGCGGCAAAATACCAGAAAGAAACCCGAGAAGCAATCAATAATTGAATTCTTACAGCGCCTCAATCCTCGGCGCTGTACCCCTCGGCCAACTCTCCCAATACCGGCAGCTTGAAACTTTCACCGAGTAGAGCCTTTACGAATAGCACTACCCAAATCACGGCCGCGCCCAAGCCGGCCAGCATGTAAATCAGGAGCAAGGCGAGAACCGGAATGATCCCCAGAACCGATCCTAGAAACCACATTGCCGCTACGACCACTAGCGAAACCAGCCATAATCCAATGCACTGCAGGCAATGAAAACGCACAAACTTGTCTCGCCTGTATGGTTCAACGAGCAGAAAAACAGGTATCGGTAAAGTGCAGTAGGCTAGAGCCCCAGCTAAGGTTCGAGAAATTATGCCCACCTTCCCATGCACCCGTTCAGCAGCGCGCATCGGTTGCCCACATTCAGGGCAGAACGCCACATCTTCCGGCATCGAGGTGGTACATCGTGGGCAGGAAATGGACATAAATCAGAGTAACCCTCCGTCACGGACGTTACCAGTTCCGAGCGAAACCTTGAGCAAGAGAATTTCAGTGCGCAGCTATGAAAACTAACATCCTGCTTAATCGGACGACGAAAAGTCCGCTATAATTCTCCGACCAACCACAATGGATTTCGATCAGCTCATTACATTCCTCGAGGTCGCTCGACAACGCAGCTTCTCCCGCGCGGGAGAGAAAGTTTTTCGTTCTCAATCCGCGGTCAGCGCACAGATCCGCCAACTCGAACAGGAATATGGGGATCGTTTGCTGGACCGTTCCGGCAAGACGGTCAAGCTCACACCAGCCGGTCAGATTTTCTACGAATATGCACTGCGTTTGAAAGCCTTGCGGGACGAATCGCTGGTTGCGGTTGCGGATCACGGCCAAACCCCTCGCGGAACGCTGATGGTCGGCGCTAATGAGGCCACTTGTCTTTACGTCTTACCCGAGGTATTTGGCGAATATTGCCGGCGTTATCCTGATGTGCAGATCAGCATTTACCGAAGTTTTACCTACAAGATTGTCGAGAAGCTGGAAAACGGTTTTCTCGATGTCGGTGTGCTCAGCCTGCCCGTCCAGTCGCCCAGCTTAAAGGTTCAGCCCATTTTTCGCGACCGCCTGATGTTGATGGTCAACCCGAAGAATCCTTTGGCCAAATTAAAGTCGGCCCATGTAAGCGAAATGGTGAAGTATCCGCTGCTGCTTCCCAAGACAGGTCACACGCGCAGACTACTGGACAAACTCTTCCGCGAGTACGGCTCCGAGCTCAAAGTTCGAATGGAGCTGCCGAGCATTGGGATGATCAAGAGTTTTGTAGCCGCAGATCTTGGCATCTCGCTGATAAGCGCTTCCTTCGCCCGCGATGAAGTAGCGGCGGGACGGGTGAAGCTGGTTGAACTTGAAGGTGCCGAGCTTTTCAGGGAATTGGGACTGGCCTATCGCCGTGACCGAACCCTGTCCGTCGCCGCGAAGGCATTCATTACGATATCGCGGCAACTCGCGACTCATCCCAAGAAAACCGATTCTCCTGCCACGACTTAGCGGAGATTCGGTAGCATCCTCCGAGCATCATTGCTTTTCGTTTCGCGAAAGGATTGAACCTCTTGCCGCACAATATGCCGCAAAACGACAAGGCAGGTTATAACCGCTTTCTTCTCCTGGTGGCAGGACTCGGCGGCTTGCTCTATGGAGTCGATGTAGGCATTATCGCCGGGGCTTTGCCTTACCTTGAGGCGACGTCGGGGTTGAATGCAGGGCAGCTTTCGATTGTGGTTGCAGCCGTGCTTCTTGGGAGCGTGATTTCAACTCTATTCGCTGGCACTCTGGCTGACTGGATGGGACGCAAACTGCTGATGACTCTCAGCGGCGTGCTTTTCGTGATCAGCATTCCGATCATCGCGGTCTCGCATGGCTATGAACCGCTCGTACTTGGTCGCCTCCTGCAAGGCATCAGTGCCGGACTGATTGGAGTCGTCGTCCCTTTGTATCTGGCGGAATGTCTTGCGGCGTCGAATCGCGGCAGAGGGACCGGGATCTTTCAATGGCTTCTCACGCTTGGCATTGTCGCTGCTGCGGTTGTTGGAATGTTTTTTAGCATTCGCGTGGAAGAGGTAGCGAAGCTTGGCGATCCGGCACGACTCTTCGCTTTCAAGGACACGGCTTGGCGCAGTATCTTTTGGGTTTCTCTGCCGCCTGGCATCCTGTTCGTGATTGGCAGCTTTCTGGTTGCAGAATCCCCGCGCTGGCTCTTTCGCCGCGGCAGACGCGATGCCGCACTGCTGGCTCTGTTGCGTTCCCGAACCGAGGAGCAGGCAAACCTGGAACTCTCAGAAATGGACCAGGCGGCTGCGGCAGAGAAAGCTCAAACATCGACTGGCGAAAAAGTTAAAGAGTCTCTCTTGCGCCGCAAGTATGTGATTCCCTTTGTTCTAGCCTGCATCATTCTCGCTTGCAACCAGGCCACAGGCGTGAATTCCATCATCGGCTACAACGCCAACATTCTTCTGCAGAGTGGGCTCTCCGATGTACAGGCCCATTGGGGCTACGTCATCTTTACGATCGTCAACTTCCTAATGACTATTGGCGGCATCATTCTCGTCGATCGCAAAGGGCGCAAGTTTCTCTTGTCGATCGGCAGTGCTGGCATCATCGCGTCGCTTCTTTGCACTGGCGCGCTTTTTCATAAGACGGAAAAACAGCGCGTGGATATCGGCTCAGCCGTGCAAGCAATGGTGAGTGGAGACCAGAAGCTCTCACTGCTTTTCGACCAGACAAATGCACCTGTGCTTCTCGCTTCTGCCGGAGACCTGGGCCGGGCTCTGATTGGCCGACCCACATCCTTGATTATGATCTATTCGTGCGGTGATTTTCGTGCTGCAACCAAAGTAGTCCGCTCCGATGACCTCGCCGCCAAGCCTATTGAGATTACTCGGGAGAGCTGCCTGCCGGCCAACAAGGTGGTGGCGTTTTTCTCCAATCCATTCAGTAATCTCAACGCTTCGCGCAACGCTCCGCTTCACATTGATAATGCCCTCATCAGCGCCGTGCCTAGTCACAGAATGGTTGGATGGTGGCCGTCACTCTCTTCATCTTCATGGCATTTTTCGCGATTGGTCCGGGTGTGTGTGTTTGGCTGGCGCTTTCAGAGTTGATGCCCACGCGCATTCGCTCTAACGGCATGAGTATTGCGCTGCTCATCAATCAAGCGGTCTCGACCGGCATCGCCGCAGACCTTTTTGCCCACTGTCGGCAAGTACGGATACTCCACGATGTTCTTCGGCTTTGCCGCATGTACCGTCATTTATTTTCTTACTGCTGCCTTTCTGCTCCCGGAGACCAAAGGCAAAACGCTGGAAGAGATTGAAGCCCATTTCGAAGGCACGGAGAGACAAGCCCAAATTGGCACCTGCTTAACTTTGGACATTACTTCCGGGCACTGCGGTGGGGGCGAATAGCACTAGGGTGCCATTTACCGAATTCATGCTCTGCCCTATGCTCCTAATTGAGCAGCACTTGGGGGAGGGCTGATCAACATACGTCCCACGACTCAAACCGAGTCCGGGGCGTTTTGTTTTGCGCCAAACATTTTGTTTTGCGCATGGATTGACAACCCACCCGATTCTCCCTGACCATCACTGCTAGAACCTCCTATCAACTTAAGTACCCGCAGGTCTATGAAAAGCCTCTCTACCATTGCTGGCTGCATTCTATCGTTGCTAAGCGTCTCTTTCTTGTTCGCCGTCATTGCGTCTGACGCTTCCGCCGACGCCCTCCGCGGACACTGTCGTGCATGAAGAAACTATTCGCGTCAGCCCTAGCGCCGACGCGGCGAGAGTGGGCGACGCCAAGCGCGGGATCGAGCTCATCATCATCGCGACCAGCCGCGAATGGGTTCAAGTGGAAGCGATTCTGCGCGCACCCAGCAACGAAGAAGGCGCAACCGAAGACGAAACGGAAGGCAAAGCCATTACCGGCTGGGTTCCGGAGCGCTCACTGGTTCGCAGCACAACGCAGGACGGCGACAGGATCATCTTCGGCGAAGCCGCCGACTCCGAAGACCAAGCCAGCCGGCGACGGGGCCGTCGCGATGCCGCGCAAGACGCCATGCGGCTCTACTACCGCGTTTATGATTTGATGCCCGCCTCCCCTTTGGCCGCCGAAGCGCTCTATCGCGCGGCCGATATCCGCTGGCAAATGGAGCGCGCCGACGTTATGACGCGCCCTTCAGCGCGGGAACGCGAGTCTTATATGCGCGGCCAGATGAAGGAAGACTGGATGAAGCTGGTCATCAAGAAATATCCCGGGACGAAATGGGCCGACCTCGCTGCTTTCCGTCTGCTCGAAAACAAGCTCTGCGGCGACTGGGAGGGGATGTCGAAGTGTCCGGACAAAGAAGCCGACATCTACGAGAACTATGCCAAAGACCATCCGCAGTCGCCGGCCACTGCGGAGGCTTTGTACAACGCGGCTTGGCGGCGCGCAGCCCTGATCGAGATGTACAAGAACGAACCGAATCAAAAGAAATCCGAGGAAGTCAAAAGATCGCGCGCTCTGCCGCTGGCACAGAAGATCATTAGCCAGTATGGACAAAGCGACTGGGCATACCGAGCACAACGTCTGATCTTCTATGTTCAGGAAGGCATTGCAACCTACGGAAATGCCAGCGACTGATCGTTCAAGCGATTTGATCGTTTCAACTGTTTTTGGCGTTGCGCGCCGTTGCTCTCTCAGCCGACCAAGGCCTTTCCATTAACCGCCGCGCAAACTTTTTCTGCGATACTGTTCCCTTACTTCCGGAGGACGATTGAACGATTATCTGCTCTCGCTAATCCTAGGGATTGTGGAAGGCTTAACCGAATTCCTGCCGGTCAGTTCCACCGCGCACCTGCGGCTTTCCGAAGCACTTCTGCACATCAGCCTCTCTGACGGCTACTGGAAGATGTACTCCATTGTCATTCAATTAGGCGCGATCCTATGTTTACCGGTGTATTTCCGCAGTCGCATTGCGAAGTTTATCTCTACCTTTCCACGTGGTGAACGGGGCGACCGGACCCCACTTACGCATCCGCTCGGTTTAGTCATGGTGGCCTTCGTGGTCACCGCTATTCCTTCCTTCCTGCTGACCAAAGTGATTGGCAAGCATCTGGAGAACATTACATCATGGGCTGGTCGCTGCTGATTGGCGGAGTCGTGATGTGGATCGTGGATGCCATGAATGCCAAGTCGGAAGCGGCCGGGCCTTCGGCGGGTGGAGGCCGCATCCATACCTGGAAGATGGAAGCCATGCAGTTTGGGTCAAGCGATCTGGATTGGCTTCTGCCAAATCTTCTCGGGCGTGTTTCCGGGAACGTCGCGCTCCATGTCGACTATAGCTGGTGGACAGCTCGCGGGAATGTCGCGAGCCGCAGCCCTTGAATTTTCATTCTTCCTGTCGATTCCAACGATGGTTGCCGCCACAGGGTACACGTTATTCAAATCGCTGCGCGGGAAGGGTGAAATACCCAATCGGGGTTTCGCAAATCGATGCTCGACGGATGGATCGTGCTAGCAATCGGCTTCGTAGTTTCTTACGTTGTCGCGTATGCATCCGTAGCTTGGTTCATGGCCTACGTGGCGAAACACGGATTCGTACCATTCGCGATTTACAGAATCATTTGTCGGAGTTCTGGTGCTGGTTTTTGTGCTCGGCGAGATTGGCTGGCTTAATTCTTTGCGCTCCAGCGAGCCCGTTCAGTTCCCTTACAGCGCTCGACGGGAAGCCAACTGTACACTCCCGCCGAATTCCGCCATTGCCGCCGCCCTCGCTTCTTGGCATAATAATGAGGCTCTGGCCGATTTGCGCCACGGGACAGTTTTGCGTCCCGTGTGAAAAACGGCCCACATGCGTTTTCTGGCAAGCATCTTTATCCCCACGGGCAACCGGCGGCTGAATGAGCTGATCGGTTTTCTGTTGTGCGTCTCTGCGCTCCTCCTTTTCCTCGCACTGGCTTCGTATTCGCCGCTTGATCCTTCGCTCAATAGCGCTTCGGTCCTGACCGGAACCCACGCCGCCCGCAACTGGATCGGCGTGGTCGGAGCGCTCATCTCAGACCTTACCCTGCAGTTTTTCGGCATCGGAGCATTTCTGCTGCCGGTCTTCCCGCATGCTCGGGCATCCGCTGGTTTGCCTCGCGGAAGATTCAATCTCCGGTGGCGAAAACTCTGGGCGGAATCTGGCTGGTCATCTTCGTCCCCGCGCTGCTGGCGCTGCTGCCGGGCCATTTGCGCTGGCTGCATGTGATTCCGATTGAAGGCCTGCTGGGACGAGTCGTGGGCGATGTGCTCATCCACTACTTGAATCTCGCGGGAGCGTACATTGTTTGCGCCAGCGTGCTGGCAGTCGCGCTTTATCTTTCGACGGCTTTCTCGTTCTCGTCGATCCAACTGTGGGCTCCGACGCGCTTTGCCTTTGTGACTGCGCTGTGGAATCGCTATCAGGATTGGCAGGAAGAGCGCGCCAAGCGGCGGCAGCAGAAAGAACTGGACAAGCGCCGGATTTCAAAGCCGGTGGTGAAGACGCAGTTGATTCCGTCGCGGCAGGCCGCGCCGACGAGCCGACGGTGCAGGCCAGATTGCGCCCGAACCTCGCCGCACCGGCATCGAGCGCATGCTGGAGCCCGAACCGGCCGAGATACGACGCACCGCGCCGACAACGGGCGGAATTCTGCCGGAGTCTTTGGCCGCAGTCGAGAGACTGCGTTGATCCGGAAGTGACGCAGCGTGCCGACAGCGATCACAAAGCAAAGACGACCATGCCGCGAGATCGCGCGGGCGGCTACAAACTGCCCTCGAGCAGTCTGCTGCAGCGTCCGGATGAACAGCAAGCCGTGGATGCCGACGAACTCAAACTGCTGGCCCAGGTGCTCACCGAAAAGTATGCCGAGTTCGATGTGCACGGGCAGATCACGCAGATCAATCCTGGTCCCGTGGTCACGACGTTTGAGTTCAAGCCCGATGCCGGAATCAAGTACAGCCGCATCACCAACCTCACCGACGATCTTTGCCTGGCGTTGAAAGCGGAAAGCATTCTGATCGAGCGCATGGCGGGGAAATCGACGGTCGGCATTCAGGTGCCGAACCGCGAGCGCGAAATTATCTGGCTGCGGGAAAACATCGAGTCGCAGGAGTTCATGGGCTACGAAGTCGAAGCTGACGATGGCCCTGGGCAAAGACATCAACGGCCGCATCGTCAGTCGCCGACCTCGCATGGCATGCCGCACCTGCTGATTGCCGGATCGACCGGCGCGGGCAAGAGCGTGGCCATCAACGCCTTCATCATGTCGATTTTGTACAAGGCGACGCCGGATCAGGTGCGGCTGATCCTGGTGGATCCGAAGCGGCTGGAGCTGGGCAACTACGAAGGCGTTCCGCATCTTTATACGCCGATCATCACCGAACCGAAGCTCGCGGCCAACGCGCTGCGCAATGCCGTGCGCGAGATGGAACGGCGGCTGAAGCTGCTGGCGGCGAAGGGCGTGCGCAATATCGACCAGTACAACCGGCTGTTCGACAGTGGCGACACCCGAGCCTGTTTGAAGAAGATTCCGACGACAAGCCGATTCCCTACATCGTGATCATCATCGACGAATTGGCCGACTTGATGATGCTCGATTCCAGCAACGTGGAAGAGTCGATCACGCGGCTGGCGCAGATGGCGCGCGCCGTGGGCATTCATCTGGTGCTGGCGACGCAGCGTCCGTCGGTCGATGTGATTACTGGATTGATCAAGGCAAACTTCCCGGCGCGAATTTCTTTCCGCGTCGCGACCAAAGTGGATTCACGAACCATTCTTGACGCCAACGGAGCGGAGGCACTGCTGGGCAAGGGCGACATGCTTTATCTGCCTTCGGGATCGGCGCGGGTGCATCGCTTGCATGCGCCGCTGGTCACGGAGAAAGAAATCGCAGCCGTGGTGGAATTCTGGAAGCAGCAAGGCTCGGCGGAATACCAGCAGCAATTCCTCGAAGCTCCGAAAGACGAGCGCGAAGGTGGAAGTGGCAGCGATGCGGGATCGAGGGATCGGCGAGAGCGGCGAAGACGATCCTCTGTATCAGGATGCGGTGAAGCTGGTGGTGGAGTTTGGGAAAGCGTCCACTTCCCTGCTGCAACGGCGGCTGCGTATCGGCTACGGGCGCGCCGCGCATCTGATCGATCTGATGGAACAGGATGGCATCGTGGGCGCGGCGGATGGTCCCAAGCCTCGCGAAGTCTTGAAGCGTCCCGACTGGATTTCGGAAATCGAAGAGACCATGCGGTAGTTCATCTCCGGTCGAGCACTCTCGCTATGCCAAAGCGAAACCTTCGAGTACTCAAATGGATTGGAACTGTTCCCGCGATTGCGACTTGCACCAAGTGCAACCGTGAGTTCAAAGTTCCAATTGAGACTTTAAAGCGATTGTCTGCTGCGCAAGAACATCTCAGAATTCAGTTCTCGGATCATCAATGCGAAAACGAAGGATCCGATGACAATGCACGTGAACCGTAGGCCCGAAGAACGTCAACTCAGAGTGTTGATTTGCTGCTTTCCGATTTGCCATCCGCCTGACCTGCCAAACGCTTCTCTCTTGCCAGAAAAAGTCGGTTGATTTCGCTTACTAACTCCAGCAGTTTTTTGGGATCCTGCTCAACCGCTGCGCGCTCGCAGAGCAACATCCACGTCTCCCCACTTTGTACTTTCTCATGCAGGGCGGCCCTGAGCTCCGACAAAATGGGTTCGATCTGGGCCTTATCAGTCGCCGCCAGAGCTTGCGAGCACAAATCTTGGATCCGGCTTTTGGGATTTGAGAACATGTGCTTAAGATGCTGCGGCGCAAAAGATAAATCGTGCGGGGAACCCTGTAAAACCGCGGTGAAAAGACATCATTCGGGGGCGAACCACTGGCTAGCGCCAAAGAGATTCGTCACAGGCGCGCAGATTCTTCACGAAAGGTTTCGATTTCACGAATTTTTTACACTAATGGATTTCGGGCTTGCGCCACGCGCGAAGGTTAACCCCATATAGCGCGATGCAGAATAGATTAGCGGGAATAAAACCAAACTGCGAAGTTCGGAAACCAATCAAACAAAGGATTACGCTATTGACTGCGGCCAGGATCCAACCTTCCCAACAACGTCGCCCAACTAAGATTGTGGAACCGATAGTAAGAATGCAGGACAGATAATCCAGACGAAACGGCACGGCAAGCTCCTCGAATAAGGAGTATGCCGCAAGTTCGAAGAGGATTGAAATGATTCTCGTCACAAACGGCGGTGACGAAAGTGAGCGTCCGAAAGATTTTCACAGCTCAGATAAAATCAATTCCGCGGGAGTACAACGATGAAAGTAACGACGGAATACCTTAAGTTTCATACCAAGACGCATCGCGCATACGTTCACATGACACCGCAGGTTGAAGACATCGTGCACAGGAGTGGGGTTAAGGAAGGCATGGTGCTGGTATCGGCCATGCATATCACGGCAGGTGTTTACGTGAACGATAACGAGAGCGGGCTGATCGAAGATATCGATCAATGGCTCGAGCATCTAGCCCCGTTTCGCAAGAGCTATAAACATCATGAAACGGGCGAGGATAACGGTGACTCACACTTGAAGGCCCTTCTGATTCATCATGAAGTGATCGTCCCAATCACCGCGGGAAAACTCGACCTCGGAACGTGGCAGCGCATCTTTTATGCGGAATTCGATGGCCAGCGGAACAAGCGCGTGATCGTGAAAGTGATGGGCGAGTAATTGCACCCCACCCGCTGCGTAGCCAAACGAGGCTTGCTCCGTGAAAGCTAAATACGTACCATCAAAACTTGCGACGGCGGTCAGGTGAGCCACGCTGGAGGATTGTGTGAGTGAAGAACTTCAAGAGTTGCAGGAGCATGCCGAGCATGCACAGCACCATCCCGATCTGGCGCCCGTATCGCTGACGATGGCCGTGCTGGCGGTGCTGGTAGCCGTAGTGACGCTGGTGGGTCACCGCGCGCACACAGAGGAAGTTGTGCTCCAGGCCAAAGCATCCGACCAGTGGGCTTACTATCAAGCCAAGAACATCCGCGAGCATGAAGATGATTTATTCGCCGACCTTGGCTCCGTTGTGGCCAGCCGAGACGCCGCCGCCATGGACAAGTTTCGCGACAAGGCTGCTCAGGAGGGAGATCGCTATAAGCACGAAAAGGGAGAGATCCAGGATGAGGCGCGCAAACTGGAGAACGAGGTCGCCATGGAAAGGAATCGGGCCGACCGCTACGACCTCGCCGAAGTCTTTCTCGAGATTGGTTTGGTGATCACCTCGATTACTTTGCTCTCCGGCAGACGAATCTTCTGGCATCTGGGAATCGTGCTCGGCGTTGTGGGTGTGGCGGTGGCACTTACGGGGGCATTAATTCACTAACGTGATGTGCCTATATCGGGCTCGTCGGGCAGAAAGGTTTTCATGCAGAAAAGGCTCCCGCCCGATTTCTCAAATTCCGAGCTTGCTACGACGATCGTTTCCAACCCTTCCTCACGCAACATTCCTTCAAGATGCGGCGTCACGTGCGGAGTCAGATAACGCCCGTTGACGACGATGCCATTCCCCATGAACTTGTGAGCTTCCTCGGCGGTGAGCTCGAGCGTACGCTTCCAAAACGAACCTAGATCGGCGAGCGCATCAGAAGAAAAAGCCCCCGGATACAAGAGGACCGCTTCCTCGCTCAGCGGACAGAAACAGGTGTCCAAGTGATAGCAATAATTGTCGATAAGATGAAGTGGAATGACAGGGATTCCAAAGTTCAACATGGCGGCACCAAATTTTGCGACGCCGGAAGAGGTTGAACGAAAGCCATAGCCAGCATAGATGCGGGACCAGCCCGGATGCCATATCAAATCGCCATGGCCTTCCAGGGGATCGGTGCCGAGATCAATGTCGATAAGCCTGAAGCCGCGCTCTCGAAACCATTTTAGGTAATAAGGAACTTCGCGCTGGCGCGACGCGTGCATCATACGACTCGGCACGACGAAGTTTCCAACCTCTTCCTGAAACCCAAGAAATGCCTGATTGGCAGCAAACACCATATCTTCATGGCCGGGCTCGGGAGCTATTGTCTCAACTTTGCAGCCGGCCTTTTCCAATTCGGAACGAAGTGTCTGCCACTGTTGTTCCGCTTTGGCTCGATTAATCGGCGCCTTTGCCTTCATGTAGGGATTCTTCTGGTCGACGACGTCAAAATAGTCAGGCGGACACATGAGGACTCGTTTTCCCATTTACGAAAATGTTAGCGAGGACGAGAGCAAGAAGGCAAGGCATGGAAGACGAAACGTCGTCAGTTGCCGCCATTCCGGCGCGGCCATGCAACAGGTAGTGCGTACTGCCCCCCGTTGCAGCGGAAAGAGGTGGCCCTTTGCGTGCAATTTGTGATCTGGCTGCTCTCCTAATCAGATGAAGCAAAAATCAGGGAGAGTAGCGCAGCGAGGTGAAAGTGCTCAGCCACTGCGCGAATTCGCAATGTTTAAAACCGTTTTTACATTTGCGGGAAGGCAAGCTTTTTCTGGTGGAGGCTGGTCCGAAAAAAACCTTGACCACCCAAAGCGAGCGATTCGCATGTTCAGGTCGCAGACCGCCTCAGCGAGTCGAACGCTTCTGGTTATGTGACAGCTGCGCGACACTCTGGACGTTGGTTCAGGATGCAACTCATGCGATTACGTTGGTGCCCTTGGTTCGCCCGATTGTGGGACTGCAGCCACAGTTATCGAACGCTTACCGCCAAATTGTTCAGGGTCCTTTTCGCCCTACCGGGACTTAGTCGGGATCAGGGTCAGGAGGCAACGAGGAGTGCCATCAGCGCCTTCGATTTGCAAGAATGCGAAGGCTGGCCCGAACAGATCAAATTCCGTTAGGCGCCGGCACGACGATTTGGCACGCGGTATCCCATTCCCATGGAGATGTGCCGCGCGGCATCTTTGAGAGCCTCGAGAATGCGTGGCATCGTCTGAGGGCTCACTTGTTGAGTCGTACCACTCAGACCAAGACTAGCTTCGATAAAGCCGCGATCGTTGAATACGGGAGCGCCCAGGCATCGCGCGCCCAGGTTATTCTCTTCATCATCAATTGCATACCCTTGCGCACGGACTTTCTCTAATTCCTTCAACAAGCGCGGAAGCGTGGTCAACGTTTTCGATGTTCGCTTCTCCATACCGGTTTTGCTCAGGATCTGCTCAAGTCGATCTTGAGGGATGTGCGCCACCAGAGCCTTGCCCACACTTGTGGCATGCACTCGCATGCGCCGACCGACCCATGTATCCATCCTGATAAAACCTTCCGGCTCTACTTTTTCGATATAGACGGCATCTGGCCCATCAAGAATTGCTAGATGACAGGTCAGTGCGGTCTGCTGAGTGAGGTGGCGCATGATCGGCAAGGCCACACCGCGAACGTCGAGTCCGCTCAGTGCGCCTCGGCTTAAGCTGAGAATCTTCAAACCCACGCGATACTTTCCAGACTCCACATCGCGAGTTACATAATTTTGGGCCTCGAGCGTACGCAGGATATAACTCGCAGAGCTCTTTGGAATGTTCAATTTGCGGCTTATTTCGGCGTTGCTCATGCCGTCTGCCTCCTGCGCCACAGCTTCCAGCATAGCCAGGGCTCGTTCGACGGCAGCGGATGGTGAATCGGAAGCAGCGGACATTGCACGCCTATCGTAGCAAACTGTATCTGTCCAACAAAATGAATGTATGTTCATAATATTGAACATCAGTCTTGACGGCATTGCAATCTCCTCTTACGCTTCGCCTGTATTATGAATTAGTGTTCAATATATTGAACACGCTAATTTGGATCAGGAGAGAAGGAATGCCCACCGACCACGACGGAATCAACCAGCAACGCTCTAACAAAATCGTCATCCGCGGGGAAGAACGCACCGCCTCTATGGGACTGGCTCAGGATTGCATCGAGGAAGAGTGGGGGAAAAACCTGCGCTGGAAAGACATCGAACGCCCTTACAGCGCTCAAGATGTGCTGCGATTGCGCGGCTCGATCCACATCGAGCACACCCTGGCGCGACTCGGAGCGGAACGCTTGTGGGAACTGCTGCACACCGAACCCTATGTAAATGCCCTGGGAGCGATGACCGGCAACCAGGCGGTGCAGCAGGTGCAGGCGGGATTGAAAGCAATCTACGTCAGTGGATGGCAGGTTGCGGCAGACGCCAATAATGCGGGCCAGATGTATCCTGACCAAAGTTTGTATCCCGCTGACAGCGTGCCAAATCTTTGTCGGCGCATCAATAGCGCGCTACAGCGTGCCGATCAAGTTCATCATGCTGAGGGCAAAGTTGCTCCCGGCAACACCTGGTTTGCCCCGCTAGTGGCCGATGCAGAAGCGGGCTTCGGAGGAACTCTCAATGCTTTTGAACTGATGAAAGGAATGATCGAGGCGGGCGCTGCGTGCGTGCACTTCGAGGATCAACTGTCGTCGGCGAAAAAGTGCGGACACTTGGGCGGCAAGGTTCTAGTTCCGACCACGGAAGCCATTCAGAAGTTGGTTGCGGCTCGGTTGGCAGCGGATGTAATGGGAGTGCCTACTCTAGTGATGGCGCGGACTGACGCGGACAGCGCTAATTTGCTCACTAGCGATATCGATGAGCGGGATCGTGCCTTCTGCACTGGCGAGCGCACGCCCGAAGGCTTCTATCGAATTCGCAGCGGTGTCGGATCTGCAATCGCCCGCGGATTGGCCTATGCGCCCTATGCCGACCTGATTTGGTGGGAGACATCCCACCCTGATCTCGAAGACGCGCGAGAGTTCGCCGAGGCAATTCACGCCAAGTATCCCGAGAAGATGTTGGCTTACAACTGCTCTCCCAGTTTCAACTGGCGCAAGAATCTGGACGAAGCGACCATTGCTCGTTTCCAGCAGGAACTTGCGCGGATGGGGTACAAGTTCCAGTTCGTAACGCTGGCCGGCTTTCATGCGCTCAACCTCAGCATGTTTGAATTGGCTCGCGGTTACAAGCACGCAGGGATGACCGCTTACTCACGTCTCCAGGACAAAGAATTCAGCCGCGAAGCGCAGTACGGTTACGAAGCGGTCAAGCATCAGAGATTTGTGGGCACTGGTTACTTTGACCAAGTGCAGCAAGTCATCAGCAGCGGCTTGTCTTCGACCACAGCTTTGACGGGATCAACCGAAGCCGAGCAGTTTAGCGAACTGAAACATCCGGTGCGGCCAAAGAGTGGTCCCGATGCGGCTTGTCAACCGATTCTAGGCGATTGCCCGCACTCACCTGTGCACATCAACATTGGTCCGGAAGAGATGCTGCTTCCCTCCGGAGATTGAAGGAAGAATCTGGGCGGTGCGTAATCTGAATGCGAATAAACGGCGCCGGTCGATGAGGGGCGTCGTTTATTCGTGCGCATTCAACGATAAAAGCAACGATTTCGTTCTGCTATAATCGAGCACGCCCTTAGGTGTTTTCTATATCTGTGCGGAAGTGGTGGAACTGGCAGACACACCATCTTGAGGGGGTGGCGCCGAAAGGCGTGGGGGTTCAAATCCCCCCTTCCGCACCAGTTCATTCGTGACTCCCGAGTGGCTCGTTCCGAACCTATCACAGATCCAGACCGAACCTTCTGAGGTTGCGACTTTTGCAGCCCGATTGTGTACTCCTAAACCGTATCACCCGCCACTCGCTTCTCAAGCCCGCTCCCGCCCGATCCCTGCTCAGATTCATTTTTCAAGCTAGGGCGATCCGCGCCCCCGCTGAACACGACCGGATTCCGATATTACGCATCTGGGTGAAACACTCTCTCCCTCTGTACCGAACCTGAGGCCCCATGAGCAACCGGTCTGGCCCGAGGCTTGCAATGCTGTGATTGGGAAGTGACCGAAACACGATCTCATTAAGAATTTCCAATTTCCTAGGTACAGCGCAGGCCTCACATTTCGCAGACATATGCCGATGTGTGGTTTGTAGGCAGACTAAGTCCAATATCTCTGTCCAACCCTAAACCGCTTTCTAAGACGGGCCCCAATTTTGCCGATAACGTTTGAGGTTTCTGCTGATCGTTGCGTCCTGAGGCTGGAGGGGGAGATCGATGTCTCATGCTCAGAGGAGTTGAAGCGGGTGCTGATCGAGGCGACTTCGTCCGGAAAAGACGTTCAGGTGGAGTTGGCACATGCTGGCGACCTCGATGTAACTGCCGTCCAATTGCTGTGGGCGGCGAAGCGCGAAGCGGAAAATGTTGGCGTGGGTTTTGCGAATGCGGGAGTTGTGCCCGGCGATATCGGCCGCGCAACCTCCGAAGCAGGCTTTGAAGATTTTATGGTGCCAGTGACTCCACCAGTGACTCCAAAGGCTGGGCCAGCGAACCGGCTTTCGTCCACAGGAACTCCTGATGATTGACAAGTATAAACAGGCGTTCCGGGAAGAAGCCCGGGAGATTCTGCAGGATTTGGAATCCGCCCTGCTGGACCTTAATGACAATCGTGATAACACCGAACTGGTCGGACGAGCCTTCCGCGCTTTGCATACGATCAAAGGCTCCGGGGCGATGTTCGGATTTGATGCGATCGCGGCTTTTACCCACGACATCGAGAATGCTTTTGACCAGATACGGAACAACCGCTTGCGGGCAACCCCGGACCTGATCAGCCTTTCCCTGTCGGCTGTCGATCAGATCAAAGCCATGCTGGATGAAGCGTCCGATCAGAAAAGCGCGGTTGCCGCGAATTCAGCACAAATCCTGGCAAAGTTGCGCGTGTTGACCGGGGCGTGCCAGGCTCCGGTGACGCCGTCGCCGGCAGGACCTGGCGCGCCAGTCGTTGCTGGCGCCGCCCGCGAATGGCACATCAGCTTTCGTCCGGGAGCCGATCTGCTGCGTAGCGGGGCTAATCCTCTGTTGCTGCTGCGCGAACTCCGCCAGCTGGGCGAACTACAGGTCAAGGCAGACACTTCGGCAATTCCGGCGCTCGCCGAAATGGATCCCGAACGCTGTTACATCGCTTGGAACATGGTTCTGACCACTGGCGCCGGAGCCGAGGCGATCCGGGATGTGTTCATCTTCGTGGAGGGCAGTTGCGAACTGCAAGTTGAGCCCGCACCGTCTTCGCCGCAAGCGAGAAGAGGAGTGCCCGCGACACCGCTCGAGAGATGTTCCGGCGAGGGACGCCGATCCTCCGACAAGGAGGCGCAGGTCTCCAGCATTCGTGTCCCCGCCGCCAAACTCGATCAACTGGTCGACCTGGTGGGCCAGATGGTGACCGTGCAGGCCCGCTTAGTCGAGGTTGCGGGCCGCCGTGAAGATCGCGAAATGCAGGCCGTGGCCGAAGAGATCGAAACCTTGACAGCCGAGCTTCGCGAAACTTCGATGGGCATGCGTACCCTGCCGCTGCGCTCCACTTTCGAGCGCTTTAAGCGGCTAGTTTATGACCTGGGGCGCAGCCTGCATAAAGAGGCTGAACTCACTTTCGAAGGCGGAGAGACGGAACTGGATAAGACCGTGCTCGATCAGCTGAACGATCCGCTGATGCATTTGATTCGCAACAGCATGGATCATGGAATCGAAGCGCCCGAGGTCCGGCGCGCCGCCGGCAAGACAGCGGCCGGAACCATTCACCTTTCAGCGCGCCACGCTGGTGCCCAGGTTCTGATCTGCGTCTCCGACGATGGCAAGGGTATTGACCGGGAGGCGGTGAGGGCTCGAGCAGTGGAGAAGCGTCTGATCGCGGGGGATGCCCGGCTGAGCGAATCCGAACTTTTTTCCTTCATTTTGGCGCCCGGTTTTTCCACGGCGCGCGAGGTCTCCGATGTTTCCGGGCGGGGAGTCGGCATGGACGTGGTGCGGCGAAACGTGGAGGCATTACGCGGAACCATCGAGATCGCCAGCCGGCCCGGCCTGGGATCCACCGTGACCCTCCGGCTCCCTCTCACCTTGGCGATCATTGACGGCTTACTGGTGCGCGTCGGCCAAGCTCGTTTCGTCATGCCGCTCGGAAACACCGTCGAATGCGTCGAACTTACCCGGCAGGACATTGCGAATGCCAACGGCCAGCACCTGGCGAATATCCGCGGCGAGATCATTCCTTACATCCGGCTGAGTGAATACCTCAAGATGCGCACGGAACGGCCCGAACGGGAGCAAATCATGGTGGCGGAAACCGAGCACGGGCGCTTCGGCTTTGTGGTCGACCAGGTGATTGGGGATCACCAGACGGTGATCAAGAATCTGGGCCGGCTTTATCGCAATGTCCAGGTGGTGTCGGGAGCAACCATACTCGGCGACGGGACGGTGGCGCTGATTCTCGACTTACACCGCGTGGCCCAAAACATGATTCGCAATAACTCCAATCGGCCGCATACGCGGGCTCGTGCCCCGTGCCCGCAAGGGCTGGGCGTTACAGCGTAATCGGGCGACCGGCAAAGGGTTTAAGGAGTTCAAAATTCAAAGGAGATGAAGTCATGGCAAGTGCAACCGCAGTTGGCAAAC
Source organism: uncultured Acidobacteriaceae bacterium (assembly GCA_963846215.1). Classification (GTDB taxonomy): domain Bacteria; phylum Acidobacteriota; class Terriglobia; order Terriglobales; family Acidobacteriaceae; genus Sulfotelmatobacter. The sequence goes on along the minus strand of CAWJVC010000007.1, from coordinate 124,101 downwards.
AGAAAGTTCACCGCGCTGCCGGCGATGGGCAGGGCAAGCAGGCCCACTCGAAAGGCGCTTCCCAGGCCGTTGACACACAGGTGCTTGATGCCTCGCAGGAGATTATTCGCCTGGTGGAAGCATCGCGGGAAGGCCGTCTGAGCGAGCGCGCCCGAGTGGAAAAGTTTGAAGGCGTCTATCGCGAGATGATGAACGGCGTGAACGCAATGCTGGACGCGATCCTGCTGCCGATCGGAGAAGGCAACCGTATCCTGGCGCAAATCTCCGGCGGCAAAATCGACGAACTGATTGCCCAGACTTATAAGGGCGATCACGAACAGATGAAGCTCGCGGTCAACAACGTGGGAGTCGTGCTGCAGCGCCTGCAGAAGGAACTGGTGCGCCTCGACAATGCTTCGAAAGAAGGACAACTCAGCGAGCGCGGCAAGGCCGAACAGTTCCAGGGAGCTTACGCCGACATCGTGCGCGGCGTGAATGCCATGCTGGACGCGATCCTGCTTCCCATCGGAGAAGGCAACCGCATCCTGGCGCAAATCTCCGGCGGCAAAATCGACGAACTGATTGCCCAGACTTATAAGGGCGATCACGAAAAAATGAAGCAGGCCGTCAATAGCGTTGCCATCGTGCTGCAGAACCTGCAGAAAGAAATGGTGCGGTTAACCGAGGCCTCGAAAGAGGGACAACTCAGCGACCGCGGTACGCCCGAGCAATTCCAGGGAGCTTATGCCGAGATTGTGCGCGGCGTAAACGCCATGCTGGACGCGATCCTGCTCCCCATTGGCGAAGGTAACCGGATTCTAGCGCAAGTCTCCGGCGGCAAGATCGACGAACTGATTGCCCAGACCTACAAAGGCGATCACGAAAAGATGAAGCAGGCCATCAATAACGTCGCCATCGTGCTACAGAATCTGCAGAAAGAAATGGTGCGATTAACCGACGCCTCAAAAGAAGGACAACTCAGCGACCGGGGCAAACCCGAGCAATTCCAGGGAGCTTATGCCGAGATTGTGCGCGGCGTAAACGCCATGCTGGACGCGATCCTGCTCCCCATTGGCGAAGGCAACCGGATTCTAGCGCAAGTCTCCGGCGGCAAGATCGACGAACTGATCGCCCAGACCTACAAAGGCGATCACGAAAAGATGAAGCAGGCCATCAATAACGTCGCCATCATACTGCAGGGCCTGCAGAAGGAATTGCTGCGTCTGAGCGAGGCGGCCAATGCGGGACAATTGTCTGAACGGGGCCATCCCGACCAGTTTCGCGGCGCCTATGCGGAGATCGTACGCGGGGTCAACGGAGTGCTCGATGCCGTGATCGTGCCGTTGAATGTATCCGCTAACTATGTGGACCGAATCAGCAAAGGAGATGTTCCCCCGCAGATCACGGACACCTATCACGGCGACTTCAATCTGATCAAGAACAACCTCAACACGCTGATCAACGCCATGAACGAAATCACCCATGCCGCCGATGAAATTTCGCACGGCAACCTGACCGTCAGCATCCAGGAGCGGTCGCCACAGGACAAGCTCATGCAAGCCCTGGCCGCCATGGTGCATGACCTGACCCGCACGGTGAGCGAAATCCGCAACATTGCAGGCGAGGTGAGCGCGGCCAGCCAGTCCATCTCGACGGCATCGGTGCAGATTTCCAATGGCGCAACCACTCAGGCGGCATCCGCGGAAGAGGCGTCCAGTTCGATGGAGGAGATGGTTTCCAACATCAAGCAAAACGCCGACAACGCGCAACAGACCGACAAGATCGCGAATAAGTCGGCCAAGGACGCGCAGGAAAGCGGCCGGGCGGTGGCAGAAGCAGTGACCGCGATGAAGGAGATTGCCAGCAAGATTTCCATCATCGAGGAAATTGCCCGCCAGACCAACCTCCTCGCGCTCAACGCGGCCATTGAAGCGGCCCGGGCCGGGGAGCACGGCAAGGGCTTTGCCGTGGTGGCGGCGGAGGTTCGCAAGCTCGCCGAACGCAGCCAGAAGGCCGCGGGCGAGATCAATCAACTTTCCGGCACCACGCGTCAAAGTGTCGGAGAAAGCGGGAGAGATGCTAGAGAAGCTGGTGCCAGACATCCAGAAGACCGCGGAGCTGGTGCAGGAAATTACCGCCGCCAGCAAGGAGCAGGATACCGGTGCGGAGCAGATCAACAAGGCGCTGCAACAACTAGAAAAGGTCATCCAGCAGAATGCCTCCGCTTCCGAAGAGATGGCGTCGACCACCGAAGAGTTGACCGGGCAGTCCGATCAACTGATGAGCGCGCTGGGATTCTTCCGCACCGGAAACGATGCGCCGCGCGGCACGCTGCCCGGCCGGCGGCGGCGAAAGCCAGTCGCGCTGCGAGACCATGCCCGCCAGACCGCCAAAAGCAGACGGGCACAGCTCGCCCGCGGCTGGCGGCAAGACCATGCCAAGTCCGGAGTTGCCTTGAAATTGAAGGACAAAGACGACAACCTCGATAAGGAATTCGAGCGCTTCTAGGGTTCCGGCGCCGTCTGCCGAGTATGCGCGCCGAGCCTTGAGCCTGCGAAAGGAGACGAACGATGAGTGTGCAACGAAATTACCGAAGCGCGGCAATACCTGACGTTCAAGCTGGGCAATGAGGTCTTCGGAATCGATGTGGCGAAGGTGCGCGAGGTTCTCGACTTCACCGACCATCACGGAGATTCCCGCGGACGCCCGACTTCATGAGCGGCGTGATCAATCTCCGGGGAAGCGTGGTGCCGGTGGTCGACTTGCGGCTGTGTTTCCAGATGTCGAAAACGGAGCGCACCCGCAACACCTGCATCGTGGTGGTGGAAGTTTTGCTGGAAGGAGAATCCACGGTTATCGGAGCCCTGGCCGATTCGGTGGAGGAAGTGATCGATCTCGAGCCCGACCAGATTCAGCCGGCGCCGAGAATCGGCACGCAGATCCGCACCGATTTCATCAAGGGCATGGGCAAACGGGAAGCTCAATTCATCATGATCCTGGACATTGACCGCGTCTTTTCAGCCGAAGAGCTTGTCGGCGGTGCGAAACGCGGAAGGGGCAGGCCTTGGCCGAAGCCACCGCTTGAGAGGCGAGGCGGGAACCGCTCGTTCGCGCCGCTGAGAGCCCGTTGATGACGATCTTGTAGACGATAAATGACGACTTGCTTATGACCGCTCACGCCGACAGCCTTTCCAGCCGAGATTTGAACCGGCTCTGCAGCCTGATCTACGAGCAGTCGGGAATCAAACTCGGCGCTGGAAAAGAAAGATCATGCTGGAAGGCCGGCTGAAGCGGCGCATGACCACACTGCATTGTCTTCCTACAGAGAATACTGCGACTACCTCTTCGCCGGGCATGGCCACGACGTCGAAGAGATGGTCCATCTGATCGACGCCGTGAGCACCAATAAGACCGATTTCTTCCGCGAAAAGATCGCACTTTGACTTTCTCGTTGCCAAGGCGCTTCCGGAGCTGACCGCGGGGGACAGGAGCGGTCAGGGAGTTGTTGATCTGGAGCGCGGGCTGCTCCACGGGTGAAGAACCCTACACTCTGGCGATTGTTGCTGAGCGAATACGAGCGGTCACATCCGGCTTTTCGTTTCCGAATTCTGGCAACCGACATTTCGACGGCGGTCGCTCCATAAGGCCGAACGCGGCATATTTCACTGCGGAGGTCGTGCGTCCCGTGCCGCCGAGCCTGCAGACGGAAATATTTCATGCGCAGCCGCGATCGCGAATCCGAGCTGGCTGCGAGTCGTTCCCGAGTTGCGCGAACCGTCGAGTTCCGGCGACTGAACCTGATGGAGGAATTTCGGCATGCCGGAACTGGCCGATGCCATCTTTTGTCGCAACGTGATCATCTACTTCGACCGGCCACGCAGGAGCGGCTCTTTCGCAAGCTCAGCCGCCAGCTGGTCGATGGCGGCTACATGTTCGTGGGCCATTCGGAGAGCCTGCACCACATGGACGTGCCGTTGGTGCCGGTGGCTCCTGCGCTCTACAGGAAAGCTGATGGCCGAAATCGAAATTGATCTGCCGGAGGTCCATCTGCAGCCCGGCGAGATCCATCTCGCCCGCAGTCCCGCGCATCCTGAAGACGCTTCTGGGCTCCTGCGTCGGGGTGACGTTCTGGAACCCGCGCGTGGGTATCGGCGCGCTCTGCCATGGAGTTCTGCCGCGATGCCCTCCGGGAGTGCGCGGCTCGCGGAAGGCTACCGTTATGTCGATTTCGCGATTCGCGATCTGGTCCGGCAATTCGAAAGGCTCTGGAGCTGCGCCGAGGAGAGCTGCAGATCAAGGTGTTTGGAGGAGCGGACGTTCTTGCCGGTCAACTCCGACGATGTCCTGGAAGGCAACGGTTGGCCACCAGAATTGGCACACCGCGCTGGAAGTTCTCCGCGAGCGAGAACTTCACCGTGCATCGCGTCCGACTTGGGAGGCTCGGTCGGCCGCACGATTCAATTCCATACCGGGACCGGCGAAGTGTTTCTGCGCCGGCTCTCCCATCTGACGCCGGAAGATCAGCGGCATGAGGGCATGGCGAAGGGGCCAAAATGAAAGAGGACAGGATGAGGGCTGCGTCATGAGCACGAAAATTCACGTCCTGATCGTGGACGACTCCGCTCTGGTTCGCCAGACGCTTGACGGACGTGCTTTGCTCCGATCCCGACATCGAAGTCATTGGGACGGCTGGCGACCCGTTCGTTGCCGCCGAGCGCATGCGCGAGCAACTGCCAGATGTGATCACGCTCGATATCGAGATGCCGCGCATGGATGGCCTGACATTTCTGCAAAAAATCATGGCGCAGCACCCGATTCCTGTGGTGATCTGTTCGAGCCTGGCGGAGGAAGGCGCGCAAAGCACGCTCAAAGCGCTCGAATATGGCGCGGTCGAGATCATCACGAAACCGCGCTTGGGCAGCAAACAGTTCCTGGAGGATTCTCAAGTCATGCTCTGCCAGGTTGTGAAAGCCGCGGCGCAGGCCCGCATCCGGCCGCAATCCCGTCACATCGTCGAGCCGAAGCTGACCGCCGATTCCGTGCTCTCCCGCGCCACCGGCGCCATGGTTGAAACCACGGAAAAGATCGTGGCCATCGGAGCCTCGACCGGTGGAACTGAAGCTCTCAGGGTTTTACTCGAAGCTCTGCCGCCGGATGCGCCCGGCATGGTGATCGTGCAGCACATGCCAGAGATGTTCACGCGGGCTTTTGCTAAACGGCTGGACAGTTTGTGCGAAATTTCCGTGAAGGAAGCGGAGCCCAACGACACGGTGCTGCGCGGACGCGCGCTGATTGCCCCGGGCAATCACCACATGCTGCTGAAGCGCAGCGGCGCCCGCTATTACGTTGATATTAAGGACGGGCCCTCTGGTCTTCGCGCATCGTCCCTCAGTAGATGTGCTGTTTCGCTCCGCTGCGCGTTACGCCGGGCAAAATGCCGTCGGCGTGATCATGACTGGCATGGGCGACGACGGCGCCAACGGCATGCTGGAAATGAAAGAAGCGGGAGCCGTCACCATCGCGCAGGATGAGGAGACTTGCGTGGTTTTCGGAATGCCGAATGAAGCGATTAAGCGGAATGCGGTTGACAAGATACTGCCTTTGCCCGCGATCTCCCGGGCGATTCTCGCGCATGCCAACTGATGGAGAATAATAGCAATGCAAGCCGAACTACCCGTCGCGGTGAACCCTGATCGCCAAGCCGAGTTTCTCGCGGTGCTGGCGGGGGCCGGGGACGAACTGGAAAGCCTGGCTTGCTCAAGCGAGACCGAGATCGAGTCGGTCTTGCGCGCTTTCAAAAGCCTTGCCAGCCAGGCAGATACAATCTCAAAGCAGGCGGCCTCCATCGTCGGTCGTATCGAGAAGGAGAGCATGGCGAGCGTGCTGGCCAGCGTGCAATCCCTGGGGGAGACAGTAAAAGACTTTCTGGGGCGCAGACTGGAGGCAGCCTCCACCATCCTCGGAACGTTACAGGAAGAAGAGAAGGCACTCCTGCAACTGATCCGCCTGACGCAGAGTCAGGAAGCCATTGCCCGCCATCTGCGCGCGCTCAGCGTACTTACGAACGTAGAGGTCGCTCGTCTGGGGAGCTCTGGCGGCAATTTTCAGCTTCTCGCGCAGGAACTATCTTCCTTTTCAGAATCTTTATCGCAACAAACCCTGGAGCTCGGAAGCGACACGAAAAGGCGCCAGAAAGCGATTGCGGAAACCAGAAACGAACTGGCCCTGAGCTTGCCGCGATTGCGCGACGAGATGACACACATGGAAGACGACATCGGGAATACCTTGCAGCTCATCGACGCGGGGCTGAGCAAGCAAGCGGAAGTTCCCGGACAGTTCCGGCGATGCGCCGAACAGACTATGCAGGAAACCGCCGGCGTCGTCGCCGCCATCCAGGCCCACGACATCACCCGCCAGCAGATTGAGCACGTGCAGCAGGCACTTCAGCTCATCGCATCCCGCATCGCTTCCGCCGACGAATCGCGCGACCATGATATTCCTGTCGCGCATGCCGGCTTGAGAATTCAGATCTTGCAATTAAAAAACATTCAGGAGACGGTGGCCAACTGGACTTCCCAGGTGGGAAGGTGCATGGAAGGGATTCAGCAACTCAGCGCCTCAGGCGTCGCCGGCATTGGCCCTACCGTGCTCGGGCAGGAACAGGAACTATCCGCCGAACTGGCTCACATCGAACTAGCGGACGGATGCAAGGCACGTTGAGCGGACTGTCCAGCCTGGTGGACTTGGTCAATGTCCACTTGGAGCGCTCCCAGAGGATCCGCGGTCGCCTGCAGATTCTCATGTTCAACTCGCTTGTTGAGGCACAGCGACTAGGCGGGCGCGGCGCTGTGGTCTCGGCGATTGCCCGGCTGATCGATGAAATATCGGAAGAGTGGATCGCGATCGGGAACCAATCCCGGCTCGCCCTCGACGACATACTGGGTCTGGTCCAGCGTACGACGGCGCTTGTGGAGGTTTTCTCCGAAACCAGTGGTCAGAAGCTACGCGAAGACCAGGCACAGACCAGGATTGCTCTGGACAACGTTCGAAGCACGGCTGCTTTTGTGGCAAAGGAAGCCACACAGATGCAAACCATCACAGAGAACATGCGTGCGCATGTAGCCGACGTCGCAGCCACCGGAACGCGTTTGGAGCGCAGCTTTGGCTATCTTGATGCAGTGCTAGGTCAAATGCACGGTCTGTCTCGCGCGTGGGAAAGCCATGATCTGCGGGCGGCTGGGCCATGCGATCCGGCGGAAGTCGAGCGCTGGCTCTCTGCGTTTTATACGACCGAGATCGAGCGCAGCGTCATGAGCGCCGCGCTTCACGGCACGCCTTTGCCTGCCGTGCAACGATCGTTTGTGGGGAATGTCGTGGAACTTTTTTAAGACAAGAAAGGTTCGCAAAAAACGACCTTGCGTCTCTTGCTTAGCGAGGAAGATGCGATGAAAAAAATCCTGGCCGTGGATGACTCTGCTAGCATCCGCCAAATGGTCGGCTTCACCCTGCGCAACGCCGGCTACGAAGTGGTCGACGCCGTCGACGGCAAAGACGCCCTCGCCAAAGCCGGAGTGGATAAGTTCGACATGATCATCACCGATCTCAACATGCCAAACCTCGATGGCATCGGGCTCATTACCTGTACGCGCAAGCTCCCTGGATACACCTTTATCCCCATTCTCATGTTGACAACGGAATCGCAAGCTCAAAAGAAAGATGAGGGACGCAAGGCCGGGGCGACAGGTTGGATCGTGAAGCCTTTCAATGCGGAACAACTGGTCTTAGTGATCCGAAAACTGGTTAAGTAAAATGTCCAGATTCGGAACGAATCACCGCGAGGATCACTTCGAATATGGCTCACATGTCTAAGAACTTACCCTTCTAAACGCTTACATGGTCTCTTTGGACTACTGCATTTCGGGACTGAGTTGTTGACCGTTCCGTGCGTTGAGGGTACGATTTCGTTCCGATGCGAAGAAGTGATAAAGAGGCGAACGAAAACCTGTTGAAGCTTCGCGACGCGGCATTGCAACTTGGAGTGAGTTTTCCGACGATCAAGCAATGGATCTACAAGAGGAAAATTAAAAGCGTCCAGACCGCCGGGGGGCATCATCGTATTCCACAGAGTGAACTGGACAGATTGCTTTTCCGAACGCGTGGCAGAACAGAAAAGGAACGGAAGGAAGTAATCCGCCGAGTTAGCGGACGTAATCAACTGGTAGGCCGGATCGATGGAGTTCGTATCAGTGGCCTGATGGCGGAAGTGAAGATTTCCATTGGCGACCAACAGATAATATCGATTATCACGGCACGTTCAGCACGTGAGATGCAGTTAAAGGCCGGACAAACTGCGGCTGCCCTGATAAAGGCGACAGAAGTAATGATTCTTCGCGTATGAGGTGACCCCACCCCGTTCTCTCCGCCCAGTTGTGTTGTGGGCGGGTGATAGGGAAAGGAAGGCCGCCGGATGGCAGCGAAGGACCATACCGCATCTCTCTGAGGAATGCCCCATCTCCGGACAGTTTGCAAACCTTCCGAACCCTGTGTATGATCGTAAGTCTGGTGTTTACCGCAAGATGCGAGAGGGCTTTGAAAAACCTTTACCGCAACCTGCACTCACTCTAGCCATTAGGACCGCTGATTCATGATCATTCTCGTCACCATTATTCACGTCATTGTTTGCCTTTTTCTGATCATCGTTGTCCTCTTACAAAGTGGCAAAGCTGGGGATATCTCGGCGGCGTTTGGCGGGCAAGGAAGTCAGGCAGCATTTGGCCCGCGCGGCGCAGCCACTGCGCTTTCGAAAGCCACCACAATTTCCGCCATCTTGTTCATGTTGACGTCCGTTACTTTATCCATCAATGCCATCAAACATGGCGGTCCACGTTCGGTCCTGCAGGGGGAGAAGTCCGCTCCGGCAAAGACGCAACCCGCAACGCCGACTCCGACGCCCGTTAACCCTACGCAAAAGTAGTCTAAAATTCCTCGACGGTTGCGGTTTCGCGGATCACCCTTTAAGGGTTCTGCGGTAATTGAATTTACCGAATACGGGTGCTACCATCCAATCAGTAGCAAGCATCACTAATAAAAGCACTTATCAGGAGGTATTTCCGATGTCTGACAGCGACGGTGGCAGCTTTGTATGGTTTCTCGCAGGTGTTGCGATTGGTGGTTTAGTAGGAGTTTTGTATGCGCCGCGTGCGGGAAGTGAAACGCGCGAGGAGTTGCGCGCGAGAGCGGAACAAGGTACCGAATACGTACGCGCCCGAGCGCGCGAAGCAAAAGAGCAGGCTTCCGGCTGGGTTGACAAAGGCAAAGACGTCGTAAGCCAACAGAAGGATCAGTTCCGCGCCGCATACGAAGCGGGGCGTCAGGCTTATCAGGAAGCCACAACGGAAGCGACCCCTCCTAAGGGTGTGTAGTTTTCGCACCACAGTGATTTCAAGCTCTTTGCAGGAGCTTTCTTATGATGGAAAATCTCGTCCCAATATTTATCGCTGTAACAGCAGCCGCAGTTGTTTTACAAGCGGGCATCCTGGTGGCTCTGTACGTGGCGGTTCGCAAGACCACCGCCAAATTGGAAGGTGTGGTTGACGAAGTAAAGGGGAAAGCCCTGCCCACCATCGATTCCGCGAATTCCATGTTGACGGAACTGCGTCCTAAAGTGAGCGCGATCATGGACACTGTGGTCGAGTTGCGACCCAAAGTTCTGAACATTGCTGATCATGCGATTGGGCTGCAGCCGCAAATTACGGCGGTCGTCAATAATCTTGTAGAGACGACTGGTGCAGTAAAGTCCGAAGTGCAGCGAGTAGACGCCACCGTGAATGACGTAATGGACCGCGCCCGTTTGCAGGTGATTCGCGCGGACGAGATGCTGACTCGGACTTTTGACCGAGTAGAACAGACGTCTGATATTGTGACGAAGACTGTGGTTTCACCGGTGCGGCAAGTGTCAGGGATTTTCCGCGGCGTGACTGCCGGCGTCGAATTTCTGCTCGGGAATCGCAGAAAAAATGGTGATAGCCGCAGTCCCCGACGTCCCGTGCCTCAGGACGAGATGTTTATTTAGTGATGTAACCATGCAGCCGGTTAGTTCGATCAGAAGTGGCTATCCTTAGGATTTATGCGTTACCTCGTTCGAGCTCAACTTAAGCCCGGCTGCGCCAGCTCTCTAATCAACGCGATTCGAAACGAAACCCTCGGTCGAGGTTCAGTGGCTGCGGGTGAATACCTGCGTAACATGGGAGACGCGAGGCTCTGCGAGGATGGAACTGTACGATGGGTTGAAGTTTGCTATTGCCCTACGCCGTTGCAGGAAGAACGGCCTTACTGGGAACAATACTTCAAGCTTGCTAAAGTTCAGGATGCGCACGATCGGCGCAAGTGTCGTGATAAGAATGGAAGCGAACCCTGGGCATGCGGCAGTTGTGACTGCACCGCCCGTTTGGAGCGAAAGCTGGAGAGTACGGGAATTTGCTTCCTCGAATCACTGAGTGAGGGCAAGAATTCAAGTCGCTAGTCTAGCTCGGCTAATTGTATCTGCAGTTGTTTAAGCTCTTCCGCAATTTCCCTCAGATTGAAAGCGAATGACCAAAAAGGCAGCATTCGATCGAGAGCGAATGGTGCGGTCGCGTGCTGCTCGCGAAGACGAGCTAGATCCCTTTCCAAGTCGCGCACTGCTCGCGTGAGGTCGTCGCTCAACGGCACTTTCTTTCGTCGCCTGTGAACCGCCTCGGACAGATCAGCAAAAGCGCGAGCCGTACTCGATACCAAAAGTGGCAGGCACGGCAGGAGCGTCGGCTGAACCTTCGCTATTACATACAAATGAGTATCTTCGGCCATCGCCGTGAGCCGCCGCCGAAGCTGGTCGGCTTGCCCGACAAAGATTTCGAACGCTGATGCTTGAAATCGTGCAAATCCAAGCTCGCTTCGCGCTTCTTCCATCTGCTGTGTGATACCGCGCCTCAGATCATGAAGGTGTCGACTCAGCTGGCGGATCTGCAGCTCGTTATTTACACCTTGCAGCGCAGCTGTCGTGACTGCGGAGTAGAGGATTCCAGCCCCCTCCAGAATGTCTGCGATCTTATCGCGCAAGCCTTCACGAGCTCGTACCGGCCAAATTAAGAAACCCACCAGAAAAGAAATCACTGCGCCGAGTAGTGTATAGAGCACGCGCAGCCATGCCATGCGCCATGGTTCCTCAGCTCCGCCGAACACCAGAATCAGCGCGGAAGTGAAACCTGCAGCGCTGAACATGGGATGAACTGCAGTGAGATACGCAAAAAAAGATGCCAATAGGAAGAGGGCGATTCCCGCGCGGACAGCCCCGGTTCCCAGCAATGGTAGTAACAGCGCAGCCGCCAGCGCGCCGCACGTGGTTCCGACAATTCTGTAAACTGCTGCCTTCGAGGAAGCTCCTACGTTGACCTGCGTTACAACTAACGCCGCGAGTACCGCCCAATAGCCCTGCGGCAGGTTCCATCCGGCGTAGACTGCGTAAGTAATCGTTCCGGCGAGCCCGGTCTTAATGCCTTGCTTTAGAGGACTCGATTCACGACTCCAAAATGATGAGGCACCTGCCGGAGCTTGCACAAAAGGGAGCGAAGATGACATGCAGCGAATTATATTCGCGCGGCAGATCCCGTAGACTCGAAGATGCCTGTGGTCGTGCGATTTCTACTATGCGATCCACGCCCCGCCCACAACGATGTCGTCATCGTAGAAAACTGCTGCCTGGCCCGGAGTGATGGCGCGCTGCGGCTCATCGAATGTAACTAGAACTTCATCATCAGCAGATCTTCTTAAGCATGGCGGGCGCAGGCTCATGGCGATGACGAATCTTCACCGTAACGCGAATCGGCTCATGAAGGTCATTGACGGAAATCAGATTTACGCGATGCCCCCGCAGCGTTCGTGAATAAAGGCGCTCATCGCTTCCGACCACCACTTGCCTATCAGCCCCGTTGATCTGAATCACGTATAAGGGCGATCCGGTGGCCACGCCCAGGCCCTTGCGCTGGCCCACGGTGAAGTTATGAATGCCTGCGTGCTCGCCGATCACTTCCCCGTCCGCAGTTACCAACTCTCCGGCGGTATCCGGCAGAGATTCGCCGCTCTCAGCCAGATAAGCGTCGATGAAGCGCTTGTAGTCTCCGCCGGGAACAAAACAGATTTCCTGAGAATCAGGCTTCTCCGCCAGTGCCAAACCATGCTTGCGCGCCAACTCTCGCACCTCAGGCTTGGTCATATCGCCCAGCGGAAAAAGCGTGTGGCTCAGTTGCTCCTGGGTGAGTCCAAACAAGAAATAAGTCTGATCCTTACTGCGATCGGCGGGGCGCTTGAGCAGCCACCGTCCGCGAGGTTCATCGTACTCAACGCGGGCGTAGTGGCCGGTGGCGACCGACTCCGCACCGATTTGCTGAGCAACTACGAGCAACTGATCAAATTTCAAATGATTGTTGCAGAGGCTACAAGGGATCGGAGTACGACCCGATAAATATTCCGCCACAAATGGCCGCACTACTTCGCGCTCGAAACGCTCTTCGTGATTGACCACGTAATAAGGAATACCGATATGTTCGGCGACACGGCGCGCGTCATAGACATCATCCAGCGAGCAACATCTTCCCTTGACAGCCTCTGGCATGCCTTCATGGCCAGCCAATCGCCGCTGGTTCCAGAGTTGCATGGTCAGGCCGATCACGTTGTGCCCTTCAGCGCGCATCATCGCCGCAACGGTGGAAGAATCCACACCGCCGGACATGGCTACAGCAATGGTCTTTTGTTTCTTCACTATTCCCTGTAAGGCGTCCGATCCGCTCGCTGAATCGATATCCGGGAACCAGGCTGCACGGTCAATACCCTCCGGCGTGGCATGAAAAGCATCCAGTACGCACTTGGATCGATCCTGTTACTCTCCTCATGCGGATCAAAACGCGTGCAAGTCAAAGAAAAGCGGTTCCCAAAATCGAACCTCGTAGATCTTGCGCGGTCTCCCATTTTGACGTCGCTTAACGGAAAAGCCGCCAGCCTGGAAACGATTCCTCTAATACGCTCTCGGGGACTTTCTGAGCTAAGACTGAAGCCTCGATCGCCGTCTAAGCGCCACGAACACATGTAAACCCATAGATGCCAAGCGCCATGCTGAAATCCGCCGACTTTAACGCGAGCTCCAAATTCAAAGGTTAGAAAACTTCCCCAGCCCAGAGCGACGCGCCAAGGCCTCTTCCCAATCAGCGGTCTAAAGCACCCACGCGCAGTGTCCGGAGTAACTCTCATCTGCCCCGCCTGCTGCCTGCGACGTATGCCGGAGATAATTCCCGTAAACGCGCCACGGCTTCTGGAACCAACGCCAGGGCACAGTCTATCTCGTCCTCAGCATTCTGTTTGCCAAGGCTGAAGCGAATGCAAGAACGCGCCCGACCGGCAGAAACTCCCATGGCAGTGAGCACATGGGACGGTTCGATAGCTCCAGAGGAACACGCAGAGCCTGTCGAAACCGCAAGACCTTTCAGATCGAGAGAGATCACCATCGCCTCGCCGTCAACGTGATCGAAATAAATGTTAGCCGTATTCGGAACGCGGGGCGCGCCTTCGCCGTTCACGCCTGCCTCTTCGACTTGAGCCAGGATTCCCTCTTGCAACCGGTCGCGCATCGCGGACATTTTCTCGTCATCCCCGCGGCTGAAAGACTCCATCGCCAACTCAGCAGCTTTGCCAAGAGCCACAATTCCCGGAACATTTTCAGTGCCAGCGCGGCGGGAGCGTTCGTGCTGTCCTCCGTAGAAAAGAGGTCTGCAGATTCGTTCCCTTGCGAACATAAAGCGCGCCAATTCCTTGAGGCGCGTGGATCTTGTGACCGGAAAGAGACAGCACATCGCAAGCGATTCGCTTCACATCGATTGGAACCTTCGCCGTAGCCTGCACCGCATCGGTATGAAAATATGCTTCCGCCTCGGCGGCAATCTCGCCAATCTGTTCAACTGGCTGCAACACTCCGGTTTCATTATTCGCCATCATGATCGAGACCAACGCAGTGTTAGAACGCAGGGCTCTCAAGACATCATCGGGGTCCACCAGGCCACGGCCATCTACGGGCAGATAGGTTACTTCACAACCCGTCTCTTCCAGATGCTTGCAGGCATGCAGCACGGCGTGATGCTCAATGCTGGAAGTAATGATGTGATCGCCCGGAGCGACGAGGCCCGCAATCCCTAGATTATCGGCCTCCGTACCTCCACTGGTAAAGACGATCTCAGGTCCGTTGCAACCAAGTAAGGCCGCTACTAAATCCCGCGCCCGCTCCACGGCCGCCCGTGTTTCCTGGCCATGGTGATGGATCGACGACGCGTTCCCGAAACGCTCACCGAAATAAGGATGCATGGCTTCCACCACCTCCGGCAGCACCGGCGTAGTCGCGTTATTGTCGAGGTAGACGCGGCGAAACATGTCCTACTATTCTACCTTCTTTCGCTTAGGCGACCTCACCGAACCATTCCCGGCCAATGAAAAAGGCGCCAAAATGGCGCCTATTTCCATTCATTTTGAGGCTATCTCCTGACGTCAGCGCTTTTCGATCGGCGCATAACGATTGGGATAGTCTGGACCCTGATAATCTGCGCGCGGACGAATCAACCGGTTGTCATCCAGTTGCTCGATTACGTGGGCAGCCCATCCACTAATGCGCGAGACGGCAAATACGGGCGTAAACAGATCCTGATCGATACCCAGGATGTGATAAGTCGAGGCGGAATAGAAGTCTACATTCGCATTGAGCTTTTTTTCCTGCTTCACGTACTGCTCGATCTTCTCTGACATCTCGTACCACTGTGGACGCCCGCTGGACTTTCCCAGATCGCGCGACATCCCGCGCAGGTGAGTGGCTCGCGGATCTTCGGTGTGATATACGCGATGCCCGAAGCCGGGAACTTTCTTTTTCTCGGCAACATCTTTCGAACATAATCAACTGGATCCGCCTTTTCCCGATCAATGGTTTCGAGAATGCGAAAAACGGCTTCATTCGCGCCGCCGTGTAACGGTCCCTTCAACGCGCCGATGGCCGAGGTGATCGCCGAATGCATGTCCGATAAGGTTGCTGCAGTCACGCGGGCAGCGAAAGTCGACGCATTTAATTCGTGGTCGGCGTGCAGGATGAGGGCGATGTCCAGTGCCCGTTCCGCGGTTGCAGAAGGCTTGGTTCCGTTCAACTGTAGCAGGAAATTCGCGGCGTGCGACAGCGACCGATCAGCCTCGACCACCGACTGCCCCTTCCGAAGACGGTCGTAAGCCGCGACGATCATGGCGATCTGTGAAGTCAATCGAATGGCTTTGCGGACATTGGCATCGTGATCGTTTTTCTTTTCATCGGGGTCGTAAAATGCCAACGCCGAAACGGCGGTGCGAAGTACATCCATAGGCGGCGCGGTCTGGGGAGCCGTCCGCAGAAGCTGAATAATGGCCGGATCCAGGTGACGTTCCTGCGCGAGGCGGTCCTCAGGTCTTTCAATTCGCTGGCATTCGGCAACTGGCCAAACCACAGCAGGTAACAGGTTTCTTCAAAATTTGAGTGTTCAGCGAGTTCGTGAATATCTATCCCACGATAGGCAAGCACTCCACGGTCGCCATCGATATAACAAATCCTGGAGGTAGTTGCTACGATGCCTTCCAGTCCTTTGGTAGAGGGTGTGCTGGTCAAACTGGACATAATGTCTCGCTCAGTGTGATCGATTCTGTTGCAGAACCACGCTGGGCAGGGTGCGAGGAGCGCAACTTTCTTTTATACGCCAAAAAGAGCTTGCCTTCCAAGCCGCCGAAAGACCCACTCGTGGCCGCAGTGAGGCTGCTCTACCGGTTGTAGCTGTGCTGCAAAAGCTTGAGGTCGTCTGACTTGCCCATCACAGCGAGAGCTTTTTCAGGTCACGAAAAATGAAATAGCTCGCCTCTACGATGGCCAGATGCTCAGCGCCGTCTTACTCAAAATCTGCTGCTGAAGTCTTTCGGGCAACGGCAGCGCCCGAAATTCCTCCAGATTTGTTTTGATGTCTGGCACGCCGGGACCCGGCCAGTCCGTCCCGAACAGAGTCTTGGAGGCAATCTCTTCAAGCCGCGGAAAATACTTCAACAGTGTCTTCGGAGGAATTCCGCTGATATCAAGATAGACATTCGGATGCCGGCGGACCAGAAAGAAAGCTGTTTGCATCCACAGGGGACGGCCTCCGTGAGCCAGCAGGATTTTGAGCTTGGGAAAATCTACGGCAACATCATCCACATAAATCGGATCGCCATACTTATTGCGGGCGCCGGGAAAAATCGAGGTCCCCGTATGAAACATGACCGGCACGCCATTGGCCTCGGCGGCGCGATAGATGATTTCTAGTTCCTTGACGCCATTCAGATAGTCATTCGGAAATAGAAGCTGGTGTGGAGGATGAATTTTGATCATGCGGATTCCAAGTCGCAGAATTTGCTCCATATCGGCGAGAACGTTCGTCGTGTGTCGCGGATGAAGGCTACCGCATGAAAGCAATCGCCGAGGATTTTCCTTGACGTAGTCCGCAATGAATTGGTTCACGCCGTTGGTGAAGCCAATCACTTCCGGCGCAACGTAGTTAATGAGTACCGCTCGATCGATTCCACAGGCGTCAAGATAGGTCAGGAACGCTTGGGGCGAGCGACAAAAATCGACAATCTGCTCGAAGTTCGCACGCTTCTTCTTCATCAGTTCCAGCGCATGGGGCTTAAACATCTCCATCGGCTGGATGTGGATGTGGCAGTCAGTAATCATTCGATCGTCGGCTCAATTGATCGCGGCGGCCAGCACGGCTCGCTTCGCGAATACACGAATCATTTCCCGGCGATATTCCGGGGTTAAGGCTGACGTGGTGAGGGGCTTGGCGACCCGCGCAGCCAGACTGCCCACCTCATCCGCCAAGCTCTCGTCAACCGCCTTACCGATCAGCATCTCGGCAGCCCCCTTGATGAGCAAAGGCGCAGGATTGACGGCGGTGATGCCAACACGTGCATCGACAACGTGCCCATTCGTCCGCTTCATCACAACGGCGACTCCTGCCAAAGGATAGTCGATCGATCCACGAACCCGTAGCTTGCGATAAACACCAGAATAATCCGCCGATTCCGATGGTAGGAATATACGCGTAACCAGTTCGCCAGGCCCGAGCTTACGATAATTTACTCCATCGCCGGTGTAGAACTCCTGCAACGGAACACGCCGCGCACCACCCGCGCTTGCAATCTCGATTTCCGCATTCAGGCAAAGCAAAGCCGGAGGTGTGTCACCAGAAAATGCTGCCCAGCATTTCGTTCCACCAGGAGCCACATGGCAGAGATCTCCATCTTTCTTGATGCAGAACCCGCAGCCTTTGCGCCAAGTGAGGGACTGGTTATACCAAAGACATCGCGTATCCAGACAGATGTTGCCACCAATCGTGCCCATATTGCGCAATACCGGCGAGGCAACCGTCGCTGCTGCCTCTGTAAGAACCGAGAAGTGTTGGCGCAGGTAGATGGATTTCTCGATCGCCCTGAGCGGAGTGAGCGCGCCTATCTCGACATTCCCATCGGCTTCTACGCGCACGCCATTCAATTCGGTGAGCGCGCGTGCGTCCAGCACATACTCCGGCTCAAAGAGCTTCTGTCGCATCGAAGGAATCAAATCGGTTCCTCCCGCGAGCACACGAATATTGCCGGCATGTTTGGCCAGATGAGAAACAGCCTCGTCTGCCATGCGTGGTCGAAGCAGCCTGAACTGCGGCAGGCTCAATCCGCACCTCCGGCCACAGTCGGAATATCGCAGCGTGCCGGATCTAGCGCATGCCGCTGCGGTCCTTTGCCCTTGAAACAGAGCGACCCACCGTGTTCACGGAACCTGACAGGCGAAGTTGGATCCACGCCTTCGGTCATATTCAAGTTCTTTGCGTTCTTTTTCGCTCGAAGCGCCGCCAGCACACGCTCTGGAGTGAAGGGAGATTCGTGCAGTCGCACGCCCACGGCATCGTAAATCGCATTCGAAATCGCGGGTATGGTTGCTGCCAGCGATCCCTCGCTGCATTCCTTTGCGCCAAATGGACCCTCCGGATCAATGCTCTCGACGATGATGGGCTCGATTTCCGGCGACTCTACTGCCGACGGGCTGCGATATTCGAGCATTCCGGCGTTCATCAGCATGCCGTCTTTCCATACCATCTCTTCGGTGAGGGCCTGCCCCATACCCATCCACACCGAACCAATAATCTGTCCTTCAACTGATACCGGGTTCAGCGCGCGGCCGCAATCATGTGCCGCCCACACTTTGTGAACAATTACTTCGCCGGTGTCTTCGTCAACGCTCACTTCGGCGACCTGCGCAGAATAGGAGTAAGCCGGCGACGGCCCTACGCCGCCGCCCTTGTGCCTGCCGCCACGCGCCTCCGGTGGAGGAGCGTAGGAGCCTGTTCCTGTGAGTGCGCCGTGAAAGTCAATTGCCGCAACCACAGCTTCTTCGAAGGTCATCCACTCCTTCGGCACCTTCTTCTTTTCTTTTCTGCTGCAGTGACCCGCGAAGAATCTGCCCCTCGACCCGCCCACTCACGGACGCACCCGCTTGCGTCGTCTCCACTTCTTCGAGCGTGTCTCGCCTAACGACGGGCGGAGCACTTCCCTTCTTGAAAACAACATCTTCCCGGAACACCAAGTCTTCGGCTGCGCAATTCATCTTTTTCGCCGCAGCAGCCGCAATCCGCTTCTTAACATCTTCCGCCGCACGTAGCGTGGCGTTTCCCGCCATGAACGTAACCCGGCTGGAGTACGATCCAATATCGATCGGGGTCAAGTCCGTATCCGCAGCGATGATTCGCACCCGGGGAAGCGAGCATCCCAGAATCTCAGCCGCAACTTGGGCCGTCATCGTGTCCGACCCTTGCCCGATCTCGGAGGCACCTGTGTACACAACGACGCCGCCATCCCGATCAATCTTGATATTTACGGTGGAATGCGGCATGTCCGAGCGAATAATCGAATTCGCCGCGCCGCTCACATAATGGCTGCAAGCGATCCCGAGCCCGCGCCCCTTGGGCAGTTTGCCCTTGCGCTGCTTCCATCCCGAGCGCTCGACCGTTTTCTCGATGCATTCCGGCAGGCCGTAGCTCTGAACCCGCAGCCCGTTCACGGTAACGCATGGAGGCTTCAGCAGATTGCGCTGCCGAATCTCCGCCGGATCCATTCCAATTTTTGCAGCCAATTCGTCTAGTTGCGATTCAAAAGCGAAGCGAACGTTCACCGTCCCGTGGCCGCGCATTGCGCCGCATGCCGGCTTGTTAGTGAGCACGCGGTACCCGTCGTACTGAATGTTTGGAATATCGTAAAGCGCACCAAGAAGCGCGCCTGAATAAAGAATCGTGACCACTCCGTACGAGCAGTAAGCGCCGCCATCCTGCACAACCCGAGCTTTCACAGAAGTAATGCGGCCGTCATTTTAATGCCGGTTTTCAAATCGATGATTGTTCGCGGACGTCCGCGATGTGCCCAGAATACTTCCTCGCGCGTATAAGTAATCTTCACGGGAGCCTCGCGCCTTGCGCGCCGCGACGGCCGCAATGATTTCCAGCGGAATGACTTCGCTCTTGCCGCCGAATCCGCCGCCCGACCAGCGGCTTGATTACACGAATCTGCGCCATCGGCATCTCCAGCACCAGCGACAGCTTGTGCTGCAGGTAGTAAGGCACCTGCGTGGAAGACCATACCGTCAGGCGTCCCATTTTCCCGGTATGCGGATCCAGTTCAAACGAGGCCAGCGTGGAATGCGGCTCCATTGCAGCGTGCGTTACTTCGTTGGCGATGAAGCGAGCTTCGGCAACCTGATCCGCCTCGGCGAAACCCTTGATCCGGATCGCCGAATGCGTGGTGATAGTCCTTTTCCAGATTGCTTCGGTTTGTTGTCGTGGATGAGATCGGTCTCAGCCTTCATCGACTCTTCGGGATCGAAGTACGCCGGCAACACCTCGTACTCAACATCAATCAATTCCAAAGCTCTTTCGGCAATCGACTCCGAGACTGCAACGACACACGCAACGTTATCGCCGACGTAGCGCACCTTGTCCAGCGCCAGCGCATGCTCATCGTGGCCAACTGGCAGAATTCCATAAGGATTCGGCGCGTCTTTGCCGATAACGACTGCGACGACACCTTCAACTTTCTCGGCGCGGCTAGTGTCGATATGTTTGATCCGCGCATGCGGATAGGGTGAATGCAGAATTTTGCCGACCAGCATGCCAGGGACGCTGAGATCGTCTGTATACTTGCCGCCGCCGGTAGTCTTTTCGGCCGCGTCGACCATTGCGGTAGGCTTGCCGATGATGCTGAAATCGCTCATATGAGTCTTGGACATTCGCTATTTGGCGACGACTGCACGCTTCTCCGCTCCGCCGCAATTGCCGAACGAATCGCCTCATACATCTGGCTGTAACCCGTGCAACGGCACAAATTACTGCTCAGCGCGGCGCGAACGTCGTCTTCCGACGGATCAGGATTTTCCGCCAGCAGCGACTTTACCGTCATGATGAATCCCGGAGTGCAGAAGCCACACTGCGCGCCACCCCAGTCGCCATAGCCTTTTGATCGCAGCCAGGCTGCCGTGCTCGCTCACTCCTTCAATGGTCGTAATCTCCTGTTCCTTCGCAACTCGCCGCCAAGCAGCGTGCATGACATCATGGCAACGCCATCGACCAGCACAGTGCAAGCACCGCAGGACGATTCATCGCAGCCACGCTTTGAGCCGGTAAGCCCCAGATCCTGGCGCAACACGTCCAGCAGCAACGCGCTGGGCTCGATCGCCAGTTCGTGCGTGCGGCCGTTAACTTTGAGTTCAACGAGTTCTTTTTTCATTCTTCAGCTCTGAGTTCCTAGCCGTTAGGTCTTGGTTCGTCAGTTAGGCCTTACGTTTAAGAGCTAACAGCGAATCGCTTTCAATACGTCGGCACATTCCGGTCCACTCGCCGCGACCATGCATCGATTCCGCCTCGCATCGACTGCGCCTTTTCGAATCCCTGCTGCCGCAGCCAAGCGGTCACATTCATCGAGCGCACGCCGTGATGGCAGACCACGACGATATGATCTTCAGGATCCAGTTCCTGATGGGCGCGCGACGGGACATCACCCATGGGAATCAGTTTCGCACCGATCCATGTGCGACGTTTCGAACTCCCACGGCTCGCGCACGTCCAGCAGAGTAAATGTCTTCGCCCTGTCGAGCTTCGCTTTTACTTCTTCGGGAGTGATTTCGTAATCCATACTCTTGAGCGCCGTTATTTTCCCGTCCAGTTCGGCTGGCGCTTTTCGATGAAGGCGCGAATTCCTTCCTGCGCGTCCCCGTCTTCATCAACTCTTCCAGATAGATTTTCTCGGCGCGCGCCAGCCCTTTGTCGAAGTGCATCGCATCCCACGCATAGATGGCTTTCTTGGTAATAGCCAACGCCGCTGGACTCAACTTGGCATTTCCTGCACAGTTTGATCGCACCGTGGCCGTGCAACTCTTCATCCCGGACGGCACGGTTCGCCAAGCCAATATCTGCCGGCCTCGCTGCCGCTAATCGTTCGGCCGGTCAGAATCAATTCCGCGGCTCGCTTCTGCCCGACCAGCGCCGCCAACGCCGTGCAAGCCACCGGCGGATAGCATCCCAGCTTGATCTCAGGAAATCCCCACGTGCGCCGATGCCGAGCGTATACACCAGATCGCAAACCATCGCCAATTCCGCGCCGCCACCCAGACAATGTCCGTGCACCGCGGCGATTGTGACCTTCTTCGTAGCGACCAGCGCTCGGATGACCGCGTGAAACTTGGGCAGCATCTCTTCGACTTTGTCAGGCGTGTGAGCCGCAACATCGACTCCGGCCGAAAACGCCTTGCCCTTCGCCGCTCAGGATCACGACTACCGAGATATCGGAGCGTGCTTCGATTTCAGCCAGCGCCTGCGCCAGCTCCTCCATCATCGGAATGTCGATGACGTTCAGCGGAGCATTGCGCAGAATCGATTCGCGCCACGCCGGGACCGCGATACTGACGGTGAGCCTTGCTAGAGTCGGATTGCACCACGCCGCTCGCCATCTTGTTTCGTCCTCTACGGATGTGTCACGATGTCCACGTCGGCTGCAGCTCTACAGATTGATCGCCGACTTTCGCACCTCGCCGATGGTGGCCAGCGGATCGCGTCGCTCCAGCTTTTTCCGCGATCCACTTCTTCTCGTTGCCGATGATTTCCAGCAGCAACTTCTTGTCTTCCGCAGTCGGCATGTTTTCCTTCAGGTGCTGCTTCGTAGGCACGGTCGTCCGAGCGGCTCGCCGGTCTGCGCATGGAACTTCTGTCCCGCCCAGCGCCCGATCTCGCGATTGAACTTGATGTCCGGCGCGTAAAGCTTCGGCTGGCCCGGCTTTCAAAGAGCCATTGAAGCGCTCGATCAAACCAGCCACTTCGTTGCGATACAGATTCCGGTTGTAGTCGTTCAGGTCGTCGAGGTCGCGGAGCTTGTTCATTCTTCGGCTCATCGTAGCGACCCTTAACGCCCCAAACGTAGGCCCAGTGCGCCGATGAAGAATGATCCGTGCCGAATAGGTCGTAGGAACTCGAAATCCACTTGTTGAGATATTTCTGGATCAGCCATGCCGGAATGACTCCCGCCTCCACGATGCGGCGCAGGCCGTCATTGCCCGTGCCCATGTGAAAGGCTTCTTCGCGCAGCATGTAAGACATCGACCGGCCCAGTGGAGCGAAGGCGGAGTACTTCAACATCTGCAACTGGAATTTGCCATCGCGGTCGACGAAGTCCGTGTAGGTGAAGAAATCCATCCAGTTGTCGACATCAACGTTGAAAGCACCGAGCAGGCGCTTGTTGTCGAAGGCGCGTCGCTCCAGCATTTTCTGCGCCTCGACTTTGCCCGAATATCCGAAATGGTCCACCAGCAGAGCACACATCTGCCAGCCGTGGCGCATTTCTTCGATCATCACGCGAGTAATGGCTCGGCGGTCCCAGTCAGTGGGCGCATTCTCCAGACAGATTTCGCTGCTGCTCGACGCTGGCAAATTCGGTATCGCCCTGATACACGATCATGTTCATCAGTGCATCGCGCATCTGCTGCGTCGGAATCTGGCGCAGATTCTCCCATTTGCGGCGGCCTTTGTAAGAACCGAACTCGATTTCCTCCGTATCGATCGCACCGTAAAGCGTGTCGAAATGAAAAGCTTCGATGTCCTTTGTGTTGACGCCGATATCTTTGCGCCAATCATTAAACATGCCTACCCAGTCACTAAACGTTCCGATTTTTGCGACTTTTCCCGGCATAAATGCGCTCCTAAACCATACTCAGCCAAACTGTTTTCATTTCCGTATAGTGCTCAATCGCGTGCGTACCAAGTTCGCGCCCGAAGCCCGAACTCTTGTATCCGCCGAAGGGCAGTGAAGCATCCATCAGTCCGTAGGTATTGATCCATACTGTGCCGGCCTTCAATTGTCGAGAAACGCTGTGTGCTTTCTTGACGTCCCGCGTCCACACCGCCGCCGCCAGGCCGTAAGGATTGTTGTTCGCCTGATCGATCACCTGATCAATATCGTCGAAAGTCAACACCGACAGAACGGGACCGAATATTTCTTCGCGTGCAATCGTCATGTCGTTCTTCACATCGCCGAAGATTGTTGGCTCAATAAAAAATCCTTTGCCGCCGTCAACTGCCACGCGATTACCGCCCGCCACCAGCTTGGCGCCTTCTTTTTTTCCGGCCTCGATGTAACCGAGAACGGTCTTCATCTGCTCCTGGCTGACAATGGCACCCAGCCGCGTTTTGGGATCAAGGGGGTCAGCGGGCCGCATCTTGGCTGCCCGCGCCACCAGTTTTTCGGTAAATTCGTCCTTAATCTTGCTTTCGAGAAACAATCGGGACCCGGCGTTGCAGACTTCGCCTTTGCCGTAGAAGATTCCTGTGATCGCGCCTTTTACGGCGTTGTCGATGTCAGAGTCCGCGAAAACTATGTTGGGAGACTTTCCTCCGAGCTCCAGCGTGATGCTCTTCACGGTATCGGCGGCACTGCGCATGATTTCCTGACCAACCGCGGTCGAACCGGTGAACGCAATCTTGTCGATGCCGGGATGCTTCACCATCGCTCGCCCGACTTCTCCTGGGCCGGTGACGATATTGATAACGCCTGCCGGCACCCCCGCTTCCATCGCCAACTTCCCGAATCGCAAGGTCGTGAGCGAGGTTTGGCTGGCGGGCTTCCATACGATCGTGTTGCCGCAAGCCAGCGCCGGACCGAACTTTCCAAGACGCCAGCAGAAGCGGAAAATTCCACGGAACGATCAGCCCCACCACGCCCACCGGCTCGCGCAGCGTATAGGTAAATGCCGTTTCAACAGTGTTGACGGTTTCGCCGTGAATCTTGGTCGCCAGTCCGGCATAGTAACGCAGGACGTCGATCACCATCGGCATATCAACGTACCGCGACTCGAAAATCGGCTTGCCGTTGTCGAGTGTCTCGAGTTCAGCGAACTCGTCGATATTTTTTTCGAGCAGGTCCGCGAGTTTCCAGATCATGCGCCCGCGTTCGCTGGCTGACATCTTGCGCCACGGACCGTTGCGATCTTCAAGTGCGCGCCGGGCGGCCTCGACCGCGCGATCAACATCCGCCGACTCGACCCCTCCGCGATTTGCGTTAACACTTCACCGGTAGCCGGATTCATGGTGTCAAATTTCTTCGCCGTTTCAACCCATTGCCCGTCGATCAACAGCTGCCCGGGTTCAATCTTCACTTTTGCAGCTAGCATTCTCTATCCTCAAGAACATCCGACTTCCTCGCTGTCTGGCGGGACGGACAAATCGTCCGTCCCCTCCCAAGCAACTACTTGGCCTTGAACACTGCTGGCCGCTTCTCCACGTACGCCGCCAGACCTTCCTTCGCGTCTTCGCTCTGGAAAAG
Organism: uncultured Acidobacteriaceae bacterium; assembly: GCA_963846215.1. Lineage (GTDB taxonomy): Bacteria > Acidobacteriota > Terriglobia > Terriglobales > Acidobacteriaceae > Sulfotelmatobacter. Next base: position 99,162 of record CAWJVC010000007.1, on the reverse strand, counting down.
GATCTGCTGGTTCTCTCGCTCCACGGCCAGCGCAGATTCCATGGGGATTTCCCAGCCGGTCTGCACCGCGCGCTTAATCCGTCCCACGGCCTTGGCGGCCTTGTTTGGCGGACAGAATTGCTTGGCATACTCCATCATGTTCTCCATGAAGCCATCGCGCTCGTAGATGTCGTTGATGATGCCCAGTTCCTGCGCTTCTTCGAACGAAAATGTGTTCCCAGTCACCATCAGTTCGATCGCCTTGCTCTTCCCTACCAGGCGCGAGAGACGCTGCGTTCCGCCCGTACCCGGAAGCACGCCCAGATTCACTTCCGGCAAACCAATTTTGCCCGCATCTTTGCGCGCAATGCGGATGTCGGCCGCCATAGCGATCTCCAGTCCACCGCCGACGCAGTGGCCATTGATCGCCGCGATCACCAGCTTGGGCGTGTGCTCCAGCCGCAGCAGCATTTCGTTGGCGTGCAGGCAGAAATAATATTTGAACGTTGGATCAACGCTCGATAGCATCTTGATGTTCGCGCCCGCGGAGAAAAACTTGTCGCCGGCTCCGGTCAGCAGGATGACGTAAACGTCATTCTCCATGCGCGCCCGCAGGATCGCCTCATCGAGTTGCCGGTTCATTTCGTAGGTGTAGGTATTGGCCGGCGGATCGCACATCTCGATTACCGCTACGCCGCCATCGGTGCGGTAGTTGACAAGCTGCTTGGTGGTTTCGCCGGTAGTCGGCTGCATTGTGGTCGCCATTTTTTGTAGCTCCTTTATCTCTTCGTAAATATCGATATCGTTTTACTTGAACGTACTCAATGATCCTTTGTCATTCCGAGCCCTTCTTTGTCATTCCGAGCGAAGCGAGGAATCTCGGTGATCTCTTCACGATTCAAAATCAACGCGCGCATCCTTGCGCGCCCGACTGCCATTCATCACGCCGCGCAGAAAAATGTCGCCCATTTCACGAGCAATTTGTTCGGCATCCGCATCGACTCGCGGATTGTGCCAGGTGTAAATCCAGTTCATCATTCCGAAAAGGCTCAGCACCGCTATGCGGGTTGGAAATTGCAGTCCGCGCTCCTGCTTCAATGTCATCCAGCAAGCCCACGCAAATTCGATAATATTCGCGCTTGATCGCCGCCACCTCCGACGGCGAATCCATTTTTCAGCGCCTCGGCCTCGTGGGATAGAACCTTCATGCTCGCCGGATTGGCCAGGAAATACTCCAGATGATTGAGAATGAAGATGCGGATTTGCTGTTCCGGATCGCTAACCCCTTCCAGCCGCGTTTTCAGCCGCTGCACGATCGTAGTGAAAGTGTGTTTCTGAATCAGGAAAAGCAAGCGCTCCTTGGATTCGAAGTAGTAATAAAGGCCCGCCAGCGACATTCCGCTGGCGCGCGAAAGGTCGCGCATCGATGCCCCTTCGTATCCCTTCTCGCAGAAAACGTCGGTGGCGTGGGTGAGGATCTCCGCCAGCCGCCGGTCAAAGCGCGTAGCCGGCGCGGCGCGGACGCGATGACGGCGGGAGACTCGGGTTACTGGGGACGGGCTCGCCATGAGAAGGGTAAGTCTTATTCGAACGTTCGTTCGAAATTAGTATACGAGAATGTGATCCCGATCACAACCGGGGTTTTTCCTCAGGTGGAGGGCCGACAGCTTTTGCCAGGCTCTTTGCGGCGAATCTAGTTTCTTATATCCGCCAGCAGTCGCTCGATTTCGACTCTTCACTTCGCCAGTGAGCGGCAGCAATGGCAAGCGCGCCGGTCCGCCGAAGTAGCCGTTGAAGTCCATGCCATATTTCACGCCGGGAACTCCCAGTTCGCCCACCACGCGTCTCGACGCGCGCAACGATACGCTCCTGCTTCAGTCGCGCCAATTCGGCGTCACCCTCTTTCCATGCAGCATAAATCTCATAGCACGCCGTCGGCGCGACGCAAGCGAAAGCCAGAATCGCTCCCACGGCTCCGGCATCGAGCGAAGGATGCAGTTTATGCGGCAGCCCCCACCAGCACCTGAAATCCCGCTTCCTTCTGCCGGGTCTTCATCTTGCCAACCACAGTCACGGCCGCGGACGAAGGCTTCGCCACGAGGACCGAACCTGCGCCAGCCAAGCGCCCACCTGAACCAGTTCCCCGCCGTTCGCTGCTCGAGCCAGCGGTCGCCGCCATGAGCATACGCGGCGTCACCGCTTCGAATGTTTCAGTTACCGTTGCGCTGCGCTTGATATGCCGCGTGCCTTCCACCATCTTGCGAACTTTTTCCACGTCGCCGCTCGATTCCTTGATGCCGATCAGGTTGGGATGCTCCGCCAGTTCGATCACCAGCTCCGCGGGAATGTCGTAGCCAGTCGCCTGCGGAAAGTTGTAAATGATCACCGGCAGCGGCGAGCGGTCGGCCACGGTGCGGTAAAACGCCAGAATATTCGCCGGCTGCATCTGCTTCTTGTAGTAATGCGGGTGCGGACCATGGCAACGTCATATCCGAGTTCTGCAGCGTATTCAGTGAGCCGCAGAGTCTCGATCGCCGACTCGATCCCGGTGCCCGCAACCAGCACTTTGTTCGGCGCAGCCGCCTCGCGCGCGGACTTCAGCACATCGCGCCGCTCCTGATCGGAAAGCAAAATCGCTTCGCCGGTCGAGCCGAGCACGACAATGCCCGCGCAAGGCGTGCGCGAATAGCGCTCAACATTGCTTTCGAGCTTCTTGAAGTAGACCTTGCCGTCGGGATAAAACGGCGTCGTGATGGGAGGAAAAATTCCGTGAAGCAACATTAGGATGAACCTCCGAAACGCAACTGCACTTAGAATAATACGCAGATCTCGACGATCGCAGGTTGGGCGAGTCAAGACGCTAAAGTTCTCTCTTGGGCTTTTATCAAATCTTAGCTGGCGTACCTTAGAGCGCCGCTCCGCGTGCAACTGCTGCAGCGCCCGGATATTCACTTCGCCGCGCTGCAGCGCCGCAATTCCTTCCGCAGCCGCGCGTGCCGCCGAAAGCGTCGTGATCGTCGGAATGCGCGCCATCACTGCGGCGCGCCGGATCGCCTTCTCGTCGAACCACGGCTCCAGGCCGGTCGGTGTATTGATGATGAGATGAATGCGCTGGCCCTTGATGAAATCGACCACGTTCGGACGCCCTTCTTTCACTTTGTAAACGCGCTCCACTCTTCATGCCCGCGGCTTCGATCACGTCGCCCGTTCCCGAAGTAGCCACCAGCTTGAAACCCATATCCACAAACTTGCGAGCGACTTCGGCCACGTGGCGCTTATCGTGATCCGTCACGCTGATGAAGACCGTGCCCTGCGTCGGCAACTTCTGGCCCGCAGCCAACTGCGCTTTGCCAAAGGCCTCGCCGAAGCTGTCGCCCACGCCCATCACTTCGCCAGTCGATTTCATCTCCGGCCCCAGCACCGTATCGACTCCGGGAAACTTGTTCCACGGAAACACCGGCGACTTCACGTAGTAGCAGCTTCCCGTATCGAGATCGGAGCGCCGCTCAATATTCTCCGGCAGAAATTCGCGCAGCTTGCGCCCGGTCATCAGCCGCGCCGCAATCTTCGCCATCGGCACACCTGTGGCTTTCGAAACATAAGGCACCGTGCGCGAAGCCCGCGGGTTCACTTCGAGAACGTAAACTTTTCCGCCAGGCTCTGCCATTTCCCGAATCGCCGTTCCCGCGCGGGATGGCGAACTGAATATTCATCAGCCCCACGACTTTCAGAGCCCGCGCCAGCTTGAAAGTGTAGTCGCGCATGCGCTCCATCAGCGGCTGCGGAATATCGACCGCCGGCAGCACGCACGATGAATCGCCGGAGTGAATGCCGGCCTCTTCGATGTGCTGCATGATTCCGCCGATCACCACATCTTCGCCGTCGGAGAGCGCGTCCACGTCCACTTCAATCGCGTCTTCGAGAAAGTGATCGATCAGCACCGGACGATCGTGCGAGTATTCGACCGCTTCCTTCATGTAGCGGACGACCGATTCCTCGTCGTAGGCGATCACCATGGCGCGTCCGCCCAGCACGTAGGAAGGCCGCACCACCACCGGATATCCCACGCGCTTTGCGCCCTCGATGGCTTCTTCGAGCGAAGTCGCCATCACTCCCGCGGCCTGCGGAATTTCCAATTCTTCCAGCAGCTTGTTGAAGTGCTTGCGATCTTCAGCCAGATCGATCGACTCCGGCGACGTGCCGATAATATTCACGCCCGCAGCCTTCAGCGGCAAAGCCAGATTCAGCGGAGTCTGCCCGCCAAACTGCACGATCACGCCGCACGGCGCGCCTTTCGACGTTTCATGCTGATAAATCGCCCACACATCTTCGAACGTGAGCGGCTCGAAGTAAAGGCGATCGCTGGTGTCGTAATCGGTCGAGACGGTCTCAGGATTGCAATTGATCATGATCGTCTCGTAACCGTCTTCGTGCAGCGCGAACGAAGCGTGGCAGCAGCAGTAATCGAACTCAATTCCCTGCCCGATGCGGTTCGGCCCGCTGCCCAGAATGATGATCTTCTTTTTCTCCGTCGGCGCGGCTTCGTCTTCATCTTCGTAAGTCGAGTAAAGATATGGCGTAAAGCTTTCGAATTCTGCCGCGCAAGTGTCCACCCGCTTGTACACGGGCAGCACGCCGTGCTTCTTGCGCAGGTGCCGAACTTTTTCCTGCCCCTCCAGCCGCCACACGTTCGCCAGCCGACCATCGGAGAAGCCCATGCGCTTGGCTTCGCGCAGCACCTCGGTCGGAATCGACTCCATCGGATGCTTCTCCAGCTCAAGCTGCATGTCGTTAATTTCTTTGAGCTGGTAAAGGAACCACGGATCCATCGAAGTCATCTTCGCGATCTGCTTCACCGTGTGCCCCTGCCGCAGAGCGTACTGCACATAGGCCAGCCGCTCCGGATGCGGCGTAACCAACCGTTGCGTCAGAATCTTCGGCTCGATCTTGCCGCCGCCCACGCGCTTGCCGGTATCGAGCGAGCGAATCCCCTTCATCAGCGCTTCTTTGAAAGTGCGGCCGATCGCCATCACTTCGCCGACCGACTTCATCTGCACGCCGAGGCTTTCGTCGGCTCCGGGAAACTTTTCAAACTGCCACTTCGGAATTTTCACGACAACATAGTCGAGCGTCGGCTCGAAACATGCTGGAGTCTTGCGCGTGATGTCGTTGGGAATTTCGTCCAGCGTGTATCCCACGGCAAGTTTCGCCGCAATCTTCGCGATCGGAAAACCCGTCGCCTTCGATGCCAGCGCCGACGAGCGCGAAACGCGCGGGTTCATCTCGATCACCACCATGCGCCCGGTTTCAGGATTCACGCCGAACTGAATATTCGATCCGCCCGTATCCACGCCAATTTCGCGGATCACCGCGATCGAGGCATCGCGCATCGCCTGGTACTCGCGGTCGGTCAGCGTCTGCGCCGGAGCCACGGTGATCGAATCGCCCGTGTGCACGCCCATGGGATCGAAGTTCTCGATCGAGCAGATGATGATGACGTTGTCTTTGGTGTCGCGCATCACCTCGAGCTCGAATTCTTTCCATCCCAGCACCGACTCTTCAATCAGCGCCTCGTGCACCGGAGACATATCCAAACCGCGGGTCAGCACTTCGACCAACTCTTCGCGGTTGAAGGCGATGCCGCCGCCCGTACCGCCGAGCGTGAACGACGGCCGCACGATCACGGGAAAACCAATCTTGCCCGCGAATTCCAGCCCATCCTTTGTGCTGTTCACCAGCGCAGACTTGGGCACGTCGAGCCCGATTTTCTGCATCGCGTCTTTGAAGAAGAGCGGTCTTCGGCCTTCTTGATGGCCTCGACGTTCGCGCCGATCAGGATCACGTTGTATTTTTCCAGAACGCCGCCATCGGAAAGTTCAATCGCCAGATTGAGCGCAGTCTGCCCACCGACCGTAGGCAGCACGGCAAAACCCGCGCCCGGCGACAGCTCCCGCTCGATGCGGATAATCTCTTCCAGATACTCAAGCGTCAGCGGCTCGATATAAGTGCGGTCGGCGATCTCCGGATCGGTCATGATGGTCGCCGGATTGGAGTTCGCCAGCACCACTTCATAGCCCTCAGACTTGAGCGCCTTGCAAGCCTGCGTGCCAGAGTAATCAAACTCCGCCGACTGCCCAATGACGATGGGCCCGGAGCCGAGGATCAGAATTTTCGAGATGTCAGTGCGTTTAGGCATTTACGATGCAATCTTCCTGGATGTGTTTTTTACCGGCGCGGGCCCGGAGTCTCGCTTTGAACCGGCTTTGCCCCTGAAGGACGCGCCGGAGTTCAACGTCCTCACCCTTTCCACTCCTCCATCATCTTCACGAAATCCTTGAACAGATAATGCGAGTCATGCGGCCCCGGCGCGGCTTCGGGGTGATACTGCACGCTGAACAGCGGCAGATTCCGATGCCGCAAGCCTTCCAAGAGTCGAGTCGTTCAGATCGATGTGCGTCAGCTCCACTTCGCTCTCCGGCAGCGAATCCGGATCCACCGCAAAGTTATGGTTATGCGCCGTGATCTCGATTTTCCCGTTGTTCAACTGCTTCACCGGATGATTCCCGCCGTGATGCCCAAACTTCAGCTTGAAAGTTTTTCCGCCAAGCGCAATGCCGGTAAGTTGATGCCCCAGACAAATGCCAAAGATCGGCATCCGGCCCATTAGCCGCCGAATCGTATCCACAGCATAGGTACACGGCTCAGGATCGCCCGGACCATTCGACAGAAATACTCCATCGGGCTTCAGCGCCAGCACATCTTCCGCCAGAGTCTGCGCCGGAACCACCGTCACCCGGCAACCTTCGCCACGTAACTTACGTAGAATGTTCTGCTTAATTCCAAAATCGTAAGCCACCACATGAAAGCGCGCCGGCTCGTCCTTCACTCCCACCTGCGCCACCGGTTCGTGCGAACGCTCGCCCACTTCCCAAACGTAGGAGCGCTTCGTACTCACTTCTTTTGCCAGGTCCGTGCCGTCCATCTTCGGAATCGACCTCGCCTTCGCCACCAGTTTCTCGGTATCCGCTCTCAAGGGTTGAAACGACCCCGCGCATCACGCCGTGATCGCGCAGATGCCGCACCAGGCACGCGTGTCGATATCCGAAAGCACCGGCACCTTGAACTGTTCCAGATATTCTTCGGCCACCTGCTGCGAGCGCCAGTTCGAACTCACTTTCGAGAACTCGCGGACGATCAGCCCTTCAATCCACGGACGCGTGGCCTCGTTATCTTCCTGGTTGGTTCCGTAGTTGCCGATCTGAGGGTTGGTCAGGACAACAATCTGCCCTGAGTAGGAAGGGTCGGTGAAGATTTCCTGGTAGCCGGTGATGGAAGTATTAAAAACGACTTCGCCGTAGCATTCGCCTTTGGCGCCGTAGCCTTTGCCTCGGAAGACTTGCCCTCTTCCAGCGCAAGGATTGCTTGCATTCTCGCTCCGATGTATGGATTTGCAGAATTTTATCAGGGATTGTTTCAACGGCCAAGCACCGAGACCAGTTTTGAGGCAGAAAAAATTTCGATGCGAAGAGATTGGCAAAACTGATCAACTAGAAAACAAAGGGCAGGAACCTCTTTGTCCGCAGCATATATTCCTGATAGCGAACGCCCAGGTTCGCCCGCAACGCCTGTTCTTCCACTCGTACCCGATAAAAATAAGCAGCCCCGCCCGCCGCAGCGATAATGAATACGCTCAGCCAGTTGGTCAAAGCCAGCCCAGTGCCTACGTACATCATCATGCCGCCGGTGTACGAAGGATGGCGCACCCAGCGGTAGATCCCCTGCTCGATTACCGGTTGATCCGCGGAAGCCTTCACATTACCAGTGAAATGCCTGCCGAGCATCCGCCAACAATGACGCCGCAGCAGACTGCCGGAGACCAGAATCACCACCCCCGCTACAAACCACGCAATTTGCCCTCGCGTGATTAAGAATGCTCGAATCCCTGCTACCGCAAACGCGCCCATCATCCCCAACCATCCCGCCAACATAATAAATGTGGTTGAACCGCGGTCGGTCTTCTCGCCTTGTGCCGGCCGCGAGCGCGCGATCAGGCGAAACTCCGGCACATATGCGAACAGGAATGCAGCCCAGAATATCCAACTGTAAGGAGAGATGTAAGCCAGAGGTTTAATCGTTTCAGTAGCCATTGCAATTTGCCAGCGCGCTCGAGGACTACGGCTTATTCCCGCCGCCAAGTCCGCACGAGGTTGAAAGAGAAGAAACGCATTTCTTCTCCTGAACTTGACTGGGAAAATTACCGCCCTGGAAGTTACCGCACCCGCCCCAACTTATCCATGGGCCAATATCCGAACACCGCCTTGCCGTAGATGTAGCTTTGATTCACCGGTCCGAAATCACGGCTATCGTTCGACATCGATCGGTGATCCCCAAGTACGAGATAGCTCTGGGGTGGAACCACCGTTTCAGGATACGAACGCGAGTCCGCATAGGCGGGCGGAACGTAATCCTCATCCAACGCCTCGCCATTCACATACACCTGTCCGCCATCGATGCGGATGCGGTCTCCTGCCACCCCGATCACGCGCTTGATATAGCTCTTCGAAGGGTCACGGGGATAACGGAACACCACAATGTCTCCCCGCGAAATCGGCTCCAGCCGGTACACAAACTTGTTGACGAAGATTCGCTCCTGGTCTTCGAGAGACGGCATCATGCTGGTGCCCTCCACCTTTACCGGCTGATAAATGAAGACGATGATGAAGGCCGAAATTGCCAGCGAAAGAATCAAATCCCGTAACCACACTCCAAGCGCTGGCCGTAGTCGAACGCCCGCTCCTTCGCTGCTCCCAGTTTGGGGCGAGGAGGCGTCGCAACAGAGGCCATCCTGGTTTCTGGGCTGGGTACGTCCGGCATGCGATTCCTATTGTATACAGATCGCGTCACGGCAGCAGTTAGTTGTACGAATCCGCGATCTGCCGGGTAGCATTGGCCCGTCTTCCGCCAACTTCGAAAAGCAATGTAAAATAGGCGCTAGGAGACAGCGATGACAGCGACCCTTTTTCATCACAAGATTGTTCACCGCATGCTCAGCCTCGGTTTGCTTTTGATTGTTACCCTGACCATGACGTCGCTTTGGGCCGCGCCCCAGGACGAAGAAGGAACCGGCATTCCCGCGTACAACGCCGGGCCTCCGCCGAAAGGAACCAAGCTACCTGCCATCCTTACCAAGGACCAGCTTTGGGGAGCGGATGCGCAATATCCCTACCAGACTCATGCCTACGACCTGGCGGCGAAGATTCCGGCGGTTCTCCACCAGCAGCCCTGCTACTGTTTTGCGATCGCATGGGCCACAACAGCCTGCACAGCTGTTTTGAAAGACACGCATGGAGCACGCTGCGCCACCTGCCTGAAGGAGCTTTACTACTCTTATAAGAACATCAAGCTGGCAAGACCGCTACTCAGATTCGTGCCGGCATCATCAAGGGCGAGTGGAAACAGATCGACCTTGAAACTGCCGCTACCATGAATTAACGCGTACCCAAGCCCTCGTCTTCTGGCCAGCGGACGCAGGTTGCATGGTCGAGTGCCTTGCCAGAGTCGATACTCCCGGCCCCGCACCGCAATTGCCCTATACCCGCTCTTTGAGTGATACTTGGTCGGCTCTTCGAGTCCAAGCAAGGAGTCCCTATTACGACGAGCACAGGAAAAATTCTCCACATGGCTCAAAAGGCTACCCCTAAGAAATCATCGATCGCGGACGATCCGCGCGCCACTCAGGCCCTGCAGAACTACGAGGCCGGGCTTGCGCGCTTTGCAGGAACACAAGTTCGAGAAGGCGAAGCCGCTGTTTCAGAAGGTGCTGGCCGGCGCCAGCAAGGAACTGAGCGACCGGGCTGCGATCCATCTCAGCATCTGCAACCAGCATCTCGAGCGCTCCACCACGCACGCAGTTCAAGACCGTCGAGGAGCACTTCGACTACGCCGTCTCTCTCATGAACGTCGGCGACTACGTCACCGCCCGCGAGCACATCGAGAAGCTGCTCAAGCAGTCGCCCAAGACTGATTTCGTCATCTACGGCCTCGCCGCGCTCGATTGTCTTACCGGCCACGTGGAGGACTCTCTCAAGCATCTCGACGAAGCTCTGCGTCTGAATGCCAGCCTGCGCTACCAGGCGCGTAACGACTCCGATTTCCACAACCTGGCCGAAGACCCCCGCTTCACCGAGCTGTTGTACCCGGATCCTGCTGCCGACCTTGCTTCGCCGGAAAGCTCTTTCCGGGAAGACGAATCGTTCTAGGCAGACAGCAATCGAGACTCAGCTCGATGGAAACCAGAATCGCCGATCTCTTGCCCCTGGAGAAGCCACGCGCGAGCGTGGCCTGCGGGTCGTCGCCATCGGCGGCGGCACCGGCCTTTCCACTCTTCTCAAAGGACTCAAACGCTTCGCTCTTACGCCGGCGGAGTTGGCCGCGGCGCCGCCGGGCTCGCCCATCATTCGGGATCTTTGCGCCGTGGTCACCGTCAGCGACGACGGCGGCTCCAGCGGACGCCTGCGCAAAGAACTCAACATGCTTCCTCCCGGCGATATTCGCAACTGCATCGTCGCCCTCAGCGAGGATGAAGCTCTGCTTTCCCAGCTCTTCCGCCACCGCTTCGAGAAAGGCTCCGGCCTTGAGGGTCACAGCTTCGGCAATCTTTTTCTGGCCGCGCTGACTCACATCACCCATGACTTCTCCGAAGCTGTGCGCCTCTCTTCGGAAATTCTGGTGACCCGCGGCCACATTCATCCCGCAACCACTTCCAATATCGAACTGGAAGCTCTGATGGAAGACGGCACCCGGGTGCGCGGAGAGACCAAGATCACCGCCAGCAAAGTACGTATTCAGGAACTCTTTCTCGTTCCCGCCGATGTCGAACCTCTGCCCCAGACGCTCGATGCCATTGCTCGCGCCGATATCATCAGCATCGGTCCGGGTTCGCTTTTCACCAGCCTCATCCCTAACCTGCTGGTACACGGCATCGCCGATGCGATCGTCAACTCGCCGGCAACCAAGGTTTACATCTGCAACCTGATGACTCAGGCTAATGAGAGTCTGGGCCTCACCGCGGCCGATCACATCCGCGCTCTCAATCGCCACGCCGGCCAACAAATCTTCGACTACGCGCTGATCAATCGCACGCCCGTTTCCGATGGACTCAAGGCTAAGTATGCTCTCGAGGGTGCATGCCAGATCGTTGCCGATCTCGAAGCCATCGAAGCTCTCGGCGTGATCCCTGTTCTTGGAGATTATCTGGAAGAGGCCGGCGTCGCTCGTCACAATACCGCCCGCGTAGCCAGCGACCTGGTGCAACTCCTTTCCGACTCGACAAGCGTAGACGACGAGAACAAGCTCGGCCGCCAAACCCTAGCGCTTGTCCCTCTTCTTCTTTTCCTGCTCTTCCCCGGAGCCCTTCTCAATCGCTAGAATGACCAATATGAAATCGCGACGAAGGTTGACAACTGATAGACGCGGTAATGACGATCAAGACTCTGGCTTGCGTGCTTTCGACTTCTGACGCTGTTCACGGCGCCGCCGCGCAGCGGGACGAGGCCGAAGAACCAACCGCGATTCTGAATTTTCTGGTCATCAAAGACGATAATGGCAAGCCAGTTCGCAATGCCGCCGTGATCATGCATCCGGTAAACTCGCACGGCAAGCAGGGACGGGGCGGACTCGAACTCAAAACCGACGTCGACGGCAAGACCAGCTTTGATGGCGTTCCTTACGGCAAGCTGCGCGTGCAGGTGCTGGCTTCCGGATTCCAGACTTTCGGCGAAGATTATCGACATCGATAAGCGCCAAGATGGATTTCACCGTCAAGCTGAAACGTCCTCAAGGCCAGTATTCGATTTACAAGGCCATCCTCGGAGACAAAAGAGAAAAAAGACGACAAGGCACCGCCGCCCGCGATCCGAACGCCAAACCGCAATGAGTGGCGACTGATTCGCATACGCAATTCTGGTTACTTTGAATAAAATTTCTCTCGCAACTAGATTACGAAGATGTTAGTGTCATACTCCGATCCTTGCCTGGAGATGACCATGCCAATCCGCCGCCGCTTTTTGTGCTGTGCCGCTGTCTGCGTGCTTCTTTCACACTTTCTTCTGGCCGCCGAAAATCCGGAATCCACTCCAACCATCCACGATCGCATCAACGGCATGAAGACCGCGGACGGCCTGTTTCCAACCGCTTGGGACGCGAAGAACGGACAACTCTTCCTCACGATCCACAAGTTCGACCAGGATTTTCTGCTGGTGGTTTCCCTGCCTTACGGCCTGGGATCGAATGACATCGGACTGGACCGCGGCCGCTGGGCACGAACGCGATCGTGCATTTTACCCGCGTCGGGCCGCGCGTTTTGCTGGTCGCGCCGAATCTGCAATACCGTTCGACCTCCGCGCAATCCCATGGAACATCTGGCCGTCCGGCAGTCCTTTGCGGAGTCCGTTCTTGCCGGTTTCAAAGTCGAAGCCGAAGAGGATGGCGCGGTGTTGGTCGACGCCACCGACTTTCTTGCAGAGTGATGCGTTGGGCGCGGCCGAACAGCTTGCAGCCACCAAGCAGGGCACATACAAACTGGACCAAAACCGCAGCGCGTTCGCACTGGAAAACACCAAGAACTTTCCCGCTCAACACAGAATTCGAATCGATTCTGACTTTCTCCACCGAACACCCAGCCGAACACTCGCTGGTCGCGACCGTAACTCCAGATGCCCACTTCGTCACGCTTGCGCGAACATTATTCGTTCGTCCAACTGCCCGACGATAAGCTATCAGCCGCGCGCCTTCGATCCTCGCTCCGGCTTCTTCGACATCTCCTACCGGGACTATTCCGCGCCTCTCGGCACACCGCTTGATGTGCGCCTTATCGAGCGTCATCGCTTGATCAAGAAAGATCCCAACGCGGCCGTGAGCGAGCCCGTAAAACCCATCGTCTATTACGTCGACTCCGGGGCCCCGGAACCGATTCGCAGTGCGCTGGTCGAGGGCGCGAGTTGGTGGAACCAGGCATTCGAGGCTGCCGGCTTCAAGAACGCGTTTCGCGTCGAAGTGCTGCCGCACGGAGCCGATCCCATGGATGTGCGCTACAACGTGATCCAATGGGTGCATCGCTCCACTCGCGGCTGGTCGATGGGAACCACCGTTTCCGATCCTCGCACCGGCGAAATTATTCAAGGCCGCGTCACTCTCGGCTCGCTGCGCGCCCGCCAGGACTACATGATCGCCGAAGCATTGCTCTCGCCCTACGAAAAAGGCAAGCCCGTCATCACCGGAGATGCAGCAGATGGTGCTGGCCCGGCTTCGGCAACTCGCCGCCCATGAAGTCGGTCACACTCTAGGCCTCGCCCACAACTTCGCCGCCAGTTCCATCGCGCCGGGCACCTCGGTCATGGACTATCCCCATCCCTGGATCACGCTCGATGCCAGCGGCCGGCCCGATCTCTCGAAAGCCTACGCCACCGGGATCGGCGCCTGGGATAAAGTATCGATCCAATACGGCTATTCGCAATTCGATGCCGGGCACTGATGAGCGCGCGGCCCTCGACAACATCCTGAGCACGGCTCAGGCACAGCGGCCTTTATTTCATCACCGACGAGGATGCGCGACCGCTCGGCAGCGCCCATCCGCATGCGCATCTCTGGGATAATGGCCCGGACCCGGCGGCGGAACTCGATCGCATCCTCAAGATTCGCGCCGCGGCCTTGGCGCGTTTCGGCGAAAATGCGATTCCGCCTCGATCAGCCCATGGCCGAGCTGGAAGACACGCTGGTCCCTCTTTATTTGCTGCATCGCTATCAGACCGAAGCCGCCGCCAAAGGAAATCGGAGGCCTCGACTATCGCTATGCGCTTCGCGGCGACGGCAGAACTCGTAACCAAAGATTGTCGATCCGGCAGATCAGCAAAAGGCTCTCGACGGCTGTGCTGAAAACGCTCTGCCCCTGAAACCCTGACCCTGCCTGAGTCGCTGCTGCGCATCCTGCCGCCTCGCGCGCTTCGGCTATCCCAGGACCGTCGAATCGTTCGGCGGACACACCGGCCTGACCTTTGATCCAGGCGGAGCGGCGGAGTCGGCCGCCGCTCTCACGCTCAAACTGCTTCTTGATCCGGAACGTGCCTCGCGGCTGGTCGAATATCACGCCCGCAATGCCGCCAATCCCAGCTCTTACTCAAGGTGATCGAAGCTTGTTCCAAGTCCACCTGGAAGGCGCCGCGCGCCACCGGGTTGGGGAGCGAAATGCAGCGCATCACCGAAAGTTCCAGCGCTGGAACATCTTGCTTGCGCTGGCGGCGAACCATAGCGCTTCGCCGGAAGCTGCGCGCTCAAGCACGCGCCGAAGCTTTGTCTCTTGCGGTCCTGGATCTCCAGCAACGCAGGCGCCGAATCTCCGAAGAAAAGGCCTTGCGAGCCGCCGCCATCGCGCGCATTGATGCATTCGAGAAAGATCCGGAGAAGTTCACGCCGGCAAGCGATGTCCCATTCCTCCCGGGCAGCCGATCGGGGACGATCAGGACTAGCGACAGGACCAGTGTGAATCCGGGCCCTCGGCGAGTAAAATCTTGCCCATGACCTACCTTCTAAAAACCGAACCCACGGTTTATTCTTTCGCCGATCTGCAACGCGAGCAGACACGACGATTTGGGACGGAGTCACCAATCCCGTCGCCCTGAAGAATCTGCGCGGCATGAAGCCGGACGACATCTGATCATCTATCACACCGGCGACGAGAAGAGCGCCGTCGGAACCGCCACCGTCGTCTCAGTGGACGTCGGCGACCCCAAGAATCCGCAGGTGAAGATTAAAGTCGGCAAGCCATTGGCCAAGCCAGTGACGCTGGCCGAGATGAAAGCCAACAAACTATTTGCCGACTCGCCCCTGGTGCGGCAAGGAAGGCTCAGCGTCGTGCCCTTGACCGACGCTCAGGCACAATTCATCTCTCGGGTCATAAGTCGTACCAATCTTCATTGCGCGTTAGCGTCACGCCGGATCAACGCGTGATCGACAAAAAAACCGATTCCCACCGCCAGCGGAATCACGCCGAACGTCGCCGCAATCATCGCATCAGGTTCAACGCGTCCGATCAGAATGAACGTCGCGATATATCCGATCGCCCCCGCCACCAACAGAATTCCCGACCGCCGCGAACGTGCCGCCTCCGAAAGTTCCGGCTGCATCGGCACTTCGACTCCTCGCGCAATCGCCGCCAAGCGCTCTTCGCTGCGCAGTTTGCGCACCCGGAAAAACGTGTACATCGCCGCCATGGGGATCCCGAAAATCATTACCACCGCTGCCAGTCCCACGAAATTTCCGTCCATAAATCCTCCCGTGAGCGCGGTTGATCGCAGCGCTCTGTCGTTGCGTTAGTTCGAACACTCATAGTTACGAAGGCCTCGAGAAAAAGTTCCGTCCGCCTTGGCGAATTTCGCTTACAAAACTTTGCAATCCCTCGCCCTCCCTTAGCAACCCGCAGACGCTTGGGGTTCTTACGCAGATTGGCCAGTGCAGGCTGGCCATAAGTCTTAACCACTCACGAAACTTACAAAGGCATTGCACGAATGAGGTTGAAAGTCTCGCCGCCCAATCTTCGTTTCCCAGGCTCGTCTCCGTTCGCATATTCGTCGGCAGTTGGCCTCGTCGGGAATTGCTATTCCGACTCCCTCTGCTCGGCCAGGACGTCCACGAAAAGTCGACGTCGACGACGTTTCCCGCAGCTACGTCGTGCATCTGCCAAAAGGCTACGACCAACAGCAGCGTTATCCAGTTGTCATTCTCTTGCATGGCCAATATCAGGACGCCGACGACATGGCGCGCCTTACGCACTTCAACCAGCTTGCCGACAAAGACTGGCATCATTGCCGTCTATCCAAACGCCACGCGCGGGCGGTGGAATATTGGAGTGCACGCTGAGCAGGCGTCGGAGAGCATGCCCCGCCGCGGTGGCCAAGGCCGTCGCGGAGGGTGGCGGCGGAGGATATCCCGGTGGCGGAGGTGGCTACCCCGGCGGGGGTGGAGGATATCCGGGCGGTGGCGGCGGCTATCCTGGCGGTGGTCAAGGACAGGGACAGGGGCAGGGAGGACAGAATCCCGACCAGAACAATAACAGATCCGAGCCGGCGGATGATGTTGCTTTTCTGAACCAGATGCTCGACCAGCTCGCTCTCAAGTACTCGGTCGACACTCACCGCATCTACGCCACCGGCTTGGGCGATGGCGGCTTCATGGCGCTTGCGCAGTGGGCTGCAATATGGCGGATCGCGTCGCCGCAATTGCTCCCGTCGGCGCAGCCATGCCGAAAACCATGATCTGCCTTCCGGCTCGCGCCCGTTCCCGCGGTTTTCATCAATGGCACGGATGACCCCATCGTTCCCTACAACGGCGGCACTTACAAACCGGGCCGGTTCCACGTGCTCTCCGCCGAAGACAGCGCCAAGACCTGGGCCAAGTTCGACCGCTGCGACGAAAAGCCCGCTCAGGACAAAGTTCCGCCTTCGCAAAAAGGCGGCAAGGAAACTAAAACCTTCACCTACAGCGGCTGCCAGGACAACGCTCAGGTCGTGCTCTACAGCGTAAAGGATGGCGGCAATACCTGGCCCGGCGGCGAGCAGTACATGAGCGAAAAAGAAGTTGGCAAAACCAGCAATGCCATCAACGCCAACGAAACCATCTGGAACTTTCTGGCCACCGAGAAAATTCGCGGCCGAAAGCGGCAGCCGAAAAATAACTGGCACCCTTACGCCAGGCTGGATGTGCGTCCGGGATAGAACTTGGCAATCATCCGTCCCGTCATCAGATCCGCCTTCGTATTCCGGAATGATCACCTCGTCTGCACCCGAATTTCGCATGGCCTGCGCGTAGCGCGACTGCCCGGCCCGCGTAATGATGCGCGCTTTCGGATTCATCGCCTTCGCCGTCACCGTGATGTAAAGATTGTCGGCATCGTTGTCGATCACAATGCACACCCCGCGCGCCCGCTCGATTCCGGCGGACTGCAGCACGTCGTGCCGCTTAGCGTCTCCCTGAATGGTCAGCACCTTTTCCTTCAGCAGCTCGCGGCACAACCCTTCGTTGGTCTCGATCAGCACAAAAGGAATCTTCAGCCGGTTCAGTTGATCCACCACCGTCCGGCCCACTTGCCCGTAGCCACAGATGATGAAGTGATCGCGTAGTTTTTCGATGCTGACGTCGTTCACCATAGTTCTCCAGGCCTCCATCCCCTGCCGGTTGAAGATCGTAACCGCCACCCGTTCCGCCACCCAGATCTGAAACGCAAACACGCCCGCAGTAAACAAAAATTGAGAACAGCTTGGTCGCATTGTGAACCCGCTTCGCATCGATCGCGTGCGGCTGGATCATCCAGAACAAGAGCGTCCTGCCAGCTCAGACCCTCCAGCCGCCGGTACACCAGCACACACATCAGGCTGAATCCGGCGAACACCACCAGCGGCAGCCACAACCGCCGCAAGAACAGCAGCAAGATTCGGAACATGGGGCAGCGATACTACCGCAAGCACGACCGCATAGCAATGGGGAATAAAGCTATTAAGAAATCTATAGCTTGAATCAAATTCTTAAATCAATCCACCAACAAGAAACCCACCCTCCAGAAAATTGCAGAAGGTGGGCTTAGATGTTACGCAAGCGTTCGCGCCTGTCAGTTGAAACAAATTCAAAGTGTTGGTGGCATCGTCCACATAGTAGAGTCCCTGGCCTGGCACCGGGACCAATCCAAACAGCGCGCCAGCACCTGGAGGATTACCGCTGCTATCCAGCAAAACCTTGCCGGTCTGGTTCCCCTCCGGAGTCGTTGTAACCAGATATCCATTGTTCCCATTCACCGTCAGGATATTGCCGTCCGGCGCGACCGCCAAGCCGAGTGGATCATTCAAGCTGCCGCCTTGGGAGACGGTTGCGCCTGTTCCAGCCGACGTGTTGCGGAAGACAGGGTTCGGAATCGCGGCGATGCGATTGTTCAGACTATCGGCCACGTAAAGTATCGACGCGTTGCCGCTAATGCCCACACCCGGTCGGCCCGATCACCAGTGCCGCCGGATCGGTGCGCTCGGCAAAACCCGATCCAATCACAGTCATCGATTCCAAACTAGGCATGAGCGAAGCGTCACATTCAGCGTCAACCGCACTACCGTCCCACCATGCACCACTTTCCCGCCGCCCGCTTGAGTTCCGTTCAGAACATTCGTAACGAACAAATTCACTGTGCTTCCTGAGTCCAATGCCGTCATGTCCCACGGACCGTTGATCAGCGAACCGTAGAACGTCTCGGCAACATTCCCGTAACTGTCCAACACCAGCAGACATCCCGCCTGAGCCGTTGCCGACGTGCCGTCCGTGGTCGGCAGGCTGCCCACAATCACCCATCCCGTGCGCAGCGCCGCCAGAGCCGTCGTCAAGCCGACTCCCCCGGGACACGGACCCGGAAGATTCGTGGCATCAATCTGGGCGAACAAGCTGCTGGTTCCATCGGGCGCAATCTGCACGATCGTTGTCCCTGTGCCTTGAAGGTTCGCGCTGTTATTGAAATTACTTACCAGAATATTTCCTTGGACCAAGGTCCCTGAGCTTTCAGGAACACGCGCCACGCCGTACGGATTCAAGTCGCCATTGGACGGAACGGTGGACGCAACGACGCTAATGCCTGATGCATGCAAGCTGCTTCCCTGCCCGTTGGCCAACAAGTTAAAAGAAGTAACCAGCACGATGACAACAGCACAGGCTTTGACTTTGTAAAATCGACTCATAGGATCCTCCTGTAAATGCGGGTTGGGGTAAGGAAGGTCGGCGTCCGAAAACCGCAACTGCACCGGAATCAGTCTGGGATGAGTCGCAAGGGGGATTGTCAGCGAATTGTCAATTTGCTGTCACTTCTGCGTTGAAGGAGTCTCACCGGGATGCCAGTAAGAGAACGCCACTTTCACTGTTCGATTGAGGGACGGTCCTCCTGTTTTCGTCAGCATCAACTCGTCCCGCGTATCGTCTGTCTCAGCTCTCGCCGCAGTATTTTCCCTGAGGCAGTTTTGGGCACAGCCTCTATGAAGTGCACCTCTCGCGGCTGCTTGTAGTGGGTCAGCCTCTCGCCAACGAATTCGCACAGCTCTTTTTCCATTTTCTTGCACTTCACAAACCCATCTCGCAAAGCGATAAAGGCCACCGGAATCTCTCCCGCCGCCT
Organism: uncultured Acidobacteriaceae bacterium; assembly: GCA_963846215.1. Classification (GTDB taxonomy): domain Bacteria; phylum Acidobacteriota; class Terriglobia; order Terriglobales; family Acidobacteriaceae; genus Sulfotelmatobacter. The sequence continues at coordinate 79,992 of CAWJVC010000007.1, read as the reverse complement.
CATCCGCCCGCCCTACCACGCCGCACTCGCGCACCGCCGGATGCTCCAGTAGCACCGCTTCTACCTCGGCCGGAGCCACGGGAAAACCTTTGTACTTGATCATCTCCTTTTTCCGATCCACCACCCGATAGAAACCGTCTTCGTCTCGCGTGACAATATCGCCGGAAAAATACCAGCCATCCCGGAGCACCGCCGCCGTAGCCTCCGGCTCTTTCCAGTAGCCGCGCATAAACTGTGGTCCGCGCATCACCAATTCTCCCGGTTCACCCGGCGCAACCTCCTCAACAAGCTCCGCCGAAGCCGCCAGATTCTGCGCTCCAAGCACTCTGCATTCGGTCTGCGCCACGGGATGGCCGATCGAATCCGGCCGATAGAGTTGAGGCTCAAGATACCCCACATGCGTCACCGGCGACGCCTCCGTCATGCCATAGCCCTGACAGACCAGGACACCGGTAAGCGCAGTGAATCTCCGCGCTAAATCCGGCGCAAGCGGTGCGGCTCCAGACTTCACCCAATGTAATTTGTGTTGTTTCGGAAACTGCCCGGCTTCCGCGGCCAGACACAGGGCGTTCATCGCCGGCGGAACTACTGGCATCGTAGTAATCGATTCTTCAGTCAGCAGCGAGCACAGGTGTCCTACGCTGAAACGAGGCATCAGGACCAGTGTCGCCCCCAGGGTCAGAATCGGGTTCAGTGCAACGTTTAATCCATAAATGTGATAAAGCGGCAGGAAGCACAGCAAGTGGTCCTCCGGCTTCATCATCACCGTATTCGGCGCCAGCAGCTGATAAACATTCGCCACTAGGTTGTGATGCGAGAGCATCACGCCTTTCGGGAGTCCCGTCGTGCCGCTCGAATAAGGAAGTGCCGCCAGAGTGTCTTCGGAACTCAGAGCGGGCCTCGGCAGCGGAGAACTCACAGGCTTCAATAGGTTGGAGAAATCCTCGCTTGCGCTTCCCTGCTGCCGCGTGCAGAAGATTCGCCGCAACTTCGGTAGCGCGCCCAGATTGATTCCATTGATTTGTGGGCCGTCAGTGATCAGCAGTGCCGCGCCGGAATTCTCCAACTGATACCGCACCTCCCGGTCACGATAGGTCGGATTCAGCAACGTTGGGATGGCACCTGCCAGCGTTGCCGCATGGTAAGCGGCGCAGAATTCCCAGGAATTCGGCAGAAAAATCGCTATCACTTCACCCGGCTTCACTCCGGACGCAACCAGTCCACGCGCCAGTGCTTCGATCGTCTCTCCATAATCCGCGTATGTGAGCCGCCGTCCACACGAGGTATCGACTAGTGCTGTTTTCTGAGGATGCTTCCCGCATGAAGCCAGAATCGCCTCATGAACAAAGACGTTCTTGGGGTCACCATATAACTGAGTACGCTTCATACGCGGGATGATTGTAGCGGAAGCGGCAGCATTAAACTCGCGTACATATTCAGGGCACCATGCGATTCAATGACGCTCCCTAGGCGCAACTGTCTCTAGCACATTTTCGAGTCGCTAGGGTAAATACCGTATATGCGATCCACAAAAGACCTGATTATCCTTACAAAGAGGGGTTCCTCTTCCCCGACCCTGGCAGCTTGATAGGTGAGCCCGCAAGCTGCACAAAAATAATGAGATTCCGACAGCAAGAGCAGCTTAAATGAGCGAGTTAAAGTGCCTGTGAAATCCGATACTTCACCTGATCTCCTACCAAGCCACCCATCCCAATTATCTTCTTCCAAGGGCCAAGGCACGGCGACTGGAAAGATCAACTGCTTCGCTGCCGGCGGAGAAATGGGCGCCTTGATGCGGAGTTACAACTGGCATTCCCACCCGCTCGGGCCGGTCTCCTTGTGGCCGCAAAGCTTGTGCACCGCTGTCAGCATATGCCTTGAGTCGCGGTTCCCCATCCTGATCTGGTGGGGCACCGAGTTGTTCATGCTTTACAACGATGCTTACCGGGTAATCCTGGGAAGCACGAAGCACCCCAGCGCTATGGGACAGGCGGGTGCTGAGTGTTGGCCGGAAATTTGGGACGTCATCGGCCCGATGCTTGAAGGAGTTTTGCAAAAAGGCGAGGCCACCTGGTCGGAAGATCAGCTTCTCCTGCTGGATCGAAATGGATACGTCGAGGAATGTTATTTCACTTTTTCTTACAGTCCGATTCGGGATGAATCTGGCGAAGTGGGCGGCATTTTTACGGCAGTTACCGAAACCACCGACAAAATTCTGAGCGAGCGCCGGCTAACCGCTTTACAAGAATTAGGCGCTTCCCAATCGCCGTCCACCAGCGCGGTCCAGGCTTGCAAATTAGCTGCGGAGGTTCTGGCCAAGTACTCTCTGGATATTCCATTCGCGCTTATTTATCTCCTCGAAGGCGATGGCGCGTCCGCCACTCTCGTGGCTGCCATGCATCTTGAACCAGGTCATGAAGCCGCACCGCAGCGCATCTTACTTCAGGCAGACCAGGAAACTGCCTGGCCGCTGACTAAGGTTTTGTCGACCGGCGAGGCGTTGGTCCTGAATACCTTGGCGGCGCCTCTCGACAACCTTCCTGGGGGACCTTGGCCACAAAAAGCCAAGAGCGTAGTGCTGATGCCGATCGCCGCCGCGGGAGAAAATCAGGCGACGGGCGTTTTAATTGCCGGAATCAGCCCGCGGCGGGCGTTCGATGAAAAATATTCTGCGTTCTTCGGCTTGGTCGCCCGCAACCTCGCAGCCGCCATCGCCGATGCTCGCGCCTTCGAGGACCAACAGAAGCGCGTGGAAGCCTTAGCCGAGTTGGATCGAGCCAAGACTGCTTTCTTCAGCAATGTCAGCCACGAGTTCCGCACTCCGTTAACCCTGATCTTAGGCCCGTTAGAAGATACGCTCGCCAACCCGAGCGCGAACCTATCCGCTCCCAACCGTGAGCACCTCACCGTGGTCCACCGCAACGCCTTGCGTTTGTTAAAGCTCGTGAACTCGCTCCTTGATTTCTCGCGGATCGAAGCAGGTCGGGTTGAGGCCATCTACCAGCCCACAGACCTTAGCAGTTTCACCGCGGAGCTCGCTAGTTCATTTCGCTCGGCCATGGATCGCGCAGGTTTGCATTTCGACGTTCAATGCCAGCCCATCTCAGAGCTGATTTACATCGACCGCGACATGTGGGAAAAGATCGTCCTGAATCTTCTTTCAAACGCGTTCAAATTTACTTTTGAAGGAAGTGTTTCGGTCCGTCTCGAATCTCTCAATGACTCCGTCCAGTTACAGATCAGCGACACGGGTATCGGAATTGCTGAACACGAACTGCCGCGCTTGTTCGAACGTTTCCACCGCGTGGAAGGAGCCCGGGGCCGAACCCATGAAGGCACAGGCATCGGATTGGCTCTGGTTCAAGAATTGGTCAAACTCCATCACGGAACCATCACAGCCTCCAGCAAAGAAGGGGTCGGGACGACCTTTTCGGTGACCATCCCGAAAGGAAGAAACCACCTTCCCCCGGAGAGGGTTGACGCTGCACGAACTCTCGCTTCGAGCGCTATTCGCGCAGATAGTTACGTTGAAGAAGCTCTCCGATGGTTACCCGAATCTTCAACCGAGCCCGTCGCTGCAAACGAAATTAGGGTATCCCGTCCACTTGCCGGATCCACAACGGAATCCTCCGAGTTCGATAGCGGAGGCGCTTTGATTGTCTTGGCCGATGACAACGCCGACATGCGCGATTATTTACGTCGACTTCTGGGTGAGCGCTACCGGGTCCATTCCGTTTCCAACGGACTTGCTGCGGTAAAGGCCGCGCGTGAATTGCACGCCGATCTCGTTCTCACCGATGTGATCATGCCAGGCATGGACGGCTTCGAAGTCTTGCGCGACTTGAAAAGCGATCCTGAAACCCAATCGATGCCCGTCATTCTACTTTCGGCTCGGGCAGGCGAGGAATCACGAGTGGAAGGACTGCATGCCGGCGCAGACGATTACCTGGTTAAACCCTTCACCGCTCGTGAACTTCTGGCCCGTGTAGGCGCTCACTTGAGATTGGCGCGTGTGCGCGCGGAAGCTGCCGAAAAGGAGCGCCTGCTGCGGGCCGAGGCCGATTTGGAGCGCGGCCGGTTTCGCGAGTCCTTCATTTTGGCTCCAGCTGGAATGGCTCTGCTGAGCGGTCCTGAGCATCGTTTCACATTCGTGAACTCCGCTTATCTCGATTTAATCGGACGCGAGGACGCCACCCAGATCGTCGGCAAAACTGTGAAAGATATCCTTCCCGAGGTTGAGAAGCAAGGCTTCCTCCAACTCTTGAATCAGGTTTACGAGAGCGGCGAGCCTTTTCTTAATACGGACCGTAAACTCCTCCTTCAGCGCAAGGGCAAAGAGGAGATCGTTTACGTAACATTCAGCTATCAAGCCGTCAGAAACGTGGCGGGAAACGTTGAAGGTATCTTGGTGCATGTCGTCAATGTCACCGAACAAGTTTTGGCGCGCACTCAATTGGAGGAACGGGTCAAGGAGCGCACCGCCGAACTCCAGGAAGCAGAACACAAACTTCGCGCACTGAACAGCAGGCTCTTGCAGGCCCAGGATGAGGAACGACGCCGCTTGGCGCGCGATTTGCACGACAGCGCCGGACAAATTCTGGTCGCACTGAAAATGAATTTATTTTCTCTTGAGCAACAGCTGCAGAAAAAAGATCCGGAATTGGATAAGGTTGCCATTAGCAGTGTTGCACTGGTTGACGACTTATCTAAACAACTTCGCACCATGTCCCACCTGCTTCATCCGCCCCTGCTGGACGAGGCCGGACTAGCTTCCGCTCTGCGCTGGTACATAGAAGGTTTTGCCGAAAGAAGCGGAATCCCCGTGGATTTGCAGATTGATCAGAAGCTGCCACGACTTTCTCAGGAGATCGAGACAGCCATCTTCCGGATCGTGCAGGAATCACTTACCAACATTCATCGCCATTCCGGAAGCGATAGTGCCGAAATCCGTGTTGAATACGGCGCACATCGCGTGAGGGTGGAGATTCGGGATGCAGGCACAGGAATTGCGCAGTTTGACTCGACCAAGAATCTACCAGTAAAGGTTGGAGTCGGTGTGCAAGGTATGCAGGAGCGAGTTCGTCAGTTACGTGGAGAGTTTGAGATTCGCTCTAGTTCGACCGGAACCTCTGTAACAGTAACCCTGCCAACTCAATAAACAGCGCCGACGGGACGACTGAAAGCAGCCGTCTCTGAGGGATCGTCACTGAGGTATCGGTGGAAAATGGCGCTAGCTCGCCAGTTTGCGCAGGAATTCGCGCTCATCCATACGGTACTTGAAGGCCTTTCGTCCATCGATGAAAACGACGGGCACTTCATCATTGAACTGTCGCCGCAATTCGTTATCGCTATCGACGTCTACTTCCTGCCAGGTGAAACCGCCGCGGCGGGACAATTTCGCTAGACTCTCCTTGACCACTTCGCAAAGGTGGCAGCCTTTGCGTGAGTAAATAACAACCTTTCGGGCATCCGTCACGCCGCGATTGTATCGTTGCCGCATCACCCTCTGGCAAGTAAAAAAGCGAGCACATGCTGCTCCAATGGTCTTACCACTTCCCACAATCGTCTTGAGCTAAATCGCTGGAGTAGAATCCCACCATGCTTTCTCCTGATTTCAAGCCTCTGCGCGGCAAGGCCTGCCTGGTCACTGGCGGCGCCCGGCGACTTGGGCGCGCTTCAGCCACAGCCTTAGCCGAAGCCGGCGCAGATCTCGCCATCACTTTTCTCCATTCCGCTCGCGAAGCGCAACACACCGTCGTCGATCTTTCCAGCCTTGGCGTCCGCGCCTTCGCCATGCGCTGCGATGTCACCGACGAAGCCAGCGTCAAGTCCATGATGAAGGATGTCGGACGCGAACTTGGACGTATCGACGTTCTCGTGAACAACGCCGCCAACTACGAAACCGCAGATTTCGAGCGCCTCACCGTTCGTCAGTGGGATGCCATGTTCGCCTCCAACACCCGTGGGCCTTTCCTGGTTTCTCGGGAAGCGTTGAAATGGATGCGCCGGAAGCGAACCGGATCAGCACGGGCGGAGAAGATTGAGGCGAAAATTATTCACATGGGCTCGCTGGGTGGATTGCGTCCCTGGGCCACGCATGCGCATTATTGCTCCTCGAAAGCCGCCTTGCACATGCTGACGAAAGTCATGGCAAAAGCGCTAGCTCCCGACATTGCAGTCAACGCAGTCGCTCCGGGCATGATCGATCTGGGCGAGAAATCGGCCGCCGCATTCATGCGCCGTATGGCCAAAGAAACTCCCATGCAACGAAACGGAAGAGACGACGAAATCGCCGCCGCCGTGCTGTTCTTCGCTACCGCTCCGCAATTCATCACCGGTCAGATTCTCGCTGTCGACGGTGGACTCGGGCTTTAGCGGCACAAGGGCGCGCCAAATAGCTGCCTTGATACAGAATCGGTCCACGCCGCTTCTGTAGCTTTCCGTGACAAGGTATATTGGGAAAAATGAAGAAATCTACGAACGCCGCCTCGTCGAAAGCTCCCTTCACGCCACGTGTCGCCGTCGCCATCATGGCTGCGGGCAAAGGCACCCGGCTCAAGTCTCAGCTGCCCAAAGTGTTGCATGAGGTCGGCGGCAAACCTCTGCTCGCGCATGTCATTGCCGCCGCTACTCGCGTGGTTCCAGCCGAGGACGTGTATGCCATCATTGGCCACGAGGCAGATCGCGTCCGAGCCGCTCTCGCGGCCACCGGCGTAAAGTTCGTCTTGCAGGCCGAGCAGCGCGGCACCGGCCACGCTCTAATGGTTGCGCAGTCTGCGCTCTCCAGCTACGATCATGTGATCGTGCTTTCTGGCGACGCTCCTCAAATCACGCCTCAAACCATCGCTCGGCTACTCAACTTCCACCTCGATGAACAAGCCGCGATGACGCTTCTCAGTGCTGACCTCGACCGTCCCACCGGATACGGCCGCGTGCTTCGCAGGAGTGCCCGCAGCGCTGAAGTGCAAGCGATTGTCGAAGAAAAATCCGCCACTCCGGCTCAAAAGAAAATCCACGAGATCAATGCCGGCTTCTACGCCTTCTCTGTGCCTCAGCTATTCGCATTCATTAAGAAACTTTCCACCGCTAATCCTCACGCGGAGTACTACCTTACCGACATGGCTCAGGTCCTCCGCCAGAATAGGCAGCGTGTCGTCGCCTGGAAGACGGAAAATTCAGCAGAAGTCCTCGGCGCAAATACCCGCGCGGAACTCTCGTTCATTGATTATCAGATGCGTGTGCGCAAGTGCCAGGAACTCATGTCCGAAGGCGTTACCATCTTTTATCCCGCAAGCTGCGTGATCGATATCGAAGTCGAAATCGCCCCAGACACCGTGATTGAGCCCTTCGTCCAGATTCTTGGCCATTCGCGCATTGGTTCCGGCTGCCATATTCGTTCTTATTCAGTGATTCAGAATTCCGAAGTTGGCGAGGGCGTTCTCATCCGTCCGGGCTGCATCCTGGACGATGCTCACATCAGTTCCAAAGCCATCCTCGGACCTTATTCCCATCTTCGCCCCGGTAGCGTGATCGGTGAAGGCGCGCATGTAGGAAACTTTGTCGAAACGAAAAAGATCAAGCTGGGGAAAGGCTCCAAGGCCAACCATCTCACCTATCTGGGCGATGCCGAAATCGGAGCGGGTGTGAACATCGGGGCCGGCACGATCACTTGCAATTACGATGGCGTTCACAAGCACACCACCATCATCGAAGACGATGTTTTCATTGGCAGTGACAGCACTCTGGTGGCACCCGTTCGCGTGGGCAAAGGAGCCTACGTCGCGGCCGCTTCTTGTATCACAGATGACGTGCCCGACAATGCTTTGGCGATCGGACGTTCGCGGCAAGTGATGAAGGATGGGTGGGCCCGCGCGAAACGTGCTACGCGCCAGAAAACGCCGGAGTCACGTTAGTCTTTACCGATGTCGTTTGACGATTGTGAACTGGCTTCTCCCGTCAGCAACACTTTGGACGACGCATTTTGCTCTCTTCGAATTCCCTGCGAAATGCAGCATACGCTTCGTTTGATGAAACCATTCCGCCGCGCCTCAGAAATCGTGCATAAGCAGCCTCATCGAAGATTTCGCGCAGTGTCGCCCATAGGATGCCGCTTGTCTCTACAATCAGAGCTCGCAGTGTCTTGCTTGAGATGTTCATCCCCGCTCCTGCACCAGGCGCGTTTTTACAAACGGAGATTCCTTTACGCGCGCCTCTCTTGCTCCACTCACAATTCCAATCCACTGCCGCGCCGACTCCAACAGCACCAGCGTCACCATAATCACTAAAACTGCAGTCACCACGGCATCCAGCCGATTGTTGAAGATCACCCGCGCGGTCGCGCTCGTCATAGGTCCCGCGGCCAACACGCGCGCCTGCGCGAGAAATCCAACCCGCGGATTCGGGTCGAACATCTTGTGCCACGATGCGGTGAAGGTCACGGCCACCAGCCACGCCAGCGGCACCAGCGTTACTGCCGCGTACTTCGCCCGATGCATCTTGATAATGATCGTCGTCGCCACGCACAACGCCACCGTCGCCAGCAGTTGATTGGCAATCCCAAACAGCGGCCATAATGAATTGATCCCGCCCAGCGGATCCTTCACTCCTTGCCACAGAAAATATCCCCACGAACTTACGATCAGCGCACTGGTTACCAATATCGAGGGGTACCAGCTCGTTCGTCCCAACGGCTTATAGAGATGCCCCAGCGCATCCTGCACCATGAATCGCGCTACGCGCGTCCCCGCATCGAGGATGGTCAATATAAATAATGCTTCGAACATGATCGCGAAGTGATACCACAGTGCCATCAAAGTCTCACCGCCCAGGCTGTGCGAGAAAATGTGCGCCATCCCCACCGCAAAGGCCGGCGCGCCCCCCGTTCGGTTGTAGAGTGTTTGCTCCCCGACCGCATGGGCGAGCGCTTGCATGTCTCCCGCAGTAACAGGAAAACCCCAGCTCGCAATAGTTGCCGCCGCCGCTTCTGGCGCCTGCCCCACAATCCCCGCAGGACTATTAATCGCGAAATATACACCCGGCTGCATCACGCAAGCCGCAATGATTGCCATCACCGCGACCGCAGACTCCGCCATCATCGCGCCATAGCCAACCATGCGCGTCTCTGTTTCTCGCGCAATCATTTTTGGTGTCGTGCCGCTGGAGATCAGCGCATGGAATCCGCTGATCGCTCCGCAGGCAATGGTGATGAAAGCAAATGGAAATATCTTTCCCGCAAACACTGGACCACTTCCATCCACAAATCGGGTTAACGCCGGCATGTTAAGTGTGGGATGCAGCGCGACAATTCCCACCCCCAGAAGCGCAATCGTTCCCAGCTTTACAAAAGTGCTGAGATAATCGCGAGGGGCCAGTAGCAGCCACACCGGCAATGCCGACGCGGCAAATCCGTACACCATAATCATGATTGCCAGCGTTGGCGCGCTGAACGTAAACAACTTTGCCCACCCTTCATGCTGGGAAACATACTGCCCGCCCCAAATCGCAGCCATCACGAGTACGAAACCCAACGCAGATACCTCGAGCACCTTCCCCGGACGAATCCGGCGCAGATAAACCCCCATCAGCAAAGCGATCGGCATCGTCATCGCAATCGTGAAGGTTCCCCACGGACTTGCTTTCAGGGCGTTCACCACAATCAGCGCAGCCACACCCAGCAAGATAATCAGAATCGCGATCACCGCGACGTATGCTACAAATCCTCCCACGCGGCCGATTTCGTCCTTGGCCATCTCCGTTAACGATTTCCCATCGCGTCTTACCGAGAACAGTAAGATCACGAAATCCTGCACACACCCTGCAAAGACAGCACCTGCCAGCACCCACATGGTTCCCGGAAGATACCCAAATTGCGCCGCCAACACCGGCCCCACGAGCGGCCCAGGTCCGGCAATCGCGGCGAAGTGATGTCCGAATACAACCCACTTATTGGTAACCAGAAAGTCGCGGCCATTCTCTAGTCGCTCTGCTGGAGTCGCGCGCATGCCATCCAAAGCGAGGATCTTCGTGGATATGCATTTGCTGTAAAAGCGGTAACCGAGCGAGTAACAACACGTCGCCGCAACCACTAACCAGAGAGCGTTGATCGGCTCACCGCGATGCAATGCAATCGCTCCCACCGCCACCGCCCCGAAAACGGCGATCAAAGCCCAACCAGCCAGGATTAGAGTCTTACGCATAAGAAATTTTGCTTGACCAAGCTAGTTGTGAATTGTGCCGAAAGCTGCTTCAAGACGCAATACCGTCAAGCGAGGTAGCCTCCGCCCGTCCTCTGCGGCGCAGCCTCGGCGTTCTCCGCCTCTCTTCCAGCCATGGTCCTTGGAGTGGTCTGCTCCTGCGCAGTTATCTTTAATACCGCACTCCGTGCTGCATAATAAGAGGATGGCGCGTGCCTTTGTCGAAGAACGTTGGTTGCCGAAGTCTGTCCTGTGCCTGCGCGACTACAATGCAAGTAAATTTCTTCATGATCTGATTGCCGGCATCACGGTGGGTCTGGTGGCTCTGCCCCTGGCCATGGCCTTCGCGATCGCATCCGGTCTCACACCCCAGGCCGGAATTTATTGCGCAATCGTCACCGGCTTCTTGATCTCTGCCCTCGGCGGTTCCAAAACGCAAATTGGCGGGCCGACGGGCGCCTTCGTCGTGGTTATTTCGGGAATCATCGCCCTTCACGGCATAGACGGACTCTTCATGTGCACCGTGATGGCAGGTGTTCTGCTGATGATCATGGGCATTGCCGGCTTAGGCACAGCGGTCAAGTTCATTCCGCGCCCGGTGGTCATCGGATTCACCAATGGCATCGCCATCCTGATCGCCAGCACGCAAGTAAAAGATTTCTTTGGATTGCAGCTCGCCAAGGTTCCCGGCGTCTTCTGGTATCGCATGGAAGCTCTGGCCGCGAGCTTCCACACCCTTTCATATACCGCCACCGCGTTAGCCGCGGGCACGGTAGCTGTGATGATCCTGTGCCGGGCACTTTCCAATCGAATCCCGGGCGCAATAGTTGTTTTTGTCCTCGGTACGGGCGCCGTAGTTTTGTTCAAGTTGCCGGTAGACACCATCGGTTCGCGTTTTGGAGGAATTCCAGCGGGGCTGCCTCACTTCGTGATTCCCCACTTCCGCGCCGATCTGATTCATGGCCTTCTCGGTCCCGCTCTCACCGTTGCTATGCTGGGCGCAATCGAATCGCTGATGTCAGCCGTGGTCTCTGATCGCATGAGCAACGACCACCATAACCCCAACGTTGAACTCTTCGGACAAGGTGTAGCGAATATTATTTCTCCGATGTTTGGCGGACTGCCGGCCACGGGTGCCATCGCCCGCACAGCAACCAACATCCGCGCCGGAGCCCAGTCCCCAGTCGCAGGCATGATCCACGCCCTAACGCTGCTGTGCATTTTGCTGTTCGCAGCGCCGCTCGTGGCACATGTTCCGCTAGCGGTGCTCGCAGGCATATTGATGGTCGTGGCCTACAACATGGGCGAATGGCGCGAGATCCCACAACTTTTGAAGCTCACTAAGACAGACGTCAGCGTCTGGCTCGTCACCCTGGCCCTCACTGTTTTTGCCGACCTCACAGTCGCGGTCGAGGCCGGCATGATTCTCGCCGCTTTACTCTTCATCGGCCGCGTTGCCGCCACGACTACGGTTTCCCAGGTCACCGACGAGTACGTCGAGGATGGCCGCATGCACATTCTTCAGGACAAGGACATACCTTATTACGCTACGATCTTCCGCATCCACGGACCGTTTCTATTCGGCGCGACGGACAAAATCTCCATCGTTACCGAAAACTTGCACGCGCTCCCCCCGGTCGTAATCCTGCGTCTGCGTAATATGACCGCGCTCGATGCCACAGGCTTATTCGCCATTGAAGAAGTAGCCCGAGCATTACAGGCTACGAACCGGGTATTGATTCTTTGCGGCGCTCGCGAGCAGCCCGCTGCTCTGATTCATCAGTCGGAGTTCGAGGAAATGGTCGGCGCACAAAATATCTGCGACAACGTTCAGAGTGCGATTCGTCGCGCCGAGGAAGTCCACGACCAGTTGGAAGCGGCTGCGATTGGCCTGAAAAGTTAAAAAAACTACTCTGGGTCGAACTTCAGTTCGACCGTTTCACGGGATTCGTGCGAGGCCGGTTCCCACTTCCATGTGCGCACGGAATTGACCGCAGCCTGTGCCAGAACCGGATGCCCGCCCCTGATAGCCACCGTCTTGACGCTGCCATTTGGAGAAACTAGCGCTTCCACACGAACCGTCCCTGCCAGCGCCATGCTTCGCGCCAGGGCCGGATACGCAGGAACGCTGCGCTCCACCACCCGTCGTTTAGCGGAAACCTCTTGAGCCTGCAACGCAAAAGCCCCAAAGACCGAGAACGCGATAACTGCCGTCGCCAACCAACACCACTGGCGTCTTAGGATAAGTTTCATATTGGTTATGACGCGTAAGTATTAATGCGAGCAACCCATGATCCTAATGTTGCTCCAATGGACGGGAAAGATCACGTCAGTAACCCGTCCAATAAACCAGCGTCATCTTAGAAGAGGAAAGCCACAGCGACCTTGCGCGTTGAATTTGGCGCCCCACTTCGAATATTCAGATGTACGTTTTTCTCAGCCGTTAGGAATCGCAGGCTATTGCCGCTTCTCTTCCTGGCAGGAAGCGTCGCCGCTGAGCAAGTTATAGTCGCAGTTCCAGCTAAATCCATTGGCGTCATGTTGCCCATACCCCCAAACGTGTAAGGCTAGAATCTCACCTTCCACGCGCGACGCCTCCACAAACACACGATCGTTCTCTCGAAGGTGCGGGCGCAACTCCACCGGAACCAGTGTAGTAAGGAATGATTTGTCGATCACCACCGGCTCGCGGGAATCGCTGGCAGTGAAAACCAACGCCCGCGAAGTTCGCTTGCTGACGTACTGCGTCACAATGATCCTGTCACTGCTGCTCCAGCCGACCGAGGCGACGCCAACGTAATCGCACAGTTCGCGGGTTCGCCCGGTCGCTGTTTCGAGAAGTTCCAGAAAGTGAAACGTCCCCACATACTGACTCATCGGAGCTTCCCGATCGCGATTGACAACCACAAAGCGTCCGTCCGGTGAGGGTAATTGTGCGGCCTTTGGGAAAACCACGAAAGGCGCGCCGCTTGCGCGACTTTGAAGAGCGAACGCTACAACAAGACAGAGCAACGTTCCGCGGACGCGCATGGTGAAGCCTCTGCCGAGATATTGCAACGTCGCACCGCTTGGAACAACGTTACCATCGTTTCCCGGTCAGTACGCCCGAAGATTTACGCTGCTCAACAGTCCGTGGCGAGACGGCGGGGAGCTCGCAGATAGAGAGAGGAACGGGCGAACCAGACCGAGTCCGATTCGCCCGAGATCTCTTAGATTGAAAGCAAGCGGTGAAAGAAAGTGCGATAGCGCTGCAGTGCGATACGAAGGTCCTCGGTTGAAACGTTATCGCCGCGATCCCATTGCTGCTCCAGCTTTGACCGCTCCTCTGCAAAAACTTCGGCCAATCGCTTCATTGCGGAGGCAACCAGACCGTCGGCTTGCTCCACAGCTCGTCGAGGTTCATCCACAAATGCCGTTTGAACATCACTCCAGCGACTTCGCAATTCGTCCAGTTCACCGGCCGGGAAAAGCGGCGTGCTATCCGTCGCATTCCTGGCTTCGGAAGAGACATTATCATCCTCGCTGTCCATTGAACGATCCGCGATGGGACGCTCAGCGAGAACAGGTTTCGGTCGATCCTCCGCCACAGGACGCTTGCCCTGAGCCAGATCAGCCGTGGTTAGATTTTCCTCGAATTCTGGTTCCTCTTTCCTCAATGGCACGCTCATCCTCGTGCCTCCTTTCTTTCGGGTATTGGATCATGGAGCAACTCTTCAAACAGTGAACGGTAGTGCACCATCGCTTTGCGGAGATCTTCCGTGCTGGCCTGGCCTCGGCCGTGACGCAGCGCTATGTCATGCGCCGCGCGATAATTCTCGACAACCACCGGGTAGTCGACAGAGATGTCTGCGGCACGCTGCTCGAAGTTGGCCATAGGATATCCCCGGGCCTCCATGACTTCAGCTACCAGCCCGTCGGCTCGTGATACAGAGTTTTTCGGACTATCGACAAACTGCGATTGCACCACTCTCCAGCGCTCCGAAAAATCGGCGCGATTGGCCGCTGACAGCGGGCGGATCTGAAACTTATCCCGCCGTTTGGCGCGAATCTCGAGCACCCCCTCAGCGCGGCGTACCTCGCCTTCCTTCTTGAGCACTCGATCGTATTCCGGCCCAAATCGCTCTTTCAGCTGTTGGCTCCGTCGCTTTCGCGAAAGAATGAAGCTAATCGCGGCAATCACAACGACTGCCACCACTACCGCAATCAGGATGGTAAGTTGGTGCTGGTCCACGCCGCCTCCTGTGACTCTTATGGGCTACATCTTCAAGCCTCATATCTGATTCCGTGCCGACGGGTCGGGTTGCTGTGCGAAACTCGACCCCGACCGACGCTCCACTTCGTGGCGCCGGGCGCAAACACCTGACTCGGTGCTACCGGTTCGAAGCCCCTCCGGTTATAATGTTGCGTCTTCGCAGGTTGAAATCGGTCGCTCAGAGAGCTCTTGCGCCTATCGCTCGACACTCGTGAAGTCGGACGCGTCACCATCGTCCACTGCAACGGCCGTATTGTTGCCGGCGCCGAAAGCGAATCTCTGCGCTCCCACGTTGCCTGGGTTTTGCGCGACCGCCGTTCCATCGTTTTGCACTTAGGTGAGGTTGCTTTTGTCGACAGCAGCGGCTTGGGCACTCTCGTCCGTGCGCTCACCAGTACTCGCCAAGTTCATGGGGACTTGAAGCTATGCAACGTCCCGGATCCTCTACGCAAAGTACTGGAACTCTCGCATCTGACAAGTTTGTTCGATAGGCACGAATCGGAAGAAGCCGCCATTGCTTCCTTCTACCGTCCGGGATCTCGCGCCGAGACGCCTGCACTCACCGGGCGCAGCGTGCTTTGCCTGGATAGCAATGCTGACGTGCTCGCTTACTTGCGTGAATTCTTGCGTCGCTCCGGCTACGATGTCCACACCAGTAGTCACCTGCGCGACGCTTTGCTCCTAATGCGGGTCACCCGCTTTGATCTTCTGATTAAGGGCGACGACCCTAATGCTTCTTCTAGTGCCCAGCAGGCTTTCCGCACTGCGTGCGCCAGCCTCCCCGTAGTTGAGTTGGGAAGCGATTTCTCCACCCGTGATGCCAGCGAAGCCTGCGCCGCACTGCTGGAAAAGATCGACGCGCTTTTCCCCAAAAACGCGTGATCCTCCGAAGCAGCTTGTTTACCTGCATCCTCGACCTTTGGTGATAATCTATCTCTTCCCGGCGACTGCAGATTTCCTGTGCTTAGGGTTGCAACTTACGACCCGGGTCCGGGGTGCATTCCAAGGAATTTCTTAATCTGAAATCATTCTTAAGGGAGCGGACCATGAAGATCGGCATGTTAACCGGCGGTGGCGATTGTCCAGGATTGAATGCGGTGATTCGCGCGGTCGTGCGCAAGGGAATTTTCACCTATGGCGACGAGTTTGTCGGATTCCTGGAAGGCTGGCGCGGTTTGGTCGACGATAACTCCATGACTCTCGATTTGGAAGCGGTGGGCGGCATCCTGCCGCGTGGCGGAACCATCCTGCGTACCTCGCGCACCAACCCTTCCAAGCGCCCCGATGGCATTGATCGCTGCATGGCTACGCTTGAGAAACATAAGATCGACGCCATCATCGCCATCGGCGGGGACGATACGCTCTCCGTAGCCCAGAAACTCCACGAACGTGGCGCCAAGGTCGTCGGCGTTCCTAAAACCATCGACAACGATCTCGGTGGCACCGACTACACTTTCGGATTCGACACCGCCTGCAACATCGTCTGCGAGGCTCTCGACCGCGTCCACACCACGGCCGAAGCGCACAATCGCGTGATGGTGGTCGAGGTCATGGGCCGTGACGCCGGCTGGATCGCTCTTTATAGCGGCATCGCCGGCGGCGCCGATGTCATCCTCATCCCGGAGCGTCCTTTTGACGTCGACAAGGTTGCAGACTCAATTCGCCAGCGCCACGAGCGCGGACTCTATTTCTCGATTGTCGTAGTCGCCGAAGGGGCAAAATTCTCTTCTTCCGAACCGGGACACGGAGCGCCCGTGCTGCAAGACATGGGCAAGGACGAATTCGGCCACGTCAAGCTTGGTGGCATCGCCAACATCCTTGCGCGCGAGATAGAAAAACGAACCGGCTTCGAAACTCGCGCCGTTGTCCTCGGACACATTCAGCGCGGCGGCTCGCCTAGCGCGTTTGACCGCGTTCTGGCCACGCGCTACGGCTTGGGCGCAATCGATATGGTCCACCGCGGCGAGTTCGGATGCATGGCCGCACTCCGCTCCAACAAAATCGTTTCGATTCCGTTGCTGGAGGCCATTTCGAAGAACCGCGTTGTGGATAACGAAATGATTCAGATCGTCGACGGATTGTTCGAAAGGTCGGCCGACAAATAAAAGCCGTTGGCGCAATCAGCTTTTTTCATCGGTCTTCGAATAACTTAATCTTGGCGGGCAATGCCCGGCTCGGTCACAATGCAGAATTTATATTCGCTGCTCGCTCCCTACCTGGTGGCGTTGATTGAGGCCGTACTACTGCTCTCGGCTATCTTGCTGATCTCGGTCAGTTCTCGACGCAATTCGAGCGATGACCAGCCTTCGGCGCTCCAATCGATTCAATATCGCTTCGGCCAATTATCGAAGCGAAAGGGCCTCTCCGTTTTCCTCGTCGGCCTGAGTGTCGTAACAATTCGCGTCGCGCTGATTCCCGTCCTCGGGGTCCCTCAACCCCGTTTCAATGACGAGTTCAGCTACTTGCTCGCCGGCGACACCTTCGCTCACGGCAAAATAACCAATCCGACTCATCCCATGTGGATTCACTTCGAAAGTTTCCACATCATCGAAAAGCCCACTTACATGTCGATGTATCCTCCCGCGCAGGGCCTTGTGCTTGCCGCGGGCCAGTTGCTGGGTAGTCCCTGGATCGGGCAACTTTTGATTACAGCCCTCATGTGCTCCGCCCTGTGCTGGATGCTGCAAGCCTGGTTGCCTCCGCCGTGGGCGCTCTTCGGCGCATCGCTGGCCGTGCTCCGGCTCGGACTCTTGAGCTATTGGATGAATACTTACTGGTGCGCTTCCGTTGCGGCACTGGGCGGAGCACTCGTATTGGGAGCTTGGCCGCGTCTGCAAAAGCGTATTCGATCCCGCGACGCCCTGATCTTAGGCTGCGGACTCGTCATCTTGGCAAACAGCCGGCCTTATGAAGGGTTGGTGTTTAGCATACCTGTGGCCGTAAGTATGCTTTGGTGGCTTGCAAGCAAATCCCACCCACCTTACAAACTCACGCTCACCCGTGTGGTTCTGCCGCTGCTGATGGTTCTTGTATGCGGCACACTCGCGACCAGCTATTACTACCTCCGAGTCACTGGAAACCCTCTTCGGATGACATATCAGGTCAATCGGGCGACCTACGCAACGGCACCCTATTTTCTATGGCAAACACCCCCCCCTGAACCGGTCTATCACCATCCTGTGATGCGCGACTTCTATCGCTGGGAGTTGCGACAGTTTGAGGAAAATGTCACTCTTAGGGGTTTTTTTCGCCGTGCCGGGCAAAAGGTCTTCTCCTGGTGGCAAGTATATTTGGGGCCTTTGCTTACGCTTCCCCTCCTTGCGCTTCCCTACGCGGCTCGGCGCCGAAAAATGCGCCTGCCAGTCGCGATTTGCGCCGCCATGCTCGTTGGCTTCTCGGTGCAGACTTGGACTCTCCCCCATTATTTTTCCCCCGCTACCGGTGCACTTTACATCCTCTTGGTGCAGTGCATGCGCCAACTGTGGCACTGGCAGCCTTATCGTCGCCCCGTGGGACATGCTTTCATTCGGGCAATCCCCGTGCTGGCGTGCTCAATGCTGTTTCTGCGGCTTACCGCTGCAGCCCTGCACGTACAAATTGAGCCTGCATGGCCGCGCGGTAATTTGGAGAGAGCGCAAATTAAGCGACAGCTTGAACGGCTTCCAGGAAAACAACTCGTCATCGTTCGCTATCGGCCAGGTCACGATGTTGACTGGGAGTGGGTTTACAACGATGCAAATATTGATACATCGAAAGTAGTCTGGGCGCGCGACATGGGCGGACCTGAAAACCAACTGTTGGCGCAATATTTTAGCGATCGACACCTTTGGTTTTTGGATGGTGACAAGCCTGTGTTGGAAGAACCTTCGATTGCAAACTAACTGCCCTTACACTTTGTCCAATCGCCGCCAACTCTGCTCGGAGATTCCCTTCAATCCCCTGCATACAAAATACGCGGCCAATGCATACATCAGTGGCTCAATCGGATACCGGAAGCGCGAAAAGGCGTGAGTTACGTAATATGCCGGAGGGTAAAGCAAGAATACCGACAAAAATTCTACCCACCGTTTCCGGCGCCGTACACTCTCGACAATACCTCCCAACGTCATCAGAAAAAGCACCCAGGGATACGGCCACAGTTGCGGCGGCTGCGACCAGAATGCGACCGCGCGTTTTTCCGTGAGCCGCCAGAATGCGCCCGGATTCGTTCGTACAAAGTTGAGCGCTCGGCCCTTCATCTCGGCAATAAAAGGACCCTCTCCTTCCTGTTGATACAACATGCTCGTACCTAACGGATGCAGCGAGAAGTCCACATTTCCGAAATAAAGCTCGGGCCAAAAATTACTGCGTACGGGCACAACGCGCCCAAGTGCCATAAAATTCCTCACCGTCCAAGGCAGAATGCACAGCGTGCAAACCGTGGCCATAACCGCCACGCCCTTCCAACGGCGACTTCGAACTGCGGCACACACAATCAGTACTGGAAGTGGTGCCAGTATCGCCGGATTCACCAGTGCCGCAGCACCCCAAGTGAACCCGCAACCTGTCCATTGCCACAAACTGGAAGTCGCGTCCAGTCGAAGTATTGTCAAAAGACAAAAGGCAAACGCCAAGGCTGAAAGGCATGTTTCCCAAGGTATCCAGGGCATGAATAAAAGAGGAGGTGCCAGTGCCCACGCCCATCCTGCAACGACTCCTGTGGTTTCGTCGAATTGTTCCTTGCCCAACTGAACCAGAATCCATGCCGTCATGGAGGCGAAAATCACGTTAAGAAAAATTGCCACCATTGCGGAAATTCTGGTTTCGATGCCGAAAATCCGAAAAACGCAGGCAAGCAACACAGGATAGCCAGGAGCAAACCAGGCGGTCGGTCCGGCTGCATCGTGAAACGCGAAAGAGAATCCATGCCCTTCCACCAGCGCCCGGGCAATTGCTCCCAATTCGTTGGCTCCCCACGATAATTTATTGTTTGCTGCGAGAACACCCATCACCGCGATACGCGAAATAAACGCGAACAGAAAGATCCACACCGGCCGAGTCATCCAAACCCACGGTCTTCGTTCCTCGTTTAAGGCCTTTGCCATCGGCTCCCTGACCAATTACCCAAAACATTAAAAATGTGGTTCGCCACAGGCGATTATCGTGTTTAACTCTGCCACTCTATCTTTACGCTATGGACCTGTATTTTCGATTCATCTTGCGTATCATGGGCGAACCGATGCCGATTACTCGTGCGAGTTCGTGGATGACCGCGAAACGCCTGCGTGCCCACGGCATCATCCTCGCACTCGCCTTGTGGTCAGTCTATATCTGGAACATGGCCACGCCCGGCCTGCTTGATCGCTCCTCCAACCTCAAAGGCACGGACTTCCTTCATTTCTATACGCTAGGCTCTCTCGCCCTGGCTCACCGCGGCGCCGATCTTTATAACATGCAAGCGCAGTCAGAACTCGCGGCGCACCGCGTTCCGGCCGCCGCTGGCATCCGTTACCTGCCGCTCTACCCCCCACAGGTTTCAATTTTCTTCGCACCGTTTGCCCGATTGCCCTATCCCTGGGCTCTGCTTTTCTGGCTCTCTTTGAGCAAGCTCACGTATGCCGTGTGCTGCTACGCCGCGTGGCGTGTCTGCCCAAACCTGCGCAATTACTGGCTCACGGTTTTTATTCTCGCGGTTGCCTTCCCTGCCTTCTGGCATTTGGTCGCCTGGGGACAAACTTCCGCTTTAGCTCTCGCCTGTTTCACGTTGACCTTCTTTGCCTTTCGGTCGAAACGCGAATTCCTTGCCGGCCTTGCTCTCGGAAGTCTGCTGTTCAAGCCACAACTGGCACTCGCCGCGGCCCTCGTCTTCCTGATCACTCTTCGCTGGAGGGTCATCGCTGGCGCAACACTCTCCGCTGCCGCTCAACTCTTCGCCGCATTTCTTTACTACGGGATTCGTCCGATTCACGAGTGGTTTAAGAGGCTAATGGAGGCTCCGCATCTCCTTCCGCTGCCTCGAGCCCAAGCCTTATCAAACGCACTGCCTGCGCACATTCTGGAGCATGCTCGTTCCTTCGCCCACAATTTCTTTCGCGCTCTACCTCGTCAGCGCGGTCGTGGTCTCTGCGTTAACCATCGCTTGCTGGCGTGGCCGCACCGCGCTTTCGTTGCGATTCTCTGCGCTGCTGCTGGCGACCGTCCTTATCGCGCCACACCTCACTGTTTACGACCTCGTCATACTTGCCCCTGCACTCCTATTGCTTGCGGATTTCATCCTGGCTCATCCGCGTTTTCCGGAAGCTCCTCAGCTCAAGGTCTTCCTCTATCTCGTCTTCGTACTGCCACTCCTCGGACCACTAGCACGTTGGACACACGTACAGCTTTCGGTCCCCGTAATGACAGCCACCCTCTATTTGATTTGGAAAATCAGGCGGGAGTCAGCGACCGTTTAGATCTTTTTCTGCAATCTTCGCGGCGCAGCGAATCTGCGACGAAGTATTCGGCATTCACGCGCCGAAGAGAAACTGCAGCGCTTCTGGGAAGCGCTCGCCCCATGCCGACTCCGTATGTCCCGCACCCTCTGTAATCACCATCCGCAATCGCTTTTCGCTAAGCACAGCCCGCCTCATGATCGCCGAAAGTTCTCGCACATCATCCACCACCGTGCGACTGCGTTCCGGGTCTCCCGCCTCAGCTGTCCCCGCAGCCAGAAACATCCTCTCCGGCCAAATTCTCGCCTTACGGCTGTCTTTGATAATTTGACGGTTCGATGCCCACAGCGAAGGACTCTCCAGCAGAAGCCGCCCAATGATGCCCGGTCGCACAATCGCCGTGTATAAAGCAATCAAAGCACCTAGAGACGACCCTCCCAGTCCTGTACTCTCCGGACTCGTGGCCACCCGATACGTACCCTCCACAAACGGCATTACTTCTTTGATCAGGAAATCCGGATAATGTCGGCCCTGCACTCGCAGCATCATCCGGTGCATCGATCGGTGCGGCATATATTCGCGCATCCGGTCTTTTCCCGTATTATCAATACCCACGATGATCATGGGAGCGATGGCTCCGTCGCGAATCATCCGATCCGCCGTCTCGTCCACTCCCCACTCCACCCCGCCAAAAGCGGTCGACGATTCAAACAGATTTTGCCCGTCATTCATATAAAGGACAGGATAGTGCCGGGCCTCATTTTGCGGATCGTCGTAACCGGCCGGCAGCCACACGCGTAGGAATCGAGTGTTCTTGAATATCCGGCTGCGAAAATGATGCAGACGCAAATCTCCCGTCGCCCCGCCTGCGCGAATCACATCGCCAACCGCTGCAGCTTGCATCTCGAATTTCTGCGCACTTGCCATCGAAAAATGGTAACCAGTCACACAAGCTCGTTATTATTGACGCACTTTCACCACTGCAGCCAGCACCGTTATCCCCGAGATCAGCGCCAGCGAACTCAAACACAAAATGCACCACGTGTCCAACACGTACCCCTCCACATAGGTCAGGTACAGCGCGAAACCCAGCCCCGCCATTGCCGCGAGTAGAAGGCGAAGCGGCGTTTCCCTGCGCGATCGATAAGCCGTAGCCAGGACCAAAAGCAATCCATACCCGGCCACTCCGATTCCAGCCACCGGAATTCCCATCAGACTCGAGTACTCGCTGCGATTCACGATGTCGCAGTTGAATCTTTCCCCAAAATCGCAGAAGGCTGACGCCGATTTGGCGTAGTGCCTCTGCAGAGATATCGCCGATACGGTCATCCCTGCGAGCGCCAGGACCGCGATGAGTACAAAAAGAATAGTGCTCTTCGCGGGGTTGGAGTTAGATGCATCAATTTGATCTGAGGGAATGCTCAAGGTAGGGCGCATCCCGTCTTATCGGAGAGTTCTTCCATGGGAAATACCCCCTCTTTCGGCGGATTCGCGCCAAACTGCCAACTAGGAAATAACTTGACCCCCGCCGCCTTGCATGCCGGAGCCAACTCGCGCGACCCCTTGATCGCACACTCGACATACGGCACATACTGAAAAGCTTTGCCGAACATTTCCTTCTGCTCGGCGCAATGCGGACACCAGTACAAGCCATACATTTTCGCCTGTTTCGTAGCCAGGCACTTTGCGAACCCGTCGTAGCGATGGTTCTTGTAGTACCAGCCACCCGCCCATGCGAGGGCAAATAAAACCGCAATGCCCACCCACATCAGCATCTTCCGCGAAATAGGTTTAGCTTCTTGAACGCCTATCCGTTTTTGCTGCTGCTCCCGTCGCTTCTCAGACATGATTCCCTTTCCGCGTGTCCCGTCTCTTGCTCCCGCTCAAGCCACAACACTCAGCGCCGCCGGCATTACGTCTAACTCTTCGCACTGCAGCGTCAAAACTTCTCCATCGACCATCACATCCACGGGCTCATTCAAATCGAATTCCACCCGACTCACCGCGCGTCTCTCCGCCAACGGATGCTCGATGTGAGTCCCATCGTAAAGTCCTGGCAAGTTGCGCATCAAGCCCATGCGTCCGATTGCACCCCACCGAACGTATTCAATCAGCCCGCTGTTTACCTCCGCCTTCGGCGCGATCATCATCGTACCGCCTGTGAACTTGCTGTTATTGAATGTGAGAAAAAGACAACGTCGCCGGTCGAACTCCTCTTCGTCCTCCACTCGGACGGGAAATGGACGCCTTCGTAAGCGCGCGAGCCCCAGGAAAATTGAAACGACGTACCCGAATTCTCCATGACCGCTGAATCGCCGTGCTCTCAAAGTAGCCACATCAGCCGGAAATCCCACGCTCAGCAGATTGATGTAATGAATCACCCCAGACCGGTGGCGCAGTCGTAACACGTCGCATGATTGCTTCCGCTGCGCGATGAGCGACTCGATGGCATGCTCCACTCCTCGATCACTGAAGTCACGCAGAAAAGAATTTCCCGTTCCCAATGGCAAGAACCCGAGCGTAGGCCGCTCACCCGAAAGGCCAGCCTCAGGAAAAAGCCCATTCACCACTTCATACGAGGTCCCGTCTCCGCCAACCGCAATAAACTTACGTCGACCCGCGCCAAACGCTTCTCGCGCAATCCGCGTGGCATCGCCAACGGCTTGCGTCTCCGCGATGTCCACCGCCAATCCGCTTGCTCTCAATCGCTCGAGAGCCGGCCCTAGCATCTTCCGGCTGCGGCCGCCCCCCGCGGCAGGATTCACGATGGCTAGATAGGAGTCAATCACGCGCTTTTTGCTTTACTCCCGCCAACGATGCCGCCATCACAGTCCGATCACCGTTTCCCGTTTCACTGTCTTGCCGATTTCTTCCGCCAGCGCCTGTCGCTTGATCTTCATTGAAGCAGTCCGGGGAAAATCCTTCTCCCAGATCAAGTACCCGCCCACACGCTTATAATCTGCCAACCGTCGGTTGCGACTCACAATCTCCTGCAAGAGCGTGCTGTCGAATGCCTGATTCTGTTCGAGTCGCAGCGCTATCATCAACATTTCCCGTCCCGACCCGTTTTGCCCCCACACATAGTTCGCCGCATATACGCAATATTCTTTGACCGGCAATCCGTCGAATACCGCTTCAACATCCTCGGGATAGATATTTTTGCCCCCTTCCGTAACGATCATATTTTTCTTGCGTCCGAAAAGCTGTAGATGGCCGCTCTTATCGAACTTTCCCAGATCGCCCGTCAGCAGCCAGCCGTCGACGATCGTTTCCAGTGTCAACTCCGGATCGTTCAGATAATGTGACATCACCGTCTTGCTTCGCGCCGCAATTTCCCCAATCCCTTCTTCATTCGGGCTCAAGACTCTCAGCTCCACTCCCGGCAGCGGCTTGCCCACCGTGTCCGCGCGAAACGGTTTCAAGTCATTCAATGTAAGTGCTGTGCCCGCCTCCGTCAGCCCGTATCCGTTCACCACCGGAATCCCCAGATCGTAGAAAAACTGCATGGTAGAGGGTTCCATAAAAGCCCCGCCTGTAATTAACGCCAGCAACTCTCCACCAAACGCGCGATGCACTTGCGGTAACAACGTTCGGCTCACCCTTACGCGGGGTCGTCCTCGAGTCAGCAGTCTATTCAGCGAAATCAGCCGGTTCAGAATCGTGCGCTTCCATGACGGCAGCTCATCAAATTTCGCTCTCAGTCCGCGCTCCAGGTTCTTGACGATCATGGGCACCAGCGAAACGTACGTAATGTGATAGCGAACAAACGCATCGCGCACAAACTCCGGCCGCAGCGTCCGTAGATGGACCACACAAGCCCCACATACGAATGGCCCGATGAATCCAACCATGAAATCGATCGCGTGATTCGTCGGCAGAATGCTCAAATAGCGCACGCCCGGCCAGAATGGATACCATGCGGTCAAAGCGCGGCACTGCTCCAGATAATTCTCGTGCGTCAGCACGCATCCTTTTGGCCGGCCGCCTGTGCCCGACGAATATACGATGCAGGCCACGTCTTCCCGCTGCCGCATCACAAAATCCGGCGCGCCTTTCCGCTTGAAGTCTTCCCATCGAAATCCGCCGGCCAGGTCCGCCCCCAATGGCGCTTCAGTCACCAGTACCAACTTCGTCTTGATATTGTGGAATTCCGGCGTCTGCATGATCGCTCGCCACAAGTGATATTCCACGACGAGCACTTTGGCTTGCGAGTGTTCCAGGAGTTGCAACTGTTCAGCGGCAGTCAGTTTGTAATCTAAGGGGACGAGGACGCCGCCACTATAAAAAATCGCGTATGCAGAAATCAGCCATTTCGACTGGTTGGTCATCAGAATCGCTGTGCGATCCCCGGCATCGAAGCCCGCGTCTTCGAGAGCACGCGCCAGTGGCAGACTGATCTCTTTAAAATCAGAATACGTCAGGCGTGTCTTCTCGCGGTCGCGGTCCGCCTC
The DNA here is from genome assembly GCA_963846215.1 of uncultured Acidobacteriaceae bacterium. Classification (GTDB taxonomy): domain Bacteria; phylum Acidobacteriota; class Terriglobia; order Terriglobales; family Acidobacteriaceae; genus Sulfotelmatobacter. The sequence goes on along the minus strand of CAWJVC010000007.1, from coordinate 54,686 downwards.
GATCAGGCATGTTTCTGCTGGAAAGCGATCCAGCGCGTCCCGCAGCGCAGCGCCCAGACAACTATACTTTTGGAGATCAAGCATAAGAGAATTGCTGATTGTAGAGTGACGATTGGCGATTCACAACTCAGGTTTGTGCGCAACTGCAAGAATCGATCTGGAATCTGCAATCAACAATGGACGATTTTGGTCACAGCCTCGCCTGAATTCTTCCCGCCAGTGTTCGGAAATCAGAAACTCCCTGCAATTCGTAATCTGGCAGTTCCACGTGAAAATGATGCTCTAACTTGGTCAGCAGATCGAGAGTCTGCAAACTATCAATTCCCAGCGTCTTGAAGAAATCATCGTCAGGAGAAAGTTTTTCGCGCGGCACTTTAAAATGCGTCGCCGCAAGGGTCAATATCTCGTCCAGCGTCTCATCGGCAGTCTTCATAAAATGTTCTGTGCTTCCCTCAATGCCATGTCATCCTGAGCGAAGCGAAGGATTCACTCTACTCGCGGTCGCCACCCGCCGCTTACTACTCCTTACGGCAAGTAAGGTTGCGCGTCTGCGCTCTCCACAAACTTACGCAGTCCAGCTTCGACAGCCGGCTTGGCAAACAATTCGCAAAAAAGATCAATCTCGCGCCGCAACTCCTCATGCGGGATCGGTTTGATAAATTGTTTTGCTGCTGCCGCCGTAGCCCTATCGAATTTCTTCAATTGCGCGGCTGTTCCCCGCGCCGCTCGCAAGGCTTCACCCTCGCCCACCACCTGACTAACCAGTCCAATCTGCTGCGCCTTTGCCGCATTGAAACTCCGCCCCGTAAGCAAAAGGTCCCTCACCACGGCATTGCCAAGGTCGCGCTTCAAGCGCGGAATTCCGCCAAATCCCGGAATCAATCCCAACCTCAGTTCCGGAAAACAAAATCGTGCCATCTTGTCGGCAATAATTAAATCGCAAGCCAGCGCTAACTCAAATCCTCCCCCGAATGTGACGCCGTGCACGGCCGCAATCGTGGTCAGGGGAGCAGCGTCGATCACATTCAGCACGCGGTGAATGCGTTCCAGAAAGTCACGAACCCCCCGCGCCGCTTCAACTTTTTCCATCGCCTGCGATCGCTGATAGAGTTCGCGTAAATCCGCACCTGCGCAGAATCCCGGCTTCATCTCGCTATAGATAATGAGAGCGTGCGCGTCTCTTTGCATACTCTCTAAAGCCGTCACGAAAATTTCCAATTGCTCCAGAGACGTGGACCCCAATTCGTTGCAAGGCGCGCGGTGCAATGCCAGTTCAATCACCCCGTCCGTGACCGTCCAGGACAGAGCTGTGCCGCCGCAAGAGCTTCCCAACCCGGCGCCGGATTTTCCTTCTTTTACCGTCATATTCTTCGCAACTAATTCCGTTTCAACTACACCGCTTGCTTCACGCGGTACATGTCTTCGATTTCATTTTTCGTTCGCGCTGAAATCACATCGCGCTTCAACTTCCCGTTCACCGTCAGTGCGCCATTTTCAACCGAGAAGGCTTGCGGCAGCACACAAAAGGCCCGCACCTGCTTGTAATGCGCCAAATTCGGGTTCACCGCATCGAGGACGGCTTTTACTCTTTCCTCTGTCACAGTCCCCGTCACCAGCGCCGACAGGTATCCACGTCCATTCCCCACCACCACCACTTGCTGCGCCTCTGGCAAGAGTTTCGCAATCGTATTCTCGATCGGCTCCGGCGAAATCTTGTGCCCTGACCCAAGAACAATCAGATTCTTGATCCTCCCCGCGATCCGCCAATTTCCCGACGCATCCACTTCACCCTGATCTCCCGTGTGAAACCATCCATCCCGTAAGGCTTCAGCGGTTTGCTCCGGGCGATTCCAGTATTCCCGAAAAATATTGGGTCCGCGCACCAGGATTTCATCATTCTCCCCAAGCCGCATTTCCATTCCCGCAATCGCCGGTCCCACTCGTCCCACCTCAACCTGGTTCGGATCATCCATCGTGCAGATCGCTGTCGTTTCCGTCAGACCGTACACTTGCAGAACACGCACGCTCAGCATCATGAAATAAAGTTGTGTCTCAGCGCTCAGTGGCGCCGACCCGCAAATCAGCGCCTGCAGATTTTTGCCGATCATTTTCTTCCGGATTGCCGGAAATACCAGGCGATTTGCCAGGCCCAGCCACAACGCGTCCCCGGGTTTAGATTGCTTCTCTTGTTTTCGAACCCAGGCCGCTTTAGCGCGCGAATAAATGGCTTGCGCCACACCGCCCGTCTGCCACAACTGTTCGTCTACCGCGCGTCTCATACGCTCCAACAGTTGCGGGACGTTCAAGAAATAGTCTGGTGCCACCGTTCGCATGTCGCTCGCGATCTTGGTCAGATCCATGTTGATCGTCACCAGGCTCCGCCGCTTCAAAAAAGTCAGCAACGCAATCCACGACGCCGCAAACGTAAATGGCAAATAGTGAAAGATTTGATCCTGGCCCTCGGCGCGCGCCGCAGCGGCCATCAAAGCGTCCAAACGCTCCGCCGTCCGGTCCAGCATGAATCCAACATTCCCCGCTGTCAGTACTACTCCCTTAGCTTCACCCGAAGTTCCCGAGGTATAGATAACCGCGACCGGATCGTCATTCCCTACCTGCGGCCGCTCCAACTGCACACCGTCTACACCTGCAAAAATCTCGTCGAATAAAAACTGTGGAGGCGCTTCACCCCAAGCCTGCACGATTCCATCTCGTAGCCCTGCCTCTCCGCAACACAGCATCGATGGCGTGCAGTCTTTCATCATTGCCACCAGTTCCGAGGGTGCTTGCCGCGAATAAAGAGGCACCACAATCAGTCCCTCTGCCATCAGCGCCAAATCCATTGCTACCCAGCGAATGCTGTTGGCGGCGAGCAGTCCGCACCGGTCACCCTTTTTCAATCCCTTTGACGCGATAAAAGTCCGCGCTCTGCGGATCAGCTCCAGCAGCTCGCTTCCGGTGACGCCTGTTACCTGCCCATCGCGGATTTCGGCAAGAATCCGCCTATCCGCGGCCCTCTGCAGTTGGGCAAAAATGTCTCCGATAAATGGAAGTGTCGTATTCACAAACCTGAACAGGAATTTGTATTGAAGGAGTTGATGCCGCTAGTTATAAGCCGCCACTAATTCCTGCAAGCCTCTACTCATGGGCGGCAAATAATCCTCCCAACTCCACTCTCCGCGCCGGGTTTCAAACTCCGGATATCTTCTTCGCACTTCTTCCTCGAAATAAACTCCCATGCGCGCCATCACCTTTAAATTCTTCACTACCGTCCGCGCGATACCAGTCGCGATCGCCTCTCCCTCGCGACTCAATTTCTCCAGCGCAGCTAATAACTTTCCTTCCAGTTCCGGATCATCTACCGTCATCAGTAAATCCTGATGCCCCCGTTCCCGCATCAAATTGCGAATCCGCTCGTCCATCGTGATCCCCGCTGATGGCACCAACCCCGGCATCGACGTCACGATCCCGTGATACCGCGACGATGCCATCATGTGGCAAGCCCGCAGCACGCTCACCAGTTCATACATGCTGTAATCGTCGGAAGTCAGAACCGGCACCCCGCCCAGCTTCTCGGAAATGCGGTGAGCCGGACGCGCATCCAGACGCTCCGTAGCGGCCAGAATTACGAAAACATTTTTCTTTTTGCGGAAGGCATCGACCGCATTGGCAATCGAAGTCCAATATTTCTGATATGCCTGCTTGGCGGCCGGACCCGAATTGTGAAAATAGACCGTCCGGTAGTGGCTGTCCTTATAAACTCCTGTCAGACTCCGCAACGCGTACTTCGCCACTGACGCCTTCACCGGCCACTCAAATGGATTAATCGGACACACCACCAGCACCGGCGTCTTACCGTCCCAGCCAACTTTTCTCAGCACGCTCTGTCCGTACTCTGGCGGACGAGGCTCGAACGTCCAAGCCGTATCCGTTCCTAGTTCCGTCGGTACACCCAACTCGCGCAGCACTCCGCGCGACTCCTCATTGCGCGTAATTACGAAGGAACTCTTGCAATAGCGCGCACACATCTTCGCCACCAGCGGATCCATGTGTCCCGCTTCAGCTCCATACCCCACAGACAATTTATTTTGGGCCGCCGCAATTCCGAGCGAGCCAATCATCATCGTGGTCAGCGCATTGGCAAACTTGCTTTTGAACATCGATCCTTCGCACGCCACCACTCCATCGTGCTGCGGCACTTCGTGCGCTAGAAATGGTGGAAAAATGTCAGGCAGATGCACCTGCCTCGTTCCTTCAAAGTATCCGCGCGAGAAATCGAAATTCTGGCTCATCACGCTGAATTCCACCCGCTCCGCACCCAGAATGTGACGAATCTGGCGCAACATTTCTTCCACGCGAACATCCGAGCCCATATTTCGCGTTCCGTTATAGCCCGCAAAAAGCAACTTCAATTTCTGCCCAGGCTGCCAGCGCTTGCCCCCGCCCAACATCCACGACGCCTTGGCGCGCTCGATCGAACTGCTCACCCATGCCTCTAGAACAAAATCCATCATGCCGCCGACCCTCCCACCGCCGCGGGCCACGGTCGATATTTGTATTCGAAATGATTCTCCGTGCTGAATTTCAGCAGGGGATAGCAGTACTCTGAAAATGGTACCGGCTTCTTTCCCAACTCAGTGGTCACTCTCGTATTATCGAAAACCGTGTTCCACACCAGATATGGCATGAAAACCTTCATCAGCGACGCGCCTTTCCCGACGGACCCTTTGCGATTCGCTAGAAAATTCACCGACCCTGCAAATGGACGTTCTGCCACGGGAACAAAAACCGGCGCCCGTTTATTCTGCGACGTCGCTAATGCCTTCGTAATCTCTCGAAATGTCTGGGATTCCCTTCCCGACGAAAGGTGATAGGTGTCGAATTGCGGATGCTCCTTCTGATGCAGAGTTGAGATCGCGTCGGCCACAAAATCCACATTCACAATATCGATCTTGTCCGTCGCACGAAACGGCAGCACCGGCAGTCCAGCCAGAAACACAAAAGCCTTCACCATATCGAACTGGGTGGTCTCTGCATATCGACTGTCACCCAGAACGATGCTGGGCCGGAAAATCGTCTTCGGCGTTTCCGGCAACAACACTCGCATCATATGTTCGCTGAATTTTTTTGTTCGCGCATAAGGATCGTAATCCGAGCGATTCCAGTCAATCGATCGGTCTTCGCTGACCACCTCGTTCTCCCGCTTCCCTGCCACCGCCACCGTACTGACCAGGCTGAAGCGACTCAGTCCATGATAATGCTCGGCTTGCCGGGCCAGCGTCAGCACTTCCAGGGTTCCACGCAGATTCACATTCAGACAACTCTTCTCGGACTTGCGATTCAGCGATGCCGCACAATGAATCACGGAGTCGGTCGTATGCACGAGCCGATCATATTCATCTCGACCCAACCCAAATCCTGGATCCGTCAGATCTCCCCGAAAAACCCGCACCCGCGTTTGCAAGTACTCGTAGAACTGCGGGAACTCCAAATGCAACTGCAGCGCCTGCCACAGCCTCGCTTCCGCCTCGCCCACATCCGCCGCCCGCACCAGCACATTCAGCGCGGCGCCGTCACGCAGCAGGTTTGCCGCCACATGCGCCCCAATGTATCCCGTCGATCCCGTCAAAAATATCGCCATTCAATAATTCCGTTCCCTTTTTCTGTGCGAAGTCGAAAGAGCTCTGCGCCACGCAACTGGCCGAAGCCTAAGTTCCAGTCTTCACCGTCTCCCCATTCTCCAAACTCCGCGCCGGACGCGCTTCCAGCGGCCTGCCTTCGATCAAAGGATACGTCCACTTTCGCAACGCCGGAATATGCACGTTGATCCAGTAATCCCACCAGTCCAGCAAGCGAGCCTTGTAGCCAAATTCGTCCCGCTCGTCCTCGACCAGCGCATGCGATAATTTTTCCACATTGTCCGCTGCAAAATCGTGCTCATTGAACAGGATGAACGGCTCAAATAATTCAATTAACTTTTCCAGCCGCTCCAGACTTCTCTCCGCTTTCACCAGCGGAGTCTTTTTCAGAGGAAGCGGAGCCATAATCCGCTGAATCGATTTCACAATCGCCTTCTGCGCTGGCGCAGACATCCGCTGATAGCGCGTCTTCGACACTGGAATCGCATCGAATCGCAGCCGTAGCCATGATTCCAGGCCTTCCTGCGCCCGATAATGTTTACGGTGCGCCAGCGATGTCAGCTCAATCGACCGCCCCATATCACAAGGATTCGTCGCCGAGGTCGCCAGCTGATACAACTCATCGTGCCGCCGCTCCACAATCGCGGCCGCAATCAGCGTCATTCCGTCGCAGACCGCATCCACCGGAATAATGTCCAGCCGCTTGCTCTCGTTCGAGGGCAACTGTCGGAAATATGTCCCCAGCAGATACGAGAGGGATGCCGATGTATTGATGCCCTCATTCCAGCCCAGGAACGGCTTGGCCACCGAAGTCTCTACAATCGCCGGACGTACCACGGCAATCGGCAACCCTTTGCCATACTTCACAATCAGCGATTCCGCAAGGCTCTTCGTCAGCGTATAAGTATTCGGCCAGCCCAATTCCTTGGCACGCCTCGTTCCTTCGTCTGTCAGGTACGTCTTCAGCCAGCGAATCCGGTTCTTGCGAATCTGATTTTCCAACGCCGCGCCCTGTAAAGCCTTCGACGCATGTTCCTTGGCCAGCGATTGCGATCGCAAGTCCGCCGTAACATCCGCGCCCTCCGCCTTCGCCTCCGCCTTCGCGATTAATTCCTGCAGCGACCGCCACTCCTGCTCGGCGTCGAAATTCGCTACGTGATGCGGCGTGTAATTTGGGATCACCTTCTCCGGTACACGTCCGTCCCGCTCTCCTGCCACATAGCATGTAGAGAGATGCAGTAAACCCGCATGATCCGTCGCGCGCAGAAATTCCAGAATGTTCATCGCCGCGTCTGTATTGGTCGCTAGGGCATCCCGCAAGTCAGGATTGAAGTCCGTTAATCCCGAACTATTGATGACCAAGTCCAGATTTCTCTTCAGCCGTCTGGCCACTTCCGCATCCAGTCCTAACTCTTCGCGCGTGACGTCCCCTTCAACCACCTCAACTTTTTCTCGCAAATATTCCGCCAGCCCAATTCCATATTTCTCGAATAGCGGGTCGAAGACTGGCGACTCCTCTACAATTTTTTCAAACCGCCGCTGCGCCGGATTCGATTTCTGCCGCCGGATCAGCAAATAAATTCGACCGATCTTCGGCAATTGCATCAGCGTATTGGCCAGCCACACCTTCCCGATAAACCCGGTAACGCCGATCAACATCACGTGCTTATCCGCCAGCGCCCGTCGTACTGAAAATCCCGCTTCCTGTAGCTTGCCTTCGAAATGAACAATTGGGCGTTCCTGCGCCGGCGACTCCCGCTCGGACTCAATCACCGCGGCCTTCAATTCTTCCAGTGTGATATCCAATTGCCGAGCCAACGTCTTCGGAGCCCGCCGTCCATCGGGACTTTGGTCGCGAATCGGCGCGAACGCCCCGCGCGGACGAATGATCGGCTCCAGCAACCTTCCGGTCGCCACCCCATCGCGAAACTCCAGGCGGTTTGCAACGATGCGCTTCACCCCCAGATGCAACGCCAAAGGCTTCATCACGTGCTCGAGTCCCTGGCTGACCAGCACCACATCCGCACCTGAGCGCACCAATTCCTGCACGCGCTCCACTCCCCGCGCCTTCAACTGGGGCTTTAGTTTGTACTGGAAATATTCTTCGCCCAGCAGATCCAGTCGATCGCGCGTTACCCCCCGTAACGCCGTATGCACCACCCGTGTCGCGAACTTCCGATTGGTGGAGTAAAGAAAAGGACGCAGCACCGCCATTAGGAAAATTAGCCCTCGCCGCCGAAAGCGCTCCGAAAATGTCTGAGCGTTCCAGGTGAAGAAGGCTACCGGCTTCACCACCGTGAGATCGAGCAGGCTGCCTTCTACGCGCCAATAAACCGTTGGCGCCGTTCGAACCGACTCGTCGGATTTGTGATTGGACTGTTCCAAGGCAAATTTCGTCCAGCGCAAGAATCCCCTGCCAAGGTTAGACGAATCCCCTATTCTAAACAATTGCCAGCTTTACCCGAAGCCCCATCGGCCTGCTCGGCCAAGTTGAATAAACATGTCGCACAAACATTGAGGGTTTCTGAAGAGGGCGCTCGTCGATCGAAGTCAGGTGAGGGGAGAAGCAGCTGCAAATTCCAATTAATCAAGTTCCAGACAATAAAGAGCCCCGATCGAATGACCGGGGCTCGTGAGAAACTGCTACGCGCTCAATTAGGACGCGCGTCGCTGACGATCGCGATCTTCCTGCTCATCGTCCAGAGAGGAGTTCTTCTTGTTGGGGTCAACATTTCCCTGCTGTTGACCGGACTGTCCCGTTTGTCCGCTCTTTTGACCGGGCTGTCCCTGTTGGCTTTGTCCTTGCTGGCCTTGCCCTTGGCCGTACTGGCCACCCTGCTGCTTATTTTTATTCATATCGTCTGCCATGTTTACTCCTCCATTGTTGCAGGGCATCGGTTACCCGTTGCCGCTGCGGGGTTTATTACTGGCATTCTGATAATTAGTTGCCACGCTGCAGTATGGGGTTGACATAAAAGTTGCACCCATTTGCGCAAAATTTTTCCCTATTTCGCCGGCTTCCATTCCAGCACCTCGCATTTTTCGATCACCGGAGCCTTCGCTAACAGCGTTCCCGCATTTGCCATCAATGCCGCCGCCACCCGCCCGTTCAGGTGTGCCTGCCGCCCTGCTTCCTGTTTAAACGTGTCAAATATTCCAAAGGTCGAAGGGCCCAATTTGATCGCAAACCATTCCACGGTCTCGGGCTCTTCCTCCACCAGGGACAGCGCGCTGCGTAAGAAGCTCTCCACTTCTTCTTCCTTCCCAGGTTTCGCTTCAATTCGTGCCAGCAAAGCGACTCTCACGTTAGGCATGGGCTCCTCCTCAGAGCGATTTAATTCTAAAAGGTTAAGTTGCGTGAAGTTGGATGTCACGAAACGTCTTTACCGTTATCCCAAAACTTCAATCTGCCGCGCCAAATTAGTGCGGCCATTTTCACACTGGCGTAACAATGCTTCCGTATAGTTACGCCCTTCAGCACTCCTATTAAATTTCATTCGCATACAAGCGAGGACTCCATGGCTACCGCATCGACTAACATTCTCGATCAGAAGCTCTCCCGCTCTCCAGGCAAAATCGGCATGCTCATTTTTGGAGTCGTGCTAGCCATAGGAGTCGCGTATGCCGGCCACAGCCTGATCCACGATCTCTCTTTTGTTCATAGCGATTCCCTCCTGCCCTACTTGCTCCTCGGTCTCGCGTTGCTGGTGGCGCTCGGCTTCGAGTTCGTCAACGGATTCCATGACACGGCCAACGCCGTCGCCACGGTCATCTACACCCATTCGCTCGAGCCACACATTGCTGTCGTATGGTCAGGTTTTTGGAACTTCCTCGGCGTTCTCGCCTCCAGCGGATTGGTTGCGTTTGCCATCGTCTCGCTCCTGCCCGTTGAACTCATCCTTCAAGTCGGCAGCAAGGCAGGATTCGCCATGGTCTTCGCTTTGCTCGTCGCCGCCATCATCTGGAATCTCGGCACCTGGTATTTCGGATTGCCCGCCTCCAGTTCCCATACCTTGATCGGATCCGTGATCGGAGTCGGTATCGCCAACCAACTCATGAATGGCAGAAGCGGCACCAGCGGTGTGGATTGGAGCCAGGCCGCCAACATCGGCAAGGCGCTCCTGCTTTCCCCGCTCGTGGGTTTCGGCTGCGCTTTTCTCTTTCTGCTCCTCGCTAAAGCCCTTATCAAAGACCCCAAACTCTATACGGCTCCAGAAGGTACCGAACCTCCGCCCTTCTACATCCGCTGCCTGCTTGTTCTGACTTGCACGGGCGTCAGCTTTTTCCACGGCTCCAATGACGGACAAAAAGGCATGGGCCTCATCATGCTGATTCTGATCGGCACCGTCCCGACCGCATACGCCCTCAATCACGCCGTCACCTACAGCGATTCTCAAACCTTCATCGCCGTCTCCCAAGAAGCCGCGAACGTTCTCGACAAATATGTCAGCCCCGATGCCGCAGTGGGCGACGCCCACGACGACGTCACCGAATACATCCGCGATAAGAATTTCACCCCCAACACCATGCTCGCGCTGCGCACGCTGGTCAGCGATATCGGCAACGAGACTGCGCTCTACAAAGAACTAAAAAATATCCCCAACGAACGCGTGCGCAACTTCCGCAATGATATGTACCTCTGCAGTGAAGCCATCCGACTCATGCAGAAAAGCCATAATCCCGCCTTCTCCACCTCGGATGCCGCGGTTCTCGCCAACTACAAAAAGCTCATCGACCACTCCACTCGTTTCATTCCTCTTTGGGTAAAGGTAGCTGTAGCGATGGCCCTCGGCCTCGGCACCATGGTTGGATGGAAACGCATCGTGATTACCGTCGGCGAAAAAATCGGCAAGAGCCATCTTACCTATGCGCAAGGCGCGGTCGCCGAAATCACCGCCATGGCCACCATCGGCGCCGCTGACGGATTCGGTCTCCCCGTCAGCACCACCCACGTTCTCTCTTCCGGCATTGCCGGAACGATGGCCGCCAATCACTCCGGCATTCAATGGTCGACCGTCCGCAACCTTGCTCTGGCTTGGGTTCTGACCTTGCCCGTAGCCATGATGCTCTCCGGTTCCTTGTTTTGGATTTTCCGCAAAACCTTCTAGTAAGACGTCCCGTATTGACCTGGGCACGCAACCTTTCATCCCGACTCCACGCCGCTCCCGCGACGTTCGGCGTTGAGCCAAACTCATTCAGCTCTAGACCGAACCTTTCAGGTCCGTCTCAATCCGAGACCTCAAGTTACCTTGGTTACCTCAACTGACTCATATTGACTTACTCTGCCAGCTAAATCCATTAAGTTGAATGCCGGGTTTAGTCAAATACGCCTGTATCAAGCTGAGAAATGGAGCGCTTGATGGCGAACAAGTGGGATGATGCTGCTGGCGACCGGCGGCTAAAGTGGCTGCTGGATGCCGAGGTTTCCCAGGTTTTCCGCAGCAAGAAATGGGCACAGATTCCACGGCATATTCGTGCCGAGCTCGCTCCGAAAATGCGAGAACCCCACCTCGGCTCACGCTGTGACTGCGGCGAATGGGACTGTGGAATTCATACCCCTTGTCACATTTGCGGGAACCATCACAGTCCTGGCTCTGACTGCTACTGAGATGACAGCCTCGATGGTAGCCGCGGAATATTTCGAAAGACTTGCTCTTCGTCGTACCCGCACATGCGACACCCACAATCGCTCCTCGGCTGCAATGCTCGGCTATCCGCTAGGCCGTGCCCTCCCGATTACCCACACCCAACCCACTTCCCCGCTAGAATAGTTTTTCAACAGGACTCCGAACTCATGGACAAACTTGTCATCCGCGGCGGTGAGCCACTGCTCGGCACCGTGCGCGTGAGCGGCGCAAAGAACGCCGCCCTTCCCTGCATGGCCGCTGCCCTGCTCACCGACGAACCGGTCATCCTCGAAAACATTCCGCAAGTGCGCGATATTCAAACTACGCGCAACCTGCTCGCTGCCATGGGCGCCGAAGTCGAACTCGGCTATGGACGCGCTCATCACCGCACCACCCTCCACTGCAAGAATCTTGCCAGCCCCGAAGCATCTTACGAACTTGTTAAGACGATGCGCGCCTCCACGCTCGTCCTGGGACCGCTTGTCGCCCGTTGCGGCCGCGCCCGCGTGTCGCTGCCCGGCGGATGCGCCATCGGCAGTCGCCCCATCGACATGCACATAAAAGGACTGGAGCAGCTTGGCGCAAAAATCACGCAAGACCACGGCTACGTCGAAGCCACTGCCGATCGCCTCAAAGGCACCGAAATTGTTTTCGACAAAATTACTGTGACCGGCACCGAAGACTTGCTGATGGCCGCCGCACTCGCCGAAGGCGAAACCATTCTCCTTAACTGTGCCCGCGAGCCCGAAGTCGCCGACCTTGCTGCACTACTGAACAAGATGGGAGCCCGAATCGAAGGCGCGGGCACCGCGACCATCCATGTGAAAGGCGTCAGCAAATTAAACGGCGCAAAGCACCGCATCATTCCCGACCGCATTGAAGCCGCAACATTCCTGATTGCCGGAGCCATGACCGGCGGCGATCTCAATATCGCCGGCTGCGATCCCGCTCACCTCGACGCCGTGCTCAGCAAGCTCAAAGAAGTCGGCGTCAAAATCAAGACGACCGCCGATTGCGTTCGCGTCATGGGTGACAATCCTTTCAACGCTGCCGACATGTCCACCGAAGAGTTTCCCGGATTTCCCACCGATTGTCAGGCCCAATTCATGGCGCTGGCCACGCAAGCCGAAGGCGCTTCTATCGTCACCGAAAATATTTTCGAGAACCGATTCATGCACGCTCAGGAACTGGTCCGCATGGGCGCGAACATCAAAATTGAAGGCCGCCGTGCGGTGGTCCGCGGGAAGACTCCACTCAGCGCCGCCGCCGTACTCGCCTCCGATCTTCGCGCCTCGGCATCGCTCGTTCTCGCCGCTCTGGTCGCAGACGGCGAGACGATCATCGACCGCGTGTATCACATCGATCGCGGATACGAACATATCGAAGAGAAGCTCCGCGCAGTCGGCGCCCAAATTAAACGCATCGGCGAAATGTTCCCTAAGAAAGCCGCACCCGCACGGGCTTAAAGAACGCATCGAGCGGACTACCTCACTCCCGCGTCAAGCTCTCAATCACATTTCGATGCTGCGGATACTTCCGCGTTAATTCCGCCCGCTTGCCCATTTCAAAATCTGCAAAATCAAAACCTGGTGCCACCGTGCATCCGACTAGCGCAAACCCGTGCCCATCCTTTACTCGCGAACCGAACCAGCATCCCGCCTTGACCACGGCCTGCAACACTTCGCCCGCTTCCGGATCACTGCCCAACAAAATCTCCGAATAACACCCGTCAGCATCGATCACAGATACGACGAGCGAACTTCCAACATAAAAATGCCAAACCTCATCCGAGTGCAAGCGATGTAGGGCGGAAAATTCATCACCCTTAAGCAAGAAATAAATTGCCGTCGAGGCTGCCCGCGCCCCGGTGAACTGCGTCGGCAAACTTTTCCTGGCTAAAGTCAAATCGGCTCGGTAAGTCTGGCGATAATGTCCGCCTTCGGGATGCGCTTCGAGCCCTAATCTCTGGATCCAATACGCGGCGTCTTTGTTCTTCATCAACCCACCGTCGCAACGCTAACTACGTCGCAATATTTTGAAACGCTATTCTTCGCTCGATCACTATTCAGGCAGGAAGAATGCCCATGTTGATCACCAGTTTTCTCTCCGACGAATGCTGTTTTCAAGTCAGTGGCAAAAACGTTTCTGCTCTGCGACCAGCCCTTGCTTACATGGAGACCGCCGCCTGAAATACCGGTAAGCTCCCACCTGTCAGGTTCGCCCACCTCAAGCGGGAAGGCCCACTCTTGCATCCTCTGCAAGGGTGGGCAGTACGACTCACAACGTCTGCATACATTTCAATGACGGTTCTCTGTGGATATCGGCTCGAAATAATGCTGCTGACGAGTATCCCGATTCCCATCTGTCTCGTCAGAAGATGCTGGTTAAGCGTCTTTTTCGGGGGTACCCCCTCCCACCCACTCTCTGAAAGTCTTGACTGGCGCGGGGTCTGCAAAAAGTGTCTGCAAAATCTTGATGTCAAAGAGCTTAGGAGTCAAAATCCACACAACAAACGACTTATGGGCGTTGGCGGGAAATTGCTTGACCACTTTCGCCTCGTCCATGTTGAGCTGATTTCAAGGCGTGCACAAGGTCAGATGTCACAAGTCACACACTGTTGCCGCTCCAACGGACAGCAGGTTCCTCACATAAAGCCGTTCGGAATGACATGCATTTATAATGAGGGCCTGGGATCATCGACACTTGTACAACGACACATGGCTCACGCGATCAGTGCAAGAAGTTGAAGGGGATGTCATTCCGAATCGGGCTGAAAGCGCGGTGAGGAACCTGCTTTTCCAGACACCCTCATCACCGCCGCTTCGCCCCAGCCAGCCGAAAGATCCTCCCACGTCGGGTTGTCGGCGTGAATCAGCGCTAGTTTCTTCTCTCGACGCCATCCCTTAATCTCAGTCTCGCGCGCGATAGCATCGCCGACGCTAGAGAAGCAGTGGTAATAGACCAACCGATGCACGCGATATTTACGTGTGAACGCACCGCCTTCGCCGGCCTTGTGGCGCGAGACACGCGCCATCAGAAACCCAGTCACGCCGACGTAGATTACACGGCTCTTGCTCGCCATGATGTAAACGTAATAGCACCGCTCCTGTACCATTGCCACTCCTCCTCACGGCTGGAATGACAAGAGTTTAGGGCTTGGCTGGAGTTTGTACAGCGGCAGACGTCACGTACGACCTGTGCAAGAAATCCTGTCTAGCAAATCTTACCGGCCCCTCAACCTGCCATTACGACTGCCACTGCAAGGGACAGCAGGTTCCTCACGGCTGAAGCCGTTCGGAATGACATGAGCTTAGGGCGTGGCTGGAGTTCGCGCGGCGGCAGACGTCACATACAACCTGTGCAAGAAACTCTATGCGGGCACAAAATCTTAGCGATTCGACCTAACCCCAACAACTCCCGCTCCCGCAGCATTGCCGGTCCAGGGGGACAGCAGGTTCCCTTCGGCTCTGCTCAAGGCAGGCTCTCACGGCTGAAGCCGTTCGGAATGACAATCCTGCTGGCAGTCTCAGAGGACTTACTGATGGTTGGCCGCCCGCCTTTACCCCCGAACGCCTCACATGTTATCCTCACTACTGTCACCAAGATAAATCGAAACTGAGAACAGGAGTGCATCAGGTTAGTGCTAGCCAGAGAGCAAAAGAAATCTGTCATTGACCAGTACCAGACGCACGCGACTGACACCGGGAGTCCGGAGGTTCAGATCGCCATTATTAGTGAACGCATTGGCCAGTTGACGGATCACTTCAAAATGCACCAGAAGGACCACGGCTCGCGCCGCGGCCTGCTCATGCTGGTCAGCAAGCGGCGTCGCTTGCTCGACTACCTCAAGAGATACGATTCCGAGCGCTATAAGACGGTCATTGGGAAACTCGGCATCCGCAAGTAATCCTGGGAAAATTCTGGTACCCCGTGCTTCGCAGGTTTGCGAAATTGCGGGAGGCGCTAGGACAGGCCGAAGTCCAGACGTTTTCCCGAGACGTATCTATATGAGAACCGCCTTCCTCACGAAGCCGGTACAGCATTGAGCCAATTTTCCGTGCGCATTCGGAAGGATTTCGGAGAGCCCCACGTATGGGCAGCTCTCGTTGGCACTTGCTCATCGTAATCGCTCACCATGGCCTACGCGCCTATCAATCCAAGCAGTCCACCTCTCTACCTGTGCCAACTGGAAAGCGCAACCGCGCTCCTGATCAAAGCAAATAAGGATGAATATGAAACCAGAAGTTAGCAGTGTCACCGTCGACCTCGCCGGCGGGAAGCAAATGTCGTTTGAAACCGGAAAACTGGCCAAGCAGGCCCACGGCGCAGCCGTTGTAAGAATGGGCGATAACGTGGTGCTCGCCACCGCGACGGCGAATCCTGAACCGCGCGAAGGAATTGATTTCTTCCCCCTCACGGTTGATTACCGCGAATACACATACGCCGGCGGACGATTCCCCGGAGGCTTTATCAAGCGCGAAGGCCGGATGAGCGAACGCGAAGTGCTTACGAGCCGGCAGATCGATCGGCCGGTGCGCCCGATGTTTGCCGAGGGATTTAAGTGCGAGACGCAAGTCATCACGTTCGTGCTGTCTGCGGACTGCGAGCAATGATCCGGATGTGCTGGGCATTAATGCGGCTTCCTGCTGCGCTGACGATTTCCGATATCCCATTTCTCGGTCCGCTGGGCGCGGTACGCGTGGGGCAGGTCAGTGGTCAGTTCGTGGTCAATCCCACCTACGACGAGATGCGCGAGAGCCTGCTGAACATCATGGTCGTTGGAACTGCGGATGGCATTGTGATGATCGAGTCAGGCGCAAAAGAAGTGAGCGAAGAAGTGGTGGTCGACGCGATTGAATTCGGACACACCGAAATCAAGAAGATCTGCACGGCCATCAACGAACTGCGCCAGAAGGCCGGCAAGAAAAAGCGCGAAGTCACGCCGCCGGAATTCGATCAGAAATATTACGACCAGCTGAAGAAAAAAGCGGGCGCGGATTTGTCGGACGCTCTCGATACGAAGAAGCATCCGAAAGCGGAGAGCTACGCGCTGGTCAAAGATGTAAAGAAGAAGTTGCAGGCGGAAATCCCGGAAGATGACGAAGCAAGCGCTGGCGAAGTTCAAGCAATATTTCGAAACGCTGCGAGAACGCATTTTCCGCGAAAAGTGCTCGAGAAGAAACGGCGTCCCGATGCTCGCGCCTTCGACGAAGTTCGCGATATATGGATTGAAGCGGGAGTGCTGCCCCGGACCCACGGCAGCGCCATCTTTACGCGCGGCGAAACGCAGGCGCTGGTTACGACCACGCTTGGCACCAGCGACGACATGCAGCGCCTGGAAGGCTTCGAAGGCGAGGCCAAGAAACGCTTCATGCTGCATTACAACTTCCCGCCATTTTCGGTAGGTGAAGTTGGTTTTATGCGGGGAGCGGGACGTAGAGAGATTGGGCACGGAGCCCTGGCAGAGCGGGCGATTTCGGGCGTGCTGCCTTCGGAAGAGTCATGGCCTTACGCGATGCGCGTGGTATCGGACATTCTGGAATCGAATGGATCGTCCTCGATGGCAACCGTTTGTGGAGCGTCGCTCTCGTTGATGGATGCAGGCGTTCCCTTGAAGGCTCCGGTGGCTGGCGTGGCGATGGGATTGGTGAAGGAAGGCGATCAGTACGCGATCCTTACCGACATTGCGGGCGCGGAAGATCATTACGGCGACATGGATTTTAAAGTTGCCGGAACGAAGGATGGAATCACGGCGCTGCAGATGGATATTAAGGTTGCCGGGATCACTTCGCAGATTATGCGCGAGGCGCTGGCGCAGGCTAAGCGCGGGCGGTTGCACATTCTCGGAAAGATGGAAGAAGTGATTACATCGGGGCGCGAGAAGATTTCTGATTTCGCTCCGCGCTTCTACACCGTACAGATTCCGGTCGACAAGATTCGCGACTTGATCGGGCCGGGCGGAAAGATGATTCGCTCGATCGTCGAACAGACCGGAGTAAAGATCGATGTGGAAGATTCCGGGCTGGTGAAAGTTGCGTCGAGCGATCAGGCGTCGGCGGCGAAGGCGCTGCAGATCATCGGAGACCTGACGGCGACGGCGGAAGTTGGGAAGACATACTTAGGGAAGGTGACGCGGCTGGCGGATTTCGGCGCGTTCGTCGAAATCATTCCGGGCACGGATGGATTGCTGCATATCAGCGAAGTGGCAGAGCATCGCATTGCGGATGTTCGCGACGAACTGAAAGAAGGCGATCAGGTGCTGGTGAAGGTGCTGGCCGTTGAGGGCAACCGCATACGTTTGTCGCGCAAAGCGATTCTGAAAGAGCAGCGCGCGAAGATGGGCGGCGGAGATGGTGCAGTGCCGGCGGACGGCGCAGGCGCCGAGATGGAATCCGCTCCTGCTCCGGTGCTGACTGGATCGATGGTGATCGAGGGCGGCGGGGATTTCCCGGATGATGAACCGAACTTCAATCGTGAAGGTGGAGCGGCACCGGTTGGTGTGGGTGGAGATCGTCCTCACGGCGATCGACCGCATGGCGGAGATCGTGGTGGACGCGGTGGAAGGCCCGGTGGTGGAGGGCGGGATCGCGGACGCGGCGGACGCGGCGGAAGGCCGGGCGGCGGCGGACGAGATCGCGGTGGACGCGGAGGATCGGGCGGCGGAGGAAGGCACTAAAGTCTTCGTCGCGGATTTACGCGGATTCGCTCGGGTAAAAATACGAAGGGCCACGATGAGAGTCGTGGCCTTTTTGGCTTCTGGCTTGGCTGATCCCAGTGAGATTTGACTCAGAGCCAAAAGCAATGAACGCAGTCGATTGGCATCAGATCAAAGTCAAAAGAGAACCCAAGCGCTTCAGGCATAATGGCTTTGCATGAAATCATCAGACGACGGATTGCTACGGCTGATTGCAGTTTTTAAATTTCTTAAGGCCGCCCTGCTGATCGCCCTGGGGATCGGCCTATTCAAACTTCTTCACAAAGACGTCGGGGGTGTGCTCGAGCATTGGTGCGAGGCATTGAGGCTCGATCCGGGAAACCGCTTTCTCGATCGAGCTCTGGCGAAGGCGACCAAAGCGACGCCGGATCAAATCAAGAAACTTGGATTAGGGAGCTTTCTCTACGCGGGGCTATTCTTGGCGGAAGGCACAGGTTTGTGGCTGCGAAAGCGCTGGGGAGAGTGGCTCACCGTAATCATTACGAGTTCGCTTGTGCCGATTGAGGTTTACGAAATTTATCGACATGCGAGTTACTCCAAAGCTGGGGTTCTTGCACTCAATATCGCGATCGTCGTTTATCTCATCTGGCACATGCGCCGGACGAAATGAAGCGCAGCCGCGGACGCCCCCACCTTGCTCAGAGCGGCAAGAAAATATTCGGCAAAATGTACTCGGAGAGTGTGAAAGTGGGCATCCCCGTGAAATGGGGACGCTACGGACTTTCCGGTACGTCGCACCAATGAGTTCCGTAGCGCGGTGACGGCAATAATTTTGAAACGAGATTAAAGGTTGCAGATTGAACAGTCGGGACGTAAGGCAGCGCCGGTCAAGCGTTGCTCGGTTGGTTTGGCAAACAGTTTGCTTAAAGAAGTGCTCAGGATGACTGACGTGTTTACGTCTCCCGGAGGATTTTGATGAAAAAGCAACTTCAGTCCATGTGGACCCTTGGCACACTTGCTGTGCTGCTGACTGCCGGCGTTTCACTGAACGCACAATCGGCGCCGCCTACGACATCGAGCGATCCCGCTTCGTCGTCAGAGACACAACGCACGCAACCAACCGATCCGACGGCGCAACAACCGGCGACGACGCCTCAGAGCCAGACGAGTCCGACGGCCGACCAATCCGGGCAGCAGGCACCTGATTCTCAGGCTCAGCCCAGCCAGAGTCCGAGCCAGACTCCCAGCCAAGGTGGACAAGCGACACCAGATGCGCAGACTCCGGCAGCGGGCGCCACAGCTGGTACACAAAGCTTCAGCGGAACGATCATGAAAGCTGGCGATAAGTACGTGCTACAGGACGAGTCAGGAAAGACGTATGACATCGACCACCAGGATCAGGTTAAACAGTATGATGGGAAAAAAGTTCGCGTGCACGGAACATTGGACGCAAGCGGCAAGATGATCCACGTTCAATAAGAGCGAGCTGTAGTAAATCCGATTTTATCGGATGAATCGACGCACAGGGAGGGGAAAGGCCGCGGCGTGAGTCGCGGCCTTTTTCCATTTCAGTTTGCGAAATTGCTCTGCGGGTTGGGGTTAAGGAACAATGCGCTGAGCTAGAGTAATGATCCAGCCTTCGGGATCTTCGAAGGCACATTCGCGCATACCGTAGAACTGTTCTTTCATGGGCATGGTTATCTTGACGCGGTGCCGTTGCAAGTTTTCGAACAGTTCCTCAATCCCGTCGACTTCGATAAATAGTGTGAGACTGCCACCGATGGGCTTCATGCCGAGGGCGGGATATTCCTCGGCAACGGTGCGCTGGTCGTTGAAAAAAATCTCCACCGTACCCGCTGTAACAGAGCCGAAGATGTAGGGCGGCGCATCCGGGACGGTGATGCCACGCTGAAAGCCAAGGATGTCGCAGTAGAACTTCATACTCGCTTCTACGTCGCGGACAACAAGATTCGGGGTAAGTTTATTAAACTTCATTTTCGCCTCGTGTTCATGCACAAATACATGGACTGTAGCGTCCGATCCGGTGTGAGCTCTAATATTTCCACATGCGGATTTCGCTGCCGCTGCGCTCGAAGTGAACCTCATCCATAAGCTGGCGGATGAGGTAAACGCCTCTGCCATGATCGGCATAAACACTCTCGCGACGCTTAGGGTCGGGGACGACATCCGGGCTGAAACCGGGACCGGGGTCGGCGACGCTAATCAGAATTCGGCCCTGTGGGTCAGATTTTAACTGGCAACGAACTTGTTTTGCAGGATCGTTGCCGCATCCATGGACGACTGCGTTGGCTAAGGCTTCCTGCACAGCCAAGGCGATTTCAAAGCGCTTCTGCTCTGGGACCTGCAGGCGCTCCAAGGTTTCGGAGACGGTATCGACGACGGCGGCAATCGCCTCGGAATCGGCGGGAACGCTCAGGTCGAGCAACTCCGACAAAGAGCTGTTTTCCGGGTTACTTCCACACTCAGCGGACATAGGGGCTCATAGTGTTCTCGATTTTAAGCATGGAGATCTGATTTAAGCGAAAGATTCCACTGCCGAGTCGTCATTCGTCGAAGATCTCAAACAGGTTCAAAACGCCCACCAGACGCAAGGTCTGCACGGCGAATTTAGAGGGCTGCGCCAGCTTGATATTTCCACCCTTCTGCTTAATCAAGGCGAGATGGCGCACCAGCAAGCCAATTCCGCTGGAATCCACCATGGGAACTTCCGACAGGTTCATAACAATGTTGGTATCCCCATTGGCGATGGCCTCCTCCAGGGTTTGGCGCAGAGTATCGACGGCAGGCCCCATGCGAAGCGCGCCCCGCAGCTGTATCAACTGCACTTGTGAACGTTTCCGGACGTTGATGTCCAAACTCTCCTCCGCAGGACCGGGCGTCATGCATGAAGCATGACGATAGAATGCGTCCAAAGTTACGGGAACGAGCGGGGTTTTGCAAGTACATACAGGGTTGGGAGCGGCTCCGTTTGATCGGGAAACGAGCCAAATGCCCGGCTATTGCGTGGCAGAGAGCGCCCCGCTTCGCGCGGCCGGCCGAGCTTTCACGTTGCGCAAAAACGTCCGCTCGGTATGACGATCAACGAGGGCACTGACACGATAGAAAAAAGAATAAATAATTCATCCTGCAGGGTCGAATTTTTGACATAATCGGGGCCGCCGCAAAAGGGGAGGGACCATGACTCCACGCACAGAAGGAGAGCGATACGCCGTCGTTATCGTAACGACCGATGAACGAGTCAGGCCCGAGGCTGAGGCCTATCTGGCAAGTGAGCACGATCTCGTCGTGCTGGAGACCTGGGATGAACTGACGGTATCGATGCACAAGCGCGCGCCGGACGCTGTGCTGCTAGATCTCGACACGGTGGGCGAGCGCAGCCAGGATGGAATCGACGCCCTGATCGAACTGCGCAAGATGGAACCGGACCTGGTGATTGTAGGACTGACCCGGTCGAGTAGCCGCAATTTGCGCCTGCAGGCGGCCGCCGCCAAGGTCGATGAATATTTTGTGGCGCCCATCGACTTTGAGGAAGTGCGGGATGTACTAAGGCGGTCGCTGGAAAAGCGCGCGTTTGATATCGAGTGCCGGCAGAGGCAGGACGAGCAAGTGGAACGAGAATCGTTCTGCGAGTTGATCGGGGGCAGCGAACCGATGAGGCGGGTCTATGAGGCGATCCGGAGAGTTGCCGAGAGCACGAGCACGGTGCTGATCCGGGGAGAAAGCGGAACCGGCAAGGAACTGGTGGCACGGGCCATCGTGGCTCTGGGGTCGCGCGCGCAGAAGCCGTTCGTCAGTCTTAACTGCGCAGCGCTGCCGGAGAACCTGATCGAGACGGAACTATTCGGCCATGAGAAGGGAGCGTTCACGGATGCGAGGAATGCCCGGGCTGGCCACATCGAAATGGCGCACACCGGCACGCTGCTGCTGGATGAAATTGCGACTCTGGGACTGGCGTTGCAGGCGAAGTTCCTGCGCGTATTAGAAGATCGGGCGGTAACCCGGATCGGGGGGCACACTCCCAAGAAGATTGACTTTCGCCTGATTGCGGCGACCAACGAGGATCTAGAAGGATTGGTACGGGCAGGACGATTTCGGGAAGATTTGTATTACCGAATCAATGTGGTGCCGATCGTTCTTCCGGCGCTGCGAGATCGTCCCGGGGATGTACCTTTGCTGCTCGACCATTTTCTGCGCTCTTACTGCGAATCCAATAAAGTTCCCTTAAAACGGTTGGACCCGGAAGTTATACATATTTTGGAGGAAGACACATGGCCGGGCAATGTTCGAGAGCTGGAAAATCTGGTGCAGCGGCTGGTGCTGATGGTCGATGGGCCGGTGGTTAAGGTCCAACACTTGCCGCAACGCCTGATCTACAGCAGCGCGACCAGCCAGGAGTCCATGCTGATTCCCGACGGTGGGGTCAATTTTGACGAGGAAATCGCAAAGATCGAGGTGGCATACCTGACGGCGGCGCTCCGGCGCTCGGACGGAAGCAAAATCGGAGCGGCCCGCCTTCTGCAGGTCGACAAGCAGAAGATGCATTACCTTTGCAGGAAGTATGGGATAGGGAAAGCGTGAAATTTTAATCTAGGCTTCGGTAAGGATTAAAATATCATCCACGCTAGATTAATATTTAATACGCCCCAAACATTTGAATGGCCAGGCTTTTCCCTTCCTTATAGCGCGACTTCCCGTAACTGACTGATATCGCTCCCTTTCGAAATTGGGGCTGACGTGGTTCGACTTTGGCACGCAGGATGCTAACGATAGAGCCGAGTAGCAAGGACGAAATTAAAACGGAGGAAAACAAAATGTCGATTCAGAAGAAATCCTTGATCGGTAACCTGTCGGCGGCCAAGAAGGCCATCATCGCGACGAACGTAGCCTCCACTCAACCTCTCCAGGCCGTCGAAGGACAGCCCGGACTAACTACTGCCAAGCGCGGACCGAATGTAATGACTGCCAAGCGCGGACCGAATGTAACGACTGCCAAGCGCGGACCGAATGTAACGACTGCCAAGCGTGGACCGAATGTCACGACTGCCAAGCGTGGACCGAATATCACGACCGCGAAGCGCGGACCGAATGTAACGACCGCCAAGAAAATTTAAGGCGCCTGTCGTGAAAGGATATGGAGAGACTGGCTGGGGGAGCCGGTCTCTCTTTTCCTTTTTCAGTGTACTGCGTTCCCAGAACTTGCCTACCAGAGTTTCCGCTGAACAAACTCACGAACGTTCTTTCCTACGAATTCCGCGATACTCTTGCGTACGACAGCGATTTTGGCCTCTCCCGACATACCGGGGCGCAGTTGGCCGCCTGAGTTGAACACTAAAACCGTAGCGAGGTAGTACTTTGGGGACGCAGTTCCCTCATACTGTTTTTGCTGCAGCAATCCAGCGGCAATGCTCTCCGATGCAGGCATCACGGAGGCGACCAGTCCCCGAATCGGCTTAAAAAAAGATTCCAACTTCAGGGAGACCTCCGCCCCCGGTACAACCTTGCTGATTTGGAATTCGGGAACAAAGATGCGCGCTTGAAGACGTTGGACGCCCTCAACTTCCGCTATCTCAGTTCCCTCCTGAACGACGGTACCCACCAAGCTCTGGAGTCGGGGAGTGACAACAACCCCGGCAATGGGACTGGAGAGCTGGAGTGCTGCAACTTGTTTGGACACAGAGTTATAGCGCTCTTGCTGAGAAAGCCTTTCGGCCCGCGCCTGCCCGAGGTCGTTATAGGACAGTTCCGCATGACGAGCGTTTGCTTCGGCGGTGGTTAGATCCGACTTGGATTTGTCGGCATCCTCTTCCAGGCTAAGGCTTCGCAGGCGAACCACGGGGGCGCCAGCAGCGATCGAGGCTCCTTCGGTGGTGTAGACATTGGTAATTTCTCCTGGGACGGTGGCGCGAATGACTGAGCGCTGCTCCGGCGCAAGAAAGAACTTCCCTGTAACCGTTTCTCGCCAAATCGGTGCGAACAGGAGGAGCAGGACGAAGACAGCGGCCAAAGCCTTACGCGGCTTGGACCACCAGTCCCGGACTCGCTGTTGTTTATCCAAATAGAAATCTCGCATAAATCTCCAGAGTGAACGCAGCCGGGAACGAAAGATGGTCAAAGCCAGCGCGAGCGCGGGTAAGAAAGCCCATTCCCGGCTGAAACGGGAGCAGACGTTATAGCAAAAATCTACGGCGGCAAACAGCACTATGTAGCTGTACAAACCCGAGATGGCAGCATAACTGGCAAACAGCCAGCGGCGACGACGGGGAATGAAGGGTATCTCCACTGGCAAACCGAACCATTTGCGCTTCACGCAACTGGAGAGATACTGGGTAGAACTCTCCTTCAAGTCCGTCACACCTACTAATTCGGCCAAAAGATAATAGCCGTCGAGTTTCATCAAGGGGTTGAGGTTCAGCAGAATCACGGCTACGCCGGTGATCAACATGATCTTGTAGGCAAAGTCATGAACGGGACTTCCGGCTGGGGTACCCCACCAGACAATGCTCCCCACGGCGCAGAACATAAGCTCGACCCAGATTCCGGCAATGATGCCGGCTACGCGCGGCCACCTACCACCGTAGACCCACAGTTCGGTGATGTCGGCGAAGAAAGCTGGCTCCAGGTAGATGAGCATGAATCCCATCCTGTGCACCGCTCCTCCGAAGTGTTTACAGGTCAGTCCGTGAGCAGATTCGTGAAAGAATCCCAGCACGAAAAATAGCAGCCAGAATTCCGCCAGGTCGGCAGCTCCTTTGTCGATAAAGCTGTAATACTCAACGGTATCTCGCGAGATCTCACGCCATCCGTTCAGAAAGATGAGGAACATAAGCGCAAAAGCGCCCAAGGTCAGGAGAGTGAACCATTTCGAATAGATAAAGCGGACGGAGTGGTGCAGGCGGGTGAGAA
This sequence comes from uncultured Acidobacteriaceae bacterium, assembly GCA_963846215.1. Lineage (GTDB taxonomy): Bacteria > Acidobacteriota > Terriglobia > Terriglobales > Acidobacteriaceae > Sulfotelmatobacter. Next base: position 29,844 of record CAWJVC010000007.1, on the reverse strand, counting down.
ACGCATCGGGATCCCAGGTGGAAAATGTCATGACCGCCAGATCAATCTTCTTTTTCCGTACTCGCTTCTTGCGCTCTTCGGAGAGCTTCTGGCTGGCAGTGATGTTAAGTTCGATGGAGGTCTTGTAGAAGAATCCTTCGTCTTCGAGGCCGTCGGAAAAGGTCCGAATGTCATCCTCGGTGTAGTAGAAACCAGTCCTTTGCGAGTACATCTCTGCAATTTCGCGATAGGACCGTTCTCCGTCGAACAACTCGACCAGCTTCCATTGGGCCGGGGTGAAGCGGAATACCGAGGTGTCTCCTGAGATCATCGCCACCACAGTGGGGACACCGCCTTCCATCTGCTCGCCGGAGATCAGCTTGGGATGGAGCCGAGGATATCCCTTCATGCGGCGAGCCGGCAGCTCGGGAAGCGCGACGTTGAGGACTTCGGCGAGATTCATTGAGGATTCTTCAGGCGGATATTGGCTGTCATTCCCGGCCGCAATGTGCCGGTCGGTCCTTGCAATTCTGCGGTCACGTCAATCGTATCGCTGGAAGGATCGACGACCGGGCCTACGAGCATGACCTTGGCGGGATGGATGTCTCCAGGAGAGGAAGGCATGACTACAATCAGATCTGTTCCCTTGCGCACGCGGCCGAGGTAGGCTTCAGGAAGAGAAAATTTCACGCGCAAGGGCGCGACGGCCGAGATCCAGAAGAGATGATCATTCTTGGCGACCTGCTGACCGGCATGAAGATAGCGCCGGGCGACGACGCCGTCAAAGGGCGCGGTGACTTTGGTCTTCTCCAGTTCGAGTTCTAGAGATCGAAGTGTCTGTTGCGATTGTTGCAGGTCCTCCCGTTGGCGCTCGACCTCAAATTCGGTAGCATCGTACTGATACTTAGCTTTTTCTTCTTCGGATTTGGCGATGATGTTCGCCGCCCATAATTGTTCGGCGCGGTCGCGCGCCGATTGGGCAACTCTGGCGCTTGCCTCCCAGTTCTTAAGGTCAGCGTCCGTGCTGCGAGCCTTAGCGGCGGCCGCATCCTTCTCGGCGGTGAGCTGACGGTCATCGAGTTGGGCCAGAATCTGTCCTTTTTTTACAGCCGCGCCGGCTTCCACAAAGACTTGCGTCACGACGCCGTCGCGCTGGGCAGCCAACTCGACTTGATTTTCGACTACGATGGGCCCAGACGCGATGTAGTCCGAAGGAGTCGGCTGACTCTGACTGGACGCCTCGGCGGGAGGCTTTGAAGGGAGGGGAGCAGCCGCGTCGGCGGCAACAGGATTGGAGCTGCAGCCGCAAAGCGAAAGTGTTATCCCACAGATTGCAAGTAGAGTGCGGACGAGAGAATAGGATTTCGGCATAAGGGGCTCCCCAAAAGCCAATATCTTGCTACCACCCAAACCAAGACCACAATTTTCCCCAGACCCACATGGCGGCGCCGCGGAAGAATACGTAACCGGCGGGATGCCAGCCGACTGACACTTTCCCTTGTCCCTGCATGCCGGGCCGGATTGCGCCGTTCGAGTTGGGAACGCTGACGCGGGCAACAAAGACGTGCCGATCGGACTCCACCTGACTTTGCGGACTGACGAGGGTTACGTCGCCTCGAAAAGTTCGCAGGGGAAAGCTCTCGAGTTTGATGGAAGCTGGTTCCCCACTCCGCAGCAACGTGGCATCTTCCTCTGGGATGGCAACATCGGCGGTGATGGGAGATATCTCGATGATTTCGGCGAAGGTATCGCCGTGCGCAAGGCGGCGGCCGACAGAATTCGCTACCTGAGGTGTGGTTACGACTCCGTCAAACGGGGCTTTAATAGATGTGCGCTTCAATTGTTCGCGAGCGCGGTCCACTTCCGCTCGGGAGTAGTCCACTTTGACTCGCTCGGTTCCTGCCAGAGCGCCGTCATTTTGAGCCAGAGCGCGATTCATCGTAGCAACGGCTTCTTCGTACTTGCCCTCGGCGGCGGCCAAGTCTGCGCGGTAGTTCCAGTCTTCAAGGTCAGCTAAAACGGTCCCTTGCTTCACAAAATCGCCCTCTCGGACGTATACACTTTTGACCACGCCGTCGACGCCAGCGGACACTTGCGCAGAGCGTGCCGACGCTATGGTAGCGTCTCCAACCACGCGCATGGGCAATGGGCAAAAGATGAGGAAAAGCCCCGCGGCAGCGGCAAGAGCGATCATGAATCCGCGCCGACGTTTTTCCATCGCGAGAAAACGCTTCTTCCGTTGCAGCAAGGGTTCCAGAAGGTTGATGAACGGGACTTCCCGATAGAGCGACGCATTGCGCAAGGCGACGGTGGCCTGACCGGCCAGCACCTTAATGATTTCGAGATGCGCCACGGTGAGGAAGTCGGGATCGCTGCTCTCAAACGACAGGATGCCGAGACGCCCCTGGTCGTCGATGAGCGGGAGCGCATAGAAGCCTCGCATTCCGCCGGCCGAGAAGTATGCGGCGAACTTCGCCTGAGTTTCAGGCCGAGGATCGTCAATTTGATCGCCGTGCTGACTGACGTTGGTTTCTTCGGTAGAAATCGACGCCCACTCCAGCATTTCCTTCAAACTGGAAACCGCTGGATCAGCGGGATTAATCTGCGTCATGCCGGAGATCGCCTTCAGTTGCAAGGCGCCGCGCTGCTCGAGAGCGATGGCCGCGCGTTCAAAGGGAACGATCGCCTGAGTATGATTGACCACCGATTGCAACACGCGGTCCAGGTTTAGAGTAGAGGTAATTTCTCCACTGACTTGAACCAAGGTTTGCAGGATCTCGACCTTGCGTTCGGTCTGCAGCAAGCTGGCATTGTGAAGAGCGTTGCTGGCGGTTTCGCAGATATTAGCGAGAAGGAACTGGTCGTCATCGTCGAAGGGATGGCCGTCCAGTCGATTGACCGACTCGACAACACCCACCAGGTTCTCATGCTCCATAAGAGCGGCCGCAACCAGCGAGAACACAGGCGTTTCTTCATGTCCGGCGTTACGCTTTTGCAGCCGCTGGTCGGAGGAATCGTCGATCAGCACAGGCACTCCGTCATCGGAAATGTCACCGGCGACGCCTTCGCCCGGCTTCTGCACTTGACCGATGGCAACCGTGGGATCGAAACCTTCGGATCTCACTAGTTCGAGCGCATCGTTATTTACCATCCACAAGTTGACGGCTTGGACGCCCATCACTTCCTGGAACTTCTTGGCAATGGTTCCGAGGAGTTCGTCCATCTCGAGAGTGGAGTTGAAAACCTTCTCGAGGTCATACATCTGGGTAACGCGACTAATGGACTGAAGACTGTTGTTGCGCTCATCCTCATAGGACAAGGCGGCGGCCAAGGCGGGGGCTGCGAGTTTTGCGATTTCGAGGAGGGCATCCTGCATCTCTTCGGGAAACGCATCTCCGTAACTGATCAACTCGATGGCGCCGATGAGAGTTTCACCGGCTAGCAAAGGCATGTAAGCGAGAGCGTTGACGGTCCGGCGTACATCAAGGTGGGCGTAGTCTTCGCGAGGTACATCGTTGGCGTCAAACTGTGCGAAACCCCGCGTGTCCGCCACGACGCCGAGGGTCCCGGCGTTGAATTCCATTCCACCGGCAACCGCGATTTCGCCGGCCGTGGCTTTCGGCACCCATGCAGGATTTTCCTGCTCTTCGACGACATATACCACAGCCGCTGTGCCGGGAAGGAGTCGCGCAACCTGTTCCGCGGTCGCCTGGGAACGGCGGGAAACCTCCGGCCGAGCCAGCAAGGCTGCCGCGAATTCCGCTACGGGAACCGCGAATTCGGATCTTTGAGTCGCCATCAATGGCGCTCCTCGGGGTAGATTGCAAGCTGCGCAGTCCTGCTGCGCGTTTGGGGGAGGCAACCCGCAACCGCGCGGGCGATTCGGCATCTTAAGCCGCGGGCGCGAACTGGTCAAGTTTCTGTTGGGAAGCAAGGGCATGATTGGTGGCATCGGAAAAATCTGCTAACATCACCGTTCTGTGAGGAAGTTATGCCTGAATTCGTAATCGAGCGAGAAGTCCCGGGCGCGGGAAATCTAACGGATGCGGAGCTGCAGGAAATCGCCAAAACGTCGGTCGGCGTGCTGCGCGCGATGGGACCAGAAATCAAGTGGCTGCATAGCTACGTTACCGGGGATAAGATTTATTGCGTGTACCTTGCGCCGGACGAGGCTGCCGTTCGAGAACACGCCCGCCGCGGTGGGTTTCCAGCGAATCGCATCTCAGCCGTGCGGCGCATGATCGACCCCAGCACAGCGGGCTGACTTTAAGAGGTTGGGATTATTTGAACGCTTCGCGAACTGCCTGTTCGAGGGGCATTGCCCAGCCTTCCATCCAGGCCGTCGAACCTGCGGCATCTCCCAGCGTTCTCCGGGCAAATTCCAAGGCCTTCTCCACCTTGCGTTTTTCAGCAGGGGTGAGCGGCGCACCCAATCGCTGGCGGAGGGCGGCGGCAGCGCCAGCGAGACGCAGGGATTCTTCCGCCTTGGCTTGCGCCGCCGCATTGGCCGCGAGACATTCGAGCACCCGCGCAATGCCGCGTTTGTGACCGAGTTCCTGGTACACCTTAATGCTTTCGCCGTAGAGGCGACGCGCCTCGGAGTTGTCGCCTTGATCACACGCCAGATTAGCCAAGTCCGAGAGCAGGCTCGCAATCCCCCAGCCATCGTGCAGTTGGCGGAACGCCGCCAAACTCTGTTCGTAGAGCGAGCGCGCGCGAACGAAATCGGTGTTTTCCCGAGAAACGTCGCCGAGGTAGTTCAGCGTCCAAGCGATACCGGCACCGTCTCCGGCTTTACGGAACATGGTCAGGCACTCCTCGTAGAGCGAAAAGGCGCGAGCGTGTTCACCCTGTAACTTCATCACGCTGGCCAGATTGCTGAGGGCCCGCGCAAGGTCGGAGGAATCGCCGAGATCTTTCCAAAGCGCGACACATCGTTCAAAAAGAAAGGACGCATTCGCAAGTTCGCCGTGATCGCGAGCATTGATGGCCAACGCATTCAAGGCAACCGCAACGCCACGGTTATCATTCAGTTCCAGGCAAGTCTCGAGACTATCTTCGAAGAGTTGGTGCGAGGAGCTGTAATCGCCTTGCGCGCCTGCCAAAACGGCTGCGGCGAAGAGGAGTCGCGCACGGAGCTTGGGACGAGTCGCGGCTCCCTCCATGGCGAGGAGTTTGGCAATCCTCTCGCGGGCCTCGGTGAGGTGTTCGCGCGTTTCCCAGAAGCGAAATAAGGCGGCACCGAGGCGCAGGCCCCACTCGGCATTCCCGGTCTTGATCAGATAATCCAGTGCCGTGCGGAAGTTATCGTGTTCTACCTCGAAACGGTCGAGCCATTCCGATTGAGCGACGACATCTTCAGCGCCTTCTTCGGCAAGGACAAGGTAGTAAGCGGCGTGGGCCCGGCGGTTTGCAGACTCGTCGGCACTCTCGGCCAGCCGTTCGACCGCATATTCCCGGATGGTGGAGAGCATAAGAAAGCGAGTTTCAGAATCGCCCTGCTCCATTTGCTGCGCCAAGCTCTTGTCCACCATGGAGGCCATCCCGTCGAGGACATCGATTCCGAGATCCCCTTTGGTGTCGCAGACTGCCTCCACGGCCTCGAGCGTGCAGCCACCGGTAAATACGGCAAGGCGGCGGAAGAGCGTTTGTTCAGCGACGTTGAGGAGACCGAAGCTCCAATCCACGGTGCTGCGGAGAGTCTGTTGCCGAGTCGGCAGATCGCGCGCGCCGCCGGTCAACAAGTTCAGACGGCTTTCGAGACGCGTCAGCATGGCCGATGGGGAGAGTAGCTTGATACGGGCCGCCGCCAGTTCGAGGCCGAGAGGCAATCCGTCCAAACGAGCACAGATGGCTGCCACCGTCGGCGCGTTTTCCCTGGTGAGTGCGAAGTCGTGCTTCACCGCCTTCGCTCGTTCAACGAACAGTGCAACCGCCGGAAGCTGCGCAAGTGCTTCTAATGGCGGAATCGATTTGAGGTCAGGCAGCACCAGTGGGGGAACAGGAAATTCGTGTTCCCCATAAACGTGCAGCGGCGCCTGGCTTGTGACAACAACTTTCAGCTTCGGTCCGCTGGTAAGCAACTGCGCAATGACGGGCGCGGCAGCCAGGAGGTGTTCGAAATTATCGAGCAAAAGAAGCATCGGCTGGTCTAATCCCGCCAAATACTCCTTCAGTTTTTCCTGCGGCGACTGGTTTCCAGTTTCACGTGCCCCCACCGCTTGGGCAATGGACGAAGCAATCAAACCGGGATCGTTAATTGCTGACAATGCAACAAAGCAAACGCCACCGGGAAATTCTTCGACAATATCGCTCGCCACATGCAATGCCAGTCGCGACTTCCCGATGCCACCCGGACCGGTAAGGGTCACCAGCCTGACGTCAGCGCGGCTCAAGAGCTGACGCAGGCCTTCCGCCTCACGTTCCCGCCCGATGAACGCGGTGCGCTGAACCGGAAGATTATTGGGTCGAGGTTCGGAGGTGCCAGCCGGTACATCAGCGAGACGATCGCGAACGGCGGCGAGATCGCGAGCCAAGTCCCTCGAAGACGCGTACCGCTGGTTCGGATCTTTAGCCAGGCAGCGTTCGACTATCCATACAAAAGGTGCGGGGACCTGAAGCATTCTGGACGCAAGGTGCTCAGGATCATCGCGGAGGATTGCTGCGATGGTTTCCGCGTGAGTGTTTTTCTGGAAGGCGGGAAAGCCGGTGACCATTTCGTAGAGCACCGATCCGAAGGAAAATTGGTCAGAACGGAAATCGACTTCGGCGCCGGTCGCCTGCTCGGGCGACATGTAGCCGACGGTACCCATCACGGTTCCGTGTTCAGTGAGGGTAGTAGGCGCATCGGAACTGGCGGGCCCGAGCTTAAGAAGTTTCGCGAGACCGAAATCCAGGACCTTGGCGGTGCCGTCGCCGGAGACCATCAGGTTTTCCGGCTTCAGATCGCGGTGAATGACGCCGATCTCGTGGGCTTTGGCAAGACCATTAGCGATCTGCGCCGCGATCGCGACGGACGTGCGAAATGGAATGGGACCGGAGGCAAGAAGTGTACGGACGGTTTCTCCCTCCACCAGTTCCATCGCTATATAGTGCGTGCCGTTTACGTTCCCGAGTTCATAGATGGTAACGATGTTCGGGTGATTCAGAGCACAGGCCGAACGGGCTTCGCGATCGAAGCGGGACAAGGCTTCCGGCTGAGAACCGCGGTTCAGCGAAAGGGTTTTAATGGCGAGTTCGCGATCGAGGCGGGTATCCCTGGCACGATAAACTTCACCCATGCCGCCGGCACCCAATCGCTGCAGAATTTCGTAAATGCCGAAGCGAGTGCCGGGAAGCAGAGTGGATGGTTCAGACCCTGTCGTGGGAGGAGAACTCATGGACCTTTTCTGGCCTATCCGCGATCGAATGCCAAGTCGCTGCCAGCCCCAAACGTCAGCAGCACCCCAGGTGGGGTTATAATACCCCAGATTTCAGAGGGCATTCATGGATATTCGATCGATGCAGCGACCGCTAAAGGACCGATATCGGCAGGACCCGTCCAGTTCCCGCATCACGCTGACGGCGCGTGGCTCTCAGGCAGATGCGCCCATAGCCTGCTCTGTAGACTTGGGACGCGCCATCTACAATGCGCAAGCGCATCAAGGGGTGGGAGGCGCAGGGACCGGAGCCTGTTCTGGAGACTTATTATTGGGCGCGCTGGCTGCTTGCGCGCAGATTACTTGCCAAATGGTAGCCGCTGCGATGGGAGTACCGACTGAGGGCATTGATGTAACCGTCGAAGGGGATTTGGATTTGCAAGGGACGCTGGGAATATCGAAAGAGGCGCCTGTCGGCTTTGAGAATATCAGAGTGATTTTCGACGTTCGGGCTCCGTCGGCTACTGCGGAGCAGTTGAGCGCATTGCAGGCGAAAACTGAGCAGTACTGTGTGGTAATGCAGACCTTGCAGCATCCGCCGAGGATCGAAAACAGATGGGAGCGGCGGCGATAAAAATCGCGAACTCGGCAACGCTAAGAACTTGATCATTCTTTACAGGATGACTCCGCAGTGGATCGTCGCTACTTGATCGTTCGCGAAGCTGCATCCCAGATGACTGGCTTTTGCCGGAAATACGATTCATTCGCCATGTGACAGGCAATGGCAGCATTGTTCCCGAAGATTGCGTCCTCGGTGACAGGTTGTCGCGATTTGACCGCTTGAAAAAATACTTCCAGATGAGGACGCATGTCATCCCAGTCGTGGCCGCGATAAACGATATCCTCTCGGACCGGTTCTTTGCCCAGTGGCGGGTCGTGTTCCGCATGCCACTGCTTGTAATATTCTTCACGCATCTTGGCAGGAAATCCGACGGCGTAATAACTGGGATCGGTGTCGACTCCAGTTTGCGGAGAATGCCGGAGCTCGAATTCGCCCGCGTCCAGAATTCCTTTTGGACCCATGAAGCGCGCGAGTTCAGGCGTCTCCGTGCCTAGTCCGAGGCGGACATAGACTGGAATGCCGTGATAGTCAAACAACACAGTGTGCAAGTCGGGCATATCGCGGCCGTCTCTCCAGCGAAAGATTCCGCCCATTGCGGTCGCGGAGCGCGGCACTTCGTTCCACCCCAGCGTGAACATCATTCCGCTCACAAGGTGCACCATCAGATCGCCGGCGACTCCGGTTCCGTAGTTTTTCCAGCAACGCCAGCGCGCGAAGTGATATTTATTGAACGGAATCTTGGGTGCGTCATTTAGCCAGGTATTCCAATCTAGGGTTTCCGGCGAAAGATCAGTAGGAGGAGGGTATTCCCACGCACCCGTGGGATCGTTGCGGCCGAGCGTGAGTTCAACCATTTCGACGTCGCCTATGGCGCCATCGTGATAGAGGTCGCGAGCCTTGGCGCAGAGAACGGAGCTGACCCGCTGCGATCCGATTTGCACAATTCGATTATTCTTTCGAGCGGCCTCCACCATCGCAAATCCGTCGTCGACGGTGTGCGACATGGGCTTCTCGCAATAAACATCCTTGCCAGCATTGCAGGCATCGACCACGACCCGGCGGTGCCAGTGGTCCGGAACCGCGGCGACGATACAGTCGATGTCTTTCCGGGCCAGCAGTTCCTGATAGTGGCGGGTGGTGGGCAGATTTGTATTGCCGGTAATTTCCTTTGCCAGCGTATGTCGGCCGTCATACAAGTCAGCGGCGCCCACGCACTCAACTCCGGGAATGGTGACCGCGCCGGTGAGCAAGCCGGAACCTTGCATTCCAATTCCGATGATGCCGAAGCGCACACGATCGCTGGGCGCTGCCGCCTGCAATCCGGCGAGTGGTTGGGCATGCAGCAAAACAGTTTTGGAAAGTACAAGGCTGCTGGCGGCTGTTGCCGTGCTGCCCTGCAAGAATGCACGTCGCGAAAGGTTTTTCTTCATGCGATTCCCCGGAATCGGATTTCGATTTTGTCGGTTAAAGTGGAACTTGCCATGGGTTTTCTTGGCTACTTCTTCAGCGGTTTGATCGCGACTTCTTTGAAGAACACAATGTCATTGTCGCTGTGGTTCTGCAGGCCAATGTAGCCGAGATTGGGCCGCGGTCCGCGTTGCGGCTCGTAATCGAACTTGCGATCGGGAACGGGATCGCCATCTTTATAATCCGTGACCTTCACGCCGTTAAGCACAACGATGGTCCGTGGCCCATCCAGCGTGATATCCATCGTGTTCCATTCAGGGCCGGGCTTCCAGGCTTTGGCCAACGGTTTCGTCAAAGAGTAGAGCATGCCGGTCTGATGATATTCATCTTCCTTCGAGGTCTCAGGATGATTGTCGATCTGCACTTCAAAACCATAGTGCACTGGCATCCACTCTTCCCGCGGCTCGATGGGGATGCGGATGAACACGCCGGAATTGTCGTTCTCATCCCGCATCTTGTAAACCACGTGAATGACGCAGTCGCCGATTTTGCCGCCGGTCCAATAAAGTAATCCCATCCCGCCATGGGTGCGGATGAGACCGTCCTCCACGGTGTCGCCTCCCGGGCCAACGTGCTTCCATCCGGTCAAGTCTTTCCCGTTGAAGAGTTGTTGCCATTGGTTGGGATCGCCCTGACACGCATTGTGATCTTCGGCAACTGCGAATGAAGACGCAAATAATCCGGCAAGGAGAATTATTCCAAGCGTCACTCGTGTAAACATAAAATCTCCCTTAAAATTTGCTCCGCGGCAGGCGGCGAAACACACCAATCTACTCGCACCTGCGCGATGAAGCAATGTGGCGGCGCTCTTATGCGGGCTAAAAGTGATCACTACGATCCAAACCTGTTCATCCTCTCGGGCGGACCGGGCTCCGGAAAGACGACCGTTCTTGCCGAGTTGGCAAGGCTGGGGTATCAGACCTCGTCGGAAGTCGCCCGTGAAATCATTCAGGAACAAATGCCAAGCTCCGGAAGTGCTCTGCCATGGAAAGACCGGGAGGCATATACGCGGCTGATGTTAGAGCGCTCCATCGCATCGTATTTAGAACACACTTCAGCGTCGGGACCGGTCTTCTTCGATCGCGGAATTCCGGACACGCTTGGTTATGCCCGACTGATTGGCCTCCCCGAGCAAGACTTTATAGAAGAGGCATGCAGGCGTCACCGGTACGCTTCGATCGTCTTTCTTGCCCCACCGTGGAGAGAAATATACGAAACCGATAACGAACGAAAGCAAGATTTTGCGGAGGCGGAACGAACTTTTCTACAACTGGCTAATGTTTATCGCGACTGCGGATACGGCATATCAGAATTACCATAGTCGGCTTCGGCCGCCAGAGCGCAATTCATTCTCGATCGGATTGGTCGTACCTCGTAAGTCAGGCGTCATTGAGTAGATTGACCAGTCCCCCTGCAACCTGCGATACAATTACGACCGTTCGCTTCGCCCCGAGTCTCAACCCCGCGCCTGCGGGATTTTTTGGCGGAGCAATGAGGACTGGCCTTATGAATGTTCTGTTACTTTCCATGCCGGATTCTTTCGAGCACATGCCTCCGGCCGCGATCCGCATGCCGAACGGGGCTCTTACGTCGCTTGCGGGCAACGTCGATCCGCACCATCGGGTGGCTGTTGCCGATTTGATACTGGTGCAACGCCGGGTTCGAGAAACTGTGACAAGGCTCGTGGCGGAGGTCGCTCCTGAAGTCGTCGGACTCTCGATCATGACGTTTCAACGCCGCACCGCCGGTCGGATCGTGGAACTCATACGCGCGCTGCGCCCGGAAGTGAAGATCGTTGTGGGCGGATATGATCCCAGCCTTGCGCCCGAAGCCTACGAGTCGATGGGCGTGGATTATATCGTCCGCAGTGAGGGCGAAGTTACCTTCCGCGAATTGTTGCGTGCTATCGAAAAGGGCTCGGGAGTTGATCAGATCTGCGGTCTTTCCTACCGAAAGGGCGACTCCTGGATTCACAATCAAGGACGCCCACCGCATCGCTTGGAGGATAAAGAAATCCGGCTACCGAATCGCGATTCGCGAGTTCTGAACGGGTATACGTTTATGGGCCGGCAGGTGGATGTAATCGAAACGTCGCGGGGCTGCACTTACGATTGCAGCTTCTGCTCCATCATCGAGATGCGCGGGCGCAACTTTCACACTTATTCTTTTGATCGTGTTTTAGCTGATATTCGCGATGCCCGTGATCACGGGGCCAAAACGATCTTTCTGGTGGACGATAACATCACCCTGAACGTGAAGCGCTTTGAGGCGTTGTGCGAAGCCATCATTGCTGCCGGACTGCAGAAGCTTGATTACTTCGTGCAGGCCATGACCTCCGCGATTGCAAACCACGGCGAGACCCTTGCGCCCCTGATGCGACGCGCCGGCTTCCGTTACGTTTTTCTGGGTATCGAAAATATTCTGGAAGGCGACTTGGAATTCCTGAAAGCCGCCGCGAAGAATAAGGAGCGCACGAACGGCCACGACACGGGCAATGCCACTCTCAAGGCTATCGATTATCTGCACCGCAATCGGATGTACGTGGTTGGAGGATTGATCGTGGGCAATCCGGCAGACACTCGAGAATCGATTGAGGCCAATCTCGAATTCGCTCGCCGGTACGTGGACTGGCCGTACATTCAACATCCAACTCCCTATCCGCGCACCCCCATGACCAAAGATTTCCGCGATCAGAACTTGATCATGAACGAACGGCTGGAGGAATACGATGGCACAACAGCCGTAGTGCGCACCGAGCACCTGCCGGCGGAAGAAGTGGAGTTCCTCCGCTGGAAAGCGGAGCGCTGGATGAAGCTCCAACACATTCCGGTAGCACTTCGGCACGACCCGGGATTCGTGTTGTTTCGCGGCTGGAAGACGTTATTCCATACGTTCCGCGGCAGCTCAATCCGTTCAGTGCTTGGACTGGAGAGCGAGAACAAAGTGTTTGAGCGTTACCAGTCGATTCGGAAAGCTGAGCGCGAGTACCTGTAAAGCACGGTCGCTTCAAGAAAACTCCCGTTCGGGAAAGTCGAGGCGTTCGCCGCAATGCAGAATGCGGAAGGGTTGGCCGATGCGACGACAAGTTTTCTCGAACTCATCGGGGGTCGCGGTGTTGAACTCAAACATATCGAAATGACAGGGGATCACGAGTTTTGCTCCGATGTCGTGCGCCAATTCTGCCGCCTCCCTTCCTGAGAGATTGCCTGCCACTCGCCGTTCTGGAGCTCGGCCGTTGATCGGAAGGAGCGCGACATTGACCGCGAAAGGACGCAGCTTCTCAGCCATCCCGTCGTACCGTAGTGTGTCGCCACTGTGGTAGAAGCTCCAATCGCCGAATTGCAAAACGTAACCCAAGGCCTTGACGTGCCCGCGTTCGTCACGGTCTACCGTTTCATGCGCAGCTGATACGGCGGAGAATCGAATCCCGCAAAGATCGACGGAATTGCCGTCATCGAGTCCGATCGGCATTGCGGGATCGATCTTGAGGCGATCGGCAACGAAGGCACGGTTGGCTTCCGGGATCACAAGTTTGAGTGATGGGTTGCCCAAAAGGATCGGACCCAGCGTTTCCGCGTCGAGATGATCGGTGTGATTATGCGACGAAGTTGCAATATCGACGAAGGATAAGGTGGCCGGATCGATGACTAACTCAGTCATACGCACGTGCGGCTTGTCGGTCTGGCTGTATTTTCGAGTGAGCGAGTCCGAGAGATAAGGATCGAGCAATACGTGGATGCCTTGCCACTGCAACAGAAAGCCACTTTGCCCGAGCCACCAAAGGCGAAACCCTGCTTCGCACTTTTCTGCCTCACGAATATCGGCGAGCAGAGCGGCGTGCGATTGCGCAGGCTGGATCACTCGAGTCCGAGCTCCTTGCGAACGATGGCTACGCCTTTGACGAGGTTGACGAGCTTTTGACGGGCAGCCCACCGGGCCGTCTGACTCAGTCCACAGTCGGGCGCGAACGAAAGCTGGCTGGCGGGCGCATACTTGAGACACCGACGGACACGGTCCGCGACATCGACCGGAGTCTCTACATAATAGTTCTTCACATCGATGATTCCGACAGCTACGTCCATGCCCCTCTTGGCAATCTCTCCGATCAGTTCAATTTCGGCGAACTCTCGGCTCGCCATCTCCAAATGGATTTCGTCCACAGGGAGTTCAAAGAACGCCGGGAATAACGGAGCGTACCGGCGTGGGGCAACGGCGCGTGCTTTGTAGTTGCCGAAACATAAATGAGTGGAGAGGCGGCATCGTCCGACAATTGGCTTGACGGTTTCAGCAAAGATTTTCACGAAGCGATGTGGATCCTCGCGATAGCCGTAACAGCTCATAGAAGGTTCATCGAGGGTGATCTCCTGGCAACCAGCTTCCACCAATTGTTCCAGCTCATCGCGGACAATCGGGATCAATGCGTCAGTGATCTCCCAGCGACTGGGATAGATTCCGCCGGGCTCGATTCGCCCGCTGAGAGTGTAAGGCCCAGGCACGCTGGATTTGAGAACGGGCCCTGCGGGCGGAGCCACCTTCTGCAAGAGTTTGAATTCCGCGACTGCGCCCAGTCCATGCTTGGAGACAATGGTCCCGGTGACCGGATATTTTCCGCGCTGATCGTGGGCGGGCGGACCGAAGCGACGCGGGGAAAGTGGGGTCGCCTGAATCCCGTCCAATAGTCCGTAAAATGAAAGGTTGAAATCATAGCGCGTCTGCTCTCCATCGGTGATGACATCAAGCCCCGCGTCGAGCTGATCGTGGACAGCCGCGATGACTGCGTCGGTGCGCATCTCCTCAATATCGGCCTCCCCGAATTCGTCGATGTGGGATGAGGCAAACTCGAGCCATCCGGGAAATGGGTAGCTGCCGATCACGCTGGTGCGCAGAGGAAAGCGCGCCATCCCGGAGCGACGCTGGTTGTTGGATGCCGCAGCCGTAGATGCTGTCGGGTTTGTTGCTGGATTCATGCGCTCACCGCCCAACCTCCATCTGCAGTTATTATCTGGCCGGTGATGGGACTCGAGTCCTCTTCTCAAAAGAAAGCATGCGATTTTGGCGATGTCTTCCGCTGCGATCAAACCCTGCGTCAAAGGCTGCTTGCGGGCGACATATTCCAGCACGCGTGAATCGTTTTGGGCGCGGGCGCTCATCGGCGTCTGGACCAATCCGGGTGCGATGACGTTGATCCGTATGCCGGCGGGCGCGTAGTAAGACGCCGCAGAAAGCGACATCGCCTCGATGGCTCCCTTGCTCGCCGCATAACCCGCGGTGGCGAAGTGTTCTCCTTGTGGGTGCTGGGCAAGAACACTTCCACAGTTCAGGATCGCACCCTTTTGATGATGCTGCGTCCAGGTTCGCAGGACTTCCCGGCACATCAGGAAAGTTCCCTTCGCGTTTATGTTCATCACTGTGTCCCACGCCTCACTCGAGAATTCGTGGAGCGGACCGTCGCCTAGCGAGCGCGCACTGATCCCGGCCACATTGAAGAGGGCGTCGATCTTTCCGAATCGTTCGAGGCAAACCGCAACGCTTTGCTGCACAGCCGCCTCATCTCGCACGTCGCCTACGCTAAAATCCGCATGCGGCAAATCCGCGGCCAGCGAGCGGCACTCTTCTTCCTTCACGCCAACTAGGAATACGCTGTCCTGCGCGCCCCACAAGCGAGCCGTC
This sequence comes from uncultured Acidobacteriaceae bacterium, assembly GCA_963846215.1. Taxonomy (GTDB): domain Bacteria; phylum Acidobacteriota; class Terriglobia; order Terriglobales; family Acidobacteriaceae; genus Sulfotelmatobacter. The sequence goes on along the minus strand of CAWJVC010000007.1, from coordinate 14,748 downwards.
GCCGCCGCAATACCCGACGAACCGGTGACCAGTAGAACTTCGCTCACGTGTCCCTTATTCAAAGAGATGTTTGAGGCTCTTTCGATAGGCCTCGTAGAACGCTTCGAGTTGGTCCGCAGCTCCGGTGTTTCCCACGAATTGGTGGCTGGGCAACAAGACCGGCTTCACACCCTTAGCCAGTAGCGCTTCCGCAGTAGCGCAGCGAATCATGTTGATGATGGTAGCGCCGGTTACGGTCGATACCGGTCCGGTACGCCATTCCAAACCCTCCAACTCGACGATGCAGTCACCCGGCGGGCACTGATTGTCGATGATGAAATCGGCGCAGTCGATCAGCTTCTTACCGGAAGAATGAGCTGGCGTCGCCTGCTCGCAATGCGCCTTCGACAGGATGGCGATCACGGGCAACCCTCGCTGTTGCGCTCCCGCCGCCATCTCGACGACCACGGGACGGATGCCGCTGGTTGAAACCACGATGAAGGCATCATGCGGACCAAAATGGAAGCTCTGCAGAATTTTTTCGGCGTATCCTTCGTAATTTTCGAGATATAGCGGAGCCCGTAAACCGTTCGTGCCGACAATCGAGGCATGGTTGGAAAGCGCCAGCTCGACCAGGGCAACGAAACCTGCATAACATCCCTGGCGGGGAGTCATTTCCTCGCACATCATGCGGGAGTGGCCGTTGCCAAAAAGAAAAATCAATCCACCGCGGGAGATTCGCTCTGCGCAGAGCTCGGCCACTTTCTGAATGACATCGACTTGAGTGCGTCGCAGCTTTTCGAGTAGCACCATCGCCTGATCGAAGAACGCCAAGGCGGCCTGCTTCGAACCCACAACATGATCGAGAGCGTTGTCTGGCACGGATGAGAGTGACTCCTTGTGCCCCGCAAGCACTTGCTGAGGACGACGTGAGTATAATTCAGAACGACTGTGAGCGATACTCGATCTCCCCAAGCCGACGTGGTAGCCATTGGCATCGATCTCGGCGCAACCACGATTAAGGGTGCATTGGTGGGATTGCAAGGAAATCTCCTGGCGAACTTTCACGAGGATTCGCCGCGCACGATTTCAGCGTTGCAAAATTTCATCCACGGCGTGCAACAGAGCGCTAAGGTTCCTCTGTTAGGAATCGGGATCGGTTGCAAGGGAGTGATTGATGCCGTTACTACACGCGTCAACCGCTTGCCCGGCGATCTGAATTTTCTTGAAGGGTTTGTTCTGCGTGATCTGGGCGCCGCAAGCCGGTTGCCGGTATGTGCTGATAATGACGCGCGCACCGCATTGATCGGTGAGGTGCTGTGGGGCGCGGGGCGCGGCCGACGCAACGTGGTTTTGCTCACTCTGGGCACGGGGCTCGGGGCCGCAGCGTTAATTGATGGCGTAATCGTGCGAGGTGCCTCCGGAGCGGCCTGCCATCTGGGCCACGTGACCCTCGACGTTCATGGAGGGCTGTGCATTTGCGGAAATTACGGGTGCGTCGAAACTCTTTTCTCTTCCCGCGCGATCGAGTCGGCATACTTTGCTCATCTTCATCGAGCATCCCCCGCGAATTTAGCGGTTGACGATGCCGGCCGAGTTCCAACCACCGAAGCGATCTTTCAGGCGGCGAAGGAGGGAGACGCCAGCGCGCGGCGTGTATTGGATCTAGCATTCGAATCTCTTACGGCCGCATTGGTAAGCTTTCTTCACGTGTTTGATCCCGAAATCGTTATTTTGGGAGGCAACATTGCAGCAGCCGGACCACAATTGATCGCGCGGTTGCATGAAGACGTGGCGCGACGCACGACCGTGTTGCTGGGAAGAAAGGTCCCAATTGTTCTTCAAGGTACCGGAGGATATGGCGGAGTTGCTGGCGCAGCCGGCCTCGTTTTTCTGCAAGAAGGATTGCTGACAATTTAGAACGGATTCATCACTTTGACAGTAAGCATGCGGCAGCCGAGATGAACGTGAGCGACTCAGATAAAAGCGTTCGTGTGCAGGACGCACCGACGCAGGATGGATCGAGAAGAGGTGGATCGACAAGCGACGGATCGGCTCGCTTCCTGTATCTCCCCGCAGCCGTCGCGGCAATTGGCGGCTTATTGTTTGGCTTCGATACGGCAGTGATTAATGGAGCGATCGTATTCCTGAGGCGACAGTTTGCGCTGACTGACTCTCAGACCGAATTCGGGGCCAGCAGCTTGCTTTTAGGATGTGTTTTTGGCGCAGGCCTGGCCGCTTTCACCAGCGACCGATTTGGCAGAAAGAAGATGCTGCTGGCGGCAGCGGCGTTGTTCACGATTTCATCGATAGGGGCAGCGCTTCCGCGCAACATCACTGAGTTCGTAATTGCGCGGCTGTTGGGCGGCCTGGCCATTGGATTGGCTTCCAGCCTTTCGCCGCTCTATATTGCCGAGATTGCTCCGCCGCGCATTCGCGGCCTGCTGGTAAGCGTCAATCAATTGGCGATCGTAACCGGCATTCTGCTTTCCTACAGCGTGAACTACGGTCTCACCGGAGCCGGCCCGGCAAACTGGCGATGGATGTTCGCTTCCGCGGCCGTGCCTTCGGCATTCTTCTTGATGGCGTTGCTTTTTGTTCCTGAGAGCCCGCGTTGGCTGGTGCAAAAAGGGCGCGAGACGGAGGCCCAAGATATTTTGACTCGCATCAAAGGCCGCGATGCCGCTCAATCCGAAATCCTTGCCATCCAGGCCGCAGTGGCTGAGGAAAGCGGAAACGTGCTGGATCCGTCTTTTCGTAAGCCGCTCGTTGTGGCGGTATTGATCGGCTTGTTCAGCCAGTTCACCGGGATTAACACGATTATTTATTACGGGTCGCTGGTCTTCCTGGAACATGTGCCGAACCAAACCGCCAGTACGGCGCTCTGGGCCAATGTGATGATCGGGGCCATCAACTTCGCTGCCACCATCCTTGGGATGTACCTGATCGATCGTGTCGGCAGGAAGCCGCTGATGATGTCTGCGTTCGGCGGCATGGCGATCTCTTTGATTGGCGTGGCGGCGGCGATAAGATTTCAAGCTCCGGCGTTAATTTCGCTGATCCTGGTCTTGATCTATGTGGCCAGCTTCGCCGTGGGCATCGGCACGGGAACGTGGGTGTTGATGTCAGAAATCTGTCCGACCCGGGTGCGGGGACGCGCCATGTCGATCTCAACTCTCTTTCTGTGGTGCGGTACTCTACTCGTCACTCTTACTTTTCTGTCGCTGGTAAAGGCACTCACAGCGCCGGGCGCTTTTCTGCTCTACGCCGTAATCTGTATTGTTGCGGTGATGTTTGTGAGGATGGTAGTGCCTGAGACCAAGGGAAAAAGCTTGGAGGATATTGAGAGCTGGTGGTTGGCTCGCGGGATAAAAACCAAACGGATCTGACGACATCTTCTTATACAGAAGCAGTCAGAGCATTAGCCTCTCTCGCCCTCACGGGGTGGAGAATTTCGGCTCTCGGCCGCTAACGCTTTTAGAATGATGGTGGCCAGGGACGGAGTTGAACCGCCGACGCCAGCCTTTTCAGGGCTGTATTCTTTGAGCATAAACCCTTTTTCAGTCAACAACTTAATTCGTCGAGATGGCCGATTTATTGTGACCATTCTGTGACCAGCGCCGATGTTCGCCTAAGCGCCGGCCGAAATATTGAACCGCAACAGTGGAAAATCAGCAAATCCGGAGAATCCTGAAAATCACTATAATTTTAAGGACAATTCTTCTCGGAAGGAGTACTCACAGCCCTTGGCTGTAAACATTCAGGGTTCTCTCAGCTTTGCCGTTAACTCAAATGCGTTTTGTACTGCAGACCCGGACGCGGTGTTGTCAAAGATACACCACGCACGCGCCCCTGCGACTAAGCTTGCCAATTGCGCGGCAAGTATATTGAGATATTCACCGGAGTAGGCAGAGAAATATCGGCGGGGAGACCCATGGAGCCGAAAGTAAACCAAGCTACCGAGCCCGCCGGGCCGGGCGGAGGCAGGTACGCACGCTGGATCAGCGGCTACGCGGGCAACATGAAATTCCTTCAGCAAACTATCGCGTTCCTCCTCGAACCAGCTAGCATGGCGCGGTTCCAATACAACGTCTCCTGAAAACATCCCACGAAGTAACGACAGGAACCTCCTCGCGCGGCCGTAGTCGCATTCGAGACTCGGCGGTAGTTGGATCAGGAGTGGCCCTAGCTTGTCGCCGAGACAATTGATTGGCTCAAGAAATGCTGACAAGACATCCGAACTGCAATTCAACCTTAGATCGTGGGTAATTCTCTTGGGGGCTTTGACAGAGAAACGGAATTCAGCGGGAACCGAGCTCGCCCAGCGCTCCCACGTTTCTTTCTTATGTGCCCGATAAAAAGATGAATTGATCTCGCAACAGTTGAACCCTTGCGAGTAACGCTCCAAGTGGCTTCCTTCGGAGCCAAAATGCGCAGCGGCCTGTTGTGGAATATTCCATCCTGCACATCCGACTCGGACGGGCTGTCGCGACAAGACCTGACTATTTCCAATCGAAACGTCTCGTGTGCGAGCCTCCGTCATCTCTCACCTTAAGACATCCTTAGAGTCCAAGCCGTCACGTCAGCGGTGGCCAGGGACGGAGTCGAACCTTTTCAGGGCTGGATTATCTCAGCCTAAACCCTTTCTCAATCAACAACTTAATCTGTCGAGGTGGCCACAGTTTTGTGACCACTCTGTGACCGGCGCCGATGTTCGCCTAAGCGTCGGCCAACCACTGAAATAGCGTAGTGCGGGGCAGCCCAGGATCGCAGCAGGTTTTACGCCCGTGCTCGTCCGCCTCGCACGGCGTGATAGACGACCAAGACCAGCACTGCCCCAATCACAGCAACAATAAGGCTGTACAGATTGACGCCCGTGACGCCGTGTGCTCCGAATATGCTGAACACCCAGCCCCCGACTACCGCGCCAACAATGCCCAGTACGATATCCAAGAACACCCCTTCACCGGTCTTGTTCACTAGCTTGCTGCCAATGAACCCAGCAATCAATCCCAACACTATCCAGGCCACAATCGACATAATCCATCTCCTTATGCTGGTTGGTCCTTCAAATGTATCGAAGGCAATTTCAAAACCGACTTCTGACGCGAGGCGCCCCCTGCTTCGGAGGCAACCCCGGTCAGTGTGACTTTCAAGCAGCCTTGCTGTACGCGTCTGAGCCGTGCTGCTTTACCATTTTGTTGTAAACGCCCATTAACAGGAACGCCGCCGGCCACTGTCCTACAAACAGGGCCCAGTCATCCTTGCCCACAATCTTCAGAATGGCTGAGGCGGTGATAGCACCAAATGCTGCCGCCAAGTAGCCGGAACTTGGGATCTTGGACGTTTGTGATTCAATGGCACCCGTCAAACGATCTTCTGAAACCCCGCTACGAACTTTATCTTGCATATTCCCTCCTTAGCTTTATTGACTCGTTGATTTTTACGCCGACTTCTTAACTTTGGCCTTTCCAGTCTCATCACTCACAGGCTTGTGGTTCTTGGCAATTGTCTTTCCGTTCCGCCCCGAGACTCCCTGTTCGAGTTCTGGGGACTCAACGATTTTCCATTTGCCGCCCTCATTCCAAGGACCGCGAGCGTCAGTTTCGCCTCCATCGCCCACTCCGGTGGAGTCGTTGAAGTACTCGTCCACCAAGCCGGGAGTCGGGGGAATGTTGCCAATGGAGAAGGGATCTTTCCCCAAGCTCTCAAGCGCAGCTGTGAATGCCTTCATGTGAGTGATCTCACGCGTCATCAGGAATTGAAGTGCGTCCTTTGTTCCTGGGTCGTCAGAGAAGTTGATCAAGCGTTCGTAAACAATTTTCGCCCGCGCTTCGGCGGCAATATTGCTACGCAGATCAACATCCAGTTCGCCGGTTATCTTCAGGTAGTCTGCGGTCCAGGCGTCGCCCATGGAGTTGAACAAGCCAACGCCGGCTCCACCCGCGATCGCGATGAGGGGATCGGCTTCGGCCGAGTCCCGACTCTTCTTCATCGGCTTGAGGTGCATGCGTGCCAACGTGCCCACAATCTCCAAATGGCTCAATTCCTCTGTTCCGATGTCCATCAGCATGTCTTTTCGGTCTGGATCATCACAATTGAGGCCTTGAATTGAGTATTGCATCGCGGCTGCCAGTTCCCCGTTAGCACCGCCGAATTGCTCCAGCAACATATTGCCAAAGCGGGGGTCAGGACTTCCGACATTCACGGTGTACATCAATTTCTTTATATGGTGGTACATCTGTAATTTTCTCCTCTTATTTAAGTCGTATTCGCAATGCCAAAAATTCCCATATTCGAATTCGCTAAGCGACGCGCTTTGCCGACTTCCTTCCGCCAGGCGAAGAGTCCTCTTGTTTTTGAGAACCTTCTTCGTTGGCTTGTGAGTTGATCTCTTTTGCGAGATCAGAAAGTTTTTCGTCGGTTTGCTTTTCTTCTGCGAGAGTCTTTTCGAGTAGCGACGAGTGCTTGGTTTGTCCGAGAACCTTGGCGATCTCGCAGACCGCTGCGTATGCTGCCATCTCGTAGTGCTCCACGCGCCGAGCCGCGCCGATCAATCCCGCGTCCAATACGGCGTCTTCAAAGCCCTCTTCCATCACCTCGGCACCTTCTTTGACCAAACCCTCCATGCCGACGCACTTCTTGCCCTTCGGGCTCTCTCCTACCGAATCGAATATCTCTTCAAGACGTTGGACGTGGACCTTCGTTTGCTCCAGATGCTTTTCGAATCCGGTTCGTAGCTCGTCTGAAGACGCAGCTTTTGCCATCTTTGGCAGCGCTTTGAGCAGTTGATTCTCTGCACTAAACAGGTCCTTCAATTCGTCCACGTACAGTTTTTTCAAATTCTCGTTCGGCACTTTTCCTCCAGGAAATGAGTTCGTTCAATGGGCAAGGCAAAGGCGACACTCCCACCATCGGTTACAAGTAATGGGGCAGCGAACCAATATCCGTTATCGTGAGCGATTCAGTCCGCTGCACCCAGTGGTTCAGGCTACTTCGCGAACACGAGTCTTATCGTCTTTGTCGGCCGTAGCTTCGCCGGTCGAGGACACATCCTGTGCGCCAGTACGCTCCAAGATTTCCTTTGCTTTCTTGGTCCAAGTGGAATCGTCAGAATGAACGGATAGAAGAATCCCGCCATCCTTTACGCGGCCTTCGTATCGCTTAGCTTCGTACTCAGGGATTCCCATGCCGATCAGAGCGCCCGTAAGCCCACCCACTGCTCCGCCGACTCCGGCTCCAGCAAGGGCGGCCATAATAGGTCCGGCGGCTATGAAGGGCCCCAGTCCCGGAATGGCAAGGGCACCGATACCGAGTAGCCATCCCAAACCGCCGCCCAGCAGAGCGCCCGTGCCGGCACCCGTCGTGGCACCTTCCGGCGCTTTGGTATTTTTCTCGTGCGCAAAATCCTTGGTGCCAGAACCTTCGGGAAGTAATACTGAAATATCTGAGTTTCGAAAATTCGGCGGCTTTCAATGCGTCCACGGCGTTCTCTGCACTCGTTCGATTCGGATAAATGCCAAATGCCGCTGTATTCTTACCTGCCATGTTGATTCTCCTTTGTCTTGTAGTCTCAATGTTGTGGTTTGATGTTCAGTTCGCTGGTGACCTTGCCGTCGCCAGCGACTTCCGAAGCCTTGGTTTCAATCGCTTTCTTCTCGCCCTCTGATCGCACCGGCCCTTTGAGTGTTACCTGACCGTTCTGCGTAACGATCTTGACGTTGTGTGCATACGTGGAGAGCGACTTGTCTTTCATGAGGGATTGTCGAATCTGCTGCGTGATGTCGCGATCAGAACGATTGTCCTTTTGCTGATCTGCCGTCGGCTCATTCTGGCTCCGATCCCGTTCGTTGACTTTGGTGTTGTCGGGCGCCGGAGAGGTCTGCTGGGTAGATGGTTCTTGCGCATACGCCAATACGCCGGCACTCAGTAGCAGACCGGTGCACAAGACCGTACGAACAACACTTCTATAAAGCGCTTTCATCGTCATTTCCTCCTAAATAGAGCTTTCGAGAGCAGAAGCGTTCGATTGCCTCGGACGTTCGAAAAGACCTCTTGCGCGAACTGCACGATTTCTTAAGTCACCGACCAAACCGAGCCCGGTCACTTGTTTTTGATTGGAGAGTTGCGGATCGCCAACCGACGTCAGTGTCGATTCCTGCCGAAGAGGGCAGGAATGATAAGGAAGCTGTGTTTAACGATATCGGGAAGAGTATGTTGGGTACTATCCCCATCCCGCTGTACTATCCCAGTTGATGTACTGTAGAAGGCGAACCGGGGGAAATGCGCTCCGAGCGAGGCTGCGTCGTGCAGGCTTTTGCCCGCGCACACTAGCGGCGTAACGTGGGCTGCGAACCTCCGCGATTTGGTCAGCTAGGATGGCAATGGATAAGGCGAGGCACCGGGCCGGTTCTCGACGGTTTTCCTTAAGGGATGCGACCTTCCTGCGCTCGGCAGAACTCCAGAATTGATTCCCGATGTTCTCGGTCCAACTCAGGAAACTCAAATCCGTAGCAAAAACCTTTCGTCGCCTTACGACTCCCTACGGCCAGCCGCTGTCAAGGCAGGCATTCTTTCATCGCACCCGGACAATCACGGCCGACCCGTGGATGACGACCCGCGTCGATTCGGTTTTCACAATCTGCGCCACAGCCTCGCATCGTTTCTCATCCGGATCAGAACCGACCCAAAGACATGCAAACCCTACTTGGCCGCAGCGACGTCAAGCTGACGCTTCAGTTCTACACCCACGCAGTCAGCCGCGATCGCATGGTCGCGGTGGGGAAAATGCTAACTGCCATTCTCAGCCATGCGCCGGACAAAGACGGACTGAGAGTAGGACTGAATTGGAACACAGTTCAAGATAAGTTCTTTAGGGACATCGACGTATGCGTCGATCTCGTTGCACTTTCCAGATGCGGACTGAGAGCGGACTGGAAGGTCAAGAGGTGAGTCACCCAAGTTCTTTAGAATGATGGTGGCCAGGGACGGAGTTGAACCGCCGACGCCAGCCTTTTCAGTTCTTTGAGCCTAAACCCTTTTTCGATCAACCCCTTAATTCGTCAAGATGGCCGATTTATTGTGACCATTCTGTGACCAGCGCCGATGTTCGCCTAAGCGTCGGCAATACACATCGAGAGACTGTTACCAAATCTTCGACGCACTTAGATTTTAAAAAAGAAAATCGTGTTACCGCCGTGAAAGAGATACTTCGATTTGTAAGTAATTGAAACCAGAGGCACGGATCGCAACAATTAGAGCCATAAAGCACTCTCAGAAACGCTTATCGAACCCTTGGTGAACCCTCGGCTGACGGATTAAGGAACTGGAGTGACGCGAAATCACGCTGCGCTGTCACGGCTGGGCAGTGCGGGCTGCACAAAGGCCATGTTTCAGCGTCTGGAGACCATCTTCGAGCAGCTTGGCGAAAGTCCTAAGGGCAAGAAGTGCAAGGGCATGGAAGGCCTGATCGAAGAAGGGTCCGAAGCCATCGAAGAGCACGACGGCGCGGTTCTTGATGCCGCTCTCATCGGCGCCGCTCAGCGGGTCGAGCATTGCGAAATGGCCGGCTACGGCACAGTGATCGCCTTCGCGGAAGAACTTGGCGAGTCGAAGCATGTTTGTCTGCTCAAGGAAACGCTCGAAGAGGAAAAAGCTACTGACGAGAAACTCACCGGACTGGCCGGCGACATTAATGCGCAGGCAAACCAGGGCGCGGAAGCAGGGCGCAGAAGAAGAGGCACCGCCGGCGAAGAAAAAATCTCGCAACGCGGCATAAGTGTATCGTCAAGACCCGTTGTTTCAGAGAACGCCGTTCCCGGCAATCCGCCAGGTACGGCGTTTTACTTTCGGGTGGCGTGAAGCTGCGAAATTCAAAACCTCACCTTGATCGCCTCCCAGCCGCGTCCAGAGCGTACTGCCGGCAATGTTCTAGGTAAGCGGACTCATGGCTGGCAACCAGCTGAACAACACTTGTCCACAGCCATGATGGCGCGTCGAACTTTTTGCCGCGATTCTGTTTCAGGACCGTACGCCACTCTCTTCGTGCGTCCTTGTCCATCTGCTCCGCGTGCGCTTCGCCGACGACGGATGCCAGGAACCGGGCAGCACCTATCGCTTCTTCGCGCGTGAGCTGGTCCATTTCGAGTTTGAGGTCTTGCGGGAGCAGCTCGCGCAGGACGGCAGGCGTCCCGACAAAGTGCCCCGGCAGCATGCGTTGTCCTAGGAACGGCGATAGTTTGCGTGCTCCCTCGACGACGCGCTTTGCATGGTCCCGAGGCATATCCACTTTTTCTGAATGCGGAGCCGCCGCCGGGACGGCTTCCTTAATGTCGACGAGGCAAAAGCCTTCGCTGTTTTTCTTCTTTTTGCCGACGCCCAGCAGAACGGCAAAACGCAGCCGGCCGAGCGAGCTGCAGCCCTTCATCCAGTAGGCGGCGTCCACGACTTCGACCTCGTCACCTTTCTCACGGTCTTCGAGCGACGTGATGAGGTCGCGCACCTCGGGAAGTTTGAATATGCGCTCGATCTCTTTCTTTTCACCGGCCGTCACAGGCCAGAAGCGTTTGCCCATGGGGATCTCGGGCCGCACGTCTTCTATGCGCTCTTCCGCCAGATGGTACCAGCGCCGCTTCAAGGCGCGTTTCAGCACGCGCCGCACGGACCCCGGCGCGGCGGACTTCCTCGGCTGTTTCCCCGGATTGGCGAGGGCTGCTTCATAGCCGTCCATCATTTGTTCGAGCATGAGGGCGGTGGTCACGCCCGGCAAATCCGATCCCCGGATGGCGGTTGCCAGCGAGAGCGCGAGGCGAATGAGATCGTGCGCAGGGTTTCCAATAACGGTCTGGTCCAGGTCCCTGATGGCGATCTTCACCCGGCCTTTGGCATCGGCCACGGGGCCCAGGTTTCCCAAGTGGCAGTCACCGCAGATCCAGACGGGCGGACCCTGCGGCAGGGATCGCCCTATGGACGAATCCAGCCATTCGTAAAATTTAAGGTTGCTGCCGCGGACATAGGCGTGGGGCGAGCAGGCCATCTTCAATCGGCGCCGCGCCGCTAGTACGGCCTGCCGGCGTTGTGGCGGGCAAATGTCGGTGCAAGGTTTCATCAGACCTAGTCCTCGTTTTTTCGCTGGTCTATCGCCTTGTAAGTTTCGTTCGAGCGTTCACTTTCATTACCAGCACTGATTTCTGACCGTTCATCTGCTGAATGCGCAAAGCCAGCCGCGTGACGGAACGCTCGCTCGCGCCGACGAATTCGATGACAATCGATTTCTCGGGTTTGCCCTGGTAGAAGCCAAGCGTCGGTTGGAGCGTAAAGCTCTCGAACTGCCGGGCGGCCAGCCGCACGATATCCCGCTTGTTTTTCTCTTCCGTGTAGATTCTGTAGACACTGCTATTACGCATTAACAGGACTCCTGCGACAGACGACCAGCCACCTTATTACGATGAACCGTGGCAACTGTTCACGGTTTCTCTCTGATAACGTCCTTCGCCTTTTTATCATCCCTGAGGGCGATGAAACTTGTGTGCCGCAGGTGAAGGTCGGCAGTCCACTCGACAAACTCAAATTGCCCGACTAGAACGGGCTTCAGCCAACGGCATTTCTTCATCTTGGCAGAGGTTAATCCCTGTCCCCAGCGTCCGCTTTTCTTTTCCGGAAGATTTGCGAAGGGACATTCGGTTACCTGCAGTGGAGGAAGGCGTTTCATCAACTCGGCCCGGATCGCCGGCGTAAATCCGTTTCTCGTGCGTCCGGCATAAAGCAGTTTGCCCTTGTCGTAGTTGCCGATGATCAGCGCATCAAAATTCTTATCACTCGGCGTGAAGCCGGCGATGACGAGTTCCTGACCTTGGTTAATGCGCATCTTCTGCCAGGTTCCGCTGCGCAGGCCCGGCTCGTAAGCGCTAGTCCGTCTCTTGGCGACGAGACCTTCCAGCCCTTGCGCCTTGACCGATGTGATCAGGTCGGAAAGGCTTGCGGTCAATTCCACCGAATACCGGATGGGATCGGCCAGTTTTGACAATACCTTTTTTTCGAGGAACGACCGCCGGGTGGTGAGAGGCTCTGCCATCACTTCCCGCCCCGAGATAACGAGCAAATCGAAAATGTAGAAAAGAGCGGGGACCGGGAGGAGTCATAATTCTGGAGCGCGTTGAAGGAAGGCTTTCCGTCACTGTCCACTGCGACCAGTTCACCGTCAACGACAGTCTCATCGGGCAAGGCGGCGAGGGCCGTTACGATGCCGGGGAAACGCGCGCTGAAGTCGTTGTCATTCCGCGACCGCAGTTGCACTTTCCCCGCGCTTTTGATCGCCAGCGCACGGTATCCGTCCAGCTTGATCTCATACATCCAGTCCGCGCCTTCGGGCAAATGCTCCCGGCGCAAGAGGAGCATCGGTTCGATAAAGCGGGCTTTAAAGTTTTTTCCAACAGTCATTTGAACGCACTATCGCCTGTAGTCCTCGGTGATTGTCGCCCGGCGATGCGCCCGGATCAAGTCTCTGATAATAGTTATCCGGTAACAGCTTTGCGCTCGAAACGAAAATCGAGTAAATCTCATCCGTGAAAGTCGCGTCACGTTCCAGAGCTTTTCGAAGCGCCGGCCGCACGCAGAGGAACGGAAACCGTTACTTTCGTTCCTGCCGAATCCGAGTCTATTCGGAGATCTCCACCGATTTCCCTTATCCGCTCACGCATGCCGGCCAGTCCGACCCCGCCCGCCGTTCCCGACTTCACAAAACGACTGAGTGTGGTCTTGGGCATTCCCTTTCCGTAATCCACTATGTCAAGAACAAGCTCCGCAGAGCGATGCGCAAGGGACACTTCAGCTCTTTCCGCGCGCGAATGCCGATGAATATTTGTCAGCGCTTCCTGCAATACTCTGAACACCGCCGTTTCAACATCGGCGGGTAGCCGTGGTATTTTGGCCATCTTCAGAGTGATCTTGATTCCGCTCCGTCCTTCAAGGCCTTCTACATACCACTGAACGGCGGAGGTGAGACCAACCTCGTCCAGGAGCGGCGGATGTAAGAGGTGGGAAATTGTGCGCGTCTCATTGATACAGGTTTCAACGGTCTTAAGAGCGGTTGCCAATTGCGAATCTCCAGCTTGCGCCAATCGGTGCAACTCCATGGACAGTGCCGACAGATACTGACCGAGGCTATCGTGCAGCTCACGCGCGATACGCCGGCGTTCTTCGTCCTGAGAACGCATGAGACTGGCGGATAGCTGGCGCAGCGTCGCCGTCCGCTCCACCACCTGACGTTCAAGACTTTCGTGGCTTCGCTGAAGCGCTTGGTCGGCCTCCTGCAATTTCTTCAGATGACCACGGATCTCATACTGTTTCTGGCGGGCTCTGATGGCAGCGCGCACGGAACTGATGAGTGTAATCGGACGTACCGGTCTTTCGATGAATGTGACATTTCCAAGCGGTTCACTCCTCTTCGCCAGTATTTGGTTCCTCCGGCTTACGGCCCCTCCAGCGGTTAGCACGATTATAGGTAGGTCCGACCACGGTTCTTGACGCCGCAAGGCGTCGACCAAAACTCGGATGGCCGTTTCATCGAGGGCTTCGTCGAATAAAACAATAATGTCTGCCCGGCCCGGAATATCGGCAGCTATCGCGGCAGGAGAGGGGCTGCTCCGACATGTGATGCCGGCAGCGGTCAAGCTGTCGCATATGAGCTGTGCATCACGCGGCAGAGAGGCAAAAACCTGAGTGTCGAAGCTCATCTCAGCGCTTTCGGCCATTCCTGTCCTTCGTCGCCTTTAGTTTTTGCGGTTTCTCACGCTCAGGAATTCCCGACAGAACTCCCCTGAACCGCAGCAGCGGCTCGCCTACCACGACTCCGCCCTTTATGCGAAGCTCCCGGATGGAGCGTTCATGATCACCCGAGCGGTTCTTCACCACGGAGATGGCTTGCTTGACCTGGCCATCCGCCTCGAAATACCGAAGAAGCAAAACAGAATCGGCGAGATAGCTGACGTCCACAACACTCTCCATCTCTCGTCCAATAAGTCCGTGTTGCGCGAGAACCATAAAAGTGGCCATTCCAAGCTGATTGAGGTACGTCAGCAATTCATGCAACTGAATAGCAAGAAATTTCTCGCCCGGCATGGCATTCAAAAAACCGTTCAGGCTGTCGATGATGATGATGCGCGATTTGCCGTTATTGGCTCTGCGGCGAACGCGGGCGACGAACTCGCCAGGAGACACCTCGGCCGGATCGATTTGCTCCAGTAAGAGCCTGCCTGACTTAACGTGCGGCAAAGCGTCCATGCCCAGTCCCGCCAGCCGGTTGAGCATCGTTTCGATGCCCTCGTCGAACAGGTAGATGGTGGCATATTCCCCGCGCTTGGCCGCCGCGATTGCATACGCCGCCGCGATTGTCGATTTCCCGCATCCGGCAGGGCCCATAATCAAGGTGCTAGTTCCGCGATCCACCCCGCCGTTCCACAGCGAATCGAGTTCAGCCACGCCGCTCAACAGCTTTTCTCGCTTAAATCCGGGATGGTGTTCGGCGGCTATTAACCTTGGATAGACATCAATGCCGCCTTTTACAATGCAGTAATCGTGAAAACCCTCGCGGAAACTCGAACCGCGTAATTTCAATATTTTAACGCGGCGGCGCGTAGCGCCGTATTCACGCGCGAGATTCTCCATGGACAAAACGCCGTGAGCGATACTCTGAAGCTGAAGGTCCCGGTCGGTGCTGGTGCGGTGGTCAGAAGTAAGAGGACCGCAGTCCGGGCGTGGCTGCGATTAACG
>CAWJVC010000006.1:285000-482778 GCA_963846215.1 uncultured Acidobacteriaceae bacterium | reverse complement strand
CAAGAACGACTTGCAGGAGATGCAGCATCCCATCACGCGGCGTGACAGCGAACTCCTCATGTAACAATATCGGGATCGCTGTCTTACTTAGTCAGGTCAGGCCGCCCACCGATTCGATAAAAGCTAAGGGCGTTATTTCCCTGAACTAACGTGCGGGTTCTCCGCAACGAGCCGAATTCGCTGCCCGGATCGAACTTCTTTTCGTGTTCCGCCACCACCAGCGACATCGCCCAGACCACCGAGGAATCCGCCAGGGCAGTCAAAGTTTCCCGATAGGCGTCCTGCATGCGGTACGGCGGATCGAGGAATACAACATCCGCCGCGACATGTTCCCGTTGTAGACGCCATAGAACTCCAGAAATATCTTCACGTAAAACCTTGTATCCGTCCGCGATTTTCAGGCTTTGCAAATTCTGCTCAATAAGTTTCGCGGCACGTGCCGAAGTCTCGGCAAAAAAGACCTGCTTCGCCCCGCGGCTGATCGCTTCAATTCCCACCGCACCCGTGCCGGCAAACAGATCCAGCCACACGCTGCCCTCAAGCGTGTTGGGATTGCCTGCCGTTAATACGTTGAATAGTGTCTCGCGCAACCGGTCGGAAGTCGGCCGGATATCGATCCCGGGCAACGAACGCAAAGGGCGCCCACGAAATTGTCCGGCGATGACGCGCATGGCTCTGTACCTTCGGGTACCGAGGCCAATATATCCGACCATGTAAAATAACTGTAGTACTCGAACTTTATGAGAAGTTTTTCAGTTCACGTTGGCAAGCTCTTCGGAGTGGAAGTTCGTCTTCACCTGACTTTCTTGATCTTGCCTTTATTTGTTTTCTGGACGGAATACAACGTACATGGATCAGCTAACGGCTCGCGAGACCTCGCGCTCGTGGGACTTGTGCTGGCTTGCGTGGCCGCGCATGAAATCGGGCAGATGCTGGTAGCCCGACGGTTTGGTCTGGTTCCCAAAGCGGTGATTCTTCTGCCGCTCAGCGGCGTAACTGTTTTTGACGAATCGCACGTCCAAGCACCGTCTTCTCCCGAAGCGGCATGGAAGCGTGACCTTCGCATCGCGATGACCGGGCCCCTCGTAAATCTGGCGTTTGCAGCCGTTGCCGCGGCCATCGTGCTTACGGCATTGCCCGGGGCGAACCTCTGGAAGTGGGTTTTTTTTCGTCGGGAAATTTGCCGCGTAGCCTGGTGTGGGCCAATCTGTACATCGCCGGCATCAATCTTTTACCGGCCTACCCTCTGGATGGAGGCCGCGTGTTGCGGGCCTACTTTGCGCGCAGCATCGATCCCGCTGCGGCTACGCGCCGAGCCGTGTCCATCAGCCACGCCATGGCAATGTGTTTAATGGTCGCAGGTCTATTCAGCAACAAATGGTTGACGATGGTCGGATTCATTATCTTTTCCGCGGCGCAGTTAGAGGAGCGCGCCGTCATCTTTCAATCTGTATTGGATAACGTCCGCCTGGAAGAAGTGATGCTTACCGATTTCGCGACTCTGTCCCCTGCGGACACGCTCGAAGACGCGCTGGATAAAGCCGTGCACTCCCTGCAAGACGATTTTCCCGTAGTCCGCGGCAGCGATATGGTGGGTGTCATTTCGCGCCAACGCATCCTGGAAGCGCTGCGCGTGGATGGCAATGGCTATGTTCAAGCCGTGATGAATAAGCTCTTCGAAGTTTCGCTTCGGCAGGAGTCTCTGGCTTCCGCGTTCCGCAAACTTACTGCTCGCAATCTCAGCATCATTCCGGTAGTCGAGGAAGAGCGGTTGGTGGGTATCGTCACCTTGCAGAATTTAATGCATTCGATGGCTCTTCTGGCTGAGAGCCGCAAGCTGCGCCGGGACAACGCAGACTCATAGCCCTGGCCGAAAGGTCGAGCGTCAGAATAGCTGCACCGCCTTCGCCTTCCTGACAGCCGGGATCTCCTCGAGCTTTCTGAGCACATCGTCAGGCACGCGCCCATCGACGTGAACCACCGCGATCGCTTCGCGTGCTTCTGACGCGGCTTCCGCGCTGCGCCGGCCCAACGAGAAGTCCGCGATATTGATTTCACTTTCACCGAGGATTGTGCCGACTTTGCCGATTACGCCAGGCACGTCCCGATTACGCAGGTAAATCAGATTCTTTTCCAGCGGCGCTTCTACGTCAATGTCATCGATATGCAACAGGCGCGGCGCCGTGCCGTGAAGGACAGCCCCTTTCACCATGTGCTCCTCGGTTGAACTCTTGAGAAAGAGAGACAAGACGCTGCCCGCGCCGCCTGTCGAGGCTTTCGCTTTATGCGCTTCATGGATACGAAGACCTCGATCGGCCGCCATAGACGCGGCGTTTACCAGGTTAGCTTTTTCGTCGAGCGCTTGGTTCAGGATGCCTTTGATCGCCGCGTTGCGAATCAGCTCCGTCTTCCACTCCGCGATGTGGCCGCTATAGCGCAGCGAAATTTCTTCGATGGATCCCGCGGAAATCTGCGCCAGAAATGCTCCCATTCGTTCCGCCAAAACAATGTAAGGCTGCATCTCAGCATATTCTTCGGCGGAAACCGAAGGAACGTTAACCGCATTCTGAATGACTCCGTGCTTCAGATATTCGCGGACTTGCTGCGCAATCTGCACGCCCACTGCTTCCTGCGCTTCAAAAGTCTGTCCTCCGATATGCGGAGTAAGAATGACATTTTCCATGGTCTGCAGCGGCGAATTCTTCAAAGGCTCTTCGTTGAACACATCAAGCGCCGCCGCTGCCACATGACCTTGCTGCAATGCCTCCACCAACGCTGGCTCGTTGACCAGTTCTCCGCGCGCGCAATTGACCAGGCGGACGCCCTTCTTCATCTTCTTGATCGCGCCCGAATTGATCATTCCGGTGGTCTGCGGCGTAAGTCCCACGTGCAACGTGATGTAATCAGCCGCCGCATAAAGCTCGTCGAGGCTGGCCAGCCGAATACCCAGTTCCTTCGCCACGGCAACCGAGACAAACGGATCGTGGGCGACCAACTCCATTCCAAAGGTGCGTGCCCGCCGCGCAACTTCCATGCCGATGCGGCCCAGGCCAGCGATTCCCAACGTCTTCCCGCGGAGCTCCGTGCCTTGCAGTGATTTCTTCTCCCATTTGCCCGCGTGCATGTGCGCATTCGCCCGGCAGAGATGGCGCGCCATCGCCAGCATCATGCCCATAGCCTGCTCCGCCACCGCAACCGCATTCGCGCCCGGCGTATTCATAACGGCGATGCCCTGTCGCGTTGCCGCATCCAGATCGATGTTGTCAACACCGACGCCGGCGCGCCCGATGACGCGTAACTTTTTCGCATGCGACAAGAGTGCGGCATCCACCTGAACCGCAGATCGCACGATGAGGGCGTCAGCCGATTCCAGTTCCGCTGCCAGTTTGCCTTCAAGCTGATCGGCGGTCAGAACAATCCATTCCGGTTCTTTGAGTTGCTCGACCGCTGATGCGGAGATTTTTTCCGCTATAAGAATTTTCACGGATGCGCTCATCCCTTTCTTAAAACCTCGCTGCAGATTCCCCTATGCCTCGCGACAAGGCCTTGACAGACATTTGACATCGCACTGACACGTTCATTTCCGTCGATACCTAGACTTTCTCAGTGGGTAAACACCCAGGAGAAACATTATGAGAAAAATTTCAGGTACCCTACTCGTCGCGTTAACTGCGATTACGTTGGCATGCGGTTACAGCGCCAAAACCACACCTCCGCAAGCCGGAACGATGCCTGCCATCTCCGCTCTCGCGCCTGACTCGATGAACTCCGGCGGCGCCGCATTCGTGCTGACCGTCAACGGCAGCAATTTTTCGTCGAAAGCGGTTATCAACTGGAACGGAGCCGCACAAACCACCACTTTCGTTAGCGCGAATCAGCTAACCGCAACTATCGCGGCCTCGGATATTGCCACGCCAGCAACGGTTCCGGTTACCGTAACCAATCCAGGCACGAGCGGCATGGGCATCTATAACACTGGCGCCACCGCGGCTGCGACTTCCAGCCCGATGAACTTTACCGTTAACTAGCAGGAGGACCGTGTTTACGCGGTCCTCATGCTTCTATAAGTTGCTGCTTTTTGGCTCGAGCGCCCGCATACACTTCTTGTGCAGCCCGCAGGGCGGTGCCGAAGGCAACGGATTTTCCGGTTACGCGTGCGAGGACATGTTCGAGAGCGGCGAGTATGCCAATCGTGTCCAGAAAATCGTAATAGCCGATGTGCGCAATGCGGAACAGTTGCCCTTTCATCTCGCCTTGGCCGTTGGCGACGACTGCGTCGAACGATTCGCGGAATTCCTTCACGATCTTTCCGGAGTCGACTCCATCCGGTGATACGATGGCCGTCAACGCTGCGGCCGGTGACGCCGCATACAATTTCAGTCCCAGGGCCTGAGCCCCTGCCCGGGTCATTTCCGCACAGAGCCCGGCGTTATCGACCAGCGCTTCGCGCCCTGCGGTTAAGTCGCCATTCCCCATCTCGCGAATAAATTCCAATGCCGCGCCGAGGGCAGCAAACAGCGACGTTGCAGGCGTGTAGGCCGACTCGCCTTTGGCTGCCGACTTCCGCTCTTTGCGTAGATCAAAGTAGTAGCGCGGCGAGGTCGTCCCATCCATCCGTTTCCACGCGCGCTCACTAACTGCGCAATAAGCCAATCCCGGCGGAATCATCAGCGCCTTCTGAGAGCCGCCGATAATTACGTCTACCCCCCAACCGTCCACGTCGAGATGCGTTGTACCGAGGCCGGTGATCGCATCGACAATCAGGAGCGTGTCATCGTATTCGCGAACGATCTTCGCAATCCCTCTAACGTCATGCCGTGCGCCGGTAGAACTCTCCGTGGCTTGCACAAACACGGCACGAATTTCGGGAGTCAACTTCGCGCGAATATCCTCCAGCGAGAACGTTGTGCCGTAAGGCATCGCGAGCACGTCCACATTGCAGCCGAAAGCTTTGGCCAAGCCCGTCCAACGCTCGCCAAACTTGCCGGCAGTCAGCACCAAAACCTTGTCGCCCGGAGAGGTCAGGTTCGAGACCGAGGCCTCCATCACGCCCGTGCCCGAGCACGCCAACACCAACACATCGTTTTTCGTTCCGATGAATGATTTCATGTCCGTGAGAACGCGCTGGTAGAGGGCGCGGAAGTCAGCGGTGCGATGGTGGGCGGTGAACGACGCCATGGCGGTTTGCGCCGCAGGCAGCAGCGGCGTCGGACCCGGAGTAAAAAGACGATTCTTGCGCAGCATAGGGATGACCTTTATGAGTCGAGTAGTTTATGAGTTTAAAGGAACCGCAAGGCTTATGCCGTGATTCGTATCACAAAAAAAATGAGACCAACGAAGCGGATGATTCCATAGATCGGCATGAATGTTCCAAGACAAAGGCCGAACACAAAACTTAGCCCAGATTTTCGCAGCAGCTATAATCCCTGAATGAGCCTCATTGAACAAATTCAACAGGACATCACCGCCGCCATGAAGGCGCGCGAAGAGCAGCGGTTATCGACGCTGCGCATGGTTAAATCCGCGCTGAAGAATCGCGAGATCGACAAGATGGCGCCGCTCGACGAGAAGGAATCTCAGGCCGTTCTCAGCACGCTGATCAAGCAGCGCAAGGAGTCGGTTGAGCAGTTCACCAAGGGTGGACGCCAGGAAATGGCCGACAAAGAAGCCGCCGAGATCGTTCTCATCGAAAGCTATCTGCCCAAAGCGGCTGGCGAGGAAGAAGTTGTTGCCGGAGTAAAGGCCGTGATCGCCGAAATGGGTTCGCCGACCATGAAGGATATGGGCACCGTGATGAAGAATGCCATGGCGCGATTTTCCGGCGCCGGGATGAGAGTGGATGGGAAAGTCGTCAGCGAGGCTGTGAAGCGGGAGCTAGCAGGGAAGTAGGGTGCAGCAATACTCATGTGGGGACAGCCGCCCTCGGCTGTCCGTCGAGCGGAGCTCGACAGATTTCCAGGATCGAACCCAACGTAGCGCTACTTGCTCCTCTGCAACTCCCGATAAGCTTCGCTCTTCGAGACCCCCCGCTCCTTCGCCACTTTTTTCAGTGCGGCTTTTTCGTCCAAGTTTTCTTCGGAAATAATCTGCTCGACTCTCTGGCGCACGCTGATCTTCGATTCTGCTGCCGCGGCAAGTTCGGGCTCTTCTGCTTTACCAATCAGCAACGTGATTTCGCCCTTCGTTCCTTCGCGCGCCTGCAACGTCTCTAGTAACTCGCCCGCCCTACCACGCAAGAACTCTTCGTGCAGCTTCGTCACTTCGCGCGCGATCACCACATGACGATTAGCCCCGAGGACTTCGACAATATCAGAGAGCGCTTCGACGATTCGGTGTGGAGCTTCGTAGAAAACCTGCGTACGCGGCGAGGTTCTAATGCTTTCCAGAATCGCTCGCCGATCCCCCCGCTTGGCCGGAAGAAATCCGCTGAAGCGGAACGAATCAATGGGCAGCCCGCTAGCGACCAGCGCGGCCAGAAATGCAGCTGCTCCCGGAATCGGCACCACCGGCACGTGATGGCGGATCGCCAGTGAAATCAGCCGAAAACCAGGATCAGAGATCCCTGGCATGCCCGCATCCGTTACTAGTGCCACGGTCGTGCCTTCCTGCAGATCTTTCACGAGCTCCGCCGCGCGCGTCATCTCGTTGTGTTCGTGGTAGCTGACGGTACGGGTCGTGACGCCGTAATGGTTGAGGAGTTTTTGCGTTTGCCGCGTATCTTCGCACGCGATGGCGTCCACTTCCTTGAGCACCCGCAAAGCACGCAGGGTAATGTCTTCCAGATTGCCGATCGGCGTCCCGACAAGATACAGTGCAGGCCTCGGGCCAAGGCTCTGGGAATTCTTGGACTCGACGCCGGCGGGCTTGGCGTCTCTTTCGCGCAATGCGTCGGGTCTCCGCGCTGCATCCTTCATGCCCGGAGTCTACCACTCGCGAGGACGTAACTTTCTGCGCCTGGCAGCCGTTATGCTATTCGTGACACATTCCATCCCTGGAGCCCGATGCTTGTGACCGCAAATGATTTTCGTCGAATAGCGCTATCTCTACCCGAAGCCACAGAAAGCGATCACATGGACCATCCGGATTTTCGTGTGGCTGGGAAGATCTTCGCTACCCTTGGACATCCTGCCAAAGGCTGGGGGATGGTGAAATTGCATCCCGAGCAGCAACACTACTTCTCAAAAGCCGAGCCCGAGGTTTACATACCAGCGAAAGGCGCATGGGGACGGCGAGGCGCAACCAGCATAAATCTCAAAGCCGCCCGCAAAGATACTCTGACGAAAGCCCTGCATGCCGCGTGGCGCAATACCGCTCCTGAGAGCCTGGCCGCAGAGTCTCCCGACGTGTGAACTTCAACAAGTCTCCCGTTTCAATTGACGCAATCGAACCTGCACCCCTAGAATCGAATTGAGAAGGTTTTCCTCACAGTTTCCGTTAAGCCCATGCCACTTTACGAATATCAGTGCGAGAAGTGCGGTCACCGCTTCGAAAAAATTCAGAAGTTTTCCGACAAGATGGTCAAGAAGTGCCCCGAGTGCGGCGGGCGCGTAGAGCAAATGATCTCCGCACCTGCCGTGCAGTTCAAAGGATCCGGCTGGTACGTCACGGATTACGCCAATAAATCCCACGCTCCAGCGTCCGACGGAGGCAGTTCGGATTCCAAGAAAGAAGAAAAAAACAAGTCGGAGGATTCGTCCAAAGCCGACTCTTCGAAGGAAAGCTCTGCCAAAGATAAAGAATCTCTTCCAAGGACAGCGCGCCCGAAGGAAGACCAAGAAAAACAAGCTCGAACCGTGTCAGTTCGTCCCGGAAGCCTGACAAGAAAAAATAGCAGGCGCTCCCAATTTTTCTTGTCTTGACTGCTTCGCCGTTTCTACTTCAACTCTTGCTCGAAATGATCCTCAATCATATGAAACAGGTGCTCTCGGGCATCGCTTCCTGCAATGCTGTGGGTCTTGTTGGGATAAATCATCAACTGGAATTGCTTTCCTGCCTTGATCAGAGCGTTGACCATTTGAACGCTATTCTGGAAATGGACGTTGTCGTCGCCCGTTCCGTGCGCGATCAACAGGGCTCCGTGCAGATTTGCGGCTGCGCTGGTCACGTCCGATTCTCGGTAACCCGCCGGATCATCTTTTAACTGGCCCATATACCGTTCGGTATAAATCGTGTCGTAGTTGATCTGGTTCGTGACTGGGGCAACGGCCACTCCAGCGCGAAAGCGATCGGCATGCGTCATTGCATACAGAGTCATCGATCCGCCGTTGGACCATCCCCAGATTGCCATCCGGTCTTTATCCAGCTGCGGATATTGTGCGAAAAGCTGATCGAGCGAGGTGAGCTGGTCTTTTAATTCGATGGCGCCGAACTCATGGCGAATCGCGGTCTGAAATTTGCGATCGCGTCCCGGCGTTCCGCGATTGTCGACGGAGAATATTGCAAAGCCCTTGCGCGCCAGAATCTCATCGAAGGGGTTCGTTGGCTGCTTCAAGACCATCTGTCCAGCAGGGCCGCCATAGATGTTAACGATCAAGGGAATCTTGCCGTTACCCGGTGCGTCTGGCGGTAACAACAGTCGTCCGTAAAGCGTCGTCCCATCTTCCGCTTTGAACTCCATAAATTTTGGAGGCGCAACCCATACTCCGCCACTTCATCCCGCGATTGCCACACCGGCGTGCACGCGCCTCCTACGGCGCATAAGGAGGTACGAGGCGATGTCTTAGGTCCCATGAAACTGTACTGATAATGCTTTCCGTCATCTGAAAATTTTCCCGATGCCATCCCTTCTTCCGGCGTCAAGTCCTGCATCCCAGATCCATCCAGCTTGATGGAAAAAATATGCCGCTGCCTGGGATCATCTTTGTTGGAAGAAAAAAATACGGTTCCCGCAGCCTCATCGACGCCTTCGACCCCGAGCACTTCAAGATCACCTTGCGTGAGCTGCCGCTCCAGCTTCGCCTCCCCCACCAGCGGATTTTCCTTGTCGAAGCTGTAGAGGTACAAATGAGTATGCCCGTCGCGCCAACTCGACCACAGAAAGCGATCGCCCGACTTCAGCACGCTGAAATCGTCATTCACATTGATCCACGCGTTCGGAGCCGCCTCGGTCAGCACCTTCATGGGTTTTCCTGACTTTGCGTCCACAAAGTACAAATCCATCTTGTCCTGGTTGCGATTCAAAACCTCCGCCCACAGGATTCCATCGCGTACCCAACCGAAACGCGGGATGTAAGCCTCCGCGTCATCGGTCAGCGCAATCCACCGGACCTTCCCTTTTTCAGCATTCACTACGCCGAGCTTCACTACGGGGTTCGGATCCCCAACCTTGGGATACTTCTCGTTATCCACCGTCGGATGCGTTGGAATCCAGTTGGTGATCGGATAGGTTGGAACCCTGGTTTCATCCATGTGCAGGAAGACGATGTCTTTGCTGTCGGGCGACCAGAAATAATTGCTTCTCACCGCCAGTTCCTCGGCGTAGACCCAATCGATATCGCCGTTGAATAAATCGTCTTCCGTATCTTTTGTCAGCGCCTTTTCATCCTTGCCGCTCACCGGACGAACATACAAGTTATGTTTTCGGACATAGGAAACGTGGCTGCCGTCGGGAGAAAACTTCGGATCTCCGCTAGGGTCGGCCGCGGAAGTAAACTGCACCGCCGTGTTGGTAGCCAAATCAAACAGCCAAAGCTGGCCCTGCGAGTCGAAGATCAGATGCTTTGAATCCGGCGCCCACAGGTAATCGGCGACGTGATACCGCGTCAGCCGCTCCTTTTCCCGTTCATCTTTCACCTTGTTGTAGTCGGGAGCGAGGGAAGCCAACTTGGCTGCGCTGACCAACAATTTTTTCTCGCCGGTTATCGCGTCGACGTACCATAGCCCGCCATGCTCACCTTCATCATCGCGCTGCAGAAAGGAAAGCTTGGTCCCGTCCGGACTCCATTCGAAAGTTTCGGGAGCGCGTCCGGTGAGCCCGCCCGGCGCGTATATAGCCTCAAGGGTCAGTGGTTTAGCTGCCTTAGGCACTTGCGCCCAAGCAGACAGCGTAAGCAACAACGAGATGAGAGCAGAAATTGGAATAATGATGCGAGACAGGAATTTCACTAAAAACCCCGAGAACCAGAAATAAAGGCAGGTGGAACGAAAGAGTTTACACCGAACTGGCTCCTCGCGCCCATTCCGCTGCCTGCTCCTGCGAACCCGGCGATTCTACGTGCTAGAATCAAAGTTGAGTTCCCTCGGGATGCTTCCTGAAATAGAAAACCTGCTGCACTTGCAAGATGCGGACAAGGCGATTCGACGTCTGCAGGACGAAATCGCCGAACTGCCCAAACGCGTCGCTGCGATCGAACACAAGCTGGCCGATACGAGACTTCAACTGGAAAAAGCCCAGGCCGCCGTTAAAGCCGACGAAGCCGCCCGCCGCAAATACGATACCGCCATCACCGATCTTCGCGGAAAAATTTCCAAATATCGGGATCAATCCCTGGCAGTCAAAACCAACGAGCAATACAAAGCGCTGCTGCAGGAAATCCAGTTTGCCGAAAAAGAAATCGGCGAGAATGAAGACAAGATTCTTGAATTGATGGTGAATGCGGACGCCCGCGACAAAGAAGTGAAGGCCGCCCAAGCCGACCTGAAAGCGGAAACTGCCGAGATTGAAAAAGAAAAAGAGCAGGCCCGCCAGCGTACCGCCGAAGACGAAAAGCAGCTCAGCGAGTGGCGGGCGAAGCGGGACCAGATGCGCGCCGGCGTTAACGAAGAATTGCTGCGCCACTACGAGCGCGTTTCAAAATTTCGTGGCAGCGGCATCTCCGAAGTTCGCGACCACAAATGCATGGCTTGCCAGGTCATGCTGCGCCCTCAAACTTATAACGATGTCCGCACTGGGCAGCAGACCGTTGTCTGCGATTCCTGCCAGCGCATTCTTTACTTCAACCCCGCCAATGAAATGCAGGCTCTCGAGCCCGAGCACAAACGAATCCGTCGCCATCATCCCAAAATTGATGCCCCCCAGGCTTGGTACTATCGTCAGGAATACGCGGATGCCGGTGAGGTTTTCCTATGCCTGGCGACTGCTCACGGCCAATCCACTCGGCGTGTTTTCGATCTCGGTACTGGCCGTCTCATCGGCGACATCCTGATCCGCGAAGGTGATTATCGCCATGCCTTCCCGGAAGACATCACCGGCGCCATCCGCCTCAATGGAAGCTGGTCGGAAACTGAAATGGAAAACTGGGGCACCGAAATGCCTATGACAGCGCTCGATTCCTTGCATAGCGACCTCGACGCCGCTCGTTACGAGATGAGTACCAGGACTTCTGTTAAGAGCGATGCCTCTTCCACGCTGCCGACCGGTCAAGCTGCCAGCTAACGATTTCGAATCAGTCCTTTATTGCTCGCCCCGCTTCGTCTTCCTCCGTACACGTAAGAACTGATGCATTTAAGATGGCTGGATGCAAAAGGCCTCTGGCACGCTCTCTCACGTTAAAGTCTCTCCGCGCGGCGCGGCCCGCCTGAAAGACGGACATGTCTGGGTCTATCGTTCAGACATTGCTTCCGCCGAAGGAATCGCGCCGGGATCGCTCGTCACCATCCAGGATCATCGCGGACAGACTCTCGGCAGCGCACTCTATTCCAGTTCCTCGCAAATTGCTGTCCGTCTCATTTCACGAGAGCCTGTCAGCGATCTGCCCTCGCTCATCCGCCAGCGAATTAACGAGGCCATTCTCTATCGGGAACCAATCGTTCATGACAGCAACGCCTACCGCGTGGTTTTCAGCGAAGCCGATTTTCTGCCTGGCCTGATCGTCGACCGCTACAACGATATCCTCTCCTTGCAGATCCTCACCCAAGCCATGGACACGGACCTGGTGCGTGGCGCCTTAATTTCAGAGTTGTCCGACAATTTGCATCCGGCGTCGATCGTCGAGCGGGTCGATCCGCGAGTCCGTCAACTGGAAGAGCTTCCGGCTAGACCTTCTGGCCTGTTGCAGGGTGAAAAGAGCGATACCACCTTCACCATGAACGGCGTCCACTTCAACTTCGATGCGCTCCAAGGCCAGAAGACCGGCGCTTTCCTCGACCAGCGCGAGAACTACGCAGCTGCAGCAAACTACGCCCACGGCGAAGCTTTGGACGTCTTCTCTTACCAGGGAGGATTTGCCCTTCATCTGGCCCCACGATGCACCCACGTCGCTGGCGTCGATAGTTCCCGTCCCGCGCTCGAAATCGCCGATCAGAATGCCGAGCTGAACCGCTGCGAAATTGAGTGGATCGAGGCCAACGCCTTCGATCTGCTCAAGGATTACTCTTCCGCCGGCAAGCGCTATGACACGATCGTTCTCGATCCTCCGGCCTTCGCCAAGTCAAAGCGCGACCTGGAAGCAGCCATGCGAGGCTACAAAGAGTTGAACCTTCGCGCCTTGAAAATGCTCCGCCCCGGAGGAATCTTGATCACTTGCTCCTGCTCCTACCATGTGACCGAGTTCGATTTCCTCCAAATGCTTGCCGCTTCGGCTCGTGATGCCCACCGAATGCTGCGCCTTCTAGAGGTTCGCGGGCAGTCCAAAGACCACCCAATCCTGCTGAACATCCCAGAAACCGGCTACCTAAAATGCATCATAGCAAACATAACATAATGAAAATAAACAGTTTATTTTAGTTGACAACAAGTCACTCATATTTTATGCTTATTGTGTGCTGAATAAGCATCTAACCTTTTGAACGGCAACGCCGAATTTTTGAAACCAAGAAGCCAAGAAGGAGATTTGTCATGACCGTACTTACCCGTTTTGAACCTTTCCGTGAGTTTTCCACCCTGCAGGACCGCATGAACCGCCTGTTCCGCGAGTCCTTCAACGAAGGTGGCCGGGATGAGTCTCTGACCGCATCCAGCTTTGCTCCAGCCGTCGACGTCTACGAAGACGAGCACACCGTCACCCTGAAGATCGAAGTTCCGGGCATTGACGAAAAAGACATCGACATTCGCCTGGAAAACAACACTCTCACCGTTCACGGCGAGCGCAAGATCGAGAAGGAAGAGAAAGAAGAGAACTACCGCCGCGTGGAGCGCCAGTACGGCAGCTTTACCCGCACCTTCACTCTGCCTGCGACGGTCGACTCCGAGAAGGTTACCGCTAACTATGATAAGGGCGTGTTGAAGATCGCTCTGCCCAAGAAAGCCGAAGCCAAGCCCAAACAAATCAAAGTCAACATCGGCACTGATAAAGCCGCCGATAAAACTTTGGAAGGCAAAGGTCCAAGCAAAGCCGCGTAATTAGTGCAGTTTGGGAAGGGCACGACTTTAGTCATACCGCGAAGTAAACGTGACGCGGCTTTGGCCGCTGAGGTCAGCGGGAGGCGGCTAGTATCCACCGCCTCCCATTTTTTTGATTCTTTCATCGCTAATTTCTTGAGCGTTCAGTCATGTGCGACCAAAGGATCCTCAACCAGGATTTTGAGAAACGCTACCGCACCTGTAAAAAATTGCAGCCTTGCGCTTGCATCAATCATCCGCCTTATCATTGCGGAGTATGTAGTCGCGAACTGACACTCGCTCAACTCGAGGAAGCGAAGAAGCACGGATGGTATCCCGAGCATGATGCTAAGGGCGGGATGTAAGGCGTCGAACAAAGGAAATGACCATGGCAATCCGTTGGGATAAATTTACCGTAAAAGCGCAGGAAGCCGTCCAGCGAGCGAATAACATCGCCTCCGAACACGGCAATCCTGAGCTACAGCCCATCCATCTGCTCGCGGCATTGCTCGAGGACAAAGAAGGCATCGTTCCGCCCGTGCTTGAAAAGATCGGCATCGGCCCCCAAGCCGTGCTCAACGAAATCTACGGCGAGATCGATAAGCTACCAAAGGTCGCCGGAGAAGCCGCACAATCTACGCTCTCGAACGAAGTCAACAAGTTGCTCGAACAGGCTTTCAAAGAAGCCAGCAACTTTAAGGACGAATACGTCTCCACCGAGCACTTGTTGCTGGCTATCACGCACCTCAAGCGCGACAAGGCGCAACAGATCCTCGCCCAGCATGGCGCGACTTACGACGCCATTCTCAAAGCCCTGACCTCCGTCCGCGGCTCGCAGAAAGTGACCGACCAAAACCCTGAGGCGAAATACCAGGCACTGGAACGCTATGCGCGAGACCTCACCGAGCAAGCCCGGCGTGGAAAATTGGATCCCGTCATCGGCCGCGACGAAGAAATCCGCCGCGTCGTCCAGGTTCTTTCCCGTAGGACCAAGAACAATCCGGTGCTCATTGGCGAACCCGGCGTAGGCAAGACCGCCATCGTCGAAGGCCTCGCGCAGCGCATCATTTCCGGTGACGTGCCAGAAGTCTTGAAAAACAAGCGCGTCGTCGCTCTTGATCTCGGAGCCATGCTCGCTGGCGCAAAGTATCGCGGAGAGTTTGAAGATCGCCTCAAAGCCGTCCTGAAAGAGATTGAAGATTCCGCGGGCCAAATCATTCTCTTTATCGACGAGCTGCATACTTTGGTCGGGGCCGGCGCCTCCGAAGGGGCGATTGACGCCTCCAATATGCTCAAACCCGCGCTGGCTCGCGGCGAATTGCGCGCCATCGGAGCCACCACGCTGAACGAGTATCGCAAGTACATCGAAAAAGATGCCGCCCTCGAGCGCCGCTTTCAAATCGTTTTCGTCGGCGAGCCTAACGTCGAGGACACCATTGCGATTCTCCGCGGCCTGAAGGAAAAGTACGAGGTGCATCACGGCGTGCGCATTAAAGATTCCGCCATCGTCGCCGCAGCCACGCTTTCACACCGCTATATCTCCGATCGCTTTCTCCCAGATAAAGCCATCGACCTCATCGACGAAGCGGCTGCCTCGATTCGCATTCAAATCGATTCGCTCCCTACCGACATCGATCAACTCGAGCGCCGTGCTACGCAACTGGAAATCGAAAAGCAGGCGTTGAAGAAAGAGGACGACGCCAACTCTCGTGAGCGCCTGTCAGTCATTGAGAAAGAACTTGCCGGCATCCGCGAGAAGGCGAATGCACTGAAAGCCAATTGGAAGAAGGAAAAAGATCTGATCGCCCGCTCCCGCGAGCTGAAAGAGAAAATCGAGAAGCTCAAAATTGAAGAGCAGTCCGAAGAACGCAAAGGCAATCTGCAGCGCGTCGCCGAGATCCGCTATGGATTGTTGCGGCAAGCGGAAGAAGAGTTAAATCAACTCTCCGCCCGCATTGACGGAAAAACGCCAGACGGTAAAGGTACTGGCGCACCTCGCATGCTCAAGGAGGAAGTGGACGAAGAAGATATTGCCCGCATCGTCTCCAAGTGGACCGGCATTCCGGTTTCCAAGATGCTCGAAGGTGAAGTCAAAAAGCTGGTCACCATGGAAGAGCGCTTGCGTCAGCGCGTGATCGGCCAGGACCAGGCTCTGGAACGCGTGGCCAACGCGATTCGGCGTTCGCGTGCCGGGCTGAGCGATCCCAAACGTCCGATCGGATCATTCATTTTTCTCGGTCCCACGGGCGTCGGCAAAACCGAATTGGCCCGGGCTCTCGCCGAATTTTTGTTCGATGACGAACGCGCCTTACTGCGCATCGACATGTCCGAATACATGGAGAAGCATTCCGTCGCGCGCTTGATCGGCGCGCCTCCCGGCTATGTCGGATACGAAGAGGGTGGTCAACTGACCGAGCAGGTTCGCCGGCGGCCTTACGCCGTCGTGCTCTTCGACGAAATCGAAAAAGCTCATCCCGACGTGTTCAATATTCTGCTGCAGATCATGGACGATGGCCGCCTCACGGACGGTAAGGGCCGCGTGGTTGATTTCAAAAACACCATCATCATCATGACGTCGAATCTCGGCTCGAACTACTTGCAAGCCGACGCGCTGCGAACGCCGGAGGATTTCGAGAAGGCCAGCGAGCGCGTGATGGAAGCGCTCTACGCCCATTTCCGCCCGGAGTTCCTGAATCGTGTGGACGACGTCATTGTCTTCAAACCGCTGGGCAAGGAGCAGTTGGTCAAGATCGTCGAACTGCGATTGGAAGATGTCCGCCGATTGCTGGCCGATCGCAAGATCTCGATCGAACTCACCGACGGCGCGAAAGACTTACTATTCACGCAAGGCTACGACCCCAACTTTGGCGCGCGTCCCCTGAAGCGCGCAATTCAGAAGCTGGTCCAGGATCCGCTCGCGCTGAAGATCCTCGACGGCGAAGTTCTGCATGGGGATCACATCGTCGTAGATGCTGACAAGAAAGCCGGAAAGATGAAATTCGAAGTCAGCCATCGAGTGGGGGAAAAGGAACCGGCGAAAGCGAAACGCTGATGGAAGTTGATGCGTACTGTCATCCCGAGCGCAGCGAGGGACCTTGGTTTCTGCTCGCGCCAGCCGTGCGGACGCCGGCCAGCAAATACCAGAATTCCTCGCTCCGCTGGGAATGACAAGAATTTTTAGTGCTGCTTTCCCTTGAACGCCTCGATCACCTCGGGCGACGCGACCATGTACCAGGCGATCACGATTCGCACCATGATTTGCGCGCCGTAAAAGAAAAAACGCCAGGTCAAATCTCTGGCCGCCGCCGAAACCGCCGGCACCGATCCTGCTACTCCAATCACCATGATAAGCAGTGCGCACCACCGCGCCCAATTGCGTAGCCTATAAAGTCCCCATCCGACCAGCGCCCAACCTGCTCCAACAGATAATGCCGTCTGCGGGCCGTCAAGTTCTCGCCCATACGTCACGCCCGTTACCAACATCTTCGACAGCGTTCCCGGCGCCACAAATTCGGCGATGCCGATTGCTATCAGATATGCCGCGACCAAAAAAAATAAAACCGCAATCGCCGTGACGCTAGCCGGGCGCTCCATATATAGGGATCAGAGTACCGCAATCTCGCAGCAGAAAATGCCAATTAGCCTGTGGCACACTATATATATGCCCAGCCTGACTCTCGGCGACTTCGAACTCAGCATCTTTTCCGATGGCACCTATCCGCTCGATGGAGGAGCATTTTTCGGCGTCGTTCCCAAAGTGATGTGGTCGCGCAAAGTAACCGCTGACGAGAAAAACTACGTCACCGCCGGATTGAACTCGCTGCTCATCCGCACGGGCAAGCAAACCATTTTGGTGGAAACCGGCATGGGCAACAAGCTTTCCGAACGCATGGTCAAGTTCTACGGCCAACCTGCGCAGCTGTTGACGAATCTCGCGGCTGCCGGAGTCGCGCCGGAAGACATCGACATCGTCATCAATACTCATCTCCATTTCGACCACTGCGGATGGAATACCGTACGCGGCAAAGATGGCAAAATCGTCCCGACTTTTCCACGAGCAAGATATTATGCGCCCGAGGGCGAGTGGCAATACGCCCGCAAGCCCAGCGAGCGTGATTCCATCAGCTTCATCCCCGAGAATTACGACCCCCTCGTCCAGAGTGGCCAGATGACCCTACTCAAAGGCGGCGAGGAAATCGTTCCCGGCATCTCCGTGAAGACCTTTCCCGGCCACACCGCGCACATGCAAGCCGTAATCGTTCGAGGTTGTCATCCCGAGTCGCCTGCTTTTGGCGACGAGGGACCCGGGCGCGCCGCGCGAAGTCCGAGCGCAGTTTGCGAGGACATTGCTCGCGCGTCCGGCTCGCATCCTCATACCGCCTGCTACATTTCCGATCTCATCCCCACCGCCGCGCACATCGACATCACCTGGGGCATGGGCTTCGATCTCTACCCGTTGCAAACCATCGAGAGCAAAAAGCAGTACTACGCCACAGCGATTCGCGAAAAATGGCTGACCGTATTTACGCACGATCCGAAAATGGCGTGGGCTTACGTGGATAAGGACGATACTGGCAAGATGCTGGCGCGGGAAGCGCGATCATAGTTACTCTGAGGCCACAGAATAACCTTTTGGGTCGCCTGATCCCGCTCGTGGAATCGACCTTGACAGGCGTCCTCCACAGGTTCATCCTCGAACCCTGCGCAGGAACGCCCCCAAGCCTGTAGCTCCTAATCTGCCAAAGGAACCCTGTATGTCTAGGCTGCGCTACATTTTCCTCACCTCGCTGATATGGACGATTTCTGTATCTTGCCTCGCGCAAGGAGGAGTAACAGTTTCAAGTAAGAACGCCCAGCAAATCGCTACGTTGCACTGGTATGCCGCTAACCAGACGACCGTCTTCAGCGTCGGAACCTTCCCGGGGGGCGTGGCTTTCGACGGGGCCAATCTCTGGGTAGTAAGCCAGGTCAACAACACCGTGACGAAATTACGCGCGAACGACGGAGCTACGCTGGGAACTTTCGCGGTCGGCCAGTCTCCGGCTGCTGTCGCTTATGACGGAGCCAACGTCTGGGTGTCAAATTTCAACGATAGTACGGTCAGCAAGCTTCGGGGCAGTGACGGTACGGCGCTTGGGACCTTCCCGGTGGGAACGCATCCTTATGGTCTGGCATTTGACGGTGCCAATATCTGGGTCGCAAATTCTGGCAGCAACAACGTGAGTAAGGTTCGTCCGACTGACGGCGTAACCCTTGGAACCTTCGCCGCCGGAACATACCCATCCCACGTGGCCATCGACGGAACGAATCTCTGGGTAACGAACACGACCAGCAGTACCGTCACCAAGATACGAATGAGTTCGGGCGCCGTACTCGGCACTTTCAGTGTCGCGATGAGTCCGTACGGCATTGCCTATGACGGAATGAGCATCTGGGTTGCTTCCGGCAGCGGAACGGTGACGAAGTTACGAGCAAGCGATGGCACGGTGCAGGCGAAATTTACCGTAGGCTCGACGCCTTACGGTGTGGCGTTTGATGGCGCCAACATCTGGATCTCTAATTTTGGACGCAGTACGGTGACGAAACTGTCATCTACCAATGGCGCTACGTTGGGAACATATAACGTGGGCGGAGGACCGGAGGACGTGGCCTTTGATGGCACCAACGTTTGGGTCGTGAATGTAAACGATAGCACCCTGTCGAAACTCTAGACTGACAATTAGTTTTGAGGAATAAGCGGATCGGTCGCGTAGAGGGTTAACCTCGCTTCAAAGAACTCTTCCACTCTTCCCAGAATCTCCACAGCACTCTTCGACTCGTAGATGCCCTTGCGCAGTGCCGCCCCGCCCGGCACTCCATGGGTGAACCAAGAGGCGAACTGCTTCATCTTACCCACAGCGTCGGGAAGCTCCTCTTCGATCAGCATCTGAAAGTAGGTACGAATCATCTGGTAACGATCCGCCTCGGTAGGCTCGTCGTAGGGCTTGCCGACTTCGGAGGTTTCCGCCACCGGCCATGTGGGGACAGCCGCCCTCGGCTGTCCGTCGGGCCGAAGGCCCGAGTTCGCACAATACTGCTGAATCTGCCGAAAAATCCACGGATTCGACGGCGCGCTTCGACCAATCATCACCGCGTCGCATCCCGTCTGAGTCACCATGGCGCAGGCATCTTCAGGCGTGCGGATGTCGCCGTTGCCAATCACGGGAATCTTCACCGCGTCTTTAACAGCAGCGATCCACTCCCATCTCGCAGTGCCGCTGTAGCCCATCTCGCGCGTGCGGGCGTGCAAGGCAACTGCTGCCAAGCCACATGACTCCGCCATCTTCGCCAGTTCCACGCAAACGATTTCTTCGTCGTTCCATCCCGCGCGAAACTTCACTGTGAAGGGAAGCTTCACCGCCGCTCGTACTGCTTCGAAGATGCGCCCGATCGCCGGAAGATCCCGCAATAATCCGGATCCTCCATTGCACTTCACCACTTTTTTCGCGGGACATCCCAAGTTCAAATCGACCAGATCAAAGCCGAGACCCTCGACCATGCGCGCTGCTTCCGCCATCACTTGCGGATCGCTGCCAAAAAGCTGCGCCGAGATCGGATGTTCATCCTCGTAAAAATGCAGATAGCGCTTCGCCTTCTGATCTTTCTTGCGCAAAACGCCGTCGGCCGAGGTGAACTCGGTCATGATCAGGCCGCAGCCGCCGAGATTCCGTATGAATCGGCGGAAGACGGTGTCAGTAACCCCCGCCATGGGAGCAAGTACCGTCGCCGGGGCGATGCGAACATTCCCGATGGTGAGGCTTGCCGCAACCATGCGAGGCGCACACTTTTGTCCGCCTGCCAGCCCAACCGAAGCTGGGCCCGGATTGTCCCACATTTTCCTCACGGGTTTATTCTACTTTGCCCCACAAAGTGTAAGCCCCCGCCAAGCGGCGAGGGCTGCAAATCCAGGTTAATCCGCAAAACTCCGCGGTGGCAAACTTACTTCTTCGCTGTCGCGGGCTTGCCGCTTCTTCGCGTACTTGCGGCGGAAGCGCTCCACGCGACCGGCGGTATCCATCAACTTCTGCTTGCCGGTGAAAAATGGATGGCAAGCCGAGCAGATTTCAACGCTGATGTCGCCCTTATGGGTCGACCGGGTAACAAAGGCATTGCCGCATGCACAATGCACGCGAATTTCGTTATAAGCGGGATGAATGGCTGCTTTCATATGGGTTCAGACCTCGATTCGAATCATTAGATTCTACCGGAATAGCCGGGGATTCAGCAACCCGGCCAGCGCTACCGGGCCCCTAAAACCGGAACTGGTATGACACTTTCACGAAGAATTGCCGGCTGTCGTTGATGTAGCCTTTGGCGGTGTTAAACACAGCCAACGTTGGGGATCACGATCCAGATTCTGCAGGTCACTATTGTAGCCAATATAAACCGCCGTTCCCGGATGAATCATATAGGTGAGAAGAAAGTCGGTATTGAACTCCTTCTGGGTCGGCAGGTAAGTGTATGGATAAATCGTATTACCCGGCGTGTTCGCCAGCACTGAGTTGTACTGAAAAATCACGCGCAACGATAATTGCGGCGTGAACTGCCAGTTCCATTTGCTCCGCACAATGTGGTTGTTGAAGATACCTTTTCCTATACCCGGCGTTTCGGACAAAGCCAAAAGGTACGTGTCATTCCCGCGATCGCAAGCGCTCAAACAAATAAGTATTCTCAATCTTCAACGGCTTGACCGGCCGAACCGTTAGCGTCGCCGTGGCCGTGTCCTGACGTGCCAGATAGGGTTCGTTGAGTGGCGCCGGAACTGCTGGTCGACGCAACATAATTTGCGCCATCACCCCAGTGATAGCTGGCTCCGGCAGTTATTTTCGGCAAGACACTGGTCTAATCGAAACGCCGCTGTCGTGTTCGTGATAATCCTGACTCGGAAGTCCGCAGGCGAACCCGAGATAGCAGAAGTCCTGCGGCCGCAGCCTTTCCCTTAGTTCCCGGTAAGGAAATAGGTAGATAAATGTCTGACCTCGCCCCTGGATGGCTAGGTAACGGCTGGTAGTCGGTATCCAGTCGATTCCCTTCATGATCGAAAACATAGCGCTGATTGATCGACGGCCCCCAGTCGACAATCCAGCCCTTCTTCGGCCGGAACCGGTAGTCGATCATCTGAAAAAGTTCGCGAATGTCGACCCGGTTTACAAATCCTGGCACAGTGACGAAACCGGGGCTGATGTCGTCGTACACTCCGTCATAACTGAAGTGCAGGCCTTCATGCTTAAGTTCGAGTTTTCCCGCGGGTCCGGCATAGTAACTTCCGTTTCCAACGTTGCCGCTACTGAAGGGGAACAAGTTGGTCTCGCAGTTATTGCTCGAGTACCCAGACGGGGCGTAGAAATCTCCCCGGAGGTTGCTGGAACTCGTGACGGCCTGGGCGTCTAACGTCCAATTGGCGTTGAACTTCAGCCGCGTATCCACGCCTCCGACGCGATTGAACTCTCCGGTCGTGGGACACTCCCAGTCCGTATAAAGCACTCCTACGCTGGACTGCCTGAAAATATCGCGGCTGGCCCGCGCCACTGTGAAATAGAGAGCGCGTGCCGGCCAGACGGGAAATAGGGTGGAACCGGCTTGCCCCGGCGCACGATCGTCAGTCGACATCACTCCCACCGAATACGGTCCCTCTTTTCCGGTCAGGCGAATACCCGCAGAAGGGTCTTGGATGTTTCGCGTAAAAAACAAATCGAGAGGCGTGCGGAAATAATCTTCGTTTTCCAAAAAGAACGGCCGCTTTTCCGGAAAATACACTTCGAACCGCTGGTTCACAGTGATCTGCGGATCTTCCGATTCCACTTGGCTGAAGTCAGGGTTGGCAGTTAAATCCACCACGAAGTGATCGTGGATCACGAACTTCGCGTCCATCCCAAACTGTCCCTGCGCCACCGCATTTTCAAAATAAGGATTTGTCGGATCAAGCGCATCGAGCGACGCGAAACCCGCGCATGATTCCATAGGGAATCAGTTCGATACTCCGGCCCGGCGAAATTCCCTCCAAGCCGCGCAGCGTTGCAGCCTGCCCCAGTCGACCCGCCACCTTGTAGGAAACCTGCGGCCAAAAAGCGTCTTCGTTCTTGCGCACGATCCCGCGATACAAAATGAGCCCCCACTCCTGCTGCCTCGTGGAGGGAAAGCGCAGGCTCTTAAAAGGAATCGACATCCACACCACGTAGCCGCGATCAGTTACTTTGCCTTTTGAATCCCAAACCGTGTCGAACGAAGTGTCGAAATTCCCATTGATCTCCTCTCGCGTTGCCTCGGTCCATATCGCGTCCCATTGCACGCCGAGGGGAGTCGTTTGGAAGGCGTAGGCACGGCGCCGGTCATGGAAAGTATCCAGCATCACCTCCACTTCGTCGTCGTCGTAGATGTCCTCCCGCCGCGACATTCGTGCACGCACTTTTTTCGGGATCGTCGAAGCATACGAACACCACGTATAGATTTTTCTGGTCGTAGCCCAGATAGGCGACAGTTTCCTCTGAAACCTTCTCGCCATCATGCGGATTCCGCTGCACGAAGCCTGTCACTCTTGCCATTTTCAGGGCTACTTCCCCTTGCGGCTTCATGCTCAAGAATTCTTCCAGCTCGGGCGCTCGCGCCAACCGCGGGATCGTCAGTCCGGGTGGAGCGATTTCCGGGCGCGGCGCCGGCTTGACCTCGGGATTCTTTACCGGAGGCTCCGGCAGTTGCGCTGAAGGCGATGGATTTTCCGAAGAAGGCGCAGGCTTCTGGCCCGGCGGTGCTGGATTCGCCTGCAGTGGTGGAGGAGGGTTTTGCGGTGTGACTTGGGGATTTTGCGCGGCAGAGCTTTGCTCGTCGCTCTCCGAGCCCTGTTTCACTGAAATGGCACTTTGCGGTTTCTCAATCTGCAGTTGGAGTGCTGCGGCGCCGCGGAGAGAAGCGGCGAAGGGCAATAGGCCAACCAATACCGCCGCTCTCACAACGTAAGGCGTTGCTCGATGGCGGACTACACCCAGGCTCAATCGTTGTCGCTCCCTGCCCCGCCCCCAACGGGTAATTGAGGAAGATACACCATCTTCGGCCTGACAAAACAAAAATCGAGTGTTTGTTACAAACTCCGAACCTCATACTCCCTTCCAACACGCAGAAGGGGAAGAAACGAGGTTTAACGCATCTCGAGCGGGCTCTAGAACAGAGAACTCTGTCTTCTAGTAGGCGTGATTTTGAAATGATCGTAGGCCAGTTGTGTGGCGACCCGCCCTCGCGGGGTACGATTCAGAAAGCCAATCTGCATGAGGAAGGGCTCGTAGATTTCTTCGATCGCATCCGGTTCTTCCGCCAGGACCGCAGCCAGCGTGTTTACACCGACCGGACCACCTTGATATTTGTCTATGATCGTCAGCAGCAGCTTGCGGTCGACTTCATCAAAACCATACTTATCTACTTCCAGCATCTCCAGAGCGGCCTGCGCGGTGGGCAAATCAATTTTTCCTGCGCCGCGCACCTGGGCATAGTCCCGGACCCGTCGCAGCAATCGATTCGCGATTCGTGGCGTTCCCCGCGAACGGCTGGCAATCTCGGTCGCACCCGCATCATCGATTTGAACTCCCAGGATTTCCGCGGAGCGCTCCACGATTACCTGCAAATCCTCGGGCGTATAAAACTCCAGCCGCAGCACAATTCCAAATCGTGAGCGCAAGGGCGCTGAAATCAATCCTGCCCGAGTGGTGGCGCCCACAAACGTGAAGGGCTTCACCTCCAGCGTATGCGTGCGCGCCGACGGCCCCTGTCCGATAATGATGTCGAGTTTGTAATCTTCCAGCGCTGAATACAGCAACTCTTCAAGCACCGGCTGCAGCCGGTGAATCTCGTCGATGAACAGGACTTGTTTGTCCTGCATGTTGGTAATAATCGCGGTCAGGTCGCCTTTGATTTGCAGCAGTGGAGCCGCGGTCGGCTGGAAGTGCACGCCTAGTTCATTGGCGATAATGTTCGCCAGCGTGGTTTTCCCCAGTCCGGGCGGCCCATATAAAAGCACGTGATCCATGGCCTCGCCGCGCGATTTTGCCGCCTCTATCGCTACCGCCAGATTTTCTTTAACCTTTTTCTGACCAATGAACTCCGCCAGCCTCTGCGGCCGCAGCTTTAGCTCAAACGACGAATCGTCTTCCACCGCCGCAGCCGAAACCAGCCGGTCGGGACCGTAGTTCACGTTCGGATTATTTTTCTCCGCCATCCTCGCCGGATGTTACCACGAAGCGATTCTCCACTAGCAACCTCGCCGCAACCGAGCCGCTTTCACTGTTGCAGCACAATTCATCAAACCTTAACTTCGCTGTCACCGACCCTTAATCCTGCCACTCTAGGGTCTTCCAAGGAAAGTTCTGCTTTGTACAAACCGCTATCTGGACGCTTCGAAATATCCAAGGAGAACAAAAATAATGAAAACACGAGCTTTAACGATTGCCCTGCTGTTAGCTTTCAGCACCGCAGCTTATTCGCAACAGGGTCCCGTTCCAAAGGGCGTCCCTCACTTAGACCACGTTTTCCTCATCATGATGGAAAATCATGGCTACACCGAAATCCTCAATAACCCGAACGCAAAGTTCATCAACCACTACGCGCGGAAGGCCAACCTCGCCAGCAACTACTTTGCTGTGGCTCATCCCAGCTTGACGAACTATCTCGAAGTGGTTGGCGGTTCAAACTTCGGCGTCCTCAGCGACAACTCGCCCGACTGGCATAACGCGACCTGCACTACGAATCTCGCCTCCGGCATACCCAATACCGACAACCCAGCCAGCTCCGCCATCTGCCCTATCTCTGGCAGCGGAACGGACGCAGCCACGCCTCTGCTCGACTGCACCAACGAGGTCACCGGGCCACCTTGCGAAATCGAGATCGATAACAAGCACTCCTATGCCGCCGCTACGAGCACTCTCGGAATCACCATCGCCGACCAACTCGTCGCTGCCGGAAAAAGTTGGAAGACCTATCAGGAAAGTCTTCCGCTCACCGGACCCGATCTGGTCGACTACAGCGATGGAAACTTCACCAACAACACCGACTTTACCCAGATCAACCCCCAGCTGAACCCACCGCTGACCACTGCCGATATCGTTCAGCTCTACGCCTCCAAGCACAATCCCTTTGTTTATTTCCAGAACGTTCAGGAAGGCTCCAACCCGCTCATCAGCTACGCCAACATGTCGCCGCTCGACGGTCTGCGCGGACTCTGGAGTGACTTGGGATCAGGCAGGGTTCCGAATTTTTCCTACATCGTTCCCAACCAGTGCAACGACCAGCATGGACGCGGCAATGGAACTGCCTTCTGCGGATATGATCCCAACGACAACGGCACTCAGGCCGGATTGAACCCGGCTCTGATTATCCTGGGCGATCAGGCAGTAGAAAGGATTGTCACTGCGATTCACGCCTCGGATGTCTGGAAAAAAGGCCACTGCGCGATCGTGGTGATCTGGGATGAAAACGATTACTCCGTTCAACCCATCATCAATCAGGTAGTCGCCATCGTGGATACCAATTACGGCTTCCATGAACTCCGGAGCGGTGAGTTCTACACTCATTTCTCCCTGCTGCGTTCGATTGAGGGAGGCTTCGGTCTGCCCTGCCTCAACCATGCCTGCGACACCAGCACCGCCACCATGTCTGATCTGTTCGGACAGCAGTAACTTCGAAAGGGCCGCTAAACGTTCAGGACCAGTCGCAATGACTGGTCCTATTTTTTGCCTTCATATTTCTCGGATCCTACGGAGCGAAGATCTCCTAGCGCAATCCTACTTCGGATACCATTCCAGGACCCGCACTTCGATCC
This sequence comes from uncultured Acidobacteriaceae bacterium, assembly GCA_963846215.1. Lineage (GTDB taxonomy): Bacteria > Acidobacteriota > Terriglobia > Terriglobales > Acidobacteriaceae > Sulfotelmatobacter. The sequence goes on along the minus strand of CAWJVC010000006.1, from coordinate 456,679 downwards.
CGGTTCCTTCCAATCCTTTTTGAAAGACCGCCAGATCCGATCCGCGATAGTGGTAAGGAATCACGATCTTTGGATGAAAGGCCTTTACCGCGTCAGCCGCCTCTTCCGGCGGCATGGTGTAAGGCAGGTTCATGCATACGAACGCTACGTCGATGTTCTTCAGAGCGCGCATTTCCGGCACGCCCTCAGTGTCTGCGGAAAAATAAAAGCGTTTGCCGCCATAGGTGAGGACGTAGCCATTGTCCCGTCCTTTGGGGTGATAGAACTGTCCCGACGCGGGCCCGCGTTTCAGGTTGTACGCCGGGATCGCCTCAATGGTCCAGCCCTGCCAGGTCTTCGATTCACCGTTGGTGATGGGTTTGGCGCTGGTCACAGTTTGCGCCACTGTCGGCGTTGCCAGAATCTCGGTGTCCGCCTTGCCCACTTCCTTGATGGAATCGGGATCCATGTGGTCCCCGTGAATGTGGGTGATCAGGATGAGGTCCGCTTTCGGAAGCCCCGCTAATTTCGCGGGCTTTGCCGGATCGAGATAAATCGTCTTCCCGCCCGCCTCAATCAGCGTGCTTGCGTGATAAATCGGCGTGATCTTTACTGGCCCCGCCGACGTGGAAAACGTCTGGGTCTGTGCGGCAGCCATCAACGCGGTCACCGCGAGAAAGGAAGTCAGAATCAATATCGGCTTCATTGTGTCCTCTGAGGCACTCCTGGCAAATATAAATGAAGTGAGTGCCCCTGGGATCGCGACCTGAAGGTGCAGGTTTCTTATCTTGGGCAGATTGAACCAGATGCGGCCCTGAGCGTGGTCGAGCGGCTCGCGTGGGGATTTTCAGAGCCGACCTCTATTCTTCCTCTTCCTTCACTTCGCCCCGCGCAGCCTTCGCCTTCTCTACAATCTTTTCTTGCAGCGCCGCCGGCACCGTGTCGTAGTGGTGCATTTCCATGTTAAAGCTGCCGCGACCTTGCGTCATCGATGTCAAATCAACCCCGTAGGTCAGCATCTCAGCCATGGGCACTTCCGCCTTTACGACCGTGTTGCCGCCCTTATTGTCCATGCCTTGTATGCGTCCCCGGCGGCTATTCAGATCGCCCATGATCGATCCAGCAAAATCATCCGGCACCGTGATCTCCACTGCCATCACCGGCTCCAGCAAAGTCGGCTTCGCCTGCTCCATCGCTTTTCTGAAAGCGATGCGCCCCGCCATCTGGAACGACATGTCGTTCGAATCCACATCGTGATACGAACCGTCATACAGAATCACGCGGAAATCCACCACCGGATATCCCGCAAGATACCCGCGCGCCGCCGCATCCTTAATGCCTTTTTCGATGGCCGGAATGTAGTTCTTGGGAATTGCGCCGCCGAAAATATCGTTTACGAATTCAAACTGGCCCCCGCGGGGCATCGGTTCCATCTTGATCTTGCAATCCCCGTATTGACCGTGCCCGCCCGTCTGTTTCTTGTGGCGCCCCTGCACATCCGCTTTCCCGCGGATCGTCTCCCGGTAAGGAACCTTGGGCGCCTTCAGAATTACTTCTGTGTGATATCGCTTCTTCAGCTTCGAGACAATCACTTCAATATGCTGCTGCCCAGTCCCCGCGATCAGAAATTCCTGCGTCTGCGGATCGCGGAAGAATCGCAGCATGGCATCTTCTTCCATGAGTTTGTGGATGCCCGGTCCCAGCTTATCTTCGTCCGCGCGGCTCTTGGGCTCGATGGCAAACGTGATGGCCGGCTCCGGCAGCTTCACCCGCGGATACAGAATCGGTGCGGCCTTGTCTCCCAGCGTGTCGCCAGTCAGTGTGTCTTTCAGTTTTGCCACGCCCCCAATATCCCCAGCATGCAGTTCCGTCACCGGAACAGCAGTCTTGCCTTGCATGATGGAAATATGCGAAAGCTTCTCGACCGATCCGCGGGAGAAATTCTGTACCGCCGCCTCATTCTTCAGGACGCCCGAAAATACTTTAAAGTACGAAATTCGTCCCGCAAACGCGTCCGAAATTGTCTTGAAGACATACAGTGACATCGGCTCCGCATCGGTCTCATGCCGCTTCGGCGCGTCGCCGTTGCTCGAACCCGCCGGCTCCCCCTGCACCCATTCGTGTTCGGATGGCGCCGGGGTGTAGTCGACGATGAAATCCATAATCCGGTCCGCCCCGATATTTCCCAACCCCGAAGCGAACACCACCGGAAACAGTCTGTCTTCGCGAATCGCATTATGTAGCGCCGGGATCAGGTCTTCCTCGCCCAGCGTTCCAGCTTCGAAGAACTTCTCCATCAGCTTGTCATCGCCCTCGGCCACCAGTTCGACCAGTTGCTCATGCGACTCCTGCACCTGCGCCCGCATATTTGCCGGGATCTCCGTCTCTTTGCCCTTGCCGTTCCCACCCAACTCGTAGGTGTAGGCCTTCATGCGCACCAGATCGATTACACCTGTCAGATTTTTCTCGCTGCCAATCGGCAATTCGATTGGAATCACATTCCTGCCAAACGCGTTGATCAGCGATTCCATCACTCGCTCCGCGTTGGCGCGATCACGGTCCATGCGGTTCACCACAATCAGCCGCGGCGTCTTGTACTCCTCGCAGTCGTTCCACACCCGCTGCGTTACCACTTCCACTCCCGCCACGCCATCGACCACCACGATGGCCGCATCCACAACGGGCAGTACCATCCGCGCCTCGTGCACGAACATGTTGAACCCCGGCGTGTCGATTACATTGATCTTTGTCTTGCCCCATTCCACGAATGCCGCGGACGCCGCAATTGACATCTTCCGCGCGATTTCTTCCTCGTCGTAGTCCGTGGTCGATGATCCATCATCCACTCGCCCGAGCCGCGGCGATGCCCCCGCCGTATAAAGCATGGCCGAAAGCAGCGTGGTCTTTCCCGCATGCCCGTGCCCTACCATTGCAACATTTCGAATATTTTCTCCGGTATAAACTTTCACGATCAGGCTCCTTCGCAGGCGTGGAAAACAGAGACGGCCAGAAGAGAATCAGCGCAGTAGACAGGCCAACCCGACATCACCCGCCAAAACCTAGGATGCTACCACGCGGACAGCAGCCGCCTCAACCTGCCGGCAGGGTGCAAAGAAACGGGCCGCCGTTGTATGATCCCCTTCGCCATGCTGGGCAACCGCAGCAACGAGCAGTGGATCGAACAGTATTCTTCCAGCCACCAGCATCCGATTAACCGCGCGTGCCACCCGCTCGGAATCCCGACCATCCTGATTGCGCTGCTGCTGCTTGTCGGCAGCATCTTTGTGCATCGCCTGTGGCCCTATGCTCTCGGCCTCTTCATTCTGGGATGGATCTTCCAATTTGTCGGACACGCCTTCGAAGGCAAGCCGCCGGAGTTCTTCAACGATTGGCGCTTCCTGTTCGTAGGCGTGCGCTGGTGGTGGGCCAAGATGAACGGCAAAGTGTGATCCTTCGATCGTGAGACGCATTGGATGGCAGAAACGAGGCGCAGGATAGAAACAACTCTGCGTCGTCCGAAACGGAAGCGCGTACAACTACAGAACTGTGCGACGACGGAATGGTGCACGACGACGGAACTGTGCGCAACCGTGGAAGAGCGGCGCTTCAGCGCCGCGTACGTTATCCCGGCAATTCCGGGCTTTAGCCCCTGTGGTCGCTCTTGCAGCCCGAAATTCGATCCACCAACCTTAACCAGATCCGCATCAGGAGCACACCATGTTCCCACAACTCGCCCGCTTCACCGATCTCGGATTGCTCTTAATCCGGCTGATGGTTGGCCTGATATTCGTCACTAGCGGGTACGCCCATCTCAAAGATCCGGCCGCCCGAGCCAAGAGCATCGGGATGAGCAAAGGTTTCACCATCTTCCTCGGCGTTGCCGAAGTCGCAGGAGCCCTGGGGGTCGCCTTTGGAGTCCTCACCCAACTCGCCGCCTTGGGTCTTATCCTCCTGATGCTCGGCGCGATCCAGAAAAAGATTTTCGTCTGGCACACCGGCTTTTGGGGCGAAAAGTCCTCAGGCTGGCATTATGACCTCATGATTGTTCTCATGAATCTTCTGATCGCCTTTACCAACGGCGGCGCTTATGGCCTGATGCACTGGCTTGGACAATCCGTTTGAGCGCCGCCCCCGTATTTCTAACGGGAAGAGCAAAAAAACATTTGCAGCCTTCTTCATTGCTTTAAGCATCTGTAGATTGATAAGCTGCGTGAGCCTCAGCATGCATCGACATATCGCCCAATTTTTGTTGTTGTTTGCCGTCGTGGGTACGTTCGCTCCCGCGGCTTTGGCGATGTCCGCCCCTCCGCCGCACGCATGCTGCCTTAGAAAGACAAATCATCATTGCCACGACTCGCTGGCCGCAGGCAGCGGCCGTGCCGTGAGCGACTCCAATTGCTGCAACCATGATTGCAGCCGCGGCGTGACCCCAACCCAATCGGCTCACGCTCAATCGCCTGTAGCCATTCGATACGAGCAGCTTGTCTCTGCCTATTCTGCCTCGCCAAGCCTCATGTTTCCGGATTCGGCGGCCTCCACGTTCCAATCCACTCGCGCCCCTCCACCCTTCGCCATCGCCTGATTACTCCGGCAATCGCCCATTCTTTTGTTCGACAGCCTCGGCTGTCTCGCAGAACGTATCGGGCGGAACACCTCAACGCTGATTTGCGTTTCTAGTTTTCGTGGAGATCGATGCGTTCTGTCTGGCTCATTCTATTGATGCCTCTCCTGTTGACTCTCGCCGCCTCGGCCTCGGTCTTCGGTTCAGTGCGCGGCATCGTGCACGATCCTCAACACCGCCCTGTCGAAGGCGCGATGGTCATGCTGCGTTCGAAGACATCCGAATGGGCCGCGACCGCGAACACGGATTCCACCGGTCAATTCATTTTCAATGCCGTCACTCTCGGCGACTACAACGTCACCGTCGTCGCCCCCAACTTCAATCAGGTCTCAGCCAGTGTCCGTGTCAATTCCGGATCGCAGCCCGTCCTTCATTTTTCCTTGAGCGTTTCCACCAAAAAAGAAATCGTTCAGGTCTCCGGCTCTCCCGACACAATTTCAACGGACTCCGCTACCCCCACAACTCTAGTCAGCCGGCTCGATATACAGAACACCCCTGGCGCCGCCCGCTCCAACAGTCTGGCCATGATCACCGACTATGTTCCCGGCGCTTACATCACGCATGATCAACTCCATATTCGCGGCGGCCACCAAACCAGCTGGCTCATCGACGGCGTACCGGTACCCAATACCAACATCGCCTCGAACCTCGGACCCCAATTCGACCCGAAAGACATCGACTACCTGGAAGTGGACCGCGGAAGTTATGGCGCAGAATTTGGCGATCGGACCTACGGCGTATTCAACGTAATGCCGCGAACCGGATTCGAGCGCAACCGCCAGGCGGAACTCGTGCTCAGCGCCGGCAATTTTTATCAGACCAATGACGCCCTCAGTTTCGGCGGCCACAACGAGCGCTTCGCGTATTATGCAAGCCTCAACGCCAACCGCAGCAATCTCGGTATTCAAACGCCTGTCCCGCAAGTCGTCCACGACTCGGCCAACGGCTACGGCGGATTTGGATCGCTGATTTTCAACGTCGACCCATCCAACCAGTTGCGCTTTGTGACTTCCTTGCGCAAGGACTTCTATCAGATTCCCTACGATCCCAACCCCTATGACATTGAAAATAATCTAGTGAATGGCCAGCTGACTGGCCAGTACCCCAGCCTGTATCTTCGTGACAGCGACCATGAATCCGATGCCCTCGCAAATTTTTCCTGGGTGCACACCTTCAACACAAAACTCCTTCTGACGGTATCGCCTTTCTTTCATTACAACTCCGCCAACTACGACGGCGCGCCCACGGATCCCGTAATTAACACCCAGCACCGCGCTTCAACTTATGCTGGAGGACAAGCCAGCTTCAGCGCGAATCTGGCGAAGAACAGCCTGCAGCTAGGTATCTACAGCTTCTATCAACAAGACAATGAACTGTTCGGCGTCGTCTTCAACCCTCCCAATCAAAGCCAGTGCATAACCTCCACAAATCCGCTTGGTCTGTGTGCGAATATAAATCCTCCCGTCCGCGAACAGCCGACCGGAAGCCTGACCGCATTTTTTGTCGACGATAAGTTCAAGCCCGTGCCGTGGCTCACGCTGACGGCCGGTATGCGTCCCACGTATTTTTCCGGAGGGCTCTCCGAAAGCGCCATCAGCCCGCGCTTCGGCATGGCAGTGAACATCCCTCATCTGAAGTGGACTTTTCGCGCCTTCTACGGCCACTACTATCAGGCGCCGCCGCTGCTCACCGCCTCTGGACCTCTCATCGAATTCGCGAACGCGAGCAATCTCGGATTTATCCCCCTTCACGGCGAGCGCGACGAAGAGCATCAATTCGGAGTCACCGTACCGTTTCACGGCTGGGTCTTCGACGCCGACAACTTCCGCACCAACGCATCGAATTTCTTCGATCACAACAACATCGGTGAATCGAATCTGTTTTTCCCCGTCACCATTCAGAACGCTGTGATTCGCGGATGGGAAGCCACCTTGCGTTCCCCGCGCATCGCACACCGTGGCCAGATTCATCTCGCCTATTCCAATCAGATCGCCGAAGGCGGAGGAATAATCAGCGGAGGCCTCACCGACTTCTCTTTGCCGTCCGGTCTCTCGCCTTTGGATCATGACCAGCGCAATACCCTCAACGTAGGCGGCGACATCACTCTTCCATGGCGCCTTTACGCTTCAACGAACGTTTATTACGGCTCTGGTTTTACCAACGCGTTTCCGGGTCAACCCTATCCCGGCAACTATTTGCCGCAACATACAACTTTTGATCTTTCTCTCGGAAAAGATTTCGGCGAGCGCTTTTCTGCCTCGCTGAACGCTATCAACGTAGCCAACCGCCGCGTCGAACTCGATAACAGCGTCACCTTCGGTGGATTCCATTGGAACGATCCTCGCGAAATCTATGTCGAACTTCGCTACCGCTTCCATTACTGAATTCCAACTCAGAGAACATGTGAGAGTGAGAGTAGTCAACTTAAGAATGAGAGATAATTAAAGAGATGCGGTCGGAAATGAAGTTTGGTTTCAAAGTCTCTCGTTAGGCATATCGAAATGTTTGATCTCGCGTTGCGCCTGCCGGCGCTGCTCTTTCAAAAAATTATGCTCGATAAACACAAAGCCCGTTTCGTTTATTTTTGCCTCTGCGCCCTGCTCACGTTTTCCGTCGCCTGCAATCGCGGAAAACCGCAATCTCCGTCTTCCTCCTCGCAATCGTCCGCCAAGCGTTACGCCTTCAAAGGCAAAGTGATGTCGGTGGATAGGCAACTCGGCATGGCTAACATCGACAATGAGCCCATCACCGGCTTCATGGACGCGATGGTTATGCCTTACACTTTCAAACCGCCGTCGATAATCAATCAACTTCAGCCCGGCGATTCCATCACCGCCGATGTCGTGGTCGATAAAGACATCTATTGGCTTGAGAACGTAAAAGTTATTTCGCACTCCCAACTGCCGGCGGAGAAACCAGCGGCGCGTATCCACGTTCCCGCTCCCGGCGATGATGTCCCCGATTTTAAGATGGTCAATCAAAACGGCAAGACAGTTTCCCTACACCAGTACCAGGGACAAACTTTACTTCTCACATTGATTTACACTCGCTGCCCGTTCCCCGATTTCTGCCCGCGCGTCAGCCATGAATTCTCGGAAATCGATCGCCAGCTTCGCGCCGATCCCGCTCGCTATGGAAAGACGCATCTCCTCAGCATCAGCTTCGATCCAGCTCACGACACTCCCAAAGTCTTGCGAACCTACGGCTTTTCCTCCGCCGGCAGCAAGGATCCCGCACTCTTCAGTCGCTGGGAGTTCACTGTGATTCCGAAACCCGAGCTGCCAAGTTTCGCAGACTACTTCGCTCTCACCTACAAAGAAGAAGGTGGACTCATTACCCACTCCCTCAGCACCGCCGTCATTTCGCCCGATGGCAGGATTTTCAAGTGGTACCACGGTTCGGAGTGGCAGGCCTCCGACCTGCTGCAAGACATCGCCTCCGCCGCCCATCCCGCCAGCTAACCCCTTTTCAACAGAACGAAGCCGCAGTGCTCGATTCCCCTCGCTCCCTGCTCCGGTTAAGATAATTGAAATGCCCATCACCGCCGCCCAAGCTCAAGAAGCACGGCGAAACATTTCATCGGTTGCCCTGCATACCCCGCTGATCCGCTGCAACGCAGAGACGCCAGCGAACTTGTATCTCAAATTAGAAAACCTGCAACCGATCGGCTCGTTCAAAATTCGCGGCGCAGCGAACGTTATGGCCCGGACCCCGCGCGAGCAACTTAGTCGCGGTGTTTTGACCGCCTCCGCCGGCAACATGGCGCAAGGCGTCGCTTTCTGCGCCCAGCGAATCGGGGTTTGCGCAACGATTATCGCTCCCGACACGGCTCCGGCCACCAAGATTCGCGCCGTCGAACGCATGGGCGGGCGTGTCATCCAAGTGCCTTTTGCCGACTGGTGGCGAACTTTCGAGACTCGCTCCTTCCCTGGCGTCAACGCGACGTTCATCCACGCTTTCGACGATCCAGACGTGATGGCGGGCAATGGCACCATCGCGCTGGAACTCCTCGAAGATCTGCCGGATTTAGAAGCTGTCGTAATTCCCTGGGGCGGTGGAGGCTTGTCATGCGGCATCGCGTGTGTATTGCGTGAGCTTGCTCCTCGAGTACGAATTTACGCCGCGGAGATTGAAACGGCGGCCCCGCTGGCTGCATCGCTGCTGGCGGGCGCGCCCCGCACGGTCGAATACCTCGCGTCGTTTGTCGACGGTATCGGCAGCAAAATGGTATTCCCCAGTATGTTCGAGTCCGCGCGCAAGCTACTCGATGGATCGTTGGTTGTCACTTTGGCAGAAGCGGCGCAAGCCATGAAACTGGTTGCGGAGCGGAACCGGATTATCGTGGAAGGTGCCGCGGCCTGTGCGGTTGCGGCCGCTCTGTCAGGCCGTGCTGGTTCCGGCAAGATCGTCGCCATCGTATCTGGCGGCAACATCGACTTGGACAAGTTCGGTCAACTTGTCAACTAGGGCTTTCGCACTCATAGCAAAGCAAATTGACTCACCGCCCAATTCCCCCTAAGATGGCTCGTCCCACGTTAAGCAGCGTGGGCCGAAGGACCCGCTTCGTCCATGATCGGCCAGACAGTCTCTCACTACCGCATCCTTGAACTCCTTGGCGGCGGAGGGATGGGTGTCGTCTACAAAGCGGAAGACACCCAGCTCGGCCGCTTCGTCGCCCTGAAATTTCTTCCCGACGATTCCTCGCAGGATCCTCAGGCCCTCGAACGATTTCGCCGCGAGGCCCGCGCCGCATCCTCGCTGAATCATCCCAACATCTGCACCATCCACGAAATCGGCCAGCATGAGGGACATGTCTTCATCGTGATGGAGTGCCTCAGCGGCCAGACGCTGAAACATCTGATCAATGGCAGGCCGATGGAGTTCGAGCGCCTGCTCACGCTGGCGATTGAAGTGGCCGATGCCCTCGATGCCGCGCACATCCGGGGAATCGTTCATCGCGATATCAAGCCCGCGAACATCTTCGTTACCGATCGCGGCCACGCCAAGATTCTCGATTTCGGACTGGCGAAAATTTCCCGCGCCGCCCGCCCCACCAGCGGCGATTCGCAAACTCTCGCCGATGCCAGCGGTACTCGACCTCACCAGTCCCGGCACCGCCGTCGGCACCGTTTCCTACATGTCGCCGGAACAATTGCGCGGCAAAGAACTCGACGGACGCACCGATCTTTTCTCCTTCGGCGTCGTGCTCTACGAAATGGCCACCGGCATCCTGCCCTTTCGCGGAGAAACTTCCGCCGTTGTTACCGAAGCGATTCTCAACCGCCAGCCCACCGCCGCCGATTCGCCTCGTTCCCGCAACTTCCCGCCAAGCTCGAAGAAATCATCAGCAAAGCTCTCGAAAAAGATCGCGACATGCGCTGCCAGACGGCAGCGGAATTGCGCGCCGATCTCAAACGTCTCAAGCGTTCTCATCGATTCCTCGCGCACTTCGGTGGTAGCCGACGACCGCCAATCTTCCTCTCAGCCTTCAGCCGCAGAATTCCATCGACGGCCGCATCTCGCAGATCCTCGTCACGGCTCTGATCTTCGCAATTGCGTTGCTGCTGGCCGCGGCAGCTGGCTTGTTTGCCGGCAAAATGTTTTTCGCCAGCGCGCCTCGCTGAACCCCCTATCTACCGCCAACTCACCTTCCGCCGCGGCAGTATTCGCTCCGCGCGTTTTGCTCCCGACGGACAAACCATTCTCTACAGCGCCGCATGGCAGGGAAATCCCGTCGACGTATTCACCGCGCGGCCGGAAGCGCCCGAGTCCCGTTCCATGGGCCTCAGCCGCACCCAGCTCATGTCGATCTCTCCCAGTTCCGAGATGGCCGTTTTGCTGAACAGCAAAGCCATCGGTGCCTGGGTGAGCATGGGTACGCTCGCACGCGCCCCGCTCTCCGGCGGCGCTCCGCGCGAAATGCTGGAGCAGGTGCAGTGGGCCGACTGGTCACCTGACGGCACCAATCTCGCCGTGGTTCGCGATATGGGCGGCCGCAATCGTCTGGAACTTCCCATCGGCAAGCCGCTCTATCAAACCGGCGGATGGATCGGACATCCTCGCGTCTCGCCAAAAGGTGATCTCATCGCTTTCGCCGACCACCCAGTGCAAGGCGATGACAGTGGCTCGCTTGCAGTTGTCGATCTAGCGGGAAACAAAAAAAATCTTTCCAGCCAGTGGTTCACCATTCAAGGACTGGCATGGTCTCCCGATGGAAAGGAAATCTGGTTCACCGCCAGCAAATCCGGCACAGACCGCACTCTCTACGCCACTTCGCTCGACGGCAAGCAGCGCATCGTCGCCCGCCTCCCCGGCGCGCTCATGCTTGCTCGATATCGCGAAAGATGGACGCGTGCTGCTGGTTCGCGCCACCTGGCGCCGCGAATTGCTCGGAGTCTTCGACAACGATCCTAAGCAGCATGAACTCTCCTGGCTCGACTATACCTATCCCTCCGATCTCTCCGCCGATGGCAAGACTTTGCTGTTTGATGAAGAAGGCGGCGGCGGTGCGCTCGACTATTCCAAGTCCGGCGGCTTGACCTACGCGGTCTACATTCGCAAAACGGATGGCTCACCCGCGGTCCTGCTCGGCGAAGGCGGTGCCGTCGCTTTGTCTCCCGACGGAAAATGGGTGATCGCGCAGACCCAGGAATCGCCTTCGCAGTTCAGGCTCCTGCCCACCGCAGCCGGCGAACCCAGAGACCTCACCAAAGACAATGTCAACCACAGCTGGGCCCATTGGTTTCCCGACGGAAAACGCATTCTGTTCTCCGCCGACGAGCCCGGCAAGGGAGTTCGCTTCTACGTCTACGACATGGCCTCCGGCAAGAGCAAGCCCATCTCCCAGGAAGGCGTGAACGGCACCGCCTTCGCGCTCTCGCCCGACTCTCAGGAGATCGCCGCCATCGGCCCCGACGAAAAAGGATATCTATATCCCGTTGCCGGCGGCGATCCTCGCCCGATCAACGGCATCAACCAGGGCGAGCAACCCATCACCTGGAGCGGCGACGGACAATCTCTCTACATCTACCAACCCGGCGAGTTACCCGCCGCGCGTCTACCGCCTCGACCTGAAATCCGGCAAACGCACTCTCTGGAAAGAACTCATGCCCTCCGATCCCGCCGGCGTCGAAAACATCGGCCCCATCTACATGACCCCCGACGCCAAAACCTGCGTCTTCGGCTACCACCGAATGCTCGCGGATCTTTATCTGGTCGAAGGCCTGAAATAATTTGAGAAGTGAGATGATTGAATGTGGGGACAGCCGCCTCTAGCCTGCCTGAGCGCAGCCGAAGGGGCTGTCCGCCTCGCGAAGCGAGGCCTGCAGTTAAAAAAAGACGGCCATGACGGCCGTCTTGATGTTTCCCTCTTGGTCGCGAAAAAGATCCGCGCAAATTCTTAGCAAAGAATCCTTAGATATCCAGATTCTTCACATCCAGCGCATTCTCTTCAATAAACTTCCGCCGCGCCTCCACGTCCTCGCCCATCAGCGTAGTGAAGATGGTCTCGCACTCGGCAATATCTTCCAGCTTCACCGAGAGCAAAGTGCGCCGCTCCGGATCCATCGTCGTCTCCCACAACTGCGGAGCCGTCATCTCACCCAGACCTTTATAGCGCTGCACGTCGTAGCCGCGGCTGCCTTCTTTCTTCACATATTCGAACAGCTCGCGCGCCGTTGCCTTCTCCACTGGCTCGATCACGGCGCGATCCTTCGGCGCAGCCTTGGCGGCTTTCTTTCCGGACTTTCCATCCGACTCCGCCGCTTCCTCCGGCGTCCTCTTCAGTCGCTTCGTCGCCGCGCTCGCAGCCCCGGCTTTCGTCATCGCTTCCACCACGAATGGCGGTTCCAGATAAGGCTCGATCTGCTTGAACTTCGAAATCAACTGCCGGAACTCCGCGCTGGACGCCAGTTCCCAGCTGATCACGTGCTCCGATCCCTGCGAGCTGACGAACCGCACTTCCCACAAGTTGTGCTCTTCGTCAAAGACGGCTTCCACGCTCTTGAACTTCCGGTCTTTCTGCAGCCGCTTCAATTCTTTTTCCAGCTTCTCGATTTTCTTCGGCGGCGTCTTTCTTGTCGCCTTCGAAATCCGCATGCTTGGAAAAATCCAGCTTCGGCAAAAGTTCGGTAACGCTCTCATCCCGCAGACCGCTTGTTCACCTTGTCGAAGAAGTTGAGATACTCCTTCAGCACGCTCATGAATCGGGTCAGGTCCGCGCCTTCCAGCTTGGCCGCGCCTTCGCCGTAGCGCACGATCAGCCCATCGGCCGCGCGCTTCAGCATGACTTTGTCGAAGGCATCGTCGTCTTTGATGTACTGCATCGACTTGCCCTTCTTGATCGAGTACAGCGGCGGCTGCGCAATATAAACATTGCTGCGCTTGATCAGCTCCTGCATGTGCCGGAAGAAGAAAGTCAGCAGCAGTGTGCGGATGTGCGATCCGTCCACGTCGGCGTCGGTCATCAGAATGATTTTCCCGTAACGCACTTTCGTGGGATCGAAATCATCCTTGGCAATGCCGGTGCCCAGCGCCGTGATCATGGCGCGAATTTCTTCGTGCGCCAGCATCTTGTCGTAGCGCGCTTTTTCGACGTTAAGAATTTTTCCCTTGAGCGGCAGAATCGCCTGGAAGCGCCGGTCGCGTCCCTGCTTCGCCGTCCCGCCTGCCGATTCGCCCTCCACCAAAAACAATTCGCAGCGGTTCGGATCGCGCTCTGAACAATCCGCCAGCTTGCCCGGCAGCCCGCCAGAATCAAGCGCCCCCTTGCGCCGCGTCAAATCGCGCGCCTTGCGCGCCGCCTCGCGCGCCCGCGCCGCGTCCACGGCTTTGTTGATAATCTTTTTGCGCCACCGTCGCGTTCTGTTCGAAAAACGCTCCCAGCCGCTCATTGATGAACGCCTGCACCACGCCGGCGATGTCGGAATTCAGCTTGCCTTTGGTCTGCCCTTCGAACTGCGGCTGCGGCAGCTTCACGCTGATTACCGCGACCAGGCCTTCGCGCACATCGTCGCCGGTCAGATTTTCTTTCACATCTTTGAACAAGCCCATCTGCTGCCCGGCATAATTAATCGTGCGCGTCAGCGCCATGCGGAAGCCGGAAAGATGCGTGCCCCCATCGATCGTGTTGATGTTGTTCGCGAAGCTGAACACCGATTCCGAATATCCGTCGTTATATTGCAGCCCAATCTCCATGGCCACGCCGCTGCGCTCGGCTTCCATGTAGATCGGCTTGTCGTGCAGCACCTGTTTGCCGCGATTCAGATGCTTGATGAACTCGGCGATGCCGCCGTTGTATTTGAAGTCCGCATGCTTGGCCTCGCCGGTCTTCGCATCGGTCGAGCGCTCATCGGTGAGCGTGATCAGCAATCCTTTATTCAGAAACGCCAGTTCGCGCAGCCGCTGCGCCAGCGTGTCGTAGTTATATTCCGTCGCGGTGAAAATGCTGCGATCGGGAAGGAAGTGAACCTTCGTTCCGCGCCGCTTGGCCGCGCCCGCCTTTTTCATCTTGCTGGTGGGCTCGCCCTTGGAATAGGTCTGCTCCCAGGTCGCACCATCGCGCCAGATTTCCAGTTCGAGTTCTTCGCTCAGCGCGTTCACGCACGAGACGCCTACGCCGTGCAATCCCCCGGAAACCTTGTACGTGGACGAATCAAATTTTCCGCCGGCGTGCAGCGTGGTCATCACCACCTGCGCCGCGGAAATTTTCTCGCCATCAATATCCATGTCATCCACGGGAATGCCGCGCCCGTCGTCGATCACGGTGATCGAGTTGTCGATGTGGATCGTGACTTCAATCTTGGTCGCGAAACCGGCCAGCGCCTCGTCCACGGAATTGTCGACCACTTCATAAACCAGATGGTGCAGTCCCAGATCGCCGGTCGATCCGATGTACATCGCGGGACGTTTGCGCACCGCTTCCATCCCGCCGAGCACTTTGATGGAGTCGGCGTTATAGTCGTTCTTCGCGCCGCCGTTATTAACCAGCGATCGGAGTAAGCTTTTGTTTTTCGGTTTCTACGATGGGAGTATTGATCTCTTTGGTGGCCATTCAACTCCGTGGAGCAGCCCGATTTGTCACGCGAAACTTCAGCCGAACGAGACTTCAAACATTATCGCCCGCCTTGACGCAAGACCAATCTCTGCCTGCGAAACCGACCTCAAGTGATTGAAATTTAGTGTACTTAGGCCCGTTTAGCGACTACCAAATTATACCACGGAAAAGCCTCTCTAGCGACCTTCGTTTGCGGCCCCGAATCCCTTCGGTAAATGCTGGATTTACAGGGTCTTGAGCCTTAGACCGCGAAGCGGCCTTCTTCGTCGCAGAATTGTCAGCCGGCACTCGGTTGATGTCGGGTTTCATTTTCCGGCACCTGTGTCCCGTGCCCATCCATCTAATCTCTGCATCCTGATAAAATAAGCCTCACAGGAGTTACCAACCATAATGGCCGTTCCCGTATCCCAGATGTGGACTGTGTCGAGCTATGTTCTTAAGCAGAAGCTCGCCGGCCGCAAACAGTATCCGCTGGTGCTCATGCTCGAGCCGCTGTTCCGCTGCAACCTGGCTTGCGCCGGATGCGGCAAGATTCAATATCCCGCCCACATCCTGAAAAAAGATCTCTCTCCGGAAGAATGTTTCCGCGCAGTCGATGAATGCGGCGCGCCCATGGTTTCCATCCCCGGCGGCGAGCCGCTCATGCATCCGCAGATCGGCGAGATCGTCGAAGGCCTGGTCGCGCGCAAGAAATATATTTATCTCTGCACCAACGCGTCTGCTGCTGAAAGAAAAAATTCATCTCTTCAAGCCCAGCAAATATTTGACCTTCAGCGTTCACCTCGATGGCCAGCGCGAAGAGCACGACCTCGCCGTCTGCCGCGAAGGCGGATACGACATTGCCGTCGACGCCATCAAAGAAGCTCTTGCGCCGCGGTTTCCGCGTCACCACCAACACCACGCTATTCGACGGCGCCGATCCCAAATCCGTCCGCGCCTTCTTCGATGACATGATGGAGCTTGGCCTCGAAGGCATGATGCTCTCGCCGGGATACTCTTACGACAAAGCTCCGGACCAGAAACATTTCCTCGGCCGCGCCCGTACCCGCCGCATGTTCCGCGCCATCCTGTCGAATCGCAAGAAGAATTGGCGCTTCAATCTCTCGCCGCTGTTCCTGGAATTTCTGATGGGCAAGCGCACCTACCCATGCACTCCGTGGGGCATGCCGACTTACAATATTTTCGGATGGCAGAAGCCCTGCTATCTGCTGCAGGACGGCTACGCGGAAACTTTCGCCGAGCTACTCGAGACTACAAATTGGAGCAACTACGGCACCGAGTCCGGCAATCCGGCCTGCGCCAATTGCATGGTCCACAGCGGATACGAAGCATCCGCGGTGAACGCCACATTCAGTTCGCTCGGCGGATTTCTTGCCACGGTGAAAGCAACGCTGTTCACCAGCTATCGCGACAAAGAAGCGCTGCGACTGCTGGACGAACCGCAAGCTCCAGTTCATCCACTGGTGCAGATCGCGCCGACGGCAGAACCATTGCACGAAACCCGGGCGTAGATTTCCTGTGAACCCCTGTGTCCTCTGTGTTTAAGACTTTGATTTTGATCGTTAAAATGACAGGCAAAGCATCCGGCCACATCGACCACGAGGACGCGCAAGCCGTCCGCACCACGCCAATCCTGACACGCTGGAACTCGCTCCCGGCACCGCGCACGAAAAACTCGAAGGCTGGATCCCGCAACTCGCCAGCGATGAAGAAATCCGCGTCGCCCTGGAAAAAGCCTTCGACTATCGCGGCGACGTCACCATCACCCGCAAAGACGGATCGAAAATCGAAGGCTATCTCTTCGACCGCCGCACCGCCAGCACGCTGAAAGATTCCATCGTCCGGCTCTATCCCGAAAAGCCGCCAACGAAAAAATCTCCATCTCTT
Source organism: uncultured Acidobacteriaceae bacterium (assembly GCA_963846215.1). GTDB lineage: Bacteria > Acidobacteriota > Terriglobia > Terriglobales > Acidobacteriaceae > Sulfotelmatobacter. The sequence goes on along the minus strand of CAWJVC010000006.1, from coordinate 440,138 downwards.
ATGCGGACATCGCCGCCCTCGCCTTCACCGGACGCGATACGGCCGCGGGAAAAAGTTGGGAAGCCTGGATGAAGAAATACGCACAAAAAAAAGCCGCCGGCGAAACCAACATCGCTCTCGAGCCCGAACCCCTCGACTAACTGCTGCCTGCCAACTCTCTTCAGGCTCTTTCATTCCGAGCGCAGTCCGGAGCGAAGGCTGCGGCAAAGGTTTTCATTCCGAGCGCGGCCGGACTGAAGGCGACGACAAGGCTCTGTCATTCCGAGCGCGGCCGGACTGAAGGCGACGACAAGGCTCTGTCATTCCGAGCGCAGTCCGGAGCGAACGCGACGGCAAGGCTCTGTCATTCCGAGCGCAGTCCGGAGCGAACGCGACGGCAAGGCTCTGTCATTCCGAGCGCAGTCCGGAGCGAACGCGACGGCAAGCGAGGAACCTGCTTTTTATTCTTGTACCCTTGAATCCTTTTCGAAAAACTCCCGCTCTTCCTAAGTAGGAGAAATTTTGAATTCCACCATAACCGTCGCAGAACTGCAAGATCACCCAGCCCGATACCTGTTCGTCGACGTACGTTCGGCCTCGGAGTTTGCCTCCGGCCACGTCCCTAGAGCTGTTAACATTCCCATGGATCAGGTCGAGAGCCGCTTGGACGATCTCAACGTAAACGTTCCCATCGCTCTCATTTGCCAGTCCGGCACAGCGCGCAGCCATGACCGCCAATCTCCTCGAATCGTGCCATCGGAGATCGCGCTTCTCGAAGGAAGCACCAATGCATGGATCGAGGCCGGGCTGCCCTCGTGGCGAGTGTCAAAGACCGCTGGTCCCTGGAACGGCAAGTCCGGCTCGGGGCAGGTCTACTCGTGCTGATCGGAGTCCTTCTCGCTCTCACCCTGGCCCCTCTCTGGATTCTTGCTCTGCGGATTCGTCGGTCTCGGTCTCACTTTCGCCGGGCTCACGGACATTTGCCCGATGGCAATCATCCTTGGAAGATTGCCTTGGAATCGCCAGACCTCATTGCCGGATCGGAGTTCCCCATGCGGAATCATCCGTGCCCAATCGGTGACAGTTTCCGCAAGCAGCTCGAGCCCCACCAGTGCCACAATGGATTCGTGGATTTCGATGCCTTAGCACCGGCAACACAAAGATGCCGTCTATCGGCAAATGATCCGCGTCTGCGGCAATCGCGAGGATGCCGAAGACGTGCTCATCGAAGCCTTGCTCAAAGCTTTCCGCCATCTGGATCAGTTGCGCGAATCCGAAGCCTTCCGCGCCTGGCTCGCACAAATCGCGAGACGTGTTTGCTGGCAATTGAAAGAGCGCGAATCTTTGCTTCCGCTCCTGCAACTCTCTACTCTCGAGGACGAAGGCCGCGAACTTCCTGGGTCGGAGACCTCCTGTGGATACAAGCTTGCGCAGCAAGAAATGAAGGAAGTGCTGCAGACAAGCGATGGAGGCATTGCCGGCACTCTATCGTCCGGTTTACCAATTGTGCGATGTCGAGGATTTGCCGGGCGACGAGGTTGCGGGAAGATTGGGAATCTCCCGAGCGGCCATGAAATCTCGGCTGCATCGCGCCCGCGATCTGGTGAGAACTCTTCTCGACGCCACACTCAGTCCCCAATTTCGAAATAGCGCTTCGCGGGAAGCACAATTTTAGCGTGCCGTTACTGTTCGGCATCTCAGGACTTTATTCGTTCTGCCATGTTTTAGCTCGGAACGACACAGCCGAGCTCTATATCGTTCTGCCAAGTTTAGCTCGGGAAGGGCGCGGCTTTAGCCGTGCCGTTATGAGTCGATAAAAGATTAGGGCTTTAGCCCCTGAGGGTATTTCATTCTAAAGGGCAGGCCACTCTGGAGGCTTTTATGGAAGTATCTGTAGAACATCTCGGAGCGTTGCAGTTCGAAATCAAAGCCCGTCAGCATACCGTCTTAAGCGATCAACCACCCGAAAACGGCGGCCACGATGAAGGCATGACCCCGCCGGAACTCTTGCTCGCCTCTTTGGGTTCCTGCGCAGGCTTTTATGCCGCGCAATATCTGCGCAAATATAAACTCGCCACCGAAGGCACCCGCGTTCGCGTCACTGCCGACAAGGCGAAAGATCCCGCGCGCATGGATAACTTCCACATCGAAATCGAGATCCCATCGATTCTCAGCGAACAACATCGCGCCGGAGTCGAGAACGCCGTGCATCATTGTCTGATTCACAACACGCTTCTGCACCAGCCTAAAATCAATATCGCAATCAACAGCGCGGTCCCGGCTTAGTGATGCTTTTCTCCTCCGCCATTCACTCCCCTGGTGGAGGGAATTCCTCTAAGCCATCCCAATTTCATTTGTTTGATCAGTGTGCCGTCGATTTCGCCCCCGCACTAAAACTAAGACTTTCCACCAGTTCCTCAACCTCATCCTCGGTCCCGCCAATAAACGTAAACGACACGGCATACCCGCGCGCCAGCATTACCAGCGTGGCCTGCCGCATCACTCGTGTCCCCACATCTTTCTGAAAATCGCTGCGCACCAGCGTCTTCCCGCCGACCGGGAATTCGTAGCCCTCGTTGATCACTTCGAATCCCTGCGCCTTCGCCACCTCCGCTACCGGACCTATATATTGCGCCGCTTCTTTCAATCCCGGATAAGCGTCCACACTCTCCGCCGCAATCAGAATTGATGAATTCACATCCTCGCCGCGCGCCGCCGGAGGCCTCGCGAATGCCGCCAGCAAAACCCGTCCACAACTACCCGTGTGGGGACAGCCGCCCTCGGCTGTCCGGTCGAGCGCAGCCCGACCCTCCGCCGCCGTCGCCTCAACTCCATCTTGCCCCGCGTTCATCTCCTCCGTTCGCAAAACCCATCCCGCCGGAATCTTGCATGTGAATCCCAAACTCTGATTCCGGTAGACCGCATTGGTCACCGATCCCGCATCGAGCCGCGAGGCCGCAGGCGCACCCTTCGCCGAATGCCGCGCAGAAGTTGAACTACCGGAAGAAGTCGAGCTCCCCGAAGAAGTGGATTGACCCTGCGGAGCCGTCTGTGCTGAACAAGGTGGAATCAGAAGCAGGGAGGTAGCGCCGGCGAACCACAACAGAATGCACTTGAAGCGAACACTCATCCCCTTAATGTTACAGCAGCATTATCACGGACAAGTCAGCTGTGCCATCCCCAGCACAGAATCTCCGCAAGGATTGCCAAAGGGACTGATCACGTTGCATATCGGGGTCGGTGGATTTCCTGAATATTGCACCACCCAGGCTCCCACCGTGTACGAACCCGAGGCGGCCGAACTGCACTGCGCCAGGCCGTTGGTGTTGATCGTGACCTCCGTGGTCGGCGCATTAGATGGTCCCAGGACAACCCATGTGGCCTGCAGAGGATTCACTACGGTAGGCGCAGTGTTGTAAGTTCCCGTTGCGGTGAACTGAACTCGGCCATTTGCCGGCGCGCTTGCCGTGGCGGGCGTCACGCTAACCGATAAAGCTTGGCGCTGTGAATTTTCATTGGGGTTTGAGCTGCCACATGCTAACCCGATCGCTGCGCCTAACTCTAAGAAGATTAGCCCAACCAAGTGCCCAGTGCGAGCCATGGCTTACCTCCTGACAAAATCAACCCAGCCCGACCCTGTAAGTTGCGGAGCTTCCTAGTTTGTTGCCGCTGTGTCCTCGCCAGGGATTAAGGCAACGTTCGCCGGGCAGGTTTTCCACCAGGAGTTTGGTAGTCCGCCGGGTAAAGCACCACGCAGCGGTCGCGGCCTTCGCCATCACTCTCCGTGCGCAGATCGGCTTCATCGCGCAACGCAAGATGCACCATGCGCCGCTCCCGCGACGACATCGGCGCGAAATGAAAGGGCGTTCCAGTGTGCCGGACTTTTTCCGCCGCCACGCTTGCCGCCGTACGTAATTCCTGCAACCGCAACGACCGCTGATTCTTGCAGTCGAACGCCATCTTCTCATGCTCGCCCGATGGCACCCGCAAAATTTCAAACGCCAGCAATTCCAGTGCGCGCAGAAATTCGCCGCCACGATCCAGCAGCAACGCCGAATCCGGGCCGGAAAAGTCCACGAAAATTTCCGGCTGTTCCCACTCGCTGATCGCTGGCGGATCCACGACAATTCGGTACCTAAGGTGAAGGCCGCCGTGACTCACGACGGCCTGTAGAAATTCGTTGATTCGATTCGCAGCAGCCACTTTATCCATAAAGAAAGCTCTGAGCTCTTAGCTTGAATCTGTTTCTATCGGATCTCTCTAGCGCTTCCGCGCCTACAATGTAATCGATTTCAATCTAAACTAGGTGCACCGCGTCAGCCTTAGGCTCCAAGCTAAAAGCTAGCAGCTAAAAGCTTTCTACTTCTCTTTCTTCCTGGCGCGCTTTTCCATCATCTCGCGCATCTCGCGGCCCAGCTTGGTTCGGTTCATGATGGCTTGTTGCGCCATCGAAATCAAATTGGTCTCCGCATAATATAAATTCAATCCCGCCGCGAAGTTGAAGAAGAGGAAGCCCATCATCAGCGGCATCATCCACGTCATCATTTTTTGCTGCGACGGATCCATGCCCGCCTGCGGCGTCATCCGCTGCATGGCAAACATGCTCGCCACCATCAATATCGGCAGAATGAAATAAGGATCGCGCGCGGAAAGATCGCTCACCCACAGCCAGTGCGCGTGCCGCAGATCGAGCGCAATCGCCCAACATGCGGTAATACGCAATCAGGAACGGAAACTGAATCAGCAGCGGCAAACAGCCTCCCGCGGGATTCACTCCTTCCTTCTTATAGAGCCCGCTGATCTCCTCATTCATCGCCGCCTTGCGCGGATCGCGCAAGCTGTACTTCTTATATTTTTCCTGAATCGATTTGATCTGCGGCGCGATGCGCTGCATCTTCAGCATCGATTTCATCTGCGTAATCCGCAGCGGCAGCAGCGCGACCGTGATGATCAGCGTTTGAATCACGATCGCCCATCCCCAGTTGGGCACGATGTGGTTGTAAGTCCACTTCAGCCACAGGAACAGCGGGCGTGCAATCAGGCCCCACCATCCGAAATCGACCGTGCCGCGCAGATCCGGATCGCCGTTCTTGATCGTCGGAACATGCACCGCTTCGAGCGACGACAATTCCTTCGGACCGACATACATGCGCTCCACGGTCGGCCCGCGAAGATCGCCAACCGCCAGCCCGATGACGTCGACATTCACGGTTTCTTTCGAGTCCGGCTTCTGCGGATCGCGCGGACTCGCAAGCGAATTCCGCAGCGTGACCATCGCCGCAGTGTTGGGATCGTCCGGGAATAAAAATCGCAGTGAAATATTGATCGCCCGGTCCCGCCCACTCGAACGGCCCTTTTATCGTGTTGCCGCCGCTGATACTCTTGACCGGCAGGCGCGAAATATAGTTGGGAAAGAAGATGTAGCCGCTGCGTTCGGTGGAGGCGTCGTTGTGGTAATCGATGCGCGCCGCAGCGTAGGAAGCCGCGGTTGAGCTGATCGCCAAATCCCGAAGGCCACGCCGGCGCGGCAAATACTTCTTCGCCCTTTATACAGCACGGAGGTTTCTACTTTCAAAACGTACGCCTGATCGAAATGGAAAGTTTTCTTGGACCACCACATCCTGGTCGGCGTACTCGAATGTGACTCGCGCCGGCGCAGTGAGTTGCCCCTCTTTCGAAGCCACATAACAGCGCCGAATTTAGTTTGCTGCGCAGCGTCTCGTCGTAGGTCCACAGCGACAGCGGATAACCATACTTTTGCGCCGCCGCGTCATTCACCAGTTCCAGCGGACCATTCTGCGCATCGTTATCGAACTTCTTCAGAATCCAGGATTTCACCTGCGCGCCGCGATTGGTGAACGTGATTTTATAAAGATCGTTCTCGATCACCGTTTCGCGTTTCGGACGAAGCCTGCTTGCTGGCCAGTCGACTGCCGGACGTCTTCGCCACTGGAGTCTTCACAGCGCTTGCCGCGGAGGAGCAGCAGTGGCGCAGCGGAGGTTGGCTGCGCAGCCGATTGCTTCTGCGGCGTGCCGGAGCCTGCGGCATGTATTTCTTCAGCAATGGCTGGAAAACAATGAGGACGACGAACGTCAGAAGAAACACCAGCAGCAGCCGCTTCTCCGCGCCGGGTTCTTGTTGAGGATTTTTAAAGTCGGCCAAATTTGAATCTATTGCCTCAAATTCTTGGTGTCACAGGCTCGCCTTCTGCCAATGGTTGGGTCCGGACCACCGGGTCATATCCGGCTTCCGCCAAACGGATGGCAGCGCAGCACGCGGCCTAAAGCCATCCATCCCCCGCGCATCGCGCCGTAACGCTCCACCGCCTCCATTGCATATTCCGAGCAGGTCGGCACATAGCGGCAGGCCGGCGGAAACATGGGCGAGATCGCCCACTTGTAAGCCCGCAACAATTGCAGCGTGACGATTTTGCGCGCTGTTCATCAAATCCCGTGTGGCACGGACGCCCTCATCCGCGTGGCCTTGGACTCGTTACCTGACAATTTCTGTTCGATCACTTCGAACGCGCGGCTCTACTTCGTTCAGCACATCGGCGAAGTCCGCGGTCAACAACGACTTCTTCGGATTGATCACCACATCCGCCGCCACGCCTGACGCCGGAAGCGACATGCCGAACCGCCTCACGCAGTCGCCGCTTCATGCGGTTGCGCTGCACCGCCCCGCCCAGCGCGCGCCCCACCGTAAACCCGATCGCGCAGCCCGCAGCGTGGCAACTTTCGCGCGGATCCCTTCGCCCCGGTGCGCCCTTCACCCTCAGCCGTGGCTTCCGCCGCCGGACGCGGCCAATAAAAAACCGTCATCGACGCGGAAAAATGCCGTCGCCCCTGTTTGTATACGCGCTCGAAATCCGCATGGCGCAAAAGCCGCGCCGTGCGCGGAAATCGTGCTGCCTTCTTGGGTGGCATGCTGTCCGAGTCGAGCCTCCAGCGCGGCTCCGCCATCTTCATGGCATTGACTGCAACGAGGCCGGATCGTCTCAGCTGTGAAAGTAAGCGGCACGAGAAAAGCTACTCGCGGAATCCGGGCTTTACTGATACCCGCTTCCGCCCCTTGGCGCGGCGGCGGGATATCACCTTCTTGCCGCCCTGGGTCTTCATGCGCGTGCGAAATCCATGCTTCTTGACTCGCTTGCGCCGGTTAGGTTGGAATGTTCGCTTGGGCATGAAAGATAGCTACTCCTAGTTCCGTCAACAGTGTTAAGGCAAACGGTAAGTATAAATGACCGATGCCGTAAGGGCAAAGGGACCCTCTCCACAAGACGGTGGATGGGGTGGATGGGCGTAACGGGGATTTTACGCCAATTACCATGGGGGCCGCGTATAATCGGCTGGCCATGAGTCTCTCTGATTCGCGTAATTCTTTGGATCCGGACCGGAATACTCACGCCCTAGAGCACCAGTCGTCGCGTTCAGTGTTCTTCTTGTTGCTGGTGTTAGTGCTCCTGCTAGGTGGCAACGTCGAAGCGGCGTTTTACTGCCTCGTTCGTCACCGCTTCGACGGGCCATATCTTCTTGTGTCAATTGTTTTGGGAATCCAATGCTTCCGCTGCGCCCGAATCATCTACAGGCGGCTTGGTGTGTAGGAAACTCCGGTCCACTTACTGAAATGCCCTCCCGAAAAACTGCAGTTCCTCTGCTCAATTTTCAGTGCTCGAAATTTTTCTCCGCACAGTAAGATTTTTTCTTTTCCGCCCCGCCAAAATCCCTCACACTTTTGCACCGCGCTCGTTGCAGTTACATCCTCGACACTTGACACGCGCCGTTCTTCGCGTTCTGAATCAGCGCGAACAAAAAATTTTCGTGCAAGATTTCTGTGCGACGAAAAAAATTTCGTGCTACCATTCGGCACTGTTCAGGTTTAAAAAGTTCTCATTCACCATGACAACCGCGCACCGTACAACAAGCGCATTCCGCAGTACACTAAGAGTTCCAACAGTTCAGTCGGTAAACAGGATTTTATTAACAGGCGCCCTCAGCCAGCCGCCGGGACGCCGCGGCGGGTATTTCATAATTATGTCAGTTACAAGCACAACACTTTCCCCCAATCCGTGGATGCGCATTCTCGATGCGCTGGAAAAAAAGATCAACCGGCACTCCTATGACACCTGGCTGAAACCCACGCGCTACAGCCACTCCAGTGGCGGAATTTTATTCGTCCGCGTGCCCACCGTCGGAGTTCCGCCACGCCGGCGATAAGTATGCCGACCTCATCCAGGAAGCCATCGATAATCTTGGCCTGGAATTCAACGACGTAAAATTCGTCACGCCCGAGGATGATCCCGCGGCCACCACCGGTCCGCCACAACGGCGGCCTCTCCGCCGCTCCCGGTGGTCTCAGCTCCGGCGCAAGCGCGCTTCGATTGGGATGGCGCTGCGCAACTCAATCCGCGCTACACCTTCGACGCATTCGTCATCGGCTCCGGCAACCAGTTCGCTCACGCCGCCTGCCAGGCCGTCGCCGAGCGTCCTTCCAAAGCCTACAACCCGCTGTTCCTCTATGGCGGCGTCGGCATGGGCAAGACGCATCTCATGCAGGCCATCGGGCACGAAGTGAAGCGTCGCCAGCCGCAAGCGGCCATCTGCTACGTATCCAGCGAGAAGTTCACCAATGACATGATCAACTCGCTGCGCTACGACAAGATGACCAGCTTCCGCGATAAATTCCGCGGCGTCGATGTCCTCCTGGTCGACGACATCCAGTTCCTCGCCGGCAAAGAGCGCACGCAGGAAGAATTCTTCCATACCTTCAACGCCCTGCACGACACCATGAAGCAGATCGTCATCGCCAGCGATCGTTCCCCCAAAGAACTCGCCGAGATCGAAGACCGCCTGCGCAGCCGCTTCGAGTGGGGATTGATTGCCGACATCGCACCTCCCGACCTCGAAACCAAAGTTGCGATCCTGCAAAAGAAAGCTGAGCAGGAAAAAGTAACGCTGCCCACCGACGTTGCCCTTTACGTCGCGCAAAATATACGCTCCAACGTCCGCGAACTCGAAGGCGCTCTCATTCGCCTAGTCGCCCACTCCTCTCTGATCGGCGCCGAGATCACTCTCCCCTACGCGCAGCAGGTCCTGAAAAATTTCATCGACTCGCAAGCTCGCAAGGTCACCATCGAGTCCATTCAGAAAATGGTCGCTGAACAATTCGGCCTGCGTCTGGTCGAAATCAAAGCCAAAGATAATTCGCGGGCGATCGTCTACCCGCGCCAGATCGCCATGTACCTGGCGAAACACATGACAGAAGCCTCGCTGCCGGAGATCGGACGCCAGTTCGGCGGAAAGCATCACACCACCGTTCTTCACTCCGTCGAGAAAATTGAAGAGGTTCGCAAGAACGACAAAGATTTGAACAGGCTGCATCAATAAATTAACTGAGCAATTGGGCGGTTAATCGCGAGGATTTTTTCGTTTTGCACCGTGCCGCGCAGTCTTCCTTCTCGCACTCTGTGAATGCATGTGGAATCTGTGCAAGGCCCGTGCAAAACAGCTGCAGCGGAAATTTTCTACTAGGCTCTCCGCAAAGTTCGGGACCGATTTCTCACACGAAGGGCTGGTCCCCAAAGTTGTGACAATAGGTCGGTTGCCTGAAGTTTTCCACTTCTCCGACCCGCCTTCTGTTACTGCTGGTTTTATAGGTTTTGTATTTGATATAAGGGAAGTAATAAAAGTAGCAAGCGTTCGTAAGCTTTAGACAGGTAGTTTGCACAGGCAACTTAAGAACTGGTTGGGTTTGCGACAGAGAGCACTTGGCTTCAGAGTTGGTTGGGAAGGGCATGACTTGAGTCGTGCCGCTCATCCCCCAAATGATTCGGGCCTTAGCCCCTGCATGGGGAGATCAAGTCTATGCCGGTGGAAGCGGCCGTTGCTGTAGGGACGATGGAGATCACGGTCAGCAAAGTTGAATTGCTGCGGGAATTGACCGCCACGCAAGGCGTGGTCGAGCGCAAGACCACCATCCCGATTCTGTCCAACTATTTATTCGAGGCCTCCGAAGGCAAACTTTCGCTCACTGCCACCGACCTCGATCTCAGCCTGCGCACCTCGTGCAACGCCAAAGTAAAGAAGGAAGGCTCCTGCACCATCCCCGCGCGCAAGCTTCATGACTACGTAAAACTTCTGCCCGACGCCGACATCACCATCAAACTGCTCGATAACCACTGGGTCAGCATCCGCTGCGGCCGCTCCAACACCAAGATGGTCGGCATGGCGAAGTCCAATTTTCCCAGCCTGCCCGTATTTCCAACCGCCGGGGTCGTCAAAATTCCTGGACAGGTTTTGCGCGGCCTGATCGCCCGCACCGGATTCGCCATCTCCAGCGAAGAGTCCCGCTACACGCTGAACGGCGCTCTGATGCTGCTCAAGCCCGAATCGATCACCATGGTCGCCACCGACGGCCATCGCCTCGCCCACTGCGAGCGCAGCGGCGAAAAATTTGAAGGCGTTTCCGGCGAGATGAAGACCCTCGTCCCGAAAAAGTGTATGGACGAACTCAAGTCCCTGCTCGATTCCACCGACGCCGAGACCGTGGAGTTCGCCAAAGACGATTCCACTCTGTTCTTCCGCATCGGATCGCGCCTACTGACCTCCCGCCAACTCACCGGCCAGTTCCCTAACTTCGAAGCCGTGCTGCCCAAAGACAACAGCAAGAGCATCACGCTGAACAATTCCGATCTCAACTCCGCCATCCTTCGCGTCGCGCAATTTGCCGACGAGCGTTCCCGCGCCGTGCGCATGAAGCTCGAAAAGGGTGAAGTGAAACTTTCTGCATCCTCCACCGAGGCCGGCGAGTCTGAGGATTCCATCGAAGCCCCCTACGACGGCGAAACCCTCACCATCGGCTTCAACGCGCAATACTTGGTCGACTTCCTCAAAGCTGCCGGCACCGATGAAGTCCGCCTCGAATTAAAAGATTCCCAATCCGCTGGCCAGTTCCGTCCCGCAGAAGGCGACGACTACAAGTACCGCTACATTGTCATGCCGATGCGAATCTGAGAGCGCCACCAGTTTAGTTATTACGCCGCTTGGAATACCGTGGAAGAGCGGCTTTTCACCGCCGTGTAAGGGGTCTCGCCAGAAGGGGCTTTAGCCCCGTTGGTAGTTCTCCGGCCCCCCATCGCCTCAACCTAAAATTTCACGCTCGCTAGTTCCACTCGTCGGATACGAAAATCCCCCTCTTGACCTTCCCGCCTTTCCTGTCTTACATTTTCCACCAACCCTGTTAGGAGGAGTTCTCTCATGCTGGACGGTTTCAAAAATTTCATTCTTCGCGGCAATGTCGTGGATATGGCCGTCGGCGTGGTCATTGGCGCTGCTTTTGCCGGCGTAGTCGCCGGGCTTACCAAAGCCTTTCTCACCCCTCTCATCGCATTGATTGTCGGCAAGCCCAACTTCTCCAACCTGAACTTCACGATTCGTGGCACGGAGTTTGCCTTAGGAGACTTCATCAATGCCTGCATCTCTTTCTTTCTGATCGCGGCCGCAGTCTACTTTTTCGTAGTCCTGCCGGTGAATGCCTTAATTGCTCGCATGCACAGGGGCGAGAAAGCCCCCGATCCTACCACCAAGAAGTGTCCTGAATGTCTTAGCGAGATTCCCATTGAGGCGCGCCGCTGTGCCCACTGCACGCAGCCCGTCATGGGACGAGCCGCATAAACTCCGCCGCGAAGATGAAAAATGTAGGGACAGCCGCCCTCGGCTGTCCACGGAGCGAAGCTCCGTCGCTTTTCGCCTGAGGCGCCGCAAATCTCGCGGCTCAGCTAATTTCTGATTCTGTCCACCCACTTTCCCATATCAAAGCCCCTCGCAACGCCCCTTTTCGATTCACAACATATCCACAGGAACCCGCCCTCTTTCCACTATTATCAACTCGGTTCATCCTCGCTGCATCAGTCCTTCTGCTAAATAAACTCCACTTGCATCGCTCAACTCCCATGTTACGGCATCGATCGAATCGTCTCCGCGTGATCCTCTCTTCCCACCTCGTTACTCCGCAGATTCTTATCTCAGCCAAGATTCACTCTTACCACCCTGTGCATAAAGATTTCTCCCAAAAAAAGAAAAGCGGCCCGTAAAGGCCGCGCATCTGTCAACGAAAACCGAAAAACTATACGAAGCCGGACTACCCTCTCGCCCGCCGCCGCTCCCGCTGTCATCACTCCCGGCAATCTGCATCGCCTTCGATCCGTGCCAGCACATTCTCGACGCTCGCGCCCGTATCCGTGCACGCATCCACGTAAGGATGCCGGCTCCCATCCGCGTGCATCACCAGCACCGGGTCTCCGCCTGCGCCTTTTTCACCATGTAAGGCAGATGATGCCGGTCATTGCGCGTCAGGCTCGGACCCAGAACCACCAGGTCGAAAGTACCTTTTCCAAAGCCTCAACCACAGCCTTGCGCCCTTACGGCTTTCAGTACCGCATGTCCGGCTTTCTCAAATGCCGCCGCCGGAGCCACCTGCACCTCCGCGTCCCCTTCACCATAAAGAATTCTCAGCTTCCGCTTTTCGCCATTGCTTCCGTCCTGGCTCAGCGCGAGCTATTCAGCACTGGCCACAGCAACGGTAGCAACCGTCCGCTCCCTGAGAACGTCACCGAAGACCAGCGACGAACGGACTCAGGCGCCGGGATGCGCCAAGCCATCGTCGAACAGCCCTCACAGAATATCCGCACCTACTCAAATCAGCACTCGCCGAATCCCCTTCCCCTTCCCATTTCAGCGCTACACTTTTGCCCCAGGGGGTCTCTCCATGCTCCGCTCACACTTCGTCGTCTTTGTTTCGATTATTGCTACGCTGCCGTCTGCTCCGCGCAGAAGCCGTCCGCGCCTTCGTCCACCGCCAGTTGTAACCTCGACGATGGACGCCAAATTTACATCCGTTATAACCCGGTCACAGTCCGAAAAACGACAAGCTCCCCAACGGCAAGCCTTGGACTCCTGGCGGCGCTCCCATGACTTTATTCACCGAAGCCCAGCTCACTTTCGGCGGCTCGACCATCCCGATCGGCGCCTACACCGTCTATCCCATTCCTGCGAAAGAAAAGTGGACTCTCGCCGTAAATAAGAATGTCACTTCCGGTTCCTGCCTACGATGAAAAGCAGGATATCGTTCGCGATCCTGTCGAGACCGACGAGGTGAGTCAATCGGGGGATGCACTCGAAGTCGCATTCATGCACGTGGGCAATAAATGCACGCTACAAATTTATTTCGGGAAAACTGCCGCCTTCGCCGAGTTCAACGCGCATTGAGATCGGAAAGAATTCTTCAGTTATGAACAGCGGAGCAAAATAGCTGCTGTCATCTGGAGCGCGTTCTTTCGCGGAGCGCCTTCCTTTAAAATTGTCGAAGGCACCTGTGCAACTTGCTCTCTTGCTCTGCAACCTCAGTACCCCGCCACGCCCTTCGCCTTCTCCTCCCGCGTTCCCAACCCAATCACCATCGCCATATCTTTCGGATACACGACGTCCCGGCCCCGCGCCAGAAAATGATAATAGATCGACATCGCCGCGCCGTATGATCCGAATCCCGCCGATACCACTCGGGACTGCGCCGCAATTCCCACGACCATGCCGACCAACTTGAATCCCGACGCCCCGCTGGCCGCCCCGCCTCCCGTCTTCTCCCAAGCTCTGTCCGCCTTGTCCCGCATCGCGATCCGGGAGCCGCCTGCGACGCCGCCAGCATCACCTGAATTCCCGTCGTCAAATATCTCGTCTCCGGAGTTGTCACCTGCGCTCCACCCTCCGCATCCAGCTTTAAGTGCTCGCCTTTAGCCACGGCTACGCCTTCGAGGCTCGTCTCCACCTTTTGTTCGATCCCGTTTGGCGGCGCAACCTGATGAAACAGAATTCGCAGCTGTCCGTTGCGTCCCAGCCGCCGCGCCCGCGCCACCTGCATCACCGAGCCTTTTATCGTGCTTCCCTGCGGCAATATCAAATGGTCTGACACCACCAGCGGCTCCGTGATTACCGCCTCCACTGGATCGCCTTTCTTCGCCGATGCCGAACTCAGTGCCGTCACCAACCTTGCATGTACCACGCTCCCATTCGGCGGCGGTGCGCCGATGCTCATCATCTTCTCCGGCTTCACCGACTCGGTTCCAAAATCCAGCGGCTGCTGCAGTCCGCATTAAGCTCGTTCCCGCAGTCGATGTATTGCGGATGCACCGGCAATTGCGCCAACGCGATGCGCTTCAATTTATGCATTTTGCCCGGCTCGTGGATCTGCTTCTGCAAATCCCTCCACTGCTGCTGGATCGCCTGCCGCGTCGCACTCACTTTTTTCGACGCCGCGTCCTGCACTCTATTTTTCTGCTCAGCCTTCTCATTCGCCGACACAAACCTCAATACTCCATCCGGCGCCGGAGAGGCCACTGTCTGCAGCGGGATCCGCCGCCCATCCCCCATCACCAACTCATCAAACTGCACATGTACCGTTCGCGCCGGAGAAAAATTTCCGTTCGTCGCCTGCATCGTCCGGACCATCTTTGGCACGGCATCGATTGCCGATACTTTCCCGTTCACCACCGTCCCCACCGGAATCAACAGTTTGTCGAACGCATACACCGGCTCCGTCGTCTTCCCATGAATCGCTTGTCCCACCTCCCGCACCCGCACCTCGGAATCCAGCGCCACCTTGATCGGAGTTCCTGCCTCAACTCTCATCGGCACCACAACGGCGCCAGGGCTTTCTGCCTCGCCCTCTGGGACGCGCGATCATCGCTGCTCGGCTGCGTTCCCGCAGGTGGACGCGGCTTCAACATTGCGCCCGCTCATCACGCCGCACAAACTCGCCACGAAAACTGCCCGCCCTAGGCCCCTTACCCGCATTGAAAACTCCTGGTTCTGCGATTCAGCAATGGCCGCTACCCAGTGAGCCGCGGGGACGGCTCGGTGTCTCAAAGAAGATTTTTCGGTTGTGTCTACTAGGAAGTGCAACCCGGAAATGGTTGTAATCCCGCCGGCCCGGACCTTGGCTAATTCTCTCCTCTACCCGAATCGCGGCTACCAATTAATGTCGCTGCCTCGAAACATTTTTTCTGAGACAATTCCCGCATGCGATCCCTGCTGATTCTTCTCGCCACCACCGCCGCCCTGGCCCAGTCCGCCCGCCAAACGCAGTCCTCCAACACCACCGATTCACTCCGAGGCGTAAGCGCCGTCTCGCAGAAAATCGCATGGGCCTCTGGCACGCATGGCACCTACCTTCGCACGATCGATGGGGACGCAACTGGATCCCCGCCCAAGTTCCCGACGCCGCCGGCCTCGATTTCCGTGGGGTCGTAGCCTTCTCCGCCGATGAAGCTTTCCTCATGTCCGCCGGTCCCGGCGACCAATCCCGCATCTACCATACCACCGACGCCGGCCGGCACTGGCAACTCCAGTTCACTACCACGAACCCCAAAGCCTTCTTCGACTCCATCGCTTTCTGGGATCCAACTCACGGCATCGTCCTCGGCGATCCCATTGCCGAGCCGGCAATCCGGCCAGCTGAAATTCCAACTCCTGATCACGACGACGGCAATACCTGGACTCCGATCCCTTCCTCCCCACTCCCTCCGGCGCTCGAAGGCGAAGGCGCTTTCGCCGCCAGCAACACCTGCCTAGCCATCCTCCCCGGGAAGGTTGCGATTCCGAGCAACGCATCCGAAGCTCGAATTTCTCCCCTGATTCTGTAATTCCGAGCAGCGCATCCGAAGCGAATCTCTCCCTTAATACTGTCATTCCGAGCAGCGCAGCGCCGAGGAACCTGCTTTCCGCCGACACTATCACGCCCTCAGCCTCATCCACACCCCTCGCCGTACCGTGGAAGAGCGGCGCTTCAGCGCCGCGTCAGCTCCCCAAAAATGATGGGGCTTCAGCCACGATCCCAATATTTGGTTCGCGTCCGGCGGCCGTCGCTCCCGCGTCTTCCACTCCCCCGATCGCGGCCGCTCCTGGCAAGTCTTCGACACCCCCATCGCTCACGGCCCCGATTCCGCCGGCATCTTCTCCATCGCCTTTCGCGACCCGCTTCACGGCGTCATTGCCGGTGGTGACTACAAACATCCCGATCAGGACGGACCTAACCTCGCCTTCACCTCCGACGCCGGCAAAACGTGGTCCCTTTCCAAGCTTTTCCCGCAATCCTATTACTCCGCCGTCGCCTACGATCACAAATCCCTATCCAACCTGAAGGCCCAGGAAAAACGAAGGGCGACAGCGAAGCCAATGTCCGCATCTTCGTCGCCTCCCCCACATTCATCTTCGACTTCCGCCCTCCGAAAGACCCCACCCGCGTCAGTCCGCCTAAAAAATCCACCATCCAGTTCAACGCAGTCAGCCCTTATCCGAGGGAGGAGCAATGTTTGTTGGCCCCAAAGGCTCCATCGCAACCCTCCCCTGAAACTTCTCTCACTGTTTCCGGTAACGAAGCGCAATGCTTCCTGATTGAAAAGTCTTTGACTCAACCAGTTTTAATCGGCGCTTCTCCGCCAGGTGGACTCCTTCAAACAACCGTCTCCCTTCCCCGGCAATGACTGGCGCAATGACAAAACGATATTCGTCAATCAGGCCAAGCTCCATCAGTTGTGAAGGAACATCTACACCACCGACCAGAATATCTTTGCCCGATTCTTGCTTCAGCTTAAGTATTTCGTCGCGCAGGTTCGTGTGAACAATTCTTGTTTTCTTATCTTCAACGCTGCTCAACGATCGTGAGAAAACAATCTTCTTGAGGGAATCAAATGCTTGAGCAAATTCAATATCTTCTTTTGTTTCGGACTGGCTTTTTGCGATATCAGGCCAGTAAGGAACCATCAATTGGTAGGTCTTACGCCCATAGACGAGCAGGCCCGAATCATCTCGCAAGAGCCGCGTGTAATGTTCAAGTAAGTCTTCGTCGGGATTGAACTTGGTGTGCTCGCAGCAGCCATCCAGGGTAAGGTTGATTGCGTAGATTACATTTCTCATTGGATTGTCCTCTCGTATTTACCGGCGCGAACATTTAAGGTTCAGCGTTTAATGTTCAACGCTCAATGTTTCAGCGTGACGTGTTCTGTCTTCGTCGCTGTTCGCTCGCCTTCACGATTTCGTTCATGTCCCCGGCTGGCCGAATCTCCCAAATGTTGCCGTACGTCACGGACGGATGCTGGCCGATTAGCTGTACAGCATGATTCATGTCCCTCGCCTCAAGGACGAGAATGCCGCCGAGTTGCTCTTTGGTTTCGGCATACGGGCCGTCGGTGGTTGCCACCTTGCCGTTCTTCCAATACAGGGTCAGGGCGTTCTCCGGCCCCTGAAGCGCTTCTCCCCCGGCCCAGTGCCCGTTGTCGCGAAGATGGTTGTCATATTCAAAGCATGAATCGAACATGATGTTTCGCTCGGCCTCAGTCATGCCGTCGACTTTGCCTTTGTCGTAGTAGCCCAAACAGATGTATTTCATTCTTCTTCTTCTCCTATTCCTTCCACGTGATGCCAGCGCCTTAGCTTCGCACTGGCTCGTTCATCCCATGATCAAGACGGTTAATCTTCCGAAGTCGCGGCAGTTGACTATTCCCCTGCTTTTTGCGGGGCAGGGTTAAAAAGAAGCTCGCGCACCTCGCCCGGCGCACCGCAGGCGACGGCACCCTTGCGCGCCCACGCCAGCGCCTCCTTCATGTCAGCGGCTTCCAGTATCCAGAATCCGCCCATGTGCTCCTTGGTCTCCGTGTATGGCCCGTCAGTGACAAGCACCTTGCCGTTCGGCTGAGCCCGCAGCGACTTCGCGTTGCCAGCCGGCGAAAGACCACAGGCGAGCTTCCTCACGCCGGCAGCGATCATTTCGCGGTTAAGCGCGTGAATATTCTCGATCATCGCTTTGGATTCGAGGGACGGGTCGTAATTGTCGGGGTGATAGATAGCAACTAGATACTGTGGCATGACCTCTCCTTGTTTTCCGTAAACGATCTTTATTCCTAAGCCCTGCCTTCATTCTTTCGTCGGGCGGGCCGGTTGTCCTGCCTTCACGATATAGTCGAATAGCCGATCGGAATTCGACAAACCATCCAGGTTTTTTTCTTCTATCCCCAGAAATAACTCTGGCGTCCCACCCCTATAAATCTGATTGCAGCATCACCCCCAAGGCTGCCCCACCCGTGGCGGTTTCACGGGCGGGCTTCAATGCCGATGGGATCAGGAGATTTTTCGGATGTGAAGCTGCGCTTTTTGGAGTCTCATTCATCAGAACTGGGCCGGGTTCGCCATAGGCGTATTTGCGGAAGCTGCTCCAAAGCCAATCCTCGGGCTTCGGAACTAAACCTCGCTGGACGGGATTGCGGTGCATATAGCGCAGCTTTTCCACGCGTTTTTTCTCGCTGAACACAACGAAATCGTAGAATCGACGTTGCCAAATGTGTCCCACCGCAACTGGCCTACGCCACAGCGAGTCAATCTGGGAACCGATCTTGGTGCGAAGCTCTCGCAGCAGCCGATGGGTGAAAGATTGTTTTAAGGCGGCCATTACCAGCGAAGGATTTCCGCGCTCCGGCTCAGTAAAGAGCAGATGGACATGCTCGGGCATGACCACGTAACCGACAACTACAAATTGGTAGCGCTGGCGGATCTGCTCCATGACGTCGAGAAACAGATCGCGGGAGTGGGGTGTGCCGAGAAGGGGACGGCGTTGATAACAACTTGTGGTAATAAAGTGGGAGTATCCGGCGCCGTAGTAGCGGTGCAGGTTTGTCGGCATCGAAACCATATAACAGGAACGCGACTATTTCGCTGTGACCGATGAACATACCATCAGGAACATCGCAGGGAGAGTTTCGCCGATGATCCTGGCTGCCCCACCCGTGGCGGTTTCACGGGTGGGCTTCGATGCCGATGGAATCAGGAGATTTTTCGGATGTTGAAGGGTCTGGCCCGCCTTTGAATCTGATTAGGGGCATCACCACGACAGAGGCTGCCCCACCCGTGGCGGTTTCACGGGTGGGCTTCGATGCCGATGGGATCGGGAGATTCTTTGATGTGACGGGGCTGGTCCGCCTTTGAATCTGATTGGGAGCATCACCACGACAGAGGCTGCCCCACCCGTGGCGGTTTCACGGGTGGGCTTCAATGCCGATGGGATTGGGAGATTTTTCGGATGTTGAAGGGTCTGGCCCGCCTTTGAATCTGATTAGGGGCATCACCACGACAGAGGCTGCCCCACCCGTGGCGGTTTCATGGGTGGGCTTCAATGCCGATGGGATCGGGAGATTTTTTTATGTGAACGGGGCTGCCCACCCTTCGCGATTTTCGAAGCTTGGATACCACGGCGTATTACGGGATAGGCCGAGATTCGCCTTCGGGGTCAGCGCAGCGCATGAACGAAACAACCACTCGACGAGTCCTTTTATCCCAACTGCCGAATCCGCTCCTGCAAAAATTGCCGCTCCGGTTCCTGTTGGGTCAGCCCTAGAGCCTTCTCATATGACGCACGAGCCTCGGCTGTCCGACCGAGCCTGCGGTACATATCGGCACGGGCGGAATGCGCCAGGTAATAATTTGCCAACTCGCCATGTTCCAGCGCCGCCTCAATATGCGCCAGTCCGACCTCTGGACCCTCGTGCATCGCAATGGCCACGGCACGATTGAGTTGCACAACCGGCGACGGTTGAATTCGTACCAGGTGGTCGTAAAGCGCAACAATCTGCCGCCAGTCGGTCGCTGCGACGGATCCCGCCTCTGCATGAACCGCCGCAATCGCCGCCTGCAGCGTGTAAGCGCCGAAGCGGCGGGACTTCTGCTGGAACTCCAGGGCTTTCTCGAGCAATGCCACTCCTTCCGCGATCTGCTCCTTGTTCCATCGCTCGCGGTCTTGATGCTCCAGCAAAATCAGCTCTCCACTCGGCGAGGTTCTCGCGGCGCGACGGGATTCCTGCAGCAACATCAGCGCAAGCAGCCCCATAACCTCCGGCTCTGGCTGGAGTTCCATCAGCAAGCGGCCCAGTCGAATCGCCTCGCCCGTGAGCTCGGCCCGCGTGACCTCCGCTCCCGCCGCAGCCGAGTAACCCTCGTTAAAAACGAGATAGATGACTTGGAGCACCGCGCCCAAGCGCTCCGCCAATTCCCCGGGCGTCGGCACCTCGTAGGGAATTTGTTCCTCTCGAATCTTTGCCTTGGCGCGCACAATGCGCTGCGCCAGCGTACGCGGAGTGGTCAGGAAAGCCTTTGCGATTTCCTCAGTTGTCAGGCCGCACACCTCACGCAAGGTGAGCGCAACCCGCGCTTCCGACGCCAATGATGGATGACAGCATGTAAAAATCAGGCGCAGCCGGTCATCTTCAAGGAAGTCGTCCTCGTTGGATTGTTCGGCCGAACTCGACTGCGCTTCGAGATGTCGGACCAGCTCGTCCTGCGACGCATCAAACCTTGCCCGTCGGCGCAGAGCGTCAATGGCTTTGAATCGGGCCGTCGAAATCAGCCATGGCCGCGGGTTTTCGGGTACCCCACTCTTTGGCCACAAGCTCAGCGCCGTCGCAAAAGCCTCGTGCATCGCCTCCTCGGCAAGATCAAAATCACCCAGCAAGCGGATCAGCGTTGCCAGAATTCGTCCCGAATCCGCGCGATAAAGGGAGTCGAGCAATTCGCGTATCTGCTCGCTGGAAGGCTCGGACGTGACGCCCTCGGACATAGCCTGCTCGGACATAATCACGACCTTAGCAAACCATTTGCCTCGAATCAATTTCGCAAACGCTGGATCGAATTCAGCTTGGAAAACTTCGGGCACATGAGACGCGTTCTTGCCCTGAGCGAAGCGCGCCGCAAATTGCGTGCGCGTAACAGTACAATCAAATCCCACATGCATCCCGCCCGCATCGCCGAACTGCTCCGGCCATTCTTAATAAACTCTTGTCATTCCGAACAGGACCAAAGACCCGCTGAGGAACCTGCTGTTCTCCTGACTGATACTCAGCTGAATCGTATATCGACGTACATCGATCTACTTCTGCGCTGGAACTCTCGCATCAATCTCACCGCGATTCGCAACCCGGAAGAAATCGTGACCCGTCACTTCGGCGAATCCCTCTTCGCAGCGCGCCACCTTTTTCCCGTTACTACTCATCTGGGGACAGCCGCCCTCGGCTGTCCGCTGGGAAAAAGCTCCGAAGCGCTCACAGTCGAAATTGGCTCGCCGGCCCTCCACCCTGCTTTATCGTCGAATCGGGAAGGGCACGACTTCAGTCGTGCCAACACAAATGCAAAAGTGGACGGGGCTTTGGCCCTTGAGGTCCGCCGCGTTGCCACCGATCGTGCCCGCGTGGCCGACGTCGGCTCCGGCGCTGGCTTCCCTGGCATCCCGATCAAACTCTGGGCTCCCGAAGTTTCTGTGACCCTCATCGAATCCAACCACAAAAAAGCAACCTTCCTTCGCGAAGTCATACGTTCTCTTACATTGACCGACGTCGATATACAAAACGTCCGCGCCGACGAGATCACGGACACATTCGACATCGTTACCTTCCGAGCCGTTGAACGCTTCACCGAAATTTTGCCAGTTGCCGCCCGTCTCCTCGCCCCGCATGGCCGCCTGGCACTCCTGATCGCCTCATCGCAAGTAAGTTCCGCCAATTCAATCCTCCCCCACCTCTCTTGGCAGGCCCCTATTCCCATCCCTGAATCCGACAGCCGACAGCTAGTCATCGCCCACGCAGGATCAAAACAGTAAACAAGTGGGACAAGGGCCTAATACTGGCCGACATATTGCGACAAGATGGCATATCAAAACATAAAAGTGGGATCGTCGCATAATGAGACGATTGTTATACGTAATCCACTGAGCGCAACGTTAAATGTTCCCATCGGAACATTAGGAATTGTGTTCCGATAGGAACATTCCGCACGCCTAAATGATGCAGTTCCCTCCCAATGTTCCCATCGGAACATTCATTCGTCAACAACCTAAAACCTTACTGGCTTCCCGATCGGAAGCTTAGAAAAATGTTCCCATCGGAACATTAGGACGCGTTTTGCACAAACATTTTTGTAATGCACAACATATGACCTTGCTTTCGAAATACAAATCGCTCTATGCTGCCAATGGCTCTGGCTCCTCGACAATTTATGGGACGCGTCATAGCTGTTGCCAATCAGAAGGGCGGCGTGGGTAAGACTACGACTGCCATCAACCTGGCCGCCTCTTTCGCGGCCGCTGAAGTGAACACACTCCTCATTGATTGCGATCCGCAATCGAATGCTTCCAGCGGACTTGGCTTGGTGAAAGATCCGGAGCGTGTCTCCACCTATCACCTCCTCATGGGCGACGCCTCGGGCGAGGAGGCCCTCGCCGCCACAGCGCTTGAGCAGCTGTGGATTATTCCTTCGCACAAGAATTTAATCGGCGCGAATATTGAGCTCGTAGAAGCAGATCGCCGCGAGTTTCGTTTGAAGGATGCCATCGCGCCACTGCGCGATCGCTTCCAGTACATCGTGCTGGACTGTCCCCCCGCGCTGGACTTGCTGACGCTCAACGCTCTTGTAGCAGCTGACTCCGTTTTGATTCCTATGCAGGCAGAATATTTTGCCCTGGAAGGCATCAGCGAGCTGCTCGATACAGTGGAGAGGATTCGCGTGGAGTTGAATCCGGAACTGGCCATTGAAGGTGTAGTGCTTACCATGCTGGATGAGCGCACCAACCTGGCGCAGCAGGTGATCGCAGAGCTCAGAAAATATTTTGGCGAGAAGCTATGTGCGGCGACTGTACCGCGAAACATACGGCTGGCGGAGGCGCCCAGTCATGGGCAGCCGGCGTTGATGTACGATCCGCGATCGAAGGGGGCGGAGAGCTACATACGGCTGGCGAAGGAGCTGCTGGGGCGGCACATGGCGGTGGCGGATCCTGAGGCGAAGAGCGCCTAGACGTATATTCATGATCATCGATATATAGATCGATATATGTCGATATGTTTTGAAAAGCAAATTCAAGGGCTTAAACACAGAGATCACAGAGGTTCACAGGGGAACGAGAGATGACGATGGCGGCGGAGAAGAAAGAAGAGAAGGTGGAGAAGCGGAAGGCGCTGGGGCGGGGATTGGCGTCGTTGTTGCCTGGGCCGCGGGCGGTGACGAGCACCGAGGTGCGGGTGCCGGGTGGGGAAACCAGGGTCCCTCGCTTCGCTCGGGATGACAGCGCCAATACAGTTCGGGATGACAGCGGCAGTACAGTCCGGGATGACAATGCCAATGCGGTTCGCGATGACGAGTGATATGGCTCAAGGAGATGAGGCGATTGCGCGCTCGGTGCCTAAGCGGGAATCAATGGCCCCACCACGGTTGGCGAGCAGGCCACTGAGGTGATTTCGATTCAGGCGCAGGCGGAGACGCGAACGGCGGCGCAGCATCACGTGGTGACGCAACTGGCGGTGGATCTGATTGATAAGAATCCGTACCAGACAAGGTACGTGTTCGATGAAGAGATGCTGCAGGAGCTGGCGGATTCGATAAAGGAAAACGGAGTGGTGCAGCCGGTGGTGGTGCGTCCGGGACAGGGGGCAGGACGTTTCATCCTGGTACTGGGCGAGCGGCGGTTGCGGGCATCGAAGATCGCGGGACAAGGCACGATTCCGGCGATCGTGCGGCGGCTCTCTCCGCAACAAGCGGCGGAAATGACGGTGCTCGAGAACGTGCAGCGCGAAGATTTGAATCCGCTGGAGCAGGCAGAGGCGTTTCGAGTGCTGAGCAAGGAATTTCAGCTGACGCAGGCGCAGATCGCGGACCGGATTGGAGTTTCGCGAGAGACGGTATCGAATTACATGCGGTTGTTGCGGCTACCGGAAGAGGTGATGGGATATCTGCTGTCAGGGCGACTGAGCTTCAGCGATTGCCGGGAAATTCTGGCGCTGGAGAAAGAAGAGCAGATAGTGCAGGTGGCGAAGGAAGCGGTGACGAACCATTGGAAGTGGGATCAGATCGAAGACCGGGTAGCGCGGCTGAATGGATTTTTGCCGATGCTGCCGGGACAAACGATGCCAGGAGAACAGGAGAAGAAAAGTCGCGGGGCGCGATGGATGGATCCGAATGTACGGGCGGCGCAAACGGACATGGAGCGAACCCTGGGAATGCGGGTGAGGATAAAGGATCGGAATGGGAAGGGAAAGATTGTGATTGAATATGCATCCGTGGACGATTACGAGCGCGTGGTAGAGGTTCTGAGGGGCAAGAAGTCGGCCTAGTTCCGCGCCTAAATCGGGGTTGTTCGAGGCGGCTTCTGCCGCCTTTTATTTTGGGAGGACGGAAGTGGAACCCTAGCCCTGATTCTTCTCCCTTTCGCTGGGCGGGCGGTGGTCGTTGCGCCTCGATTTAGGGACTGAAGTGGATTTTTCGCGAGTATTAACTAGTTTGATTCCGCATTTCGTCGTCCGAAAAGCGCCGACAGTCAGCGCAGATGCGTTGGTTAGATGACAAGATCAGGAAAGGACCATAAGGTGGATGGCCCGTCTTAAGGTCGGTGAGTGGTATCGGGATTTATCGCCAGCTGAGAACCAAGAGCTTCTATCACTGATCGAACGGGGGGCCGTGCGAAAAAGGTGAGACGAGGGTCTTCGTTTATGCTATAAGCTACCCCTATATGTAACCCAAGCAATGGCCGGTTGAGAACTTGGGGGTCGTATGCAGAAAAAGCTCTCAGAGCGCCCGTCACAACAATCCAACATCGTTCCCCTGCGAGTTAAGAAATCAACAAATACTTCTTCAGCGCTCCGTGATCAGCGTTTACTAGCTCTCGAAGCCGCAGGTGTTGGCACCTGGAGCTGGGACGTAACCACAAACAAAATTGAGTGGGACTCGCGATGCAAGGAACTGTTTGGCGTTCCCGATTTTGCGCCGACCATTGCGTACGAGCAGTTCATTGCGCATTTGCACCCTGATGATCGGGAATCGACAAAAATGGCGCTGGTGCGTGCGGCCGAAGAAGGCGGAAATTACGATATGGTCCATCGGGCGTTATGGCCCAATGGGAGCATCCACTGGCTTCGATGTGTGGGACGTGTCGCTGACCGCATTCCCCCGCGGCTGACAGGATTATCTATTGATGTCTCATGGGCAAAGGATCTTGATGAGCGGCACCTTCATGTGCAGGAATCCTTGCGAATCAAGGCCGAGGAACTGGAGGAGCGAGTGCGGGAGCGAACTGCCGAGTTGGAACGACAGACCGCTCATGCTCTCGAACAGGCGCGATTGCTCGATTTGGCCAATGATGCAGTCTTCGTGCGCGACGCCGATAGCCTAATCTCTTACTGGAACGAGGGAGCAGAGCGGCTTTACGGCTGGAGCAGAGATGAAGCCCTCGGAAAGTTAACGCACGATTTGCTCCATACCGAGTTTCCGGTGCCGCTTTCGGAGATCCTGAGCAGCGATCGCTGGGAAGGAGAGCTCAAACACAGGAAGCGGGATGGTGCAGTGATCACGGTTGCGAGCCGCTGGACCACATTGCGCGACGGGGGCATCCGATTGCGTATTTGGAAATCAATACGGATATCTCTGCGCGAAAGGAAGCCGAGGGACGGGCAAAGCATTTGGCTGCCCGGATTCTAGCTGTGCAAGATGAGGAACAGCGCAGGTTGGCGCGTGAGCTTCACGATTCCCTGGGTCAATATCTGGCAGCTTTGAAAATGAATCTTGACTGGATATCGAGCATACCGGATGCGCCGGGACGCAGGACCAAGGGCGAGTGTTTGGCGGACTGTTTGGAATTGGTAGAAACCTGCCTCACGGAGACGCGAACTCTTTCGCACCTGATGCATCCCCCCATGCTTGACGACGCGGGCCTCGCCTCCGCTCTCAAATGTTATGTGGAAGGTTTCGTTAAACGCAGCGGTATTAAAGCCGATTTGACCATCTCTTCTGAATTTCCGAGGCTGCGAAGAGATGTTGAACTTACGTTATTTCGTTCGGTACAAGAAAGTGTTACCAATGCGCACCGACATTCCAACTGCTCGAAGGTTGAAGTCATATTGGAAGTGGAATCTGATTTTGCTCGGGTAAGCGTGCGTGACAATGGCCGCGGCATTCCAGAGAGTAGGCTTTCAAGTATCCGGCAGAGCAAGATCGAGGCTGGGGTCGGCTTGGCCGGAATGCGCGAGCGGGTTTCTGAATTAGGTGGAAGGCTAGAGCTCTCATCGGGCAGCGGCGGAACTGCCGTGACTGTGGTGATACCGGCTTTTCTTGCGGCTTAGACTTTGCCGACTAACCGGGATAGCGGCTCAACCCGGTTCTTCCGGCGTTAACGGTCGAAGTCAGGCGTTAGCACTCATTGACGTGACGATGAGTGAAGTCAGGATTTTTCGCCAATTTCAGAACATGGGGGGATAATCACCGTGTTGGCGCACTGAGGAAATCTAATGCTGACTCTGCGAAGTTTCCCGCGAACATCGGCGCTTTTGCTTCTTCTGGCAACGCCGGTCGTGACGCACGCACAAGTTCGGCCGAGCTTGTGCAGTGACGGATTTGGTGAATTTCACACCAGCTTTTTCAGCGGCGTTAAAGTTACCGTTGGAGCATCCAGGAAGGAGGGATTTGCGACGAGGGCGTGTGCAGCAACGCTGGAGTGGGGCAAAGACTCACTGCCCGTGGTGCCGGAAGCAGCGGCGGTCGATATAGACGCTTTAGGCGTCGACCTCGGATTGGACTCGCCCATCGTTGCGCTGCAGGTTAAGAACTCCACCGCAGATTGGTTTGTGACTTACAAAATCTATTCCCTGAAAAAGCCACCTCGCCTGCTGCGCACAATCACCGGAGGCAGTTCCTTCAGCGCCGCCGACACTGATCTCGATGGACAAATTGAAATCTGGACCGACGATGCCAGTGCGGTGAACGGGATGGATCGGCTTTCCGTCGCTGAACTGGACTTCCCTCCAACCATGGTGCTTCGATTCGAGAAGCACAAGCTAATGGATGTGAGTGTGGAGTTCCAGTCGCACTTCGATCACCAGATCGCGCAACTGCGCGGAGAGCTTGATTCCAAACAGCTGGGTGATTTTAAGAACAGCGATGGGACACTCGCAACGACCTCATCGTTGTCCCTGGAACAAATGCATCAACGGCGGCTAACGAAGATCAAAATACTGGAAATTGTTTGGGCCTATCTCTACAGCGGTCGTGAACAGCAAGCCTGGGAGGCGCTTGCCGAGATGTGGCCGCCTTCAGATGTCGACCGCGTTCGCTCGCTCATGTTGAATGCGCGAACCGCCGGGATACGAAGCCAAGTCGATGGCGTAGGAACGAAACTGCGCTTGCACGTGAAGAAAGAGTACATCTATGAGACTGCGAGCGACAGCGACGGGAACCGTCGAGCCGACGTCAAGCCCCAAGCGGTCTTGCTTCGCCGCAGCGCAGTCAGTCAGATGCCTTTGCGGGAATCGGAAGAGATGGTCGAGATCGTCGTCGATAGCGCAGGCAAAGTGCGCTCGGCGACAACATCTGGCGACAAAGACCTCGATCTTGTGAATGATTGCGCTGGCTGGAAGTTCATCCCCGCCTTTAAGGATGGCCATCCGGTAGCCAGCCGTATGCGTCTTGCCCTCAATTATTCCCGATGAACAAAATTCGTCCAAGCCAAGGCTCGCCACTTAGTTAGCGAAAGCAGTGGCATTCAACACCCGGGGCCGGGCATGATGAGTGCTATCGGGAGGTTACGCCAACTGATCCCAGCGACGGTGGCGATTGCGAATATAGCGACGTGGTGAGAATATAGCCCGCAACGTCAGGACAGGAGTTTACGCTTGATCAATGGGGCACATGTCGTTGTCTACTCTAAGGACGCCGAAACCGACCGGGCTTTTTTCCGCGATGTGCTCCAGTTTCCCTACGTTGATGCTGGCCACGGTTGGTTGATTTTCGCCATGCCGCCGCTGGAGGTGGCGTTCCATGATTCCGAGAACAACGACCAGCACGAATTTTTCCTCATGTGCGACGATCTTGCGGCGACACTGAAAGATCTCAAGTCGAAGCACGTCGCGGTCTCGGGCGTAAGTGAACAACGCTGGGGTAAGCTTGCTACCCTAGCCCTTCCCGGTGGCGGCAAAATCGGAATTTACGAGCCCAGACATCCGAGCCCATTGAAGCTGTAGAACTCATTTCAGAAAAGCCCACCCTGGGCCGCCCAAGTTCAATTAGCGTAATCAGGATTTTTCAACTGTAGACCCTCACGGGGACTTCTGAGATACGATGTGAGCTGCTTGCGCCGCCTTCGTCGAGGAGTTTGGTAAGGTGATTTTTATTGAGTGGTGGGTCGTAGAGCGCTTTTGCCTGCTGTTGTTGATTGTCGCGACTGCGAGCTTGGGCATCTGGTCTGTGCATAAGAAGCGTTGGTTCATTCGCTTTCCAATCCAGTTGCTCTCAGGGGTGTCGCTCTTCACACTACTCGTTGTGGCCACGCTTGTTTCGACCTTGCCCGGCAATACGTACTTCGAACCGATTTATTCTCCGAGCAGAAAGATGGCAGCCAGAATCGTTGAATACAACGCATCTGGCCTCGGCGGCGCAGACGACACCGTAAAGGTGTTTACAGCCCATGGATTTAGTTCGGATGTAGTGTTTTTCGGTGAGTTCAGGTCAGTCAGAGCCCAGAACATTCGATGGAAGAGCGATTCCGAACTTGAGATTTCCTACGACGGTACACCCTCTCAGTGCTCAAATACGCGTCGCGTCAAGGTTCACTGTTTTGCCACACAACAACATGTGCCATAGTGGACTTGAGTCACGTTGGTTTACGCTATCAGGCCGTAACACTCATTGACCATGATGAGTGTGATCAGGGATTTAACGACAACTGACGAAAGTTGGGCGTGGGATTTCGTGGGGCAGTCCTTTTTCTGAGACCGTGTCTTCAGAAGATCACTTTGAGCGTGAACTGAGCCGAGCGCGGACCACCTGGCGCGTATAGGAAGCTCTGTCCGCCGGCCGCTCCGCCTCCGCCAAGGGCTTGGTTCGTTGTGGTATCTACTTTGCCAAAGTCCGAAATGCCGAATCCTGTGTTGGGTTGGTTGCCACCAGGAGCGCCGAACATGGGATGGTTGAAGACATTGAAGTATTCCGCTCGCACGTCGAGTTCGACGCGTTCGGTCAGATGGAAGCGCCGGCGCAGGGCGATGTCGGTCTGGTCGATCGAGTATGGACTGCGCAGGCTGTTGCGGGGATAGTTTCCCTGCGCTCCAACAGCTGGCGTCGAAAAGGCAGCGGGATTCAGTGCTCTGCCGGCCGGTTGGGTCGGATCGGGAATCCAGAACGGTTGACCGGGCACGACGTTAGCCAGCACTTCGTGATAGCCAACGATGGAATTCTGATTTCCCACGACCACGGTGAGCGGCGGCGCCGAACTTATCGTGACCAATCCGTCCACAGCCCAGCCTTTCAGGATTGCGTTGCCGGCGCGACCCCAGACAGGCGCCGGTATTTCATAGGACACAGCTCCGGCCAGGGAATGCCTCAGGTCGAAATCGGAAGGGGTCAGGGGTGGCACGACGATTTGGCTGACGCTCGGAACCACGAAGCCTGTTCCGTCGTTGGACCCGGTATCACTGGCTTTCGAGAAATTGTAGGACACCAGCGCCTGCAGACCATGGGACATGCGGCGCTGGAACTGCAACTGTAAAGCCTGATAGTGAGCGTAGCCGCCATTCGATACTGCGGGGTACGAAGGGCCAGTCGCGAATCCCTGTGGAGCAATGTTGTCTTCACGAAGAAGGCGTCTGGCATCCGCCCCGACGTAGGTTGCGGTCAACCGTTGATTTGCTCCAAGCTCCCGCTCAACGGCAGCATTCCACTGGATCGTGAGCGGAAGCTGCAAGTTCGGATCGACAGCGAAGAGGCCCCCATGGTTGGGCGTGACAGTCGTTGAAAACGGAATAGGCTGGAATAGCGGATTGCTGAGATCGAAAGGCACGGGAGATGGGAGGATATTGAACTCGTCGCGTATGTATGGATAACTGGCGGAGGCGTCACCAGTGTTGCCGTAACCCAGATCGTAGAAGAGACCAAACCCACCCCGCACCACGGTCTTGGGCGTAACCTGGCAGGCAGCGCCAACGCGGGGAGCGAAATTGCTAAACCTTGTTCTCCAGGGTGCTTCCCGTACCAGCGCGAGCGGATCCGAATCGAAGACTCCGTGCACTGCATACAGCGGCAAGCCGGACGATGCCGAAACCGGCGCAGGATTGATCTCCCATCTCAATCCGTACGTTAACGTCAGGTGAGCCGTGGCCTTCCAGGTGTCCTGAGCGAACAACGAGTAATTACTGACGTTGACGGAAAGAGGGAATTTATCGAGCAGCAACGTTCCGCTCACGTCTCCCTGCACCAGATCCTGGAACCCGGATGTAAGGGCAACATAATTGGTGCTTTCCCGAGATATCGGGCTGAGTCGGCGATAATCAATGCCGAACTTCAACTGGTGCGCACCGATGACCCATGAGAACGTGTCTACGAAATTGAGTTGTCGCTGGACGTTGTTGTACAGCGTTCCATCGGTCACGCCAGCAGCGGCGGCCTGACTATGGCTGTAGCTATAGGGAGATCCGGGCGGGAAGAGAACGGACATAGGCGGCGGCACGCCCCCATCGAAGTTGGTAAGGACGTTAATGGTTGTGCCTGTCGTTCGGCTCCAGTTGGCGCGGAAATCGTTCAACTTCGTCGGAGTGATGGTGATGGTTGCGCCGCCGGTCAGCGTGTCCGTATTGACATTGTCATACTGCACTTGCTGCCAGGTTCGAAAACCGTCAGACGATGGGGCATGGTTGTAGCGTGCGAACAGCGTGATCCTGCTGTTCAAGTTGTGGTCGATGCGGATGCTGGTGGCGTTGAGTGTGGAAGGATTAGACCAGACGGCCGAGAGATTAGCCATGCAGGGATTGGTGATGTTGTCGCAGCTTGGGTCGATCGGTGGGCCAGTGGGAAGAGGCAGAGCATCGATAATTGGCCGGTAGACTGGCGCCACCGCTGCGCGGGCGGATGCCGTATAAAATGCTTTCTGCGAGGCGGTCTGTGGGAGCAGCAAGCGCAGGCCCTCGTAGGAAAAGAAGAAAAAGGTCTTGTTCTTGATGATCGGACCGCCAAACACTCCGCCAAAGTCATTCTGGCGCAGCGGCGGCTTGATCAACGGCGGCACGTCAAAATAATTTCGGGCATCGAAAAGGTCGTTGCGCAAATAGTCGAAGACGGTGCCATGAAACTGATTGGTGCCGGATTTCGTGACGATGGAGATCTGGGCTCCGGGAGTGCGTCCGAATTCTGGAGCATACGACGAAGTCTGGATGCGAAACTCCTGCATGGCATCAACGGAAACGAGTCCATTTGTGCCGCCTCCGGAGGTAAACCCAGGGATTGCACCGCCCAGGCTCTGACTGAGGTCAGGAAGCGGTGTTGAGCTAAAATTCGCGCTCACGCCATCCACCATGAAATAGTTCGCGTCGCTGCGCTGTCCGTTCACGCTGAATTGACCCGGTCCTTCGGATGAGGACGTAAATACTACCCCTGGCGCCAGTGCAATCAGCGACTGGAAGCTTCGCCCATTCAGCGGCATGTTCTGCACAAAGTGATCGTCCACAACGGTACTGACAGACGCTGAGTCGGTCTGTACCGCGTCGCCGAGAACGGTTACGCTTTCTGACATGAGACCGATGGCGAGCGTGAAATTTTCGTTGACCGCATCCTGCACGAATAGCTGCAAGTCGGGCTGAACGACCGTGTGAAACCCTTCCTTCTGAACAGCCAGACGATAGATGGCGGGACGGAGGTCGGGAATGACATAGATGCCATACTGGTTGGTGGTCGTTATGGTCGAGACATTGGTCTCGATGTCGGTGATCTTGCATTCAGCGCCGACGATCACGGCGCCGCGCTGATCCGTTACCCTGCCGGAAATGCGGGCGCTTTCCGTTTGAGCGAATGCCACCACGGCGATCAGAAGGGTGGTCAGGACGAGCAGGGGGCACTTCATTAAATTCTCTGGGTGCTCGCACGCCTCACAGATCCACTTCGTGCTACGGTGGCACAAAGATACTTCAAGCGCAGTCCTGATTCAAGGCGGGACGAGGAAAGTCTTGCCTTGGCGATTACAATCACAGACCCATGTTGGTGCAATCGGGATTTATCGTTAATGACGAGGTGTGATGGAAACTTTAGACGGCCAACAGATACTTTGCGAGAGGACTGATGCGAGAGAGCGTTTCAGGCTGCATGCGCGTAAGAAGATTTTCCTCCGACTCTGCGTCACGGCGGATATAGGCACCCTGTATAGAGCGACGAGGCTTGTCAGAGTGATTCACGGTGTGGCCATGCCAAACTGATCCATTGAACAGCATCATGGAACCCGCGGGACCGCAAGCCAGAACTTGCCCTGGATAGTCTGCCTTCCGGTCCCCAAGAAGGGTCTGCGGAATTTTCGACCACAGATGTGAGCCCGGCAGAAATCGAGTCGCACCGTTGTCGCTTCGGAACTCGTCGATCATGAAGATGAAACCCACCATCGTCCAACCGCGACTGTCGGGCTCGTAATCGACATGGAGGTCCTGCGCCGGGAGTCTTGGCCACAATGTCCGGGCGTGCATCGTGCTCAGCCTGAACGGCCTGCGGATGATGTGACAACAAGCCTTGAGAACCAGTGGATGCACGTACAGGCTGTCGAACTCTGCGCCGCGATTAACAAAATCTCTAACCCGAGTCGTCGAACTTCCTACCTTGGTATCATCGGAACTGGCGCTACTTACAGCTGCGTCATAAGCGGCTGCCAACTGAGCGAGGTCATCCACTGGCACCGGGCCAGGAATGATGGTAAAGCCAAGCTGATCTAATTCCTGATAATTACACGGAGGCAGATCAAAGCCATTCATCTTGTCCCAGAAGTCCAGCATCTAGCGTGCCCTTCGTCGTGCGCGGATCTCACCGAAGCCTGTTGGCAGTCACTGGCCGAAGATTCTATAGCATTCGGAGGGCAGCCGTTGAAAGCGGGGCGATTTCACTCACTGAGCCGTGATTTGGGGAATCGGGATGTTACAACAACTGAGCGCCGTTCGGGGTTACCGCGTCCGGCCAAGAGCTATCATCATCTAAGGGTGTGTTTGGCTGGGATTCTGGCATGGAACCGGGCGACAAGAGCAACGGTTATGAAGAAGTCGCCAAACTTTTCATGTCTGAGAGAGATTCTCTAACCAGCGTTTCAACTGTTCGCCAATGGAGCCGGACGCTAGTTAGGGGTTCCTCAATTCTCGATCTGGGATGTGGGCACGGTGTGCCTATATCACAAGCTCTGATAGAAGACGGTTTCACAGTCTATGGCGTGGATGCCTCGACAAGCTTGATCAAATCGTTCCGCAAGCGCTTTCCCAGCGCTCCCGCGGAGTGTTCGGCTGTTGAGGATTCAGCATTCTTCCGACGTACGTTTGATGCCGTTGTAGCAGTGGGCTTGATGTTTTTGCTCCACCCCGATCTTCAACGTCTGCTCATCCGCAAGGTGAAACAAGCATTAAATTCCAATGGTCAGTTTCTATTCACATCGCCTGAAGAGAAGTGCACTTGGCAGGACATTCTAACCAACCGGAAATCTGTCTCCTTAGGTGCGGAAGGCTACCGCCAGGCCTTGCAAGCTGAGGGTCTCATTCTCATCGGGGAGATGTCAGACGAAGAAAATAATTATTACTACTCGGTCCGTAAACCCTGAGGCACGGTTCGCTTAATCAAGCGATCGCTCTGGTTTGCGGTTTTGAGCGCAATCGGGATTTTGCGGCAGCTACAAAAAGCCTCGGGATTTCGCCAAGATTGAAAAACGGAGCATCGGGACCCGGAGCAGGCGCTCGGCTTTGTGAAGGAACTGTGCTTTTACTTTTGCGTTACTCCCAGTTCTCTCCAAACAGCTGGGTCATCCGTTACATAAAATACCGGCTCCATTTTTCTATGTTCGATAATGTCAGTTATGCCGTTTACAGTGATTACTTCGTAGGCTGGATAGCCAGGAGGAAATCCAGGCGGAGGATGTTTCAGTTGGTTCGGCCCAAAGCCTCTCGTCTTGCCGCGTACCTTTGTCTGTATTTGCCTCTTCGTGTCTTGCAATATGAAAGTCGCACTCCCGCCCCATGGCAGAGAGTAGTAGCTCATCGTAATTGAAGCGTCGGCTCGCGTAAGGCCGGGTGGGATGGCAATCCATTTCGGTAGCCTCGACTCGCTCGCTAGTTCAAAGGTTGACTCGGGGAACCACCCGCACCCTACTTCCGCTCCTGCGATAGTCAGCACAACAAACAGGAGGAGCAAGTTATCGATGCACCCAATTATTTTGAACATCCGCAATCGTCGCCACCTTGGAGATTTATCTGCGTTCGAAATGTACGCCTCTACTACACAGCATCGCGCATGGGTAGTCTGGGCCGCGAGACCTTGTTGCGCACTCGCAAGCCCTATTGAAATTAGAGCATTTCGGCGCCAGACTGGCGGCTTACGGCGGTAACTGTCGCAAGAAGGCGATAGCGCTCATTAACCACGATTAGTGTAATCGCGATTTTGCAACAATTGCGGGCTAGAATGATCGTCTTGGAGAGAAACCCGTGACGCGAATTGCAGCTTTAGCATTGATGATCGGTGCCCTTTGCGGAATCGCGCTGTCCCAACAATCTGCTGAGTTCAGCAGCTATTACTCCGGCAATCGCTACGATTTCCGTCTCACCCACAAGCAACTGTTGAACACTCCGGCGTGGCTTGAAGATGAACCGAATCCTCCGCTGTCCCCTCGGATGGCCCAGAGTGCCGCCATGAATTACTTGAGAGCCCTGTTCGATAATGCGACAGCATGGAGACTTGAGGAAATCAAGCTAGTTCCGCTGGTTGAGCGATGGGTATACGTGGTTTCTTTTACGCCACCGCCGCCACCCAACGTCACAGACCATATGTCTACGCCTTTCAGCACTGTTGTTACGATGGACGGAACCGCCATAACAGCGGTTGTGTCGCGGTGGAAACCACCAATCCCCTCTGTCAGTGAGTGAAATCAGGATGTTTCACCAACTGACAGATTGTCGCTGGTGCGAGCCTCGCGGGGTGATGGTCACCTGTAACCGCTTGTCCAAGTCGGGTGGCCGCCGCAGGTCCAGAAGCAGCTAACCATTGAGATCAGCAGAGAAATAGTCAATAACAGAAGCACTCCACGATATACGTTCTTGTCGTATCTCGGGCGATCCGATCGCACTCCGCGGAACGCATTGAAGACAAGTAGCGGCGAGATGACCGCTGCGCATACAACAGCCAAAATAACACGCCAGTAAAATCCATGGAGATCGATGGCATAGCGCAAGTGGTATGTGTCTTTCCCGAAGCGCCAGCCCCCAATAATTTCGGCTGCCAAAACGGCTAAAACCAGAAGAGCGCTCACGATGACAGGGCGTAGCGTTCGAGGTCGATCTTCAGATTTGCTTCTTGACGACATCTCTAAGCGATTGTAATTCCCGCATGGCCGTCGTTAACAGGCGTTAGCACTCATTGATCACGATGAGTGTAATCAGGATGTTACGTCAACTACCGTCCGACGGTTGCTCTAGCCTTTCGTGCAAAACTGAATCGGTACGCCGTCTTGGTAGATGGTTCCTTCCATCCTGCAGTCGCTCAACTGAAATTCCGTTCGGTAGCAGCCGGTGTCTTTCAGCCTTAGTGGTAGCGCGGGAGTCGTGGCAGTGTGGGTCACGTCGAGGACCTGTCTCGTTACATCGCCTATTCCTGTAAGGGACTTCATTCCACCAGCGATGGTCAGTATGTAGACGCCGTCTGGCACTTCGGCCATGAGGAATGCGCCAGTACTGTCCGAAACGGTCCTGTATTCATCGCTAGAGAAAGCGTTCTTCAACGTTATGTCAACTCCGGGAAACACCGTTTCCTGTGGGTGCACGAGGTCCATCAGTGGTTTGCCCGTGTTTCCCGGGATAAGGCCCGTGAGAGTACCGGCTACCTCACGGGTTTGGTGTGACCAGTCTGCCCACTGAAAATCGAAGCGCCTCTTGGTTTTGGAGTTGGGAACCGAGACGACCTCAATCCACTCCTTTCCTGCCTCAAAATCCTCATGTGAGGCTGTGAGATGGTAGCGACCTACCATCAGACCCTTCATCAAAACGGTGCCGTGTGCGTCGGTGGCCCCGCTAAACACAGGTTCGGTTGATTTCTCTGGAACGACTTGTACCTCGATACCCGCTATAGGTTTTCCACGGTGTGTGACGACAACCGTCAGGTCAGAAGAGACTTGCCGCAATTCCATAGGGTTCAAGGAGCAGCCGAACACGGCCTGTGCCGCGCACAATAGCAGCGGAAGGACTCGCAAGGTTGCGTGTCTCATGTGGGCAGTTTACGCCAACTAAGGCTGACTGACGTAATCAGGCGTTATCACTCATTGAGAATCGGCTGGCAGCGTCGAGGAGCGTGATCGCGATTTTTAACGACGGTGTCACGTTTCG
The DNA here is from genome assembly GCA_963846215.1 of uncultured Acidobacteriaceae bacterium. Taxonomy (GTDB): domain Bacteria; phylum Acidobacteriota; class Terriglobia; order Terriglobales; family Acidobacteriaceae; genus Sulfotelmatobacter. Next base: position 403,722 of record CAWJVC010000006.1, on the reverse strand, counting down.
CGCGTCTTGATGTGACGGTACCCTTTGAGCAGCAGCCACGCAATCGTGAAATAAAAGACGAAATTGGCGATATTAGTCACCCACACGTCGATGTCGTCTATGCGCCCGGAAGCCGCAATAAATCCCACGAACGCGCCCGGTACTCCTACAGCAGCAGCCATATTTTTCAGTGAGTGAATCAATGTGGTTTCGGAATCTATCCTCAGGATCAGGTCTGGAATGAATGTGAACAAGCAGGCCACCGATCCGGCATAGATTGCGTTTCGCATAGTTCCAAATGATGCCACGACAAAGCGAATTTGTCTTCGGGCAGCCCTGTCGAAAGGAACAGTTGTCGAAATCAGGCGTTAGCACTCATTGACAACCGTGATGAGTGTAGTCGCGATGATGCAACAGCTAGACAATTGGGCTTCGGTCTGTGACGAGCGACCTTACGGCAGCGTGTGGCGCTGGTGCCACCACGAAAGGCCGAGGCACGGTATGGCTGAAAGGGCATGGGTAAGGTCGTTACCAGTGGCCCAGATCGCGCGGAAGCGGAAGGGCGGATATGCACTTCGGGCACCTCAATTCAGCAAGGGGTGGCTGATAGGCTGCCTGTATGCCGGTTATCGTCAATGAAGTGAAAGCTCCCGAAGCCCAAGCCAGTGAGCAAACCCAGGGGGCCGACAAGGTGGCGGCGCTAGTGGAGTTGCTGCGTAACCGTTCTTACGTGGAGATCCGGCAGCGGATGTATGAAAGTGCACCGGGAAGTCTGTGGTGGACGGCGTGCCGGGCTGAGCTTGATCTGCGCAATGGACAGCAGTTCGGGGAAGCGTCGCTGGCGATGTCGAGATCCTCGGACAAAATGAGAGCATCGCTGCAACACTTTGAGCAATTAGCCGATACCCTGCAACAGTCCACGAAAGACGTCGCGGACCTGCTGCGTGGGACTCTAGAGGCGGGACGCCGGCTGGAGATTGCGGTCTATGTCGCGATCGGGATTACGGTGGTGCAATTCTTCAACTTGATCTTCGAAATTTTCCGCAAGCATCGGTAAGCACCGTCGGCAACATCGAGAGGTTGCAACTTCGAGCTCCATCTGCGGAGCTTCATTTCTTTGGAGCTTTTTCTTCGTCACGCAAATACCTGCTGAGCTGCGTTCGCGGGAGTTTGCACCGGTCATACATGCGCCGACTTGCTTCGTGTTCTCTAGACCGTGCGGCGGACGTCCGATTGCAAACGTGCATGCCTTGCTACGAATGAAAGCCTAACCCAGCTTTTATTGCATTCGATGTCGGACAAGGCCATAATCCAGTGGCGCTGAAAGCAGACGGAAATAGCGCAAGAGCAAATTCAAGGAGAAAACCTGATGAAACGCAGCTTGATTGTGTTGGCCCTCGTTTTTTGCACAGCTATGTCCGGCGTCCTGTGGGCACAGGACAATCCCTTTGCTGGAACCTGGAAACTGAATACTGCAAAATCGAAATTCGAACCGGGCCCGGGGCCAAAAAGTATGACGCGGACCATCGACTCGCAAGGAGCCGGAGCGAAGTACAGCTTTGAGGGAGTTGGAGCTGATGGTGCTTCGATCGCTTACAGTTTTTCCACGAACTATGATGGAAAAGATTCCGCAATCACCGGTTCAGGGGCGCCGGGTGGGGCGGATATGATCGCTCTTAAGCGAGTCAACGCTAAAAAGGTGGAAGGAGCGCTTAAGAAGGACGGGAAACAGATTGGAAGCGTGGTTGCTGAATTATCCAAAGACGGCAAGGTCGCGACGGTTAAAGCGAAAGGTAAGACTGGAGACGGCAAAGAGTTCAGCTCCGACACGGTCTACGATAAGCAGTAAGCGAGCGGGGCGGAATTTGTGCTCCGCCCCATTTCCCTGCCGCCCGAGCTCCGGGCACAAAGCCACCGATGACCCTCACCGCGAAATCATAAAATTCCTCGGTTCTTCGGTTTGCGATTCAGTCGTTTAAGCCTCTATTCTTGACGCGCCGTGGGTGTTGGCGATCGCGCTATTTATTTGAACAATTCCACAGCTTCGAAGGGCTGCGCCGACCAGGGCCGGAAGCGGTTCAGCGTGAGCTTCGTGGGCTGTCCCGGTATGACGTCAACGTGGAGGTAGCTGTATTCCTCCTTGGGGTCTTCGCCGTTCCAGTACAAATCCTGTGGGTAGCCTTCGGGGAGCTTGTTGTGTGTCCTGCCGGGAAGGATGGGGTCCTGTTCGGCACCACCGCCGCCCAGCAGCAGGTATTTAACGCCGTCGACCTTGTAGAGTTCGGTGGTGTGTACGTGCCCGTTGAAGACGACGATGTCGAGGTCTTTGGCGTAAGCGGCAATCGTCTTGTGAGGATTCTGCGCTTCTGGGATCGGACCCAGACCGCAACTGGCGAAGGCAGGCGCGTGGAAGGAGATGAAAACTTTCTTGATGCTCTTTGCTTTGGCCTCGTCCATCCATGTCCGGAGCTGCTTCATCTGCTCGTCGTAGACGGGCTCGGTAGCGTTCCAAGCCGAAGGTTCCTTCTCGTCGTATCCGCCAGTCCACAGGAAGATGAAGCGAACGCCCTGGTAATCGAACGTGTAGATGAACTTCTTGTCGGAGACGCCCATCTTCTTGAGATAGGGGAAAAGAGTCAGCAGGCCTTCCACGTCGGTGTCGCCCCAGACTTCGTGGTTTCCGACAGCAGGGAATATACGTCCGTCAAGGCCTGCTTCTTTCAAGCGTCTGTCGGGATGCGGCAACTGTTCGAGCACGTCCTTATTTACCAGCCTCCAGTAGGGGCTGTCGGATGGCTTATCCCCCTGCTTGCCCCACCAGACCAGATCGCCGGTACTGAGAATGAAGTCAGCCTGCCCGGCTTGGACATCCCTTACTACCTCGCGGGCAACCCACTCGCCGCCAGCGGCGCGATACATGGTACGACTGACGCCGGGAAGCAGTTTTACATCCTCAACCGAAGCCTCAGTGACCCAGCCTCGGTCAAACTTGACGGTGGTGACTTCGCTGGCGGTCATGTATGGCATGACCATCTGCACCAACTCGTGGTTGGTTGGGTCATAGGTCAACTTGACATATTTCTGGACCACCCCGGCCGCAAGCTCGGGCGGTACGGCCAGTTCGAACATGTCAACCATGAGCTTGCGGGCTTCCGCTTCCTGGTCGGCTTTGTGCGGGAGGTACATCATTGATCGAGAGTCGCCGTACACATCGAACGAGAACGCGTCTGGGGATGAGGCTTTCTGGGCGTGAAGAGATGCCGGCAACACTGCGATGGCGACTGCGAGCACGCACGGAATGAATTTGAAATGATCAAGACGTAACTTCATATTCGGTATCCTCTCCCACTTGTGCGATAAGGTTATGCTCATCAGGAAGAGACGGGTAACTGTCAGAAGAGACAGGGCGAAGCGAGCGGCTCGCAGGAATGGGGCACGATAAACCGTGCCTGGCGAGAGCAACTGGCGAATGTTGCGGGGTTCCCAGCGGAATGTTTCAATCTCTTAAACTGCAAGCCCGGGTTAAATCTACAACGGCGACACACCCAAAGTAAGATGGTTACGGGATGCCGCATGAAATACTTGTTTCGAGCTCTCGCCATCACTGTTTTGTGTGCGCTACTTTTTCTTCTAGCTTTGAGGACCATTCCGATACACATCTATGACGGGTTCGAATTGCGAGGCCTGAGCGGATTCCGGTGGTCCAATCGCCGCTTCGAGGCGGGAGCTGTTGTCTCCCAGGATGGCGTTGTGCGTTCGGGCAAAAGGGCACTCGCGATAACCGTGCATTCCGGTGATCGACCCGAAGTGGCTACTCAAGCAGGAGCGGCGACGGAGCGCGACGAACTCATGGAGTCCTGGTGGTTATTTTCGCGGCTTGGTCGAACCTACGCGTACTCCTTTAGCCTCTATTTGCCAAACGATCTTCCTCAAACCTCTGAACGCCTGGTGATCGCACAATGGCGACAACTTTGCGAAGGCTCGCCGTGTGTTCCCGATAATCCGATTCTCGCGCTTCGCTACCAAATGGGGCGGCTCCAGGTCACGCGCAATGACGAACAAGGCAAGGCTGTGCTTTATCAGGGCGACGAAGATGTTCGCGGAAGGTGGATCGACTTTCGATTCGTTACGCGATGGGATCGCTCCGACAAAGGAACCATCGATGCAACGTTAGACGGGCGCGGAATCGTGCACTACGAAGGCCCAACGATTTACCAGCCTGGACCTGGACACCCTCGGCGTGCGCTTGTGTATTTCAAGACAGGGTTATATCGGGACGCTTTGCATGAGCCGCCCTGGACGATATACGTCGATGAATATCGAAAGGATCAGTGTGATGCGGGCGGTTGCCGGTGAACCAAATAATGATTGGATGATCGACATGCCGGAAGTAATTGGTGAAACCGGGCGTTTTACACTGAAAAACCCACTTGCAAAAAGACGGAGTGTTCGGGATGTTACGACAGGCAACGGCACAATCAAATGCGATCCAGCGGTTTCTTGGCGCCTGAAACCAGGAAAATACAACCAAAGAAGTATTCCTGTAGATGAATCTCGCCAAGCCAGTTCTCAAGCACACACCAAGGCTCATGATTCAATGCCGGAGTAGAACGGAACGAAAGCCTCATGAGCGATTGGAAAAGCAAATTCAGCGCTCCCGTGAAACGACGCCGGGAGAGTTTGGCTCCGAAGGCGACGACAGGCGCATTATCTTTCAAGCGTGGAAGGAGATTAGCGAGTGCCTGCGGAGAAGCATAGACATCGGGTGCTGCGAAGAAAACCAGTCCGTCAAACTCTCCGTTCAGCGTGACGGTTTTGGCATCACCCTGAACAACCTGCACGTTCTTCCACCGCCTCACCTGGATTCGATTGTTGGCGTTGATCGCTACTTCGGGACTGATTTCAATGCCGACCACTTCACCGGACGTTCCAACAGCTTCCGCTAGATACGGAAAAGTGCCGCCGGGGCCGCAACCCGCATCGAGCACGCGACTACCTGGTTGGAGTCGGAGTGCGTCAACCGCCGCTTGCCGCAATGGTTTGATAAAGAAGAAATCAAAGTTGGGGAATGGTCTGATGAGACGAGCCAGATAGTGGATGTAAGGCGGCGTTTGCTCGTTGTAGTCCACCTTGTGCCCCTCTTGCAAAGGCTATCTTACGCCGTTCCGATAGCGAGTTTTCTGGGTGCTTGACGAAATCAGGCATTACACTCAGAACCCCCGAGCGAGTGTAGCCAGATTTTTATCGCCGCCGCGGAACCCGGTTGCCACCGCCGCCGAAGAAGCTGGCCAGGCCGAACAGGTAGCCGAAGTTGTACCAAGCTCCGTTGTTATGGACCTCGTAGATACTGAGGTCGCTCTTGAACAGCGAAGCCACAAACACAAAGGGCGCAATGAAGCCCTGCCAGAGGCCGAGCCAGAATCCCGCGATGCCATCGCGACCGCTCGCTGTTCCTTTGGACTGGTTAGGGCCCGGTGCGCATCCTGCCAGGATGCACATCATCAGTAAGACAAGCACAAACCACGTCAACGAAGTCTTCATGGCAAATTCTCCCGCACATATGGTTTACGCAGCTCGGGGATGAAAAGTCTCAAGAAAAGATCGCATCCCAATCCTGAAGCAATCCGAGGGGGAGTAAGAGAAGCTGCAATAGCAGCGTGGGGATTTCCTAGCGTTGCCTGATCGGACCACGAAAATTGTCACCTGACGTGATCAGACGATGGCGTTCATTGAGGATTGGGGTTCGGGCACAATGAGTGCACCCGGGATTTAACGCGAAGACCGCGGAGTGGAGATTTCGTCCTTCACTACCACCCCGCCCTTCATAACGAACTTCACGTGCTGTAGCACTGTGATATCAGCCAAGGGGTCGCCTTCGACTGCGATCAGATCCGCATAATGTCCGGATTCCAGAGCGCCCACGCGCTCCTGCCATCCCAGCAATTCGGCGGCATTCACCGTCGCGGCCCGAATCACTTCCAGCGACGTCAGCCCGCGCTTCACCATGGCATCGAGTTCCGTGGCGTTCTTTCCGTGCTCGTCCGCTCCAGCTGGATCGAAACCCGCTGCGATCTTCACTCCCAAGCTCTGCGCGGTTTGAATTGAGTCGCGGATCTGTTCGAGAAAAGCTTCCCTGCGTTTTCTGCGCTCCGGTGAGATTGGCTCGTCGGCATTACGGGCTATCATCGCGTCGATCCCACCAATCGTCGGCACAAGAAATACGCCCTTCGCCTTCATCAATTCCAGGTCCTGGCGGTTCGCCCGGTGACCGTGTTCGATCGAATCCACGCCCGCCGTCACCGCGTTCTTGATTCCTTCGGCCGTGGTCGCGTGCGCCGCTACTTTTCTTTTCTGCCGGTGCGCCTCTTCGACGACCACGCGCATTTCGTCGACCGTGAGCGTGGGCTGATCCCAATCGGCATACACCTTGATCAGATCCGCGCCATGCCCAATCTGCTCGCGCGTAGCGCGGCGCGCCTCTTCGACCCCGCTGACCATCTGAGCGCCAGTCGGAAAATCCTTCAAATCGGGCGACACGCCGAACGGATTGTATTGGCCAACCGCAGCGATCGCCCGGGTCGCGACCTGCATTCGCGGTCCCACGGCTAGGCCTTGATTGATGGCGTCGCGCAAGGCAACATCGGCATATTCCGAGCCTTCACTCTCCACGTCCCGAATCGTTGTGTAACCTGCCTCCAGCGTGATGCGCGCATCGTAAGCACCTTCAAGCGCCCGAAATGCCTGTGACTTTGTAGCCAGGTTCACCACGTATCCATCTTGACCGTTTGGGATGCGCGCCATGATGTGAGTGTGGCAATCGATCAGACCGGGAAGCACCGTCGCTTGCCCCAGATCGATGACCGTCGCCGACTTCGGCGCGTGAGCGAGAATCTCCGGCGCCGGACCGACTTCTTTAATGCTCTCGCCTTCCATCCAGATCGCGGCGTTCTCGATGTAGGCTCCTTTGTGCACGTCGAGCATCTTCGCGGCCTTCACCACGGAAGTAGGCTGCAACTCGGTCTGACCCAAGGCAGGCAAGGTTGCGGCGAAAAACATCGGCAGGAAAAAAGCAAGCTTTTTCATGGGAAGACAGGTTAGCGGAAACTGCCGGAAGCCAACAACTACTTTCGAGGTAAGAGGCTGAGCTGCAATCTTGGGGACTTGATGACAATCATTGGGACCTTCGACAATTGAGCTGGGGTAAAATGCGGACCGCTCAGCTTCTGCAACTTTCACGAGGAAAAAGAAATGCGCTATTTCATCACTCTTCTGCTCGGGTTCTTGCTCTCTGCCGCTGTGCTCTCTGCCGCCGACTCGCCCAAGCTTTCGCCGGCCGCACAGGAAGTGCTCAAAGTCCGGAACGCGCTGAGAGAAACTGCCCTCAGGAGGGATATGGCGGCCTGGTCTCGTCTCGTCGCGGACGATTGCATCTTCAGCACCGATGATGGAACTCTCATCAGCAAAGCCCAATTCATAAAACACATTGGCAAGCTGCCTCCGGAGTACGACCACTCGACCAATCCGCGGGACTATCTCGTCCACTTATACGGGACCACAGCAATCGTTAACTTCCGACTCACCGCCCACGAGCAGTTTACCAATGCCGATATCGTCAGTGAACAGCGTCAAACCGAGACTTACATAAGGCGGAACGGTTCCTGGCTGCTGGTCGCGAGGCATTGGAACAATCTGCCAGTGAATTTCCACAAGCCGGTTGCCCTCGATACGCGTGTGTATCAGGATTATGCGGGTCAGTACGAATGGCGTCCCGGCGATGACTTGGAAACGATTTCGGTGAAGGATGGCAAGTTGTGGTCACAGATCGGAAACGATATCCAGTTCGGCAACGACGAGGATGAGTACTTGCCTCTGGCCGCTGATACTTTCTTCGTCAAGAGCGACCTGGGAACCGCCGTGTTTTCCCGCGATCCCCAGGGTCACGTGACTGGCTACGTTTATCACAGGGCGGACGGACAGGAAATCCACGTGCGGAAGATCAAGTGAGCCAAGTTATTGAGATGGGAATCCGATTACACCATCCTGGTCAAGGCGCGCTAAGGCTTGTTTAGAGAAGGTATGTGCAACCGCGGTGCGCGTGATAAATGCGCCCGGTCCAGCTTGGTTGCCGCAAGCAAGCATAAGCAGAAGGTGGCGGCCTTAGAGTTTCATGTCCAACGCCTTGAGCTGCTTCCGCGCAGTCCCGAAATTGCCCAACTGGTAAACGGAGGCGCTCGCGGGCGAGAACGTGAAGGCATCGAATGGTTCAGCGAGCATTGTGTTCAGGTAATCGACGGGGGCAAGGCCGACGGTGGCGTGCGGCAGGTAATTCTTGCCGGAACGTTCTGGAACAAACGTCTGAACGTAATGGATCGTTGCCTCATTGATGTCGGGCTCCGCGGGCGTGATGGCGAATGCGGCAGCCGTGCCAGTTTCTAATGTGTAGGGGGCAACGGCGTCAATTAACTCCTGTTGCAGCTTGATTAGTTCGGGACTTAGCTCCACAACAATGCCCGCCCCTCCCAAGCCCGGAATCGATTTGTCCGTGAGGAAGTAGTATTTAAATGCCTTCAGCTTCATGCCGGTCACATTGCCACGGGAAAAAATACTGCTGGCGGCGGCATATACCTTGTCGAGATCCGCCGTGCGGACGTAGCGCATTAAAGTCGTTATGTGGGGAGCGTGCGAGGCGTCCAGCGCGAAACCTTTCGGGAAGACCTTTAGCAGACGGGCGTTCGCAGCTTTTGCGCGCTCGATCATCGTGGCATCGGGGTCGAGCAAGATGTCGATGGCCGTGGCCGGGTTTGGTTCAGACATAGAACGTTCAGACATGGAACTCCTCCTGTTCTGATCTTGAGAAAGATTTGGAACTATGCTCAGGTTTCGAACGGGTAAATGCGATTCCAGTCCTGCTTCATGTCTACCACCGTCCAACCCTTTGTCCTGGCTTCGTTCAGGGCTACGTCCAGTTTGCCCAAGGTAGATATCTGGTAGGCGTACTCGCGGGCGGGGTCTGTGTGATTTACGAGCAATCCAAAGCGCGATCCCGGACCAGCGGTGGTCCACTGCAGCATCTGCAAATCGCCGTCCGAGTTACCAAACGCGGCGATGGGCCTGCGTCCAATGTGCATATTGATCGCTACCGGCTTGCCGACATTGTCGTCCATGAAATTCAATTCCGGGAGCCGGGTGAGCACTGGGCCGCCCGCGAGCATCTCGAACTTGGTTACGATGCTGCTGCCAATCACCTGCTCGGGAGGAATGCCATATACTTTCTCCGCAAAGACACGCATAAACTCAATGCCGCCGCCGGAGACGACGAACGTCTTGAAGCCATTGGCGCGCAAATAAGCCAGCAGTTCCAACATGGGCTGGAAAATCAGTTCGGTATATAGACGATTGAATTTTGGATGCCTGGCAGTTGTGATCCACTCCTCGACAATTTTTGAGAACTCGTCGGTGGTCATGCCAGCATGAGTGACCGTCGCAAGCTCCAGCAAGCCGCGTAGGCCTGCGGCAGCCACAGCTTTCATGTCGCCAACCAGGACGGCCGCATAAAGGGGATTGTCTTTCCACTCAGGGTGTTGCGGAGCCATGGCCTTCAGGCGATCGATGACGAACGCGAGCTGGAAATAAGTTGGCTGCTCGCTCCACAGGGTCCCATCGTTATCGAAGACCGCGACCCGCTCTTCGGGCTTGACGAATTGCGGGTTGCCAATCGTAGTGACTTCACGGATAAAACTTAAGATGCTTTGCTTGGCAGGGCCCTCGTTCCAGGAAGGAAGCTGAGTGTCACCTCGGGCGTGTTCGTCTAACGCCAGCGAAGTCGGACTTACGGATGTCGTCATGACCATAGCCTATTAAGCGCGTGGCCGCATGGAAACTGTCACTAATTACAGGGGAGGGGAGGCGAGGCGCACTTCAGGACGGTAGGGCAGGGCGTGCGCGAAGAAACATTTTGACTTGCAGTTGATCAGTGAATTGCGGCGTTACGACGCCTCGGATTGTAGGGCGACGAGAGGCTTCCGAAATTTTCTTGCCGCGTCGAACTGTCACTATTGCCAGTTTCGCTACTACCGGGCCATGGGCACTCTTGATTTTCGATTTGGTTTCGCGTGACGGGAAGCGTTATGAAGACGATGCTCGACATCGCGATCGTCATCCTGACAGTGAGCATGATGTTTTCTGTCGGATTGGAGTTGGAGGTTCGGCATTTCAAAGAGCTCGCCCGTCACAAGACAGCATTCTTTGGGGCTTTGATTGGACAGACGATCGTGTTGCCGGCAATCGGAATCCTGGTTGCCCGGACGATCTCTTTGCAGGAGTCCCTGCAAATGGGGATTCTCTTGTTGGCAGCGTGTCCAGTCGGCGATGTGGCTAACTTCTATACACTCCTGGCAAGAGGAGATCCGGCCCTTTCGGTAGCGGTCAACTCCACTTCATCGCTGCTCTCGTGCCTGTCGATGCCGGTGGTTTTTGCGATATATGGCAAGGCGACGGGCACCGAGTTCCCCTTTTCGGTTCCTTTCTTCACGCTTGTTGGCCGGCTGATTGTGCTGGTTGGAATACCTATCGTTGGCGGCATGGTATTGCGCGCTCTCCGAACCGGAACGGCGGACGAGATCTCGCGAAAGCTGAGGACTGGGTGTGTGGTGGGCGTTCTCGTCATTTGCGTAATGGTGATGGGGGGCCGGTACGAACAACTGAAGTTGGATTGGAAAGCGGTTTTTGTGGCTAGCTTGTTTCTGATCGTGGTCGCCATGGCGGCAGGTTATGCGATCGGAAAGGTCTTGAGGCTGAAGAGGCCAGAAGCCGTCACACTTGCCATCCTACTTCCAGTCCGCAACGTTGGACTTGCGGTCACGATTGCAGTCACGCTCATGGATCGCATGGAATACGTGGTGCTCGCTACAGTTTATTTTTTAACGGAAGCCTTCGTGCTACTCGGGTGGGTTGTCTTGGCTCGATATCTCTGGGCGGTTGCTCCGGGGCCGCTCCCCGTCGAACGCGGCTGATGGCTAGTTGAGTGGGAAATAAAGGGATGTTACAAATTCCAATCGGAGAGCCGGACAGAGGCGTATAGTCAGGCGTTCGACGGAAAAACTCTATGAATTACGTCAAGGGCATCCTGAGTGGGTTAGCTGCGATATTCCTTGTGGGGTTGGGCCCGGGTCTTTGGTCGATGTTTAGGGGGATTGGTGAGCAGAAGGCAACGGGCTTGGGCGCCTTCGTGGGGAGTTTTTTTTCGCCTCTCTTCTGGCCTCTCGCGCTTTTGTTCTTTGTACTGCTTTTTGCGGCCAGCCGACTCGGAAATAAAATCCTGAGAGTAATTTTATTCTGGGTCCCGACGCTGACGGTTTCTATGCTCGGCTTTTCGGTTGTAGCGATGTACATGTATCTCTTCACAATTTTCAGGCATCAGTGACATCGTTGTTCTCCACATTCCAGAGATGATTGTCGAAGGCGTTAGGGCTCTTTTAGGGTTTTGAGTGCTATCGCGAGGGCGCGATAGTCGATCCCACACGTTGCCGACCCCTCAATCGTTCTGTATATTGGGCTGTTCGTTTCAGACAAATGCTTGCTGGGAATAGAGGCAGGAGCGGAATGATCCGTCGGCGAAACACGGTATTCGATAGCATTTTTTGCGGAGCGTTTGTGCTGCTACTTGGCAGCGTTGGTGTAGCTCAACACGGCACCGCCCCGAACAATTATTATCCCGCAGGCTACATGGGGGCGACATTCACAGGCAAGGTGGCGCAGACCACCGATGATTCGATCACATTGAGCTTTGTCCAAGGGAGCAAGACCGAAACGTTCGAAGCCTACGCGACGGCCCCGTGTAATCTGCCTGCGAGTAAGACCACTACGCGCCCGGTACCATTATCAAAGGTGCAAACTGGGGCTGTCGTAAGAGTTTACTATCAGCCAAGCACGTTCAAGGTAGACGGGCGAAAGCAAAAAAGAAACGAAGTCATCGGGATTTCGTTCTTAGAAGTGAATGGCGGAGCAGTTTCCGAGGAACATCAGGCAATCTTCTACTGCATGTCGGGGCAACCCGCTTTAGCCTTCAAGGCATTTCGATAGAAAACCGTATTTCATTCCGATTTCATAAATAAACGTCGGTGACAAGATCAGACGATTGCGCTCGTTTTAGAGTCTTGAGCGTAATCGGAATCTGCAACCGCGACATCTCGTTCACTCCGAATAACCTTCGTCTCCATCATCATCGTCATCATCTTCCTCGTTGTCGCGTTCCTCCTCGTCTTCGTCCTCGTCATCGGGTTCTTCTCGAAGGAGGGCCTTTGCGGCCAGGGAACGGTCAGCGGGTTCCAGGCTGGGGGAGAGTGGGTGAGTTTCATCCATAATTCATGGTACGCCTCGTGCTGTCCGCAAAGAGGATGAGCGTTCGATGAGCGCTCAGTTTAGAAATTTGATTGTGAGAAATCGGCTAAAGCGAAGGGTTCGTTTCGGGTCGCGGCAAACGAACGTTTGATGTTGGGCTAGGCTTGCAGTCGAGCGAGTTCGGCGGGGATTTGATCGCTGGCTCCGGTAACTCCGAGCTTTGACGAGTGGGCGCGATCGTTTGTGCGATCGACGTGGTACAAGCGCATATTCGTGGGAAACTGCTGCCAGGATGAGGACGCAGGGAGAGAAGTTGCCAAACTCTTAAGGCTCGGGTTCGGTTTGCAGCGGCGCAATGAATTCCAATCCAAAACAGAATCCGCTGCGGTGGCGCACGACAGCCATCATCTTTAAGGGATGTGGAATGCCGAACTCGACCTCCACCAGGTCCCCGGGCTTTACCCAGATTCCGGCATATAGTTCCATACCGCCTTCGCTTAACTCGGTGCCGAGGCCCGAGACGGTAGTGCTGGAGAAGGCGTTGTTTACGGCCACGCGAAGGGGAATATCAACGTGGTGGCGCTGCCATCGGCGCGTGTTCGAAGAGGGAGGCATTTTCGGCGATGATGACCGGAAGTGGCCCTCCGTTCAAATTACGAAAGTGCAGCTTCCGTTGGTCCGCGGGATCGACTGCTGGATGATCGAGTTTCCGGATGCGGAAGGGGTATCGAGAGGATTAACAGGTGGGATAGAGGCCTAGAGAGCGCGATTACAGAGAATGCTGACGAGCACATATCGCGGGAAAGTGGGAATCCTTTGAGTGAAATGGCGAAAATCCTGGGATTGGTGGCTGAACAGTTGATGAATGGAGAGGAAGTGGCGGTGGAGGGGCGGAAGCATGCGGTGAAGCGAGTCGGCGCCGGGCGATTGCGAATGGTTGAGTTCACGTTGGATGGGAAGACCTTCGAGGCGATTGAGCAGAATCCGGAGAAGCCTAGCCGGTGGGGGAAGCTGGCACGGGATGGACATCGGGTGGTGCAGTTTCGGAGTGTCGAAGCGGGTAAGTATGTGGCGGTCGCAGTGGATGGAGTGGTGAAGGAGTATGGGAGGTAGGAGGCTGGGGCTTTTTACTTAGACAGCTAGTCGCACGAATTTGAGGGCAGTGGTAAGGCAAGGGAAAGCAGGTTCTTCGTCCCTGCGCTCCTCAGAATGACAGATTTTGTTTGAGCCTACGTTCCCCAGAATGACAGATTTTGTTCGAGCCCAGGTTCTACAGACGGACAAATCTTGTTTGGACCCACGTTCTCCAGAATGAGATTCTGTTTGAGCCCAGGTTCCACAGGATGACAGATTCTGTTTGAAGCCACGTTCCACTTCGCTTTACTCCCCGGAATGACAAGACTTTGTTCCAGTTCGTCACTCGTTTCTCAGAATGACAGGATTTGTCGAGCGTATCAGTAGGCGACGCGCTCAGGATGATAAAGACTAATGATGACCAGGACGATAAGGGACTATTTGGCGAAGAAGTAGTCGAAGGATTTTACGGCGTTGAACTCGTCGTCCTTGATATCGAAGACGGTGTAGAGCTTGGTGACGTAGAGGACGTCGTGAACTTTCTTGGAGAGGCTGAGGAGTTTGAGTTCGCCCCCGGCGTTGCGGACGGCGGTGTAGCTGGCGACGAGCTCGCCGACGCCTGAGGAATCGATGTAATCGACATGAGCCAAGTTGAGGACGATTTTCTTTTTGTCGGCGGAGATGAGTTGGCGGACGGTATCGCGAAGTTTACCGGTTTCGTCGCCGAGGGAGATGCGTCCGTTGATGTCGACGATGGTGACGTGACTGACTTCGCGGGTAGAGATGTGCATAGGTTTCGGGTAAGGCAGTTTCGGTGATGGTAGAAGGGTGAGCGGCGTTAGTCAAATGCGAGAGGCTAGGCGGAGGTATGGTCGCGAATTTCCTGGATGGGGGACGTGATGATCGGAGTGGCGTACTCGGGATGGCGGAATTCGAGGTGCATGCCACGGCCCACGTATTGGAGCTTTAGCATGGAGCCTCCCCAGGTAGAACCGGCGATGGCGACTTGCACGGGATTGGGACAGAATTCGGGATGGCCGGAGAGCAGCGCTTCACTGCCGCCGAGCAGGACGGCCGTGTAGCAGTGGTGGAGCGTCTGGATCTCAAGGATGGTGGAGGGCGGAAGGTCGTGCAGAAAGACCCCGCCTTCGATCTCGGACTGGACGATGGCGCGGTTGACGTCATCGGCTAGGTTGGGGTGAGGAGTGAACATACTGGTAAAACGTTCCTAGGAGTGTACTCCATATCTGCGCGAAGCTAGGAAACTTTGGAACATGGGCTACAGGTTGGATGTCGGAAAGGGAAATAGGGGTGCGGGAAAAGTGGGGGGCTTTACTGGCAACGGCGTATTGGCTCCCAGGCTGCCCCCACAGGGGCTAAAGCCCACATTTCTACTCACTTTTACGCGGCTCTGAAGCGCCGCTGTTCCACGGTATTTTCTGGGTCTGGGGAGGGTCGAAAATCGATCAAATGCGAGGTCAAAAGCGGACGAATTCGAGTGAGCTGATCTATATCTGTAATCTATTGCGGGATAAAGACGGTCGAGCTGCGCTCGACGAACAGCCGAGGGCGGCTGTTCCCACATAAGCATCTCCCGCGGGCGTTTCCTCTCTTCTTAGGAAAGCAGGTTCCTCGCCGTTCTCGCCGCTGATCGCGGCTCCGAAGGGCTCGGAATGACAATGATTTCTGCAGATCCATACCACGGCTACGCTAGTGGACCGGCGATTGGGCGGCGGGGACGAAGGTGTTCATGACGGCGTCGCGCATGAGGTCGGGTGGAAGCAGGCCTTGGGCGAGGATGAAGTCGTGGAATTTTTTCTGGTTGAATTTGGGGCCGAGGGCGGCTTCGGCGTCTTTGCGGAGAGCGATTAATTTTGTGTAGCCGTAGAAATAGCTGTTGGCTTGGCCGGGCATGCGGTAGGTGAAGCGTTCCACTTCTTCCTGCGCGAAGGCGTGGGAGAGAACGACGTCGTGTTCCATGACGCGGTAGGCGTCCTCGGGTTGAATTTTTCCGGCTTGGAGTTCGGGATCAAGGAAGGCGCGGGCAGCACGCTGGAGGCGAAGATCGAGCGAGATGAGCTGGCCTTCGGCGGGCATGTAGGGCTTAATCAGATATTCGGAGTAGAGTCCCCAGCCTTCGACGTTGGTGCTGTTGAAAGCGTAGCGCACGCGGGCGAGAGAGACTCCGTGCTCGAGCATGGAATCGAATTGCAGTTCGTGGCCGGGGCGGGCCTCGTGAGCGGTGAGGGTCCAGGCGGCGGCGTCGTAGGTGAAGTCGTCATATTTCTCGGAGGCAGTTTGTCCGGGGGCAGCGGGAATGTTGAGGGGCAGAACGAAGACGCCCTTCTGCCCGGTGTTGTGGAGGAAGGGCGGAGGCTGCATGTGAGGGGCGGGCTGCTGCGCGGTTTCAGCGGCGGTAGCGATGCGGATGCGCGCGGGACGATCGGGCAGGCTGACGATTTGCTTATCGGTAACGATCTGCTCGATCTGTTTGAGACGATTTTCGTAAAAGGGAAGGATGGCGTCGCCGACGAGTTGTTGTTTCTTGAGTTCGTGGATGACATCGCGATAATCGCTGGAGGGTAGATGGCGCTCCTGCGCAATTTGAGAAGCGACGGTTTGCATCTCGCCCTGAATCTCAGTGAAGGCGGAGTGAGCTAAGGCGACGAGTTGTGCGGGAGGAATGTCGATTCCGTAGTCCTCGAGTTCTAGCGCGTATTTTTCGGGAGGGAGACGGAAATCAGTGCGGGCTTTGGGGAGGACGTTGGCTCGAGTCCAGGCGTCGTAGTCGGCGAGTTGGGATTTCAGTTTGGCGAAAGGCTCCTGCCACTCTTTGAGGTTGTACTTCTGCAAGAGTGCGGCGATGCCGTCGAGGTAGTTAGAGTTCCTTCCGAGTTCAGTTTCGATTTCCATTTTCGCGGGATAGATGACGTTGGGCTTGGCCATCTGTTCGGAGACACGCTGCCTCAGGATGTCGGTGAGAGGTTTGTAGCCGGGGGCGAGTCCGGCGTACTCGCGAATACGGATCACGGCGGCGGGACGACGATCGGAGGGAGTCTGTTCGTCAAGGAGGGTGTGGAGTCCGCGGAATACGATGCCGCTGGCGTTGAGGAATGGGACTTCGCGAGCGCGGGCGAAATCCTGCTCGCGGAAGTGGAGTTCGAGTTTGCGGATTACGATTTGAAGATCTTGCGCGACGGGCTTGTCTTTCTCCTGGGCAAGCGCAGTTTTAAGTTCGGCGAGGACGGCGACTTCTTCCTGACGTTCCTGATCTTCATCGGCGAGAGTGGGCTGGGAGGCGAGGGCGTCATACTGGCTCAGGCCCTGATCCGAGCCGGATTCGGGGCGGTGCTTCATTTCGACGGTGACGAGTTTATTGGTGTAGGAGTTGCTGACGGCGACCCAGGCGGGGACGGAAGGCGAAGTCTGAGCGGCGAGCGGGCTGAGAGCCGCGATCAGGATGAGGGTGAGAGTGCGGGTCATTTTTTCTCCGAGATCAGCAACGATTGTAGATTAGCGACGGGAAAAACTTAAATCGCGGGGACAGAATACGTCGAGCTTGCGCTCGAATGGACAGCCGAGGGCGGCTGTCCCCACATAAGCTTCCACCTTAGCGGCGGAAGCGGTTGATCAGGTAGAGGATGAGCGAAAGCACTACGCTCAACAGAATCGACGTGGCCAGGGGGAAGTACACGGTGGTGCTTTTGCCGCGATAGAGGATGTCGCCGGGGAGGCGGCCGATGGGGATGTTGGTGCGTCCGACCAGAATGAACACGAGGCCGACGGCGATCAAAATCACGCCTAGAAGCAATAGGATTTTTCCGAATTCGGCCACGATTGAGTGATACCTCCAGAAGCTGACTGCATGTACTAACGGGATTATCCAAGCCGGAGTGGCTTTGCCATAATCGCTCCAGTTTCTAGCTCAGAAACATACTGCTAAGAAATTTTACATTCCGGCGCAACCACAGTCGGCCCGAATCCAACTAACCAGCACGCCCACCACCTCGTCCAGACCAAGACCACAAGGAGAATCGCGTGTCATCCCCCAAAGCTGTGACTTCTCGCCTCTTGCTGCTTGCAGTTTCAATCATCAGCATGGCTACCTGCGCGCTTTCGCAGGACGTGCTCACATACCACAACAATAATGCGCGGACCGGGCTCGACAATAGCGAGACCGTTCTGACGCAGAGCAATGTGAATTCGGCGCAGTTCGGGAAGTTGTTCACCGTGTCGGTGGACGGGTTGGTCGACGGCGAGCCATTGTATTTATCGGCGGTGCCGATTTCGGGGAGTGGGACCCATAACCTTCTGATCGTGGTCACGGAGAATGATTCGATCTACGCATTCGATGCCGATAATGGAGCGGCAATCTGGCATGTCAGTGCGCTAAAGTCAGGCGAGACGCCGTCGGATGACCGTGGATGTAGCCAGGTGACGCCGCAGATCGGGATTACTTCGACGCCCGTGATCAGCCGTCCGAAGGGATCGAATGGCGTGATCTATACGGTGGCGATGTCGAAAGATTCGTCGGGAAATTATCATCAGCGGCTGCATGCGCTGGATGCGACGACGGGAAACGAATTGTATAAGGGTCCGGTCGATATAACGGCGAAGTATCCGGGGAGTGGGGATAACAGTTCGGGCGGTTATGTGATTTTCGATCCCGCCCAATATAAGGAGAGGTCGGGACTGCTGCAAATCGGCAGCACGATTTATCTGACGTGGGCATCGCATTGCGACATCCGCCCATACACGGGATGGGTGATGGGATACAACGCGACCAGCCTGGCGCAGACGACGGTGCTGAATGTAACTCCGAATGGGAATGAGGGCGCAATCTGGGGCGCGGGCGCGGGGCTGGCGGCCGACGGGTCCGGGAACATTTTCTTTCTCGACGCGAATGGGATATTTGATACGAGCTTGAATTCGGGTGGGTTTCCGAACAGTGGCGATTACGGCAATGCGTTTATCAAGCTGACGACCAAGGGTGGGCTGGCGGTCTCCGATTATTTTGAGATGTATAACGGTGTGCAGGAGAGCGACAGCGATACGGACCTGGGATCTAGTGGCGCGGTCTTGTTGCCGGCGATGAAGGATTCGTCAGGAACGACGTGGCAACTGGCGGCGGGAGCGGGCAAAGACTCGAATCTGTACGTGGTGAATCGCAGCTCGATGGGAAAGTTTAATTCGAACAGCAACAATATTTATCAGGAGTTGACGGGCGTGCTGCCGGGAGGGATGTGGTCGATTCCAGCGTATTGGAGTGGGCGTCTTTATTTTGGGCCGCAAGGTGGGCCGCTGCTGGAGTTTCAATTCAAGAATGCAAAGTTGCTGACATCTGCGGTGGCTCAGACCACGAATACGTTCGCGTATCCGGGAACGACGCCGAGCATTTCATCGAATAAGGGCGGGAATCCGATTGTGTGGGCGACAGAGAATACGAATCCTGCAGTTTTGCATGCTTACAATGCGAGCACGCTGGTGGAGCTTTACAACACGAATCAGGCGGCGAACGGGCGCGATCATTTTGGAGCGGGAAATAAATTCATCATTCCCATGATTGCGAATGGGAAGGTTTACGTGGGAACGACGAATGGGGTGGGAGTGTTTGGGCTGTTAGGAGCGAAGTAGGTTCGACGACGGTTGGCTTGATCGCGAAGAGGCCCGCTAGTGAACTGGCGGGCTTTTTTCTGTGATCGTTCGGGAATTTGGAGCGCTTCGGCGGGGCGCGGACCGGGCTCTGCCTGGCGGACAGCCGAGGGCGGCTGTCCCCACATTAAGACCAGGTGTCCGCTCTGGACACGATTGTTCTAGACTCCTAGTGATGGTTACGGATCAGCTTGGGTTCAAGTTTCAGGCGCCGGAGCGGCGGGTGTGGACCGTTCGCGCACTGGTGGCGGCGGTGCGCGCGCACGTCGAGCGGGAATATTCGGATGCATGGGTGGAAGGGGAGATTTCGAATTTCCGCGCGCCTGAGTCTGGACACCTTTATTTCACGCTGAAAGATGGGAACGCGCAGATACGGCTGGTTATGTTCAGTTCGAAGGCGCGGCTGCTGCGCTTCCGTCCCGCGGATGGAATGCAAGTTGTGGTGCGGGGACGGGTTACGATTTATGAGGATCGCGGCGAGTTGCAAATTGCGGCGGAGTACATCGAGCCGAAAGGCGCAGGTGGGCTACAGGTCGCGTTTGAACAGCTGAAGGCGAAGTTGGAAGCGGAAGGATTGTTTGCGGCAGAGCGGAAGAAGGCGATCCCTACGCTGCCGGCGCGAATCGGAATTGTGACTTCTCCGCAGGCGGCGGCGTTGCGCGACATACTGAATATTCTGCAGAGGCGGCATCACACGGCGAGTGCGGTGATTTATCCCGCGCAGGTGCAGGGAGACTTTGCCGCGGCGGAAGTAGCGGCCGGAGTACGGTACTTCAACCAGAGCCGGAGTGTGGAAGTGATTATTGTGGGGCGCGGTGGAGGATCGGCGGAGGATCTGGCGGCGTTCAACGACGAAGGCCTGGCGCGGGCGGTAGCGGCCTCGGAGATTCCTGTGATTTCTGCAGTGGGGCACGAGACGGATTTTACGATTGTGGATTTTGTGGCGGACCTGCGGGCTCCGACACCATCCGCAGCGGCGGAACTGGTGATCCGGTCGCGCGTGGAAGTTGAGAATCAAGCGGCGGCGGTGCGCGAACGGCTGGTACGGGCGATGGAACGAAGGCTGCTGGAGGCTCGGCATGCGCTGATGGAACGGGCGCAGCATGGGGCGTTTGCGCGGATGATGGATTTGATCCGGCAGCGACAGCAGAAGCTGGACGATCTGACTTACCGATTGGAGCGAGCAGAGCGGCAAAGGTTGGAGCAGACGCGGCGACGGTGGGAGACCCTGGCGGCGGCGGTGCGACATTACGATGCGCGGCGAGTGCTGGCGGGAATGCGCTCGCAGTTAGAAGTGCAGACAGGAGCGTTGACGAGTGGGATGCGAAATCTGCTACTGCAGTATCGAGTGCGCGCGGAGCGGATGGGACGTGCGTTGGAGATGCTTTCGCCTTTGGCGATTTTGGAGCGCGGGTATGCGCTGGTGTTTGATGGCGCAGGGCAGTTGGTAAAGGATGCCGCGCAGGTGAAGGTTGGGGAGGAGATTACTGCGCGGGTGGCGCGGGGGGAGATTGGGGCGACGGTGAAGGAAGTGCGGCAGGAAGGTGGGGGGAAACCATGATCCCTCGCTACGCTCGGGATGACAACGGGCTCGGTATGACAGGGGCGCGCTCGGTGTGACAACGGGCTCGGTATGACAAGGGCTGCGCTCGGGATAACACTTCGCCGAAGGGGCAGTGCATTAGAATGTTGGGTTGCGGGGATCTAATTCTGCGGGATGGGGAAGACGCAGTGACGGCAATGATGGCGCCATGGTCGAAGGTGTCGTTCACGGTACTCGACATTCTGCTGGTGGCGATCATTATTTACGAAGTGCTGGCAATGATCCGCGGGACGCGGGCGGCACCGATGCTGGCGGGGTTGGCAGCGGTCGCGGTGGCGTTCTATCTGGCGCGGATCGGCGAGTTAGTTACGCTGAACTGGCTGGTCAGCCATCTTCTCCCTTATGTGGTATTCGCGCTCATTGTGGTTTTCCAGGCGGAGATTCGGCATGTGTTGTCGGACGTAGGGCGGCGAGTCAGCTTCTTGCGCGGTTCGACGGTGGAAGGGGACTCGTATGACGACATCGTGCTGGCGGCGAATCTTTTTTCGCAGCATCAGACAGGGGCGTTGATTGTCATTGAGCGCGAAATCGGATTGCGAACCTATATCGAGAGCGGAGTTTCGATGGATGCGCGACTCTCCTACGATCTGCTGGCCACGATTTTCAGGCCGAGCGCTCCGCTTCATGACGGCGCAGTGATTATTCAAAAAGACCGGTTAGCCGCAGCGGCATGTTTTCTACCGCTATCAATGAATCCGGTGCTGTCGACGCAAATGGGGACGCGCCACCGGGCGGGGATCGGGATCACCGAGGAGACGGATGCGATCGCGGTCATCGTGTCGGAAGAGTCGGGCGCGATCAGCATGGCGGTGGGCGGAAAGATTGGGCGGGATCTGACGGCTGAGCAACTGCGCGAGGCATTGAGCAACGAGTTGAAGCGATACATGGCGCCGGTGGCGCTGCCGACGGTGGTGGTGCAGAACGAAGAGTCGGATGCGGGGATGGAATCGCCGTTGCGCGCGAGTGCGCCGATGGGCGCCGATGGAGATAGTGATTCGGAAATGGAGCGTCCGCTGTGATGAGCTGGGTGCGCCGCTGGGTACTGCATAATTTCTGGCTGAAGATTTTGTCGCTGCTGATTGCGACCGGATTGTGGCTGGCCGTTTCGCCGGATCAGGAACCGGCGGAAGTCGCGGTGAGAGTTCCAATCGAGTTTCGCCACGTTCCGCAAGGGCTAGAGATCAGTTCGACGACGATACCGGAGGCACAGATCCGAGTGCGCGGGCCGGAACGATTGATCCGAGAACTGCGTTCCACAGATGTGCATGCCGAACTGGAGTTGGTGGACGCGCAAGCGGGCGAGCGAACATTCGATCTGACGGCGCAGCAAATCCGTCATCAAAGAGAGATCGATGTGGTGCAGGTGGTACCCGGCCAGGTGCATATCAGTTTCGACACGCGGCTGACGCGAGAGGTGGAGATTCGTCCGCGAGTGACAGGCAATTTTTTGGCGGGCGAGCAGATTGCGAGGGTGCTGGTAGATCCGGAAAGGATTACCGTCACAGGGCCGAAGCATCACGTAGAGATGATGGATGCCGCGAGTACCGATCCTGTGGATGCTTCTGGGACAACAACCCAAGCGACGTTTGTGACGAACGTATACGTGGCCGACGCGCTGGTGCAGGTTGTTCAGCCGACTCCGGTGCGGGTGACGGTGATCATGGAAAAGAGCGTACCGGCGGGAAGCGGACATTGATGTAGGTTCGCATTCTTTTTTAAGAATTCAGTCAATTTATGAATATGCAAGGCAGACAGCTATTTGGCACGGATGGAATCCGGGGCGTGGCCGGAGAGTTTCCACTGACGGCGGAAAGCACGTATTTGATTGGGCGCGCGCTGGGCCACGATCTGGTCCGGAATACTCCGAAGGCGCAGGCAGTGCTGGGGCAGGACACGCGGGAATCCAGCGGATGGATTGCAGACCGGGTAGCGGCGGGCATGGCGGCAGTTGGGGTGATTGTGCACAGCGCGGGCGTGATCACAACGCCGGGAGTCGCGTATCTGGCGCGGTCCCGGGGATATGCGGCCGGAGTGGTGATCTCTGCGTCACACAATCCGTGGACGGACAATGGGATCAAAGTTTTTTCGGGCGATGGCTTCAAACTGACGGATGAACGGGAATTAGCCATTGAAAGAGAAATTTTCGCGCTGATCGCGAAGCCGGGAGCGGCTGACGATACCGCGTTGAGGATTGCGGGACCTTCGTTGCCGGGGGAACGAGAGCTACGGAAGGATTACATTGAAGCGCTGGCGAAAAGCGTGTCGTCCGATTTGAGTGGACTGCGGGTGCTGGTGGACTGCGCGAACGGTGCGGCGACGGCAGAGGCCCCCGAATTATTTCGCAGCATGCGAGTGCAGGCAACGTTTACCCATGTAACGCCGGACGGAAAAAATATCAATGATGGATGCGGGGCGCTGCATCCGGAAACGCTCGGGCGAGCCGTAGCCGAGGCCGGAGGGGAATTTGACCTGGGCGTGACGTTTGATGGCGATGCGGACCGAGCGCTGTTCTGCGATGGGGCTGGGCGGGTGGTTAACGGCGATGGAGTTCTGCTGCTCACGGCGCGTGACCTACAGGCAAGAGGGAAACTGAACGGCGCGACCGTGGTGGCGACGACGATGTCGAATATGGGAGTGGAGATCGCACTGAAGAATTCCGGCATTCGGATGTTGCGCGCAAATGTAGGTGATAAATATGTGCTGGAAGAAATGTTGAAGACGGGGGCGACACTGGGCGGGGAGCAATCGGGGCACATTATTTTTCGGGATGGAGATGCGACGACCGGGGATGGGTTGCTTACCGCGCTGCGAGTGCTGGATGTGATTGTGCGGTCGGGGAAGACTCTGGCGGAGTTAGTGGGAGATCTAAAAGTATTTCCGCAGAAGATTCAGAATGTTCGGGTACGAGAAAAGATACCGCTCGCGCAGGTGCCTGCGGTGCAGCAGGCGATTGAAGCAGCCGAGCGCGAATTGAATGGAAATGGGCGCGTCGTGGTCCGATACTCGGGGACAGAAGCGCTGGCGCGGGTGATGGTGGAAGCGGAATCGGAAGACAAGATGAAGGCGCTGACCGCGGGCATCGCGGGAGAGATTCAAAAGGCGCTGGGGGCGTGAGGTTGGAACACATAAAACCGAATCCACGCGGTTTGACTCGATCTGTGCGTCGAGCGTAGTCTCTTGCGAGTTCTCGGCCGGCACCTCTCGTGCCCACTCTTCTCAGAGGAGGAACTATGGTTCCCATCTCCGCTCTGTGGATTCCCATCCTGCTATCAGCTGTGATCGTGTTCGTTGCGAGCTCGATCATGCACATGGTGCTTCCTTACCATAAAAGCGATTACCGCAAGCTGCCCGACGAAGAAAAAGTGATGGACGCGTTGCGGGCGGCGAATGTAACGCCGGGCCCGAACTATCACTTCCCACACACGACGCACCGAGATATGAAATCGCCGGAGGCGATTGAGAAATTCAAGCGCGGTCCAGTCGGCTTGCTTACCATCATGCCGAGTGGCAAGCCGGCGATGGGGAAATATCTGGGCTTGTGGTTTCTGAACTGCGTGGTGGTGGGGATTTTTGTTGCCTATCTGACGGGGCGGACGCGGCTTCCGGGCACGCAGTACCTGGAGGTTTTCCGTATGGCTGGGGCGACGGCGTTTATGGCTTACGGAGTCGGACAGCTTCAGGATTCGATTTGGAAAGGTCAGGTTTGGAGCGTAACCCTTAAACACGTGTTCGACGGATTGATTTTCGCGCTGCTGACGGCAGGGACGTTCGGGTGGCTCTGGCCACGATAGAGGCAACCTTTGCGTTGAGAGGCGGCGTCGTAGCGAAGCCTACATGCCACTGCCTGAGGTAGGGACGTATGAAAACGGATCAGATTCGACGGGATATGTTGCGGAACGCGGCAGTGTTTGCTGCCGCGGTCGCGACGGGTGCGCCGGGCAGGTTGATGGCGCTCCCGACTTATGGAAAGTCAGCCTTAGCAGAAGAGGAAAAAGAACCTGAGGTGACGGCGACAGAAGATTTGATGCGTGAGCACGGAGTAATCCGGCGAGCGTTGTTGGTGTATTTTGAAACGGTGCCGAAGTTGAGGCAAGATCCCGCAAGCGTCGATCCCGGCGCGCTTCGTCAAACTGCACAATTGTTTCGCACGTTTGGCGAGGATTACCACGAGAGGATGCTGGAAGAGCAGCACATCTTTCCGCTGGTGCGAAAGCAGGGTGGGGAGCTGCAACGATATGCGGATATTTTGACGGCCCAACATAATCGAGGACGAGAAATTACGGACTACGTGCTCGCGGTCACGAATGGGGCGAAGATCGGCGCGGCGAATGCGGAGCCGCTGGCGAAAGTTTTTGAGAGTTTTGTTCTTATGTACGAGAATCATGCGGCACGCGAGGACACAATTATTTTTCCGGCTTGGAAGAAGAACTTTTCGAACAAACAGCTCGATGAGATTTCCGATCAATTTGAGGACATTGAACATAAAATGTTCGGCAAGGATGGATTCGAAGACGCCGAAAAAAAGATCAGCAAGATCGAAGGAGCGCTAGGCTTTGCCGATCTGGCGCAGTTCACGCCACCACCGCCTCCGGCGCCAAAAGCTTGATCTGCAGCTTGATCCGCAAAGCGCCCCAAAGAAGGCGGTAAAAACGGAATGCAAGTCTCTCAGACTTTAAAGAGCAGTGCCCCGGCGGCGACGCTCTTGATACGGCTGATGGTTGGTTGGGTGTTTCTATCGGAGGGAATCCAGAAATTCTTATTTCCTGAGGCCCTTGGAATAGGACGATTCATTAAGATCGGAATTCCCAGTCCGCATTTTTTCGCGCCGTTCGTGGGAGCCGTGGAAATCATCTGCGGAGCTTTGTTGATTATTGGACTGCTGACTCGCTTGGCCGCCATTCCTCTGCTGATCGACATCACCGTCGCAATCATCACCACAAAAATTCCCCTGCTGGCGAAATCTGGGTTCTGGGCGGCCATGCATGAGGCTCGCACTGACTATTGCATGTGGCTGGGCGCGCTGTACCTACTTTTAGTCGGGGCGGGATCTTTGTCTTTGGATGAGCGCTTTTCGCAGAAACCTCTCGCACACAAATGAAACGCTCGACTGGCTCTCCTGGGACGGACTCGATTCCCACTGGCTCGGGGGTTGAAGGTTCCATAACGCTTACAGAGCTCGCACTCGTCTTCCTGAAACTGGGGACGATTGCGTTTGGCGGTCCGGCGGCGCATATCGCGATGATGGAAGATGAAATTGTCCGCAAACGCCACTGGATTACGGAAGAAGATTTTCTTGACCGGGTAGCAGGAGCGAATCTGATTCCTGGGCCCAGCTCGACGGAAGTGGGAATTTTCATCGGTCATTCGCTGCGTGGATTTGCTGGCCTCGTGGTCGCAGGAAGTTGCTTTATTATTCCCGCTGCGATTCTAGTGACGGCGATTGCCGCCGCTTACGCGCATTTTGGTTCGCTGCCGCAGGTAGAAGGAATTCTGCGCGCGATTAAGCCAGTGGTGATTGCAATCGTTCTCCAGGCGTTGTGGAACCTGGGGAAAACGGCAGTGAAGACGCGGGCCCTGGCCTGCATTGGAGTCGCATCCGTTGTTCTGAATTTTGTGGGGGTGAGCCCGCTGCTGGTACTCGCATTCGCGGGCGTTAGCGCTGGGATGGTGCGGTGGTGGCAGAAGAGCAGGAGCAATCCGGTTGCGCTCTGCGGGATCGGCTTATCGAAAATATTCTTGCCCGCGGGACTGATGGCGATCGCTGTTGCTACGGCTGTGCCGATCCGGCTGGGACGATTGTTCTTATCATTTTTGAAGATTGGTTCGGTGGTGTTTGGAAGCGGCTACGTTCTGCTGGCGTTCTTGCGATCGGAGTTTGTCGATCACTTGCATTGGTTGACGGAGAAGCAACTCATCGATGCAGTCGCGGTGGGGCAATTTACTCCAGGGCCAGTCTTTACGACGGCGACATTTATTGGCTACCTGGTGGCCGGACTGCCGGGTGCCTTGGTTGCGACCGTGGGAGTCTTCCTGCCGGGTTTCGTTCTTGTTGCGATTAGCGGACCGTTGATTCCGAAGATCCGGCGCTCCGCAGTGGCAGGAGCGGTGTTGGATGGAGTGGTGGTGGGCTCGCTGGCATTGATCGCGGTTGTGGCATGGCAACTGGGGAAGGCGTCAATCATCGATTGGCTGACGATTTCAATTTTTGCTGTCAGCCTAGTCGCAGTTATTCGGTACAAGATCAATTCGGTGTGGCTGATTTTGGGTGCGGGGATTGTGGGATGGATTACCGGGTAACGATCTACTTCGCAGCGGAATATGGAGCAACTCTTGCAGCGGCATTCGGAGTTACTCCAAATCTCTCCAGTTGGGGCCGACGCCCATCTCTACCAGGAGCGGAACTGCCAGGGCGTGGACATTTTCCATTTCCTCGCGAACTAGCGACTTCATAATGTCGACTTCTTCTTCCGGAACTTCGAAGACCAGTTCATCGTGGACCTGCAGAGTCATGCGGGATTTCAGCTCGCGTTCACGAAGGGCGGAGTCGATGCGAATCATAGCAATTTTAATGAGGTCGGCGGCGGTTCCCTGGAGCGGGGTGTTGACGGCGGTGCGCTCGGCGAATCCGCGCTGGTTGGAGTTCTTGCTGTTGATGTCCGGGATAGGGCGAATGCGGCCGAAGAGAGTTTTCACTTTTAGATCGCGGCGGGCTTCTTCCAGAATTTTGTCGATGAAGGTGCGGACGCCAGCATACTTTTCAAAATAGGCTGCGATGAATTGCTTGGCTTCCGAAGGTTCGATGCCGAGATTTTGCGAAAGGCCGAAGGGCGAGAGGCCATAGACGATTCCGAAATTGACGACCTTCGCGGCGCGGCGATGGTCCGACGTGACCATGAGCGGAGGCACGCCGAAAACTTGCGAAGCTGTGAGAGTGTGGATGTCGTCGCCGCGGCGATAGGCTTCGACTAGCAAGCGATCTTTGGAAAAGTGAGCCAGAAGCCGAAGTTCGATCTGCGAATAATCGGCGGTGAGCAGGACGTGACCCGGCTCAGCAATGAAGGCGGCACGAATGCCACGGCCAAGTTCAGTGCGAATGGGAATGTTCTGCAGATTGGGATTGGTGGAGGAAAGACGGCCAGTAGCGGTTCCGGTCTGGCCGAAGGTTGTATGCACCCGTCCGGTGGAGCGCTTGATGAGCGCGGGCAGAGTGTCGACGTAGGTGGACTTTAGTTTTGTGAGCTGACGGTAATCGAGAACCATGCGGGCGATGGGATGGTCCTCGGCCAGAGTTTCGAGAACATCCACAGCCGTCGATATAACGCGCCCCTTGCCATACTTGATGGGCTTGGCGAGATTGAGCCGGTTGAAAAGAACGTCGCCGAGTTGCTTCGGAGAGCCGACGTTGAATTCTGTCCCAGCGATCTGGTGGATTTCCTTTTCTTTGACGGCTATCTCGCGTTGCAGCTCGGTGGACATGGTTGCGAGAGCGCGCGGTGTCGATCTTGACTCCAGCCTGCTCCATGCGCGCGAGAACAGGAACGAGCGGGAGATCAATTTCTTCGTAGAGCCTGGTGAGTCCTGCCTGCTGAATTTCGTCGCGAAAAGTTGAAGTGAGCCTGCCGGTGACGTCGGCGGCCTCGGCGAGATCGCCGCTGAGCTTGAGATTGAAGCGGCGGAGAGCGACATCCGCGAGACGGTGCGAGGAGTATGTGGGATCGAGCAGATAGGAGTAGAGCATTGAGTCATGGTCGATGCCTTGCAGAGGAACGCCGAGAGCGTCGAGGGCATGGATTGCCGCTTTGTAATCGTGAAAAGATTTTGGCGTCTTGGGGTCGTCAAGACGGAGCGAAGTTTTGTAGCGGCAGGCGAGAATCCAGCTTGACGATGGTGGCTGACGCCTGCGGATGCGGAGATGGCGATGCGCCGGGAGGCGATTTCAGGGGCTGAGGCCGGTGCGCCGTCGGTGAGAGGGAGCATCGCTTCTTGGGGTTCTTCATCAGCAATCTCTTCTTCCTCTTCCTCTGGCGATTGCCGATCAAGCTCGACAGCGACGGCTAATGCGGCTTCGGGCGCAAGAGAATCGACGACCTGGTCTACATCAGTGACAGACTGCGCCTCTTTGTAATCAGTTTCAGTCACCTGAACCTGAGGCAAGATTCCTTCAACAGAGAGGTGAATTCGAGTTCAGTGAACAGTTGGCGGAGGCGGTCGAGATCGGGATCACCGGCGCGCATGGCTTCGACATTGAACTCGACGGGAACATTGGTATCGATGGTCGCCATGCTTTTGCTGAAGAGAATGATGTCGCGATTGTTCAGCAGCGATTCGCGGTAAGTTTTCTTCTCAACTTCCGCGGCGCGGTCGAGAGCTTGCTCGACGCTGCCGAAGCGCTTGATGATTTCCACGGAGCCCTTGTCGCCGATGCCGGGAGCGCCCGGGAATATTGTCGATGGTGTCGCCGCGGAGGGCCATCACGTCGATGACGCGCTCGGGAGGGACACCGAGGATTTCCTCGACCTTGGCGGCATCGCAGATCAGATTATCTTTCGGTGGATTCAGGATCTGAACATCGTCGTTTACGAGTTGCATCATGTCTTTGTCGCTGGAGACCACGTAGACGCAATAGGAAGTCCGCGGCAGCCTTGCGAGCGAGAGTGCCGATGACGTCGTCGGCTTCGAATCCGGCAAGTTCGAGGATAGGAATGCGGTAAGCCTCGAGAGCGCGGCGAATGTATGGGACCTGCTGAGCCAGGTCCTCGGGCATGGCGGAGCGATTGGCTTTGTAACCTTTGTATTCGATTTCAGTGAAGGTCTGAGTTTTGATGTCGAACTTGCGGACCTTGGTGATGGCTTCGGCTTGCGTGACGCGAAAGGTTTTGGCGGCGACATCGAAAACGGCGGCGAGATAGGCCGGCGAGAAATCGTCGCGCAGTTTGCGCAGCATATTCACAAAGACCAAAATCGCTGCGGTGGGAAGGCCAGCCTTGGTTGACATGGGGCGCTGGCGGGCCATGGCGTGGTAGGCGCGGAAGATGAACGACATGGTGTCGATCAGGAAAATGCGGTCTTTCGCGGATCGCGGCGCGGCCGGAGCGGGGGCAGCGGGCTGAGGTTCCGTTGATTTTTTTCGCGGAGGCAAGATACTAGTTTAGCAGCCGGCGCGAGGCACCGGAATCGGGTGACTGCGGGGCCGATAGCGGCCGAAAAGCAGAGGTAAGCGCTGGAACGCGAAGCGCGGTGGTGAGTCCGAGAGAATCTAGAAGTCCACGTGGAAGTCTGCCTGAACTACTTTTTTCCCTGCACCGGCGATGCTATTGCGGAAAACGAGGTAATACTTGCACGGGATCGATCCGAGGAGGCAGGAAGGCCGAATCTGACATCCTGTTCGTGGGAAGCAGTCGACGAGAGTAGAGCACATCGGCGGGATGGCCACGAACGAAATCGGCGTACTGCTGTTCGTTCATCAGAAGTAAGTCGACATTCAGCGTCGTCGTCGCCAACTTGAGCTCCGGCATTCTGCACAAACGACCGGTAGGTCCCGGACAGTTGCGGCATGGCAGCGTGTGGAGGGAATCTGAAAGGGAAATTTTGCGGACGAGCTGATGGCGAAGGTTTTATGAACGATGGAGCTGCTGGTGCCCACGGGAGAGGCAGAGATATGGTCCAGCGGTTGCGGCTTTCGAGGCGGCAGTGTCTTCCGTTTTGTCGAGCGGATCCATCTTTGCTCATCCACGCAAAGCAGAGGTCCCGTTAATTTTACGAAGGGAGTGGTTTCGGGGACCCTGGCTTGGCCGCCTCAGAATCGGATCGCGGAGCATTTGAATCAGTGCGATCGTTGACCGGCGTACACCTTTGGCTGGAAAGAGCGATTGCGATGATAGGAATAGGCTCCTGCCACATAGCCGCCACGGACAGCAGGAACAAAAAAACTTTCTTCATGCGAAGACCGTGCCCCAACTCTTAAAGCTACCGCCGGGGCGATCGCAATCAAAATAGGTTTCTGATCGCGGAAGTTACGATGGTTTTCCGTATTCGGTGGTGTAGTGCAGTTGAATTTCGCCACATGTCCCTGCTCGGCGGAATAGACGACGCAGGTATCGAAGGGCCGCGAATAGACGTGCACGCTCACAGCACGCTGATTGAATTCGCGGGGATTGAAGACGCGATGCACCGGTTCAAGCGGATCGACCGCGCAGGGATGCGGAGATATTCATCTCGATGGTTTCGGTGGATTTGATAGCTGCATTTTCCGGCAGGAATATCCTGATGGAGAACGTGAAAATTTTCCACCAGCAAGCGGCCGATGGGGACGGCCATCCAGCAGTTCTGGTCGCGGTGGTTGTGAATCGAACTGGCCTGACCGACCTCCCAGCAAATGGCCATCAATTCGTAGAGACGGGTCTTGTCGATCAGGTTGCGAGTGTAATGTTGCGCGATCCCAGGTGAGATAGGGAATCAGGGAGTCAGGATCCATCGGAGTGTCCTGCAGAAATTGGCGGATTTGCTCGGTCTGATCGAAAGCGGCTTCGGGGAACTTGCGGAGTTCCGCGACGAAATGCTCGTATCGAAACCTGTTTTGGGTGGTGGCCATGGATCTGCTCCCGGAAGAGTATAGCGCAGTACGATGGAGGGAAAGAGTAAACCAGGTGGCACAGAGCAGCACTTGTAAGCGACAGATGAGCGCCGGGGCGATAAGGGTAAAGCAACTCATTCGATGAACATGCAATCGCCGTAGGAATAAAAGCGGTAGCGCTGGGCGACGGCGTGTTGCGTAGGCGCGCAGAATATTTTCTTTCCCACCGAAGGCGCTGACCAGCATGAGCAGCGAAGATTGCGGCAAGATGGAAATTGGTGAGCATGGCGCTGACGACTTTGAATTCGAATCCCGGATAAATGAAGAGATCAGCGGCCGCGGACGCCCGGCGTGATGGTTCCGGAGCCGAGGCTGGCGGCGTGTTCCAGAGCCCGGACCGTGGTGGTG
This sequence comes from uncultured Acidobacteriaceae bacterium, assembly GCA_963846215.1. Taxonomy (GTDB): domain Bacteria; phylum Acidobacteriota; class Terriglobia; order Terriglobales; family Acidobacteriaceae; genus Sulfotelmatobacter. The sequence goes on along the minus strand of CAWJVC010000006.1, from coordinate 372,094 downwards.
CCGACGGCAATGATGCGGCGAGAATCTGCGAGTGCCTGGTTGATTGCCGCGGCTGCGGCGGCGGAGATGGAATAGGACTCGGAATGAATCTTGTGATCCTCTACGCGCTCGACGCGGATTGGCTGAAAGGTTCCGAGGCCGACGTGGAGAGTGATGTTCGACGGTTTCGATGTCGCGCTGGCGGATGCGGTCAGAATTTCCGGAGTGAAGTGAAGACCCGCGGTGGGAGCGGCGACCGAGCCACGCTGCTCGGCGTAGACGGTCTGATAACGCTCGCGGTCGAGGGAGGATCGGGGCGTGAGATGTAGGGCGGAAGGGGAATGTGGCCAATGCGATCGAGGGTGGTAAAAAATCACGGGACCGGGCTGAAAGCGGATGCTGACGCTCGCCGAATTCTGCGCGGGAGAGGACCTCGGCTTGCAGTTCGTCTCGCTCACCAAAATAGAGGCGTTCGCCCACGCCGATTTTGCGTCCGGGACGAACGAGACACTCCCAATCGTTGGGTTCGATAGAAATTTGCCGCGTAAGTAGAACTTCGATGCGGCCTTGGAGAAAATCACTGAGCGGCGGGATTTCGAGGACTGATCGGCTGAGCGCGGAGCGCCGTCGCGGCGGCCGTACAGCCGCGCCGGAAAGACGCGGGTGTTGTTGAAAACCAGCAGATCGTCGGGGCGAAGTAATTCCGGGAACTCGCGAAAAAGTTTGTCGGACCATTCGCCGGTTGTGCGCTGCACTTGGAGCAGGCGCGAAGCAGTCCCGAACGGCAAGGGGTTCCTGAGCGATCAGATTATCGGGAAACTGGAAATCGAAGTCAGAGACAAACACGCTGTCAGATTATAGGAGAAGCCGAGAGCTGACAGGTTGCAGCCCTGTAGACATAATTTTTTGTATACTTTCGGTAAATTTGTTTGTCTGTCGGCGAACAAGGTGCGATACTATGCGGGGGCTGTAGCTTCAGCCGCTTTTTCGTCACTCCCCGAAGAGAGCATTCGAAGAGAGCATTCCATGTCCGCTGAACGGAAACACAGGGAAGAAATTGTTCGCTACGGGCGAATGCTGCACGAGCGCGGATTCGTGGCGGCGATGGACGGAAATCTGTCGGTGCGGCTGGATGGTGATCGCATTCTGGTTACGCCGACCTGCGTGAGCAAGGGAGCCATGCGAGCCGCCGACATGGTGATTGTCGACCTCGAGGGCACGCGCGTGGCAGGCCGAAGGAACGTGACGAGCGAGATTGGGATGCACCTTCTGATCTATCGCACGCGTCCCGATGTGCAAGCCATTGTGCACGCGCATCCGCCTACGGCGACCGGATTCGCGGCGGCTGGGATGGCATTGACCGAACCGTTGGTATGTGAAGTGGTGATGGGGCTGGGATGCATACCACTGGCGCGTTATGGAACTCCCGGAACATCCGAACTGGCGCAAACCCTGGAGCCTTACGTGCCGCACTATGACGCGATACTCATGTCGAACCACGGTGTGGTGGCCTACGGAGATACGATCGAACACGCCTACATGAAGATGGAAACCGTGGAACATTTTGCCCAGATCGCACTGGTCACCCATTTGTTAGGAAAGCAACAGCCGCTGACCGGAGTTGACGTCCAGAAGCTATTGCTGGCGCGGACAAAATATTTTGGTGGAAAAGTGGCAGCCTCCATGCCCATGGTGATGGAACGAGAACCGGAAAAAGTCAGCTAGGCGGTCACCCAGCAAGCGCGGATAACACCCTCTAAACTTAAGAACATATTCGTGGCGGATACGCTCGCTGCGCATCGCGTGACAGCCGAAGGCGGCTGTCTCCACATGTTCCGTCTTAGCCCTTTCCTTCCTATTCGCCGCCGATGCGGAAGCGAAAGCCGGCGCGAATGTTTATGGGGAGCGAAGGATAGCCTACGACCTCGTTATAGCGGCTGATCGAGAGCGTTCTCGAGGTTAGCGTAAGCGGTTAAACGGGAATTGATGGAGTACCAGCCGCCGAGATCCACGCGCACATAGCCGGCGGCGTGATCGATGCCGAAGCCGAAAAAGTCATCGTCTGGGCGATGACCGACGAAGCTTCCACTCAAATTTGATCCCCATCGGTTACCGAGATAAGACAACAGCAGGGTGCCCGAATGCTTCGGGCGGCGCAAGAGCGGCTGTCCCGGGCTGTATTGCTGGTCGATGGGCGCAGGATTGTCGAGGATTTGTGTGGAAGTGTATGTGTAGGCGACATCCAGCAAGAGTTTCGCACGGAGTTTTATTTGCAGCTCCGTCTCGGCGCCCTGGGCAAAGGCCTGGTTGACGTTGAAATATTCACCCACGAATGTAACTGGATTGACCGTCTCGTAATTGATCTGGTCGTGGAACAGGTTGTTGAAATAGGTGGCATTGAAGACGTATTTTGCGTGCAGGAAATCCTGCTGAAAGCCTGCTTCGAAGGCTCGCACGCGCTCGGGTTTTAGCGCGGGGTTCGGAATGGAGTAAGGCGGTCCGGCGAAGGTTTCCTCGAGACGAGGCTCCTTGTATCCGCCGCCGTAGGAAAAACGCAGATGGGTTCCGGAAAAAATATCGCCGCCACGCAGAGCCAACAAAGTAAGAGCCAGGCGGGGAACTTCGGTATTACCGAAGGCGCTATCGTGCTCAAAGCGGCCGCCAGCCACGACGGAAAGCCTGCCAAGCGTGAGTTGCTGCTGCAAGTAGAGATCATTGTTTAAGCGTTGACCGTGCGTCTGTCCGAAGTTGACGTCACCGACGAAGCCATTTTCATTTTCAATGCGATAGCCGAATGTGGTCTGGGCCCAGGGGCGCTCGGAATAATTTCCCTGATACTCGAATCCGATACGGTTGATGCGATCGACTTCGTGCGATGGAAAATCAATCGGATTGTCTTCGTAATTAACCCGTAGCGAATCGCCATTCACATTGAGTTCGTTGTAGCGATACAGATAGTCGAAGGCGGTGAAGCGATGCATCCATCGGTTGGAAGCCGCCACCGTGATTTGCACGTCGCCGAGCAGGTTGTTGTATTGCGACCATTCGGTGGGGTCAGGAGGCAGGGGATAAGGGGCGGGTGATCCAGTTTGCGGAACCTGCGGAACGAAGCCGTTGAAACTCCACTCGCCGGGAATTCCGGTCTGGCTGTTGGAATGTCGCAGGTTGAGGCGCAGGGAAACTTTGTCGGTCAGCACGGCGCCCAGAGTGCCGCCTTGAAGTGATGCGGAATAAGCGTTGTTGATTCCGTAGCCGTTGGTGTTGAACTGGTCGGCGAAGAGGTTGTAATCGAAGCGGCCACGAGCGCCGGCGAGCGAGGCATATCCGCTGGCGGTCGAAAAATTGCCGCCATCGGCGCCGAAGCGGAGTTCGGGTGTGCGTGTGCTGCCGATGCGGGTGAAAACCTGCACTACGCTGGTCATGGCGTCGGTGCCATAGAGCGTACTTTGCGCGCCGCGGAGAAATTCAACGCGGTTGGCTTCGGTGAGAGGGAGGGTCCCGAAGTCGAAGGTTCCGCCGGGTTCGTTGACGGTCACGCCATCGACGATGACCTTGTTGTAAGTGGAATCGCCCCCTCGCACGAACAGGGATGACAAGCCTCCGCGCTGGCCGGAAGTATTGATCACGGCGCCGGGCAGGAAGCGGATAGCGTCGTTTGCGGCGGTCGGTTGCATGGCCTCGAGCTGACCGCTCTCGAGGGTCGAAATGCTGGAACCGGTTTCTTGAGCGAGTGCGGGAGTTCGGGTGGCGGTCACGACCACAGTTTGCGCAGCGACAGCGAGATGAAGCTGGACGGTGATGACGTCGGCACCGGCGGCAATGTTTTTGGCAAAGAGCGCGAAGCCGGGGGCGAGAACTTGGATCTGGTAAGCGCCTGAAGGGAACGCGGGAAAGCTGGCAATTCCTTCGGCAGAAGAAAAGGTAATACTGAGCGGAATGTCGTTGCCTTTCGGAAAAACGGAAACCTGCGCGCCGGCGACAGCGGCGGATTGAGGATCGGTGACCTTGACCTTGAGATCGGCGGCGGACGCAGCAGCGAGAGAAACAAAAAGCACGAGCGAAGCGCAAAGGGTGCGCATAACCATCCTCCTTTTCACGCGAAAGGGGTTAAGTGGACGGTTTGCGCCGGTCTCCTGGCTTTGCGAGTGAGATGCGTCGAGCTAGAAATGGCGCGACGCGTCCAGATTTGCAGTTGGCCTTCCCGGGAATTCTCCCAGTGACCGGACTGCGATTTTCTCGCTTACAGTTGCGCGGCAGCGCGGGAATTGTACCCGCTTCCCTATCTTCGCCACGAGGCAAAGACGCGCAAACCAAAATAAAATTTGAAAGAACGGAAAAACCTGAGTCCTGAATTTAATGGCAGGTGAAGGGGAAGTCAAATCGACCACAGGGGCTAAAGCCCAGTGCGTTCAACGTTCTTGCGGCACGGCTGAAGCCGTGCCCTTCCCGAACCTTCAAGTACATGGGGGCGATGCGGCTTAAATGAAGCCGTGCTCTTCCGAACAACCACTTAGGGCCTTGCGGTTACCGGCAGAAAGCGAGCTTCTTCGAAACTACTTACGTGCGCGGGTTTCTTCTCCGACAAAGACCAGGCATCCGTTGGGATCCTCGATGTGGAACTCGGTCATGCCGTAATCCCGCTCGAATAAGTCACGGATGCGGTAACGAGGTTTGAAGGTTTCGACGTGCTCCCAGAGTGAAGCGATGTTCGAAACCTCGATATAGATTTCGGTATGGCCCCTCACGCAGCACATGACTTCTTCGGATGCGGCTTTCATGAAGTGGACGGTTTGACCGTCGCGCTGGACGATTGAATGATCCGGAGACTTCATGCTGGCGGTGAATCCTAGAACATCGTGATAGAAGGCAAGCGTCGCATCCATGTCGGCCACAGCGAGCATGGGACTAATTCTCCTGGCAGCGTAGGCGAAGGTCATAGCGGTTTCTGGTCGCCGGCGGTGCGGGTTATGGGAAACTCCGGCGAGCCGACTTTTTGAATGTTGGCCTCGGAGAACTCGCGGACGCGGTCGAGAGCATCCTGCAGTTGTTGTTGATAATGTTCAAGGTCTGCGTCGCTGGCATCCTTCGGAACGGGAATGAGTTTGCCAAAGCGCATGAGGACGCGGGAAAACGGTTTCGGAATGAGCAGGCGATCCCAAGTGTTGAGGACCCACGCTCGTTCGACCGCCATGTGGAACGTGCTCAGTGGGACGCCGGAGGATCGCGAGAGGGCGACAGGGCCGGGCTTGACTTTGTAGCGCGGCCCACGGGGTCCATCGAGGGTGAAGGAAACCGTCCAGCCATCCTGGAGGGCGCGACGAAGGCCGAGAAGAGCGCGCACCGCGTTTCGGCTGCTGGAGCCTTTGACGGCGACGAATCCGAACTTGCGAATGATGCGTCCCATGTATTCGCCGTCATAGCTATTGCTGCTCATTACGCGTACGCCGATATCACGACAGATATACGTCGCAGGAATGATGGAAGCGTGCCAGGAAGAGACGATCCGGGGCCGCTCGGCGATGGTTTGCTGCGCGCCTTCCTCGCAGGAAACACATACGCGGAGGGTGGGACCGATCAGGCGGATGAACCAGTATCCGAAAAAAATAATGATGCGCAGGACGATGCGCTGGCGAAGGGTGAAGCGGCGTGGATCCGAAGCGATTTCCGTTGCGGCAGGGACTTCACGGGTGGTGGCTTCGGTCACGAAGGTATTGTAATCGGACCTTCACGCCGTGCCACCTGTCGCGCATTATCGGCTCAAATCTTGCTATTGAATGGCGCTGCCGACCTGCGAGAACACGTTGCCGGCGTTCGAGCCGATCAGGCGCACGGTGCTTACGACGATGACTAGGATCACGGCTAACATCACGGAATATTCCGCTATGTCCTCCCCGCGTTCATCAGTCCAAAGCTTACGTAAAAAGTGATTCACATTTCCCCCTTGATTCATGCTGCCCCCGAGACTGCGGACGCGCCAGTTGCCGGTGGTGCGCCGAAGTGATTTACCGTCAAGCCCCAAGGATCGCTCTCCTGCGCCACCATGTGGAGTCCCACTTGATACTCGCCGTGCGTGTCCAGAAGTTTTGTCCACATCACAGTAAACTCGACTCGACGCTGCCGGAACAGAACAACTAATGTGTCCAACGCCTTGAGTTGGTGACGGATTGCGCCCAGTCGCGCTCCAGTCGGCGTGAGATCGAGAGTGTGCGCTAATTCTTCAAACAGGACACCGGAAGCGTCTTTGCCTCGTACCTTCACAGGCAGCACTGCGCGTGTTCTGTTTTGCCTACGCTTGCCTAATTTTTTGTCGATGAGTCGCATTGGGAATCTGGGAATAGTCTGGGGCAAAACCTTTAAAACTGGAATGGCCCCGATGTGTGAGGCACAAAGGTAACCATTTTGCTTTCAAGAGTTAAGAGGCGGGAAGGGCTCAGTGGGCGTCGCCGGAGGCGCGGACAACAGCGGCGTGCATGGCGTTCATCAGAGGCTGGCTGGTCCCGTTGTAATCCTGCGAGAGCTCCCACATGAAGACGCCGCCCAGATGGCGCGTGGTTAAGGCATAGCTGACTTTTGCGTAGGTTGAGGAAGGATCGTCGTAGGTGATGAAACCAAACTTCTTGCCGTTGGGGTTCAGCAGAAAAGGCGCCTGAGCCATTTCATCAAAATTCCTCGACCATCCTCCGGCTTCAAGAAGCTGTTCCACCTGCGAGTAGAGAACGGTCGGCGCGCCAGCATTTCCGCAAAGAGCAAAGCTGGCGCAGAATGACCAGAGTCCATAAACGTCAAAAGCATAACCGTAGAAGGCTGTGCCGAGATTGATTTTCTCTGCAGGGACGGCGTAGAGCGAAAGATAATTTTCGGTGGTTGTATCGAGACTGCCATCCTGGCCGGGATCGAGCGGGCTCAGGTAGAGCGGGGAGTTGTGGCCGGAGTGATTGGTCCAAGCGCCATGAAAGTCGTAGGTCATGACGTTATAGAAATCGAGGAGCTGAGTCATGCCAGCAAAATCGTAAATGCCATAGCCGCCGGGAGTAGAGGAGACGGCCGCGGAAATCAAATATTGTCCCGCGGGCATCAGGTCACGAAGATCCTGGATGAGCGCGGTGAATTCAACCGCTTGTTCGTCATTGTTGGGAACTTCGTAGTCGAAATCGACGCCATCGTAGCCGTTTGTGATGGCAAACTTCGCGATGTTCTGGGCAAACGTGGCTCGGATCGAAGGGTCGGCGTCGATCGAGATGAACAGGTTCGAGGGACCGCTGACGCAGAGTTCCACCTTCACTCCGTTGGCATGGGCTCGGGAAATGAGTTTGGGTTCAAGGAACCCGGCGGGTACAAAGAGTGAACCATCCGCCTTGCCCGAAGGCGCGATATTTGAATGCACGATATGAGTGAGCTGGTTGTAGGGGATGTTGGACGCGCTATAGGGCGGAACGTTTGTCCTATCACTGTATTCGTAGTAGGCGAGGACGCGAGCGTTCGAAGCGTAGAGAGATGGGGCGAATGCGAACGAGAGTAAGAATCCGGTGATGTAAGTCTTCAGCGAGAGGGTCATAGCAGGAACCTGTGCAAGTTTATGACTGCTCCTCAGTTGGGTCAAGGTGCCGTGGCCAAGCTGGCTGCGGCTTTTGGGTGGGGTCTCTGTTTTGAAACGTTAATTTAGATGCGTAATTGAAGCGAGTATAGTCAGGCAGTTATGAATCGACGGGATTTTCTATCGAATGCCCTGGGTGCGGTGGTTGGGAGTTCGCTTGCCAGTAAATCGATCGTGATTCCGAATCAACTGGGAATGGGCGCGACTCCATTCGCAAGCGGCGAAGTTAGTCGATCAGCTCACAGCCTCGCGCTGGACCGGCATCGTTTTGGCGTGAACTATACGCCATCGAAGAATTGGTGGTTCTGCTGGAATGAGTGGGATGCGGACTCGATCAAACGCGATCTGGACGCGATCGCGGCTCTCGGCTTGGACCATTTGCGGATCCTGCTGATCTGGCCGTACTTTCAACCGAATCCGAAGTGGGTGAGTCCGCTTCACCTCGAGCGCTTCGAGCAACTGCTCGGGATTATGAGCGAGCACAGTCTCGACGCGGTCGTTACGGTGTTCACCGGGCAGCTCAGTGGATGGTTCTTCCTGCCTCCATTTAATAAACCGGGTGCAGGCTTCTATGCCGATGCCGAGATGTGGAGCGCCCAGGAACTTTTTGTGCGGAAGCTGGCCGACGTCATGAAGGGGAAGAAGAACATTATCGGCTTCGATTTCGGAAATGAGATCAATACCTGCTGGAGCGCAGAACCGAGCGTGGGTGATATATGGATGGCAAAGATGTTCGCGCTGATGGAGAGCGTTTTGCCGGGCGGCCTGCATGTGAACGGAATTGATGAGCTGCCGTGGTTTGAGACGACGACCTTTTCTCCGCAGGCGTTGGCGGCACGGAAGTTTCCGGTGATGCATTGCTATCCTTACTGGTCGGGATCGCTGAAGTTTGGCGGGCCAATGGATCCGCCGAGCACCAAGCTGATGGCGGCCATGGCAACCCTGATCCGGTCGTACGCGGGAGATTTGAAAAAGCCGGTCTGGGCGGAGGAATTTAATACCTGCATTGAAGCGTTAAACGAAAAGCAGCAGGCGGAGTGGCTGGAGAAAGCGGTAGTGGCCGCGATTGATTCTGGGGTGAACTGGTTCACTTTTTGGGATAGCCACGATGTCGACCGGAAATTCGAATTCAATACGCTGGAGTACAGCCTGGGCCTGCTAACGAATGACGGCAGGGTTAAAGAGCAGGGCCGGGTGTTCCAGCGGCTTGCCGACGCATATCGGGGGAAGGCGGTAACGTTTCCGACGCGGCCGTTGCCTTCACCACCGGTGCATCGTGATCATGAGGTTACGTGGAAATGGATGCTGGATTGGATGGGGTGGAAGGGTTAGCTGGGAGACGTCCAAGTCGACGGGCAAGATGGGGATTGGGCGCGAGGGCGGGCGCGCCTGGCCGGTAGTGTATAAAAGATAAAGTTATGTCGCAGGCAGCGCAGGCAATCACGCGGAGCCCCGCGGATGTGGTTCGGATGACGCCGGTTTCGCAGGCGGCGAATGGTGTGTGCTATGCGGTTGCGGGCGAGACCTCGATCAGCTCGTTGGACCTGGAGCGAATGATTGCGGCGGTGCCAACCGTTGCGGCCGGGGCGCTGAAACGGAAAGCGTACTATTTTGTGCCCCTGACCGTCAGCCAGGGAGAAGAGATCCTGATCGCCGATCGGTATGATGTGGCGCTCAGCGACAATGCGGTCTGCCACCGCAATCTGAATCTTGGCGACTCGCAGTGTGTGTTCATTTCCACGCGGCTGATGGACGACAAGTTTTCCGTCGCGTTCGAGTTCTATATCAATGTGGGGCACGCTCTGGTGGAAGCAGCGGGGGTTTCTGAAGAGTTCAGCCAACTGGCGTGGAAGCAGGTGGAGGCCGGGGTGCGCGGAGAGACTTCGCTGGATGCGTGGGAAGCGCGCAAAATGGCCGCGGTGGCCGGCCCGGATGCAGAACGCTTTAAGAATGAATATTTCGAGGCCACGTTTGCCGACACGATCTCGATTTATCTGTTGTCTCTATTTCTTGACGTGGATTACTTCGATTTGCGGGAGCGGGATTACCCGTTGCTGGCGCCCTCCGCGTTAGCGGAGCGGCTGCGAAAAGTCGCGGAACTGTTTCCGGCGAATGCGGGATATGAGTTTGCGGTGCTGTATAAGAGGCGCGGCTAAATTCTCTTGCGCGACTGAAAGTCCTGCCTGAGTCTTCCCTCAGGGGCTAAAGCCCTCGAATTTTCTAGCGTGCAGCGGCACGACTAAAGTCGTGCCCTTCCCGAACTAAGCCCGATTGCGGGGACACGAGTCGTGCTTCCTAAAAAAGCCCGACGGCGCGGACTAGAGTCGTGCGTTCCGAAAAAAGCCAAATTACATCTACTTATTTCCGATCACGAAATTTACTGAGCTGGGCTGATTGGCGGTTACGGTTACCGATCGTTCCCAGGTTTTGGGCTCGCTGAAGACGGGACGCTGCACCGTGTGCTCCGTGAGGACGTCGTAGGCCTGCTCTTTGCCGGCAAGTTGCCATCCTTCATGCCACGCGACAATTTGATAGGTGCCGGGAGGGACGCCAGTGAACTCGAATCGTCCGCTTTCGTCGGTCACAGCGTAGTAAGGATGCTGAACGACCATCATCTCGGCGTTCATCCAGACGTGTCCACCGTTGCAACGAAGGTTGACTAGTCCGGGCGTGCCCATGCTGCGGGCATTCACTTGATTGGGGAAAGGGAAAGGCAGGTTATAGCTCGCGGCGCCGTCCATGTGAATGGTATGGAGAGTGGCGTCCGAGCTTTGCATCTGCAACTCGGCACTCTGCGGAACCAGCAGAATATGCGGAATGTAGCGGCAATGCTTCTGGTCGAGGTGCCGCCTCTGCTCGGGAAGGTCCAAGGCCTTTCCTGCGGATATGTTCTTCAGATAAACGATGGTATTGGCGACGCCGCCATCCGGTCCCAGGATCAGACGCTCCAGGCTTACAGTCTTCTTGCCTTGCGGGTCGCAGATCTGCGGATCTTTGGTGACGGGAAAGTCCAACTCATGAGGTACAGGTCCGGCCCATTTGATGGTTCCAGAGATCGTGCCGCCGTCGGTGACGGAGATGACTTTGTAGCCGCTTTGAGCTGCGGCAAATACTGTGAAAGCAAGGGGGAAAGCCAACAAACAACAACGAGCAATGAAAGTGCGCATACAGCAACCCCTGAAAGCCCACCGCCCGTTGCATGCGACCGATCCGCGGCCGTCATGAAACGCGGGCTGAATTAAGGACCGAGCTTTTCCGCAGACAACGGCTTACATCCCTTACGGGAAAAGTGCTTCACAGGGGCCTCGCTCGGGCGGGGTCAGCACTCGTGTTCGCGGTCGTACGTGTTTCCAAAGTGGGGACCGTGGTTAGACGGTGTGATTGGAATCACATGATTAAAGTGCGCTAATCACTGGTAAGAGTCGAGATTACCAAAGAGGGGGAACTATCAGGGAAGGCCAGAATTTGCGCGCGAGGGGCCGTGATGCGCGATGGCTTACAATCTTGCTGCCATGACGATACAGGTTCGATCGTTCGCGAAGATCAATCTTGGACTGCGCATCGGCGCGGGGCGGGCTGATGGCTTCCACGAATTGCTCACCGTTTATCAGACACTTGGACTGCACGATGTGATTCGAGTGAGCCTGGTCCGCGGGAACGGCATCGAGATTCGTTGCGAGGATGCGCGAGTTCCCAAGGATGAAGCGAACACCTGCTTTCGGATCGTCGAGAAAGCGATGCAGGCGCTGAAGGGCAAGGGCCGCGTTGTGATCGAGATCGATAAGCGATTGCCAGTGCAGGGTGGAATGGGTGGAGCTTCGTCGAATGCGGTTGCGACATTGCTGGCGTTGGAGCGTGCGATCAAGAAAACTCTGCCGGCAGAAGATCGGCTGCGGATTGCAGCAGAGGTTGGCTCGGACCTGCCGCTGTTCCTGTTGGGTGGGACCGTTTTAGGAGTGGGACGTGGGGAGCAGGTTTATCCGTTGGAGGATTGGCCGACCACAGCGTGCGTGGTCGTGACGCCGGAGGTTGGGGTGTCGACGCCGAAGGCGTTTGCGGCCTGGGATCGTAGGATGCAGGGGCTAAATCCCGACTCATCTAGGATGCCTTACGCGGCCCTGAAGGGTCGCTCTTCCACGGTATCCCAAGGGCCTGTTGAGGCTTCAGGCACGGATGAGCTTCGGCCGATGGGTGAGCCGAGGGCGGCTGTCCCCACAACTACCAGTGCGAAATTGACGATGCCGGATGCATCCGATAGAATGAGTGGGCTTGGCCGTGAGATATCGGCGTGGCTGAGCGAGAGGTACTCCGGTGCTCCTTTTAGAAGGGGCCGGGCCGAGAACCCGCTTCTCGAGCTTGTCCGGGCCGGGATCAAGAACGACTTTGAAGAAGTCGTCTTTCCTGAATATCCCGAGCTGAGTGAAGTGAAGATTGCGCTGGAGCGCGTGGGCGCGAAGTACGCGTCCTTGTCGGGCTCCGGGTCGACAGTGTATGGGCTGTTTGCTTCGAGGGCAGCGTCGCGCGTGGCGGTGTCGAAACTGCGCAAGCAAGGTCTGAGGGCGCTCGAGACTGTAACGCAGACGCGGAAGCAGTACTGGAAGCGGATTTTTAAAGGCTAGCGGCGGTCTCAGGAAATTTTTGATTGTTGATTTTCGCTGGTTGATTGACAATTGGACTGCTGGTTGAGCCGGGTCTCAATCGGTAATCAACAATCGAAAATCAACCATGGCTTACTGGGCCGTCGACTAATGGTAGGTCAAGTGCCTTTGGAGCACTTTGTCTAGGTTCGAATCCTAGCGGCCCAGCCAGAAAACAGCTTTTAGCGATTAGCTTTTAGCTCTTAGCTTGAACCCTAAGGGCGAGGCGGTCTGGCTAAGAGCTAACAGCTAAAGGCTAAGAGCTAACTATGGCCACTTTGGTGACACCGACGGAAACCGAAAAGACCGAAAAAGCCGAGAAGCAGGCTCCGCCCATGCCCGAAGAGAAGCCGGAACGCAAGGCGCGCGCGCGGATCGACGAGAAGTTCAAGATTTTCAGCGGCACGGCGAATGCTCCCTTGGCTGACGAGGTCTGCGCATTTCTTGGCATGCAGCGCGGGCAAGCGCTGGTGACACGCTTCGCCGATGGCGAGGCCTATGTGCAGATCCAGGAGAATGTGCGCGGCTGCGATGTCTTCGTGATGCAGCCGACCTGCCGGCCGGTGGATGAGCACTTGATGGAGTTGCTGTTGATGATTGATGCGTTCAAGCGCGCGTCGGCGCGGCGCATCACGGCGGTAATCCCGTACTTCGGTTATGCGCGGCAGGATCGTAAAGATAAACCGCGGGTGCCGATCTCGTCCAAGCTGGTAGCGGATTTGCTGACCACGGTGGGCGCGCATCGAGCGGTGATTGTGGATTTGCATACGCCGCAGTTACAGGGATTTTTTAACATCCCGGTCGATCATCTTTTTGCTTCGCCTGTGCTGGTGGACCATTTCAAGAAGTTGGCACTGCCGAATCTGACGGTAGTTTCACCGGACGCGGGAGGCGTGGAACGGGCGCGGTTTTTTGCGAAGAAGGTGGACGCCGCGCTGGCGATAGTCGATAAGCGGCGGGTGGAGATGAACGTTGCGGAAGTGATGCACGTGATCGGCGACGTGAACGGGCGAACTTGCCTGATCATCGACGACTTGATTGATACGGCGGGCACCCTGGTGAAGACGGCAGCGGCGCTGATCGAGAATGGCGCGACCGAGGTCTATGCGTGTTCGTCGCATCCTGTGCTATCCGGGGCTGCCGTGAGCAACATCAGAAATTCGGTGATTCGCGAAGTGGTGGTTACCAATACCATTCCGCTCACCCCCGAGGCGCGGCTGGAACCTAAGATCAAGGTTCTTTCTATAGCGGGATTGATTGGACGGGCAATTCAGTCCATTCACGAAGAGACTTCAGTCAGCAAATTATTCTTGTAAGGCAGGGATTGAAATTATGGCTACAACGATAGAGCAAAACGTTTTAGAAGCGAATCCACGGGAAGCCGGGACGAAGAACCATGCGCGGCGCGTGCGGCGCGAAGGCAAGATTCCAGCCGTGGTGTACGGAGCGGGTAAAGACGCGCAGCCGGTGAGCGTCGATCCGCGGCATGTACTGCGCATTCTGCGGTCGGAGAGCGGACATAACACGATTTTTGATCTGGCTGTGAGCGGCGGCGAGAATGCCAAGGCCATGATCGTGGATTGGCAGTACGAGCCGATCAAGGGGCATCTGCTGCACATCGACCTGAAACGCATTGCCATGGATAAGGCCCTGCGAGTCAACGTTCCGATCGTCTTGCAGGGCGTACCTGCTGGAGTGAAAACCGAGGGCGGAATTCTGGAACAGATGCTGCGCGAAGTCGAGATCGAGTGCTTGCCGGGAGACATCCCAAGCCACATCGATGTAGATGTGAGCGAGTTGACGTTCGGCAAAGTGATTCGGGTTGCGGATTTGCCGCACAACGAGAAGCTTGAGTTCTTAACCGATGCGAACCAGCCCGTAGCCCACGTCACCAGCGTGAAGGAAGAAGTGGTGGCGGCGCCAGAAGCGGTGGCAGCGGAAGCAGGAGCTACGCCGGCAGAGCCCGAAGTTATCAAGAAGGGCAAAGCGGAGACCGAAGAAGAAGGCGAAGCTGCTGCCGAGAAGCCCAAGGCCGAGAAGAAGGAGAAGAAGTAAGGAAGCGAGCCGGACGCGCCTTTCGGTCGTTTGCGCCTTCTAAGGGCAAACTCCGTGGCTTCGCGTGGCTCGCCCAGATCCCTCGCTGCGCAAAGAACGCTTGCTCGGGATGACAATAACATCGGCGGGCATGAGGGAATGGATACGGCGTGAAACTGATCGTAGGGCTTGGCAATCCTGGCATCGAATATCAGTTTTCGCCGCACAATATTGGGTTTCTTGCGGTGGATCGCATTGCCGGCGATTTGGGCGTTGAGATTCGAAACCGGCAATGCCGGGCGCTGACGGCCCGGGCGGTGATTGGCGGCGAGACCGTGCTGCTGGCTAAGCCTGAGACTTACATGAATCTCAGCGGCTTGTCGGTGCGGGAGTTAGTGGCAGAGTACGAAGCGAAGCCGGAATCCGATTTAATTGTGATTCAGGATGAGCTGGATTTTCCGCTGGGCACGTTGCGGATCCATACGCGGCGGAGTTCGGCGGGACATAACGGGATCGAGTCAATTATTGGGGCGCTGGACACGCAAGATTTTTTGCGGATCCGAATTGGAGTTGCCCCGGAACGAAAAGTGGAAGACGGGCAGCGGTACTTGCTGTCGCCTCTTCGCAAGGCGGACCTTTCCGTGATTGATGGAATGCTCGATACCGCGGAAGAAGCTGTGAAAGTGATTTTGAAGGAAGGCCCGGCGGCGGCGATGAATCGGTTTAACCGCAAGGAACCGGAGTAGGAAGCGAGCCAAAGATTTGGAGACGCAAATGAATCGTACTTATGAGTTGATGTTTATTGTCCGGCCAGACATGTCGGACGAAGATTTAGAAAAGTTGGTTTCCCATTTGGAAACGACTGTGACCTCAGCCGCGGGAACGGTGAAAAGTATCGACCGCATGGGCAAGCGCCGGTTGGCGTATGTCGTGCGCAAGTTCCGCGAAGGCATTTACATCCTGATGACGATTGAAGGCACCGGGACCGTAATCCACGAAGTGGAGCGCCGTCTGCGTGTGACCGAGCAGGTCATCAAGTTCCTCACGGTGAGAATCGATGAGGAGCAAAAGCGACTGGAGAAGATCAAGGCCCTGCGCGATGCGCGCAAGAAGGCGAGCGCACAGCCTGCCGCGGTGGCGGAAGAAGCGCCGGCCACGGGCGAGGCGGCCGCGGCTACGGATGTACCGGCCGCAGCCGTTTAAAGATATTTCTGTCTAATTAGTTTCGCTGGCTTCCGGTCACTGACCATAGGCCACTGATTTGATAAGGAGTTTTATGGCTGACGAAACAAAAGCACCAGCATCAACCGAGCGGCCGTCGCGGCCTTTCGGGGAACGTTCGGGTGGAGGAGACCGCCCGCGATTTGGGGGCGGTGGTGGAGGCGGACGATCCGGGCCGGGCGGTCCGCCGCGTGAAGGTGGACGCAAATTCTTCCGGCGCAAGAAAGTTTGCAAGTTCTGCACGGAAAAAATCGCCGACATCAACTACAAGGATTACCGGCTGCTTGGCCAGTTCGTGGCGGAGAGCGGAAAGATTGTGCCTCGGCGCCTGACGGGCGTGTGCTCGCCGCATCAACATCGGTTGGCCTCCGCCATCAAGCAAGCGCGCAATATCGCGTTGCTGCCATTCGCAGGACGGGCATCGTAAGGGCGGATGCCCTGTCATTTCGAGCGAAGCGAGAAAGCTTGGTTTTCGGTCGGTCAGAAAGACCAAGATCCCTCGCTGCGCTCGGGATGACAATCAGAATCTCGGGACGACGATCGAGAGTCTCGGGATGACAACCAAGATCTTAGGATTGGAATTGAGCTCAAGAATCGGAGTCATACCATGGAAGTCATTCTCAAAGAAGATGTAAGCAAACTGGGCGCGCGCGGCGATGTGGTGAAGGTTGCCGAAGGATACGGGCGCAATTTTCTATTGCCGCGCAAGCTGGCGATTGAGGCCAATGATGGCAACAAAGCCGTCATCGTGCAGATGAAGGCGGCCTCCGTGCGACGGTCGGCCAAGGAAAAGACGCAGGCTGAAGAGCTGGGTAAACAGTTCGAAGGGCTATCGGTTTCGTTCCAGCGGCGCTCGGGCGAAAACGATCAGCTGTTCGGCTCCGTCACCTCGGGTGACATCGCGGATGCCATTGGAAAAAAGGGAATCAACCTGGATCGTCGTCAGATCCAGCTGCACGAACCGCTGAAGACCTTGGGCGAGTTCACCATTCCGGTGAAGCTGCACAGGGAAGTAACCACGCACTTGAAGGTGGTTATCGAGAAGGAAGCGGTCACGGAGTAGTTTCTGAATTTTGGCCCGGGCGCTCTGCCCGGGCATTCTCTTGTCCCGTCTCGTTTCTCAACCCCACCGCAGCGTAATAATAGCTACGTTCATCCTGGTTACGTTTCATTGGCAGGTGATCGTCAACCTGCGCAACGCCCCATTCGTCCATCCGCTGCCGTCCGTCGGCAAGTGCGTGAAATATACGTAATAAGTCTTACCGAGCACGCGCGGATCATCTCCGAGTCCAACCGCCGTGGGATAAGCCGCAATCGGTCCGAAGGTTCCGAACGAGACGGGCAGCGTCCAGGAAAGGGCATCCTGCGATTCCGCGTAGGCAAAATTCGTATCGTCGGAAATGATCATGGAATAACGCTGCAGGAAGCTGTTGTAGTGGATATCGATGTAGCCAGAAAACGGGGCGTCCGGAATCAAGTCCGTTGAAGCTCCACCGATGGCAGGCTGCAGATGCCAACTGCCAGTATAAAATTTTTGGAAAGGGACGACGTGTTGCGGCGCTGGCCCGAACGCAGCGTTTAAGACGTCGGCAGCCAGTGCCCGCGCGACGGAAACGTTGGTCGTGGTCGGTACGCCCTGACCGTTCGTGGTATGAAGCGTACCGTTCGCAATCCAGTCAGGAAAATAGAGATAGAAATATTTGCGGTCGGGTGAGAGCACGAGCGGTCCATCGCCGATTTCATAACCGTCCAAGCCGACCGCGTAGGCCTGGTTCAGACGAATGATCTCGCCGAGATCAGTCCAGTGCAGTCCATTATCGGTAGATGCGGCCAGCCCGAGCGCTGCATAGAGAGCGTCGTTCGGCAATTCAGCGTGATAGGTGGCCAGCAGGTTGCCCGCTCCGGTCATCCCTTCAGGGACCTGATAGACAGGGCCTCCGCCCATGTACCCGTAGACGGAATAATTTGGATTCACCGACGCATCGGGATTTGGCGACACGCTGACGTCATGAGGATTGCCCGTGCCGAGGGGATTATCGAGCGTGCCTGCTGTGGTGGTAAACGAACCGTACTTGTTGTTGCCGACCCAGTGCCCTTGCCACATCTGGCGGGAGTGATCACCGCCATCGCTGCCAAAAAATTCGTAGCCGTTGGCGGTCTTGATGATTCCTAATGGCGTGTCGGGCCACGCGAAACCATTACTGGTGTCGGTGATAGGCGGCTCAGCCTTGGCGCCCGCCGCTAGCCGCTGTGCGGGGGAAGCCACGACGACGGGCGAAGATACCACAGGCTGGCACAGGGGAGCGAGAGCCTGTGCGGCGCTGGGTGCGGAAGAAAACTGGAAGAAGCTAGTCAACACGAAGAGAGAAGCAAGAGGGGAGCGGAGGGACATAAAAATCCTTTACTTGATTGTTAATCAGACGGGCCGGGCCGATCGATAGCGGCGCGTCCGTAGTCTACATGGCCTACGAACACCGGTGCCGGGGCAATGTCGCAAGATTCCTTTGGCATTTTCCTTACCAAACGGGCGCCCTCACTTCGCCAGCCTGTTCTGTGTTTGGCTAACTCATTCCTAGAGAATCACCTAGGCTCCATAAAAATCTTCCGGCAGATATAATTTCTGCTCACGGTTCTGCTGGCGGAGCGTCTATTCCTGTGCAAGCCCGGGTACGGCATTGACACCGGGCGGTATAGGAAACGACAAGAACATGCCGGCCGAGGTTTTGGTAGTTCCATTTGCGGTTGGTAAACGAGCCCACTCGAAAACAGAGTCCGAGAGAGTGGCGAAAGTCAGCGAGAACCGGGACCCCACGCGGGGCCGCATGGCTGGGCAAGAACGCCGCATAGACGATACGATCCTCATCCGCGAGGCGCAACGCGGCAACCGCGCAGCCTTCGAGGAACTAGTGCGTCATTACGACCAGCCGGTTTTGCGACTGGCTTTCCACCTCACCGGGACCGAGCACGACGCTCAGGACGTATATCAGGACGCTTTCCTTAAGGCCTATAAGAACATTGGAAGTTTTCGTTTCGAGTGTTCGTTTTATACGTGGATCTATCGCATTGTGACGAATCTTTGCATGGACCATCTGCGGAAGAAGACGGTCCGCAAGGAAGATGCGCCGGTGGTGAAGGACGCGTCTGGCGGAGAGTACGACCTGCTCGATCAGGTGGCCGACGGGCGGGCGGGAGCGAATCCGGAGCGGGATCTGATGAGGCGGCAGCTGGGGGCGAGAATTTCCGGAGCGCTGGAAAAATTGACCCCGCGCGAGCGCATGGTTTTCGAGTTGAAGCATTATCACGGATTGAAGTTGCGCACCGTCGGCGAGATTTTGCATACGACGGAAGAGACGGCAAAGAATACATTGTTCCGGGCCACGCAAAAATTGCGTGGCGCGCTGGCGGATATGAGATAGAAGAGGCCGGGACAGTCCCTCCGACTGCGCTCAGGGCAGGCTCGGGGACGTTGTCCAACAAGAGCTGAGGGTACGAATATGAAGTGCGAATGGGTCCGAGAAAATATAACGCTGCATGTTTACGGCGAGCTGGCGGATGATGCTCGTCATGAACTCGAGCAGCATGTGGATCGCTGCGCTGACTGCGCTGCGGAACTGAAAGCGGCGCAGGAGTTCCATGCGCTGTTGGCAGAAGCCCCGGGGGAAACGCCTTCCCCGAACTTGCTGGCGGCTTCGCGCATGCGACTGCAGGAAGCGCTGGAGACGGCCGAACAGGGCGGGTTCTGGCATCGGCTGGCGTTTGATCCCGCAAATTGGCTAAGGCAAGTAAGCTTTTCCCCTGCGTTGGCTTCCGCGATTCTGATTCTCGGCTTCGTCGGCGGCGTGGGGACATCCTACAAAGTATTGGTTCACCAGCCGAGCGGTACCACAGCCAGCGTCGCCGCCGCACCCACAGAAAGTTCAATTACCGGCATACAGTCCATTACCCAGCAGCCGGGCAGCAACCAGATCAACATCAAGTACGACACAGTTTCCACGCTGGAGACCCACGGATCCTTGAACGATCAACGCATTCAGGAACTGCTGCTGTTTGCCGCGCGAAATAATTACAACTCAGGCGTGCGCATGGACTCCGTTGATCTCTTGACCAAAAAACCTGATGTTTCGCAGGTACGCGATGCGCTGCTCTACGCATTGCGTTATGACACGAATCCTGGAGTGCGGCTGAAGGCGTTGGATGGGCTGGGCAGTTTTGTGAAGGATGATGTGCGCGTCCGCGACGTGGTCCTGGAAGCGCTGGTAAATGATTCAAATCCGGGCGTACGCACCGAAGCCTTGCGCTTGATTGAACCGGTGAAGGCCGATGGCAGCGTTCGCGGAGTGCTGATGACGCTAGCAGCCAAAGATCAAAGCCAGTACATCAAATCGCAAGCCCGAACCATGCTGGCGCAGTTGCCCGAGATTGATTGAAGGTTATTAGCGGTAGAGAAATAGAAAATTGAGGGGGAATATTTGAAACGTTTGCCACAATTCGTCTGCCAGTTGGGCGTGCTGGCCATGCTTGCGTCCCTGGCACTGGCACAAGAACCGCAAGTATCTCGCGAAAACGGGGGATGGAGCCAGGCACTGTCAGGCACGCTGGCTGCGGCCAAGAATGTGCACGTTAAGCTGGATATGGGCTCAGTCGTATTGCGAGGCGGAGATCAACAAGCCATTAATTATGCCGTTCATGGACACTCTAATTCCGCCGAACAAGATGCTCGCCGCCAGTTCGGATCTTTCAAAATCAACTCCTACGTTAGGGGTGACACGGCCTGGATCATTGCGGAGTGGCAGGGCGGGCATCCCCATAAATTCTCCGGAGAGTTCGCGATCAATATTCCGCGCAACACCGATTCGGTGAGGATTGAAACCGGTGGCGGCGGAGTTGAAGCGACAGGGGTGGCTGGACGCGTAGACATTGAGAGTGGCGGCGGAAAAATAAAAGTGGACGATGTTGGCGGTTCGGTCGGCGTGAGCACGGGCGGCGACGCCATCGATATCGGCACCGTGGGCGGAGATCTAAAACTGGAGACTGGCGGAGGCAATATTTTCATCCGCTCGGTTAAAGGCAACATTCATGCCCAGACTGGCGGGGGCAACGTGGTGGTGCTATCCGGCGAGCAAGGTGCGACAGTTGAGGCAGGCGGCGGCAATGTCGAGATAAAGCGTTGCATGGGAAGGGTGAAAGCGTCGACGGGTGGCGGCAGCATCAACCTTGGCGACATCGGCGGTCCAGCGCAAATCGAAACTGGTGGCGGCAGCATTCGTCTGACCTCGGCAAAGGGACGCGTGGGCGCGAACAGCGGGGCTGGAACGATCGAACTTTATGGGGTGCCATCGGCACGAGTGGAAACCGGTGCGGGTGGAATTATCGTAAAACTAATCAACACCGGCGCGGAGCGTAACGATTCGGTACTTGAAACTTCGGCTGGCGACATCACAGTTTACATTGCGCCAGACGTACCGCTCTCGGTTCGCGCCAGCGTGGATTTGGGAAATGGGCATCACATCACGTCGGACTTCCCGGATATACACATCGCGAGTGAAGGCGATCAGTGGGGTCCGCGAACGCTGAACGCCGAGGGCAAGTTGAATGGCGGGGGACCTGTGTTGAAGGTACGAACAACCACAGGAGACATTTGCTTCAGGCGCGCGAATTAACAACATCTTGAGTGCAGAGCGATTTCTCAGGGCACACGCTCAGGCGACACACCAATGAGGAGGTTGGCATGCACAAACAATTTCTGACGACCATCGCTTTACTCCCCCTGCTGCTGGGCATGTCGCAAGCCGCGCAACGATGGAACGTTGAATCGTCGCAACCGTTTGGTATTCCCAGCGAAGAAACGGGCTCGGGCGCGTACTTGGGCGTCGACATCGCTGACGTTACGAGTGACCGTCTCGGCGCATTGAAGTTGAAGGAGGAAAAGGGCGTCGAAGTGACCATGGTGGACCAGGACGCTCCCGCCGGGAAAGCTGGAATCAAGGAGCACGACGTCATCCTGACGCTGAACGGCGCGGCCGTGGAAAGCAAAACGCAATTGCATCGCATAATCCGCGAAACTCTTCCAGGACGTGTCGTCACGCTCGGCTTGAGCCGCGACGGGCAACCCATGACCATCAAAGTGCAGCTGGCCGACCGCAGCAAAGAATTTGCGCACATGGGGTCGATGGATAAGGACATCCATATTCAGATTCCCCCGATTCCAAACATGCCCGATTTCGATGTTCCCAATATCGGCGTGGTTTATGTGCACTCGTCCATGCGAAGCGGAGTGATGGTGGAAAACCTCACGCCGCAACTGGGAGAGTTTTTTGGCGCGAAGAGTGGCAATGGAGTGCTGGTGCGATCGGTGGAAAAGGGCAGTCGCGCGGATAAGGCGGGGCTCCGGGCCGGGGACGTCATAACAAAAGTGGGTGACCAGGCCATTCACGATACCAGTGACTTTACACATGCTCTGCATTCGCACAATGCAGGCTCGGTAACTGTGGGAGTGATTCGGGATAAGAAAGAACAGACGCTCACCATTACGTTGCCAGCGCGAAAAGATTCAGGCGAGATGATTGAAGAAAGTTTTGAACTACCCGAACTAAACGCGGAAGCTCAGATCGAACTGACAGACCTAACGAATGAAATTGCAAAGCTCCAACCGGATATGGAATTGGCGAGTCAGGAAATCGGCAAGGCTTCCTCAGAGATGCGGAAGTCTCTCTGCTCCCAGCAAAAACAAATGAAACAGCAGGCCGATAAGATGAAGACGGAATTCACTCCCGAGCTTCGCAAACAACTGGAAAAGAGTCGTCAGAAGTTACAACAGGACATGGAGAGGCTTCGGCATCAGTTACAGGGAAGTTGGTTAGAAATTTAGTTCTGGCGACGCAAGTTCAGTGGGGCTTATTTAAGAATGCTTGGCGAGGGTAAGTTTTCTGGCGGTCGAATTCGATGAGGTTCTCATCGAACTGTCACCCAGCGTCGCCAGACAGACTGCGTTACGGCCTAACTGCTTCGCCGCGTACAGCGCCGAGTCTGCGGCCTTCACAAGCTGATCGCGCGTAGTGCCATGTCCGGGAAACACCGCGGCTCCAGCGCTTATGGTTACTGTGCGGGGCACACCCGGGAACTGCCAGCCTTCGACCATCTTGCGCAATTTTTCCGCTACCGCTAAGGCTTGCTCGGAATCGACTTGCGTCAGCAGAATTCCAAATTCCTCGCCACCGTACCGGCAAACCACATCGACCTTTCGCAGCTGCTGATGAAATAACGAAGAAGCTTGTCGTAGTACCTCATCGCCTAGCACATGTCCGAATTCGTCATTCAACTGCTTGAATTGATCGAGGTCCGCCATAATAACGGCCATACCGGTCCCGTAGCGGCGAGCTCGCTCGATCTCCTCCATGATGCGCAACTCGAAGAATCGACGATTGAATATGCCCGTGAGTCCGTCCAGATACGCGAGTTGTTTCACGCGTTCCACATAATGCGCGTTCTGGATGGCGGTCGCGCAAATATCGGCAACGGATTCGAGCGACTGCTGGTCGCCATCGCGGAAGGCGTCGGCCTTGGAGCTATCGAGGGCGAGTACGCCCAGCGTCTGTCCGAACGAAACCAGAGGGATGCACAGGCGCGACGCCGTTTCCAAGAAAAATTTCATATTAGGAGGCGCGCTGCACAGATCTTTTTCTATCGCTGTTCGACTCTCGGTGAGAATGCTTGCCCAAGGTTCGGTGGTTGCCGCGAAACGCCCCCCTTCAGGAATCCGCGGCGTAAGTGTTCCATGGTGGGCGCGCAACACCAAGTCGTGATCCTCGCGCAGCAAAAGCGAGACATGGGAAACGCGAAAGGCTTCCTGAATAAGTCCGCAGACTTTACTTAGCAAATCCTCCAAGTCCAAAACCGCGGTGGTCTGTTGCGCGATGGCATTGATCGCCTGTAGTTGACGGGCGCGTTGTTGTTCCAGCGAATACAAGCGCGCGTTCTGCAGGGCGATGGATGCCTGCGTCGAGAACAATGTGAGCAGGTCGATAGTTTCCGAATCGAAGTGATTGGAGCGGTCGCTTTGACAGTCGAGTACGCCCACGACTTCGTCTCGCACCATCAAAGGAATAGCCAGCTCGGATCGGGTGGATTTGGCCGAGCAGAAGTAGCGAGAATCCTTGCTTACGTCGGGCGCATACACCGGCTGCTTTTTCAGCGCAGCCGCTCCTGTGATTCCCTGGCCTAGCGATAGCCGAGCCTTATCCTGGCCCTCGTCCCAGCCAATCTGCGAGCGCACGTACAACTGTTGTGACTGCTTGTCGAGCAGCACAATAGCCACATTCCGCAGATGGAAATAATCGTGCGCGATGCCCAGGATGCGCTGCAACACCTCGTCCAAGTCAAAGGTGGAGAGCACCGCCTGGCCTGCATCGTACAGGACCGCGATTTTATTCATAACTCAGCCATATCGTAACGTGACCGTCGGCTTTGCGAAGGTGCCTAAGGTAATCAGGCAATTCCCTTTTAAAAATGTCAGGGATTTCCCTACTTTCGTTGTGCCCCAAGCCGAATCAAGCCATAGAAAACCAGGCAGATGAAGAAATCCATGAGCAGGCCCGCGTCGGGTTGAAAGGGACGGTGATGCGGGATCGGAAGGTGATTCTCCAGCACAAAGTAAGCCAGATTGCCCAGCACAATGGCCAACAAAGCTTGAAGAAGGTTTAGGACCACAGATTGTTTAGACGCCGGAACTTGGCTTAATGGCTGGAATTTTCCTGGGAGGTCTCGCCAACAGTGCATCCTGCTAACATCTCTTTCATAACCTCCGATGCTCGAACTGACCACGCCGGTGCAATACGTGAAAGGAATCGGCCCGAAATTGGCGGAGATTCTCGCGACCAAGGGCATCGCGACGGTGGGTGACCTGCTTCACTATCTGCCTTTTCGCTACGAAGACCGGTTGAATCCGCGGGGCATTGCCGAATTGCGTCCTGGAGAAATGGCGACCGTGATTGGTGAAGTCCGTAACTCGGGCCTGTTTCGCACTCGACGCATGCCGATATTTCAGCTCACGGTCGGCCAGGGACGCTCGCGCCTGAAGTGCCTTTGGTTTAACGCGACTTACCTGCAGGATAAATTCAAACCCGGAGAGTTGATTGCTCTTTACGGAAAAGTAGAGCAAGACAAGAGCGGAGAGTTGCAGATTATTCAGCCGCAGTTCGAGATGTTGGGGGAGGCATCCGCCGAAGATGCCGACGATAAAGCGGCGGCTTCGCTCGAGGTGGGGCGGATCGTTCCGATCTACGAGTCGGCGGGGCAGGGCCGGG
The DNA here is from genome assembly GCA_963846215.1 of uncultured Acidobacteriaceae bacterium. Taxonomy (GTDB): domain Bacteria; phylum Acidobacteriota; class Terriglobia; order Terriglobales; family Acidobacteriaceae; genus Sulfotelmatobacter. The sequence continues at coordinate 347,327 of CAWJVC010000006.1, read as the reverse complement.
TGACTGCTCGCTGGTTTCGGCGCATCATCCGCAAAGCGCTCGACGACTTGGTACCGGAGATTGCGGACACGATCCCAACAGCCGTGCGCGAGCGTCTAGCACTCATTTCGCCGCGAGAGGCGCTATGGAAAGTTCATTGGCCCGAGGCCGGCGAAAGTCTGGCGGATTTGCAGTCCTCCCGAACGCCTGCGCACATCAGACTGATTTTTGAGGAACTGTTCTTCATTGAGCTGGGACTGGAGCTTAAGCGCCGGCAGCAGAAAACAGAAACCGGTATCGCCTTTCGCACCGACGATCGGGTACGGGAAGCCATCAAGAAAATCCTTCCCTTTCACCCCACCGCGGCGCAGAAGCGAGTGCTGAAAGAGATCGCCGAGGACATGCAGAAGCCTTATCCGATGCGGCGTTTGCTGCAGGGCGATGTGGGTTCGGGGAAAACAATCATCAGCTTTCAGGCGGCGATTATCGCCATTGAAAATGGCTACCAGGTGGCATTGATGGCACCCACTGAAATTCTGGCGCAGCAGCACTACTTTTCTGCGCGACGGATTCTGGAAAATGCCGGATACCGGATTGTGCTGCTGAGGGGGTCGCTGGAGGCGGACCGCAAGCGCGAAATTCGTCGCCATATCGCCCAGGGGAGTGCGCAACTCATCATCGGCACGCATGCACTGCTCGAGGAAAAGGTCGAATTTGCCAAGCCAGGCCTGGTCATTGTCGATGAGCAGCATCGATTCGGAGTGCTCCAGCGACTAAAGCTTATGAAAAAGTCCGGCGAGCACAGTGAGGGCCGAAGGGCATCTGCCATTGCCGAGGCGGAGTCATCGGAGTCAAATCTCGCGGAGCCGGATGTTTTAGTGATGACCGCTACGCCGATTCCTCGCACCCTGGCGCTCACGCTCTATGGCGACCTCGACATCAGCGTCCTCGACGAGCTTCCACCGGGTCGCACTCCGATCGTCACCAAAAGAATTACCGACGACCGCTCGCCCGAAGTATGGGACTTCGTGCGAAAGCAGGTCGCCAAAGGACATCAGGTCTATGTGGTATACCCGGTGATCGCGGAAAGTGAGGAGAACGAACTCAAGGCCGCTATCAAGATGTACCGCGAACTGAGCGGCAAGATTTTCGCAGATCTGAAAGTCGGATTGCTGCATGGACGCCTGGATTCCGACCTGAAAGATCAGGTCATGCGAATGTTCCAAAAGGGCGAGTTGCAGATTCTGGTGGCGACCACCGTGATTGAAGTCGGGGTCGACGTGCCTAATGCGACCGTCATGGTGATTGAGCATGCCGAGCGCTTTGGCCTGGCACAACTTCACCAGTTGCGTGGGCGCATTGGGCGAGGGGCGGCAAAATCCTTTTGTATTCTGATGACCGGCGGCAAAGTTACAGAAGAAGGCGATCGCCGCCTCGATGCTATGGTGCGAACCAATGACGGCTTCCAGATTGCCGAACTCGACCTTGAACTTCGCGGCCCGGGAGAGTTTTTTGGTACGCGGCAGGCTGGCATGCCGAACTTCCGCGTTGCCAACCTGATCCGCGATCGCCAGTTGCTGGAACTGGCGAAACGGGAAGCTGCGGCCATGATGGATGGACCCAACTCCGAGGTGACGCAGGTGGAAATCAGCCGTGCACTGGTAGCCCTGCGCACCCGCTGGCAGAGAACTTACGGCCTGGTCGAAGTGGGCTGATCTCGCGAACTAATTCTGATCTCCCGCTCCGTGTTTCCCCCGACACAGTTTGCAATCCGTCGGAGGCAGAGAATTATCCACGCGATGTTTCACCGCAGGAACTGTTCGCAAATACGCGAACATATCTTTCAAATCCTGATCTGTGATATTCCGGTATCCCACAAACGGCATCACCGCGCTCAGTTCGCGCGCCTGCACCTTCCCCGTACGCATGACCTGAAGAAAGAGATTCTCGTCGTAGTAAGAAACGCCGGAAGGATCGGGCGTAATGTTGGCGCTCGCGACTGACGGGAGTGGACCATTAAATTCAAAGCCGCCGGCAAATGCCATTCCTTGCACGAATTGCCCGCGCTGCTGCGGAGTGTGGCAGGTGCCGCACGAGGCCATGCGGACCAGATACTGTCCGCGCTTCTCGGAGGTGGACGAATCGGGAGCCGGAACCGGCGCGTTCACCGGCTCCGGCGCACTGCGAATCAAATATTTCACGGGGAAAATGATTTCCGTCTTCGGCAGCGGATTACGAACCGGCGGTAGCGATCGCAGATAAACTACGATTGACGCCAAGTCTTCGTCAGACATCGCGTGAAAATTGCCGTAAGGCATCAGCGGAAACAGCGTGCGTCCATCGTGGCCAATCCCCTCTCGAATCGCCCGCGCAATTTGATCGTCGCTCCAGCTTCCCGCGCCAGTTTCAACGTCCGGGGTCAGGTTCGGAGCGATTACAACCCCGGGCAGCCCCTTCTCAGGAAAAACCTGACCGGCCCCGAGTTTGGCTTCGATGGAAGGGCCTCCCGGTGCTTTCCAATCATGCTCCGAATGGCAATACGTGCATCCCATCACGCTGTTGGACAGATACCGACCGCGTGCGAGGCGTTCGGGCGTCGATTCGAATTTGCGGTCAGTTAGCGCCCGCGATCGCGGCCCTAGGATGGGCCTCCAGCCTATGGTAAGGCTAATGCCGGCCACCATCAGCAGCAGCAGAATGACTATCCCGATGCAAACCCGGCGCACGCTTCCCCGCATCTATAGCACCCCTTGGTTGGCGTGAATTCTACAGACATCGCACTCTCTGCTCAAGGCTGTCGATCAAGCTGGTAGAATCGAGAGGATGGCCGGTAGTTCCCAACTGATCCAGATCGAACTCGGAGCGCCGGTGCGCGTCCCTAAGCCGGAGTGGCTGAGAGCCAAGGCTCCCGTCGGCGACAACTTCCACGAACTTAAAAAGCTTGCCCGCGGGCTGGGATTGCATACTGTCTGCGAATCGGCGCAGTGTCCTAACATCGGCGAATGCTGGAATCACAAGACCGCGACCTTCATGCTTCTCGGCGATATTTGCACGCGCCGATGTGGATTCTGCGCTGTACCGAAAGGCCGTCCCGAACCAATCGATTGGGATGAACCGCGCCGTGTTGCCGAGGCCGTGGCTACTCTCGGATTGAAACACGCGGTGATCACCAGCGTGAATCGCGACGACGACAACGTAGGCGGGGCAAGAGTGTTCGCCGAGACCATTCGAGAGATTCGCGAGCTGGTTCCGGATTGCCGCATCGAAGTCTTGATTCCAGATTTTCAAGGCCTGGAAGAACCGCTGCGAATCGTGTTGGATGCGCAGCCCGACGTCCTCAATCACAATACGGAAACCGTGCCTCGTCTCTATCGCGCAGTACGCTCGGGAGCACGTTACCAACGCACCCTTGATCTGCTGGAGAACGCCAAGAAGTTTTCCGCCGATATGGTGACCAAGAGCGGCGTGATGGTCGGCCTTGGAGAATCCTCCGAAGAATTGATCGAAGTTTTCCGCGACCTTGGCGGGCGCGGCGTTGACATTCTCACTGTGGGGCAATACCTGCGCCCCTCTCGCGATCATCTTCCCATTGCGCGCTTCTACACCCCTCAAGAATTCCGTGATCTGCGCGATGCCGCACTGCGCTTCGGCTTCCGGCATGTTGAGTCTGGACCGATGGTGCGTTCCAGCTACCATGCGCATGAGCAGGCGGAGTCCACCTCCGCTCCGCGAGTAGTGTCGTAAACCGCTAAATGCAGAGCGCGCTCCTGGTACTGCTGGGATTTTTCGCAGGGCTGCTGGGGGCCTTGACGGGCATTGGCGGCGGAGTTTTGCTCACGCCTATCCTTGCCCTGCACTTTGGAATTCCCATACGGCAGGCCATTGGAACCAGTCTTGTCGCCGTAATCACCACTTCGGCCGCAAGTTCTTCCGTCCATCTCCAGAGGCATACCACAGACATTCGTCTGGGGATGACCCTGGAACTGGCAACTGCGTTTGGCGCGGCAGGCACCGCCTATCTCGTGGGATATTTCAATCGCAACGTGCTTGAGGGATTGTTCGCCGGCTTCCTACTGTACAGCTCGATCACAATTCTGGTGCGTGGCGGCAAAGTTAAGAATGAAGATGCCCCTCCAGCCGTAAACAATGGCACAACCGTTATCCCGCCTTACGAACCCAAGCGCTATCCGCTTGGGCTGGCCGCATCGCTGGTGGCGGGCGGGCTATCCGGCCTGCTCGGCATCGGAGGCGGCCCCATCAAAGTTCCGGTGATGTTTATTTTCATGAATGTGCCATTGATGGTCGCCACCGCTACGTCCAATTTCATGATCGGCGTCACGGCTGCGGCAAGCGCTATCGTTTACTACCGGCGGGGTGACATCATCGTCGAACTGGCTGCGCCGTTGGCGGTTGGTGTGTTCGTAGGATCCTTGCTGGGCGCGCGTTTGGCGCCGCGCATTAAAAGTAAGTATGTCGTTTATCTGTTGGTGGCGATTATGTTTTACCTGGCGGGTCACCTGATCGTTCACTTGCTGAAAGGAGGCTCGGCATGAGCCAGCTGCGCGAGCCGGCATTCGATCGCGTTGTGGCCCTGGTGCTGCGCGTGGGCGCCTTCAGTTGTTTCTTTGTGATGCTGGCGGGATTGCTGATGGGGCTCTTCGTCCACGGCGATCTTGCGAAAAAAATTGAACTCGCCGGAGTTCTGTTGATGCTCGCCACGCCGGTCGTAAGGGTTGCCGTGGCGTGTATTCTCTTTCTGCGCGAAAGGGACTGGAAGTACGGCGCAATCTCCTTCGGCGTGCTCACGATACTGCTGCTGGGGGCCGTGTTTGGAATCGGCGAGCACTGAAACGGCGCTCGTGAGCGCTGACAGTATTTTCTAGAAGATGTGCAGCTTTATGCTGAGATATTTTTTGGGGTCTTGGCGAATTGCCTTCACGAGATTCTGCGTTTCGGTCAGCATCTGGTTGGCATTGTTGTATAGCGTATCGTCTTTGAAAAGCTTCCCGGCAGTCCCGCGGCCCGCTTCCAGGTCGCTGGTGAGCGCCGCAAGCTTGGTTATCGTTGTATCCAACTTATTGGCGAGCTCCTGATCCTTCGTCAGTTTGCCTAAAGTCCCCTTGCCCGCATTGATGTCCTCAGTTACCTTCTTCAAGTTCTCAATGGTGTCGTTGGCATTGTTGAAGATGGAAGGATCTTTCAGGAATTTTCCGGCAGTGCCTTTTCCAGCTTGCAAGTCATCCGCGACCATATTGATCTTATCGAGGGTGGCGACGACTTTGTTATAGGCATCGTTGTTGTTGATCAGTTTGCCTAAACTGCCGTTCCCCTGAGCGATTGAATCCACGATGCCCTTGAACTCCGTGACTGTCTGGGAAAATCGATCATACAAAGTGGGATCGTAGATCAACTTGCCCAATGAGCCTTTGCCGCTTTCCGCGAACGCCAGTATCCGGTCAGCACGCTTCAGCAGCGCGTCCATATTTTGGAGAGTGCTCTGGCTTGCGCTCACAACCTCGTTGAAATCGGGATGAACATGCGTGGGTAGAACGTCGCCGTCTTTTACGGTTGGAGCAATGGCTTGGGAGCTGTCGATGTCCAAGTATGTTTCGCCCAGCACGCCAGCGGTGTCGAGGGCGGTAACTGAATCTTTACGCAGATTGAAGAGGTACTTGGTCGTGACTTTCATGACTACTTGCACGGGAACGGTCTGCTTGTCCTTGTCAGGCACCACTTTAATCGCCACGACGTTGCCAATATCCACTCCACTTAATCGGACCGGCGCGCCGACACGCAGGCCGCTCGCGTTATCGAAGTACGATATAAGCGTAATCCGCTTGGTAAAGAAGCCGCCGGTTCCGGACATGAGAAACAGAAGCACAGCCAACGTTAAGCTGGCGATGATGACCGTGAGGCCAACGCGGAGTTGCGACCATTTAAGCTGCTTCTGACTCGGCAAAAATTTCCCTCAAGCCCCGGCTAGCGCTCGCCTCAGGAACAGTGCGGAATTGTTCCCCAGCAGCATCATAGCAAACCGAGCCCTCGATTCAGGCGCGTCGAGGTCGGAGAGCCGGAAGCAGGCACAGAGAGAGCACATAAGCCCCGATTCCGCAGGCCAGAGTGATGGTCAAGCCAAACTGAATTGCGATAACCATGGCCAGCACCGATCCCAGGACGCTGGCGGCGGCGTTCATCGCCCACGCCCACTCGACTGCGTTGTCCTCGGGCATGGCTTTCGATAACTCAAGCACAGGACCGGCAGCCAAAGCTCGCAAGCCGGTCGGGAATGGCATTCCCATCAGAAAACCCAGCGGAATTAGTAGCACGGCGCTTACGAGGAGCCTGGCATTAAAGCCTAGGCCGACCCACGCTGCCAGCCAGTGTGGAAGAAAGATCAAGTCCATCGAAAGGGCTACGAGAATGAGCATGATGGGCATCCATGCCAGCTCGGTGCGCGGCAGCCAGCGTCGCGAGAACAGGCTCCCTGCGCCGCTGGAGAGCATCAACAGGAAAATAACCACGGTGAGCGCGTAGGTGGGATGTCCAAGAAAAAGGACGAACCTCTGGATGAATGCAATCTCCACCATGATATAGCCGAGTCCGACCGCGACGAAATAGAGGATTGGCAACGGAGATTGACGAACCCGGCCAGATTGCAAGGCCAGTGGCAGGATTAGAAATGCCAGGACCGCGACGAACGAAATCACCAGCACCAGAAGCAAAACCAGTACGCCGAGATTTACCTTCCAGTCCACTCCCGAGCGCAAGCCCTGTTCGCCGAGGATCTGGCCCGGCTTGAGGGTGAAAAAAAAGAAAGGAGCATTGTCATCCACTGGCGCAACGTTGTAGGGATACTGGCGGGCGAACGCGTAAGGATCATTGCGGGCGATCAAATCTGCAAATGGATTCTTACCCGGTGCGGAGGGAAGGTATAGCGGTCGGAGCTGGTTGTATCGGGCTAGGTGCGCATTGACGGCGGCTTCTTCCTGGTCGGTGAATGGGGTCTTCTTCGCCAACACTACGACCGGGATGCCATCTTCATCGAGCGGCCCTTGCGATGCGACGATGAAGTTGCGCGCTGGATTGGCGACGCCGAGTCTGTGGAGAGCTTCCATGGCCACCGCAACCACGCGCAGCGCCTCCCGCGGCTCATGAAATTCCCAGCGAGTGATTGCGATCATTCCTTCGGGCTTGAGGTGCTCGAAGTACTCGCGAAAGGCTTCAACAGTGTAGAGATTGTTTTCACTGAGGGCGAAAGCCCCGGCAGCGGTAGAAGCCCACGTGTCTACGAGCGTCATCTGTACGACGTCAAACTGCTGCTGCGTTGAGCGTAGATAAGAACGCCCGTCGGTGACTTGAATATGAACATCAGGACGCTGGTACAGATGTTTTGAGTAACTAGCGTACCGCCCGCGCATGATGGTGTTGGCGATGATGGGATTAATCTCGATGCCGGTCACGCTCGGGCTGCCATTGGAAACGGCGCGCAGGACGTCAATTCCGCCGCCCGGTCCAATGATGGCAAAATCACCGTGAGGCCGGAGAACGTTGGCCAATGCCGGCGGTGTAGACATGAGAATTTTTTCCCACGGCGTACCAAAGACATGCTCCGGTTCGGTGTTCATGATGTAGGTCGAGGCATCCGCATCGATCACAACCGCCTTTGCCTGTCCCCAGAGATCCACTTCTACGCGGGAGAGAGCATTCCAGCGCGCAAACTCGACCCATGCCGGATCGCGGAACAGTCCTTTGGCGTAGACGACGTCAATGAGCTTGTCCGAAAGGTTCGCGGAGATAAGAATCAAAAACCCGGCGAGCATGGCGCCGGCAATACGGCGTCCTTTTTGCGAGGGTGCCCAGACCGCAGCGGCCACGGTCAGCGCGATGCTGGAAAACAAAATCGTATTCGGCCCGCCAATCCAGTTGAGAAGCGGCACCACGGCAAGACAGGCCAGCGCGCCACCGCCCAAATCTGCTCCATAAAGAAGCGGAATCCGGCCCGCCTCCCGTGCGAAAACAACAGAGAACAAAAGACCGGTAAGGAAAAAGGGAACCGCCGCCGCGAGATAGAGCACGGTCAAGCGTAGAAAATTTGCGGTCGAGACTTCCAACGCGACCGGCACATGCAGAACGATCTCAAGCACCACAAGAACGGTGACTGAGTTTGCCATACATAGCCGCATGGCAAGTGTGCGAGTATCGAACGCCGCCAGCCGGCGCTTCAACATGTAGGAGAAAACGGCTCCCGCCCCGAGCCCAAGCAGCGCAATCGAAATAGCCAGAAATGCGAAGTGATAGAACAACACGACCGAGAACAGGCGGGTTAAGGCCAATTCGAGCAAAAGCGCAGCAAAACTTGTCAGGCCAAGTCCGGCAAGCAAAGCTGTCTGCGGAACGCTGGTGGGCAAAGCCGGCGCGGAAACTTCAAGGGTGGCAGGCATAGTGTCGGATGGGGAAAGTCTAGCAGAGGGCAACTCTACTGCGAATTAGCTTTCAAGGATCACTTGCGCGATGGCTTGCTCGGCGGTGTGCGAAAGCGACAGAGCTGAGTTCCGGACGCCAAGCCTGGCTGCAAACTCGGCCGCTTTACCATGAAAGGTCATGGTGGGGCGCCCCCCCGGCATTCGCACCACTTCGCAATCCCGCCAGCGCACGCCGTGGCTCCATCCCGTCCCCAAAGCCTTCATGGCAGCTTCTTTGGCGGCGAAGCGCGCTGCATATCTCTCGGCGCGATTGGCTTTCGAATCGCAATATCGGATCTCGGCCTCGGTATAAACGCGTTTTAGAAAGCGATCGCCAAAGCGTTCAATCGATTGCCGAATGCGGGGAACCTCTGCGATATCAATGCCTGTGCCGACGATCATGTTTTGCCGCTGCAGTTTGTGCCGATGCGCATCGATTTCACGAACTTAGAACAATCGATCGCCGCGATAAATTAATTCGCCTTCCACCATGCGCGCCTCTTTGGTCAGGCTGTGAGGTCTCACTGGACCGGTGCCGTCAATGTGCATCACCTCATGTCCATGCGCTACTAACCAATCGGAGACCAGCATGCGGTGGCAGCGAAAGTATACGCGTTCGGCGCACATATAGACGGTGCGGGAGGCCTCCGCCAAACCGATCAGTTCAGCCATCGCGTTCTCGAACGCCGGGGTCAGCATGTAATCCGCGTAATTACGGAAGCTGGCATTGCGGAGCGCAATATTCGGAGAATCTTCGCGGAGCTTCTTACGATAGCCACCTAATGCCGGTGACCACACGTAATGGACCCCAGCCGCGGTTAGATTCTGGTCGAGACTTTCGCGATTGAACTGTGGCAGCCGCCGAGACATAGGGAACGCCCGGATATCGGCAAGCGTGTGAATCTCGTGTGCTTCAAGGGCCTCGAGCAATTCCTTGAAGGTGCGAGTCGAATGCCCAATGGTGTAAAGCGAAGCCACCTATTTTCGATGCGGAACCGCCACTAAGAGATGCGGTTTAGCGCGGAGACTACGGCAGCATCTTGTTCCGGAAAGACCGTTCGCAAATCGAGCACGACTCTGTCGTCCTCGACGCGGCTGATGATTGGAGGGTCTGAGCCGCGCAATTGCGCAGCCAGTTCATCGGCGCTAAGCCCGTCGCAGCCCAGCGCGAGAACGCGAGTGCTTAGGACAGAGGACGGAGCTGCTCCGCCGCCGAGAAGCGATTCGCCATCTAGAATATCGACTTTCAGCTTTCCTGTTTTAATTTGCGCACGAAGCGCGTTTGCTCGCTCGGCAATCGCTTCCTTCGTGAGTCGCATCATCCGCAGTGCTGGAATAGCGTCGTGATCGCTACGCAGATACGCCAGCAGAGTCGCTTCCAAAGCTGCGTAAATCAGCTTGTCCACTCGCAGCGCGCGGAACAATGAGTTGGAACGCATTCGATTCACCAACGCCGAATCCCCGCTGATCATTCCCGCCTGCGGACCTCCAAGCAATTTGTCGCCGCTATAGGTAACGATGTCCACGCCACTTCGCAGGCTGTCGGCTACCCCTGTTTCCGCTGTGATTCCAATCGAACTAAGATCAAACAAAGCGCCGCTGCCCAAATCCTCCATCAGTGGAAGGCGATGCTTTTTTGCCAAAGCTGCCAGCTCCACGGTAGAAGGCTGCTCGGTGAAGCCTGTAATCTCGAAATTGGACCGGTGCACTTTCAGCAAAAGCCGAGTTCGCTCCGTAATGGCGTTTTCATAATCGGAAATGCGCGTACGATTTGTCGTGCCCACTTCTCGAAGAATCGCGCCGGACTTGGCCATCACGTCAGGAATGCGAAACGAACCGCCGATCTCGACCAACTCTCCACGCGAAACGATGACCTCGCCACCATCGGCGATCGTGTTCAAGGCGAGCAGAACGGCAGCAGCATTGTTGTTGACCACAATGGTCGCAATCTCCGTGCTTGTTGGGGCAGCCGCCTCAGCAGTCTCGCCAGGACGAAGCTTGGCGCACAGAGATGCCGAGATCAGCCTATTTTCGAGAAGCTTGCGAAATAAACGGTCAACGTGGACATCCCGTTTGCCCCGAGCGCCGATGCTCAGGTCAAACTCGAGATTGGAATAACTGGCGGCTGTTTCGCGAATGTGTTCGATCGCGCCTTCGCCAAGCGGAGCGCGACCGAGGTTGGTATGCAGAATCACGCCTGTCGCGTTAATCACTGACCTCAGCGAATGTTCCATGTCGCGCCGAAGCTGCTTTTCCACCGCATCCGTCAGGCCAGACAGCGCGAGCTCCAATGCCCTTTCGTCAAGCAATCCTGACGTGATCTCTTGCCGTATTCGGCCCAGCACGATGCGCGCGGCATTCACGGCAGTGGCATGCCCGTAATCAGTGGCGAGCAGCGAGACGGCGGGAATGCGCATGACGTCGTCCACGGCAGGCAATTTCCGAAAGAGTTCTGAACGGGCAGCGGTATCCACGCGAGAATTATCCCATGAGCGCGAAGAAAGGGCGTCCTGTTGCCCGTATAAGCGATTAGAGCGTGTGCAGATAGGCCAGAAGGTCCTGTATATCCTGCGAGTTCATCACCTGGCTGTATCCCGGCATATCCGGACGGCCATTTTTAATGATGTCTGTAACCCGCTCATCATTGGCGGGAAGCCCAGTCAGGGAAAGATACTGATGCTGAAAAATCCCTTTCAGGCCCGGCCCCTTTTTCCCTTTCGTCGAATATGCCCGGTGACAGCGGTCGCAGTAGTTTTCGTATATTTTTCGCCCTGACGCCTGCTGTGGATTCAAGCCGAGCTCGGCGTCGGATTTCCGGCGCTCCACATCGCAACCGGGCAGAACGATTAAAAGCAGAATTGCCGCAATTCCTGGAGCGATAATCGATTTCATTTTCAATCGGATTCAATCATAGATGCTCATCCCGCTTTTTTCACCTGCGTTTCATTTAGAATCGCCCGCATGCGTGCTGTCTTTCAATGGAGCTTAGCTAAACGTTCGCTGGAATTAGGCAAACGCACGCAGATCATGGGAATCCTGAATGTCACGCCGGATTCTTTTTCCGACGGTGGCCTGCACTTCGATCCTGAAAAAGCTGTTGCCCACGCGATTCAGTTGCTCGACGAAGGCGCCGACATTATCGATGTAGGAGGAGAGTCGACCCGGCCCGGCGCGAAGGTTGTTCCCGGGGCTTCGCGGCCTGAAGCCGAGAGGATCACCGTCTCTGCAGAGACGAAAATCCCGGTGAGTGCGGAGGAGGAATCGCGGCGCGTGATGCCGGTGATTGCTGCACTGAAAAAGGCGCGACCAGGAGTTGTGATCTCGATCGACACCTATAAAGCGAGTGTCGCTAGAGCGGCTATCGATGCCGGCGCGGAAATCGTCAATGACGTTAGTGCGCTGCGCTGGGATCCGCAAATGAGGAAGACGGTTGCTGAAATGAAGTGTGGAGTCGTGCTGATGCACATGCGAGGCCGGCCTGAAGAGTGGCGAACCTTGCCGCCGCCGGTTGATATTGTCCTGCAAGTCAAGCGCGAACTGCGAGAGTGGGTAGAATCGGCCGTGGTGGTGGGCGTGCGCCGCGAAAAAATCGTAGTCGATCCAGGCTTTGGATTTGGGAAAAACTTCGAACAGAATTATCCATTGCTGGCTCGTTTTCAAGAACTGCAGTCACTCGGATTGCCGCTGCTGGCCGGGACTTCGAGAAAATCGTTTGTCGGTCGGATGCTGGCCAAAGATGGCATGGATGCTCCACCGCCGGATCGCCTCTACGGAAACATTGCGGTCCAGACGGCCTTGATCCTCAAAGGCGCCCATATTCTGCGAACGCATGATGTGAAATCAGCCGTGGACGCGGCACGGGTGAGTGACACGATTCTCAACGCACACTGACTAAAATTCCGCGCGGCTTTTCTGTCGAAGAAAAGTTATCTGTCACCATTTTCGTAGTGTGAAAACGTAAAGCATCGGCGTCCGACTACCTGGTCCTTCCAATCGGTATCATCATTTAAGAACATGTCCGCACTTCTGGAACTCGCTGAAAATCCTCGCGTCATCGTCCGGCGGAGCGGTGCGCCTGATCCTGAAGGAACGTGCGTGGTCTACTGGATGCAGCGGGCGCATCGAGGCATCGACAATCCAGCGCTCGACGTCGCGGTTGCAGCTGCGAATGAACTGGGTAAGCCAGTGGTTGCATTTCTCGCGCCTGTTCCCTTCTACCCCCATGCGAATTTTCGTCACTACTGTTTCTTGACGCAAGGCATTCCAGACATCGCTGCCTCTTTAGAAAAAAGGAACATAGGATTTGTGCTTCGCCGCTTCCCGGAGTTCAGTCTGCTGCGATTTTGTGACGAAGTGAAAGCGGCACTGGTTGTAGGCGACGAAAATCCCATGCGGGAGCCGGAGTCATGGCGGGTGAAAGCCGCCAGAAAATTACGCGCGCCGCTATGGACGGTGGATTCCGACGTAATTGTTCCCTCGAACCTTTTGGAAAAGGCACAGTACGCTGCGCATATCATCCGGCCTCGGCTGCAGGCGCAGATCGAACGCTTTCTATTCGCTTCCAAAAATCCAACGGCGCGGGTGCCGTGGAAAAAGCCAAAAGGCCTGTTTTCTCTCGCTCCGGATTTCGACATCACGGAGGGCTGGCAACTCGATCGTTCGGTAGCTCCCGTTCCTCAATGGCGTGGAGGCAGCAAAGAAGCGTTGAGATTGCTTCATGATTTCATCCAGAACAAATTGCCTGGATACGGGACTGGTCGTAATAAGCCCGAGCACGACCACACCAGTCGCCTGTCGCCGTATCTGCATTTCGGGCATATCAGTCCAATCACGGTTGCACTCGCAATCAAGAATTCGCACGCACCGAAGGCAGACCAAGAGGCGTTTCTGAACCAGATCATTACCTGGCGTGAACTCTCGATCAATCTGGTGCGCTTCAATCCGAACTACGATAATTTCGAGTGCGGCGAGAATTGGGCACATCGCACTCTTGCGCAACACGCCAACGATAAGCGGCCGCTCTTATACACTGCGGCGCAGTTGGAGAACGCCGAGACCCATGATCCGCTGTGGAATGCGGCGCAAATGCAGATGGTCAATACGGGATGGATGCATAACTACATGCGCATGTACTGGGCCAAAAAGATCCTGGAGTGGACGCAGTCTCCTGCCGAGGCGCATCGCCTCGCCGTAAAACTCAACGACAAGTATCTACTCGATGGTCGCGATCCGAACGGATACGCAGGCGTCGCGTGGTCGATCGTGGGTAAATTTGATCGTCCCTGGTTCGAGCGTCCTATCTTCGGCCAGATCCGTTACATGTCCGGCGCAAGCACCGGAAAGAAATTCAGCAGCAAGAAATATATCGAGCAGCATCTTGTAGAGAAGTTATTCTGAGGAGAGGCTAAGGTTGGGCGCCCCCGGGCATTATTATTCTTGACTTGCTGCGATAAGTTCGAAAGCCCGAATACGTGTGTACTTGCTGTACCACCTGCCCGTTGAAGTCCCAAGTGATCTTTGCTTCTCGCGGTAACCACAGCGAGACTGGTACATTCTGCACTGGGATGCGAACTTCTTGGAAACGAACTTCTGAGCTTAACTTTTTCAACCGAATATCCGGGCGCGGCGCCAACAAGTCTGTGCGCAAGCGGATGATCCGGAAGTCCTCTTCATCGATCCAGGCAATGCCCTGGAAGATTACGGGGACCGTCGTGCCCAGAAAATCCACTTGCCCAGGAAATTTCACCTTTTCGGGGATTTGCGCGAACGCCAGCACCAGCGTTGCGTGTCCATCCGTGCGCTGGCGGCCGAGATAACGGAAGCGCGACTCGGCCAGGTTGGCAGGATGAAACAACACCCAGGCGTTGACCGTACCTTGAGATAGCGGTGCCGGGTCCGATGTGTGCTTGCCGGTCCGATACTCGTCCAGCGCGACTTCACCACTGGCATCGTGGCGCAAAACTAAATATTCGAATTGCTGTTGCCAGCTTGGACCGCGCGGCTCCACCTCAGTCGCAACTTTTTCGTGTGAAATTACGTTCGGCATTTTTTTGAGCAGGTCCAAACTCTTGTCGGCAGTTTTCTGGAGAATTTCCGGCAGCGTCTGCTGATCAGGTGCCGCATCAATCCCATGCAATTCTCGAATCTCGGCTGTCAATTCCTGCAAAGGATTGTCCATGTAGGGCTTCGCATTAGCCCATACCGAGAGGTCCGCGGTTGGCGGTGGTTGTACATCGCTAAGATTCTGCGCCCCCGGCGCTGACGGAGGGAGTTGTTGTGGAGCAGCGGGCGCGTGCGCCCGAGGCTCGCTTTCCAGGCTCTTTGTTTTAAGGAATTGCCACGCCGCTGCATTTACCTCGCCAGCAATCACGTAGTAATTGTGGTCGTGGAATGAGATGACATGGAGCTCCACGGGAAACCCTCGAGCCACAAAAGCATCTCGAGTTTCCTTCACTTGCTCCACGGGGAAAGACCGATCGACTGTGCCCACCCAAATGCCGATCGGAGTTTTACGCTTCGCGGAACTGATCAATTTGAAGTTGCTTCTAAGCAGAGCGCCTGCATGAATGGTGGTCGCCGCGAAATATTCCGATTCCGCGATAGAAAGATACAGCGCATAAGCAGCGCCCGCGGAATGCCCGAACAAGTAGACTCGGCGCTGATCGACACTGTACTTCGACTCAACTTCCTTTAGCACTGTAGTCAGGAAATCGGGGCCGTCGATTCGTTGATCCCAGACGTCGGGATTGTTCGAATCCGGTGCTACCAGGATGATTCCTGCTCTTTGAGCCAGGTCCTTCCAGGGACTGATAAGAGACATGCCATCACGCCCGGATCCGTGGAGCAAAAGAAGTACAGGCGCGGAAGAGTTGAGTCCGCTGGGCGCGAAAACGTAATATGTGCGCTTCTTCCCAGCGAAGGTAAGCGTTTCTTTTTGAGGCTTGGCGGTTGTTTTAGCCACGCTGGGACTAACCGTTGCGAGCACGCAGATCGTCGCAAGTGCTAAGCGATGCATCCCGCGATACAACGTCAGGCTTGCTCGATGGTTCATATTCCAGCCCGAGTTTTAGAACGCCTTTGTCGAATCCAGCAGAATCGTGACCGGTCCTTCATTCACCAACTCAACGCTCATCATTTCTTGAAAGCGTCCTGTCTCGCAGTGCAGCCCGGCGGTGCGTATCTGCTCGACGAAAAATTCGTACAGCTGGCGCGCTTTCTCCGGAGGCGCAGCCGCATCGAAAGATGGACGCTTGCCGCGCCGTACATCTCCATAGAGCGTGAATTGCGAGACCGCGAGCACGCTGCCCCCGACGTCCATGACGCTGCGGTTCATTTTTCCCTGATCGTCTTCGAAGACGCGCAAGCCGGCGATTTTTTCGGCCAGGTAAGTGCCATCGGCCTCACCGTCATCGCGGCCAACGCCCAGCAAAACCAGCAGCCCCAGGCCGATCTCGCCGACTATTTCCCCATTCACTTTCACTTGAGCGCGGCTCACTCGTTGCACAACTGCACGCATGGATTCGACCGTTGGTTTGACCGTAACGAGCGGCCACATTTAGGATGTTGAAGGTATACCATAGGCGTCGGCCTCAGAAGGGCTTCGGCTTCCTTTACAGCCATTTACCCGGACCATTACACTACACGTTCGCCTTTTTCCGCGGCAGCAGCATCCGAATCACGAGACGCGAGCCGAGCAAGGCTCGCAGGACGAGAGGGGCGACGGGCTTTATTACATCCGGTGATCTAGCATCCCGGGCATCGAAATTAAAATCTAACCGAACTTAAGCGAAGGAGAAACATGGCAGCCGTTGACGAGAAGGTTAAGCAGATTATCGTAGAGCAGTTGGGCGTGGATGAGGGCGAGGTTACTTCCAGCGCTTCGTTTGTGGATGATCTGGGCGCGGATTCACTGGACACAGTCGAACTTGTAATGGCCTTCGAAGAAGGCTTCGACATCGAGATTCCGGATGAGGACGCGGAAAAGATCCGCACCGTGCAGGATGCCATCGATTACATCTCTAAGCACGCGAAAGGCGGCAAGTAATTTGGGACGCAGGGTCGTGGTTACCGGTATCGGCCTGATCTGCGGGGTGGGAAATACGACCGGGGAAGTGTGGCAAGCTGTGCTCGCCGGCAAAAGCGGCGTTGGCCGCATCACCCAGTTTGATTCCAGTAATTTTGCCTGTCAGATTGCCGCTGAGGTGAAGCACTTCGACCCGCTGAACTTCATCGAGAAGAAAGATGTCAAGAAAATGGGGCGCTTCATCCACCTGGCCCTGGCCGCGGCGGATGAAGCGTTCAAAATGTCTGGACTGAAAATCACGCCGGAAAATGACGAGCGCGTAGGCGTGCACATCGGCTCGGGCATTGGCGGATTCGACATTATCGAGCGCGAGCACACCGCGCTGATGGAAGGCGGCCCGCGCAAAATTTCGCCTTTCTTTATTCCGGCAGCAATCGTGAATCTTGCGGCGGGCCATGTGTCCATGCGCTTCGGCGCGAAAGGCCCGAACGAAGCCACCGCTACGGCCTGTACCACCAGCGCTCACTCGATTGGAGATTCATTTCGCATCATTCAGCACAACGATGCCGACGTGATGATTGCGGGCGGCTCTGAAGCCGCCATCACCGCAATGGGTGTGGGCGGCTTCGCGGCCATGCGCGCACTTTCCACTCGCAACGACGATCCCGAAAAGGCCAGCCGTCCCTGGGAT
The DNA here is from genome assembly GCA_963846215.1 of uncultured Acidobacteriaceae bacterium. Lineage (GTDB taxonomy): Bacteria > Acidobacteriota > Terriglobia > Terriglobales > Acidobacteriaceae > Sulfotelmatobacter. The sequence goes on along the minus strand of CAWJVC010000006.1, from coordinate 330,172 downwards.
AAAGATCGCGACGGCTTCGTGATGGGCGAAGGCGCGGGGATCCTCGTCCTGGAAGAATTGGAATACGCCAAGAGCCACGGCGCAACGATTCTCGCGGAGGTTGCGGGCTATGGCATGTCTGGCGACGCGTATCACATGACGCAGCCCGCTCCCGAGCACGAAGGCGGATTTCGCGTCATGCGCAATGCTGTCCGCGATGCCGGCATCAGCCCGGATAAAGTCGATTACGTGAATGCCCACGGGACTTCGACGCCGATCGGCGACACGCTGGAAGCACACGCAATCCGCAACTTTTTTGGCGAGCGAAAAATTCCCGTCAGCTCAACCAAGTCGATGACCGGCCATCTTCTCGGTGGCGCTGGTGGTCTCGAAGCCGGCATCACTGTGCTTGCTCTGCGCGATCAGATTCTGCCTCCCACCATCAATCTCTTCAATCAAGATCCTGAAACCAATGCGATGGATTTCGTTCCGAATCACGCCCGCAAGGCCAAGCTGGAATACGCCATGTCGAACTCTTTCGGCTTCGGCGGCACCAATGGCGCTCTTCTGTTCCGCAAGTGGTCGGAATAGAACGGGTTGCTCTTACAGGGTTTCCCATCCGCCGGATTCAGCCGACTTGAAAATCGCCTCGATCACGGCCATGTTCTTGATGGCATCCTCGAGCGGGACGGGAACCTCAGTGTCTTCCAGAATGGCTTTCGAGAAGGCATCATCCTGCAACGTGTACTGATTTGAAGTAGGGAATGTTTCCGTCGAGATGGTGCTGCCTGATAGATCTTTTCCGTCATCAATGAAGATGCGCGTGGGCCGGTCGAGTGGCGCGTTGAAAGGAATTTCGATTTCGATGCGTCCCTTGGTGCCAACAAAGTGGACGCGCTGGTAGGGCACCAGCTGCGTGCTGCAGGTAAAAATGGAATGCCCAGCCGGGAAGTCGAGAATCGCGGATGTCAGGCGATCGGTGCGCGTCTGCGGATCGCGCTCGATGAGAGAAATGACTCGACGAGGTTCCTGGCCAAACCCACAACGCGACGCCTGGATGAGGTAACATCCGATGTCCATGAGAGCGCCACCACCGCATTCGGCCTGATTGCGTATGTTCGCCGGATCGGTGTTGAAATAACTGAAGAAGCCCGCGATCGAGCGAAGTTCTCCCACCCGGCCTTGATTGAGCAATTCGCGCACCCGAATCCACTGCGGAGCACTGCGGATCATGAATGCTTCGCCGATCTTCACGCGGGTACGATCGCGAACCGCCAGCAGGGATTTTGCTTCCGCAAGCGTCATGCTCAGCGGCTTCTCGCACAGAACATGCTTGCCAGCTTCGGCCGCTTTCTTCGTCCAGGGCACGTGAAGCTGATTGGGGAGAGGGTTATAAATAGCGTCGATGTTGGGATCGGCCAGTAGTTCTTCGTAAGATCCGTAGGCCTTAGGAATGCCAAGTTTCGTCGCGGCTTCTTGCGCCTTGCCTAAATCACGCGAAGCAATGGCTGCGACGATAGAATATTTTCCCTGCTGCATGGCGGGGATAACTTTCTTGAGACCAATTGCGGCGGTACTGAGAATTCCCCAGCGGATCTTAGTCGGCATGGCTGCAATCATAATCGATGAATCTCACCGAGCGGCCCATCCTATAAGTCTCCCGCCTTCCGCTTCCGACAAAAATCAATTATTCTCGCCTATGGCTTCCCGGCCCCAACCCGCCCATCCTCTTCCCCGTCTATGGATCTCCCTGGGCGTAGCCGCCCTTCTTGCCATTTTATTTTTTCAGCTGGCGTTTTCCGCTAACCGCAATTCCATCACGTGGGATGAAGACGACCACATCTACTCCGGGTACATGTCGTGGAAGCATGCTGACTTTGGCTTGAACCCGGAGCATCCTCCGCTGGTCAAAATGGTAGCGGCTATTCCACTACTCAACATGGCTTTGCAGTTGCCGGTGCTGCAGAACCGCTTTTTCAAACACGAAGCCTTCCTCGGAGGGAAGGACTTTCTTTTCAAAAACGATGCAAACACCATGCTCTTCCGAGCACGGATGGCGGCTTCTGGCTTCACGCTTCTTCTAGCGCTTCTGGTGTTTCTCGCCGCTCAGGAAATGTTCAGCACCGGCGCGGGTTTCATCGCTCTTGCGTTTCTGGTATTTGATCCCAATCTGCTCGCGCACGGGGCGGTCGTGGGCACAGACGCAGGTCTCTCGTGCTTCATGTTCGCCTCAGTCTATGCGTTTTATCGTTATGCGAAGGCGCCGTCGGGCTGGCGTTTGCTGCTGGTCGGCGTCGCTGCGGGACTCGGCCTGGCAACCAAGCACACCGGCATTCTTATTTTTCCGATGCTGTTGTTGCTGGCAATTTGCGAAGTCGCGCGTATTGGGTACACTTCGCAAGGTCACGACGAGGCAACTGTCCCAACCGGCAAACGCATATGGCAACTCGCTGGTGCGCTCATCGTCATCAGCGCTGTTGCTCTCACCTATCCTCTGGGCTTCCTACGGATTTCGCTATCGGGCTCGCGCTGAAGGCCGCGAGATAAATCCTCCGCTTGCCGAATTTATCCCGACTCTCTCGCGTCCACGCGAGGTTCGCTTGCTCCAGACTGTTGCTCGCTTTCATCTCCTGCCCGAGTCCTACATTTACGGTCTTGCCGACGTTCGCATCATGTCGGACTTCTACACCAGCTTCCTGCTCGGCAAAATTTATCCCCACGGGGTTTGGTTCTATTTTCCCCTCGCCTTTGCCATCAAGTCGAGTCTCTCGTTTCTCATTCTGTTGCTCGTTGCGATGTGGGCGATCGCCACCAGGCGACTCACCGCATGGCGCGAGATTCTTTTTCTGACCATTCCGCCAATATTTCACCTGATCATCGCCATGTCTTCAGGTATGAACATCGGCGTTCGCCACATCCTGCCGATGTATCCCTTTCTGTGGATTCTCATCGCCGGGACGGCGTGGCATCTGATCCAGCAGAATCGCCGCTGGGCGTATGTTGTAGCCGCACTGCTGCTCTTTCAGATGATCTCCACAACACGAACCTATCCTGCTTACATCGCTTACGCTAACGAACTTTGGGGTGGACCGACGCAAACCTACAAACTTCTGAGCGATTCAAATGCAGACTGGGGCCAGCAACTCAAGGACGTCAAGCTTTACCTCGACCGCCATGGCATCCAGGACTGCTGGTTTATCTATTTTGCCGAAGGCGTCGCCGACTTCGGCTATTACGGCATTCCCTGCAAGCCTCTGCCCACGGCTGATTCGCTCTGGGTGAACGAGCCAGCGAACGCTCCGCCTGTGATTGATGGCACTGTTCTGATCAGTGCAGGTGATCTTTCCGGCTTTGAATTTGGGCCCGGTGCGTTAAATCCCTACGAGCAATTCAAGGCTTTGCGTCCGTCCGCAGTGATTGATTACGGGGTGTTCGTGTATGAGGGGCACTTCGAGATTCCTCTTGCCGCATCGATTGGCCACTCGCAGAAAGCGCAAGAGCTACTCGATGCCGGAAAGCTGCCCGAGGCATTCGCGGAAGCGCAGCAGGCCGTGGCTCTCGCGCCCAATGCTGTTAAACCGAACGCCGTCCTAGGAGACATCTTCACGGCGATGCGAAGGCCGGAAGAAGCGCGGCTCTCCTATGAGAAGGCGCTAACCTTGGCGAAAACCGTCGAGCCCGACTTCCAAATCGGGTCGATCAGCGGCTTGGAAAAGAAAATCACTTCCACGAAGTAACCCGGGTCAGAAGCCGATTCGGCGTCTTAATACCCGGCAGTCCAGTTCAGGTAATGACACTTTTGTACTCGTCTCCTTGCCCCTTAGGGTCTTTCCATCCTTTCCCCAGCACGCCACAATAACTTTCGTACTGTACGGGCCCCGACCTCATGGAAAAAGCCTTTGGCACTGCTCTGGCACCGACTCCCGCTCGCAAAGGGACGGCACGCGCTGCCCTCGTCGACCTCAAAGAATCTTCCAGATATCTGCTGACCGAGTGCTTCCGTCAGTTCGGCATTGAAACCGTGCTGGTCTCTTCCAGTGCGGCCGAACGCTTGCGCCAGGAAAAGTTTGAGGCTTGCGTTTTGAATCTCACTCCCGCTGCGGAAGCCATCATGGAATCCGCGCGAACTTCGCCTTCAAACAGTCGCATCGTTCTCTACGGACTCGGCGGTAGCGCACATGAAGCCATGCGCTTTTCCAAGTACGGCATTAATGCCATGTTTCAGGAACCCTTGGAGCGGCCGGCGGCTCTCAAACTGGTTCGCGCGACGCACATGCTGGTGCTGCATGAATTCCGCCGCTATGCGCGTATTCCGATCATGACCGAGGTCACGGTCGTGAGCAATGACGGCCATCGCCTCACGGCTTCCAGCATCGATGTCAGCTCCGGCGGAATGTCGCTAAAAAGTTCTGAAGACATGCCTGCCGGAACGAATGTGGAAATCTCTTTTTCGTTGCTTACCTTACCTCGTGTATGCGTTCGCGGTGTTGTGACCTGGCGTAAGATTAAATCGTTCGGCCTCCGCTTTGACCATGGGGACGATCGCCGCCAAAAAGTCAAAGAGTGGATCGACGCTTATCTAGAAAACTAACAGAGTTTTTAGAACACCGAATTCGGATCCGCTTGGGTCTTCACCTGGGTCTGCCTTTGCCGCCGCATGCGCAGAAAAATCTCGCGGTGTCTCGTCGCTTTCTCCAGATCACCGTTGGGATGCGTGTACAGCGCGGCGAGCCAGCGATGCGCAGCGATCAGCCCCGGTAACATGCTGAGAGAAGTTTCAAATGCGAGTGTGGCACGGTCGCGATGACCCAGACGCGCGAGGGCGACTCCCAGATAGAAGTGACCGAGCGGGAGAAAATGTTGCAGGCCGACGGCGAGCAAAGCTTGCTCCGCGGCTTCTTCGTTCCGTCGCTGGCGTAGACGCACCACAGCCAGCCCCAAATGTGCTTCCGGACTGTCGCCATCGATTTCAAGTGCGCGCTGGAAAGCGCGATCGGCGTCTTCGGTGCGCTTCTGACGCAGATAAGTTTCGCCAATGCGCAGGTGAAGATCGGGCAGGTGGGGATCGGCGCTCTCGGCTTTCAACAGACACGCCAGCGCGGCGTCCATATCGCCTTCTTCGAATTGAATGATCCCCATTAGCAGGTCGGCCCATGGGCGTGGCCTGGTACCGGCGCTGTAGGCTTCGGCCGCTCCAGCTTGAATACCCTGTTCCGCCGCGTCGGTGACAACCGCGTGTTCTGCAGATTCCTGTTCATCGGCTGGTGGCTTCTTCGGCTGTGGGGCTTTCGGCTTCAACACCAGTAATTTCTGAAGTAGGTCCTTCGCTTCAACGCGTCTTCCCAAAGCGAGGAAGCACTGCGCCAGATGCTGCATAAAGCGCGCTTCATCCGGCCACTTCTGCGAGAGATCTTCGAAAATTGTCAGAGCGTCCGTATAACGTCGCGAGTCCATGTAAGAGCGCGCCAGGTTGTATTGCTGCTCGCGCACGGCCGTAGTGACCGCCTTTTCCTGATCTTCGCTGAGCGGCTGAATATAGCCCAGTGCTACGAATTGCCGCAGGACGGCCTGCGCGGCCGCTGGATCCATACGCAAGTCCGCGGGATGCATTCCGCATTCTCCCGCTTCCTTTTCCCAGCTGGGGATGCGGGTAATCTTTGGTGGATTCTCGAAAGCCTGGACCAGTACGCGTCCGTCCATATCTTCGCCAACCGGAAGACCAAAAAGCGTAAGGACCGTGGGCGTGATGTCCAGCAAAGTCGCACCGTAAATTCGCTCGTCCTGCTTGATGTGCTCGCCCTTCATACAGAGCACGCCGAATTGGCGGTGTTGAACGGCCGGACCTGCTGGCTCGTTCGGAATACCGCGCGGGCGCAGATGATCGGAATGAAATCCATGATCCGAAACGATGATGACGGTAGTTTCCGGCCCGGCGAGATCAAGAAGCGTTTGCAGCATCATGTCGTGGAACCGATAGGCTCCGGTTACCACGTCTTTGTAGATCTCGAATTTATCCTCGGAAACGCCTTCCATGCGTGGCGGGTGGTAGTGCATGAAGCCGTGGCAGAAATGGTCGATGCCGTTGTAGTAGACCGCAAGAAAATCCCAGGGCTCATTTTGCAGAATCCACGTCGCGGCATTATGGATGGAGCAATTCTCCGAAAGAATCTTCGCGAATGATTGCAGCCCCTTATCTTTCTCCTGATCGATTTCAGAAGCGCGGGGGATCCACGGAAGAATAGCGGCCTCGCTCACTTCGGCGGGATGCATGCGTAGCCGCGCAAACTCGGCGCGCAGACTTTCCGGATGCACCGCCCCCGGCGGTAAAGGCCAAGGTTTATCGGGAGCGCCGACGGCATATGGAAAAAGATCGGAGACGGAAATGCCGTTGATGGGTTCCGCGGGATGTCCCGCAAACCAGCCAAGAACATGCGTCTTATAGCCGCGTTGCGTCAGGATGTTCCATAGCGCCTTTACCTTGCGCGAGGTGCTGGTAACAGGGCGGACTCCGCCGGTTTGCGTGTCCGGCTCCATGAAGCCAAGAATGCCGTGTTTATCCGGACGTTTGCCCGTGGCAATCGAGTTCCACAGCATCGGAGAAAGAATGGGCCGCAGTGTGGCGATGTTCCCCATCACACCGTGATTCACGAAATCATCCAATGTCGGCATCAGCCCTTGATCGAGCAGAGGATTGATAATCTTCCAGTCCGCCGCGTCCCAACCGATTAGCAGAACTTTCCTGGCGAGTGCACTCATGGAGGTCCAATGCGGGATTGGGGTATCCCTAGGGGAGCACAGTCTACTACACGAATCGAGTGGAGGAGCCGATTTTTCTGCGCGCGTGGGAAATTCGCAGATAGCTCTAAATGAAAGCGTTCCGAGCGCCGCAGAGAAGCTGTGGTCGAAAAAGTGGCAGAAGTCTCTACGGTTTCAGCGAGTTGCTCATCATCAGAGCGAACAGCAATGGCAAATAGATCACGGTCGCTTGCAGCACGTGGCGCGCCAGCATTTTTGACCGTGGACTGTTTACCGGGAGTTTCAGAAATGCGAGCCGAGCGCCAAAGTAGAAAAGCGCAATCCCCAGGATAACCGCTCCCACCATATAAATTTTGCCCGCCATACCGAAAACACTCGGCAAAACACTCAGCGGAATCAGGATCAATGAATAACCAACGATGCGCCGGGCGGTCGAGCGCCCATCTTCTTCAACCACAGGCAGCATGCGGATTCCACCTGCGGCATAGTCTTCGCGGTAGAGCCATGCGATGGAAAAGAAGTGGGGAAATTGCCAAACGAAAAGAATGCCGAAAAGAATCAGGGTGCCCCACTCAAGCTTCCCGCGCGCCGCAGCCCAACCTAACACGCCGGGCATTGCTCCAGGAAAAGCGCCAACGAATGTGCAGATTGGAGAGACTCGTTTCAGCGGCGTATAAGCGGCCAGATAAACCACCGAGGTCAAGAAAGTCAGCAGTCCTGTAAGTGGATTGGTGAAAACTGCCAGATAAATGGATCCGCCCAGCGTTGCGAGAAGTCCCGCGATGGTCGCGTGAAGCAAGCTCATGCGGCCGGTCGGCAATGGGCGTTGCGCCGTGCGCCGCATATTTGCGTCCACCTTGTACTCCATCACTTCATTAAGCGCCGCCGTTCCACTGGAAACCAGGCCGATTCCCAGCAACGCGTGAAAAAGTCCCCACGAGAGCGAGGTCACTCCAGCCTGCTGTGCGCCGAAGTAATAACCGCACCATGCGGTCATCACAATCAAGGTGGTGACGCGTGCCTTCATCAATTCGGCATAGTCGCGCAGCAGCGAAGTCGCCTGCCGGCGAAGGAGCATTAGTGGTTGGGTCATTGCGCTCATGTCTATCAGTGGTGTGGTTGTCGTACCGCTTTCAACGCAGTTTCAGGCTTGTTTATTTTCACAACAAAGATGGCCTGAGACGAGCGAGTAGAGTGGGCCCACAAGACCACCCAAGGATTGCATAGGTACTCTTATCGTTTTCGAAAGTCAAGCTAAAACTCGGGCGGAGTGCGCGACTGCCATACAACCCGCCTTACTAAAATGCAAGACCGTTTGATCTACTGACTTGCCGAAGCCCCAGATTCCGCGAAGGTTTCCGGAGGATCAAAAAAACATCGGTGCCAAAGTGCGGCATCGGAAAGTGAGCCAGCCTTCCACTGCTGAAGTGTTCCCGAAGCCGCCGCGATCATTCCTCCGTCCGCGGAGTCAAAGATTACCACAATTCCGGCAAGTTCCTCGGACTTCTGCGACAGCTCGGCATAATCCCGATCCATCACTGACTTCGCAAATTCCAGCCGCAGCTGTGGACCGGCATCCTTCGCGTTTTCATCAGTCTTCTCAACCGAAACAATTTTGACGCGTTTCCCGCGTAGCGGTTGCCAGTCACCCGGAAACGGTGCGACTTCTTCCCGGGCAATGTGGAACGTCTCCGCCGCCGTGGGGACCGCCGCGGCATGCGTTGGCGCGTCGCTATCCGGAACGCTCGACGGCATCTCCAGATTGTTTCGCCAGATCCAGCCGCGCGACAGTCCGGAAATACGGACGTGCACCCAATCACGATTGAAGTCCAGCATCTCAAATTCGTCATGTACGCTGGCCAGGAACAGTGTCTTGGCGCTCAAACTGGCCGACGACACCACTGGCGTTCCCGATTTCTTCACCGCCACAATATTTTTGGGATGCGATTGATTCTTGAGAACTTCTTCCAGGCTATTGGCCTCAGCCTGCAGCGGACCGGGGTTTTTATCGAGAGGTGGCTTCGATTGAGATTGGCTGGACTGCGATTGCGCCCCGGCTTGATCTTGCGCGGCCAGACTTTGGCCCAGCGACGATGAATAATTACCGCTCACCTCCGGCAGTCGCGGCATGGGCGCCGAGAGGGTTGGCTCCGACGAGCTCGAGGCGCTGGAGCTTGTCGGGCGCTTCGCTGCGCTTGCAGTGGTTGCTGGAGCAGTTCCGCTCCCGCTTGCGGCGACTTGATCCGCAAGTTGCCCCAACAGATCTCCTTCGAGGCGGCCGTTCGACACCAGTAATTGATATCCGGACTTCGAACTAATCGGATCGGCATACCAAGCGGTTACCTGCACACTCACTCGCACGATGCATCCGCCGGCCGGAGTAGCGCTTACTTGAAATTTGGATTGGTAGTAGCCTCGTTGAAACCGCTCCAGTGGACGATCCGGAGAAGTTGCGAAACCATCCAGCACCGGAAGCCGTCCCGACGTCGGCATTTCCTTTAGAAGTTTTTCGATTATGGTCTTGGACTGGGGAAAGGCGCGCTCATACTCGCCCGACTGCGCTGAACTGCTCACCGCGCCGGCCAAGACGACGACTGCACACAGCGCATCCACAACGACTCGTCGGAATTGTGTTTTTCGACTCGTCATGGCATGTCCAATTGATCGCGCTGCACCCATCCGTGTTGCCCCTCGTGGGTCTCTACGCCGTACCAGTAAGGGGTTGAAATAAGAATCAAAACTTCGGTTCCCGTGCCCAGCAACTGCAAGGTGCTCGCCGTATGAAATGGGGCCGACTTCAATGGCGCTCCCGGCGCCTTTACCACGCGCTCCACCTGCTTGCGTAAATCCTTGATGTGCTGCTCCAATGTTTGGGCAGGCGGCAATTGGGGGGATGGTGCGGGTTCCACAGATCGGGACGCATCATCTGAATGTTCCATCGCAGTCGGAGGAGCAGGATGGATAGGTTCCTCGGCGAACGATGTGCTGGCAGTTTCGCTCCGCATTGCCAGTTCTCGCTTCTTCTGCAACATCTCCTCGCGCTCTCGTTGCGCCTCAATGTTCTGGCTCTTCATCACTTCGATGGCATCCAGATGCTCTCGGATGTCTTTATACTCGGCGCTTTCGACCGAGCCGTCGGATTGATGCACTGTATGCCTGAAGTCCTCTTCAAAGAGCGCATCGATACGCAGCACCGTGTTCTTTTCGCCTTGCGGCGAGACAATGTAGCGGACCACCAGCGTGCCCACGTCACTGCTTTCCTTGAAGTTCCGAGGATCGATCGCCGCCATGCGCACTTTGTAGAAAATCTTGCCGCCTTCGTTCCAGGCAGGGAAAACGTTGGAGGAGTCTGCCGCCTTCGCCCCGGAAACGAACTCGTCTTTGTTGTATTCCTTGGTTCCCCGGATCACCCCATTTTGCGCTACGTCCTGCACCACCTGCTCGACTTCGCTCTCGGGGAGGGGGATATTGATGATCAGACCTTCGCCGTAGGTCAACTTGTCTTTGGCGCGGACAGCGACGGGAATTGTGGCGAGCAAAAGGAACGGTAAAAAGCTTCGGCAGATCAATCCGGCGAACCCGCGAATCGATACGACCACTGGATTGGAGCCCAAATTAGCGTTGCTGGTCGTCTCGTTCATGGCCCAAAGCAAAACCCGTCGACCTTTAAAAATCATCCGCCAAATTACCCCGCATCCTGTTTCTTGATCAGAGTCTCGTATGCCAAGCGTCGGGCTGTCAACTATGGCGGGCTGAATTTGAATGCCAATTCAAAATGCTGAGGGAAGTGTTGTGAAATTAGACGTTGTAAAATTTTTGTAAAAAAAATTGCGCGAACCTCTTGCACTTCTCATTTCGCGCGTAGTAGGATTCACCTCCGGTACGGTGGTACGACCTCAGGTGAGGTCGTTGCTCCGGAGGTAAACGAGCAGGGGTTTCTCGTTTCGCTCCTGATACGTCTCCCGCGTTTTGTGGGAATGCGGTTTAACTGAAATTCAGATCGATCTAATGCCGAGGAGTCCGGCCATGCCCGTTTCGAGGCGTTCGCAGATTCGCAACCTCGCTCGTTTTGCGATGTCCCTCTCTGCTCTTGCGCTGGTTCTTGTATCCATCGTCATGTCGTGCAGTCAGCCCGCCAATGCTTTGCCGGCGTTCGCCCGCAAGTATGGCTTGCGTTGCTCGGCGTGTCACGAGTCCTGGCCGATGCTGAACTACTTTGGACAGAAGTTCAAAGACAACGGCTATCAACTCATGAACGATCGCGATGCTCCGATCTGGCAGAATCCCGGTTATTGGCCAGTAACCTTCCGCATCACGCCAATCTGGCATCGCGTGAGCACCGGCAAAGTGCTGGTTGATTCGCCTGCCGGGGTCGATACCAGCGTCACGCGGATCACCTCGTCTGGCTTTGACTTGAGCGGCCTTGACTTCCACACTGGCGGAACGCTGGAAAAGAATTTCTCTTTTTACGTGCTTCCGTCCTCTGACAACACCGCTTCGTTTCACTTTGAAACAGTCATGGCTCGCCTCGACAATCTGTTCGGCAGCCCCTGGTTCAACGTAAAGCTCGGTAAGTTCGAGCTGGACAATCTGCTTTCTGAGAAGCGCATTCTCACCCTCACGGGTAACGGTGGCATCTACCAGCTCTATCACTTCATTCCGCAAGGCGACGGCAACGTCTGGGCGCAGATGGGTGACAACCAGCTTGGTGTCGAGGTCATGGGACATTCCTTTAATGACCGCACTCGCTATTCAGCTGCGTTGTTGAGTACGAACGATGGCCAGGTTGGATTGCCCTATGGCGCCAACGCCTATTCGGGATTTTTCACGGCCAGCCAGGCGTTTGATACGGGCAAGGCCGGAGTTCAGCGCATCGGCGCCTACGCCTTTGTCGGCGAGGCTCCTACGACTTGGCTCACCAGCGGCGGGCCAACCGGCTATATCGGCGGCTCGGGAATTGGCAACAAGGGGTTCAGCCGCGCCGGTTTCGTCGGTCAATTCTATTTTGGCCAGCATGTCGACCTGCAGGTCGTAACCCAGCACGGTTCGGATAATGCCTGGTTCGGCCAAGGTTATGGAGATGTTATCGACGGCAACGCCACGAATAACAACACTCCGGGCACAACGCTTCCTCCCGGAGCCAGAGCACCAGCCTGGAATGGTGTTCTGTTCGAACCTCACTATGTGTACAGTCCTCAGCTCATCTTCATCGGGCGTTATGAGACGATTCGCATGTCACAACAGGGCACCCAGGGGACGCCGCAAAACTTCGGCAACATCTCTACTTACACCATCGGCTATCGGTACAACCCGTTTATGACAAGCCGTGCCGGTTTCGCCTGGCACAACGAATATAACTGGCTGCACCAGGACGGTACGGGGCCAACTCTCGGCCTCAACTCCGCCAACATCAACACCAGCGAGCTGTTGCTCGGATTCGACTTTGATTTCTAAGCTTTAGATCTCTGGAGAGGGACGGACATGCGGACAAGATTGCGAAAATGGTCGCTGTGGATGGGCGCGGCGGCATTGTTGGCGCTCCCGCTAGTTGCATCGGCGCAGCTTTCGACTGAGCAGCTTAAGTCATGGGAGAGTGCGCCGACCGCTGTGAGTCACGTCGATAACCTGACTGGGCACGCTCCCGCGGCGGCACCTGACTACCGCCGATATTGCGTCGGTTGCCACGGCGAGTTAGGTGACGGGAATGGCGAAAACGCGAAGTGGTATGAACCGCCTTTGTTCCCCAAGCCGCGCAATTTCCAGTTGGGCATCTTCAAGTGCCGCTCCACTCCGAGTGGAACTTTGCCCACGGATCAAGATCTCTTCGATACCATTGCTCGCGGCATGGACCGGTCCACGATGCCGCAATGGAGCACTTTCACTAAGCAAGAGCGCGCCGATCTCGTAGCCTGGATCAAGCACTTCTCTCCGCGATGGGCCAATGAGAAACCTGGAGACGCCATTAAAATCCCTCCGGAGCCTCAGGTCACCCCCGAGCGCATCAAGGCGGGACGCGACGTATTCGCGCGCGTCCAATGCTGGAAGTGTCATGGCGTGCAGGGTATGGCCAATGGTCCATCCGCTGCGACCCTCACCGACGACCTCGGCGCGCCGATTGCGCCATTTAACTTTACGGAAGGTGCTCGGCCTAAGTGCGGAGACACGGATCAGGATATTTACCGCATCTTCATGACCGGCCTCGATGGCACTCCGATGCCGTCCTATGCCGATAACATCAAGCCCGATGAGGCTTGGGATCTCGTCTTCTATCTGCGAACCTTTATGCGCCAGCACAGCCCAGAAAAAGAGATGGCAAAAAAACTCGATTTGAAACCCGTCGATCCCAATGCACCGGCGCCGGCGGCAGCGGGCCAACAGTAAGACTACAATTGGCATCGCAACAACGCTGTATTAGGCTGTACGCGCAAGGAGAGAGAAAATCTATGAGAAGGTCATTTAATCTGGCCGCTGTACTATCGGCGGTAGTATTGGTCTCGTGTGGCGCACTGATTTTGAATCAGAACGTCAGCGCGGCAGGAGAAGGTAAAATCTCTGGCACGGTTAAGCTCGACGGCACTGCTCCCCACATGAGGGGCATTGACATGTCGAAGGATCCCTACTGCGTTAAGGCAAACACAGCCTCACCCGCACACATGGAAACCGTGGTGGCTGGCTCCGGGGGCGGGCTTTCAAATGTTGTTCTCTACATCTCGGAAGGCTTAACCGGAAGCGCACTCACTGCTGTTCCGAGTGACGAGCCGGTCTTCGATCAGAAAAATTGTATGTACACACCGCACGTGCTGGCGATGGACATAAACCAGAAATTCAAGGTTACGACCAGCGACCAGACCACGCACAATATCCACCCGAACCCGAATCCGATGACTGGAAACATTCCGTGGAACCAGTCGCAACCGCCGGGAGCAGCGCCGGTAGAAAAGAGCTGGAAGGCTCCAGAAATGATTCCGGTGCAGTGCAACATACATCCATGGATGCACGGTTGGCATGCGGTTGTGAAGGGGCCTTACGCAACCACCGATGCCAGCGGTAACTACACCATCAACAACGTTCCCCCTGGAAGTTACACCGTGACCGCGTGGCAGGAAGATTTAGGCACGCAAACCGCAAAAGTAACGGTTGCGGCCGGCGCGGCTGGTTCTGCGAATTTCACTTTCAAGGCGAAGTAGCAGAGCGTCTCGGCTCTGTGTTTCGTGTTGCATAAATCAACGAATCGCCGCAGTGCATACTGCGGCGATTTATACAATGCGCCGGATTTCACCGGCAAAGGCGGGGAGATATGGCAAAGATCTTCGCGGCAGTCATCGTGTTAATCGCGATTGCTTCAGCGATTCCCATCATCATGCACACGTGGCCTTTGCCACAGGATATTTCCGTCCACGGTCATTTGATCGACGAGCAGTTTGCCGACACGATGGCTGAGGCTGGAATTTCTTTCCTTGCCTCTCAGTTTCTTCTGGCCTTTTTCATTTGGAAGTTTTCCAGTCCTAAGGCTGGCGAAAAAATCAAAAGCTTCCCCGGCGGCTCCATGGGATTGGTTATCGCCGCCTTCTTGCTGGTAGGAACCGAGGTCTTGGCTCTCGGCGTCTTCGGCGCCAAGGCTTGGGGTAGCGTTTATTTAACTCCGCCCGCTCCAGACGCCATCACTGTTCAAGCCCAGGCCGGGCAGTTTGCGTTCTATTTCCGTTACCCTGGACCGGACGGCACGTTCGGCCCGATCCATGCCGACCAGATCAGCGAAGCGAACGCCAACTTCTTCGGGCTCGACACCACGCATGACGCGGACTCAAAAGACGATATTGTTGCCGCCGAACTGGCCATCCCAGTGAATCGCGAAGTGCACCTCCTGATGCACTCCAAGGACGTTGGCCACTCCTTCTACGTTCCAGAGCTTAGGGTGCAGCAGGACTTCGTCCCCGGCCTCGACGTCTCGATTCATTTCACCGCCACAAAGATTGGCAGGTACGAAATCGTTTGTACCCAGCTCTGCGGCCTTGGACACTACAACATGAAAGCGTATCTCGAAGTGAAGTCCCAGGAAGATTACGACGCCTGGCTTAAGCAGCAAGCAGCATTGCAGTAGGCGGTAGGTTGACCAATATCTCGCTGAGGTGAGACTGATGCACGACATGTCGACGCACGCAGCACCGCACGGAGCCCCCACAAGTTTTATTCGTAAGCACGTTTTCAGTATCGACCACAAAGTCATCGGCAAGCAGTACTACGCCTTGGCGCTGGTCGCCGCAGTCGTGGGGATGTTCCTCTCGTGGCTCATGCGTATCCATCTGGGATGGGGAAACTTCGCCATCCCCGGTCTGCATCTCCTCTCGAGTAGCGGTGCCCCCGGCGACGTGATGACGCCGGAATATTATCTGCAGTTGATGACCATGCACGGAACGATCATGGTCTTCTTTGTGCTCACCACGGCTCCTTTCGCCGCGTTCGGTAACTTCTTTTTGCCGATCCAGACGGGCGCGGAAGACATGCCCTTCCCGCACTTCAACATGATGTCCTTCTGGGTCACATTTGTCGCGTTCTGTGTCATGGTTGCGGCCTTCTTCGTTCCCGATGGCCCTAGCCTCGGCGGCTGGACGCAATACGCGCCTTTGAGCGCGATTGGTCCTGCGGCGGGACCGGGCCAAGGTTGGGGCGTAGTTTTCTGGGCGGCCTCAATTGGCATTTTCTGCGTCGGTCAGTTGTTTGGCTCTTTGAACTTCATCACCACCACTCTGGACATGCGTTGCAAAGGTATGTCCCTGATGCGGCTTCCTCTCAGTGCCTGGGGATGGTTCATCACATCGGTGATGGGCCTGACGGCCTTCGCAGTCTTGATGCCCGCATGCATCCTCCTCATCCTGGATCACGTTGCTGGCACCAGCTTCTTCGTGCCCTCAAATCTCGTAATCGGCGACCACGTACTTCCGCATTCGGGTGGATCGACGCTCCTCTGGCAACATCTTTTCTGGTTCTTCGGACATCCTGAGGTTTACATCGCAATCGTGCCTGGCATGGGTATTGTCTCCCATGTTCTGATCACCAACATGCGCCGCCCGATGCTCAGCCACAGAGTTCTCATTTACTCCATGGGAGCCCTGGCCGCACTGAGCTACATGGTCTACGGACACCACATGTTCGTAAGCGGCATGAATCCAGTTTCAGCAATTGCCTTCTCTTTCCCGACGTTGGTCATTACGATTCCCTCGACCATCGTTGTTCTGATCTGGTTAGGGAGCCTCTACGGCTCTAAGCTTCGAATTAATTCCGCGTCTCTGTTTTCCCTGGGCTTTATCTCAATGTTCATCAGCGGCGGCGTCAGCGGATTCTTCTTGGCTCAGCCTTCGTTGGATATCATGTTGCACGCTACCTACTTCGTCGTCGGTCACTTCCACCTCGTGATGGGCGTCGCCGCCATGTTCGGCATCTTCGCCGGAACGTATTTTTGGTTTCCCAAGATGACCGGCCGCATGATGAACGAAAATTTGGGGAAGGCTCATTTCATCCTGAGCTTCATCGGCGCCTACTGCATCTTTATGCCGTTCCACTACCTGGGCATGGCTGGAAACGTTCGCCGCTACCAGGCCTTCACTGACGACTACCTGATCCCATTGATTCCGGTTCACCGGTTCATCACCGTGTGGGCCCTCATCACGGGATTTGCTCAGCTGATCTTTGTCTACAACTTGATCTATAGCCGGTTCAAAGGTCCTTTGGCTCCGAACGATAATCCTTGGGAAGGTACGTCCCTGGAGTGGAGCACCGCGACTCCGCCGCCGCACAACAACTTTGGCGACAAGATGCCGGTGGTTTACCACGATCCTTACCAGTACAGCGTGGAGGGTGCCAGCACCGACTACGTGATGCAAACTTCGCCGGAGAAAATTAATAATCCGCACGAAGAGAAGTAAACAAGTGCGTTTTGAAAGGGCACGGCTTCAGCCGTGCCGCTAGCAAATGAAAAGATTCGGGGCTTTAGCCCCTGGGGGCCTGAGTACTATGGCAACTACGGTTCACGAACCGCCAAGAATCGATCTCGAGCGTTTACCGAGCCACGGCAACGGCGGCTGGCGGAATTCGCCTCCGGCTGGCGGAGATTTGCGACGCGTCAAACCGTCATCTCCTCCTCCCGCGAGCACCGGGATCTGGGTGGCCTTGGCAGCCATCACCATGACCTTCGCCGCCTTCACCAGTGCCCTGATTGTTCGTCAAGGCGCTGCGCACGATTGGCAGCACGTTCCACTGCCATCCATTCTGTACCTCAATTCCCTGGTTATTATTTTCAGCAGCATTTCCCTTGAAGCCGCGCGCCGCCAGATTGTTTCTTTCATGACATCTGAAAAAAGTTCAGGATCCGCTCCTGCCCGTTGGCTCTACGTTACCCTTGCCTTGGGATTGCTTTTTGTGGCCGGACAGACCTTCGCGTGGCTTCAACTGAAAGCCCGAGGATTCGGGCTCGCCACCAACATCAGCTACTCGTTTTTTTATGTGCTGACCGTGGCCCACGCTCTGCATCTCCTCGGAGGACTCGGTGGCTTGGTGCGGGTCGTCAGTAAATTGAACCACTCCGTTTTAAAACGAAGCACCTTGAATGCGACCGCGCTCTACTGGCATTTCATGGGCGCGCTGTGGCTGTATCTGCTGTTGTTGCTGTGGATGAAGCTCTAACCCAAGGTAGGAGGCAACGTGAGTCAAGCCGATCTTTCAATTCACGGGCAGGTATCGCGAACCGGCGCAACGGAGATAATGACTGCGCCCACATTCTCCGTCTCTGCCAAGAAAATGGCGATGTGGCTGTTCATCATCGCTGACAGTGCCACCTTTGCCGGTTGCCTGGTCGCCTACGGCTTCTTGCGCAATGCCACGCCCGATTGGCCGCGGCCTTTCGAGGGAATCAGCAACGTTGCAATCATGACCTTCATCTTGCTCACCAGCAGCTTGACCATGCTGCTCGGCGTGCGCTCAGCTCAGCAAGGTGATAAGTCCGGCGCTTTCCGCTGGACCATGATTACCGCCGTCCTCGGAATCGCGTTCGCCGTCCTTCACATCCGCGAGTGGATGAACATGATTGGCGAAGGGGCAACTCTCTTTCACAATCCCTGGGGCACCCCGTCCTTCGGCGCCGCCTTCTATAGCGTTACTGGCCTTCACCTGTTACACGTAACCGGCGGTGTGATCGCGCTGATTGCCGTCGCTGTCCGCTACCAGGGTGGCCGCTACAATGCCGATGACCTTGAAGTGACGGGTCTGTACTGGCACTTTGTCGACCTCGTCTGGATGTTCGTTGTACCCCTGGTCTATCTCTTGAATCTCAAACACTAAGACAGAAGAACATCGAAGCAGGAGGAACGCATGGCGACAGCCGAAACGCACAAGACGGGTGGAATGGGAAAAGATGTGGCAGTCTACGTTTGCTTGCTGGCGCTGGCTGGCATCCAATTCTTTATTGCGTACCAGGACATCACCGCATCGCAAATGTTCGTGCGCATGCTCTGCGTTGCCATTGTGGAAGGCGGCCTCGCGCTCTTATTCTTTATGCACTTGGCGGAGAATCGCGGCCTTCGTTGGTTTGTAGTGATCTTCACCGTTGCCGTCATCCTCGGCATGCAGTATGGTTGGACCGACAGCTTCCGCCTGATCAACGGCGTCCCTTGGGCGCATTAGCCTAAATAATTTGCAGGAAGAAATCGGGAAGGGCGCGACTTCAGTCGCGCCGATAAAATGCTGACCGAGCAATAGGGTTTTAGCCCCTTAGGGCCGCCAGCGAAAAGGTTTCATATGAATTGGAAATCCATCTCGATCATGGTTCTTGCCTTCGGTGCGCTTTGCGTGTTAACGCCTCCCGCTTCCGCACAAAGCTGCGCGCTCTGCTACACCCAGGCCGCATCCTCCGGCGCGCGCATGATTCAGGCCCTTAAGAGCGGTATTATCGTCCTCATCGCTCCACCAACGTTGATGTCTCTGGGCGTGGTGTTCGTCTGCTACCGCAAACGTAATCAGACGATGAACGAGGTCCCCAACGAAGAACCCGACTGGAAGAACGAAGATTCCAGCGAGAAGTGGTAAAGCGAATAGAAAAAATCTGTCACATTCATTTTTTGTAAACCACTCCGCCCTTCATTACGAAGGAAACATTGCCCAACACCCCGATATCCTGCAGCGGATCGCCCGACACCGCGATCACGTCGGCGAAATACCCCGCCTCGAGCGCACCAATCTGACCGTCCCACCCTAGCAGTTTCGCTCCGTTGATCAAGTCCGCTTGCAGCGCCGCTGCTGGCGACATCCCGTAATTCACCATCAACACGAATTCCCGTGCTTGCGTCCCATGCGGAAACGGACCCACGTCAGATCCCACCGCCATCGGAACTCCCGCTGCAAGCTGCTTGCGGAATTCTTGCCGATGCAAATCCAGCATCTCGTGCTCGCGCGCTCCCTGCGCCGGCGTGTCGGCATGATCGGCAAAATACTCAAAAATTGTGAACGTTGGCACCGCGTAAATCTGCTTTTCCTTCATCAGCCGCATCGTCTCATCGCTGAGCTGATTGGCGTGGTCAATCGACGCCACTCCCGCCTGCGCCGCAAACAATGTGCCCGGCTCTCCCGTTGCATGAACCGCGACACCCTTGCGCATGCGAGCCGCCTCCGCCACAGCCGCGCTCAACTCCGCTTCCGTGTATTGATAGACAGTTGAGAACTTCCCGTCCTTCACCGCATCCGCACCAGTCTCATAAATCTTGATGAAATCCGCGCCTTCCTTAAACTGCTGCCGCATCGCCGTAACTAGCTCATCTTTGCTGTTCGCATAAGTGGCATTCGGCAGAACATGCTGCTCCGGATTGAACTTGATCGCATCTTCATGGCCGCCAAGAATGTTGATGGCATTCCCGCTAATTCGTAGTCGAGGCCCAGGTGCGAGGCCGTCATCGATTGCGTTGCGTACAGCGGTATCCGCCGACCCCGCGCCCTCGGTTCCCATATCGCGCTCAGCGGTGAAGCCTGCCATCAAATCATCGCGCGCCGCCAAAAGCGCCTGGATCGTTCGTTGCGGCACGGACTCTTGCACCGTCTGCAGGTCCTCGGCTCCGGGATGTAAGAACAGATGCACGTGCGCGTCGATCAGTCCAGGCATCAGTGTCCGATCGCCGAGATCGATCACCTCTGCTCCCGCGGGACGTTTCACCGTGGACCCCACTTCAACGATGCGATCGCCCTGCACCAGTACTTCGCCGGGCTTCACCACTCGCCCATTCTTCACGTCGAGCAAACGCGCCGCGCGAAGAACGATGGCATGCTGGGCAGAAGTTTGCGTTTGTGCGTGCGCGAACGGCACCAGCAGAAGGCAAAATAACAACAGTCGATGAACGCTCATATCGTGGGGATGGTATCACTTCGCACCTGGGGAGACTACAGAGAGGTGTGGATCTTAGCTAGGATTCGAAGACCCGAGCAGTACCGGGAAAGAGCGGAGCTTCAGCGCCGCGTAAGACAACCAGAAGCGATGGGCTTTAACCCTTGCGCCACGCTCACTTCGCCTTGGAATAATCCTCCACCGCGAATAACTGCCCATGACGCTCGACGATCCCCACTCCGATCGAATCCATATCCGAATCCAGCATATTCGCCCGATGCTTGGGAGACCGGAGAAACTCGTCTTGAATGGCTCCGACTCCTGGCCCTTGCGCCACGTTTTCCGAGAGCCACACAAATCGTCCGCCTGCCAGCGTCACTCGCGTTGCCAGGCTTGGCTCTCCCGCGAACCCGTGCTCCGCCGCTCCTTGTTGCGCCATCACGCTCGCATGGCGGCGCGCCGCAACCGCCAGATTTTCATTCCACTTCAACGGCGGCAAGCCTTGCGCTCGGCGCGCATGGTTCACTGACATAAATAATTCCTGTTCGGCTGGGTTGGGACTGTCTTGCGCTTGCGAGAAAGAAAACGCCGCCAATCCAACCACCGCGATGACGATCAGGCGGATCATGATTCGCATAGGCTCCCCCTGCAGAATCTTAACCCGTACGTTTTCGATTTCTCTTGCGCCGTAACAATCGAAAGTTCGCCAGCCCTTGCTCACCAACGTAACTCGCCGTTAGTGAACAGCCGTTAGTGAGGCGATATTAGTGGACAATGGATGCTTTCGGTGGACCGCTCTGCCCCTCCGGCGGCGCGGGCGGCTTTGTCCACTTCGCATCGTCGACCGGAACATTTTGCTTCACGTCGCTCACCTGAATCGTGAATCGCCCGCTCGGCCGGGCTAAGCGTCCAGCGAAACGGAATCTTCACGCCGCTAACCTCCCGATAGTCTGCGTAATCAATTTGTGTAGGCAGCTGTCCCAATGCCGTTTCTCCCATAACGCACCAGGCGCACCAGCAATCCCGATTGCTCATCGAAATAGAGTCGTAGCGGAGTGTTGCCTTCGCGCTGGCCGACCACCAGATATGTATCGCGGTCGCCAAACTTTTCGTTGCCTTGCACCTTTAATTCGCTGAACATCCCTTTCAAATGCGCCGGAAAATGCAGGTCCGCGTCCATCGACGCCGCGTCGATGTCTGGTCCATGCATCTCCCGCACCGGCCGTCCCGGAACTCCCAACCACCCTTCGTGCCCGTCGAAAGCCGTAATACTGTCGCCATCCGGCGTATGCGAGAACGAGATTCGCTTATCCGGATCCTTCGAATAAATATCGATCGGAATATTTCTGTCGCCAAACGTGATCGTTCCCTTCATCACCCGGCTCGTTCACTTTCTCGATCGCCGCCGCGCCGCCTACCGCCTTCAGATATTTTTCCAACAATTGATCGGCAGTCGGCCCGGCTGGTTCTTTTGCCACCGCACTTTCTTCCGGCTTTTTCGCTTCGGCCATCCCCAACTTCGGCGCCTCCGTCATCACCGCGGGAGTCGCCACCGGATCCTGGTTACCCCGATGGCAGGAGTAGCACGTGACCTCGCGATGACCATCAAAATTTTCCTTGTTAATGGCAAACATCATCTCCATCATCTTCCGCGCCGTCACCTTCGGCTTCTTGTCATTTTTTTCAAATGCGCCCTGCACGTGGCAAAACTCGCACTCCACGCCGAATGACGCTGTAATGAACTGCATCGTCGGAATCAATTGATCCGCCGGAATACCTTTCAAAACTTGAATATTCTTGTACTGTTCCTCCGCCTTCTTGGGCGCGGAAGTATTACCGCCTGCGAACCTTCGCCGGGCCGAGCCTAACCCCCCCAACCAAAATCGCGCAAGCATCACGATGACCAGAATAAAAACTAGGAGTACAATTTCGCCTGCCCTGAGCCGGCTCTGGGGCTGTCCATTCGAGCGCAGCTCGATCCGTTTCTCTCCTTCATCATTTTCGCCTCAGTTGGAATCTCGGAAGTGTATCAAAAGCCGCCGCCGCTATCTTTTCTGATGCTCATCCGTGCCGAATGAAAAACTGCCACTTGTCCATCCCTGCCGGAATCGCCACATCAAAAAATCCCACCATCATCTCCTGCGACGTCTGATCGCCCCACGTCACCAGCTTGTCCGGATCAGGGTTATGCGGATTGTTCTTCGAATTGTCATACCATGCCACCGCCCGCAATTTCGTCCCCGCCTTTAACTCCCGCGGCTCCGCCAACTTGTAACTCAACTGCCAGTGAAAGTGATAATTCACCCGCAGCAACGTCTCCACGCTGCCATCGTCGTGCACAATGTCATATTCAAATCGCTTCCCGCGCAAATGCATGTGCGGAAACAAGCTCAGCAAAGTCGCATCGTTCGGCAGCGTGCCTTGCACTTCGACGCGAAAATCTTCCGCCCCCGGCGGAATCAGCAGCGCATGATTATTCAACTGCAGCGTTATCACCCGCTGCTTCGGCGGACTCTTCGCGAAAACCATCCCAACGCTGGTCTGCATCGCTCGCCGCCTCGCCGTTGGTCGTGTAGTGCATCTGAAAAACCAGATCCGACCCCGCCGGAACGAACTTCGCCATCCCGTCCGCCCAACGGTCCGGCGCACTTCCTGGCGCATACACCAGCAGCAGATCGCTGGTGGTCTCATGTGCCTGCCGCCGCTCCTCCGGATCGCTCAACATCGACGCCGTGAACGGCTCGCCCACCGGCGCATGCCGCAGCCACGTCGAATCCGGAGGCCGTATATACACCACCGCATGATGCACATGTGCGGCGCTCGAAGGCCGCACCTCAACCATCTGCACCCACCTGTCTTCGGCAAAATGCGTAGGCACAATTTCGTAGGTATATTCCACTTCGCCGTGCGCGGGAATCTGCACCGGCTTCGGCATCGTCACCACCACATCCGGCTGCGGAATATTCCATCCCTCACTCCACTTCGGCGGCGCAGGCGCATCCGCGGATCTCCCGCTGGCGCTCCCGCGTTCGCCCACGCCCCAATGGTCGCGATCTGCTTCCGCGCTCAACGATGGATCATTGGAAAACTTTCCGTACCGCGGATCGGCGAACCACGGCGGCATCATTTTCATATCAACCGCCGCCGCAATCTTTCCCGCCCAGGGCCGCGTTTGCTCGTAGGTCACCAGCGGCATCGGCGCGGCTTCCCCACTGCGGTGGCAACTCTGGCACTTGTTCTGCAGGATCGGAAGAACATCCTTATAAAACGTGGGAGCAGGGATTGCTCGATGATTTTTCTCTTGCTCGGGAAAGGCGGGCTGCTGGAGATCCAACCTCTTGCCATGCCGCTCCCATCACGAATACAGGAAGCCGTCGCCGCGAAGAAACACCCCGAGTTTCTTCACGAGCGCAGAAACTCCAACGTCAAGGCCCATGCCTGCCGCGCCGAATGCGGCTCATACGCCGCGCGTTCGTCACAGAAAAATCCATGGTCGGCGCGCGAGAATTCGGCATTCACGTATATCTTCTTCTCCGCGCTCAATGCGTCGGTCACCGCTTTCCGATGCTCCGCCGTAATGTTCTTGTCCAGTCCGCCCCACACGAATAACGACGGCGCCTGCAGCTTCGCCAGCCCGATCCAGCAATCCCGGCGCAATTCCTCCCCCGTAAAACGAGACTGCTGCCCGCAGCGGAACAATGCTGTTCGCGATAAATGAAACCCGCCCGCCCATGCAGAATCCAATACTAGAAATCTCATTTGCCTTTACTTCCGAATTCGAACGCAACCACTCGTATGCCGCTCGGAGGTCAGCCTCTGCCGTCTCCGGCGTCACCGCCTTGCATGTGCGGCCTCACCGCAGGAAAATCCGTATAGCTTACCTCAAATCCCGCCGGGGCCGTTCGATGAAACAGTTCCGGCGCAATCACCACGTATCCCTCCGCCGCAAATCGTTCCCCCACGCTGCGAATGTGATGATTCACCCCAAACGCTTCCTGAAACAACAAGTAATCCCGGATGCGGCCCGCCATCCTTCGGCCGCGCCACATACGCCTGCATGCGCGTTCCATCCGCAACCGCCAATTCAACCCTCTCCGTCAAAATCGCCATGCCTGTTTCATGCTGATTTCCGCGCCTCGATCCCCCGTCATTATGAGATGATCCTCTTCTCAGTCTCGCACAACCTGCCGCTCGGCTTTGCGCGCACGCGCACCCTCAAAAATGCTACAGTAATCGGTCCATCTTATCCAACCATGTCTGCTCCCAATTCCATCTTCGTTCGCGCCTGCAAATCTCAGCCTGTCGACCGTACTCCCGTCTGGTTCATGCGCCAGGCCGGACGCTACATGCCTGAGTACCGCGCCGTTCGCAAGCAGCATTCCTTGCTCGAAATCTGCAAGAAGCCCGAACTCGCCGCCGAAGTCACCATCACCGCCGCCGAATTTCTCGGAGTCGACGCCGCCATCATCTTCGCCGACCTTCTGCTTCCTCTCGAAGTCATGGGCCTGCCCTTCCATTTTTCCGCCGGAGAAGGTCCGGTCATCGAGAAGCCCGTCCGCACCGAAGAAGATGTAGCCCAACTCCGCACCGACCGCGCTGCCGAACTTGGTTATGTCTCCGAAGCGGTCGCCCTGGTTGCGAAACATTTTGCAGGAAAAATTCCCGTCATCGGTTTCTGCGGAGCTCCCTTCACCCTCGCCAGCTACATGATCGAAGGCGGCGGCTCGCGCCACTATCTCCACGCCAAGAAAATGATGTACAACTCGCCCGCTCACTGGGATGAGTTGATGCGCAAGCTGGTCGACGTCACCGCCGAATACTCTGCCGCTCAGGTCCGTGCCGGCGCCGACGTCATTCAGATTTTCGATAGCTGGGTCGGCTGCCTCAGCGTTGAAGATTATCGCCGCTACGTTCTGCCGCATGTTACAACCATGGTCAAGCGCCTGCAAAAAACCGGCGCACCGGTAATTTATTTTGGCACCGACAGCGCCACGCTGCTGCCCGCGATGAATGAAACCGGAGCCGACGTCATCGGCCTCGATTGGCGCATCCCGCTCGATAAAGGTTGGAGCGATCTCGACCATCGCTGTGCCGTGCAAGGAAATCTCGATCCCGTCCTGCTTTTCGCCGACTGGAAGGAATTGAAATCCCGCGCGCGAGAAATTCTGCGACTCGCCGCCGGACGCCCCGGCCACATCTTCAACCTCGGCCACGGCATCCTGCCCGAAACTCCAGTCGATAACGTAAAGAATCTAGCCCGCCTCGTGCAGGAATATTCGGCGCAGCGAACATTCGGCGGCCAAACTCGCTTCCGGAAGCCGGCCGGAAGCCGGCAGCCGGAAGCCCGCAAGTCCCATGACCCGCATTGCGATCATCGGTGGCGGCATCTCCGGACTCGCCGCCGCTTTCGCGCTGGAAGAACATCGCCGCGCCGGCACCGTCGAATACACTCTTTACGAATCGTCGCCGCAATCTCGGCGGCGTTCTTCGCACCGAGCACATCGACGGCTGCATCGTCGAAGCCGGGCCCGATTCGTTCATCACCGAAAAGCCCTGGGCCGCCGACCTCTGCCGTACCCTCGGCCTCGGCGATCAACTCATCGGCTCCAACGATGCTGATCGCAAAACCTACATCCTCGTCCGCGGCCGCCTCATCCCCATGCCCGACGGCCTCATGTTCATGGTCCCCACGAAAATCCTGCCCACCGGATTCTCGCCGCTTTTTTCTTGGAGCACGAAGCTGCGCATGGCGCAGGAACTTTTTCCATCCCCCGCGCGCCGCCGAAGCCGACGAAAGCGTAGCCTCGCTGGTCGAGCGCCACTACGGCTCGGAAATGGTCGACCGCCTCGCCGATCCGCTCCTCTCCGGCGTCTACGGCGGAGAAGCCGCCAGCCTCAGCGTTCGCGCCGTGCTTCCCCGCTTCGCTGAAATGGAGCGCACTCACGGCAGTCTCGGCCGCGCCATGCTCGCCGCTCGCAAGAAAATGCCGCAGCCCGCGAACAAACCTGCTCCTGCCGCTATTCACTTCGCTAAAAAACGGCATGCAGCAGTTGGTCGAAACCCTTGTGCCGCGCCTGAACCCGCCATTCGTTGCTTACCAACACGCCGGTTGCAGTCCATTCAGCCTCGAACTGGAGGCTGGAGCGTCTCGGCTGGCTTGAAGTCCGAACACTTCGACGCCGTCATCCTCGCCCTGCCGGCACTCGCCGCAGCGAAATTGCTCGCAGCCTCCAGCCCCGAGCTTTCCGCCGAACTCGCCGCAATTCCATACAGCTCCTCCATTACCGTCGGCCTCGGATACGATCGCGAGCGTGCGCCAATCGCTTCCTCCCGGCTTCGGATTTCTCGTGCCCCGCAGCGAAGGCAAGCGCCTGCTGGCCGCCACTTTCGTTCACAACAAATTTCCCCACCGCGCACCCGACGATCGCGCTCTGCTGCGCTGCTTCTTCGCGGGATCGAACGCCGAAAACATCTGGCAGCTATCCGACGACGCCATCATCGCCATCGTCCGCAACGAACTGCAGCAGATCCTCGGCCTCCGCGCCGCGCCTCTCTTCGCTCGCGTCTATAAATGGAAGTCCGCTATGGCGCAGTATGGAGTCGGCCACCTCGAACGCCTCGACCGCATCGAGCGCCTCCGCCAGCAATTACCCGGACTAGCGCTCGCCGGCAACGGCTACCGCGGCATCGGCGTCCCCGATTGCGTTCGCTCCGGCAGCGAAGCCGTTAAGCAAGTATTAAGCCAGGCATCTTAACTTTGCAGAAATCCCCACAGGTATTCACGAGGACCGGATGCGATTCATAGACCGCGAAGAAGTTGCCCGGCGCCTTACCTATGAACTATGCGTCCCGATCGTGCGCCAGGCGATGATTGCCTTCTCGCGCGGCGAAACCAAACAGCTGCTGCGCTCGATCATCCCTCTCTCCGAAGGCCGCCTGTTCGGCGTCATGCCCGGCGCCATGGGCGCGCATGCTCCCTTCGGAGCGAAGTTGATCAGCGTTTTCCAGGAGAACTTCGCCCGCGGAGCGCAGTCGCATCAAGGCCTCGTGATTCTCTTTGATCCGCAAAGCGGCGCCCCCGTTTGCGTAGTCGATGCGGGAGAAATTACCGCCATCCGAACCGCCGCGGCCAGCGCGGTCGCCACCGATGCGTTGGCGCGCAAAGATGCACGCCGTGTGGCTCTTCTCGGTTATGGCGAACAGGCTGCCACTCACGCCCGCGCCATCGGCAAAGTCCGCAATCTTGCATCCGTAACGGTGTGGGGACGTTCCCCCGAACGCGCTCAAATTTTCGCGGAGCGAATGCGAGCGGAACTCGCCGTGCCGGTCGAGAGAGCAGCATCTGTTCGTGACGCCGTTGTCGACGCCGACATCATCTGCACCGTTACCTCGGCGTCCGAGCCCATCTTAAAAGGTGAGTGGGTTCGGCCTGGAACTCACGTGAATGTAGTCGGATCTGGATATTCGGGACCATCAGAAATAGATAACGACTTGGTGGTTCGTTCGCGATTCATCGCCGACAGTCGCGAAGGAGTACTCGCCCAAGGCGCCGAATTTCTTCGTGCCAAGGCTGCCGGGCTCATCGGGGATGAACACATCGTTGCCGAGATTGGCCAGGTGTTGGCGGGCGATGTTGAAGGGCGCCGCTCGCCAGAAGAGATCACCCTCTACAAGTCTCTCGGCCACATTGTGCAGGATTTGGCCAGCGCCTGGGCACTCTATTCACAGCCTGAGCCAGCGAAACAGGGCGCGAATCCATAGGGCAGTTTCTATCTGACGGTTATTCCCCCACCAGTAACGCGATAGTGCGGAACGGTTTCAGTGTTTAAAGTTAGATAGACGCGCGAATCCTTCGGAAGGCCCTCATAATTGCCAGTGACGGTATCGATAAGCAGCTGTCCCTGGTAATTGCCGCAGTAAGGAACGTTCATGAGAAAATATCGATCTCCCGGTAGGAACACGCTCCGGAGACTCTCAGTGCAGTAAGAGAACCCCTTGAACCCTTTTCCCGGCGTCAGCGTGAAGATCGTTTTCCCTCCTATTTCGATCTCTTCGGGGCCAGCCTCTCTATCGACTCCGGAGCCAAGTCCCTTTTCGAAGATGAATCTAACGCCCCTTGCAGGCAGAACCCCTATCTCGTAATCAACAATAGAAAACGAGAAAAAGGGCTTCTCAATAAAATTCGTGGCCAATTTTTCGATAGGTATCTCGGCGTTCGGCGTACCGACATCGGTCACCCGACTTCCATCGAAATATTTCAACTGTAAGTCTCCCCGGTCCGTCGGCACCGAAAAGTAAATTCCAGATTTCAGGCCGAAGAAATAGCTGTATGCAGGGAATGGTCTTAGAACGGGCTGAAGGCTCTGTGTCTCGACTTCATATTTCCACAGCTCCCCCTTCGCTGAAAAAAGCTGCGACCCTTGGGAGCGATAATATTGGTCCTTTATCAAGTACAAGGTTTTCGAGTCTCTGGACCATTGAAATCGTTCAGTTCCTCGCAGCCCTACGCCGGGACCGCCTTCTTCCCCATTTCCTCTCGGCGCAACTTCCCCACCATCAACTTGATCTCGTCGTAAGTAATTTCCGGCGGCAGAATATCCTTCAACGCCTTCAACCGCTCCATCCCCACCTTCGCGCACGCCGCTGCGATCACTGATTGCTTTTCCTTGCTCACCCATCCCGATTGAAACTCAACCTGCCCTGTCTCCAGCAGGTTCGCCACCGCACTTACCACAGTCGATAACTGCCTTCCACGAAGCTGCGCAATTTCTTCCAGAGTTCGACCTTCACTCAGCAATCGCAGAGTTTCATCCCCGGGTTTTGCGGAGCGTGCGGAGCTCGATGCCGCGACCGCCCTGCCTGAATTTCTTCAAAGCATCCAGAATTTCCTGACCATATAGCTCCGCCTTTCGCTCGCCAATTCCCGGAATTTCCAGAAGTTCGGCAAACGCCTTCGGCTGGCGCCGGCAAATTTCTTCCAGAGAAGAATCGTGCAGCACGATGTAGGCCGGGACGCTCTTTTCCTTCGCCATCGCACGCCGCCACTCGCGCAAATATTCCCGCAACTGCTCAGCCTCCGCTCCCGCCGCCGCCGGTGCTAGCGGCTGCAACGGCAGCTCGCCTTCTGCCCCCGCTCGTGCTCTTTGCCGAAGCCGCCGATTTCACCAGCCAATCCGCCACGCTTCCGCAAACATCGCAAGCATCACAACCCTCCCACTTCGGAGTCTCCCCAAAATGCGTACAAATTTGCCGATGACGGCACCTCTTCGACTCCACAAATTCCCGTATGATGCGATACCGCTCCCACGCCCGGTTCCGCTCCTCCGCATCGAGAATCTGATTCGCAAAAAATCCCAGCAGTCCCGCATCCTTCTTCTGCCACAGCAAAACGCAATCCGCACTAGCCCCGTCGCGCCCCGCCCGTCCCGCTTCCTGGTAATACTGCTCAATCGATTTCGGCAGCGACAGATGAATCACCGCGCGCACCGCCGCCTTATTGATGCCCAAACCAAAAGCAATTGTCCCCACCAGCACTCGCACTTCATCGGACATCCACCGTTCCTGATTGCGCCGCCGCTCCTCCGCTCCCATCTTCCCGTGATATCCCACCGCGGCAATGTCGTGATCCTCCAGAAAATCCACCGTCTCTTCCACGCGGGAAATCGTCGGCGAATAAACAATCACGTTGCTCCCCGCATAGCTCTCGAGCGCCTTCACCAGCATCCCCATTTGCTCCAGCCCTTCACACTCGCGCACCAGGTACCGCAAGTTCGGCCGGTAAAAGCT
This sequence comes from uncultured Acidobacteriaceae bacterium, assembly GCA_963846215.1. GTDB lineage: Bacteria > Acidobacteriota > Terriglobia > Terriglobales > Acidobacteriaceae > Sulfotelmatobacter. The sequence goes on along the minus strand of CAWJVC010000006.1, from coordinate 300,287 downwards.
GGCAATATATTTATCGGGATTGTGCAACTGTAATTGCGCCAGAATGTCGTGCCGCACATGCTTCGTCGCACTCGCGGTGAACGCCGCGATCGGACGATCCGGAAACTTCCCGCGCAACTTGTTCAACTGCCGGTATTCAGGACGAAACTCGTGCCCCCACTCGGAAATGCAATGCGCCTCATCGATCGCGAAAAAAGTCACCGGCACCTGCTGCATCCATCCCATGGTATCGCCGCGCGCCACTCGCTCTGGAGAAACATAGAGCAGTCGGTAAGCTCCATCGCGAGCCGCGCTCATCACTTTATTCTGCTCGGTTTCACTCATCGTGCTGTTGAGCACCGCCGCCGGAATCCCCATCTGCGCCAACTGCGTTGCCTGGTCCTGCATCAGCGCAATCAGCGGGGAAATCACCACCGCCGTCCCGCCTGAAACCACCGCCGGCAACTGGTAACAAAGCGACTTTCCTCCGCCCGTCGGCATCACCACGCACGTGTCGCGCCCCGCCAGTAAGCTGCGCACAATGCGCTCCTGCAGCGGACGAAACGTGCTGTATCCCCAATACCGCCGCAGCGGCGTATGTAAATCGGTTTCCGTCATGGACAATCCAGAGTATAGCGGGGCGAATGTAAGGAGAAGATATAATTGCGAGTTCTGCCAAACAGGACTGCCGAATCTGGGACGGCCTATTTCGCTGCTATCGCGTTATGTTTTTTCAATAGCTCAACCGTTTCCTGCAGCGGCAGCGCCTTGATGGTATGCCCATTACCAGTCACATCGTGAGCTCGAAACATCGAGTTATCAATCGCCTCTTCCGTAGCCTCAATCACTGCTTCAAACAACGGAGACATGCTCTCATTGCTTAATAATTTCTTCGGCTGATATACCGTCGCGCTCGCATCGATCCGCACGTCTGGAGAACTCGAAAACGCAATCACGTAATCTCCGCTCCGTTGCTTTCACTCGATCCCGTTCGCGCCAGTCCCGTCATCGCTCGCGCCGCCAGTCGGCTAAGATTGCGATGGTCAATCGGAGCATCAGTTGCCACCACGATCATGCAAGAGCCATCTGCTGTCTGCCGCGCATCATTCGCCTTAGCTTTTCTGTCCGAGGAAAGCTTCGGATAGAACTCTCCCAGTTCGTTTCCGATCGGCACACCCGCAATAATCAGGTTCCCGCCGAAATTTGTCTGCACCAGCACTCCCACGGTGTACCCACCGAGCGAAGCGGGAAGCCTCCGTGACGAAGTCCCGATTCCCCCCTTCCATCCAAAAGCAACTGTGCCCGTCCCCGCACCCACCACGCCTTCTTCCACTGCGCCTGCCGCCGCGTTGTTGATCGCAGCAAAAACGTCCTCTGGAGTGATCGGTCGAGAACGAATGTCGCTCAACCACCCATCATTGGTTTCGCCTACCACGGGATTCACCGAGATCACATTTTCATTTCCCTTTAGGCTGAACATGTACGTGATCACAGCATCCGCCACCCTGGGCACCGAGTCTGTGGCGGTCAGCAAAATAGGCGTTTCGATTTCCCCCATTTCGTTCACCTGCGTCGAACCCGCGAGTTTCCCGTACGCATTCCCCAAGAAAACCGCGCGCTGGAACTCTCTCCTTATAAAGATTTCCTCCGTGCGGCAGGATCGCGGTAACGCCCGGTACGAATGTTGTCGCCGCGAATCAGCGTAGTTTGTCCGACCTTGACCCCAGCCACATCCGTGATGGCATTCAATGGGCCCGGTGGCAACACTCCTATCTCCACGCCCAAATCCCGAACCCTCGGCCGGGTTTCTGTTTGAGCCGATGCCCCAAACGTTGTAGCCGCCAGGAACGCAATGACGAAAATTTTGCTCATCCTCATTGAAATTTTGGTTCCCCGTACCTAAATAGGACTACCCTGTGATCCTCTGTGTCCTCTGTGTTAGAGATTTTGCTCCCGCTACCGCACCCGATATTTCACCTCCGGATAAACCTTCGAGAAACCCACCCACACCGCGGCAATCACGACGAAGCACAGCACACTGCCCTCCGGACCGACCATCCCTCCCGTAAGCCATCGTGGCCCGTGAAACGATGACTTCAGCAGATGTCCCGGGAAAATCGTCCCACTATCCGGCACCGAATAAACAAATGTCTCGCCCCAATCCCACGCGGCGTGAAATCCCACCGCAAACCACAAATTCCCCGTGCGCCGCAACGTCAGGCAAAAGAAAAAACCAATCACCGCCGCCGCCAGCAATCCCGGCCACTGCTCTCCGGCATTCTGCATGTGGATCAGCCCGAACATACACGAGAGGACAGCCGCCGCCGGCCAGAAACCAATTCGCCCGCGTCAACGTGAATTGCGAATACCCTCGCAGCAGAAACTCTTCAAAGAATCCCACCAGCAGAAACATCACCGCCCAGAACAAAGCAAACTTCACAATTCGCAGACCATGCATCGCCAGATGCCCCAAATCAAACACGCGCAGACCGTACATCGTGGCCAGCAACAGCGTGATGCTCGCAAAATCCCCACACCACGCCCACCCAAAACAATTTCCCAAACGCCAGCCGCCCCGGCAAACCATACGCCCCCCAAGTCCGCCTCTCAACCCGTGCCAACACCAACGCCGGAACCACCGCCGCCACCAGCACACCAAACTCCTCCAGCATCATGGACCACAGCCCCTCCGCCCCAAATTCGTGGACCATGCCCATCGGCTGGCCACAAACTGCAGCGGATAAAACATCGCAACATAAAACGCAAGCCCCCACCCTGGCCGCAGTCCATCCGGGCCAAGAAACACGGTCCGCACATAAGAAGGCTGCACCGCAAAATCCGGCGGCGCAGTCGCTCGCTCGGAGGGCGCCACTTCTGAACTTAGCGCCTTCGGACCTTCATTCGAAATGTTGATCTGGTCACTCATCCTGGACTTCCGTCCCGCGCATGTTAGATTCGCATCGGTTCACATATTCACGCTACCGCGATGCTTGAGAGATGAAATCGTCCTCAGGCTGTCACTGTAATTTCCTCAAAGCGCCTCGCTCATGGTAAAACACTCGGCTCAGCCTTATGACCCGATTTTTCACGCGCCAACGCTTCGGCCGTCCGCAATTTCTCGCCGGAGCCCTGCTTCTTGCCTTCCTGGCGCAAGCCCTCTGGCTGGTCCATTCCGAACTTCGCGTTTCGGAATCCGCAGGCGCCAGCGCCTCCGAACAAGTTCGCATCGCCGCCGGCTGGCGCCAACTTCACGGCGGTGGATCGCTGGCGCGCCTTTTCCCGATCCTCCCGGATCACTTCCGCTGGAGATTTCGCGCGATGCCGCCGGCTTCGACACCGAGCACTCCCCACTTCTCTCCCTCGTAACCGCGGCGCCTCTGCTCGCCGCGCCGCAAGCCCTCGCCGCATCCGAATCCTCCCCATCTGGCGCTGGCTCCCGCACATCCCGTTTCTTGCCTTCGGCGTTTTCCTCGGCGCTTCGCTGTGGTATGTTGCCCGCCGCCTCTGCGGCAATACCGGCGGATTCATTGCCCTCGCTCTCTATTGTTTCTCTCCGGCCATTCTCCAGGCCACCGCCGTCTGGCATGCCGAGCCTGAAATCCTTGCCGCATGGGGATCCTTTGGTGCCATCTTCACTGCCATCGCCGTCGCCCACACTCTCTACGCCCCACGCGAAGTCATTCTCTGGAACTGGCGCCGCATCCTGCTCCTGGGAATCTCTCTCGCGATCGCCGTCGGCTCCCAATTCTCCATGATCGTCGTCGTACCTCTCGCCCTCGCTTTCTTGCTCTATCTCGCTCCCATTCGACGCGGCGCCGCCCTCATCATCTGGGCCGCCGCAACTCTCGTCGCTTTCGCCATACTCTTCGCCATTTATTTCTTCCATCCCCACGCGCTCCTCGCAGGTTTGCAGCACGCCTCTTTCTGGGGAGCAACCTGGCGCAGCTTCACCGTTCTCGCCGTCTATCGCCAGGTCGCGGTGCAGATTCTGCGAGCCTGCCCTGCTTTTGTTCTTCTGCTGCCAGTCGCGCTCATCACGTATTTTCTCTGGCCGCGCACTCGCTACTTCGGCAACACCGCACCTCTGCTTCGTCGGACTACTTTTCATCGGGCTCGGCATCGCTCATCCTCGCGTTGCCGGTGCAGGATTTCTTCTTGCTTCCGTCCCCTTCTTATTCATCTTTGTCGCTGGCATCCTCGCCGACCTGATGGAAACTCAGTACCGTACCCTGGTCACTGCCTGCGTATGGGTCCTGGTCGGCAGCTATATCCTCCGTTGCCTTTGGGCCCTGCTCCAGATCCCCCGTGGATAGAGCGACTGGCTTTCGCCGGCTCTCTTCCATGCCGGTCCCTTAAGCCCCTTGATTTTCTTCGCGTTAACAAAACTCTACAATTTTCCGCGCATCTTCATACCTGCCGGAGCGATCTAAATCAGCAGTGATCGGCTCCTTTGAGGTGCGCCATGACGTCCAGCTTGGAGTATCATGATGGGGTGAAACGCTCTGCGCGACGCTCGGTTTCGGCTTCGCTGGCACTTTTCGGGATTGTCTTGCTTCCGCTGCTTTTGGCTTCAGCCTCCGCTCAGATCAATGGCGTTTCCCCCTCCGTCACTTCTCCCGGCTTCGGCGGACGCTCCATCAACGGTACTCCGCCGAGCGTCACCTCCCTGGGTCGCTATGGATACACTGCACCCACATCCGGCGTGACATTTTCTTCTAACGGTCTCCACGTGGGAAGTGGCGGACAACACCACCGCAATCATCGCACCGCCTATGGCACTTCTTATTACCCCTACGTTTACGCGGTGCCCGTTCCCTATGCCGTCGACATGAATCAAAACGATGAAGACGACGCCGACGATGATGCCAACTATCAAGGTGGACCTACCATCTTTGATCGCCGGGGCTCCGGCTCTGACTCCTACATTCCTCCGTCATCACCCGGCCCAGCACACGCTCACCCTCGACCCTCGCAGGATCTCTCGCAGAACTCGTCAGTTGAATCTGACCCATCACCCGAACCGCCGCAGCCGCCAACCACACTTGTCTTTAAAGATGGTCATCAAGGAGAGGTGGAAAATTACGCCATCGTCGGTCAGACGCTTTACGATCTGACGTCTGGACGTCCCCGCAAGATCGCACTGGCAGATCTCGATCTTTCCACGACTCAAAAACTGAATGAAGACCGCGGCGTGATTTTCCAACTTCCGCCGTCGGCTCTGGGAAACTGAAATGGGCGTGCCGGCAATTCTCGAAGTGCGGCGCCTTCGCCCGCAAACACCCGGCAGTAGAGGAATTTTTTCCGCAAGTTGTCTTGTCTTCGCGGCTCTTGTGACGGCCTTAGTACTGATCCCGTCAGCTTCAGCCCAAAGAACCGCCGCCACTCACGCCTCTGCCCCCATGCACTTGGCCGCGCCGCAACACTTCCATGCGCCGGGGAATTTTGGGTTCGGACGTAGCTCGCACTTCCGCCGCTCTTCGCCGTACGGTTCGCCGTACACATCGCTGCCGTTCCTCGGCGACTCCTTCAATCCTGATGACATTTATCCCAGCGGGGCTCCCGACGCCGGGCCGCTGCCGCCTTTCCTGATGCAAGCCTTAAGTGGCATGACCGGTTCCGCCATGAGTTCCATGGGACAAGCGATGAGCGCTCCCGTCGACCACAAGCCGTCTTCGTCCGATCCGCTGATGATTGAACTCCAGAATGGCCGCTACGTTCGCGTCAATAACGCGGCAATCGATGGCGAGGCTTTGCCGTTGAACCCTCCCAATCTCGCCCCTCCACCCGCCAATCGTGGGCCAAAAGGGAACCCCAAGCGCCTGCCTCTGATCGCGACTGCGGCTCCGGTGCCCGATCTCACTCCGGCAGTTTTAGTTTTTCGTGACGGACACACCGAAGAGGTTCGCGACTATACCATCGCCGACGGCATGCTCTACGCCCGTGGTGACTACTACACCGACGGATTCTGGAACAAGAAAATCGCTCTCGCCGCCCTTGACCTTAGTAAAACCGAACAAGCGAATTCGAGCCGCAGTGTGAAGTTCATCCTTCCCGCATCCCCAAACGAAGTGATCACGCGGTTTTAAAGTTCGGAACACGTTGGAAGACCGTTCTACCTCACCGGCGGAATCCGGAGCGAGTTCGCACGGCAGTCCCGTAACGATTCGCACGCCTTCGGTTCGAGACCCTTCGTCATGCAAACCGACACGGCTGTCAGATAATTGTTTCCGCAACTCACCGTGATGCCTTCCCGCGGCAATCGCGGGTTCGACCGCAGGAATTCGTCTTTCACTTCCGCTGGCGTCATCGAGAATGGCTGTGTGGGTGCAACGAGTTTGTCCGGAATGTGAATCTCCCCAAACGCCTGTCGCACCAACTTGAAGTAATTGTCCGCATCCAGCCCGCTGCAAGTGCCATGAGTCGCCCATTCATGCTCGACCAATTTCGGATCCGGCATGATGTCGGTCATCCGCGAGGGATCCGCAAGCCCGGGCGCGGTCGAGCAGTGCTCCGGATAACCGTCGGTGAACTGCGGCCAGAGCCCGTGAACCACAAAACCGTAGTGCTTGCTCCCACACTCGGGACTCTCCGCATGCGAATGGCAGAACTCTGGCGCCCATGACAGCGCCAGCACGTAGTAGTCGAAGGCTCCCGGCTGGCCACTCTGCGCTTGCGTCCTGCGACGATGCGACGATCGTGCCTCAACAGCTCCGCCATAGAAACAAATCAACAAAATCAAACCGATCCAACTCTTAGCCCGCATGAGTGCTCCCTCTGACACTTCGATCTGAACATTTCGCTAGCCCGCCTAATGGCTTCGCGGTTCATTCTATGTGCCCGCTGAGCTGCCGAAGAAACCACCAAAACGCACCAAATCCGATACCCGCGATCGCCCCATTTACCGTGATATAATTACGTGTACGCAATCAAACTAACCACCTGTAGATGCAACCGTTTACACATTAAAGGCGGACGTCCTGAGGCGAGCCAGTGGCGGCCTCGGGAGCTGCTGATAAAGCAAAATTATGCCAGACGATCAAAATCCCGAACTTCCCCTGACTCCGCCGACGCCACCGGGCGATAGCGGTAGCCCCGGCGCCCTGCACATTCAGCCCGTCAACATTGAAGACGAGATGCGCAAGTCGTATCTCGACTATTCCATGTCGGTCATCATCGGCCGCGCCCTTCCCGATGTTCGTGACGGACTCAAGCCCGTGCATCGCCGCATTCTCTACACCATGCAGCAGATGGGCCTCCAGCCCAATCGCGCCACCCGCAAGTGCGCCCGCATCGTCGGAGACGTCATGGGCAAGTACCATCCCCACGGAAACCTCGCCGTCTATGACGCCCTGGTGCGCCTCGCGCAAACCTGGAGCATGCGTTACCCGCTGATTTTCGGACAAGGAAATTTCGGCTCCGTCGATGGCGACCCTCCCGCCGCCGATCGCTATACTGAGGCCAAGCTAGCGCAAGTCGCAACCGCGCTGCTGGAAGATCTCGACAAAGAAACCGTTGACTTCCGCCCCAACTACGATGGCAGCGAAGTCGAGCCTGACGTTCTTCCCACTCGCATTCCGAACCTGCTGATCAACGGCTCCGACGGAATCGCCGTCGGCATGGCCACAAAAATTCCGCCGCACAACTTAACCGAGATCGTCGACGCCACCATCACGCTGATCAACAATCCCAACGCGCAGCTCGCCGAAATTCTTAAAGTTCGTTCAAGGACCTGACTTCCCCACCGCCGGCATCATCCACGGACGCGCCGGAGTTTTCGAAGCCTATCGCACCGGCCGCGGCCGCTTCATGATGCGCGCCAAAGCCGCGATCGAAAACATCACCAAAGATCGCCAGGCGATCATCGTCACCGAAATTCCTTATCAGGTAAACAAGGCTCGGCTTGTCGAGCGCATCGCGCAACTGGTCAACGATAAAGATATCGAGGATATTTCCGACGTCCGCGATGAAAGCGATCGCGACGGCATGCGCATTGTCGATCGAACTAAAACGCGGCGCCGAACCTCAGATCGTCCTCAATCAGCTCTTCAAGCACACCTCGATGCAGGAAGGTTTTTCCATGATCCTGCTCGCGGTGGTCAACGGACAGCCCCGCGAAATGGGCCTGATCCAGGCCATCAAGCACTTCATCAATCACCGCGTCGAAGTGGTTCGCCGCCGCACTGCCTTCCTGCTGCAGAAAGCCAAAGACCGCGAGCACATTCTCGAAGGCTACCTCAACGCGCTTGATCACCTCGACAACGTCATCGCCATCATCCGCGCCAGCGCCAACCGCGCCGACGCCCGCGAAAACTTGGTCGCCTACTTCGGCGGCAAGAAAATCGATATCAACACCACCGGCCGCGCTCCCAAGCTCGATCCTGAAAAGCCTTTCACCACGCGCCAGGCCGAAGCGATTCTCGAACTGCAACTGCATCGGCTGACCAAACTTTCCATCGATGAAATTTCCAACGAGTTAAAAGAAGTTCGCGAGACGATCGAAGACTACGAATCGATCCTCGCCTCCGAGAAACCAAGCTTCGCGGAGTAATCATCAAAGAACTCGAAGAAGTCAAAGAACTCTACGGAGACGAGCGCCGCACCCGCATCGAAGACGAAGCCGCGGAAATCGTCCTCGAAGATCTGATCGCCGACGAGCAAGTCGCCGTTACCTTCAGTCACTCCGGCTACATGAAGCGCACGCCGATCTCCACTTACCGCATGCAGCGCCGCGGTGGCAGCGGCCGCACCGGTATGAAGACTCGCGACGAGGATTTCGTCGAGCATCTCTTCATCGCTTCCACTCACGCCTACATTTTAATTTTCACCAACAAAGGCCGGGTCTACTGGCTCAAGGTCTACGAAATTCCTGACGTCAGCGCCGCCGGCCGCGGCAAGCACATCGGCAACCTCATCGGACTGCAGCCCGGCGAAACCGTACGCACCATGCTCGCCGTGCGCAATCTCGAAGAAGAAAATAAATATATTTTCTTCGCCACGCGTAACGGCCTGGTCAAAAAATCCGAGCTGCGCGAGTTCATGCACGTCCGCTCGAACGGCATCAACGCCATCAACATCGAAGAGGGAGACGAACTCGTGGCCGCCCGCATCACCAACGGCAACCAGATCGTTTTCATCGCCACTCACGAAGGCATGGCCATCCGCTTCGACGAAGATCACGTCCGCCCCATGGGCCGCGCCGCCTACGGCGTCAATGGCATCAACCTGGAAGAAGGCGACTACGTAGTAGGCATGACGGTCACGCCGAAACCGGGCGCAGCTCCGGTCGGTGGACTCGCCGCGGCAGAGGGGACATCTGCAGTCGATGCCGAAGTCGCGCCCACGGAGACCGTCGACCTGACGCAAAAAGGCACGCTGATTCTTTCCGTAACCGAAAACGGATACGGCAAGCGCACCCCCGCCGACGAATACCGCCTCACCAATCGCGCCGGCAAAGGCGTCATCAATATCAAAACCACCGAGCGCGTCGGCAAAGTCGTCGCCATTGCGCTGGTCGACGAAACGTCCCAAGTCATGCTCATCAGCCACTACGGCAAAATCATTCGCATGGATTCAAAGACCATTCGCGAATCCGGCCGCAACGCCCAGGGCGTCCGCCTCCTGCACATGGAGCCCGGCGACAAGGTAGCCGCCGCGGTAGTGTTGGCCCCAGAAGAAGAACCACCCACCAACGGAGGCCTGCTGCAATAAGAAAACCGGGAAGGGCACGACTTCAGTCCTGCCGACTGTGGGCGGAGCCGGATGCGGCTTTTAGCCGCTGAGGTCGATGCAGCGATGCTGCGTGGGTATGATCAATTAAGAGGCCCTACTTCACTCCCTGCTTCCGATTGATCTCTGTCGAAAACTCGGTAAAAAAATTCAGTAGCGTCTCCATACCCCGCCTGCCCCAGCACTCCCCACACCCCGTTCTCCAGATAACTCTGCGAACCCGGCTTCCAGGTCGTCGCCACCACTCCCCCGCCAAACGCTCCTCCATACAGCGCCCACTGCGGACGCAAATTCTCCTCGGTTCGATCGTAGGTCAGAAAATTCCGCAGAATCGCATGCCGCGTCCGTGGCCACACCCCGCTGCACTTGCACTTGTCATAGCGGACTTCGTATCCCAACTTCGCATTTCCCAGTGCCGCCAGCGTATTCGCTGTAATAAATTGTCCCTCGCGAGAGGCAAATCGCTCCGCGTATCCGCCCCACCCGTCATCCCACTGCGGTGGATTCCCCGCGCCTGGTCGATTCCCGCAGCCGAACATGCGCTTCATGTAAGCTCCGGCGTCGTCAGGGTCTGCCGCAAGTAATACTCTTCCCGCTGCTTCCTGTCGGCGTGATCAGCTGGCTGATTCTTACCGACATACACGCCCGAAATCCAGGCTGACTCCCAGTCCCGCGCCCGTATCAGGCCTTCCGTCGCGACATCCTTTGTCATCTCGGCCGCCTGCTTGGTCTTGTCCTGCATTTGCTGCACCGGATTGCCGCTCTCATCCTTCTTGGTGTCACTCGGCGCGTTGGGCAGTCTTTTCCTTGCGACTGTCCTGTCGAAGGTGGCGGATTGCTCGGTTCTGCGATTGCTCCTGGGCCGTCCCAGTCATCCAGTGCCATCGCCAGAGCGCGACACTAAAACGAGCCGCGCGCACCAGCGGAGTTGTGAATCCTCGCGTCGACTCCGCTTACCGCGCTCTTCATCGGCGCTCTTTCTATTGCCTAGGGTATCAGAATTTCCCGCGCGCACGAATAGTAAATCTTTTTCGATGCATTCACTCTTTAACTCCGTTGTAGAGAGATCGCGAAAAGACGTTCAGCAGTGCCATCCGAAGCAGAAAGATGATTCGCGTCTTACGCAATTGAGCTTGCCTTGCTGCAGATTGACTCCGCGGAAAAAGACGCTATGGTCTGTGGCGATGATGTTCCCGCCACTCGGGGGCTCCTCTATGCACAACTCGTAGTACTAACCTCGTTCGAACGCGTGCTTTTTCTCCAACTCCTCCACCGCCGTCTCGCATGGCAGATTCAAATCTTTCCGCCTGCGCCATCAAGCCAGGAGTCGCCTCCGCCCACTCGCCGTCCATCCGCACCAATCCATCACCGGCCACCAACCGCCCCGCCACTTCCAGTAAATGTCGCCGGCGTCGTCTCCAGATACTGCGCCTCGGTCGGATCCCCAATCCAAACTCGCGTTCGAATCTGCTCCCAACTTCGTTTGCCAATAAACTTTCCGCTCCGCAAATGTCGCAATCACATCGTCGGCCGCTTTTCCAAAAACCCACTTCTGGCGCTTGAAGTCATAATGCCGGCTCGAAAACGCCACCGGCTTCAGCTTCCCTGACTTCACAAATTCAATCTGCCTGCTGTCCACTTCCTTGCGTAACGCATTGATCACCGGAGCCTCCGCGTCCCCGGGCTCCAGGGATGGCAATACCTCGCGCACTGTTGCCGACAAATTGACCGCCACCGGCGCATGCAGCCCCTCCGAATTTTCCAGCCAGATATCTCCATGCAACACCCAAAAATCCGCCCCCGAAGTCGACCGATGAAATGGCCACTCCAGCGCGATCGTCAGCGGCAGCCCGCTCAACGTCACCCAAATCTTTTTCTTGTTAGCGTTGTCCGTCATCGCTTTAACACACCTCATAAATAGATATCAGGAACTGTCATGCTGAGCGTAGCAAGATCGTCCGAGGACGATCTCACGAAGTCGAAGCATCCCATACCAGCAGTCACCACCTAAGCCTGACGCGATTTTCTATCTCAGCAGAATGGCCTTACCCTGTGTACGCCCTGTGCTCTCTGTGTTAAGGATTTTATCCTTCCGCGTCCACTTCCTCTCTTCTTCACTCACCTTCGTCCCCATGCGCAATATTTTCCGCACCGTCCCCGTGGGCAGTTGCTTCATCTGATCGTGCAACTCCGTGACCGCCTCGAAAAATCCGGCCATCGCCGCCAGCCGCTCCCGGGTAAACTCGGCCCCCGCCTCCTTAGGATCGATCTCCTCCAAACTTCTTCGCAGCATCTCCCGCGTCGGATCGATCTCCCGCCGCTTCCTCTGCTCAATCACCAGCCGGAACATCTCCCACACGTCTTTCATCGACTCATAATGTTCCCGCCGGTCGCCCAGGACATGCACCGCCCGCACAATCCCCCAGGTCTCCAGCTCCCGGATCGACGTGCTCACATTCGACCGCGCCACGCTCAGCGTCTCCGCAATCTCCTCCGCCGGCAGCGCCCGCGGCGACAAATATAGCAGCGCATGGATCTGCGCCACCGTCCGGTTTATCCCCCAGCGCGTACCCATCTCGCCCCAGTGAAGAATATATTTCTGCTGCACGTCAGTCAGGTCAGCCATATCAGTTCTTTCAGTTCAGACAGAATACATCGAATCCCAGTGGTCGTGCACATCGGTTGCAACAACTTGCAAACCGATAAAGTATCGAGAATCGAGAATTTTGCAGAAAGCAATCGACATTTTTCCGAAATACGCTAGAATTGCCCGCCGGATGCAGATCTAGCGCAACCTTCGTCGCCGACTTTCAAGCTCCTAGATGCCTCGTCACCCGGACTTCAGCTGATTGAAATCGCTTTTCCAGGAGATGTATCGAATGAATGCAAAAGCTCGCCTCTTCGCCGCCACCATCGTATTCCTGCTCGCGCCTGCTTATTCGCTTGCAGCAGCTGTCCCCACTATTACTTCGATTTCTCCACCCAGCGTTTATGTCAATGGACCGGCCTTCACCCTCACGGTCAACGGCACCGGCTTCGTCGCTGGCGACAGTGTGTACCTGACCTACGGCTATCCTCTGGCCACAACGCTTGTCAGTTCTTCCCAACTCACTGCCCAGGTGCCTGCTTCATACTTGACCTACGCGACCAACTATCAGGTCTACGTCGACAATTCTCTGAATCAGGAATCTAATTCCGAGAACTTAAGTGTGGTCGACCTCTCTCCCACTCTGCAAGCGATTGCACCCACGAGCGTCGTCGCCCATTCCGCGCCGGGCCCCCTCACCCTAACCGGGTCAAATTTCATGAACGGTGCCGCGGTGCAGTGGAATGGCAAAAGCGTCCCCACCACCTACATAAGCTCCTCACAGCTTCAAATCACCCCCAGTAAATCTGAATTGGCCATTGCAGGCATAGTGTCCATCACTGTCACTAATCCCCCGCCTGGCAGTATCTCGGATTCGCAAAACTTCAATGTCACCTATCCCGCCTCTGTTACCACTCTCGATCTTCCTGCCAACAACCTAGTCTGGGACCCTTACGCCCAGCGCATTTACGCCTCAGTGCCCAGCAGTTACGGCGTCAATGGCAACACTATCGCGGTAATCAATCCGGCCAACGGCAAGATCACTGGATACTACTTCGCCGGCAGCGAGCCGAATCAACTCGCCCTCTCAGCAGACGCGAAATATCTTTACGTTGGCCTCAACGGCAATGGCTCGGTGCAGCGCCTCATCTTGCCCAACTTCACTCCGGATGTCGACGTGAGCCTCGGCACACAAAACGGTAGCCTCAACACTGCCGCCCAAATCGGTGTCTCTCCCAGCGACGATCACACCTGGTCTGTTGCCCTCGGCGCCAACGAGTGCTGCGGCAGCGGCTATGGCGTCTATTTCTACAAGGATGCAGCCCAGCTTCCCGATGCTCTCACCACTTACCCGTATCCAGACAACTTCGTTTGGGTCAACTCCACCACGATGTACGGCTACAGCTCCGGAACAATTGACCTCGTCACCGTGAACTCCAGCAGCGGAACTGTCGCCCAGCAATGGAGCGGCGACACTAACGGCACTACGATCGACTACGCCGCCGGTCTCATTTATGGCGACGATGGCAAGGTATTTAATCCTGCTGCGGGTTTGTTGGTCGGAAGCTATGACTTAGGCGGCTGCTGCTCTAGTTATTCCCCGGTTCTACCCGATCCGTCGATCAACCGCTTTTTCGCCTTGTCCCAGACGCCTTTCTTTTCCGGCTTCGGCATCACCGCATTTAACCTCGCGGACTTCACGCCGATCGCCGTAACCAATCTCTCGCAGCTGTCCGAAAGCTCATCCACGTCTTTCGTTTCCTGGGGGAACAACGGGGCGGCGTTTATTATCTTGCCACCCTGCTGCAATACAGGCGCCGCTCAGCTCGAGATCGTTAAGAGTCCTTTGATGTTCCTGACGTTTAGCACCACCAACAACCCTGTGCCGACCAGCAAAACTTTATCCCCCGCCAGCGCTGCCCATGGCGGATGGAACTTCCCTGTCACCATCACGGGCACCGGCTTCGTTCCGGGATCAACCGTGACCTGGAACGGCACGTCTCTGTACGCCGCCGACGTTAGCTCAACCCAGCTGACGCTTTACGTACCGTATTCCGAGATCGCATCTGCCGGCACCGCCAGTGTCGTCGTCTCCAACCCCGCCCCCGGCGGCGGCAAAGCGACGGCGTTAACCTTCACCATCAACTAGTCAATCTTGGCAGGAATTGTTTCGAGGTCCCCATCTCCGCCGCAATCTTGCGGCCGAGGTGGGGATCAATTTTCGAATGCGGGAATTTGCTTTTAGAACTCTATATTTCCGTTCGCGCAATTAGCCGAGCACAGGTTACTCTTCCTTCGCAGAGGAGCCATCGCTACCAGCTTGTTCTTTTTCGCTAGCGATTTTCTTGGGCGGCGCTTTCTTCGCCGCTTCCGCCCGCTTCCGCTCCTGATATCGACGGTCATGAAATGACTGGTCCGACGCCTGCTTTTTCATAGCCTTCAGCTTACACCCACGCCGAAGACCCCTCTAACTACCCGTGTCATTCCGAGCGGCGGTTCGCGAGGAAACTGCTTTTCTTCTCGCCACTACGGAATCCGTAAATGGATTCACCCGCCCGATCCCGCACCAAATTCGTAAACTCACACATTTTTTAAATTACCCCTTGCGCATTCTTCATTCATCTGCTATAAACAATTCACCGAGAGCAGATGTGTGGCTACGCCGGTCGTTTTTGTGAATCTCTTGGTCTCGTCCGGCATCTAAGTTTTCAGAGAGCGAAAGACAGTTCTCAATTGTCCCGGCCACGGGACTTCATTCGGAAAGCAGATTTATCTAAGCCGTTCCGAAGGGTACCTTCAAAGCAAGGACCTCCAAAGTAGGATCTTTTCTCAATTTTTTGTCTTCCGTTTCGGCATGCGCTGAAAGTGGCGTCATCTTCGAACGGAAGACCATACGGTTGCGCGCTGTTTCCGAGCGCCCTACCCAAAGTCATGTCATTCCGAACGGCCTTAGTCGTGAGGAACCTGCTTCTGGTTCTAGCTGGCAGCTCTCCCG
>CAWJVC010000006.1:0-282500 GCA_963846215.1 uncultured Acidobacteriaceae bacterium | reverse complement strand
GAGGCCACCGGTTCGATCCCGGTCAGCTCCACCAGAAAATTTGCGGCGGGAGTTAGCGCGTGAGAAGCGCCGTTCAGTTGCTGTTTCCAGGCTTTGGATGGGTCTGCTGGTCCCGATTGCCTTGCATGGTCGTTGGGGCGCGATCACGGAACTCATGGAATGGCTCATCGCCATCAGGAGCGGCATGGCTTAGATCGAGCGTGGCATCGATCCCGATGCGATAGCAGAAAGAGCTCGCGACCTTGCCTAGCGCAAGTGAGTGAAGTCAGCCCGATGTTGGGCGTCAATACGACAACCGATTCCGTTCACGGTTCAATGAAAGTCGCTTGGCGCCGAACATTGGGTTGGAGGCAGTCTAGGGGTTTGCACACCCCGAGCTGAGTAAGACCCATACCCGCATAAGCGGGGTAGTGAGAAGTTGTTGATTTTGGTTTTTAGCTAACAGCTAGAAGCTAAGAGCTAACAGCTTCTTCACGAGGACGATATTTGACAACTGAATAGATTGGGCAAAATACAAGGCGTTGTAAATTTTTATGAGTGCCTGAGAGAAGCTGCTGGTGCGCGTAAACGTTGATAGGCGTTAAGCGCGCGATGAGCAGCAATAAAGGCCCATAGAGTTTAAGCGGCGTGTTGGGGTTGTGTTCTGAGCTGAAGGCTGAAAGCCGATGGTCCGGAAGCGATCTTCGAGTGTGCTGAGTAAATTTTGTGGTCAAGCTACTAAGGGCGCATGGTGGATGCCTTGGCAGAAGCAGGCGAAGAAGGACGTGGCAAGCTGCGATAAGCTTCGGGGAGCCGCAAGCAGGCATTGATCCGGAGATTTCCGAATGGGGAAACCCACGGAGGTGAACCCTCCGTACGGCGTGATGAATCCATAGTCACGCACGAGCGAACCCTGGGAAGTGAACCATCTCAGTACCAGGAGGAAAAGAAAGAAACCTCGATTGCGATAGTAGTGGCGAGCGAAATCGCAACAGCCTAAACCAGTCTCACCTTCGGGTGTGACCGGGGTTGTAGGGTCGACAACAGTAGAGTTACCAATTTGGCCGTTAATCGAAGCCCTCTGGAAAGAGGGGCCATAGAGTGTGATAGCCACGTAGATGAAAACGGACCAAACTCGAAGTCGATACCTGAGTACCGCGGAGCACGAGAAACTTTGCGGGAAGCTACGGGGACCATCCCGTAAGGCTAAATACTAGCTTCTGACCGATAGTGAACCAGTACCGTGAGGGAAAGGCGAAAAGAACCCCTGCGAGGGGAGTGAAATAGTACCTGAAACCGTGTGCCTACAAACGGTGGGAGGACTATGCGGCGCAAGCCGAAAGTCTGACCGCGTGCCTATTGCATAATGAGCCGG
The DNA here is from genome assembly GCA_963846215.1 of uncultured Acidobacteriaceae bacterium. Classification (GTDB taxonomy): domain Bacteria; phylum Acidobacteriota; class Terriglobia; order Terriglobales; family Acidobacteriaceae; genus Sulfotelmatobacter. The sequence continues at coordinate 281,146 of CAWJVC010000006.1, read as the reverse complement.
CTAGTTATTCTTGTCAGCAAGGTTAAGCGAAAGCGAGCCGCAGCGAAAGCGAGTCCTAATAGGGCGATTCAGTTGGCAGGAATAGACGCGAAGCGGGATGATCTACCCTTGGCCAGGCTGAAAGTGGGGTAACACCCACCGGAGGGCCGAACGGGTGTTTGTTGAAAAAAGCTCCGATGAGCTGAGGGTAGGGGTGAAAGGCTAATCAAATTCCGTGATTGCTCGTTCTCTCCGAAATAGCTTTAGGGCTAGCCTCGTATGATTTGTCGTGGTGGTAGAGAACTGAATGGACTAGGGGGCTTTCCAGCTTACTGAATCCAATCAAACTTCGAATGCCATAGAACAACCAATACGGGAGTCAGACGGCGGGGGCTAAGCTTCGTCGTCGAGAGGAAAACAGTCCAGATCGCCTGCTAAGGTCCCAAAATACAGGCTAAGTGGGAAAGGAAGTCGGAACGCCCAGACAGCCAGGAGGTTGGCTTAGAAGCAGCCATCCTTTAAAGAAAGCGTAATAGCTCACTGGTCAAGCGGTCCGGTGCCGACAATTTAACGGGGCTTAAACCTGTTACCGAAGCAGCGAATGCACACCTTACGGGTGTGCGTGGTAGGAGAGCATTCTCAACAGTTTGAAGGTAGACCGAAAGGACTGCTGGACGGTTGAGAAGAGACCCTGCCGGCATAAGTAGCGATAACGGAGGTGGGAACCCTCCGCGCCGAAAGTCTAAGGTTTCCTGAGAAAGGTTAATCCGCTCAGGGTCAGGCGGTCCCTAAGGCGAGGCCGAAAGGCGTAGCCGATGGACATCCGGTTAATATTCCGGACCTCCCTTGTTTTCGTTATTACGATGGGGTGACGCAGGAGGATAAGCAGGCCGTCCTATGGCTATGACGGTCGATGCGCGTAAGGTGTCTCTCGATAGGCAAATCCGTTGGAGAGTTATCACTGAGGCGCAAAGCAGTACTCCGTATGGAGGAAAGCTGCCGATTCCACGCTGCCAAGAAAAACCTCTAAGGAGAACATAAGGGAACCGTACCTCAAACCGACACAGGTAGACGAGGAGAATATCCAAAGGCGCTCGTGAGAACAGTTGGTAAGGAACTCGGCAATATAACCCCGTAACTTCGGGAGAAGGGGTGCCTCACTAGGGTTCATAGCCCGAAGAGGCCGCAGCGAAATGCGCACTGCGACTGTTTAACAAAAACACAGGTCTCTGCAAAGTCGAAAACGACGTATAGGGGCTGACGCCTGCCCGGTGCCGGAAGGTTAAAGGGAGAGGTCAACCGCAAGGTGAAGCTTTGAACTGAAGCCCCGGTGAACGGCGGCCGTAACTATAACGGTCCTAAGGTAGCGAAATTCCTTGTCGGGTAAGTTCCGACCTGCACGAATGGCGTAACGAAAGTGCGACTGTCTTGCCGACTGACACGGCGAACTTGTAGTGCCGGTGAAGATGCCGGTTGCCCGCAACTAGACGGAAAGACCCCGTGCACCTTTACTATACTTTTACTATGAACTATGGCCCTTGCTGCGCAGGATAGGTGGGAGGCTTTGATTCCAGACTCTCGGGTTTGGAGGAGCCAACGGTGAGATACCACCCTGCGAGATCTGTGGTTCTAACTTAGTCCCGTAATCCGGGACAAGGACATAGTAAGACGGGTAGTTTGACTGGGGCGGTCGCCTCCTAAACGGTAACGGAGGCGCGCGAAGCTACGCTCAGGCTGTTTGGAAATCAGCCGTTGAATGCAAAAGTATAAGCGTGGTTGACTGCGAGACCTACAAGTCGAGCAGGTACGAAAGTAGGCTTTAGTGATCCGGTGGTTCTGCATGGAAGGGCCATCGCTCAACGGATAAAAGGTACGCCGGGGATAACAGGCTGATCGGAGCCAAGAGTTCATATCGACGCTCCGGTTTGGCACCTCGATGTCGGCTCATCGCATCCTGGAGCTGTAGAAGGTTCCAAGGGTTAGGCTGTTCGCCTATTAAAGCGGTACGTGAGCTGGGTTCAGAACGTCGCGAGACAGTTCGGTCCCTATCTGTTGTGGGCGTAGGAGATTTGAGAGGACCTGTCCTTAGTACGAGAGGACCGGGATGGACGAACCTCTTGTGTTCGAGCTGTCATGCCAATGGCACCGCTCGGTAGCGAAGTTCGGTAGTGATAACCGCTGAATGCATATAAGCGGGAAGCACTCCTCAAGATGAGATCTCCCAACCCAAAAGGGTAATGAAGGGCCCAGGAAGACTACCTGGTTGATAGGCTGGAGGTGGAAGAGTGGCAATACTCGTAGCTTACCAGTACTAATCGCCCGTTCGGCTTGACCATAAAATTTACTCGGTGCAGTTACAGTCGTCAGCACTCAGCTTAGTAGGGCGTGGTTTCAACTGCGCCTCAGCTAGAAACTGAGCTGCGGCTAAGCAGAGTTTTTTCTCGACCACCAGAACTCGGGTGGAACAGCTAGAACGCGCTGACAACTGTGCGCCGACGAAAATGCCGAAGTATTCCGTGGTTGAAATCCGAAGTAAACAACACGAAAGTAGACCACACCCAATCTATTCAGTTGTGAGGCATCGCCCTCACGATCTTTGAAAATCAGCTCTCAGCTTTCGGCTCTTAGCTTTTAGCCCAATCCAACGGGCCCAGCTGACCGCCGCAGGTCGAGAGCGAAGATCAAGTTTGCAGCGATGATTCTTCGAAGAAGCGCGATGATGTCTGCGCCGGAAGAATCAAGCTGATGGCCAAGGCTAATAGCTAAAAGCTGCTTCAAGTTGTCGGTGATCTTACCGCGGGGGATCCACCCGTTCCCATCCCGAACACGGAAGTTAAGCCCCGCAGGGCCGATGGTACTGCACGCGCCAAGTGTGTGGGAGCGTAGGTCGTTGCCGGCATTAATAAAGGCCAGTTTGAGAAATCAGACTGGCCTTTTCCTTTCGGGCGCAAAACGCGGAATGTTATAGTGCCCACATGAATTCGCCCATGGCCGTCTATCTATTCCGAGATAGCCTTCCTTCCAGAAACAATACCGTGGTGTGCGTCGGAGAGAAGGAACGTATTGATACCGCTTTGGGGGGCGGGCAGTTGGCAGTATTGTTCAAGGGCGAGATTGTCTATAGGAATGACAAGAGCCGGGTGTATCTGGGCGTTTGGGGAGCGAGAAATGCATCCCGGCTGCGTCGTCTCCTCCGGGAGCAGGGGGTCGAACTGCTTGTCAAACGAACGCGGCCACCAAATATAAGACTCAGTTCCCTGACCGTTCAGAAGTGAGCGTCGGTTTCTCGGAGCGAGCAAGAGGGAGCCAAAGATCCTTCGCAAAGAACGCTCAGGATTTCGGCAGAAGGCTCCCGCGCCCACAGAACGCGCGCTCACGCCTTCTAAGCGCCGCAAGTGAAGCCCCGCAGTACCGACGGTACTGCACGAGCCAAGTGTGTGGGAGCCCTTCGGCTTCGCTCAGGATAAACTGCGGTCGTTGCCGGCAGAAATAAAGGCCAGTTTGAGAAATCAGATTGGCCTTTTCCTTTTTCCGCGTGGCGCGATGGCGTGTCCGCCAACAAAAATCCCTGTCATTCCGACGCGCGAGCGCCAGCGAGACAGGAGGAACCTGCTTAGGTCCGGATCTACCGAAGTTCGAATGCCGGCTGCCCCGTCCTTGGCTTCCTTTGCCAAAAGATGGGCTTCCACGGACTGATGCTCCTTGGGATAATGAGATCGGGAAGGGCACGACTTCAGTCGTGCCGAAAGTCTTCATGTGAGATGGCTTTAGCCTCTGAGGGGGCGCTTGGCCACGCACGTCGCTCGTCCAATCCCAGAAGCTGAAATTACGTAGACCGTCATTTCGGCTAGTGGGAGCCTCGTCCTTGCCTTCCTTTGCCGAAAATGGGATTCTCACCCTCTTGGTGCCGGCGGCTCCCGGAAAAATCCCTGTCACTCCGACGCGCGAGCGCCAGCGAGACAGGAGAGCCTGCCCTGGGCCGAAAGGAACCTGCTTTCTCTTCACCAGGAACGCACCGCAGGCTTTTTTCCACACCTCCCATGTTCACTTAACCTTGCACAACTTTCCGCAATAACCAATACTCGCACTATAGCTCTAAAAATGTCGCCCCACTCCCTAACTCAAGTCCGCTCAAGATTTTGCCCGTAACTCGTTGCAGCGAAGAGATTAAATTCTAAAATCCCGCCAACCTCGTGATTTCAATACACCACGAGGGAGGGGGGAGGAGATCAAACATGGCTTCCTTTCCAAATCGATGTCAGCACATCAAGGTCAACGGTACGCAGTGTGGATCGCCCGCCTTGCGTCGCAACAAGCTTTGCTACTTCCATAAACTCCACCACGAAGAGCGGATCGCACTGCATCTCGATCGCCTCAAAGACGCTCGCCGTGGCCGCGCCGTCTCCATCGATCTCCCCGTCCTCGAGGACGCCAACGCCATTCAGGTCTCCCTCATGCAGATCATGAGACTCATCATCACCGGTCAGATCGATAGCAAGACCGCCGGGCTTCTCCTCTACGCCTTGCAAACCGCCAGCGCCAACCTGCCTCGCTTGCGCTTCGAACCTTTTAAAAACGACGTGGTCCTCGACTTGAAGACTGTCCATCAAACTCCGCTCAACCAACACATCTGGGAAGATTCCGATTTCATTGCGGATGAAGATGAGGACACTGATGACGAAGATAGCGCCGACCAAAATAACGCTGAGGAAGATAACGACGACGAAGACAGCCCCGCCGATAATTTCGAAGCAGCCATCCAGACCCGACTTCGCTCCCAGGCTGAAGCCAATCGCATCACCGAAGAAAAGATACGCGAGGGCGCCGCGGAGTTTTATCGGGCCAGCCACGTCGCCGAGAGGATCAACAAATCTTCTCATCCATCCGTGACCCCCGCCGGACGCGATGTCCAGCCTCCTGCCAAAATCACACCATCCCCCGCGAAGCGCCCGCCTGCCAGCGTGAAAATGGACGAAGTAAGAAAACAAATCAATGGTCAGATTATTGAAGCCCTGCCTGAAATCGCCGCCGCCCTCTCGCGCCGGGCAAACGGGAACAACAAGGCCGCTGAAATAAAACCACGCCCTGCGTGAGACACCCTATGGGAAATGACGAAAGCGTTGAATAGAATTCAATGCATGAGCAAAGTGAGAATAGCGGCCTTTTCGGTTTCCCTCGATGGATTCGGCGCCGGACCTCGGCAAGATATCAATAACCCTCTCGGCATCCGCGGAACCGAGCTTCACAAGTGGTTCTTTCCCACCGAGGCCTTCCAGAAGATGCACGGCGAGGGCAGTGGCACCACAGGCGTCGACAACGATTTCGCCGCTCGCTCTTTCGACAACCTCGGCGCCTGGATCCTGGGCCGGAATATGTTTGGGCCGGTGCGAGGTCCATGGGCTACGACTGGAGAATCTTGGAATGGATGGTGGGGCGACAATCCCCCTTACCACGTCCCCGTGTTTGTGCTCACCCATCACGCGCGCGCTCCTCTTGCAATGGAGGGCGGCACCACATTCCACTTCGTCACCGACGGAATAGAATCTGCTCTCCAGCAAGCCAAAGCTGCGGCCAAGGGCAAAGACGTCCGCATTGGTGGAGGCGTGTCCGTGCTGCGTCAATACTTGCGCGCCGGCCAAGTCGACGAAATGCACTTAGCCATGTCGCCCGTCCTCCTGGGCGAAGGCGAAAATCTATTCGCCGGAATCAATCTTCCTCAACTCGGATTCACCACCGTCCGTACCGTCCCTGGAGAAAATGCAACGCACATTTTCCTTCAAAAGAAATAACGCCGCCTCTGCCAAAGCAAGGAGAATGCAGCAGCTACCTCAATCCGTCCTCGCCCTTGATCTGATCCTTGGTCAATCCCCCGACCCGCGCCAGCGGACGCCCGCTGTCTGTGACCGCAACCGCCACCACAATTTCGTTGGCGCGCGGAGCATCGTTGATTCGCACTTCCATGCCGTCGAAGTGACTGCGGACGAATGCCGCGTCTTTGTGCCCCAGCGGAATGTCGAGGGCAACCCCCATTCCACCGCGCTTCTTGGAGGACGGAATAAGCGCCGCGCCCTTGCCGAGAACTTTTCTGACCGGCGCGCCAAGCTTGGGATGGAGAATCGCCGCGGCATGCTCGATCTCGCCGTTTTCACCCACGGCTGCGGCTTTGCCATAGCTCTCAACCCGGGTCGCAGGAATGCCGAGAGCCGCGACAGCACGCAATGTGAGCAGTTCGCCAAGTTCCTCGCCGATCGTCATCAGTTCGGACAGGTCTTCAACGTACTTTCCTGCAAATGGATTTTCGATGACGGCGACCGCGGCAGCGCGTCGCGTGGGAGGATTGATGGTTCGCCCCATTTCGCTCCTCGTCTCTTCAACGAATGTCACGATCTTGCGGATGTAGGTTTTCATCGCAGCCCGTCTTCTCCTTTGATCTCCGAGGCCTTCAGTCCTCCCACCCGCGCATGAATCCGCGGACCTGTAGTCATCACGAGTGCGAGAAGAATTTCGTCGGATCGCGGAGCATCGGCGAGCCCGACTTCCATCGCATCGAAATGACTGCGCACGTACGATGCGTTGATGTGGGTAATCGGAACGTCAAGCCGGGTTCCCGGTCCGCCCACTTTCTTGGTCGATGCCACAATCGCCTTCGCGTCGCCGAGAATTTCGCGCATGGCGTAACCTCCGGGGACGTGCCACAGAGCCCCGTGCTCAAGCTCCCCGGCCGCCCCGACGATTGCGCCCTTGCCGTATCCTTCTACAACCTTGCTATCTCCGCCGAGAGCGGCCACCAGCGAGCGAGCCATCTCCAATCCCAAAGGCTTCAGATCATCCATGAAGCCGGCGATCTCCTGTACATACTTACCAGCAAAAGGATTTTGAATGACGGCCAGTGCAGCCGCGCGCCGCAACGGCGACGAAGCGGTTGGACCGCCCTCATGGAAAATTTCTTCGACCGCTGTAAGTTTTTTTCGTACAAGAACGTCAGACATTCAGTACTCCCAGGTTCGAATTGTCATCGGCGTTTCGTTTTTCATGTTCATCGAGTTACAGCAATCATCGCGGAATCAACGGACAACTGCTGCGGGGTCTGCGAAGAGACAAGTCTAGTTTCACCGCATAGACATAGCGCTGCGGAGCGAATCAACCCTTCTGATCGCAGAGCGTCGGCGACAGCGCAGCCTGCCTCGAGCGCCGCCGATATCTCCCTAGGAGAAATGTCACCGACAGCGGTAGTCACCAGGCGATCGCCGAGATCGCTGTCCGGCGCTAAATCTCGTGCAGGAACTCGCGTTATGTTGGGGTGGCCGGGAAGATCTACTGCGTTTGCAATTATGGTTGCGGCGGCGTCCGCCATGGCAGCGTGGTCGGAAAGTACGGTAACAGCGTCAGCGATGCCGAGCGAAAAGCTACGTCCGCGCCAGCCACTGGTCGCAATGCCGCGTACCGGCTGTGTGGAATGCAATTTGACTTTGCCAAACAGCGATGGGCGATCGGGCCGCTCGACCATACCCACGACGAATGTTTCTCCGGGCGCAAGATGAAGCGCGATGTCTCCACCATTGTTTACGTAGGCCTTGGAAAGATTCGCCGCGCCGATCATAGTTTCAATCATCTCCTCGGCCACTGCTCCCGCGACCGCAGCCATCGGCGTAATAAAGGTGCGCTGACTATAGGGCAAAACCGCAGCCGTCATGCGCTTTGCAATCGCGCCGGTTGGCACAGGACCATCCACACGCACGGGCATGCGCAGCAGCGAAAGTTCCGAGCAGAGTTCGTCCAGGACAGTGACAAAGCGTTTCGCTACAGCCTGGTATGCATCGTTAATTTCACTCGTGCCTCCAAAGGCCTCAACAATCAGGTCGATCGGGCCATCGTGAAGGTGCAGGCGTCGGCCATCGGACAAAAGACTGATCTGTGCTCGCTCTCTCACGGCTCAGTCCTCGGAGGTTTCGAATTCGAAAGGGGCCAGGGATTTTCCGACTTCGCCGCGAGGTGGCGACGGCCCTGCAGATTCAAAACAGAATCGAGAGTGCGGACATGATCCATGTAGCCGCCGAGAGCAGCGTAGTCTTTGAGCTCAAGCGTGAACTCGATGGGAGCAACAATCGCGGGAGTGGGCACGTAACCGAAAGCATGATCGGGAATCCGTGTCACATCGACCATGAAAGTGATGCCTCCGCCTGGCCAGACATAAACCGGCGCGCCCCCGCAGGTTACGCGGGTGAGCGCGTCCCGCACGGAATGCGTAAGTTGGACGGGATTTTCAGTGACGCCGGCGCGCAACGAGCCTCCAGCGCCGGCCATAAAGAGAACAGTACAGAGCGCAGGTTCGCAATTTTCTTTGATGCGAGCAACGGATTGCGCAAGCGATGCCGGCAATTCTTTTTCAACGGGGCGCAGAGCTTCATCCAATTCAAAATATGCATGGTGTTCTCCGGTGGTGCTCACCATGAGCAATCGAAGCTTGGGCCACGCAACTTTCGGATCGAATTCTTTCAGGATCGATAATGGATCATCGATGTTCGTTCCACCCCAGGCGGTGCCGGGTTCAGCGACGCGAAAATAACGGCCGGGAGTGGAGCGGCGGCCTTTCATTTCGATTCCGGTATCTGGAATACCCAATAATTTTCCAGCCTGATGCTCTGATAGGACTCCGGTGATGTGATCATCCACGACCACGACTTCATCCACCTTGCCATGCCATTGTTTGGCGAACATGCCGATGGTGGCCGATCCGCAGCCGACGCGCATGCGCTCTTCGCGCACGCCATCGACGACAGGAGGCTCGCCGGCCTGCACGATCACAGTTGCGCCTGCATCCACGGCAAGCTCGACAGGCTTTCGCTCGCACAAATTCAAGAGGGTCTCGCACGTGAGCGCGCCTTCTTTACGAGAGCCTCCCGTGAGGTGTCGAACGCCGCCGAGGGACAACATCTGAGAACCGTATTCGCTGGTGGTGACATGCCCGACCGGCTCGCCTTTTGCGCGAACGAGGCTGGTTTCCGGGCCGAGATATCGGTCGGTATCGATCTTCAACTTCACGCCGCAGTAGCTGAAGATGCCTTCCGTCACGACCGTGACCATATCCACGCCCTGCACGGCGGAAGAGATGATGAATGGAGCGGGCTTGTAATCAGGGTAGGTTGTACCGGCGCCGATGGCGGTGACAAAGTTTTCCGGTCCAGACACGATGTGGCCGTCCCACTCACGATCGCGATTCAGGAAAGGGACGACGGATTCGCCGCGAGACAGGGCCCGGTCCAGGATCACATGGGGATCAATTCTGATTAGCTCGCCGTTGTCATTGGCGTAGCGGTCGCAGGCTCCGGAGCGTCCGGGCTTGATGTAACAGAGGACAGGGCAGGCATCGCACCGGATGGCGTCGGCGTCATGACTGGCGTCATGATTATTGTGAGTCATGGGCGACTCCAGTTTGGCGATGCGCGAGAATGGCTTCGCGAATGCGATCGGGCGTGGCTGGAATGCGACGCATGCGCACGCCGACAGCGTGATGAATTGCGTTTAAGATCGCTGGCGCAGTCGGTATTACGGCTTGCTCACCGATTCCTTTTGCGCCGAAGGGACCGACGGACGAGGCATCTTCAATCAGGATCGATTCAACCAGCGGAACATCTCCGGCGGTGGGAATCAGATAGTCGTGCAGATTTTCACCTTTGCCGGGAAAAAATTCTTCCATGAGTGCCATGCCAAGGCCCTGGGCTACGCCGCCTTCAATCTGGCCTTCAATCAGGGTTGGATTGATGGCTCGGCCGACGTCGTGCGCGGCAACGATTTTTAGCACGCGGACGGTGCCGAGTTCCACATCCACTTCAATTTCCGCCATGTGGGCGCCGAATCCGTACACAGCATACGGAATGCCCTGGCCATTTTCGTCCAAAGGACTGGTGGGCGGATCGAAGGTCTGCTCTGCGGTGAGCACATAGCCGAACCGATCGAGCGGCAGAGTTCGAAGTTGGATCCTATGTTGTGTGCCAGCATGATCTACGGTGAGCACACCTTGGCCGAAATCGATAACTGCATGGTCGTTCGGAAGCGCGTTGGCGAGGTGCAGGATGGCGTGGCGGAGTTCGGTTCCGGCCATGTGCGCGGCTTTCCCGGTGACCAGAGTTTGACGGGATGCGGATGTTTTGCCGCAGTCCGGAGTGATGGAAGTATCGCCCGAAATTAAATCGAAGCGATCGATGGGTGCGCATAAAGCATCGGCGCAGATTTGCGTCACGATCGTATTCGATCCCTGACCAATGTCGACAGCGCCCTGATGGAGAGCAATCCTGCCATCCGGTTTGAGCCCCACGCGAATTGTAGAAGGGTTGGGCAGCGAAGTGTTGCCGCATCCATACCACATTCCTGCGACGCCAACTCCGCGGCGAGTTGGTCCAGTGGAAGTTGCGTTAAGGCTGGCGGCTTCGGCGAGTGCTTTCTTCCAAGGCGCGCGCAGGGATTCGAAACAGGCACGAATTCCGACGCCTTCTCCCATGACCTGGCCGGTCACCGTGGGAGTGTGATCATCGAGAGCGTTAAGGATGCGAAATTCCAAAGGATCGATGGCAAGGCGAATCGCGAGCTCGTCATAGAGCTGCTCTTGCGCGATTGCGGTTTGCGGCACGCCAAAACCGCGGAAGGCGCCCGCCGGAACCAGATTGGTATGAACAGCGCGGGTTAAAGCGCGATAGTGCGGGATCGAATAAGGTCCTGAGGCGTGCACGGGAACGCGCGCGGCGACGGTAGGTCCCCAGGAGGAATATGCGCCGGTGTTGAAATCGGCAGAGAAATCGAACGCCAGGAGCTTCCCATCTTTATTTGCGCCGGCTCGACAGTGCATGCGCGCGGGATGACGCTTGGTGGTGCACATGATCGACTCCGAGCGCGAAAATACCATGCGAACGGAGCGCCGCAATCGCCATGCCGCGAGCGCAAGAAATGGCTGCACCGATAAATCGAGCTTGGTGCCGAAGCCTCCGCCAACCGCAGTAGGAATAATGCGCACCGAATCAGGAGGGATTCCGAGAAGCTTCGCAGTGTCAGCGCGATCCATGTAAGGCGATTGGGTGCAGGCCTGGATTTCGATGTGATCGCCCATGCGTCTGGCAAAACCGGCTTCCGGTTCGATGCAAGCGTGCTCAACGAAACCAGTTTCGAATTCTCCTTCGACCACCACGTCCGCATTGGCAAGTGCCTGGTCGACATCGCCGCGAACAACGCGTCCTCGAGTCAGGATATTTTCTGGTCGGTGAGAATGTATCAGAGGAGCATCGGGTGCCAGAGCTTGATCGACGGTCTTGAGCGCGGGCAAGACCTGCCAGGTGATGGGGAAAGTTGCGGGATCAAGATTTTCGATGGCGTGAGATTCTCCCACGACAGCTGCAACGGCTTCGCCGCGAAAGCGGGCTTCTTCGTGCGCAAATATCGGTTGATCGGCAAAGCGCGGAATGACGCCGTAGCAATCTTCGCCGGTAACGTCCTCGGAGGTTAAGATGGCGTGGATGCCGGGATGGTCTGCGAGGAATGATGCGAGGTCGCCGAAGTGAAACCTCGCTCGATCATGCGGCGAGCGAATCACGCGCAAGGAGAGAGCATCTACGGGTAACGCGTCGGCGCCATAAATTTCAGTGCCTTCGACTTTGGATTTTCCGTCGAGGCGAATGAGACGGTTGCCAACGGATGTGCCTGCGGCCGGGGAGCAGGCGTCTTGAATCGTTGAATGCGCATCCAGAACGGCGTTGATAATTTTGCGATATCCGGTGCAGCGGCAGAGCACGCCGCCGAGCGCATCCATGACTTCGGACTCAGTTGGTGCAGGATTTGTTTCAAGCAGAGCGGTGGCTGAAACCAACATGCCGGGCGTACACGCTCCGCACTGCGCGGCGCCGTGCCGGAGAAAAGATTGCTGCAGAGATGAAAACAATGGAGCCCGGGATTTAAGGCCTTCCACGGTGGTTACCGAGCGATTCTGGATCTGGCCGACGGCAATCAGGCAGGCGCAGACAGGATCGCCATCGAGCAGGACAGTGCATGCGCCGCAATCGCCAGCGTCGCAACCCACTTTTGTTCCGGTAAGGCCGAGTAGCTCGCGCAAGACTCGCGAGAGCCGTTGCGTGGGAGGTGCGGCTACGGAGACTTCGCGCTCATTCACGACCAGCGTGAGCAGCCCGCGGGGCTCGCTAGTGGGAGCACCGATGGCCATTTATGAGATCCTTGCGCAGGCAGTTAGCGCGCGCTGAACCAGCAACAAAGCAGCGTCGCGACGATAGGCGGCCGTGGCGCGAACGTCGCCGATGGGCGACAGCGCGTGCAGGTGCGCGGCCGTGGCAACTGCTCCCAAAGCCGGCGTAATGGGAACGCCGATGAGAGCTTGTTCGAGTTCAGGGAGTCGTCGGGCTACCGCCGAGCAGGAGCCAGCGCTAACGCGCGCTTCGAGTATGCATCCTGAGCTGTCTTGGTCGATTATTACGGCGACCATCACGATCGAGATGACCAGATAGCGCCGGGCGCCGAGTTTGAGAAATGTGGAAGCGGCATTCTCAAGTTTACGAGGCACGAAAATCTGCGAAAGAATCTCTCCCCGCTGGCGGGCGGTCTTGCGATTGCCAATGATGAACTCTGCCAGTGGAATGCGGCGGCGCTCCGCCTGCGAAACCAGTTCGACTTCCGCATCCAGAGCCAACAGCGGAGGAACGCTATCGGCGGCAGGAGATGCATTGCACAAGTTTCCGGCGATGGTTCCGCGATTCTGAATCTGAACACCACCGATTTCACGGGCAGCAGATTTCAGTCCATCGAAGCACCGCGGCAAGGGAGTTCTGATGAGTTCCGTCCAAGTGGTAAGTCCGCCGATGCGCGTGTGGGTCGCGTCACCGGTCACGCCTTTGAGTTCGTGCAAGGCGGAGATATCGACGACTGGGCCGGTTACAGGCCGATCGCCGAGCGAAGGAAAGAAATCGGTGCCGCCGGCGAGGATTTGGCCTCCGGAGTGAGCGAGTGCGCGTACGGCTTCGGGAAGCGTGTTGGGCCGGAAGTACAGGGAGTGGCCTCGCGACTGAGGTTGAGCGGCTGGCAGAAACAAATTCTATACAAATGTGGAAGTTTGTACAGCGGAATGAAAAAGAGTGAAGTGGGGGGCCATTGCGTTCTTAGTGAGAAGCGTGGCTGTTGCGGCGGTGCCTGGGCTGATGGAGAGACGCGCCAAGAGTAAGATCACACAGGCCTTCGACGAACTTTGAAGTCAGGCTATCGTGGCGGATCAAAAATCGCATATAGATAGGGCCATAGAGCGAATCGAGGAGCAGATCCATGTCGACATTTTTTTGCAATTGCGCCGCGAAGAATGCCGCGCCGGAGGGTAGCGTAAGCTTCCTGGCGGCGAGGCTTCATAAAACGTTCGCGGAAGGCTGCAATGAGGCTGTGTCGCTCTGCCCGGCGCCCAGCATGGCGGAGACGATGCGTCCTCGCCGGCTGCGAAAAACTTTTACCAGTTGCCGCATCTGGCTGGCTCATATCCTTGCGAACCGACCCGGTGTCAGGAAAGTGAAGGTTGCGTGTGGTGCTGCTGGCGAAAGCATCGGCGATGAGAGCGGCCTTATCGGGCCACCAGCGGTAGACGGTAGCTTTGCCAACGTCCAGCGCGGGCGGCAACGGCTTCGATGGTGAAGTCGGAAAAGCCTTTTTTCGCAAGAAGTTGCAACGTGCTGCGAAGGATGGAGAGTCTGAGCCTGCTCGCTACGGGGCCGGCCGGGAGGACGCCTGCGGCCTGCCTTTGTCATGAACTGTAACGGGCTTGGCGGCAGCGACGCATAATTTACCGTAACATAAAAACGGGATTACACATTAGAATCCAATACGGGCAGTATCGAATCTAAATTTCTAACTGGGGGTTAGCTTTCGCATGTGCGCGGGCCTGCCTCTCATATTGAATTTCCGGAGTGGAACCTAACCGATGTGGATTGTAGCGTTAGCCCTAAGGCGTCCTTATACGTTTATTGTGATGGCGCTCGTCATCATCATTCTGACGCCGATCACGATTCTCCGAACGCCGACCGACATCTTTCCGAATATCGATATCCCAGTGGTTTCGGTGGTGTGGTTTTATACGGGCATGTCGCCGCAGGATATGGCCGACCGCATCGTGGCCAACTCTGAGCGCGGCATCACGACGACGGTCAACGATATCGAGCATATGGAATCCCAGTCTGTGTATGGATTGGGCGTCATCAAAGTTTTCTTCCGGCCGGGGACGAATGTACAAGGCGCCATCGCGCAGATTACGGCGATCTGCGCAAACCACCGTGCGCAGTCTGCCGGCCGGCACAACGCCGCCGCTGATCATCTCGTATAGCGCTTCGACCACTCCGATCATTCAGCTTGGATTGAGCAGCAAGACTCTGCCCGAGCAGCAACTGTTCGATCTGGGGCAAAACTTTCTGCGCAACTATCTGGCTACGGTGCCGGGCGCGGCGACTCCGTATCCTTACGGCGGCAAAATTCGGCAAATTCAGGTTGATCTCGACTTGCCGAAGTTGCAGGCGTATGGGCTGTCACCGAATGACATTGTGAATGCTGTCAACGCGCAGAACATTATTCTTCCCAGCGGAACGATCAAGATGGGCTCGCTGGAATACAACGTCGAGATGAATGGAACGCCGCAGACGATTGCGGAGTTGAACGACCTTCCGGTTAAGACGCCCAATGGTTCGACGCTCTATATGCGCGATGTGGCGCACATCCGCGACGGATTCGCGCCGCAGACCAATATTGTGCGCCAGGATGGAAATCGCGGCGCGCTGATGTCGATTTACAAGAATGGCAATGCGTCGACGCTGGATATTGTGGCGGGAGTCAAGAAAATTGTGGAGCAGGCGGCGCAGGCGTTGCCGCCGGAGTTGAAGATCACGGCGCTGTTTGATCAGTCGCTGTTCGTGCGGGCATCGATCTACGGAGTATTGCGAGAAGGGCTGATCGCGGCGGCGCTCACAGCGGTGATGATTCTGATCTTTCTGGGCGACTGGCGCCCGACGATCGTCATTTCGATTTCCATTCCGCTTTCCATTTTCGTTTCGATCATTCTGCTTGGCGCGATCGGACAAACCATCAACATCATGACGCTGGGAGGATTGGCGCTGGCCGTCGGCATTCTGGTCGACGACGCCACGGTGGAAATTGAAAACATCGAGCGCAATCTTGCGATGGGCAAGGAGATGCGGCAGGCGATTCTGGACGGCGCGCAGCAGATTGCCGTTCCCGCGCTGGTTTCCACACTGAGCATTTGCATTGTGTTTGTGCCCATGTTCTTTCTGACGGGCGTGGCGAAATTTTTATTCGTGCCGCTGGCAGAAGCGGTGAGCTTTGCCATGCTGGCGAGCTATCTGCTTTCGCGAACCCTGATTCCGACGCTGGTGATGTACATCATGCGCGGGCACGAGCATCGCGAGGAAGCGCCGAAATCATTCTTCGGGCGCTTCCAGCGCGGATTCGAGCGGAAGTTTGAAGATTTCCGGCGAGGCTACGAGGCATTGCTGGAGACTACGATCGAGCATCGCGGCATCTTCGTGATTGTGCTTTCTTGCTTTCTGCCTGCTCTCGCTCGGGCTGTTTTTTTTCCTGGGACAAGATTTTTTTCCGCAAGTCGATGCCGGTCTGTTGCGACTGCATGTGCGAGCGCGGCCGGGTTGCGCGTGGAAGAGACTGCGCGGCTTTGCGATGAGGTTGAAGCAAGCGTTGCGGGAGGAGATTCCCCAAGGGCAACTGCAGACCGTTCTCGATAACATTGGCCTGCCGAACTCCGGCATCAATCAATCCTACAGTTCGAACGGAACTATCGGCAGCAGCGATGCGGAAATTCTGATTGCGCTTGATCCTGAGCATCATCCTCCGACGGCTGCTCTGACTCGGCAGTCTGCGCGAAGTTTCTGCCGCGACGCTTTCCCGGAGTGGAGTTCTTCTTCCAGCCGGCCGACATCGTCACGCAGATTTTGAATTTCGGGCTGCCGGCGCCGATTGACGTGCAGGTCAGTCGGGCACCGACATGCAGAGCAGTTATGCGATCGCGCAACAGATTGCGAACAAGATGCGGCACATTCCCGGCACCGCCGATGTGCACGTGCAGCAGTTGCTATCGCTGCCAACGCTGCACATGGATATTGAACGCACGCGCGTGACCCAGGTTGGGCTGACGGCGCGAGAGGTAGCGCAGAGCGCGCTGGTTTCGCTGAGCGGAAGCTTTCAGACTTCGCCGAATTTCTGGCTGAATCCGAAGAATGAAGTTACGTATCAGATGGCGGTGCAGGCTCCGCAATATCGCATGACCAACATGCAGGATCTGATGAATATTCCGGTGATTTCGCAACAGGGCCCGCAGCTGCTGAGCAACCTGGTGCAGTTGTCATCCGGCAGCGCGGCCAGCGACGGTGAACCACTACAACGTGGCTCCCGTGATTGATGTTTATGCCAGCACGCAAGATCGCGATCTGGGCGCAGTGGCGGCGGACACGGACAAAGTGATCAAGACGCTTCAATGGTCACTTGCCGCGCGGCACGAATATCATCGTGCGCGGCCAGGTGGCGACCATGCGTTCGTCCTTTTTTGGTTTGGGCGTGGGATTGGCGGGCGCGATCTTGTTGGTCTATTTGCTGATCGTCATCAACTTCCAATCCTGGCTGGATCCTTTCATCATCATCGCAGCGTTGCCGGGAGCGCTGGCGGGAATCTGCTGGTTCCTGCTGCTGACGCGCACAACGCTGAGCGTGCCATCGCTTACTGGCGCGGTGATGTGTATGGGCGTCGCCACGGCGAATTCAATTCTGATGGTGAGTTTTGCGCGCGAACAATTGGACGAAGGCATTCCGGCGGTGAAGGCCGCAGTTGCCGCGGGCTACACGCGGGTGCGCCCGGTGTTGATGACGGCACTGGCAATGATCATCGGAATGGTACCGATGGCGCTGGGATTTGGCGAAGGCGGCGAGCAGAACGCGCCTTTGGGACGCGCGGTCATCGGCGGTTTGCTGTTCGCCACCGTGGCCACTTTGTTTTTCGTGCCCAGTGTGTTCGCCATTTTTCATAGCCGCCGGGAAGCGAAGCAGGCGCGCGCAGACAACAGTGGTGAAACATCGCTGATAGAGATCGGAATGGAGTGGAGTCGAGAATGACCGAGGAACTAAAGAATCGAACGCCTGACGCGAGAGTCGGCGACCAACGCTCCGGGCAACAACAGGCTGAGCAACGAAGACCACCATGCGTAAGCGCTCAGGCCCAGCGGGACGAAGAGATTGAGGAGATCCAGAAGCGTTCGAAACACCAGCCTCCGGCGATCCAGGCGCCTCCCGAAGCTTCCGCCCGCGCCTCCGCGGAAAGCGTTGGCGATCGTGGGCGTTCTGTTGCTCATATTGGTGGTTGCAGGCGGGATTACGCTCTTGCTGAGGAACAGTCATGAGCAAGCTCTGGCGAAAGAAACGGAGCGAGAAACGGTACCGACGGTCGCAGTGGTTCATCCCACTCCGGAAAAGCCCGATGAAGATTTGGTGCTGCCCGGATCGCTGCAGGCGTATGAAGAATCTCCGATTTACGCTCGCACCAGTGGATATCTCGTGCGCTGGTACAAGGACATTGGCAGCCGCGTTACGAAAGGCGAATTGCTGGCAAAGATCGATACTCCGGAAGTCGATCAGGAATTGAACCAGAGCCAAGCGGCACGCCAGCAAACGTTCGCGCAGATGGAACTGGCAAAAATCAGCGCGGATCGCTGGGAAAATCTGCGCAAGACCGATTCGGTGTCAGCGCAGGAGGCCGACCAACAGTCCAGCGGGTACAAGCAGAGTCAGGCCAACCTGGCTGCGGCCGATGCCAACGTCAACCGCCTCGAACAGCTTGAAGGATTCAAAGATGTATACGCCCCCTTTACCGGCGTGCTGACCAGACGCAATGTGGATCCTGGAGCGCTGATCAATGCTGGCGCTGGAGCCGCGGGGCGCGAACTTTTTGATCTCGCGCGAGTCGATCCTCTTCGGGTTTACACCAGCGTTCCGCAGGCCTACGCCCCCTTCATTAAAGTCGGGGCGAAGACATTCGTGACGCTGCAGGAGTTCCCGGGTCAGAAATTTGTCGGCAGCGTGGCGCGCACGGCGGAGTCCATTGATCCCACTACCCGCACCTTGCTGACGGAAGTCGATGTTCCGAATAAAGACGGACGGCTGCTGCCGGGGTCCTTTGGCGAGGTACACTTCGCTGTTGGCTCGAGCGTGAATAAGGTCACGGTCCCGGTGAACACCATGCTGTTCCGCGCCGAAGGTCCGCGCAGTAGCCGTCGTCGGGCCGGATAACAAAGTGCAGTTGCGCCCCATCAACATCGGCCGCGATTATGGCACCACTCTGGAGATTCTGGGCGGCGTAGAGCCAGACGGACCAAATTGTCGTCAATCCATCCGACTCGCTGGAGGACGGCCAACAGGTGAATGTTGCGCAGCCTGCAGCAGAGTCAGCCGCAGCCAGGCCAGAGTCAGAACCAGCAGAAAGGCGGAGCGTAGTGAAGCGGACCGTTCTCACGTTCGCGGTTGCGCTGCTCGGGCTGGCAGCTGGATGCACGGTGGGTCCGCGTTACAGCCGCCCTGCCGCTCCGGCTGCCAGCGCCTGATGCATGGAAGTCGCAACCACCATGGCAGCAAGCCGCGCCCAAGGATGCGATTCCTAAAGGCGAATGGTGGAAAGTTTTCAACGATCCCGATCTCAATGCTTACGAGCAACAATTGCTGCAAGCGAACCAGTCGCTGGTGGCGGCGCGCGATCGACTGGAACAGGCACGGTCGCTGGCGCGGGTCGCGACGTCCGGTTTGTTTCCACAACTTATCTGCCGATCCGTCGGCTACGCGGGAGCGCGGTTCCGGCAATCGCCCGCTGAATGGATCATCGCCGGTCATCGTCAACGGAGCGGCACAACCGATCCTTCCATACACTCAAAACGTGTATGAATTCCTTTTTCGCTGAACTACGAAGTAGATCTTTTCGGAAGAGTGCGGCGCAATGTGGAGGCGGCCAATGCCACGTTGCAGTCCACGGCTGCCGATCTTCAGAATTCGCAGCTGGTGCTGACGGCAGAACTGGCTGCGGATTACTTCACGTTGCGCGAGTTGGATGCAGAGTTCAACGTTGTGCAGGAATCGGTGGGCTATCAACAAAAAGGCCTGGATCTGGTCAATCGGCGGCACGAGGGCGGCATTGCCAGCGGACTCGAAGTGGCTCAGCAGGCTGCGCTGCTTGATTCCACATTGTCGCAGCTTGCGCTGGTGCAACAATCGCGGGCGCAATATGAGCATGCCATCGCCGTGCTGATAGGGCAGCCCGCGCCCAGCATGAATGTGCGGGTGGCGCCGTTGCAGGCTACTCCGCCGCCAGTTCCTCTAGGAGTGCCATCGGATGTGCTGGAGCGCCGGCCCGATATCGCCTCGGCGGAGCGGCAGATGGCTTATCAAAATGCGCAGGTCGGGATCGCGCGAACGGCATTCTATCCGCATATCACGCTGAGCGGAGCGGGAGGATGGCAGAGCGCGGATCTGGCGCCCCTGTTGAATGCGCCTAGTCTTTTCTGGTCACTCGGGGCCGACGCTTTGGAGCCCATTTTTCAGGGCGGACGCAATCGCGCCAATCTGGCTGCAGCGCAGTGCGGCATATGACGAGTCCGTGGCCAATTATCGCCAGTCTGTTTTACTGGCGTTTCAGCAAGTCGAAGATGGCATCAGCAATCTGTGACGCTCTCGCAAGCTCTGAAGACGCAGGCAGCCGCGGTTGAAGATGCGCGCAAGAGCTTTGGAGATAGCGAACAATCGGTACGTCGGCGGAGTTACCACTTATCTGGATGTGATTACTGCGCAGACTACGTTGCTCAGCGATCAGCGGCTGGAGACGCAGTTACTGGGCCAGCAGATGGTCAGTTCCGTCTATCTGGTAAAGGCTATGGGTGGCGGCTGGGACGCCAGCGAAATAAAGGATCAGCAAGTTCATCCTCAGGCAATTCAGATTCTGCAGCAATAGGTGTCGCCCGTAGTTGGGGCCAGAGCTTTTTCGCGCCTGGAACGTGCCGATTCAAGGCCGTCTTCCGCTCCTGCGGTTGACAAAGGCTCCGTCTAGGCCTAGCATTGAAGTTGAGGCGTTATCTCTTCTTATTCTGTCAGTTCTTCGGCAGCAAGTCAGACCTTTCTAGAGTTAAGTGAACTTAGCTGAGTTTTCAGGAACTTAGCCTTATCGTCGAGCCTCGCTGGGGTGTGTTCGTTCTCGCCCCGTGTGAACGTCCGTAATCGTGGTACGAGCCAAAAGGGAGCCCATGAAAAATACAAAGTTTCTCGTGAAAGTGAATCGCGGCGGTGCGCGCGCTGCCGAATACGTCCTGCGAATCGACCGGACTCCGATCCAGACCACCACGAACAAGAAATTGGCCCTGGCGATGGGACGTTTCACCGCCGAAGATGCCGTCAAGCTGATGGCAGAATTCCCGATGCACCCCCGAGCTGATCTCAGTCCTGGCTTAGATTCCTCTACGCTTCGCGACCATTTTTCAAATGCTTATCGCTCTTTGACGCTACCCCGGGGCTAGTCCAGCTAGCTCCGGGCGTGGCGTTCGCTGTTGGGCTTGGAACCAATCAGAGCGAAGTAATAGAATATAGAGATAGCAGATCACGGGCAGGAAGAAGGCGTGATGAATGCCGATCCTGTCGGCAATCGCACCTTGCACCAGCGGAATAATCGCTCCGCCCACGATCGCCATGATCATGATTCCCGAGCCGTCTCCGGTGAGGGGGCCGAGTTCCGCGACGCCCAAAGTGAAGATGCTGGGGAACATGATGGAGTTGAAGAAGCCCACCAGGATGATGCTCCACATGGCGAAGTGGCCGGTACTGAGCATGGAGATTGTGACGAGAGCAGCGGCGCACACGGCGCAAATGCCGAGCAAGCTGCCCGGTTTTCATTTTTTGCAAGAGGCCGGAACCGATGAAGCGCCCGACCATGGCGCCGCCCCAATAAAACGCAACGAAGCTGGCGGCAACTTTTTCGGTGAAGCCGCCGATTTCTGGCTGACGTGAAATAGTTCACCAGGAAGCTTCCGATGGCAACTTCGGCGCCGACGTAAACGAAAATTCCGATCGCGCCGAAAACCAGGTTCGGATGCCGCCAGATGGAGTCGTTTACTTTTTCTCCGACTTTATGCTGAGCTTGGGGAATCTTCGGTAGCTTGAAACCTGCCGATGGCCGCCGCGAGAACGACCAGAGCGATTCCCAGGCCGATGTAAGGTAGTCTTGACGGTTGCCGCCTCATGCAAGCGATAAGCCTGCAGCGCGTCGGGGGCCATCGCGCGGATTTCTTCCATGGCCTTGGGAGCGGAGCTCAGAATCAGCAGGCCACCGAAAAATGGAGCGAGAAAAGTTCCCAGCGAATTGAATGCCTGCGTCAGATTCAGGCGGCTCGATGCGGTCTGCAGGTTTGCCGAGCACCGTGACGTAAGGATTGGCGGCCACCTGCAAACAGGTGATTCCAGCGGCGAGCACGATCAGCGCCACCAGGAATAACGGATAGGACGGGACGCTGGCGGCGGGCACAAACAAGAATGCGCCGAGGCCCATGGTAAGCAAGCCCACCACCATGGAGCGCTGGTAGCCGATCCAGTCGATGATCTTTGCTGAGGGAATGGAAAATAAAAAATATGCCCCGAAGAAGGCGAACTGTACCAGCATTACATCCCGGTAATTCAGGTCGAAGATCGATTTCAGGTGGGGAACGAGAATGTCGTTCAGGCAGGTGAGAAATCCCCACATGAAAAACAGTGTCGTCACTACTGCCAGGGGACCCGCGTAAGAGGAGGACGATGAATCAGGAGAAGAGGCTGTAGATTGGCTCGGTGTGGCGATTGACATAATGGTGGTGTTCCGCTGGGAATCATAGCATTGGTAGCGGGGCGTGGCCGTAACCGTGCGGACCGGCATGCTACACCGCGTTGCCGGACAGGTCCTGAAGCTTTACCAGCCAATTGGCAGGCTCGGGCAGAATGGCAAACGTGGGAAGTTTGCCGCGCACCATGGCGACTTCATCGCAGCGGTGGAACCTGGGACAGACGTGGCAATCTTTGTAAATCTTATCGGGAAGTCTTCGCGCTGGGCAATCTGAAATCCCTGCCGGGCAAAAAACTCAGGAGCACGAGTGAAGAGGCAGATGCAATCTACGCGGTGGCGTTTTGCCTCAGCCATCAGAGCTTTCATCAGGCGACTGCCCCCACCTTTTCCTTGCACCTGCGAGACCAACGGTGATGGAGCGGATTTCCGCGAGGTGAGTACCGTAAAGATGGAGCGCGCCGCATCCGATGATGCGGCCTTCGTTTTCGAGGACGACGAAGTCGCGAACGTTTTCGCAAATTTCGGCGAGCGTACGCGGCAGCAGAGTGCCGTCCCCTGAGTAAGCAGAGATCAGATCATGGATTTGCTGGGCATCGGGCAAAATCGCTTTACGCGTGCGCATGGGCCTCCTCGCGTAGCGACTCGATTTTTTTTCTGGCCGCCGCAAGAGCCTTGCCGCACGCGGGCGGGGGCGGTGCCGCCGACGACATCGTGAATCGCCAGGACAGCGGCGGGCTGCAGGCATTCATAAAAACTCTTGTCGAAGGCAGGGTGCAGAACCTGCAACTCGTCGAGCGTTAGATCCTGCAGTTCGCAATTCTTCTTCGAGGCAGAGCTTGACCGCTTTACCGATCTGCTCGTGTGCCAGGCGAGACGGAACTGCCGCGGTTGACCAGATAGGTTGCGGCGGCCCATGCATTCATAAAGCCTGATTGCGCGGCAGCGGTCATGCGCTCGTCGATCGAACTCGACGGCTTTCATCCAACCAGCGACCAATGGCAACAG
Organism: uncultured Acidobacteriaceae bacterium; assembly: GCA_963846215.1. Taxonomy (GTDB): domain Bacteria; phylum Acidobacteriota; class Terriglobia; order Terriglobales; family Acidobacteriaceae; genus Sulfotelmatobacter. The sequence continues at coordinate 258,276 of CAWJVC010000006.1, read as the reverse complement.
GGCGAGGATGGTGTCGGCGGAATCGAAAAGCGGCTCCTGCGTTTCCTGCAAATCTTTGTTATAAGCCAGGGGCAAGCCTTTCAGCGTGACCATGAGCGCGGTCGCGCTTCCGAGGATGCGGCCAGTCTTGCCGCGGACGAGCTCCAGGAGATCGGGATTTTTCTTTTGCGGCATGGCGCTGCTGCCCGTGGAATAAGCCTCCGGCAACTGCACAAAACCAAATTCCTGAGAGGAGAAAAGAATCATCTCCTCGGCCCAGCGGCTCAAATGCAGGCTTAATTGCGACAGAGCATTGACGAACTCAAGGGCAAAATCGCGATCACTGGTCGCATCGATGCTGTTGGCCGTGGGGGCGGCAAAATCAAGTTCGGCTGCCATGAAAGCGCGATCAAGGGGCAGAGTCGCGCCGGCTACTGCTCCCGAGCCTAAGGGACAAAAGTTCAAGCGCTTGCGACAATCGGCGAGCCGGTCTGCGTCCCGCAAAAACATTTCGACGTAAGCCAGCAGCCAATGCGCGACCAGTACGGGTTCCGCGTGTTGCAGGTGAGTATATGCGGGCATCGCGGCGTTACCCGCTTGTTCGGCTCGATCGGTAAAGGCACGCGCGAACCTCTGCGAGTTCTTTCTCTATTTCGTCAATGGCGGCGCGCACATAGAGACGGAGGTCGGTGGCGATCTGCTCGTTGCGACTGCGTCCGCTGTGCAACTTGTATCCCAGCTCCCCGAGCTTCGCGGCCAACTGTTTTTCAACATAGTGGTGCACGTCTTCGGCTCTCATTATCCTCGGCAATTCCGGTTGCACCAGCAGCAGTTTCGCCGATCTGTTGCAGTCCTTCGAGAATGCTGATGAGCTCATCCGCGGTTAGAACGCCGGCATTCTTGAGAGCGCGAGCGTGAGCTGCGCTGGCCTGGAGTTCGTAGCGCAGCAACCGGCGGTCGAAGTCGAACGACCGCTGCCAACGCTCGAATTGCGGATCCAGCGGCTGCCGGAACCTTCCCGACCACATCTTCATCGCGCCACCTCTTGACGCGCACGCGCGCGAGTGCGGGAAGGCAACCCGAGGATTCGAATGAATCCTGCGGCATCTTTCTGGTCGTAACTGTCACCCATGGTGAAGGAGGAAAGATCGGTGCGGTAAAGCGAGTGTTCGGACTGGCGGCTCACGACCGACACGTTTCCTTTATAGAAAGAAAGCGTCACGCTACCGGTCATCTCGGCTTGCGTGCTGGCGACGAACGCATCCAGAGCTTCGCGCAGACGGAGTAAACCACAACCCGAAATAGACGAATTCGGCATACTTCAATCCGACATGCTGTTTGAAGTGGCTGACCTCGCGCTCTAAGCAGAGGGCCTCGAGTTCGCGGTGGGCCGCAATGAGCAAGGTCCCGCCGGGAGTTTCATAGCATCCCCGAGACTTCATCCCGACGAAGCGATTCTCGACGAGGTCTACACGGCCGATGGCATTTCTCGCGCCAATTTCATTCAGGAGTTCGACCAGCGAAACTGGATCGAGCTTCATGCCATCGACGGATACAGGATTGCCTTTCTCAAACCCAATTGTGACTTGTTCGTTTTTGTCAGGAGCATCCTGTGGCGAACGCGTCATCTGCCAGGTGGTCGTCAGCGGGGCATTCGCGGCGTCTTCCAGTTCTCCGCCTTCGTGGCTCAGGTGCCACAAGTTGCGATCGCGACTGTGAATCTTCTCGCGACTCGCCTCCACTGGAATGCCATGCTGCGCGGCGTAGTCGAGGCAGTCTTCCCGCGACTTCAGGGTCCACTCCCGCCACGGCGCAACCACTTTGAGCTCAGGAGCGAGCGCTTGATAGGTCAATTCAAAACGCACCTGATCGTTCCCTTTGCCGGTGCATCCGTGAGCTACGGCGGTAGCTCCTTCGCGCAAGGCAACTTCGACTTGATGTTTTGCGATGACGGGGCGAGCCAGCGAGGTCCCTAGCAAATATTTATGTTCGTAGACGGCGCCCGCTCGCAGAGCGGGGAACACATATCCCGTCAGAAACTCTTCGCGGAGGTCCTCCACGACAACTTTACTCGCGCCCGTGGCATAGGCTTTCTCGATGACGGCGTCGATGTCGTCGCCCTGGCCTACGTCGCCGACCATCGCGATAACGTTGTAGGAGTAGTTTTCTTTGAGCCAAGGAATAATGATGGAGGTGTCAAGACCTCCGGAATAAGCGAGAACAATTTTTTCAGGCATGAGCACTCCTTGCGGGCAGACGATCGCCGCCACCCAGCAGTAAATAAAGAATTGCTTTCTGTGCGTGCAGCCGATTTTCGGCTTGCTCGAAAATCAGGGATGACTCCGAATCCATCACTTCGTCGGTCACTTCCAACCCGCGATGCGCGGGCAAGCAGTGCATGAACACCGCGTGCGGTGCGGCTTCCGCCATCAGTTCGGCATTTACTTGATAAGGAGGGAAAACCTGCGCGCGCTCGTTCTCTTCTTTTTCCTGTCCCATGCTGACCCATGCGTCCGTGTAGATTGCATCGACCCCCGCGACAGCCTCATGGGGATCATTCAACAACTGAATCTCTGCCCCGGTCTCTTGGGCGATGGCGCGGGCATCGGCGACGATTTGCGAATTCGGTTCATATCCCGGAGGCGTAGCGACGCGGATCGACGAACCGAGACAGGCGCAAGTAAGCAGCAGGGAGTGCGCTACGTTGTTGCCGTCGCCGACGTAGGCGAGGGAAATATTCTTCACGTCGCCAAATCGCTCCGCCAACGTTAGATAATCGGCCAGCGCCTGGCAGGGATGTTCCAGGTCGCTAAGCGCGTTAATGACCGGCACGGAAGCGTGCTGGGCCATACCGGCGATTGTCTGTTGCGAGAAAGTGCGCAGCACGATCAGATCGACCCAGCGTTCCAGATTGTGTGCGACGTCGCTCAAGGTTTCGCGCGCGTCGAGACGTTCGTGAGTCTGATCGACGAACATTGCCGTTCCGCCGAGGCTCACCATCCCAGACTCGAACGTGAGCCGCGTTCGCAGCGAAGGCTTCTCAAAAAACATCACCATTTGTTTTCCCGCGAGAGCCTTGCGAAAATCAGCGGGCCTCGCCTTCATCACGCCCGCGAGGTTCAGAATTGCGTCCACGCCAGATGGGCCGAGATCGCGCGTGGAAACCAAATCCGGACACCAGAACACTTGTGGCGCCCTCACGGGCGCGACCGCGCTTCTGCCTTGCAATTGACTATTCAACTTCGACTCCTTTTTCTGCGCCGGCTTGTTGGCTGTCTGCACCGGGTGACGGGACATCACGGAAGAACTCATGAGCAGGTGACCTCCGTGCCGAGGGACAACTTGGTCAGATAAAATTGAGGTAGCGCCTCAACTTCGCTTGCCGGCAAAATTCTTACTCGACCGACGCCTTGTTTCAGCGCTAGACCACAGGCGTGAAGCTTGGGCAGCATTCCGCCGCTGATGATGGAATTCGCCGCCAATTCTGCCGCCTGCTTCGTGGTCAACCAGGGCATTACGCTGCCAGCAGCATCTTTTACGCCGGGCACATCGGTTAGAAAAATCAAGGCATCGGCGTGACACGCCGAGGCGCAGGACGCTGCCATTTCATCCGCATTCACGTTGTAGTATTCGCCGTCGGCGCCCAGTGCCAGCGAAGCCATCACCGGAATTCCTCCCTGCCGCCAGAGGGCTTCGATCCAGCACGGTTCGGCAAAACAGATCTCCCCTACAAATCCCAAATCTCGTCCGTGAACAAACTTCTTCCGTGCGCGGAAGCTCATGCCATCTCCGCCGCTGAATCCAATGGCGGGCATGCCCGCAGTCTGGATGGCCGCCACGAGATTCTTGTTAACTATCCCTGCCAGAACCATCAGCGCAGCATCTCGAGTCTCTGCATCGGTGACCCGAAGGCCCTCGACAAACTCGCTTTTTTTGCCCAGCCGTTCCAGCATGCGAGTGAGCGCGCCACCTCCACCGTGAACCACGGCCACGCGGTGCCCGTCCTGCGCGAGTTCTGCGATTGCCCGAGCGCACTTCCGCAAGATCTCGACGTTCTCGATTGCCGCTCCGCCGATCTTCACCACAATCGTCACTGCAAGCCCTCTCTTTCGCACCAGCCATACATCGCATTCATGTTCTGAACAGCTTGTCCGGCCGCGCCTTTCAGCAGGTTATCGAGGCAGGAAATCAATATCAAGCGCTGGCCATCTTCCGCCAGGCAAAAGCCGAGGTCGCAGTGATTCGTGCGTAATGAAAAGTGCAACTGTGGCAGAGTTGGAGTTGCGAAGACCCTTACCCAATGTTTGCCCGAATAAAAGTCACGCAGGCAGGATTCCACTTGCTCGGGAATCATGGCGCGATTCAGGTGCACATAAATCGTGGAGAGAATGCCCCGCGGAATCGGTAGCAGATGCGGGGTGAAGGTTAGGTCCGCATCTTCGATCCCTAACTGCTCAACCATCTCTCCCAGGTGGCGATGATTAAAAAGCGCGTAGGCGGAAAAATTATCGGCTACGGAAACAAAGTGAGTTCGCGAACTGGCGACTTTCCCCGCACCTGACACACCAGACTTTGAATCGGAGACAATTCCGCGCGTCCGATCGATCAGGCCTGCCCCGAGCAGCGGAGCCAAAGCCAAGATCACTGACGTCGCATAGCATCCCGGATTGGCGACCAGCTGCGCTGTCGCGAGGCGGTCCCTGTTTAGTTCGGGTAAGCCGTAGATTGCTTTATCGGTTAATTCAGCGGCGGTCATGGTGTCGGCATCCTGAAACGAATAGATGGCGCGATGCTTCTCCTGCTTCAGTCTCCAGGCGCCGCTGAGGTCAATCACGCGCAGCCCTTGGTTAATCGCTTCCGGTACGAGGAAGCGCGAGGCCTCGTGCGGGGTCGCGAGAAAAAGGAGTTCCACGCCTTGACGTTTGAGTTCGGGCCATGACAGCGGCCGCAAGGGATAACCTCCGTTGCCGGAGAGTTCGGGAAAGATTTCCGCCAAATCGGCAGCGCGGTCGCCGGCGGACTCGCGTCGCAGCAATAATGGTTTTTCCAATCGCGGATGACGCTCGAGGATCCGGGTCAATTCCAATCCGGAATAGCCACTCGCCCCGAGCACCGCGCTTTTGAGCTTTCCTGCCATCAGCCGAGCATCTCCTCGATCCGAACCGCGATCTTCCTGGCCGCATCCTTATTCGGACAAACGATCAGGATGGTGTCATCTCCCGCAATCGTTCCCACCAATTCCTCCCATTCCTGCTCATCCAGGGCCGCCGCCACGGGCTGAGCGCTGCCAATGATGGTTTTGACGACCAGCAGGTTCTGGGCCGGCCGCACGTCCAACACAAATTCACGGACCAGGCGTTGTACCGGTGGCAGGGCCAGCCCTCCTGCGCCCTCGCTTTGAGGCAGGGCATATCCCGTTGCCATCTTGCTCAAATTCAAGTCGCGTATGTCCCGCGACAGCGTGGCTTGCCCGACTTTGAATCCCCGCTTGCGCAAGGCCCGCTGCAAATCTTCCTGATTGGCGATGGGCCCTTGCCGTAACGCTTCGAGAATCGCTCCCTGCCGCAGAACTTTATTCATTATGAATATTTATTCATGAGTATGAATAAATATTCTCCTATCTTACAGGGCTGAGAGAGGGTGTCAAGGGGGAATCGAGGCGAAACTTATTCTTCAGGCACCCTTCCTTTTGGGCGCGTCGCTCTGAGCCAGAGAACAGCGCAAAAAGATGCGGCAGAATTGCTTCCGGGAAATCCGAGGCTGGGCGCTAAAACCTTGCTAGACTACTGGCGACTTAAAAAGCCGCTGGACTTGAATCTGGAGAAAAAGCTCGAATGAACCCCAAGCCATCGCTGACCGCCGAGTTGATTGCAGAGTTTCTGGGGACATTCGTGCTGATTCTGTTCGGTACGGGCGTGGTGGCGATGGTCGTCTTATTTCCTGGGGAGAATCCAGGCGCTACGGTGCATGGGGGATTTACCAATATCACACTAGGCTGGGGGCTGGCGGTCACGATGGGGATTTACGTCTCGGGGAAAATTTCTGGAGGCCACCTGAACCCGGCGGTGACATTGGCGTTGGCAGTGTTCCGTGGCTTTCCTTGGAGCAAAGTAATTCCTTACACGATCGCCCAGACCGCGGGAGCATTTGTGGCGGCGGCGCTGGTGTACAAGAACTATCTACCCGCTTTTCGGCAGTTCGACCCTGAACTGCAGAAGACTGCGGGAGTGTTCACGACGTTCCCGGCCTTTCCCACATGGCCGCAGGCCGGATTTCTGGATCAGGTGATTGGCACGGCCCTGCTTCTGTTGCTGGTGTTGGCGATTACCGATGAGTTCAATATTCCTCCGGGAGCCAATCTGGCGCCGATGATGATTGGGCTGGTGGTGGTAGCCATCGGCATGAGCTTTGGGGGAATGCATGGATACGCGATCAATCCGGCGCGCGATTTTGGTCCACGGCTCTTCACCGCGCTTTCTGGATTCAAGAATAATGGACTCACTAATGGGCTTCGAGTGTGGTGGATCCCGGTAGTTGCGCCATTGCTTGGAGGACTTATGGGAGCAGCTGTATATGATTTCGGCATTCGACGTTTCTTGCGTCCCTCGAGAATCCTGCTCTCGTGCATGTCGACGTCTGCCAATCAGGAGGCCGCTTGCCGTACATTCTCTCTCTCGACCAAGGCACTACAAGTTCTCGCGCGCTTTTGTTTGATCACAATGGCGTGGTGCATTCCGTGGCGCAGCGCGAGTTCACGCAAATCTTTCCGCAGCCGGGTTGGGTCGAGCACGATCCGGAAGAGATTGCGTCTTCGCAGATTGACGTTGCTGTGGAAGCCTTGGCCAAAGCGGGGTTGGGGGCTAATGATGTTAAAGCGATCGGCATCACCAACCAGCGCGAGACCACTCTGGTATGGGATCGCTCGACCGGAAAAGCGATTCACAACGCGATTGTGTGGCAGGACCGGCGTACCGCCTCATTCTGCGAAGACTTGAAGTCGCAAGGCCACGAGAAGCTGATTCAGGAGCGGACCGGGCTGTTGATCGACGCATATTTTTCCGGAAGTAAGGTCTCATGGATTCTGGACAATGTTCCGCAGGCACGCCAACTCGCCGAGGACGGACGACTTGCGTTTGGCACTGTAGATACGTGGCTGCTGTGGAAGCTGACGGGCGGGAAGATCCACGTTACAGATGCAACGAACGCATCCCGCACCATGCTCTTCAATCTGCAAACGGGAAGCTGGGACGCCGACCTGCTCAATCTATTTCGTATTCCAGCGTCGATGTTGCCGGAAGTGCGCGCCTCAAGCGAAGTGTATGGCGAAGTCAGCGGCGTGGCGGGCCTCAGCGGAATTCCGATTGCGGGGATTGCTGGAGATCAGCAGGCCGCACTTTTTGGGCAAAGGTGCATCAATCCTGGCCTGACCAAGAACACATATGGCACTGGATGTTTCATGCTGCAGAGCACGGGCGGCCGCGCAGTTCAGTCGAGGAATCGTCTTCTGACGACGGTCGCCTGGAAAGTTGGCGGGGTTACGAACTACGCGCTGGAGGGCGGTGTCTTCGTGGGCGGAGCGGTAGTGCAGTGGCTACGCGATGGCTTGGGAATAATTAAAACCTCGGCGGAGGTGGAGCCTCTGGCAAGGTCCGTTCCAGATAACGGTGGAGTTTACTTTGTGCCGGCGTTTGTCGGGCTGGGGGCGCCGCACTGGGATCCTTACGCGCGTGGCGCAATTTTTGGACTGACGCGGGGCAGCCAGGCTGGTCACATCGCGCGGGCGGCGGTGGAAAGTATTGTCTACCAGGTCGCGGATCTTTTGGTCGCCGTTCAAGCCGACACGGGCACACAACTTCCGGAATTGCGTGTGGACGGAGGCGCCTCTGCTAACGATACCCTCATGCAGTTTCAGGCTGACGTCCTCGGAGTGCCTGTCGTACGCCCTGCGATGACAGAAACCACCGCGCTCGGAGCCGCACTTCTTGCAGGGCTGGGAGTTGGCTTGTGGAAGGATGTAGAGGCAATTTCTGAGTTTCCCCGGGAGGAACGTCGCTTCGAACCGGGTATGCCAAAGTCTCGAGTGGATCAACTGCGGCAGCGGTGGAACGAAGCCGTTTCGCGCACCAGAAACTGGGAGAAATAGTACTGTGAAGTTGCGAGACTCCAATTTGTAAGCAGCCTTGTGGGGCGCACCGGGCTTGGTATTTGCTGCATATGTGCCCCAAATGCGCTTCCCGACCTGGAGCGTTATATCAAAACCAGCACGATGGAATGCAGGAATCGGCTAGTCAAATTTACTTAGTAAGCTCGCCGATGAAAACTCCGTAAGGCTCAAGGTCGATTGTGTCTCCCGATACGCTTGACTTGCCCGTGGCCACGAGGCTCTTGGCCGAGGCGAAACCATTTTGCTTCAGGCCGAGCTTCACGGACTGCGAATCGCCCGACATATTAAGAGCAACGACCACTGTCTGACCTTTGTAAATGCGCAAATAGGAGAGGACGTTTGCGTCATCCTCGTTGATTGCTTTGTAGCTTCCGTTCAGCAAGGCCGGAGTGTTGCGCCGGGTGTTGAGCACACTCTTGTAAAACGAGAGCACAGAATCGGGGTCCTTCGATTCCGTAGCAACGTTGTGAGTTTTATAAGTTGGAGGAACGGGCAACCAGGGCTTGCCAGTGGTGAATCCTGCATTCGCGCTGCTATCCCATTGCATGGGAGTGCGCTCGCCATCACGGCCTTTCTCCTTCGGCCAACCCTTTCGGCCGATGGGGTCCTTCACATCTTCCTGGCGAGTGGGCGGCGTGGTTTTCATTCCGATCTCTTCGCCGTAATACATGATCGGAGTTCCGCGCAATGTAAGGTAAAGCGCGCCCATCAGCTTGGCAATCTGGTCGTTGTGCTTGCCATCGCCGTAGCGATCGTAAGAGCGGATGATGTCGTGATTACTGATCACGAAGGTAGGCCAGCCGGAAGCCGCGTCCACAGCCGCGATCTGCTTGCGGAATTCCGCCGGCGACAATTTGTTAACCATGGTGAAGAGAAAATCCATGGGCAGCTGCAGTTCGTTGTTGCCCTTGCCGTAATACTTGTTGAGCTCGGCGACGTCGGCGGTCCAGGTTTCGCCGATCAGCACCGCGTTGTTTTCGTCCGCGACTTTTCGCAAGCCCTGCAACACGTCATGCACTTCCGGCAACTTGGTATTGTTTTCGTTCTTCAAGAAAGGATCGCCAAAGGCATTTTTCCCGGGCTTGGCGATCGGGTTATCCCGAAGGTTGGGATCTTCGAAAAGGGTATCGACTGCATCGAGCCGAAAGCCTGAGACGCCGCGCTTGTACCACCAGCGCGTCACATCGAACATGGCATCTTTAACCGCGGGATTGCGCCAGTTTAGATCTGGCTGCTCGGGATAGAAGTAATGGTAGTAGTACTGATTCGTTTTTGGATCTAATGTCCATGCGGAACCGCCGAATGTAGATGTCCAGTTATTCGGAGGCTGCCCAGGTCCTTTTCCGTCACGCCATATATACCAATCGCGATACGGCGAAGTTTTCGAAGACTTCGAATCCAAGAACCACTTATGCTGGTCAGAGGTGTGATTCACCACGAAGTCGAGAATGATGTGAATGTTCCGCTTCTTCGCTTCACTGGCCAAATAATCGAAATCCGCGAGCGTGCCGTACATGGGGTCGATATTTTCGTAGTCGGAAACATCGTAGCCGAAGTCGACTTGGGGCGACGGAAAGCAGGGAGAGATCCAGATCGCATCAACGCCCAGATCTTTCAGATAATCGAGCTTGGACGCGATGCCTCTTAAGTCGCCGACGCCATCGTTATTGCTGTCCGCGAAACTGCGGGGATAGATTTCGTAGAAAACAGCGTGTTGCCACCATGGTGCATCCCCGGTGGATGTTTGAGCCACGGCGAGGGATCCGGCCAAAAACGCGCCCAGCAAAAAGACAATTAATACCGTGCTCTTATTCATCCCCACTCCTACATATAGAAATGCGCGCCGATGAGAGACGCAAACAGTAAGTTTACTATCTCCGCCATTTCGTTGGCCGGAATTTTAATCGGTGAGGGCTGGGCCCTCTGCCGCTCCCACTGTTTTATCGGCCCCGCCGTAGTAGAACAGATAGCGCTTCCCCTGTTTCACCATGCCTTCGACGAAGACTACATTCGGAACTTGCCCAACCTTTTCCCATTCTTTTTCAGGAGCAAAGATCGGATCATCGGTACGAGAGATCAGTTTGCGCGGATCTTTCCGGTCGAATACTGCAACACCGGTGCGATAAACCGATTTGTCGTCTGCACCGTTGTAGATCAGCACAATGCCCTTCGATGTGAGGAGAGGAGCAGGTCCGGGCTCAACCACGCGAGCATCAAACTTTCCCGCTCGCGCGGGCAACACAGGAACATCGGTCGCGTCTGTCCAGTGCAAAAGGTCGGTAGAACTGGCGATCCCCATCTGATCGTTATTGTCTGCAGTCGTGCCGAGGTAATACATCCAATACTTGCCATCAATTTTTTCTGGCACAATCGCGCCGGACTTGGTCCACCGGAGATTCCAAGTTCCTTTGTAGGCAGGAAGGATTACTCCCTTGCGGTCCCAATGGATAAGATCTTTCGAGGTTGCCAAACAGAGTTGCGCGTCTTTCTTGTTGTAGCCCGTGTAGGTCAAATAATAGGTGTCACCGAACTTGATTAGCCGCGGATCCTCTACGCCACCATCTTTTTCGTAATCTTTTTCTGGCGAAAATACAGGTTCGCTGCGCTGCGTGAAGTGGATACCATCAGAACTCTCCGCGTAGCCCAGCCTTGAAGTGCCAGCCTTATCTTGAGCGCGATAAAGCATTACGATCTTGCCGTCACGCAGGACGACTGAAGGGTTAAAAGTGCCGGCGGACTCCCACCCGTCTCCCTGCGGCGCGATTACTGGCGTATCGGAGAGGCGGTGCCAAGCCCCAAACGGCCAATTTGCGCTATCCTGTGAAGCCAGCGCGAGAACAAGCGCGAGCAATTTGACCCAACCCTGGGTACGAATTGCACTCATCATGGCTATGACCTTTTTACCTTGACGGATTTTGCGGCGAGTTACCTATGCCTGGATCTCAACCCGCGCGCCCCGATTCTCTGCCAGTTTGGTTTCTCGCGCAACTGCTTAAGGCGCGGAGGTTCGCATGCTGACCAAAAAACACGTCGTAGTAGGTCTGGGCGAGTTGCTTTGGGATCTATTTCCCGCCGGGAAGCAACTGGGTGGAGCGCCCGCCAATTTCGCCTACATTGCACGCCTTGCTCGGCGACGAAGGAATTGCAGCCAGCCGTTTGGGACTAGACGATCTCGGCGAAGAAGCGGTTCAACGCCTTGCAGGTCTCGGCCTGTCAGTCGAATTCATCCAAAGGGATCCGGACCGGCCAACGGGAACTGTGAAGGTGGAAGTGGATGCGGCGGGGCAGCCGCGCTTCGAAATTGCTCGGCCAGTGGCATGGGACTTTCTGGATTGGACTTCGGAGTGGCGCAGTTTGGCGCAGCGTACCGATGCTGTCTGCTTTAGCACACTGGCGCAACGATCGGAAAGTAGCCGCGCGACTATGCGAAGCTTTCTTGCTGGGTACGCGCGCCAGCGCAGTGCGAATCTGTGACATCAACCTGCGACAGAGTTTTTTTACCTTGGAAGTTGTCGAGGAGTCCATGGACATCGCAACCATCGTCAAACTGAATCACGAAGAACTCCCGCGGGTGATGGCGCTGCTGGAATTGGAGCACCGCGGCGAAGAAGAATCGGCACGGCGCTTGCTGGCGCGCCACAAGCTGGAGCTGATCTGCATCACGCGGGGAAGCAATGGCAGTCTTCTCATTTCAGAAAGGAACGCGATGAGCATCCCGGGTTTAAAGTGGAGGTGGCCGATACGGTAGGCGCTGGGGACGCGTTCACCGCAGCTCTGGCAAACGGATATCTTCGCCACGCATCGCTGACCGAGATCAACGACAGCGCCAACCGCGTTGGTGCCTGGGTCGCAAGTCAACGCGGGGCAACTCCAGCTCCCAAGCGCGGAGACGTGAGGGAGAGTCTCGCCGAAATTAGATAGCGACTCAGTCTGATACAAGGAAGCGGGCCAAACGCGCGATTGCTGCGTCGCAAAGAGCGCGACGCTTCGCGCGGCTTTCCCAGATTCTCGCCGCGCAAGGAACGCTCGCTCGGAATGACAATTGAAATGAACCACCTAGAATTGGGTAGCGCGTAACGTCACGGCGCGTTTTAGTTTATTCTGTCAGGTTTGGCTTTGGCGTCTGAGGGGGCCCAGTGTCCATATCGCGAATAGTCACACGTCTGCTCATTTGCGGTTCAATTTTTCTTCCGGTTGCATACGGCAGTGCGCAGCAAGTTCCTGAGAATCTTTATCAGGAGCTGCATTGGCGCATGATTGGCCCGTTTCGGGGAGGCCGCACTCGCGCGGCCAGCTGGCGTTCCCAGCCAGCCAAATGTTTTCTACATGGGCCAGGTCAACGGCGGAGTGTGGAAATCGGACGACTACGGGCGCACCTGGAATCCGATCTTTGAGCACGAATCGACGCAGTCGATCGGCGCGATCGCAGTGGCTCCTTCCAATCCCAACATTATTTATGTCGGCAGCGGTGAAGGTCTGCATCGCCCTGATCTTTCTGTTGGCAACGGAATTTACAAATCGACCGACGCGGGAAAAACATGGACTCACCTCGGACTTGCGCGACGGCTTTCAAATTCCCGCGCTGGCCGTCGATCCGCGTGATCCCAACCGAGTGTTTGCCGCTGTACTCGGGCATCCTTACGGACCGAATGAAGAGCGCGGGCTGTTCCGTTCGACCGACGGCGGACAGACCTGGCAAAAGGCAATTTATAAAGACGAAAACACCGGCGCCTCCGACGTGGAAATCGATCCCACGAATCCCGATGTAATTTACGCATCGATGTGGGAGGTGCGTGAAGGCCCGTGGGAGGACGGCAACGATTCGAACGGAACCGGCGGTGGATTGTTCAAATCAACCGACGGAGGAAACACGTGGCATCCGCTTACCAACGGCCTGCCGAAAGATCTTTCGCAGATCATACGTCGCCATTGCGCCTTCAGCATCCCGCGGCGACTTTACGCCACTGTTGCGACCGCTTCGGGCGCGCTTGGCTTTCTACCGGTCGATGATGCCGGAGAGAACTTGGTCAAAGACAACCGATGATCCGCGGCCCTCAGGCCGCATTGGCGGCGGAGATCTTGCGATTCCCCGAGTCGATTCGAAGAATGCAGATATCGTTTACAGCGCCAGCACGGTGACGATGCGATCGACCGACGGCGGCAAAACCTGGTCGGGATTTCGCGGCGCTCCGGGCGGCGACGATTACCAAAATCTCTGGATCAATCCCAACGATCCGAACATTATTCTTCTGGTCAGCGACCAGGGCGCGCTCGTAACGGTAAACGGCGGAGCGACCTGGAGTTCCTGGTACAACCAGCCGACGGCGCAGATTTATCACGTTGCGGTGACGTCCAACTTTTCCGTATCGCGTGTGCGGAGGCCAGCAGGAGAGCGGTTCGGTCTGCATCTCCAGCCGAGGCAATGACGGCGCAATCACCTTCCGCGACTGGCATCCGGTCGGCGTGATCGAGTATGGATACGTCGCGCCCGATCCGCTCGATCCCGATGTTATCTATGGCGGCGGGAGAAGCGAGGTTTCAAAGTTTCATTGGTCCACCGGCGAAGTGCAGAACGTCACGCCGATTCCGCTGCGCAGCTACAAAGTATCGCACCGACCGCACCGAGCCGACGATGTTTTCGCCGGTCGATCCGCATACGCTTTATTTCGCCAGCAACGTGCTCTTCAAAACCAATGACGGCGGAAACTCCTGGCAGACGATCAGCTCCGACCTGACGCGCGAGAACCCTGGAGTTCCGCGCAAGCGTCGGCGCTCTCGTTCCGAAAGGTGCCGACAAGCAGCGTGGCGTGATCTACGCGCTCGCGCCTTCGTTCAAAAACATTAATACTCTCTGGGCCGGAACTGACGACGGCCTGATCTGGAGCACTCGCGATGGCGGCAAGAACTGGAGCAACATCACTCCCAAAGAATTGACGCCATGGAGCAAGGTGACGCAGATCAGCGCCTCGCACTTCGATGAGGAGTACGGCTTACGCTTCGGTGAGCCGCTTCCGCATTGATGATGAGCGTCCTTATATCTACCGCACTCACGATGGGGGCAAAACCTGGAATGCTGATCACCACCGGTCTTCCTGATATCGGCCCGGTGGATACGGTGCGCGAAGATCCCGCGCGCAAAGGCTTGCTGTTTGCCGGGACGGAAAATTCTGTCTGGGTTTCGTTCGACGACGGCGACCACTGGCAATCGTTGCAATTGAATCTGCCGCACACTTCCATGCGCGATCTGTGGATTCATGATAACGACCTGATCGTCGCCACGCATGGCCGGTCGTTCTGGATTCTGGATGACATCGCTCCGCTGCGAGAGCTCGCGGATCTACGATCCGCCGGCGCGATCATCTTTTCACTCCAGCGACGCGTTATCGAATTCAGCGCGATACCAACACCGACACGCCGCTTCCGCCCGATGAGCCGGCGGCTGCGAATCCTCCCGATGGCGCAGTCATCGATTATTATCTGGCGCAGGCCGCTTCTGCTCCCGTGACCCTCGAAATTCTTGATGCTCACGGCCAACTCGTTCGCAAGTTTTCCAGCGACGATAAGCCCCAGGTTACGGAGGCTGATCTGAAGAAACAACTCATTCCTCTTTACTGGCTCGCGGCCTTTCGTGCACTTGCCCGCCGATGCCGGGCATGCACCGCTGGGTGTGGGATCTGCACTATCCTGCGCCCGATTCCGCTGCGCCATGAATATCCTATTGCTGCCATTCCGGGGGATACGCCTCGATATCCGCTGGGCCCAACTGCGCTGCCGGGTACCTATACGGCGCGGCTCACGTAAACGGCAAGAGCTATACAGCGCCCCTGACCTTAAGATGGACCCTCGCATAATGACTTCCGCAGCGCCTCGAGAAAAAATTCAATCGAAACCCATCTGGCATTGCTGCTGAGCCAGACTTCCAAGCGGTGTTGCAAGGCGGATCGATGCGCGAGCCGTTGCAAAAACTGGCGGAACAGGCCACCGGTCCGGTGCGCGAATCGGTTGAGGCTCTCCAAAACAAACTGATCGCGATTCTGGGAACGCCAGCCGGTTTCCTTGCACCTCCATCGAACGAGGTCACGCTCATGCGTGTGAATGGGCAGGTTTTAACGCTTTATGGTCAGGTCTGGCAGGTGGACGCGGAACCGACGGCGGCGCAGTCCGACGCAGTTGCATCGACGGAACGCGATGCAACGGATGCGATGAAGCGCTGGGAAGCGCTACGCTCGACGGACCTTCCGGCCCTGAACCGCGCCCTCGGTGGCGCCAATCTGCCGCAAGTGCAGGTCGACTCCGATGAACACAAAGATGAAGGTAGCTTGGACGAAGAATAGTCGGGTGAAAAGAAGAGAGTGAAGTCCTAGGTTAGCTGATCTGACAGGTTCGCGATCGAGTGGCAGGGATGTGTTGCCGCTACAAGCTCTCCACCGCGCATCTGCAAGTC
This sequence comes from uncultured Acidobacteriaceae bacterium, assembly GCA_963846215.1. Classification (GTDB taxonomy): domain Bacteria; phylum Acidobacteriota; class Terriglobia; order Terriglobales; family Acidobacteriaceae; genus Sulfotelmatobacter. The sequence goes on along the minus strand of CAWJVC010000006.1, from coordinate 242,689 downwards.
CCGTACAATCTGCTCGGGATCGCTGTCTGACGAAAACGTTATCGGAATTCCAATTCGCACTTCAATCTGTGCGGGAGGCGCAAACTTCTTTCCCGCTTGCTTCACCTCAAACAATCCCGTGATGCGCATCGGCAAGACTGGAATATTTAGATTCTTTGCCAGCAAACCAATTCCGGCGCGGAACGGATTGATCTTTCCATCCGCAGTGTGTCGCCCCTCAGGAAATACCAGAACGCTGTAACCGCGATCAACAGCCTGCCCCGCGTAGGCGAAGCTCTGCCGGAATCCAGCTTCGCGAGGTAAAGGAAATAAATTCAGCAGCGAAACTCCCAGCGCCCACTGGGCACGATCGTAAATTCTCCCGAACCACACTTCTGCTCGCGGCTGGGGAGCGCAATGCCTCCAACGCTTCACCTCCGGTTGCGATTACGATGCGGTTGCGAAATCGCGCGGGCAGAGCCGTCTGCACAAAGCCTACATCGACGCCAGCAATGTGATTGCAAATAACTAATAGCGGCCCAGTCAAACCGCGCAAATTATCACGACCCTCGATGCGCGGCCAGCCCAGCAGCAGCATTGCCGGCCGCATCAATAAATAGTGCGCCAGCCATCGCAACCACGTCACAGGCCATCGTAGGGTCCAGTGGGGATAGTGATATTTGGCCTGCGGCTGCACCTCGCCGCTCAACATCTTTTCCATATCGCCGACGGTGCGGGCCGCGCTGAAGCGCGTTTCACTCAAGATCTACCTGGTAGCGATCTTCGAGCGCGCTGATCAGTTCCACGCGATCCAGCGAACTCAGCCCAAGGTCGGAAAGATCAGCATCAAGATCAGAAACTCGCGCAGCGTCTGTATCGGCTCGATGAGCCTCGCCTCGTCAAGCGTGCGATCAACTCCAGTACGGGACTGTCGCTGGCGCCATATATGTTTCCAGGGCACAGAAGTTCTTTCCTTGCGAATTCGGCGATCACATTGCGCCGCGGCTTCTGCGTGCTGGTACGGGGAAAATCTTCCTGCGGCCACTCGAATCCACATTCGCACACGCTGAAATTCAGCCAGAGACTGATTCGCTCGCTCCACCACTGCTTGCACAGTTACATCGTCTCGCGCACTCTCGTCTCGCAAGATGATGACCGCACACGGCTCAGCATTTCCTCCACGATCCATTCCCACAACCACACAATCTTTCACCTCCGGCTGCCGCCGCAGCGCGGCCTCCAAGTCGTCCGGATAGATATTCAACCCTGCGGGAGTGACGATGACTTCTTTCTTGCGCCCTTTGAAATAAAGATTTCCGGCCTCATCCAACGCGCCAACATCGCCGGTGCGATACCAACCTTGCTGGTCGGCAACATCCTGCTGTGCCAGCCGATCCCCAATACCCCGCGACGACACCGCCGCCGCGGATCATGATCTCGCCATCGTCCGCCAGCTTTAGTTCACGACCCGGCAGCACCTTCCCGATTGATCCCTTCCCTAACTTGAAGGGATGATTCACGCTGATGAGCGAAGTCGTCTCAGTTAGCCCATATCCCTGGATCGCGGCGTAGCCGAGGCGTCCCCAGAATTCTTCTGTCTGAGAATCGAGCGCGGCGCCTCCGCAGATAAACGCCCAGAACTTCCATCCGAACTGCTGGTGAATGTCACGGAAAATCCACCAGCGGTGCAGAAAATGTTTCCCTTCTGAAGATTTGAGTCGTCGCCGGAAGCCCTCGAGCTTTCCACTATCTTCCATATCGCGTTCGACCTTCTGTTTGAGCGACTGCAAAACTCGCGGTACGCTCACCAGCACGGACACTCGCTCGCGCCGGATCGTACTGGCAATTTCAGATGGCTTCAGGTCTTCCTGAAAAATCACCGTCCCGCCCAGCAATGGCGGCAGGAACATACCAAGAAATTGGCCGAAGACGTGACTCAGCGGCAGCAAATTCAAGAACCGCACGGGATGCACCCAGCGCTCATATTTCAAATATTTCTGCATCTCCTGCTCCAGCGGAGCGAGGTTCGCGAGCACGTTGCCGTGTGTGATTACCACGCCCTTGGGCTCTGCGGTAGTCCCGGAAGTAAAGACAATCTGCAGGATGTCATCGCGCCGAATCTCTGAGTTGGGCACGCTGTCGGGTGCCCCATTGGGGCTCTGTTTTGGCCGGGATTATAACTTCCTCAAGAGTCATTACAGGAACTGCCCCAGCAATGCCCGCATGCTCTCGCGAACAGACCCAGAGCTTCGCTTCAACTTGGTGCGAAACCCGCACCGCAAAATCGGTGGATGCAGCTTCATCCACTGGAACCACAATCACGCCGCGCATGGCGCATCCAAAAAACGCGGCGACCCACGCCGCGCAGTTCTCGCCCCACAGCATGATCCGGTCGCCTTTGCCGATTCCCCGCGCCTCAAGCTGTTGCGCAAAGCGGGATGCCATCTCCAGCACTTGGCTGTAGGTGAACCACTCCATGCGATATCCGCGCCGCTGCCCGTAAGCACGGGCATTGTGATTGCGGCGCGCCTGAAAGTTCGTCAGGAAAAACTCTGCTAACGATTCAGCCATGGGGTGAATACCATCTGACTCGGATCGCGAAAACGATACCGATCATATATATCAAGCCTTCGAGAGATAAATCCGGTAAGCGATTCTGTGACGCCGGGCTTCCCATCAAGCGCGTCCGCATAATTAAAAACGGCCGTTCTGATGAACGGCCGTCTCTATCGAATGCGGTTTGCGTTCTGACTTCCAGACTACTGTGGTTTCTTCTTCTGTTCCTCAGCCTTCTTTTTTTCCTCGGGAGTTTGCGGCTTAGCTGGCGGATGCTGCGCCGGCTGAGCTGCCGGAGGACGAGCCGCCGGTTTCGCTTCAGGTTTCGGCGCGGGCGCCGCTGGCTTTGCCGGTTGTGGATGAGCTGCCGGCGCTGGCTGAGCCTTGTGTTCCGGTGCAGGAGCAGGTTTCGCATTCGCCGGTGGCGCTGCTGGTTTATTGGCTGGCCGCGCTGCAGGCTGATTAGCGGGCGGCGCGGGCTTACCCGCATTCCGGCTGGGTTCGGCTGGCTTTGTCGGCGCCGCGGCACGGTTAGGCTGTGTACTCGGCGCTGCCGGGCGAGCTGCTGGTTGAGGCGCAGGACGTCCCGCCGGTGCCGGAGAACTGGCTGGCTGTGGACGATTGGGTTGTGCATTCGGCGCAGGCGCGCTCCTCGCCGGGATCACGGGGGCAGCGGGCTTGCCTGCCGGAATCGGTTTCGGCTCCGCCATCACGGCGGGACGTCCTTTATTAACGGATGCAAGCTGTTGACGATTCTGCGCTGCCTGCTGCCGCACCTGCACCTGCGTGGTCATGGGTGGAATGCGCTGCTCCCGCGTGGCGGCAACTTCAGCAGGTAGCGGAGCCCGCGTAATTCCTCCCGGCCCGTTATAACTGGTTCGGGAATTGGTCACGTTCACGGTAGTGTTGTTGATAATTACTGTATTCGTGACGGTGCGGTTGTAGACCTGCACGTTGGTGATGTTTACGTTATTCACCGAGCGGTTGTAGTTGAAGCGGTCGCCATTCCAATATCCGCCCTGGTACCCGGCCCCGACGTATCCAAACCCATAATTGATGCCGCCGTAGTAGCCGATGTGCCGTCCCCAGTATCCGGAGTGGTAACGATACCGACCGCCAACAAATCCCCAATAGCCGGGTGTCCACAAGTAGCCCACTTCCGGCGGGCGTGTCCACGCACCGGGCACCCAGTAATAACCCGCGGAGCCGTAACTCCAATAACCGGGTGTCCATAGATAGCCATCTCCGGGGCAATCCGGCTGCGAGTACTCCGGTAGCGGTGGCGGAGGATCAGGGGCCTGCATGGCCGCTTCGCCGTAGTTCGTATCTTGATCTTCCGAATCGTAGTCATCGTTCGAATATGCGCGAGATCGATCGCGCGAGTAATCACGGCTCGGTTCGCTCGAGCTGGCGGTGGTAGCGGGCGCTGGCGCGCTGGCTGGCTGGGCATCACTTGCCGGCTGAACATCGCTGGCCGGGGCCAGGTTCGCGGCGGCGGCAGGATCCTGCTGCGTTTGATCGGGCTGAGCCGCTTGATTTTGCGCACTGTTATCCGCGGGTTGGTTCTTGTTGCATGCGGCAAGCCCCAGCGTCATTAGGACGCCGGCAGCCAGCGCAAGGATCGAGGAGTTGAACTTGTGAGTCCTTTTTTTCATATGTTTATCGCCGAATCTTGGATGCAGAATCCGTCCCCACCGTCACGACGAAAAGTTTTAAGTCGAGGACTTCCCGTCCCGTGCGCAGGGCTTGATGTCGGCAGGCCTATCGTACTCCTTGTTCACCACCGCAGGACAAACGCCGCGCTGCTCTCACTCCCGTCCCACCCCCAACGCATCCGCCACACGATTAATGTAATTAAACCAAGACGCGATCAGGGTGATTTGCAGGATTCCGCGATCATCGAATCCGGCGGCGCGCAACTTCTCGATATCATCTTTCCAGCACTTCGTTGCATCCTTGGTCAGCTTGACCACATAATCCAGCATCACGCGCTCCTCGGGTGTGATGGGCGCGGTCGTATAGTCCTTTTCCAAAGCCTCAGCCAGTTCTTTATTCAACGTCACCCTACGCAGAAACTCTGCGTGCGACTCGATTCAATAGACGCAGCGGTTGGTGACTGACACCATGGTCGCAATCATCTCGTGCTGCCGCCGGCTCAGCGGGAGCTCCGGCGACATCAGCGCGCCAAAGGTTCCGAACGCGTGATAGAGTGCCTGCGGAATCAGCGTGTGCGAACCCACAATCGTTGCACCGCCTGTGTCATCGGGATGCACCGGCGTGGCATACTCCATGGGATAGAGCGCCTTCTGGCCTTCCATCGCCAGCCGCAGCTTCTCATCCGCTTCGAGGATTGGAATGGTTTTAATCCATGTCATATTTGAACCCACATAAAGACCGTTGCCTTTGTCTGTAATCTAACTCGGCAGGGGAAGATTACGCTTAGGCGCCGCTCCCACGAATACCGACTTTATACTAGGGTCCACCCAAGCAATTCTCCTCATCAATAGCTCGCAAACATGCGGTCGGATCACTATTCCCTAAGTAACCCGTTCGTACACTCCCTTTTGGTAACCCTTGGTAACCATGCGATTCCACCTGTCCAGCCGTACAATTGCTCTTGTTCCAACCGGCCATCTCTGAAAAAGAGTTTGGTCAGGTGACGTTCACCCGGGTTGCATTTTCCAGGAGCCGTCATCAGGTTCTCAATGGAAACTTTTTTATTGCAGGCTTTTTCAGTTCACACCAGCGGCTGGAGTTCGTAACCTTATGGCGTTCGGTTTCGGGTTCAACAAACAGAAGGTTCTCAACGCTGCGGAGAAATACGTCCAGCAGGGTAAGCTGCAAAACGCCATCGCTGAGTACGAAAAAGTCACCAAAGCCGATCCCAAGGACCTCACCGTCACCAACACCATCGGCGATCTCTATTCCCGTCTTGGCGAGGCCGATAAAGCCACCGAATGTTTCAAGACTGTAGGCGATGCCTATGCCACGCAGGGTTTCACGGTCAAGGCGATCGCCATGTACAAGAAGATCAGCAAGCTCAAGCCGTCCCTTGAGAGCGTGCTGAAGCTGGCGGAACTCTACACCCAACAGGGATTGTTCAATGATGCCCGCGCGCAATACCTCCAGGTAGCAGAAGAATTTCTGAAGTCCGGCGAGCTGGACAACGCGGTTCGGATCTTCCAGAAGATTCTGGAAATGGATCCGGAAAACACCAACATGCGTGTCCGCCTGGCGGAGGTGTATGTCCGCCTCGGGAAAAAGAATGACGCATGGCAGATTTTTTCTGCGGCTGCCGAGACTCTGCGATCCAAAGGTGCGCTTCAGGGCGCAGAGGAAGTCTTGCAGCGCATGCTTACGCTCGATCCGGGCAACAGCTACGCGCTGCTTATGCAGGGACGGAATCAACTCGAGGCCGGCGACGCCGAAGCTGCCATCGAATCTCTGCAAAAAGTTTCTGATCTTGACTCCAATCCTGATGGCCTGCGCGATCTGCTGAAGGCCTATCTGAAGAACGGTCGGCTGTCAGATGCCGGCACTCTGGCGAACAAACTTCTTACCGTCCACAACGACCTGACTTCGATTTCAACTTTTGCCGATGCCCTCATGCAGGCCGGGCAGTATGAAAATGCGCTTCAGGTTTACGATCAGCACGCGGACCGCTTGCTTGCGGAGGATTCCGATCGGGTCTTAAAAAATCTGCATTCTGTCATCGGCCATGTGCGCGACAATCCCGCCTCTCTCGAGAAACTTCTTGAACTCTTCCAGAAGGCTGGAGAATCGACCCACATCACGGAAGTGATCGAGTTGCTGGCGCACGCATCGGTGCAGTCCGGCGACCTGCCGCGAGCCCGCGACCTCTACCAGAAACTGGCCACCATGGAGCCTGGCAACCCCCTGCACATGAATCATTACCAGCAGGTGGTCAGCCAGCTTGGCGGGCCTACGGCCGACAAATTAATTTCTGCGGAAGAAGCGGCGGTGATTGTCGACGAGCTGGAAGCCACTTCTCCTTCCATTCACCAGCATTATTCCGATGCAGTTGCGCTATCGGTTCGATCCGCTCTTACCGACGCGGAACTCTTCATTTCTTACAACATGCCTGCCAAGGCTCTGGGCCCTTTGATGGCCGCTCTGCCGCAGGCTCCAAATGACTTGCGTTTGAACCAGCGACTCGCCGCCCTGCACACTCGGGCTGAGCGGTTCGCCGAGGCTGGCGTTTGCTGCCGCACTCTGCAGAGCGTCTATTCAGAAGCTGGATATCCTGAAGAAGCGACGCGCTACGGAGAACTCGCCGATCGCTATGAAGTGCGCTCGTCTACGGCCGCTGTTTCCACCGCGATTCCAGACATGGCGGCTGCTCCAGCAGATTCAATGGTCGAGGAAGCATCGGTTGAGGCAGTCTCTGCCCCGTGGCCGTCGGCGCCTGTCGAGTCCGCACAGGAGCCAGAATTCTCGGTCGTCGCGGATCAGACAGACGAGGTCGAAGTCGGGGTAGCGGATCACCTCGCAGCAGTTCATGATTCCCACAGCGAGCCGCAACTGGACCACTCCACCGACGCTGTGCATGCAGAATCAGCCGCCGCCCAGCTAGAACCTGAGGCGGTCGGCACGGAAGCGGTTCCAGCGGAAATCGACCTTTCTTCGGAATGGGATGACACGCTCACGATCGAAGCTGACGAAGCGCCGGCTGAAGTTGCGCAAGTCGAACCTAGCGAGCTTTCCGTTCCCGAAACCCTTCCGGCGGCCAGCGTTCAAACTGCGCACGTCGCAAAGGCGAAGTTCGATCCCGAAAAAGCTGCGGAGACCATCGAAGAAATACGCTTCTATCTCGAGCACGGCATGCCCGAACAAGCTTCAGCCGCCCTTGAAAAACTTCAGGCTGTCGGCGCAGACGAAGCCACGCTGCAGGCTCTCCGCGCTGAAATTGAAGCTGGTTCGCAGCACGAGGCTCCTGAGGACGAGATCTCTACGGTGGAGTCGGTTTCCGAATTCGTTACGGATCAATCCTCGGTTGAAGTTGCGGCCGACGAAATCCCTGAAACTGTCCACGAAGCTCCAGTTGTCGTCGAAGCGGTTACGCCCGAATCGCAGGCCGTCGTAGCTGAGACACATATCGCGGCTGCGGCGGAGATTGTACAGCCGGTAGACGAGCCCGCTGCAAGCGAGCATTCAGTCGCGCCGACGCCAGGCGTTCTTCAGGAATTCGTTTCAGATCTCGAGTCTTCCTTGGGCGATAATTTCCTGCCCGGAACGGTGTCGCACGAAGCCGATCCTGCCTTCGAGCACGCTTCCGCGGCGGCATCCATTTCAGAGACTCAACCGGAACTGGAACCGGTGGGCAATGCGACCCCAACTTCTTTTGGCGTGCCGCAAGCTGAGGTGATGGGCGAGTTTGTGGCCGATCTGGAAGCTTCCCTGGGCGATGATTTTCTCAAGGGCGCTCCGGTCGCCGATCCTGAGCCAGTTCCTGCTCCGCCAGTGCCCGAGAGCAAGCCGCCTGCCGCCTCTGTGCCGCAGAGTTGGCCAGAGCCGAAGGCAGCGCCACAAGCGCCGATGAGTGTCCCTGTGACTGCAAGCGCGGCCGCAGCCGCCGCTTCTTCGGGTGCTCCATCGATTTCGTCGCAAGTCTCCGTCCCGGCTCCGCAGCACTCGGTTCCCGCTCCGGTCGCTCCCATTCCGGTTGCAGCGGCTCCGCCCGTTTCTCCGGTCATGCCGGGTGCCCCGAAAGCGGCGAAGTCTGCGCCATTCGGTGAAGATGCAGGCATTGATTTAGCGGAAATGTTTGGCGAACTGAAACAGGATCTCGAGTCCGGCTCAGCCGCCGTTGAGGAAGATCCAGAGACGCATTACAACCTCGGCATTGCGTTCCGGGAAATGGGTCTGCTCGATGAAGCCATCGGCGAGTTACAGAAAACTTGTCAGGCCGTCGACCGTGGACATGCCTTCCCGCAGGTCATGCAAACTTACACCTGGCTGGCACAATGCTTCCTCGACAAGGGTGTTCCCGAGGCTGCCATCCGCTGGTATCACAAAGCTCTTGTTGCCCCCGGTATCGACGAAGAAACCCGCACCGCTTTGCACTACGAACTCGCTGCGGCTTATGAAACTGCAGGCGATAAGCCCACTGCGCTAAAGCACTTTATGGAAGTCTACGGTCGCAACATCGATTATCGAGATGTAGCCGAGCGCATCAAGCCCCTGAAGTCGTAGAATAACCCGATGGGATTAGTCCCTAACTTCTTCTGTCCGGAGTACGGCATATCGTTTCTCGCGATTCCACTTTCTCCGCGGCGGAGCCCGCTGTGACCCCCGATCCCAAATTGCCCGTGGAACCCATGGCTCTCGATTCCAGACCGGAGCGGGAGAGGGAAGCCCTCGCCGGTCCGCCGCCCAAGCGGCAATTGCAGCTCTGGTTACATCGCACGTCAGTATTTCTTTTCGTTTTGATCAGCGCCGTCGCGGGAGTCCTGCTCGTAATTTTGCCGTGGACGCCCGAGTGGACCGATAACTATCTTCTGCTTACCTTTCCCTGGCTGCGCACCGTGGTCTCAACCGGATTTTTTCGCGGCCTGTGCAGCGGCCTGGGTTTGCTAGACATCTGGATCGGCTTTTGGGAAGCCCTCCACTATCACGATCATCAGTGAGCTGGGCCAAGAGAACGGCTGAGGAAATCTCAGGCAAACATGACATTTCGTGTCGCCATAAGAAATGGCATCGATGTGGTAGCCTGCAAAACGGCTTGTGGGGTTTCAGATTATGGTGGATAAGCTAAAGTCCGCGCCCTTGGCGTACGAGAACCAAACCTTCATTAACAGTCCCGATGGGCGCATACTCCGGATTCTCGCGGAGTATCAGGAACCGCTGGCGCGGTTTCGCCGCGAGCAGATTCAGGACACGGTCGTCTTTTTCGGATCTGCTCGTTTTCAAGGGGGCGAAGCGGCAAAGAAAAATCTCGACGCCGTGGAAACGAACTTGACGCAAACTTCGAATTTGAAAAAAGAAGATGCAGTGAAGCGCGCCCGGGCAGCGGTCGATATGGCCCGTTATTACGAGGACGCGCGCCGACTCGCGTTTCTTCTCACGCAGTGGTCCATCCAGATTCCCGCTCGCCGCCGCCGCTTCGTGGTCACCACAGGCGGTGGCCCCGGCATCATGGAGGGCGCTAATCTTGGCGCGCATGAGGCCGGAGGCAAGAGCATCGGGCTTAACATCAATCTGCCTTTCGAGCAGAATCCAAATCCGTACATCACCCCCTCGCTTAACTTCGAATTCCATTATTTCTTCATGCGCAAATTCTGGTTTGCCTATCTGGCCAAGGCGCTGGTGATTTTTCCCGGCGGCTTCGGCACGATTGACGAACTTTTCGAAATCCTTACCCTGGCCCAGACGGATAAGCTCGCTAAGAAAATTCTGGTGGTCATCTATGGCAGTGAATATTGGCACCGCATCATGAACTTCCAGGCCTTCGTCGACGCGGGCACCATTTCCCCGGAAGATTTGGACCTATTCAAGTTTGTCGACACTCCAGAAGATGCTTTCACTTTCCTGCGGGACGGCCTGACTGAGCACCATCTCGGTGGGCCTCCGAAGAAGGAAAAAGAACAAGAAGTGTTGCCGGAAATCGCAAAGACAAGGCCATAAGCGAATGAAGCAGGAGGAGGTTTTACCTCGCCTTGCGGAGGCCGATGCCCTCTGGGTTAAAGATTCTGGAAACCGATGACGACCCGGGCTCCGATTCTTTACTACATCACCGACCGTTCTGCGTTTCCCGGCAATGAGGACGCTCGCCGGCGCCGCCTCCTCGAAAAAATCTATGAAGCAGCAGCCGCTGGAATCGATTACATCCAACTCCGCGAAAAAGATTTGAGCACGCGCCAGTTGGAATCGCTGGCTGGGGAAGCTGTTCAGATCATTCGCGCTCAAAGTATTCGGAGAACCGCGCTGCTTATCAATGCCCGCACCGACGTCGCTCTCGCAACGTCCGTCGCGGGAGTTCACCTTCCCGCCAATGACGTTTCCCCGGAAGAAACGCGGAAGGTGTGGACTACTTGCTGTGCCAGCGAGACTCATGCCGGCGAAATCTCATCAAGCGCTCCGCTTATCTCTATTTCGACGCACTCGCCCGGAGAAGCAATTGAAGCCGGATCAAAAGGAGCAGATCTCGCGCTCTTCGCACCCGTCTTCGAAAAAAAGGATGCGCCCGGTACTTTTCCGAAAGGTCTGGATGCACTTCGCGAAGCTTGCTACTCAAAAATCCCAGTTCTCGCCCTTGGTGGAATCACTCTAGAGAACGTAGAAGCCTGCCTACAGGCGGGTGCGGCCGGTATCGCTGCTATCCGCCTGTTCCAGGAAAACGATATCACCACGGTCGTGCGCGCACTGGGCAGAACTTCTTTAAATCCGGGCCGCTAAACCAAAACAGATCATCTCAACCCGTCCACTTCGTTCCCTTCTCCAGCACCTGCACAACTTTCGCCAACCGCCGCTCCCGCGTCTCCTGCCGCTTTGCTTCCTCGATCCATTTGGCCATTTCTTTCTTGTGAGTGAATGAAAGCTTTTCCCAGTTGCCCTGCGCTGATTTATTTTTCGCGAATGCTTTTTTCAGTTCCGGCGGGAGTTGCACAGTACGCTCATCGTCATCACGCTCCATCACCATTTCCACGGTATCCCCTGCCTCCACCCCGCGCTTTCGCGCAGAAGTTTGTTGACCGGCATCATGTGGCAACCGCCCATCGGCATCAGCGACGATCGAAACGGAAACCCGTTGATCGTCCCGCGGATCGGCACTCGTCCCTGAGTTCCAAACGCTTCCATTACGTTCACGGGCGGAGTAATCGCCGCTACCGCTCCGATTTCTCGGCCTTGGATCTTCACTCTGAAACGCAACTTCTGTTTTGCCATTCATCCCTCCGCTGCGCTGCTAGACTTGAGTCAGACGAGCCAGGCGGTAGCCAATGTCAGCAGCACACTCTAATTTCCCATTCGGTCCAGCACCTTACATCGAACCTCGCCTGATTCCTATCCCCGCGGCGTGGTTCCTGATGGGCTCAGTTTCCGGTCAGGATTGCGAACGCCCCGTTCATCGCGTTTGGGTCGACGCGTTTTTGCTGGCAAGCACCCAAGTTACGAATGCCGAATACGAAGCCTACCTGCACAGCACCGGCCTACCTGCCCCGCCGTTTTGGGAAGACAAGAATTTTAACGCGCCTCAACAACCAGTGACAGGAGTTTCGTGGTTTGAAGCCGACCATTACTGCCAGTGGCTGTCTTCAAAGCCTGCCCGCGCATATCGTCTACCGACCGAAGCAGAATGGGAACGGGCGGCTCGCGGGGATCTGGAACAAAAAGATTTTCCATGGGGAAATGAACCGCCCGCCTCTCTGCCTGACTATGCCACGCGCTGGCTCACAGGACCCGAACCCGTGGGCCGTTATGCACCTAATTCTTTCGGGCTTCACAATATGTGCGACAACGTTCACGAATGGTGCAGTGATTGGTACGATCCCAATTATTACGCCACTGCGCCCGATCGCAATCCTCAGGGTCCCGAAACGCGCGCGGGAATCGGCCTACGCAAAGCTTCTCGCGGCGGATCCTGGCGCCATCACGTTAAAGTTTCCCGCTGTTCTGCCCGCTCAAGCATCCCTCCGGAATTTCAATATGCCGATTACGGCTTCCGCGTAGCCTGTAGCCCGTAGGGTCCCCGGCAGAACGCTTTCGGGACAACCTAAAGACAAATCCGGAATCCAACCTACGGATCATTCACTTGCGATGCCGACGAAAGATTCAGCCGCGAGAAGCCTCACGCCGGGCACTCCTGATTTCATCCCCGTCCGGCAAGCCCGAAGTTTGCGCGCGGTCGTCTCTCCCACAGCGGCACGTTCGCGTCGCGAGTTTCTCCGCTTCTTCCCTGGTGGGTTTCGCGATCCCACCTATCTTTCCTGGGAGCGCGACTACAAATGGAACGCCCACCAGCGGTGGAATGAAGTTCTAAATTTCACGGCCTATCGCGATTTTCTGGAGAGACGACGTTTTTCTCAAATCGCTTCGTACGCGCTGAACATCGAGTCGCGAACGAACCTGCTTTTCTCCTTTGAGAAAATGGCCATACGCGACGCGGTGCGTTCATCGGCCGGAGCCCGCGCCTTCTCTGCCGGACTGTTCGATTTCCTCTATGGCTCCGGGACGGATGTCGCCAGATTTGAGAAGTGGCGCGACGTCGTCTCCGCCCTCCCGAGAAAACAAACTCGCGTTCTGACTTGGCCCGTGCTCACCGTCTTTGGGTTCATTGCCCAGCCGCAGACCCACATCTTCCTCAAGCCCATGGTCACCCGCATCGCCGCGGAGAAGTATGGCTTCGGCTTCGAATATCAATCTCGGCCATCGTGGAACACCTATGCTAGTCTTCTTAGGTTCGCCGAAACGATACGTCGCGATCTGCGCGATCTTCGACCACGGGACATGATCGACATTCAATCGTTCATCTGGGTATTGGGATCCGACGAGTACTGAGCAGGGAAATACAGGGTCGTCAGGCGCGATAAAACGAGCACGACTAATAAGAATGTTCCAACCCGATCTTCTCCGCGACAAGCGGATCCTCATCACCGGCGGCGGCACCGGCCTGGGCAAGGCCATGGCGCAACGCTTTATGGAACTCGGCGCCATTGTTCACATCTGCGGCCGCCGCGAAGATATTCTCGAGCAAACCACCGCCGAACTGAGCGCTGCCACGCAAGGCACCATCCACGCCATCCCGTGCGATGTTCGCAATCTCGACGCGGTCGAGGCCATGGTCGAGTCGATTTGGAAAGAAGATCCGCTGGATATTCTTGTCAACAACGCCGCCGGGAATTTTATCGCCCGCACTGAGGAACTTTCCCCTCGCGCCTTCGAATCCGTCATCGGCATCGTGCTGCTCGGTACGCTCCACACCACCATGGCCTGCGGACGCCGCTGGCTCACGGAGAATCACAAGGGTACCGTCCTCAGCATCTCCGCCACTTATGCGCCGGTGGGCTCGGCGTATGTTGTTCCTTCCGCCATTTCGAAAGCCGGAGTCGAAGCTCTTACCCGCAGCCTCGCCGTCGAATGGGGCAATCGTGGCATCCGCATGAACGCCATTGCCCCCGGGCCGATTCCTACACAAGGAGCATTTTCACGCGTCCTTCCGCGGCCCGAACTAGAAACGCTCGCCCTCGATCGCAACCCGCTGCACCGCTTCGGGACTACGGAAGAATTGGCAAATCTTGCTGCTTTTCTGGTGAGTGATGGCTCGGGCTATATCAACGGCGAAGTGATCCGCATGGATGGTGGAGAATTTTTGCAAGGCGCGGGAGAGTTCAGTAATCTGGGCCGCGCTTTAACAAACGAGGATTGGGAATCCTTAAAGCCACGCAAGTCCGCCAAGAAGTGAATTGAAAGTCGAGGTTCGTCCGAGAGCTTTCTGCGCCCGACCTACTTACTTTCGATCTAACGCTGCTCACCCGACGGGCGCACCAGCCACTTCAGCAGCATGTTCACCAGGCTGAGCACAATCGCTCCAATGAATGCCGCCATGAATCCGTGCACTTGAAAGCCGGGCGCCAATAACGCTGACGCGAGTTCGAGCATGAGGGCATTGATCACGAGCCAGAACAATCCCAGCGTTACCAGCGTCAACGGAAAGGTCAAAATCTTCAGCACTATCCCGATCGTCGCGTTGATAAATCCGATTACCAGTGCTGCAATCAGCGCAGCCACCGGACCGCTCACCGAAATACCCGGCACTACACGCGAAACAATCCACACCGCCAGTGCACTCAACAACCAGTTCAGCATCATTCGCATACATTACCCCTTGCGCAAAATCTACAACTCGGCCGGCACCATTCTCCGAAAGACTACACCAGTCCGCAGTTCGTGTCCCCGGGTCACACCTCGGGAAGAAATTGATTCGGCATTTACCGTCTTCGACGTGGCTTTGCGCTACACTACACAATTCAACTTATACGCCAGGAGATACTTTCATGCCCGAACCAGCACTGAGCGGTTCCGAATTTAAAAAGCAGTTGCATCAAGGATCGCCGAAGGTCGGTCTGTTTGTAAATTCGCACAGCCCCACGGTCGCCGAGCAACTCGCCCATAGCGGATACGACTGGCTCCTGGTTGATACCCAGCATGGGCCGATGGATCACGAAAAACTTTCTGCTATGCTTTGCGGCATCGCGAGTGGCGGTGCGAAATCGATCGTCCGCGTTGGGGGATACGACGATCGTCCCGGCATTCAGCAGGCTCTCGACCTTGGCGCCGACGGCGTCCTTGTTCCCTATATCAACACCGCCGAAGAAGCTCGGCAGGCAATCAGTTGCACAAAGTATCCGACCGTCGGAACGCGCTCAGTCTATTTTCCGCAGCGGTCTATGAACAAGGCTGGGCTGCTTGGTTACGCCGGAAACTTCAACAAGGAAGGTATCATCTGCCTGCAGGTCGAAACCGCCTCTTGCATAGAAAATATTGCCGAGATCGCCGCCGTTCCCGGGGTTGACATTCTCTTCCTGGGGCAAAACGATCTTTGCATGTCGATGGGCCTTTACAACAAGTACGAGTTCCCACTCATGTACACGTCTCCCGAACTCGACGCAGCGACGAAAAAATTGATCGAGCACGCCCGCAAAAATAACGTCATCCTGGGACTGTTTCTGTTCGGCACGCCACGCGTCGGCGAATTCCTGGAGAAAGGCTTCACTTTCTTCAGCCTCGGCAACGATTTGCATCACCTCGTCACGCAAGTCGGGGCTTATGTCAACGACGTCGAGAAAGTTTCCCAGGAAAAAGGCAAGCCCTGGAAGCGTCGCCCAACGGCACTGTTTTAAGTAGAGTGGATAGCGTGAGAGGGATGAACAACTCCATGAGAAGGCCTTTCGAATTGGCTTTCTCATGGGCTTCTATGTAAGCCCGTTATCGCTGTGCCTTATAAGGCTCTACCTGGGCATTACCATCGGCCTCGACCTTCCAGAATTTCCGTCCGGGATAATAATCGAGTAATTCCTGATTCTTCTCCGGTCCCATATCTCGTGCCCATACAATCTTCTGGCCATCAATGTTTGCGCCGTTGAATACCCACTCGCGGTCCAAGTCAAAATCCGGGGCGTAGCTCACCAACACCACATGCTGCCCCGGCTGCGCATCGAGTTCGTGAGCAATGTTTGCACGCCCCATGTCACCGTGCTGCCATTCTTTTTCCGGATGCAAATGAGTGACCGCCATCCCAATGCGCAACACCACCGTCGCCACGTAAACGACGGTGATCGCCCGCACCAGCGCCAACCCTGCGGGCCGGCCTCGCCATTCGCACCATCGCATATGCCGCATGCACTGCATCAAAAGCAAAAAAAGCAAAGCTGTCGCCGGAGCAAAATAATGGGGCAGAAACCATACTTCCACCGCCAATCCTGCGACGAAGATCGCCATAATCATCCACGGAACTCGTAATCGTCGATCCCGCGCGGCGCAAGGCAGTGTGATCAGAACGAACGGTAACGGCGGAACCAGGTAAACCTGCCAGAAATAATAAAGTTTGCCGCGCCCTCGTCGCAGAAACCCTCGGAGCGTCTGGTATTCCGTCGCTTCGCGGAGCTCCCGCTCATACTGCGCCTGCATCTTGGCGTGATGATAAGTTTTCTGCGGCCACGGTTTTTGCCAGACGAAATAGCGTCCCATCGCATACGTCGCACGGTTTACGTCATACGCCATGCGAAAAGGACTTCCCGTTACTCGGTAATAGTAGTAACCGGTCCATCCTGCAAGTGGAATAAGGGTTAGAACCAGCGGCAATATAATTCTGACCAGCGAAGTCCGCGCCGGAGGTCCATTTTTTCCCAACATCCACGCCAACAATGCAATCGCAACTCCCACGCTCAGCAGAAATCCTTCGTAGGGTCGAGTGTTAGCGAGAATAAATAACCCCACTCCCATGATCGCGGCATGGATTTTCCGTGTCCCGTGCTGAATCCTCGGCAAAGCGCCAAGAATCAAGGCTCCTCCCACCGCCGGAAGGCATGCGCTCCAATAGCCATTGGTGAAATAACTCAGCAGCCCGAGCCGCGCTACTACCAGTACGCCGCCCAGCAATGCCCAACGAGGCGGAATCCAACCTTGCAGCATCCAGCAGATCGCCGCGCACATCAGCGCTGACGCCAGCAATTGCCCGATCCAAGGATTCCCCAACACCCCGCCTAACGCTAGGATCAGTCCCTGTCCCGGCGGATACATCGACATATACGTCGGGTGCCATATCACATGAAAAGTTTCAAAATGCATCCACATCGGATGGGGAGGATTCGTCAATCGCCCGTGAGCGAACGTATCGGCTGCCAGCAGATAACTGAATTCATCGTGATAATGTGGCAGCGGCACGCCGAGGAGAAGTGCGCCAGCGCCTCGGATCACAAATAGCGACAGTCCCACTAAGAAAACGCAAAGTCCCTTACGGTGAGCCAACTTTTCCCCGAACTGCTCGACCCGCGCCAGTCCTAGCGTCGTCCACGGTTGCGGAAATCGGATCAACAAGCAGACTGCGACACCCACGACCGCAATCTCTTTTAAAAGCTTCAGCAGGTCACCCAAACGCACTCACCCCGCGAA
This sequence comes from uncultured Acidobacteriaceae bacterium, assembly GCA_963846215.1. Lineage (GTDB taxonomy): Bacteria > Acidobacteriota > Terriglobia > Terriglobales > Acidobacteriaceae > Sulfotelmatobacter. The sequence goes on along the minus strand of CAWJVC010000006.1, from coordinate 225,526 downwards.
CTAGCATACCTTGTTCATTTTGATACAAAGTCACGACTGACGATGATATCGACTAGTGCACGCCAACTGCGGAAAGTGATCTTCGCGCAAAAGTCTTTTGTGTGTTTACAATTGCACGATCAGGATTACAAAAATCGCTCAACGATTCAGGGGTATTACCGTTTGGATCCTCTCACTGAAATCGAAGTCCGCGTTCTCGGCTCGCTCGTCGAAAAAGACATCACCACGCCGGATTACTATCCCTTATCGCTGAACGCCCTGGTGAATGCCTGCAATCAAAAAAATAATCGTGAACCGGTGATGGCGCTCAGCGAGGATTCGGTCAGCGATGCTCTCGCTACGTTGCAGGAAAAACGTCTCGCGGGTCCTGCCAGCGGCGCCGACAGTCGCGTGACGAAATACGAGCATCGATTGCAGGAGGTTTTTAATTTTGACCGCCGCGAGATTGCCGTTCTCTGCGTGCTTTTGCTTCGCGGCCCACAAACTCCCGGCGAGCTTCGCAGTCGTACCGAACGGATGTACCGCTTCGAAGCGCTCGACGATATCGTTTCGACCCTTGACCGTCTCAACCAGCGCCAACCTTCGCTCGCCGCCGTCCTGCCGCGACAGCCTGGCACAAAAGAATCGCGCTACATGCAACTGTTCTCTGGGGAAGCCCCACCGGCCGATATGGCGCATGCAAGCTCACACGTGTCGAATCACGTGAGATCTTCCGCCGATGAGCGTCTGTCCAATCTGGAGAATGAAGTTCTCGAGTTGAAAAAAGAAGTTGCGGAAATACGGCAACAACTCTCCACTTTTCGTAAACAATTCGAATAAACATTCATCCGCGTCCTCCGCGCGATAAGCTCTTTGGTGTAAGCTCATACCAAGCGCGCCAGTCAAATTGGAGTTTCCATGAACCGCCGCGAATTCCTGATCCGCACCACGACCGCAGCTGGCGCTGCCTGGTTCTCTTCCCAAAAATTACTTGATGCTTTAGCGGTTCAGCAGCTGCCTGCAAAATTCTCCGCCACAGACATCGTCTCTCTCGGCAGCACGGGCATCAAGACCAGCCGCCTTGCGATGGGCACGGGTACGGTCGGCTCCGGTCATCACTCGAATCAGACCGCGCTGGGCATCAAGGGGCTTTCTGATCTTCTGCTCAACGGCTACGATCAAGGGCTGCGTTTCTTCGATGCTGCCGACTCTTACGGAAGCCATCCTCACGTAGCCGAAGCGCTGAAGCGCGTTCCCCGCGATAAAGTCACTGTGCTCACTAAAACGTGGGCTCGCGACCCGGCCACGGCCCGTGCCGATCTCGACCGCTTCCGCCGCGAGCTCGGCACCGACTACCTCGATATTTGCCTCATGCATTGCCTCACCGAGCCGGACTGGACGACGCGCTACCGCGGTGTGATGGACGTGTTCTCCGAAGCAAAAGAAAAAGGGATCATCCGCGCCCACGGCTGCTCGTGCCATAGTATCGACGCTTTACGCGCGGCCGCGAAATCGCCTTGGGTTGAAGTCGATCTCGCCCGTATCAATCCCATCGGATCGCACATGGATGCCGACCCTCAAACCGTCGTCAGCGTCCTTCGTGAATTGAAAACCTCAGGCAAAGCCGTAGTCGGAATGAAGATTCTCGGCCAGGGTGATTTGGCCACGCGCCAGAATGAGGCCATCAAGTACGCCTTGTCGCTCGGCGTTCTCGACGCTTTCACCATCGGCGCCGAAAGCAAGCAACAGCAGGACGATTTAATTCGCCGCATCGCCTCCGCGTAAGAGGTTGATAGATCGATGTAGGCCCTGGGACGATTTCGTTGCTCCGTGTCCTGCTTCCCACACAGTGTTTGCTTCACCACGGCCTTCGAAAGAAGACGTAATCCTAACCCCCGCAAAATCAACGTCTAACCCGATGGCCCATTTCCTGCACTTCTCCTAAGCGCTGCTCAGCAGCAGGAGGTGACCAACCATGAACCGTATCAACATGTTTCACACCCCATCCAACCTGAAGTCTGTTGCGTGGGGCAAAGCAAATTCCGCCAACAATACTTTCGACGCAACCAGTCCCCTAATCTTCGCCGCGCTTCTAGTTGCTTGTTCACTCACGGTCGGATGTTCCAGCGATAAATCAAAGCCGATAGCTACGCCCGAGACCCAGTTTCAACCAATGCCGCCGATCACGGCCGTTGCCACGCCGCCAGCCATACCAGCGCCGCAGCCCGAGGCTAAGTCTGTGCATAAAAAAATTGTTCACAAAGCTCCGGCAACATCAACCTACACCGACAAAGCTTCCGGCGTTTCTTTCCAATATCCACGCAAGTACGCGCTCAAGACTGGCGAAGCTGCCAGCGAACTCGTTTCCCCAAGTCTCATCCCGATGGATTTCGTCCAGCCCGGAGGAGAGACAGTCGCAGCTATCGCGATTCCCAAATCAACGTATCCCAACTCTGATTTTGCGTCGGCGTTTTTTGACGTGAGCGTGAACAAGACGGTCAGTGCAGATCAGTGTGGCGAATTCTCGGTGCCGCAGCCGAACCAGGGATCTCCCGCGGATCCCACGGTTCAAGCTACTGCGCAGCTTGCTACGCCACCGATCTCCAAGTTGATGATCGGCGACATGGAACTGCAATCCAGCGAAACGAGTATCGGCGGCCAGACAACGAATGGGCCGCGTGAAGAAACGGCCAAGTATTTCCACGTTTTTCAGAATGGAGCTTGCTACGAATTTGCTTTGAAGGTTGCAACCTCCACGCCTAACACATCCGATTCCGTGATGAAGCAAGTGGACCGTGACGGGGTCTTCCAACGCTTGGAAAAAATTCTGGCCACGGTGAAGTTCAGTCCCCTTACGACTCCCGAAGTGAACGCCGAAGTAAAAACAGTCGCTCCAGTCGGAGCCCCCGCCCAATAAGCACAAGGCGCCGGTCATCTTAAAGATTGCCGGCGCCTGAATTCTTATTCGTGATTGGAATTAAGCTTGAGGGCGCGTTGAGGTACCCTCCTTTCGCCACCTTTTCGTCCGGCCCTTCTGAGTGGGAGTCCAAATCTGCATTGCCGCATCCAACCTAGGAATGGAGGTTCCCTTATGTATGTCGTTTTAGGAGCAAGCGGTAACACCGGCCACATCGTCGCAAAAACTCTGCTCTCGCGTGGTAAGAAAGTGCGCGTGGTCGGAAGAAATGCGACTCACCTGCAACCTCTCGCTGCTCAAGGTGCGGAGATTTTTGTCGCCGATATCACGGATGCTTCCGCGTTGACGAAGGCCTTCCAGCAAGCTGAGTCTGCCTACGTCTTGATTCCCCCCGACCTAACAAGCACCGATTTCCGCGCATTCCAGAGGCGCGCCAGCGATGCCATTGTGGGCGCAGTTCGAAGTGCCAGAGTAAAGAATATCGTTTCGCTCAGCAGCATTGGAGCCGACAAACCGTCCGACACCGGCCCCGTCGTTGGTCTTCACGAGTTCGAGGAAAAACTAAACCAGCTCGACTCGGCCAACGTTCTTCATCTACGCCCAGGATATTTTATGGAGAATTCGTTGGCGCAAGCCAGCCCGATTCGCATGATGGGGTCGGCTGTCGGTCCAATTCGGCCCGATCTCAAACTTCCCATGATTGCCGCTCGCGACATCGGAGCCGCGGCTGCAGACGCTCTTACGGAACTCGCGTTTCGAGGTAAGCAGACCCAGGAGTTGCACGGCCAGCGTGACCTCGACTACACCGAGGCGGCCAGCATAATCGGTCAGGCCATCGGAAAACCGAAGCTGGGATATGTTCACGCACCCAACGATCAAATCCGCGCTGCTATGGTTCAGATGGGAATGTCCGCCAATTTGGCCGACCTCATTCTGGAGATGGCAGCTGCGCTCAACTCAGGATATATGCGTGCCCTCGAACCGCGCAGCCCGCGCACTACAACGCCCACGCCGTTTGAGACCTTTGTCGCTCAGTCCTTCATCCCCGCCTATCAACAGCAGGTCGCAGCATAACAAAAGAATGAGGCCACGCTCATTCAGAACATGGCCTTCATTTTCGCCGAACGTTTCCTTCACGAACCTTAGGTGCCTCTTTCGATTTCCGCCTTCCGCATGCTCACGATTACTATGTGCGCGAGGCTCTCCACCACCGCGACGTCGCCTTCGTCGAAATTAAAAGGATCTCTCGCAAAGACCATAATTAATCCCAGGGTATCGCGCTCGTAGCGAACGGGAGCGGCGAGGATCGATCGAACGCCCAGCTTTCGGCAACTCTCCAGATTTACCCGCGGATCGGTCTCTGCGTCGTCGCAGCGCAGAGTTTTGCCCGCGCGAAAGCATTCGCCCGAAAGTCCGGAGTTCAGATCCAGTTTGGTCCCCAGGGAGGGCGCGCTATCTCCCACGCTGGCGCGGCACACTACCGCATCTTTATGGACAAGCGCTATCGCCGCACTCGAACCTCGCGTCAACGATCGCGCACGCTCTCCAATCAAACGCAGCGCCGCCGTCAGGTCCGTACCCAGCGAACTGAATTCGTATTGCACGGTGGCTGACGCAGTGGACTCCGCATGGCCTCGCGTACCTGTCCCAGCCTCCAGACTGACGGCCATGGTTGCACCTCCCGCGGGCTTTCCACCGGCTGGCCAAGGCATTCTGCCCAACACAACCTTGGGCGCAATCTGGCTGGGTGTTCCCGCATTTAGTGTGAGCCACTCGTGCAAACGCTGGCGCCCTTCTTCAGGCAAATCGGAAAAACGCACTCCCGCACGCCCTAAGGCATCGGCCCACGCGATATACCCGGTGGTTTCGAAACAAGCCTGCGGATCGGAGAGATTAAGTTTCACGCTGACGCGGTGCTCACGCTCCAGTGCCGTTCCGTCGCTGTAGCCGGTTTGCATCGACAAGCCGTCTTCGCTCAGATCCAGAATCATGCCGCCGGTGACGCCATCGAAACTGGCGAAAGCTGGCGCATGCACCATCTGCCGCCAGCATCTGCGACGGTCTTCTCCAACCTCGCGATTTCTCTCCATGCGTTTGAGCGAACGATTCCCAACCAACATGATGAGATAGCTCGTAAATAGAAAATAGTGCCAGCGCGGATTCCCTGTTACGGGTGCGCATTCGTTACTGCTTCACGATCTGCGGCACGGTGGTTGAGGGCGGCGTGTTGCGGCTTCTTTGCGCGCTCACCATGCCGTCGATGATCACCATCCCAATACCGGGCAAGTCTCCTCGGTGAATACTTTCCAGCACAGTTTTTCCCGGTGAGTGCTGCGCCTTGTCGATCATCACAAAGGTGGCGTCACGGCCGGACTCGATCAGCCCGCAATCCAGGTTGCGAATTCTTGCGGTGTTGCCGGTGGCAAAGCAGACAGCCAACTCTGCCGGCACATCCCCGAGAGAGGAAAGCAGAGAAATCATGCGGAGGATGCCAAGCGGTTGCACGCCGCTACCGGCGGGAGAATCAGTGCCAAGGATGATGCGATCGAGTTTGTTCAGTTCGCGCGCCGTTCGCAGCGTGAGCAGTGCAGCTTTTTCGTTGCCGTTGTGAACAATCTCCAGTGCACGCGGGGACTCTTCGCAGAGCGTAACGATCTGGTCATCCGGAAGGGCAGTATGTCCGCCGTTGATGTGGCCGATAACATCGGCGTCGGCGGCGAGCACAATATCTTTATCGATCAGACTGGAACCTGGAATCGAAGGCCCGCCAGTGTGAATCGTGCTTTGAATGCCGTACTTCCGCGCCCACGCAACCATCTGGCGTGCGGTGGTTCCATCTTTTACGCTGCCCAGGCCGACCTCGCCGAGCAACGTGACGCCGGCGGTGGCGAGGTCCCTGAAGTCTTCTTCGACCATGCCGTGCTCGATCACCGGAGCTCCTGCATGAATCCTGACGCCCCCGGGACGAAAGGCTGAGAAGGCGCGCTGAGCAAAGATTGCCATCGCCTTCAGGCCGATGACATCCTTCGGGCGGCCGGGAGTGTGTACTTCGCCAGCGGAAATCATGGTCGTGACGCCGCCGTGCAAGTAGCTGTCGATCCATCCGATCTGATTCTGGCGCGGAGTCCAATCGCCAGCGACAGGATGGACGTGGCTATCGATCAGGCCGGGCGCGAGAGTGGTGCCTTGAGCGTCGATGATCAGGGTTGCGCCTTCGGAGTCGATGTCTTTCTGTTTGCCGACGGCGGTGATCTTGCCGTCAACGGCGAGCACCGTGTCGGCATCGAGGATGGGCTTCGAGAGATCTCCGCTGAGCAGTAGACCAATGTTACGGATGACTAGTTTCGATTTTGTGGTTGCGGGCTCACTGGAAAGCATGTTCCGTTCTCTTTTCTATTCATCACAACTGATTTCTGTTCCGGTATGCGTCAAGGTCTTTTACCACAGAGGGCGTGGGGTAGCACAGGTAAGCACGCACAATGCGGTAAGCTTTATTCTGGACCGAAGCGGAGGACGGATGCTGCGCAACGTGGTTTTCTGGGAAGTGGATACACAGGCAGATTTCATGTTGCCCGGCGGCAAACTTTATGTGCCCGGTGCCGAACGCTTGCTGCCGAACATTCGACGGTTAACCGACGCGGCGCGGCAGGGGCGTGTTTTTCTCGTGTCGCACGGGTGCTATCACGTAAAGGATGATCCTGAGTTCCAGACGTTTCCGCCTCACTGCGTCAAAGGCACAGCAGGTTCGGAATTCGTCCCGGAGGCGCTCACTGACAAGGTTGTCACCGTTCCCAACGAAAAGAACACCTCGATCCCGCGAGATCTTTCAAAGTATCAGCAGATCCTTCTGGAGAAGCAGACGCTCGACATCTTTCAAAGCCGTCATGTGGAGAAAATTCTAAAGCAATTTGGGGAAGACGTTGAATTCGTCGTCTTTGGAGTGGTGACGGAATATTGCGTTCGCTTTGCGGCTAAAGGATTACTGGATCGTGGCTACCGTGTTTCGGTGGTGCAAGATGCGATCGAAACATTGAAGGCCGAGGATGGCGAACGCACCATCGCGGAACTGAAAGCACTCGGAGCAAGATTTATCACCACCCATGAAGCCCTCGCGTTACTGGATCGCTCGAAATAGTCGGCGCAACTTCTGTGGGATATAATCCGCGTCACCGATGAACCTGAACTCTGGCACAAAACTTGGGCCGTATGAAATTGTCAGCCTGCTAGGCGCAGGAGGGATGGGCGAGGTGTATCGCGCCCGCGACTCGCGTCTAAAGCGGGATGTGGCGATCAAAGTCTTGCCGCAAGCGCTTTCTTTGGATGCCGACCGCTTGCGCCGTTTTGAGCAGGAGGCGCTGGCCACCGCTGCCCTGAATCATCCCAACATTCTTGCGGTTTTCGATATTGGAACCAATGAAGGCTCGCCTTACGTCGTCTCCGAACTGCTCGAAGGCGAAACGCTGCGGGAGAGGCTACGTAGCGGGCCGATTGCTGTCCGTAAGACTCTGGACTACGCCCTGCAAATCGCACACGGTTTGGCAGCGGCTCATGCCAAGGGAATCATCCATCGCGATCTGAAGCCGGAGAATTTGTTTCTCACCAAAGATGGGCGAGTCAAGATTCTTGATTTCGGTTTGGCCAAACTGACTCAGGCTGATCTGAGCAAAGAAGGTGCGGGCGCCACTTCTTTGCCTACGATGACGCATGCCACCGAAGCCGGCGTGGTGATGGGCACGGCGGGTTACATGTCTCCCGAGCAGGTGCGCGGCATTGCCGTGGACGCGCGTTCGGACATATTCAGTTTTGGGGCAATTCTGTACGAAATGATTTCCGGCAAGCGCGCCTTTCATCGCGAAACGGCGGCGGATACCATGAGCGCGATTCTGAAGGAAGATCCGGCAGACCTGACCGAAACAAACCGGAATGTTTCTCCGGCGCTGGAGCGAATCGTGCAGCACTGCCTGGAGAAAAATCCGGAACAACGCTTCCATTCCGCCAGCGACATTGCATTCGATCTGGAACATCTCACTGGGGTTTCGGGAACCAGCACGAGATTAGCGACGGTGGAGAGCGCCCGGCCGCAAAGCAAGATGTTCGCCGCGCTCGCGGGAGGGTTTGCAGTTGCGCTGCTGATGCTCGGGATTGGCTGGTGGCTGGGAAGAGGCAGCGGTGCGGCGTTGGCGGAGTACAAGCAGATCACTTTTCGCACGGGCTCCATAGGGCATGCGCGTTTCACGCCCGATGGCAGCATCGTTTACAGCGCTCAATGGGATGGAGACGAAAGCCAGTTGTATCTGGCGCGAATCGACGATCCAGGCTCGCGCGAGTTGGGATTGAAAGATGCGGAGCTTCTGGCAATCTCGAAGAGCGGAGAGTTGGCGGTTCGGCTGAGGACAGTGGTCTTGCCGGGTTATGCGAGGCTTGGAACACTGGCTCGGGTTCCCCTGAGTGGAGGTACGCCGCGGGAAGTTTTGGACAACGTGCAGGATGCCGATTGGGCCGCCGACGGCGAGAGTATGGCGCTCGTCCGATATATTCCGGAGAAGAGCCACTGGCGCCTGGAGTACCCCGTGGGCAAGGTTCTTGTCGATAGCATCACATGGATCAGCCATCCTAAAATTTCCCCGGACGGGAAGTGGGTAGCATTCGCCGATCATGAAAACAATGGCGGCGATGATGAGGGCTCGGTCGCAGTCATCAGTTCGGATGGCAAGGGAACGGAAAAGAAGCTTTCTTCGGGATGGGAATCGGTGCAAGGGGTGGTGTGGTCTCCCGCTGGCGATGAGGTGTGGTTTGCCTCAACCAACACCGGTAGCGGCGACGAACCGCGTGCCGTCAGTCTTTCGGGCAAACTCAGGTCCATTACAAATGTGCCGGGAGGCATGTGGCTGGAAGACATTCGGAATGGGACCGCCTTGGCGATCACACATCAGAATCGTGTAAGCATTCGCGGCATGGCGCCGGGCGGTAAAGAAGAACGGGAACTGGGATGGTTTGGCTGGTCTCTCCTGAGCGACATCAGTCACGATGGCCACAAGATTTTGTTTACTGAGGCGGGCGATGGTGGCGGGCCGAACTATACCGTGTTTCTGCGCGATACCGACGGATCTCCGCCCTCGCGTATCGGCGAAGGAGATGCGCTGTCTCTTTCACCGGATGGGAAGTGGGCGATCACGAAGCCTCCGAAGGGAGGACCCTTAAATCTCGTTCCGACGGGTGCCGGCGAGGCCATGCAGATTACACACGATACGGTTAACTACGACATGGTTAGATGGTTCCCGGACGGCAAGCGGCTGCTGGCCAGCGGCATTGAAGCCGGTCACGGCGAACGCGACTATGTCATCGATCTAAGTAGCGGCGACGCCAAGCCCATTACTCCAGACGGTATGGCGGGTACTCATTTATCACCAGATGGTCGAAGCGCGGCGGTGTTGAACCCAGACGGGAAATGGGGGATCTGGTCACTAGAAAACAACTCGTTTCGCCAAATTACCGGCTTCGACGCAAGCTACCACGTTGTAGGTTGGTCCGCGGACGGGGGATCGTTGTATGCATACTCCAGCCGAGCGCTTGCAAGAGAAGGGAAAGTCTACAGAGTGAATACCGAGACCGGGAAAATAGACCTGTGGAAGACTTACGGGTCCGTTGCGGCGGGAATTCGCAGCCCTGGCGGGATCACTGTTGCAAGCGACGGAAATTCCTATGCATACGGTTATGGGGTTACGTTGTCACAAGCGTTTGTAGTGACGGGATTGAAATAGATCCGAGGCCTATTTGTCTGCTTAGCCCGCGATCGCTTCGATCGCTCGCACGGCATCGGGGGAAAGAGTCAAGTTGAGACTGGAAAGATCCTCCCTCATATGTTCAGCACTAGAAGTGCCGGTGAGGGGCAGCATTCCTACGGCGCGAGCGAATGCAAAGATTACTTGAGCGGGAGTGGCATTCTGTTGGGCGGCAAGATCGATAACTACGGGATTGCGAAGCACGTCTTTATTTGCGGTCAGCAGCGAGAATCCCTGGTAGACGATATCGTGGTTTCGGCAACATTCCCGGACCTCGCGGTCCCACCCGAGGCGAGCATAGCAGCGGTTCTGGACGAACGCAGGAATTTCCGAATGGAAGGCAATCATCTGCTGAAGTTGTGATAGAGCAATATTGCTTACCCCCAGCAGGCGCGTGCGGCCTGCATTGCGCTCCCTTACCATCGCCTCCCAGACTTCATAGTCATCATCGGTCCAGTCTTCCAGGGACGCAGGTCCATGCAGCACGTAACTATCGACGCGATGGGTTCCAAGATGTTCGAGAGAACTCGCGAGCGATTGGGCGACTTGCACCGAAAGGCTGGCCGCAGGATCGTAAGGCAGACGATGATCCTGGCCGCGTTGATAGGTGAATTTGGTCTGGAGAAAGAGCTCGTCGCGGGTGACTATTCCGACTCGGTAGGCGGCAGCTAGTCCTTGCCCCACTCCTTCTTCGAAGTAATGCCGACGCTGGTTGGCGGTATCGATGGCTCGGAATCCAGCCTGCAGAGCCAATTCTACGAGAGCAGCGGTGCGATCTTCTTTCCAAGCGGTGCCGTACATAAATTTGGGGACCGGTGGAAGCGGCAAAGCGGGCATGGCGTTATTCTGACATGGACGAGTGACGGGAATGCAGGGGCCGCGGCCAAAGTTTCCCACGCAAAAAAAACGGGAACGGTTACCCGTCCCCGTTTAAAGCTGGTTGCGGTTGTGATCCTATTGCATCCTCGCTTGTTCGTCGAGTTCCACGTTGTCGCCGGCATGAACATCTTCCATGGCGAACACGATCATTCCAGTAGCAGTAGTGGGAGTGGCTCCAATGACCACGATCTCGCCCACGGCCCGGCGAGGCAGATCGCGAACATGAATCACCGGACCGTTCCCTTTTGTGAACTGGTTCGGATCCAACGAGGGCTGTTTCTTTTGCGTGTCTTCGCTGATAGCGGCCTTGAAAGAAAGCGAATCGACAGGGTCGCGCAGGTCGGCTTCGTAGCTGCGAGTGGCGCGGAAATAGTCGCCGATTTTCACACCTTGGTTCGCTCCGACATTGATGTAAATCTTCTGGCCCGTTCCCAATACGGAGTCGAAGTCCCGCGCCATCACGATGCGTCCGGACACTTTGCTGCCGGATGGCAGGAAGCGGTCAAACCGCACCGGCGGATGAAATGCCACCATGGTCTTCTCGGCGAAAGGAATGGCGGTGTCTCCGGGCTTAATGGGGTCACAAGCGTATTCGACGTGCGCAATGGCAGTTTTGCTGCGGGTATCGATGATGCGCACTCGGCCTACCTCTGCGTAAGGCTGCCCCGTCTCCTTCATGAGCTTGCTCTGGCCGGGAAACATCTCGTATTCGTCCATATCGTGCAACGCGCGGATAATCTCGTACTGTGCGCCAGCGGTGTAGCCAGTGCCCTTCAAATAGACGATGTCGCCCTTGACGAATTTGGTGGTTTTTGGAGTATCGCAGGCCGCCAGCAATGAAATTGGCATCGGGAAGAGTCTGGCGGTTGATGAAACCAGCGCAGTAAACATCCGCATAAGTGGGCATCTGCACCCGCTGTATCGGGAAGCTGGGCGTCGTGGGAATCGTCCCCTACGGCGTGATGCTCGGACATCGCCTGCGATGTCCAGCGATTGAGCCCAAGCGGCAGTGGCGGCCAATAATACTAAGTATCCTATTTTCTTCATGTTACCTCCGGAAAGGACGGCCCTTGGTCCTATCCCCAGTCAAATGCCATGGAATCATTGCTTCAAGTGGAAGGTAACAAGGGGGTAAGAGGGGGTCAAGGTTACGAGGGTGTCAGACGCGATGTGAAAACAGTTTTTCGGGGTAATTTTCACTCCCTGTTGCATCTGGAATTCGACCCCTGTAAGATTCGCGCCGAACCTATTGTTTCAAACCGAAGCTATTGATTCAAGATGATTTCTGCTCCTAAAAGTTATCCGCCTCGTCTGCTGCCGTTGCGGCTGCCACGAGTTTGCGTCGCTATCGCGGCCTCCGACCCTACTGAACTATTGAAAAAGCTGAGGGTCTGACTCGCGATAACCCCTTCCTGGAGTTAAGGTTAGACCATCTTCCCAAGCCTGCCTTGGCGCTTCCGAAGATCAAGCATTTCCTGGAAACCCATTCTGGCATTTCGGTGATAGCTACCTGCCGCCGGGTGGCGAGTGGAGGCAAATTCCGGGGATCGATCGCGTCCCAGCTGGATATTCTTGGCAAAGGCTGGGGCCGCGGGGTGCCAGCTGGTCGACGTCGAACTCCAGACCGCGCGAGAAGTGCAAGCCGGAGCAATTGCAGAAGCTTCGGACGCGCGCCGCGCTGATTCTTTCCTTTCACGACTTCCGCGGCACCAAGAAGCTCGACGAGACGCTGGAAAAGATGCGCAACTTCCCGGCTGACTTTTACAAAGTCGTCAGCACCGCCACTACGCTCGCCGACAATGTTTCCATGATCCAGTTTCTGGGCCGGGAGAGCGACAACCATTCCATTGTTGGCGTTTGCATGGGAGAGCAAGGCATCATCAGCCGCGTGCTCGGAGTGCGCGCCGGCAGCGTGTTTACCTTTGCCGCCGTCAGTCCCGGAGAAGAAACGGCGCCTGGACAAGTCACAGCGCAGGAATTGCGCAGCGTCTACCGCATTGAGCAGGTGGATGCAGCCACTCGCGTCTACGGCGTTGCCGGGGATCCCGTTGCCCACTCGCTTTCTCCGGCTATCATGAATGCGGCCTTCCGGCGAGAGAATGTGAACGCCGTCTATCTCGCGCTGCACGCCAAGACTCTCAAGGACCTGCTGACCTGCGTGCGGGAGATTCCCATCCACGGCCTCAGCATCACCATGCCATATAAGGAAGCGATCCTTCCTTATCTCGACAACACCGACTACGCATACCACCAAGATCGGCGCATGCAACACTGTGGTCCGCGCCCAGGATGGTAAGCTCTACGGCTTCAATACGGATACCTCCGGAGTCGTACGCCCGCTAGAACGTCGCCTCAGCACGCTGCAGGACGCGAAAATCCTGGTACTCGGCGCAGGTGGCGCGGCTCGCGCCGCCGTATTTGGGTTGAAAGAACGCGGCGCAGAAGTGTTCATCCTGAATCGCAGCGCCGCCGCCGCGCAGAAGCTTGCGCGCCGAGCCCACGCACGCTCGGTGAAACGCGCCGACCTGAAGAAATATTCCTTTGACGTGATCATCAACGCCACGCCGGTCGGGATGGGCAATAGCCGCGAAACTCCGCTGCAGGAAAAAGAAATCAACGCGCGCTATGTTTTCGACATGATCTACGATCCATTCGAAACCCGGCTGCTGCAGCTGGCCAAGCAACGAGGAGCGCAGATCATTCCCGGCATTGAAATGTTTGTCCACCAGGCTGCCCGGCAATTTGAAATCTGGACGGGAAAGCCCGCACCGCAGGACGACATGCTGCAGGTGGTGATGCTGTCGCTGCAGGAGAGAGCCGCAAGGGCGGCAGCGGCGGCCGCGAGGAAAAATAAATAGGGCAGTTCTTCCGACAAGAAAGGGCGATCAGCCGCGTGGAAGGTTCTGGGATCGCCCATCCCGAAAAGCTTCTAGACGCCACAAAGCCGGGCTGGTTTGCCCGGCTCTCTTTGCGTGGAACTGGTTCGGATAATCTTGGTTCGATTAAACCGCCCCAGAATGCCAAAGTCGCAAACTATCAAACGCTCTTGTGATACCGCGCAGGTTCACCGGCCCGCGCGCGATACAAATTCTTACATCACCATCGCGAGGTTCTCAAGTTCATGTTGCAGCACCGGCAAGGCGCACCCCGCCATCTCGACACGGCCAGCGGCATCCAGCGCCGCTTTGGGAGAAACCCCATAGCCCCGGCCCATCAAGAAAACCTGCAGAAGTTCGGCGGCCTCATAGGAATCGATCATGCCGCCCTGCAGCAAATCGCTGCGCAGGGCTGCCAGTTCGGTCGCCGTAAATCTGTCTTTATCGTTGTTCACCATTATGTTCATCGCGTTTTCAAACATGGCCGTCATCACCTCCGACTCCGACCTACCTACCACAATTGCTTATTAGACTCATCGGCAGCTATTGAAGTTGCATGCAATTCTGCTGCCGCAATCGCCGGTTACTTTGATATACGTCCGGCAAGCCGGTTTGGATTCATAAACCCCTCTGAAAGTAAGAAGTTGCAGGAAGGGTAGAGGAATACCGGCCACTTCGGTAAGGTCTCCGAGGTACCCAGAAGGTCTCAATACTGACACGGAGTGTCATTCTGGGCGGGAATGCGCACAGCTTCATAGGTTCGTGCTGGGCGAGGACCCCGGCGAGTAGCCAGCTCGGGCGTCATGACGCAGGCGAGTCAGACGGAATCAGGCGCTCTCGATTGTCGCTTCATCGACCAGCATGATGGGGATATCGTCCTTTACCGGGTACACGCGGTGGCATTGCGAGCACTTCAGGGTCTCCGGACTCGGACGGTATTCCAGTGGCTGCTTGCAGGCTGGGCAGACCAGAATCTCCAGTAAATCCTTAGCGATCATGCCGAGCATTCTACGCCTTCCCCGGGAACCACGGCTGTCACTAGGGAAAATCTATTCGGCTGCGGCAGCGCTCGACGCCCGCGCCGGTGTAAGATTTTTCCAGACAAAGCCCAAAGATTGAGGCCGGAGCCTATGCCCGCACGAATCCTTGATGGCAGCAGAATCGCGAACGATATCCGCAGTGAAGTGGCTGCGGAAGTCAGGGGTATGGCTTTCGCTGGAGTGCGACCGGGTTTGGCGGTCGTCCTGGTCGGCCATAATCCGGCTTCGGAAATCTATGTGCGTGGCAAAGTGAAGGCTTGCGAGGAAGTCGGGATCTACAGCGAGCAGCACGCTCCGCCCGAGAGTCTCGACGACCAGTCAATTGCTGGCACTGATTCAAGACCTCAACCGGCGCGACGAAATTGACGGCATCCTGGTGCAACTGCCTCTGCCTGCGCAGGTGGACTCCAAACAGGTCTTGATGGCGGTCGATCCGGCAAAGGATGTGGACGGCTTCCATCCCGTGAACGTGGGATTTCTGTCCACTCAGCGACCTGGGTTGGTGCCGTGTACGCCGGCAGGAGTGATCGAGATTCTGAAGCGCAGCCAGATTCCCATTGCGGGACAGGAAGCCGTGGTGGTGGGGCGCAGCGACATCGTTGGCAAGCCCGCAGCCATGCTTTTGCTGAATTCCAACGCCACCGTTACGGTTTGCCATTCGAAAACGCGGGATCTGCCGGAAGTCTGCCGCCGCGGAGACATTCTCGTGGCGGCGATCGGTCGCGCGGGAATGATTACTCGGGACTTCGTGAAGCCCGGAGCCACGGTGATCGACGTTGGCATGAACAAAGTGACGGACCCGGCGGAGTTCCAACGCCTTTTTGGCGACTCGACTCGCAATGCGAAGCGGGAAGAGACTTTCCGAACCAAAGGGTCGACCCTGGTTGGCGATGTGCACCCCGAGGTAGCTGAGATTGCGGGAGCGCTTACGCCAGTGCCCGGCGGCGTTGGTCCGCTGACTATAGCGATGCTCATGTACAACACGGTAAAAGCCGCCAAGATGCGTCGCGGCAGCCGCATGCCGGAGCTATCACGCGCCTGAAAAGCAATTCCACCACCGAGAACATTGAGTGCGCTGGGCAAAAGCCGCTGGAGCTTCCTCTCTTCGCGTACTTTTCGTGTTCGTTTGTTGTCCTCCATCTCGGAGATACCTTCATGCTGAAGGTCGGGCTTACTGGCGGTATCGCATCGGGCAAATCAGTCGTCGGCGAGATGTTTGTTGCATTGGGCGCTTGCCTGGTCCAGGCCGATCGGATCGCGCATGAACTCATGCGGCCCGGGCAGCCGGTCTACAACCAGGTGGTGCGCCACTTCGGCGGTGGAATTCTCAATCCCGATCTCAGCGTGAACCGCGCCAAGCTGGCGGACGCGGCTTTTGGTCCGGGAGTTGGGTCGTCCGCGAATCAAACGTCGTCTCAAGGACCCTCCCGCGTGGATGAACTGAACCGCATCGTGCATCCGGCTGTAATTCGCAGCCAGGAAGAGTGGATGGAAGAGATGGGCCGGCAAGATCCGCATGCTGTAGCGATTGTGGAAGCCGCGCTGATTCTGGAAGCGGGCGCCGCGAAAAGATTCGACCGCCTGATCGTCGTCACTTGTAGTGACGAACAACGCGTCGTTCGCTTTGCGGCGAGGCATAAGTTGGCAATCGACGTTGCCCGGAAGGAAGTCGAGCGCCGGATGGCTGCACAACTGCCCGAAGCGGAAAAGATCAAGGCGGCCGATTTTGTGATCGATAACTCCGGCTCCCTCGACCGGACACGCGAGCGGGTCATGGAGGTGTGGCAAGAGCTGCGCACCGAGGCTGCATCCCGGGGTTGAACGGATCGCCCGGGCCTGGTGTTTGTTTAAGGCGCTTACAGGATTCACTGTATTCGGGCGTTCGTGAGAGTCTGCGTATTATGAAAAGCTGCGTCTCGCCCCCCTGGCGGGGACATGTGCGGGGAAATAACTATGCGGGTGCTGGTAGTCGATGACCATGAAGTCGTCCGTCGCGGCGTCCGCTCCCTTATCCAGAGCCATTCCAACTACGAGGTGTGCGGCGAGGCGGTTGACGGGCAGGATGCCGTAGAGAAAGCCCAGGAGCTAAATCCCGACGTCATCGTCATGGATGTCAGCATGCCGCGTCTAAATGGCCTGGAAGCCACCCATCTGATTCGTGCAGCGCTTCCCGATTCCGAAATATTGATTCTCAGCCAGCACGATTCTCCGGAGATGGTTCGCCAGGCCTTCAAGGCGGGCGCTCGCGGTTATGTGGTGAAATCGTCCATTGCCCGCGACTTGCTGGCCGCTCTGGAATGCGTGGGCCGCCGGCAACCGTTTTTTGAACGGGCAATTGTCGGAGCAGGACCGAAACCACTCCTGTCGATTCCAAAGAGATCTTGCAGCGGAGCGCGGCCTTGGAGCAGGCTCTGCGCGAGAGCGAACAGCTTTACCGGTCCACATTCGAACTGGCTGCCGTTGGGAGTTGCCCAGGTCAGCCCCAGTGGCCGATTTTTGCGCGTGAACGATAAGCTCGCCGAGATTACCGGATATAGCAAAGACGAATTGCTAAAGATGACTTTTCAGGAAATCACTCATCCGGAGGATCTTGGAGAAGACGTTTCTCAAGGCGAACAGGTGAAGAGTGGGGCTCTGGAAACCTATTCGATGGAGAAACGCTACATTCGGAAAGACGGATCCATCATCTGGGTAAATTTGACGGTTTCCGGCGCGCGAAACGAAAAGGGGGAGTTGAAGCATTTTATTTCGGTCGCGGAAGATATAAGCGCACGCCGGGAGGGGGAAGAGGCACGATACAGGCTTGCCGCGATCGTGGAATCCTCCGACGATGCGATTGTCTCAAAAAATCTGAATGGAATCATCCAGAGCTGGAATGCGGGGGCGCAAAGGATCTTTGGATTTTCTCCCGAAGAAGCGGTCGGACAGCCGATCACGATGATCATCCCGCCGGAATTGCGGGACGAAGAAAAGGAGATTATCCGGCGACTGCGCAATGGCGAGCGCATCGAGCATTTTGAAACCGTTCGCGTGACCAAGTCGGGGGAGAGACTTAACATTTCTCTTACCGTATCTCCGGTTCGAGATTCGCGCGGCAGGATTATCGGAGCTTCAAAAATTGCTCGTGACGTCACCGAACAGAAGCGCATGTTGGAGGCGTTGCTGCAAAGAGAGGTTGAACTCAACGAAGCGCAGCGTCTGGCCGGCATCGGCAGCTGGCAGTGGATATCAGAAACAGATTTCATGAAGTGGTCCCCGGAAATGTACAGGATCGCGGGGCGCAATCCGGAGTTGGCTGCGCCTACCTATAAGGAACACGGCGAGCTGTACGCGAAAGGAAGTTGGACCAAGTTGCAAAGCGCCGTCAATGAGGCGCTAGCGACGGGTCGAAGCTACTCTCTCGACTTGGAGATCATTCGCCCCGATGGAACCATGAGATGGGTTGTGACGACCGGTGAGCCGGAGCGGGATTCGAACGGAGTGGTGATCGGTCTTCGAGGAACCGTTCAGGATGTGACGGATCGTAAGCGTGGGGAACTTGCGCGCCTGCACAGCGAGCAGCGGTTTAGAGCCTTTTTCCAATCCGCAGCGGTGGGTGCCGTTCGTGCCGACGCCGAGACTGGCAAGTTTCTGGAAGTCAACGAAACCTTTTGCCGGATGGTCGGCTATACCCAGGAAGAATTGCAGTCACGGACGTTCCTGGAAATCACCCACCCGGAGGATCGCGACAAAACCCTGCGTGGCATGGAGCAGAAGAGGCATCAGGAAATTCCGACCTACGAGACGGAGAAGCGGTATGTAAAAAAAGACGGGACTATTCTATGGGTGCATCTTGCCGCAAATTTAGTGCCGGGCAGCCCAGAGGTTCCCACTTCCTATATCAGTGTTTTATTCGACATTACGAAACGGAAGGCCGCCGAAGAAGCACAGCGTGTCAGCGAGAGCCGCCTCGACCTCGCCTTGAATGCCTGCCGGACGGCCTTCTTCGAATGGGATCTGGTTAAACAAACTGGCAAGTGGAATTCCCAGATGACCGCGATCTATGACTTCACTCCCGCTGGGGAAGAGATCACTCCTGACGAGTGGCAAGCACTTTTTCATCCCGACGATGTGGCGCGGCTGGTTAGCGAAGCCCAAGAAACGTACCGCACAAAAGATGAATTCCAGTTTGAATATCGTGCCGTTCGACCGGACCGCTCGATCCGTTGGATTTCATCGCGCGGCCGCATCGTTCGCGATGGTCACGGCAAACCGCTGCAGATGATCGGTGTTCACGTCGATATCACCCAGCAAAAACAAGCGGAAGAAGCTCTCCGGCGCGAGGAACAGCAGTTTCGCGTGCTGGCTGACTCGATCGCCGAACTATGTTGGATGGCGCGGCCCGACGGGCACCGCTTCTGGTTCAATCAGCGATGGTACGAATACACAGGTACCCGGCTGGAGCAGGTTGAAGGCTCGGGCTGGCAGTCGGTGCACGACCCCGCCATCCTGCCTAACGTTCTCGAGAAGTGGCGAGAATCGATTCAGACGGGACAGCCGTTCGAGATGGTCTTTCCTTTGCGTGCCGCGGATGGAACCTTTCGCCATTTTCTGACTCGCATCCGCCCGCTGAAAGACGAAAACGGCAAAGTCCTTCGCTGGTTTGGCACCAATACCGACATCGCTTCCCAAAGACTGATTGAAGAAGAGTTGAGGAAGAGTGGAGAACGGCTGCGCGCCGCCTTTGCTCAAACCTACTCTTTCCTCGTATTGCTTGCGCCGGATGGAACCATCGTCGACGCCAATCGCGCCGCTCTTGAAGCCGCAGGCCAAACCCGCGAAGAGGTCTTCGGGCAAAAAATCTGGGAGCCCTGGTGGGCTCCTTTGCCAGAGGAAGTGGCGGAGTTGCAGAAAAGTGTTGCCCGAGCCGCACGAGGGGAGATGGTTCGGGAGGAATGCTATTACTGCTTACCTGACGGAACTCGCCGCTTCGCCGATCGCACCCTGAATCCCGTGCACGACGATTCTGGAAAACTGCTGATGATCGTAGCCAGCGGCTTGGATATCACGGAACAAAAAGAATTGCGGGAAAAACTCGAGGCCCGGGTTCAATTACGAACGCAGGAACTTGAGGAGAAGAACAAAATTCTTTTGGAGCAAGCCGAAACTGTGCGCGAGCTTTCAGGCCGGCTATTGCGAGCCCAGGACGAGGAGCGCCGGCGCATTGCGCGCGACCTGCATGACAGCTCCGGGCAAATCCTGGTCGCGGTCCAGATGAATCTCGCCCCTCTCGAAACGCAAGCTCATACCATGAATCCCGACTTTGCCAAGGGCATTCGGGAGAGCATGGTTCTGATCGAACAATTATCCAAAGAGCTGCGAACCGTCTCTTATCTGCTTCATCCGCCGCTTCTAGATGAAGCCGGACTTCCTTCCGCCCTCCGCTGGTATGTAGAGGGGTTTGCGGAGCGCAGCAAGATCGAAGTTCGACTGGAAGTTTCAGAGGACGTTGGGCGCTTGCCAAGTGATATGGAGATGACTATTTTCCGCATCGTGCAGGAAGGTCTCACCAACATCCATCGCCACTCCGGCGGCAAGCAGGCAAGTATCCGCGTGTTTCGCGAGGCAGAAGAAGTCAATCTTGAGATTCAGGATGACGGGCGTGGCATGGCGGCCTCGTATCCTGGCTCGAAAGCTGCTGGTTCAAATAATGCCGGTTCAAGTAATGGAAGGACTCATGCGACGGTCCCGCGGGCGGGCGTTGGAATTCAAGGCATGCGCGAAAGAGTGAAACAGCTGGGCGGGACTTTTGAAATCCAATCGAACGAACATGGAACTCTGATCACCGCGGCATTCCCGTTGGCTACACCATCTGCCCAGCAGACTGTTTAGTTCCTAAGTTTCTTAAGCTTGAACTTTTGAAGTCTTGCTGAATCGCCTCTGGTGCCTCGCTGCAAAACATTGTTTAGAATTGAATCTGGGCGCAACCCCATCCTTCAAGTCGACCGCGTCCCGGGTAAGGCTAGTTTTTTATGAAACTTATACGACCTGCAATGTTGGCGCTGATGATCGCTGGCGCATTCTTCTATTTCACGACCTGGCGTTCCAACGCTCACCCCAGCTTTCTTCACCCCACCGACTGGATTCCTCATCCCGCACAGGTTGAGATCACCGAAGCCGCGGGCAACGATGGTCTGGATGGCGAAGAGCAGAATAATATTTACGTCTACAAGAAGAATATTCCCTCGGTGGTGAACGTTACGTCCCGGGCAATGACTTTCGATTTCTTCTATGGACTACAACCCCAGGAAGGCCAAGGATCGGGGTTCGTCATTGATAAAGAGGGTCACATCCTGACCAACTACCACGTCGTCGCCGACGCGCGCCAAGTGGAAGTGACACTGCACAACCGCAAGAAATTTAAGGCGACGGTCGTGGGTACGGATCCGGCTCACGATCTGGCCGTGATTCAAATCAAGGCGCCCGATCTCGTCCCCGCAGTTCTCGGCGACTCCGGCCACCTGCAGGTCGGGCAGAAGGTTTACGCGATCGGAAATCCCTTTGGCTTAGCGGGGACGATGACGCGTGGCATCGTGAGTTCCATTCGGCCAGTGCGCGAGCCCAATGGGGCGACGATTGATGAAGCCATTCAAACGGACGCCGCCATCAACCCGGGCAACTCAGGCGGACCGCTCATGAATTGGCACGGCGAAGTGATTGGGATTAATACAATGATTCTTTCAAGCGTG
Source organism: uncultured Acidobacteriaceae bacterium (assembly GCA_963846215.1). Classification (GTDB taxonomy): domain Bacteria; phylum Acidobacteriota; class Terriglobia; order Terriglobales; family Acidobacteriaceae; genus Sulfotelmatobacter. The sequence goes on along the minus strand of CAWJVC010000006.1, from coordinate 204,325 downwards.
GGCCAGAACGCTGGCATCGGTTTTGCGATTCCAATCAATACCGCCAAGGCTGTGCTGAACGATCTGATGACGCTGGGACGTGTGCGCCGTCCCGCCCTCGGCGTGCGCACCATTCCCATCAGCGCGGAACTGGCCGATGAGATGGGCCTGCCCGCCGATTACGGTTTGCTGATCGTGCAGGTAATTCCGGGCGGCTCGGCGGATCAAGCTGGGCTGCGCGGCGGCACCGAGCGAGCGTATCTGGGCAACATCCCAATCATGCTGGGCGGCGACCTGATTGTGGCCATCGACGGCCAAAAAGTTGAAGACGAGCAAGACTTATCTCAAATGATGAACAACCACCGCGCGGGCGATACGGTGAAAGTTACGATCTACCGTAACAAAAAACGCATCGACGTAAACGTCGCTTTGGGCGAGGCGCGGGAGCAAGTGTGACGGTGGCTGGAGTCTTTCGCTCCTTCCATAAGAATCGGATTGCCTGAATCTGCCCGAAACTGTATTCTGCAACCCTGCCTATGACTGTTGTTAGCTAGGTCCGCAAAGCTGCAAATGTGAGCGAAATGACGCCGTGGTGCGTCTCCCGCTCCTGCCTTTCACCCGCTGTTCTAATCAAGGAAGGATCCTCTATGCAATTCGTGGACAAGGCATTGGCACGTCGATTTGAATCCTGCGAAGAAATGCCCCAGGTTCTATACGCGCGAGTGTTTCAGAAGACTCGTCCTCAGATCGGTGCCGTCGAGCAAGAGATTTGTGGTGGACACATGGTATTCGCGGGACTTGGCTCGCCCATTGGAAGGGCCACAGGTGTTGGCTTGGACCGCACTTTCTCCGCGCAGGACTTGGACCAGGTGGAAGAGTTTTATCGTTCCTGCGACGCCCCGGCCCAAGTAGATCTATGTCCCCTGCACGACCCAAGTGTGTTCGAAATGTTCAAGGAACGCGGCTACAGCATCGCCGAGTTAAACAATGTGCTCTACCGGCGACTGGAGCCAAAAGAGGACTTTGACTTCCCTCCCGCAGGTTGCGAAATACGGCGCGGACGCCTGGAAGAGGCGGAAGAACTAGGTGGCATCGTCGAACATGCGTTTTTCCCCGATGGTGCGCCCGACGCTTTCCAGGGTTTGCTTTCGCCGCTCTATCAGATGGATGGGGCCGTGACGTTCGCAGCAGCGATCGACGGAAAAACTGTGGCGTGCGGGGCAGGCCTGGTTATTCCCCAGCACCGCGTGCTCGCTATGTGCGGAGCTGGGACGAACGCCGACTATCGAGGACGCGGCCTGCAGACGGCTCTGTTGCGGGTCCGTTTGAAAGCCGCAGCCGAAGCTGGCTGCGACTACGCAGTTGTGGTCACACAGGGCGGCTCAGCCTCTCAGCGAAACTGCGAACGGCTAGGATTCCGCGTCGCTTATAGCAAGGTAACCGTGCTCAAGAATGTTTCGTGACCGTCGGACCAATCGTTAACACAATTAAGATCCGCGCTTTATGGCCCAATCGCTTAGGCTGCGATCCGCGCGAAGTAATCTTCGATCTCGCCGAGCTCTTTATCACCGAGCCGCAGGTCGCCGGCACGCATGACGCCTTCGGCTTGCTTTGCATTGCGCGCTCCAACGATAGCGCCCGTGACGGCGGGATTATCCAGCGTCCACGCGATCGCAACTTCGCCGACCGTGCGCCCGTGGCGTTTGGCAATTTGACCAAGGCGTTCCACCAACTTCAGGTTCCGGGACAAATTCGGCTCGGTAAAGTCTGCATTCCCTCTTCGCCAGTCGTCTTGCGGAAGGTTGGCAGCCCGGTCGCGCGTCATTGCTCCGGTGAGAAGACCGGAAGCCATCGGAGAATAGACGATCACTCCAATGTTTTCTCGCAAGCAATACGGCAGAATTTCGTCTTCCACGTCGCGGTGCAAAAGAGAATAAGGAGGTTGCAGCGACGTGACCGTGTCGATTGATTGCGCCCTCTTCAGTTGATCGACGTTGAAGTTGGAAACGCCGATCCAGCGCACTTTTCCTTCCCGCTTCAAATCGGCAAGCGTCGACCATGCTTCTTCGAGCGCGGGCGAGTCGGGGTCGGGCGGCCAATGAATTTGATAGAGGTCGACTGCCTCCATGCCGAGACGGCGCAGGCTATCTTCGATTTCGCTGCGAATGGATTCCGCGCTGTGAACCTTCTGAGGCTGGCCGCTGGAATCCCAGCGCAACGAACATTTGGTAAAAACATAGGGCCGGGGGCCGCTCCATCCTTTCAGGGCACGCGCCACGACTTCCTCGGAGTGTCCCAGGCCGTAAACCGCGGCCGTATCAATCCAATTGACCCCTAGTTCGAGCGCGCTATGAATGGCGGCGATGGAGTCGTTGTCGTCTTGTGATCCCCATGCAAATTGCCAACCGGAACCCCCGATGGCCCATGCTCCATAGCCGACGGGCGTGATATGCAGATCAGAGTTGCCAAGTTTGCGAGTTTGCATTTCAATCTCCTTAGCAAGGTTGGATGGCCTCGGCTGGGCCGCGATTCAGAATTCAGACATTATGAATGTAGACGCGATTCGCGAGTATTGTCTCGAGTTCCCCGCTCCACTGAGAAGCTCCAATGGGGAGATGCGCTCTGCTTTAAGGTGAATAGCAAAATGTTCGCCGTGCTCGGCCTGGATAGTCTCCGACTGTCTTTTAAATGTACGCCCGAAAAGTTCGCCGAACTGGTTGAACTCGATGACATCGATCCTTCGCCGTATTTAGGGCGCTACAACTGGGTGAAGCTGGATCGCTTGGATGCGGTGCGCTGGGAAGAGTTACGGGACCTCCTCCGACAGTCTTACGAAATGATCGCATCAAAAGCCATGAAGAAGAAGGCAGTGTCCAATAAGAAGGCAGCAAAGAAGAATTCTTCCAGACTCAAATCCGCGAAGAAAAACGCCAGGAAAATCTGAGATTTCGCGAACGTCCAGCGTCGTTTGCCAAGCGCGCCAGTCGCACACGGATCGCCTGATTTGACTACCCTTGGCGCCCTCGGCTAGCCTCAAGAGTCCGCCCATTCCTGGACGCTTTCGATCTTGATGCGATTCCGGCATAAATCATTGATTTGGCTGCTGATCACGGCGCTCGTGGCGCTCTGCTGCGGATCGCGGTGGCTCTCGCTTCCACGAGCCGGTCCATGCGCAACACGGGATTGTGGTCAGCGTCTCACGAATTGGCCTCTCGGGTCGGAGTGAGATCATGCAAGCAGGCGGCAACGCGGTGGATGCAGCCGTAGCCACTGGTTTCGCGTTAGCCGTCGTGCTTCCAGCCGGCGGGAAATCTGGGCGGCGGCGGATTCATGCTCATCCGCATGGCCGACTGGCAAGACGCACTTTCTCGACTACCGCGAAAAAGCTCCCGCGGCAGCCACCCGCGATATGTATCTTGACGCGCAGGGAAATGTTATCGAGGGCGCGAGCGAGTATGGCTATAAGGCGATTGGTGTGCCGGGATCGGTTGCGGGCATGGTTTACGCCGAGCAGAAATTCGGCAAGCTATCGCTTAAGCAGGTGTTGCTCCGGCAATCCGGCTGGCGCGTGAAGGCTATACGCTGAACGATGGGCAGAAGCACAAGATCTGCGGAACGATGAGTATCTAGGCAAGTTTGCGGAGTCGCGAGCGAATCTTCCAACGCGATGGAAAGTACTACCAGCCAGGTGAGATTTTTCGCCAGCCGGACTTGGCCCGGACGCTGGAACGAATCGCAGCCAATCCCAAACGATTTTTATCACGGCGCGATGGCGCGCGAATTAGCGGCCGCGATGCAAAAAGGCGGCGGGCTGATTACCGCTAGATGATTTGGCGCATTATGAAGTAAAGGAGCGCGAGCCGGTTCGCGGGACTTATCGCGGATATGAAGTAATCAGCGCGCCGCCGCCATCTTCTGGGGGAACGGTTCTGTTGAGTCGCTCAATATTCTGGAAGGATACGATCTGGCAAAGCTTGGGAACCGATCGGCGGAGTCCATTCACTTCACGATCGGAGGCGTTCCGGCGGGCATTTTTTGATCGGGCGGAATTTCTGGGTGATCCGGATTTTGCCAAAGATTCCGGTAGCCGCAACTGATCGACAAAAAGTACGGCGCGGCCTGGCGGGAATCGATCGATCCGACCCGAAAGCCACGCGCCAGCAAGGATTTGAAGCGCCCCGCCATTTTCAGCGAACTCGAGCAGTATGCGGCGGCCCATCCTCAGCCGCTGGCGAATCACGAGCCCCAGCACACCACACACTATTCGGTGGTGGATGCAGACGGGAATGCCGTCGCGGTGACGACAACCATCAATGACTGGTTCGGATCGCGAGTGACCGCCGACGGGCTGGGTTTCTGATGAACGACGAGATGGATGACTTTTCAGCCAAGCCCGGCGTTCCGAATTCCGATGGATTGATTCAGGGCGCGGCGAACGCCATCGGACCGGGCAAACGGCCGCTGTCGTCGATGACTCCGACTATCGTTGTGCATGATGGAAAAACTATTTCTGGTGCTGGGTCCCCCGGGAAGTTCGAAAATTATCACCACGGTGGCCAACGTTCTGATGGGCGTGGTCGATTATGGAATGAATATCCAGGAAGCAGTGGACGCGCCGCGCTTTCATAATCAATGGCTGCCGGACATGTTGAACGTTGAGCAGTCATTTTCGCCGGACACCTGAACGCGCTGCAGAAGATGGGATATAACGTGGAGGTCGGGCTGCACGATGGCGAGACGTTTCTCCTTATTGGAGCGATGCGGAGTGTATTGCCATCGATCCCAAGACCGGAGAGCGGCTGGGAGCCAGCGATTACAGGGAAATGGCAAGGCGGTAGGATACTGAGAAAGCATTGTTGATTGATTGATTTTTGATTGTTGATTGAATAATCGCAGGTCGATACTGCGCGGCTTTTAATCAACAATCCAAAACCATCCATAAATTCTGATAAGGATCACGCATGTTGAAGGCGGTTTCAACCTATCTGTACGTGAAGGAGCGGCTGCATCCGGGGCTTCTGGATGGGCTGGCTCGCAGCGGCGTGCAGGCCATTGAAATCTTCGCGGCGCGACAGCACCTCGATTATGCCAATCGCAAGGCCCATGTAAAAGAAATCGCGGAGTGGTTTCGCGGCAGTGGGGTGCCCCTGAATTCCGTGCACTCGCCGCTGTATGCCGATTATGAGTGGGGACGCACCGGAGCGCCTCCGATCAACCTGGCATCCACCGACCGCGCGGGCCGGATCGACGCCATGGACGAAATGAAGCGAGCACTGGAAATCGCAGAGCAGATTCCGTTTCGCTTTTTGGTGCAGCATTTGGGCGTACCCAACGAATTTCCAGCGAAAAGAAATTGAGTCGGCGATGACCTCGCTCGAGCACCTGCGGGCCTTCGCCAAGCCTCTGGGTGTTCGCATCCTGCTGGAGAATATCCCCAATGAACTGTCCACGCCCGATCAACTGGTGGAGATGATTCGCAGCGCACACTTTGAGGATGTAGGTATCTGCTTCGATTTCGGCCATGCCCACATCATGGGTTAGGTGAGCGAAGCTTTCGAGATTCTTCGCGGAAATATTTGCTCCACTCACGTTCACGACAACGCGAAAGTTAAGGATTCTCACCTGTGGCCTGGAGAAGGGACCATCGACTGGAAGGAAGCGATGGACTTGTTGCGCTCGGCGCCGCAAACGCCGCCATTACTGCTGGAGTTGAGGGAGGACGAAAAGTGAACCCGCTGGAAAAACTGAAGCAAACTTTCGACAAGCTGGAAACGGAGTAAAAGCTTTCATCGCCGAGAACCAGAGTCGAAAGGAAATGTCGTCAGGCAGTTGTCTTACAGCGATTATCAGATGTTCTCTACTTGAACGGGTTTCTAAACTATGTCTTCCCCTGTAAGCACGATCGCTGAGATCGGAAAGCATGAAGGTCAGTCCGTTACGTTGCGTGGCTGGCTGTATAACTTGCGCGCGAGCGGGAAGCTTTTGTTTCCCCAATTTCGCGACGGGTCGGGCGTGATTCAAGGAGTTGTGCCGAAGAACGCGGTCACTCCTGAAGTATTTCGAGGCGATCAAAAGCCTGACGCAGGAATCTAGCGTGATTGTCGAAGGCAAAGTCCGCGCCGATAAGCGCGCGCCCGGCGGTTACGAACTTGATGTAGAGAACGTTCAGGTGGTGCAGCGTGTACCGGAGTCGGACCCGTATCCGATCACTCCGAAAGAGCACGGCACCGAATTCCTGATGGAGCACCGCCATTTGTGGGTGCGGTCGCAACGCCAGGCTTCGATCCTGCGCGTACGTGCCGAGATCGTGAAAGCTGTGCGCGATTTTTTCGACGAGCGAGGCTTCACGCTTACGGATCCGCCTATCCTGACTCCCGCGGCTTGCGAGGGGACAAGCACGCTTTTCCCCGTTGATTATTTCGACGAACAGGCTTATCTCACGCAGTCCGGCCAGCTTTACATCGAAGCAACGGCAATGGCGCTGGGCAAGGTGTATTCGTTCGGCCCCACATTCCGAGCGGAGAAATCGAAAACACGCCGTCACCTGACGGAATTCTGGATGGTCGAACCAGAAATCGCCTATGGCGAACTCGACGACATCATGAACCTCGCCGAGGGGCTCATCACGTTCGTCGTAAAGCGCTGTCTTGAGCGACGGCGCGCGGACCTCCAGGCGATTGGGCGCGACATCGCCAAGTTGGAAAAAATTGAGGCTCCGTTCCCGCGCATCAGTTACGACGATGCGGTAAAGAATCTGCAAGATGGTTACGCCAAAGGAGCGCTTGGAAGCCGAGTTCGAATGGGGCGGCGATCTAGGTTCGCCTGACGAGACCTATCTTTCTGCGCAGTTCGACAAGCCCGTGATGGTGCATCGATATCCCGCGAAGGTGAAGGCCTTCTATATGGAGCCTGATCCGCAGAGACCGGAATTAGCTTTGTGCGTGGACGTTCTGGCGCCCGAGGGTTACGGCGAGATTATTGGCGGATCGCAACGTATGGCTTCTCACGAATTGTTGCTGCAGCGTATCCATGAGCACGGTTTGCCAGAAGAAGCATTTAAGTGGTATCTCGATTTGCGGAAATTCGGCAGCGTGCCTCACGGTGGTTTTGGCATGGGGATTGAGCGGGCAGTAGCGTGGATCTGCGGCCTGGAGCACGTTCGTGAGACCATTCCGTTCCCGCGGATGCTGAACCGGCTATATCCATAATTGAGACATTGAAACATTGAGTCGGTGAATCAATCTTTCAAGATTCATCCCTAATCCTATGACGACAAACATCAGCACTACCAACATCGCTCCCAAAAAAATTCGCGTGATTGGTGTACCCCTCGATCTGGGACAATCCCGTCGCGGCGTTGATATGGGGCCTTCAGCGGTTCGCGTCGCTGGACTCGAGGCCCGCTTGGAAGCTTTGGGGCACGAAGTGGAAGATGGCGGAAATGTTGCCGTGGCGATTCCCGAGCAGAAAAAAGAAGGCGACACACATGCCAAGTATCTGAAAGAGATTACTGCGACTTGTACAAAACATGCTGAGCTGGTTGTCAAGACGCTGGAGGCGGGGAAAATTCCTCTGTCGCTCGGCGGCGACCACTCCATGGCGGCTGGCACGGTAGCGGGCGTTGCAGAATTTTATCGCCGACTGAATCAGCGCATCGGCCTCATCTGGATTGACGCGCACACCGATATCAATACGCCAGAAAGCTCTCCCAGCGGGAATGTGCACGGGATGCCACTGGCTGCGCTCATGGGACTTGGCCCCGCGGAATTGTGTAATATCTTCGAATTTTGCCCGAAGGTGAAGCCAGAAAATTGCGTGCTGGTCGGCGTTCGGGATATTGATGCGGTTGAGAAGGAGCATGTTAGGCGCGCTGGCATCGGTGTTTTCACCATGCGCGATATCGACGAACGCGGCATGCGTACGGTCATGGAAGAGGCTCTGCGCATGGCTGGGCGCGGCACGGCAGGCTATCACATTTCACTCGACATGGACTGGATCGATCCCGAAGATGCGCCGGGCGTGGGCACTCCCGTGCGCGGAGGCGCGACTTACCGCGAGGCCCATCTGGCTATGGAAATTATTGCCGATCATGGCCGCATGCTGAGTTTCGAAATCGTCGAAGTCAATCCTGTCATCGACGAGCACAATCAGACGGCCGACCTGGCCGTAGAGTTGGCGCTGTCGGCGTTCGGAAAAAAGATTCTCTGATAAATTCCTGATCGAGGTAGACAGCGATGAAGATGAATTTCCGTTCCGTGTTGCTTGCGGCATTGTTAGTCTCAGCTTTGCTGATGACCCTTCCGAGCGCTGCTATTGCACAAAGTCAGCCGACTCTTCCTTTGGAAAAAGCGACTCCCGTTTTTAGTCAGAACATTCGCTATTACGAAGCTGGTCAAGGTCCGGTGGTGATTCTGCTGCATGGGTTGGGAGCCATCAAGGAAGTGTGGATGCCGACCTTGGCTGCGCTTGCTCCCAGGTTTCACGTTTACGCCATCGATCAGATTGGATTTGGCCATTCCGACAAGCCACTGCTGGAATACAAAATCGCAACTTTCGTGGATTTCCTGCAAGGATTCATGCAGGCGCAGAACATCGCCAAAGCCACGCTGGTGGGGAACTCCTTGGGAGGCTGGATCGCGCTCGATTTTGCTGTGCAGCGCCCTGACATGGTGGACAAGTTAGTTCTTGTCGATTCCGCTGGCATTCCTTGGACCAAGCCGGTGACCGTCGACCTGAATGCGTCGTCCTTAGCGGGCATGCGAGCGGTGCTGGAATCAGTTTTTTACGACAAGAAGCTCGTGACGGACCAAGCTGTCTTGCAAGTCTTCACCGATCATGTGCGCAACAATGATGCGTACACCATCCAACGAACGATCGCCGGGTTCGCCACTCCGCAGTTTGACGATACGAAGCTTAGCTCCCTGCACATGCCCACTTTAGTAGCGTGGGGACGGCAAGATGAATTACTGCCGCTGGCCATGGGCGAAAAGCTTCATGATGGTATTGTCGGGTCGAAACTGGTGGTCTTCGAGCAGTGTGGCCACGTCCCGCAAATCGAAAAGCCAGCGGAATTCAACCGGGCGCTGCTGGAGTTTCTTGGAAAGTAACAGTCGAAACTCAAGTAACTGCAGGTGTCTGCGGAACGATTGACGCGCATCTTATTTCGCGTCCAGACTGAACGAAGGATTATGAAAAAGCTCCGGGTAGGAATTCTTTTCGGCGGGCGCAGCGGAGAGCATGAAGTTTCTCTGCTTTCGGCTGCATCACTCATGCAGGCCATCGACAAAGATAAATATGAAGTTGTGCCCATCGGAATTACCAAGGAAGGCCGCTGGCTGACCGCCGGTGAGGCCGAAAGTCTCTTGCAAGGCAAGCTGATACTTGAGACGCGCCATCTGCGCGCTGGCGACCCCGATCTCACCCAACCCGCTGCTGTGCTCGCAAGGGGCGAATCAGTTGTTGTCCCGCCGGAACCCGTGCATCGACAAACCGGGCTAATGCCATTTCAGACTGACGCGCCGCTGACGCGGCGCGCCAGCGATCGCGCGATTGACGTGGACATAATTTTTCCCGTGCTGCACGGCACGTTTGGGGAAGATGGAACTATTCAGGGATTGCTCGAACTGGCTGACATCGCTTATGTAGGCGCGGGCGTGCTGGGTTCGGCCGCGGGCATGGATAAGGATGTTATGAAATCCTTATTCATTGCGGCCGGAATCCCGATCGTGAAGCACGTCACGATCCTGCGCAGCGCATGGGAGAAGGATCGCGAAGAAAGTTCATAAGTTTGTGGAGAGCAAGCTGCGATATCCGGTGTTTGTGAAGCCCGCGAATTTGGGATCGTCGGTGGGAATCAGCAAGGCGCACGACCGCAAAGAACTTGGCCCGGCGATCGAGGAGGCGGCGAAATTCGACCGCAAGATCGTCATTGAGCAAGGCGTTGGCGGAAAGAAAAACAAAGCGCGAGAGATCGAGTGTTCGGTGCTGGGCAACGATGAGCCTGTAGCGTCAGTTCCCGGGCGAAATTGTTCCGGTCAAAGAGTTTTATGATTACAACGCTAAATATCTCGATGAAGGTTCTGAGCTGATCATTCCCGCCAAGCTGACGAAAACGGAAACGAAAAAAGTTCAGGAACTGGCGGTGCGATGCTTCCAGGCGGTCGACTGCTCCGGGTTGGCGCGCGTGGATTTTCTGATGGATCCATTGACGAGAAAAATTTTCCTAAACGAGATCAACACAATGCCAGGTTTCACGTCGATCAGCATGTATCCCAAACTATGGGCGGCGTCAGGTCTCGACTATCCGGATTTGATCGATAAGCTGATCCAGTTGGGGCTGGAGCGGCACGAGGATAAGAAAAGAAATCAATACAGCCGATAGATCTCTCGTACCGCGTGCCGCAAATCGTATCTCCCCGAGTGAGTTCACTGCATTGTCACCAGCGGCAATTCGATAAAGCTTGCCTGACCGGGCGCGTGATATACGCGCTGCGTCGCTTTGCGGTAATCGTCCGGCTTGGCCCAGAAAATGTTCTTCACGAAAGTTTGCGGATTGCGGTCGTATAGCGGAAACCAGCTCGACTGAATCTGCACCATGATGCGGTGTCCCGGCAGGAACACATGATTCGGCCGTGGGCAGGTTGAAGCGGTAGAGCAGCGGCTGGCCGGCAGCGATGGGCTTGGCTGTGTCAAGGCTCTCGCGATAGCGCCCGCGAAAAATATCGGCAGAGATCATCAACTCGTAGCCACCCATTCGAGCATCGCCCGCCACTTCGTCGGGATAGACGTCGATCAACTTGACCACCCAATCGGAATCCGTGCCGCTGGTCGAGGCGACGAGATTCGCAACCGGCTGTCCACTGATCTTCATGGGCGTGCTCAAGACATCGGAAGTGAATACCAGAACATCGGGACGCCCAGAGGCTTCGCGCTGATCGTCCACCAGCCATTCCGGCCAGGTCATGCCATTCGTATAGCCAACGGGTTGAATGGGACGCGCGCGGAAAGGCACAGGCTTGGCGGGATCGGAAATATATTCGTCGAATGCCGCGTCACCACTTTTGGGCGCCGACAGACTCGCCTTTAGGCCAGCGGCGAGATAGAGCGGCGTCGATTGAATCTTGCAGCCGCTGGCGCATCCGGCTGGCCACGTGGGCAAGCGTCGCCAAACATTGGTTCCGGTTTCAAAAGCGGTCACGGGAGCGACTTCTTCTTTGGGGCGTACCGTCTTTCAGATACTTATCGAGGAATGGCCGCAGAATTTCCTGGCGGAAATAAAGCCCGGTGTCGCTATTGAATTTAATTGCTCCGAGTGAACTGCCATCGCCAATCTCCTGGCCGTGATGCCAGGGACCGAGCACGAGAAATAATTTATCGTTGTTGGCGTCTCTCGCCTTCAGCGCTTTGTAAACGGCAGGAGCGCCGTAAATATCTTCCTGATCCCACAAGCTGTCGACCAGCATGGTCGGAACTTTCAGCGGCTGAGAACGCAAGAATGCGGTCCATGGCCTGTTCCTGCCACCAGGAATCGTAGCTGGGATGCTCGAGAAGCTTGCGCCAGAATCCGACCTGATCGAGTCCGTGGCGGCGGCCGAGTTCTCCCGCGGAAACGGAATCCATGATAAACGTCATAGTCGTCGAAATGATCGGTCCACCATTTTTCATCATTCCCGCGAGTGGCTTCCTGTTCGTAGATGTAGGGCATGTTCTGTTCGCGGAAAGCGCCGTTGTGAAACCAGTCGTCGCCCATCCAGCCATCGACCATGGGATTCATGGGCACCGCGACTTTCAGCGCGGGATGCGGATTGACCAGCGCCATGAGCGTAGTGAATCCGTCGTACGAAATGCCGAGGATGCCGACCTTGCCGTTGCTCTCGGGAACATTTTTCACCAGCCAGTCGATGGTGTCATAAGTGTCGGTGGAGTGGTCGACGGGCGTGGGATTCAGCGGACCGTGCAGCGGGCGGTTCATCACGTAATCGCCTTCGGAGCCATACTTGCCGCGAACGTCCTGAATCACGCGGATGTAGCCGCCTTCCACGATCACGTCAGTTGGATTGTCATAGCCGTAAAGAATCGGGCCGAGGTGCGAGCTGGCGGCTTGACTGGTCTGGGCGGTCGCGTTGTAAGGCGTGCGCGTGAGCAGCATGGGAGCATTCTTCGCGCCTTTGGGAAGAACGATGACGGTGTGCAGCTTGACGCCATCGCGCATGGGAATCATCACGTCACGCTTGATGTAGTCAAAGCTGGTGGTGACGGGCGTGAGCGTGGCGGGAGTTTCGCTGGGCAGATCATTCTGTGCCGAACTCTGTGCTGAACCATGGAGGGGCGCCACCAAGAGCGAGCCGAACGTAAGTCCGAGGACCAGTTCAGTGCGAAGATGGAGAATCCGAAACCGCGAAGCTTTTTTCCAAATCCGCTAAGAAACATCTCCAGCTTTCCCATGCTCACCTCGGCGAATGAAGAGTGTACCGATAGAAGGCTTCGGGAACAACTTGCGATTCGAGACGTATCGTCGGTTCTCGAACTTGGCATGCTCGAATTTGGTGTGACGACTTAAGATTGAGAAAATCAATGTTGTGAGCTCTTGCGTCGCTCATGAATGCCAGAGGAAGAAATGGACACTACAGATTCTGATCGCTTGTTCATAATCACCGGCGGGCCGGGTTCCGGAAAAAGCACGGTGATTGATGCGTTGGCGAAACGCGATATCTCCACCATGTCAGAGGCTGGCCGGGCGATCATTCAGGATCAGGTAGCTATTGGCGGCGATGGCCTTGCCATGGGCGATCGGGCGCGCTTTCGCCGAGCTGATGCTCGAGTTGGGAGTGCGATCGTATCGGGTGGCACTGCCCTTAATGGCCCTCGGTAATTTTCGATCGCGGAGTGCCGGATGTGCTGGGATACTTGCGCTTGATCGGGCTTTCGATTCCTTCCCGATGCAGAACGCGCGGCGCAGATGTTTCGCTACAATCGCCGGGTATTTATCGCGCCGCCCTGGCGAGTAAATCTTTCAGATCGATGCCGAGCGCAAGCAGATCTCTTCGTAGGGAAGCTCAGGCGACGTATGAAGCGATGATCGAAACCGCTACGTTCGGGCCTTGGCTACGAATTGATTCAACTGCCTCATCGACTCTATTCCTCGCAGGACTCGCGCGTCGAACTTTTTGCTGGGAGCTATCGACGAATGTCTATTGACGAGCCATGGTCCGATGTGTAGCATTGTGGGAGACAAGTTTGCTCTTCGGGGCAAACCGGAATTTCATGCAGAGTGGCTGAGGGACGAGCCCTGTGACGCCACGGCAACCGGATCGGGATCATATATCCCGACCGCCAGGTGCCAACTCCCGCCCGGAAACGGGGAACATGAGATTCGGATGCGAGCTTCATTTTTATTTGCATTCCGATTCCTCTTTTCCCATTTCCTGGAAAAAGAGGCCTTCGTATTTTAGGGCGCTTTTCGGGCCGCTCGTCCCCAGCTACTCGCTGCTATCAGAAAGCGAGTAGCCCATATGGCTCAATACGAACTGCGCTGCCGGGAATGCGGACGAAGCTGGGGAAACCAGCCCCGCTCCATCTGCGACGAGTGTTTCTCTCCTCTCGAAATCACCTACGATTACGATTCGATCCGGGGCGCGATCGCGCAGGGAGCATTTCAGCCGCGAGCGAATTGCGCAGCGTCCGCCAAACATGTGGCGCTATTCGGAGCTGCTGCCGCTGCCCGAGGGCTTTGAGCCGCGGCTGCCGGTTGGGTTCACGCCGCTGCTCCATGCTCCGACTCTCGCCGCTCGGCTGGCAGGAAGCCAGAATGATGCCGAAGGCTGCAGCACAAAATCTTTACATTAAAAATGACGCCGTTTGCCTGCCTACGCTGAGTTTCAAGGACCGCGTAGTTGCCGTCGCGCTGGCGCAGGCAAAGGCTTTCGGGTTCGATACGGTCGCGTGTTCTTCGACGGGAAACTTGGCGAATGCCGTTGCGGCGCATGCGGCGCGATTGGGATTGAAGGCATGGATTTTTATTCCGTCCGATCTCGAACCGGCAAAGATTCTCGGCACACAAGTCTTCGGCGCGAATGTGGTGCGCATCGCGGGGAACTACGATCAGGTGAACCGGCTGTGCTCGCAGATTGCCGAAGAGCGGCGCTGGGGCTTCGTCAATGTGAATCTGCGGCCTTACTACGCAGAAGGATCGAAGACGGTTGGATTCGAAATCGCCGAGCAACTGGGCTGGCGCTTGCCGGACAACGTTGTCGTTCCGATGGCTGGCGGGTCGTTGATTACCAAGATCAAGAAGGCGTTCGATGAATTGAGCAAGCTCGGATTGGTGGAAGAGAAGCCGGTGAAATTCTTTGGAGCGCAAGCGACCGGGTGCTCGCCGATTTCGACCGCTGTAAAAACCGGCAGCTCGGAGATCGATCCGCAGAAGCCGGCGACCATTGCGCGCTCGCTCGCCATCGGCAATCCCGCTGACGGGCACTACGCGATTAAGACCATCAAACACAGCGGCGGATGGAGCGAAGACGTGAGTGATCCGGAAGTGATCGATTCGATCCGTCTGCTGGCCGAGACGGAAGGCATCTTCACCGAAACGGCAGGCGGAGTCACCGTGGGCACGGCGGGCAAATTTTATCGTCAAGATCGCATCCTGCCGGAAGAGACGACGGTGTTGTGCATTACCGGAAACGGATTGAAGACAACCGATGTGCTGGCCGGCGTGTATGAAATGGAGAGGCCGATCGCTCCGAAGCTGGCCGAGTTCGAGAAATATCTGAGACGAAACGCTGGATACGATCGAGGCTGCGAGAGAAACCGCGGCCACGGTGGGCGCATAAGAGGATTAATCGGAGGACATCATGGCGATCACGGTGCAAATTCCGACTGCATTGCGGCGGCACACGGCGGGAGTAAGCTCGATCGCGTGCGCCGCCACGAATCTGGGAGAACTGTTCTCGGCGCTGGATGAAAAGTTTCCCGAACTAAAGCCGCACCTGCGGGACGAGGCCGGACAACTGCGTCGCTTTCTCAACATCTATGTGAATGAAGAAGACATACGCTTTCTGGGCGGGCCGGATATGCCTTCAAAGATGGGGATGAAGTCCTGTTAGTGCCATCGATTGCGGGCGGCGCGAGGTAGCCGGCGCGGACGTCGGTGCCGTTCGTCGTTCGATCATTCTAGCTTCCATGGTTGCAGCTTTCGTTTAGCCCATCTTTCCACTTGTAATTCGGAGCATGGCTGCTATACTTGATCTAACTAACTGGTTAATTAAGTATGGCACAGGCGTTTCGACATCGCGCTACGCCGCGGATGGGTTCGCGGGGGCAGCCTGAGGAGAGCCGCGCCGCGATCCTGCACGCCGCAGCCAAGGAATTCGCGGAAAGCGGAATCGCGGGAGCTCGCACGGACGCAATCGCACGGGAAGCCAAGGTCAACAAGGCGCTCCTCTATTACTACTTCAAGGACAAAGAAACGCTTTATGGCGCAGTGCTCGACGAGGCATTTTCCGGGATGAAGGCAAGCGTTTTCCGGGTGCTCGACAGCGATCTGCCACCGCGCGAAAAAATCCTGGCCTATGTGGGAGCGTATTTCGACTTCATTGCTTCGAACCAGATTTATCCACGGCTGATGCAGCGCGAGATGATGCGGGCGCGCGAGGGGAATTCGGTTCATATCGAACGACTGGTAAAGACATACTTTCAGCCGATTTATAAGCGCGTGGGAGATTTGTTGCACAAGGGAATCGAGGACGGGGAATTTCGCAAAGTGGATCCGGCGCACTTCGTGCCGTCGATGGTGGCCATGATCGTTTTTTATTTCAGCAGCGCTCCGGTGATGAAGAAGATCCTGCGTTTCGATCCACTGACGCCGGAACGGATTTCCGAACGCCGCGCTGCGGTGCTCGATTTCATTTCGGCTGCACTGTTTGTGGCGCAAACAGGGGTCGCATGCGTCTGTTCGAAAGCCAGGAGTACGCAAATGAGTGCTCGCAACCGATTTTTTATTCTGCTCGGAATCATTTTCGTGATTTCCGCTGTTTATTATTTTTTCTCCTCCGATCATTCCAAAGACCTGGTGCTGATTGGCACGGTTGATTCGAACCAAGTCATTGTCAGCGCGCAGGTGGAAGGGCGAATCCAGCGCTTGCTGGTGGACGAAGGCACGCCGGTGAAAGCGGGAGACTTGATTGCGGTGCTCGATCCTTCGGAGTTGCAGACGCAGCAAGCCGCGGCGGACGCCACGATCCACAGCTTGCAAAACAAAGTTGCGGAGATGCAGCACACGGAACAATCCACTTCAGGCTCGACTTCCAGTGATGTCGCCAATGCCCGGGCGAAGCTTTCATCTGCGAAAGCGCAGTTGCTGCAAGCGAAGGCGACGCTCGATCGCACGGAAAGCGATAGCCGCCGGATGATTGAACTCGCCAAGGCTGGCGTTCAGAGCGAGCAAGACCGGGTGCAAGCCGAAACCAATCTGCAAGCGGCCCAGGCGACTGTGCAGGCGCAAGAGGAACTGGTGAACGCAGCCCAAGCGGATTTGAATTCGGCGATTGCGCGCACCCAGCAGGCGAATGCGGCGAAGAGCACGGTGCAATCGACGGAGGCCGATCTGAAGAATGCTATCGCGCAGAAAAATCAAGCGGCGGTGCGGCTGGGATACACGAACGTGTATGCCCCGGTGACTGGAACAGTTTCGGTGCGGGCGGCACGGCAAGGGGAAGTGGTCAACATTGGCGCGCCGATTGTGACCATCGTCGATCTCAACGATACCTGGGTGCGGGCCGCGATTCCGGAAACCTATGCCGACCACATCGGCTATGGCGACGTGATGCGCGTGCGTTTGCCCGGGGCACGGATCACCAGCGGGAAAGTTTTTTTCAAAGGAGTGGAAGGCGATTTCGCAACTCAGCGCGATGTGAGCCGGCGTAAGCGGGACATTAAGACCATTGTGTCTGAAAGTTCGGCTGGATAATCCGAAGGGCGCGTTCGTGCCGGGAATGACGGCCGAGGTGCTGGTTTCCCCAGCACAGATGAAAGGCGAAAACAATTCTCAGAGCGCTGCGGCAACGGGGCAGCAATGATGGCGGACGTGAATGTCGAATGCGAGCGGTGCCAGCTCTGCGATCTGCGGCGATGGCGCCCTACGCCATTGAGGTGCAAGCACATCGTCAAGAAATACGGCGACTTCACGGCGGTGGACGATGTCTCCTTCAATGTGAAAGAAGGCGAGATTTTTGGTTTGCTGGGGCCGAATGGCGCGGGAAAATCGACACTGATCCGCATGATGACCACGCTGATTCCGATCACTTCGGGAAAGGCGCTGATCGCCGGCCACGATGTGGCGAAAGAACCGGACGCGGCGCGCAGGACGATTGGCGTGATCCCGCAGGCTCTGACCAGCGATCTGGATCTTACCGTCGAAGAAAATCTGAATATTTACGCCAAGCTTTATGACGTGCCGGCCAAAGAGCGCAAGCGCTCGATCGAGGAATTGCTCGGACTGGTGGACTTGACGAAGTGGCGTGATGCGCAGACGAAAACGCTTTCCGGCGGCATGCGCCGGCGGCTGGAGATCGCGCGCGGGCTGGTGCATCATCCTAAGATATTTTTTCTCGATGAGCCGACGACCGGACTCGATCCCGTTTCGCGCGTGGCGGTGTGGGAGATGCTGGGCAATATCAAAAGCCAGCGGCGGCTTACCATCCTGATCACGACGCATTACATGGATGAAGCCGACCGGCTGTGCGACCGCATCGCGATTGTGGACCATGGCAAACTGGTCGCGCTCGACACGCCCATGGCGCTGAAAGCCAGCGTGCCGGGATCGAATGTGATTGAAGCGCAGTTTGAAAATCGCTCCCGACGACTGGGAGCAACGCCTGCATACGCTGGACGAAGTGACTTCCGTGCAGCACGAGGGAGCGGGGATGTATCGAATTCTGACCGGCAATGGCTCGCGAACGACGACTGAACTGGTGGAGATGGCCGTAGAAGCCGGAGTTGCGGTGAAATCGCTTTCGGTGCAGAACACTACGTTGGATGATGTATTCGTGCATTACACCGGCCGACAGTTGCGCGATGAATTCCAGAAGGCCTATGCCTTCGTGATGCCGCAGCGGCCGGGGTTGCAGCCATGAGACGGCAGAGCGAAGTTATGAATCGAATGATGGCCATTGTCGAGCGCGAGATGCGCAAATTCTTCCGCTCGCCGGCGCTGATGCTGGCGTCGATGATCTTCCCGCTGGTGCAGTTGGTCATTCTCGGCAACGCATTCGGCGGAAAAATTCGCGACGCGCGGCTGGCGATTGTCGATCAGGACGGCGGCACGCAGGCCTTAAAAATTCGCGAGGCCTTCGATTCCGTTCGGGCGAATATTCGCACCTTCGTGCCGGTCTATTACGACAACGAAAAAAAAGCGGTGGAAGATGTTCGCAACGGCAAGCTCGATGGTGCGGTGATCATTCCTCCTCAGTATTCGCGGCGAGTTTATGAGGAGAATCATCCGCAGATCGGGTTAGTCGTCGATAACAGCGACAACTTCATGAGTTCTGCGCTGGAATCGGAACTCACCGACCTGATCACGCGCTGAATCAGCCCACGGTTGAGCCTCGCATCCTGCAGCAGACCGCGCTTTCGATTGTCGAGCTTTATCCCTACATCGAGTACATGAAATATCTGCTGCCCGGCTCGCTGACATTGGCGATGTTTGTCTCGGTGATGATTGGCGGCGGCATGCTCTACATCGATGACAAGGCGCGAGGTGTGCATGAGGGCTACCTGGTCACGCCGATCACCAAGCTCGAACTGGTGTTGGGGCTGAATCTCGCGGGAGCCATCAAAGCGGTGATGACCGGCGTAATCATTTGCGTGATCGGCTCGCTGATTGCCGGGGTGAGCACAATTTTCAATCCCGCCACGATTTTCGGGCTTCTGATCATGATCGTGCTGACCTCGCTCGCCTTCAACACCATGATGTTTTTGCTGATGGTGAGGATTGAAGATCCGCTGGTGCCGCGAGCCATGTTCGGCATTCTGAATACTCTGCTGTTTTTTCCCAGCGGAGCGATTTATCCTATTCAGGCGTTTCCGCCGTGGCTGCGAGCTATCGCGAAGTGTCGATCCGTTTACTTACGCTGTGGATGGCTTCAAATGTCTGCTGCTGAAGGAAACTACACTGGCGGCGGTATGGGGCGACATGCTATTCCTGGGCATCTTCGCCGCGGTTACGCTGGGGATCGCGATTCCTTTGTTCAAGCGAACGCTGTAGAGATCATTCGCTGGGTAGTGCAGAGAATGTCGAGGGAATCCTGTCGCTTGAGACGCGTGACTCAGCATGACCCGGACTGCTCCAGCGTTCCTCCGGAAACCTTTGACTTACGGACCGCGTCCGTTATTCTAGAGAGTTATGACTCTACTGGACGCCAAAGAGTACCATCCCGAAAAAGAGCGGAAGAAAAGAACGCGAATTATTTCCATTATCGTTCTTGTCCTGATCCTGGCCGGCGTGGGCTGGTGGAATCGGTTCTGGCCGGAAAAACGGATTGCGAATAAATTCTTTGCCGCTCTGCAAAAGCAAAACTTCGAAGCCGCCTACGGAATTTATTATCACGATCCCGACTGGAAGCAGCATCCGCAGAATCACTCACAGTATCCCTTCAACGAATTCAAGCAAGACTGGGGGCCGGGCGGTCCGTGGGGCATCGTCAAGAATTATGACATTTATGGCGAAAGCAATTGCCCGGGCGGAGGAAGTGGAGTGGTAATTGATGTGATCGTCAACGGCCGCGCGCAGCACGCTCAGTTATATGTGGATAAGATCGGATAAGACGATCAGCTCGCCGCCTTGCGACTTGGAATTCCACTAGGCCAGTTCTGCTGATCGGAGCTGCCGAATCTAGCTGCGACAGCGTCTTGCTCAGCGAAGCCTCATCGCCCACATTGAGAGCAGGTCTCAGAGCGGTCAATCTGGCGCATCAGTCCGCACAGAACTTTTCCGGGACCGATCTCGACAATTGTCTGCACGCCGTTCTCGATGAGCAGACGCATGCTCTGCTCCCATTTCACTGCGCCGGTTACCTGCGCGACCAAGGTTTCGCGCGCGCGCAGTTCATCGCGTGACGAAAGCTGCCTCCACATTACAGACCACGGGGTAGACGGGCTTTTGCATCTTCAAAGCGTTCAGGTCTGCTTGCAGACGATCTTGCGCGGGCTTCATCAGAGAGCAATGGAATGGCGCGCTGACGGGCAGCACTTTGCTCGTTTCGCACCGCGTTCGTCGGCAAGTTTCGTGCCTCGTTCCACGGCAGCGGTGTTTCCGGAAATTACAATCTGCTCCGGCGAATTGATGTTGGCTGGCGAGCAGACTTCACCTTGCGCCGCGTCCTGGCAAACCGCGGCAACTTTCTCCAATTCCATTCCGAGGATTGCCGCCATGGCACCGACGCCGACCGGCACGGCCTCCTGCATATATTTTCCGCGGTTGCGAACGGTGCGCACGGCGTCGGCAAAGGTCGATCGTGCCGGATGCCACGTGCGCGGAATATTCTCCCAGGCTGTGGCCGGCGACAAAACTCGGTTTGGGCACGCGGCCCTCGAGCACTCGCAGCGCGGCGATCGGATACGGTAAGAATGGCAGGCTGGGTAATTTCAGTGAGGCGCAACTGGTCTTCCGGTCCATTGAAGCAGACTTGCGACAATTTGTAGCCGAGCGCTTCGTCGGCTTCTTCAAAGGTCTGGCGCGCGATGGGATATTTTTCGACGAGCTCTTTGCCCATGCCAACAGCTTGCGAGCCCTGGCCGGGAAAAATGAACGCGATTTTGAGTCGCGGGATTCCATCTTCAGTGGGTTCGGTCATGATTTAGGTTTGCGGGAAATTCAGTGAGCCGGTACGGCTTCCACTTCCGCCGGCGCGGGACGAAGCGCGGCCAACCCCTGCTCGATGGATGTTATTAATGTGGCGCTGAGAAAACTCCGCGGCCACTCGCACTGCATTCTTGATGGCATTTGCGTTGGAAGAGCCGTGAGTGATGATGCAGACGCCCTTCACTCCCAGGAGCGGCGCGCCACCGTATTCGGTATGGTCGATGCGCTTTTTGAAATCGGCAAACGCGCTGCGCGAAAGCATGTAGCCAACCTGGCTGGTGATGGTCGCTTTTAAAGATTCCTTCAGGACCGTGCGAACCAGATTTGCCACGCCTTCGGAAATCTTAAGGGCCACATTTCCTACGAAACCATCGGCCACGATCACATCGACGTGGCCGTTGAACAGGTCGCGGCCTTCGACGTTGCCGACAAAATTTAACGGCAGACGCTTGAACAGCTGGAAAGCCTCGCGCGTCAGTTCGTTGCCCTTGGTTTCTTCTTCGCCGATGGAAAGCAATCCGACGCGCGGGCCTTTGGCACGCCGAAGGAGGACGGCGGGCCCTGAGGTCGGCAAACCTGGCACCACCGAACATGGAGCGGAAATAAATTTCACCCATCACCGCGAACTGTTCGAGATTATGCGGCTTGCAATCCACATTGGCGCCTACATCCAGCAGAATTGCTGCGGTGCCCGGGGCGGTGGGAAAAACCGCCGCCAGCGCGGGACGATCGACGCCGGGCAACGCACCCAGCACCATTTTTGCCGATGCCATGGCGGCGCCGGTGTTGCCGGCGGTAACAAAGCCATCGGCGCGCCCTTCGCGCACCAGCCGCAAACCTACGCGCATGGAGGAGTCGCGTTTGGCGCGAACAGCCTGCACCGCCTTATCCTCCATGGTGATCACTTCACTGGCATGGACGATCTCGATCGGCAGGCGCGCCGCCGACGGGATGACGGTCGAGTTCGGCTTTGATGATTTCTTCCGGACCGACGAGCAGCACGCGCACGCCATAATTGCGCGCAGCATGAATTGCCCCTTCGATTTCAGGCTTGGGCGCCCGGTCCGAACCCATCGCATCCAGCGCGATCACGCTAGGCATGTTGGCAGGCAGTTAGCTGGCTTCTTCGACTTGCAATACATCGCGGCCCTTGTAGTAACCGCACTTCGCGCAAGCGCGATGCGGCATCTTTTTTTCGTGGCAGTTGGGACACTCGGAGAGTGAGTGGCTCTTCAGAGCATCGTGCGCCCGCCGCGTGGATGTGCGCTTTTGAGAATGTCGTCGTTTTGGATTAGGCATGGTCTAAAATTCCTCTCGCGGAGGCGCTTCAGCCTCGATCGATAATCAATCTTTTGATTAATTCAGACTCTTAGTGCGCCAGCTTGCCGCGGATTTCCTTAAGCGCCGCCCATCGTGGCTCTTCTTGCGGCACCGTGCACGAACATTTTTCCTGGTTCAGATTCTGGCCGCAATGCGGACAAAGTCCCTTGCAATCTTCGCGGCACGTAACTTTTAAAGGGACCGCCAGCAGGATCTGCTCACGGACTACATCGTCGAGCAGAATTCCCTCGCCTTCATAATAGCTGATCTCGGCCTCGGCGTCGGTCACCGACATCTCGTCCCGCCCGGCGTCCGCGCCTTGCGGACGATAGAGCAGATCAAACTCGCGCTTCACATCCTGCGTAAGAGGCTCAAGGCAACGCGCGCAGTTCGTCTCCAGGGTGGTCGCAAGCCGGCCCTGAACGCGTATATCCTTGATTATCTTGTGCTTGCCGTGATGCTCTTCAACCAGATCCGCGCGACCGCTGCTCTCGATCGGCGCGATCTGCCGGTAATCCGCACCCAGATCGATGGCGCCGGGCTCAAACTTCTCCGCAAATTCAATCGGATGAAGTTCCAAGTCTTTGATTTCGAAGAACATCGGAAACCTCCGCGCCCTTCCAATGCCGCACCCAAAGCCCGCGGAAGCACGCCAAGAAGGCGCAAGTACCGCAAGGAGCAAAGTTAAGAATAATGCGTTCGAGAAAGGGGTGTCAAGGAACCGGGCAGCGCGCCGTGCCGCTAGAATGGCTACAGAAATTGCCCTTGTTTCGAGGTGATTTCATTTACAGACATTCTCATTTCAAAGCACTTTCGTTTTAAATCCACTTACTTTCAAACCATGGCGAATGCGGCGGCGACGAAGGCTGAGGGTCGAGCGGTTGGGGAAATCATGGCTCGGGGCGCACGCCGACCTGTTGGCATTTGCTGTTATAGTGGTCGGCCTCGTGGCGCGGCTTTGGGCGGCGTCCGGAACGTTCCTCAATCCCGATGAGGCTTTGCATTTTCGCCTGGCCAATCAGCTTTCGCTTGCCCAAGCCTACAAAGAGAGCCTGACGGCTTCTCATCCGCCGCTGCTTACGTTTGTTCTTTACTACTGGCGGGCGATGGGTACATCCGATTTGTGGTTGCGGCTTCCTTCGGTGATCGCGGGTGTGGTTTTCTGTTGGATATTTTATAAGTGGCTGAGAAACGTAGCGGGCAAGCTAACTGGTTTTGTCGGCCTACTTTTTCGCAGCGCTGCTTCCGCCAGTGGTTTTGCTCTCAGCAGAAATCCGGCAATACGCGCTGCTCCTGGCATTCTCCGCCAGCGCGCTGTATTTCATGGAGGATGCGTTTGGGAGGAAATCCTTGGGCCGGATGGCGGCATTTTCCGTATGCCTTTATCTGGCCATGATCTCTCATTACTCAGCTTTTCTGTTTGCGGCGGCGCTGGGTGTTTACGCGATGCTCAAGATTTACGCAGAGCGGCCGCCAATTGGGCTGGTCAGCGTTTGGGTAGTGGGGCAATTGATCGCGCTCGCCCTCGCCGCATTCCTATACAAGTCGCACCTGTCGAAGCTTGGGGCTGGGGAATCTACGAACCGTGCTGCAAGGCTGGATGAGCGAATTTTTTCTGAGCCATTCTTACTTTCAGACGGGGCGCGACAATCCGATTCTCTTCATGATTGGACATAGCTTTGGCGTCTTCCAGTTTGTTTTTGGTCAACTTGCGGTGGGGGACGTGGCTGGCCTGCTGTTTGTCGCGGCACTGATTTTTCTGGTGCGCGGCGGAACGGGGGATAGCCGGGCGGCATCCGCGCTCACTGCAGAACGAGAACTGGCTCTTTTTCTGGCACTGTGCTTCGCCCTAGTATGCGGAGCGAGTCTCGCGCATTTCTATCCGTATGGCGGCACACGGCACTCCGCAATCCTTCTCATACCGGCGCTGGCGGGCGTTAGCATCGCGAGTGTGCGGCTTCTGCACAAACGATGGGATCGTGCGGTCGTCTTCGCAGCCCTCATCGATTATTGTGTGCGTGGCCTTCGGCAGGCAGCACCAACCATACATGCGGCCTAGCGAGCAGAGTCTCGTCCACATGAATGACGCCACGGAATTTCTGCGGCAGAATGCGGGCCCACCAGCTCTGGTTTTTACCGATTACGAGAGCGAACTGATTCTGGGGCATTATCTATGCCATCAGAAAGCGATCGCGTTTGAAACTTCTTCTGCGGACTTTGAAGTTTTTTCCTGCGATGGCGTGAAAGTTATTTCCACGAGCTACAAAACTGCAACGCTGTTTGATGCGAACGGCTTCGTCAAGTTATGGAACAAACTTACCCAAGACGAACTTCTTCGTGACGATCGCCTGACGCTGGGACAGAGTGTGTGGATTTTTCAGGCCGGATGGAAAGTGGACCTGGCGGAAGACCTGCGAAATCGTTTTCCCGAGTTTCAGGACTTAAGCGTTAAGTCGTTCGGGAACAATATCAGAATGTTTAAGCTGAAAGTTGGGCATCCGATGCCCGCCAGCACGGCGAGCGTAGCTTATTTTCCTGAGGGGCGATTGAGGCCGAGTGCGCGCAGCATGAGTTCGTCCGGGACAGCGCGACCGTCTTTCTTTATTACAACACCGAAGCTGCCGGAGTAATCCCACATCGTCCATCCCATGGTGTGGCGCTCGAGAGAAGTGCGCACGTCGTGAATCCAAGCTTCGCGGGCCCGTGGCTCGGCGTATTGGCGATAGACTCCAAACTCATTGCATACTACGGGAACTCCGCGCTGCCGGGCCCATTCGGCAACTTGTGAGATCTCGGAGTCGATCCGAGCGGCGTCCCAGTGATCTTGTCCGTAACGAACGACCGCGAGTCGGTCCACGGCGTCTGGCATGAGCTCGGCAACCTTCGCGGCCGATTCGGGCGAGGACGGATAGGGTAGTCCTTTTACCCAGTGCCAGTAGTAGGTTCCCCAAGTTGCGCCCTGGTGCGTGAAAATATGCGGTTCATAGAAATGGAAGTTGTAAATTACGTTGGGATCGCGCAGCGGTTCGAGGAAAACCAGTTCGTCATCGTCTGACCAGCGCGCGCCTGTGGCGATGATTGTGTGCTGAGGAGCGCCTTCGCGGATGGCCGTGGCCAACTTTGCCTGCACTCCGTACCAACGGTAGCGATCATAAAATTCCGGTTCATTCAGAATTTCGAAGAACACGCGGTCCGGGTCCCAAGTGGAGTAATGCCGGGCAAGGGCGCGCCAGAAATCCGCGAACTCCTGGACAAAATTGTCGTCCTTCGCCAAGCGAGCCTTGAAATCGCTCTCTGGGTGCAGGTCCATGACGACCGCCAGCTGTTGGTCGAGAATCATTTTCACGGCGGCATCGAGATAGCCTAAGTTCTCAGGAGAAATATCGTCAGGCTGATGGTTTGACATCATCGGTTGCGGATTCACACTCAGGCGCACGTGATCGAATCCCATGGACTTCATGAGGGCGATGTCGTCGGCTGTGGTCCAGTTCTGAAAGTGTTCCTTCGTGTATCCGCGCTTGTCGTAAACCTGCGCAAACCACTCGCTGGCGTTGATGCCATGGCGTAAGTGCGCGAGCTTGGCGGCAGAAACGGAGGAAGTTGGCGCCGGAATTGTTGGGGCCTGAGCAGAAGCAAAGTGCGTGCTCAGGCAACTCAGGCAGAGCAGGGCGATGATGCAACTCAGGATCCACCAACGCTGCATGCAGTCCTCACCCTAAGATCGGCAGTGCCCGAATTCTTTTTTTCGTGGCGGCATAAATTGCATTGCACAAAGCCGGGGCCAGCGGAGGAACGGAGGGCTCTCCGATGCCAGTGGGCGCTTCCGAGCTGGCGACCGAATAAACTTCAACCACCGGCGCCTCTTCCATCCGCAGGGGCGCGTAGTCGTCGAAGTTTCCTTGAACGACGCGGCCTTTATCTATGGTGATTTGGGCTCGCAGCGCGTTGCCGAGCGCGTAAATGACTCCGCCGGGAATCTGTTGTTCCAGGATGCTCGGATTTACGACCTGCCCGCAATCGACGGCCGCTACCACGCGGTGGACACGCGGCGTCTCATTTTCCATGGTGATCTCGACGACTTCGGCAACGTAAGAAGAAAAACAGGCAAAGCACGCGATCCCGCGAAAAGTGCCGGCTGGCAGGGGTTTGATCCATCCCGCTCGATCGGCGGCGAGTTGCAGAACTCCCCGCATGCGGGCCGTGCGCCAGGTGGTGGTGAAGAATGAAATGTCCTGATCTTTATTCTCGGCCAGCATGTGCAGGCGATATTCGAGAGGATCTTTTCCGGCGGCGCTGGCTAACTCATCAATAAAACTTTCATTGGCAAACGCCACCTGCAGCGCATACACCGAGCGCATCCAGCCCAGCGGCACCACGGTTTCGGTCAGAGCATATTCCAACGAAACATTGGGCACGCCGTAAACAAACGCGGCTTCGTCGGGGAGATCAGGATCGATTCCATTGGGTCCGGGCTGTCCTTTTTGGCCGCTGATCGAAGGCGCGATCAAGCGATGGGTGAATGCGACCGGGTAACCTGCGGAGTCCAGGGTCGCGCTCAACTGATGCAAACTTGCGGGACGATAGGTGGAAGAGCGCATATCATCTTCGCGCGTCCACAAGACTTTTACTGGGACTTGTGCGGCTTTCGAAACCTGCGCAGCTTCGACGGCGTAATCGTGTTCCAGTCGCCGGCCAAACCCGCCGCCCATTAAGGTGACATTCACCTTTACCTGGTCGGGATCCAATCCCAGGGCCTGAGCAACGGAATCGCGGCAATCTTGCGGCACCTGGGTGGGAGCCCATAATTCGCAGGTCGATCCGCGAAAGTGCGCGGTGCAGTTTCCCGGCTCCATCGGCGCATGAGCCATGAAGGGGAGGTGATATTCCGCCGAGATCTTGCGGCCGGTGATTTTGGATACGTCGCCCACGGCATACAGACTCGCACCCTTTTTGGCGGCGCCCTGTTTCAACGATTCCATGACCATCGCGGTGTTTAAATTTTTGTTTGGACCATCATCCCAATTCACACTGAGAAGGCGGCGGCCTTCCATGGCGCCCCAA
Organism: uncultured Acidobacteriaceae bacterium; assembly: GCA_963846215.1. Classification (GTDB taxonomy): domain Bacteria; phylum Acidobacteriota; class Terriglobia; order Terriglobales; family Acidobacteriaceae; genus Sulfotelmatobacter. Next base: position 177,108 of record CAWJVC010000006.1, on the reverse strand, counting down.
ACGCTATCGGCTACAACGGCCACGGCGGAATCGCTGATTTTTCCGACATAAGCGACGCCGGAAACTTTACGCGATTCTTTGTCGTCGAAGCTCACCATCTTTCCGCCGATGGTTGGACATCGCGATATGACTGCGTACTTCATCCCAGGCATGCGGAAGTCGATGCCGAACACGGCCGCACCCTTTACCTTGGAGGGAGTATCGACGCGCGGCAGGCGCTGACCAACGATCTTGTAGTCTTTGCTCTGCTTCAGCGGAACCTCGGTGGGAACTGGCAGGGTGGCGGCCTTGGAAGCGAGCTTGCCGTAGCTGAGTTGCCGTTTCGAGGCGGCATGCAGAATATTGCCATTCTGAGCTGTGCAACTTGAGCGCGGCACACCCCAAGTCAGCGCCGCGGCGGAAATCAGCATCTCTCGCGCGGTCGCTCCGGCCTTGCGCATGGGATCCCATGTAGTTCGCACGCTGGCACTCCCACCGGTAGTCTGATCGCCGTACAGGGTGCTGGCGCCTGCCTGTTCGATTTCAATCTGCTTCCAGTCGGCTTCCAATTCCTCGGCCAGGATCATGGGCAACGCGGTGCGAATGCCCTGTCCCATCTCCGAGCGCGCCACGACGATGGTAATTTTATTTTCCGGAGTGATCCGCACATAGGCGTTGGGGGAGAACTGCTCTTGTTTTGAATTTGTGGCATGCGGCAGATAGAAGCCCACCACCAGTCCTGCTCCGGCGGCCACGCCAGCAGCGACGAATTCGCGCCGATTCAGGGGGCTCATTGCACGCCTCCGGTAGAGACAGGGCCGCTCGCAGCGCGATGAATTGCCTTGCGAATTCGTTCATAGGTTCCGCAGCGACAAAGATTGCCGTTCATGGCTTCGGTGATTTGCGCATCGGTTGGATTCGGGGTCTTCGCCAGCAGAGCGGCAGCCGTCATAATTTGGCCGGTCTGGCAATAGCCGCACTGGGGAACCTCTTCGGCAATCCAGGCCTGCTGCAGGACATGGAGACCATTGGCGCCGAGACCTTCAATGGTTACAACATTTTTCCCGGAGACCTGGGAAACGGGAGTCGAGCAGGATCGAATCGCCGTACCTTCCACGTGCACGGTGCATGCACCGCAGAGGCCCGCGCCGCAACCAAACTTGGTTCCCGTAAGCTCAAGCGTGTCTCGCAACACCCAAAGCAAAGGGGTCTCAGGAGCCACAGTCACTTTCTTGTCGGTGCCATTCACTCGAAGTGTGATGTCTGCCATAAAGTTCGGTGGATAAATTTATTGAGATAAATCTTATCCGGACCATCATCCTACCCAACCTGCGGCAAAAGTGGAATGGGCGAGTGTGGCCGTGTCGAAGTCAAGAATTGCGCCCAACATGCCGATAGGGGAACTGTCTCTTTTAGTTTGGGAGGCGGAGCAGCGGGTCCTTGCAGTGTCGGGTAGAGGCAAGAGTCGCGGGTCATTCTAACCGCAAGCAGATTGGAGCAGATCCTTGGACGGTCAAGAGGTTAGGGCCGCTGGCGAGGTGCAGGCCCGGCTGGACGCGCGACGGCAGCCTCGCTACAAATTGGAAGTGGATATTCGAATCGATTCCAGGGCGTGCGGCGTACTGAAGGGGCGCACGGTGGACATCAGCGAGTCGGGCATCTCAGCAATGCTGATGCTCGAAGTACCCTTAGGTGAGTTCGTGGAATTGCAATTCACACTGCCGTTCGGACCGGTAAAGGTCTATGCCACGGTTCGCCAGCGAAGTGCTTTCCGTTATGGCTTTCAATTTGTTGAATCCCACGAAGTTCACGAAATCATACAGGCAACGTGTCGAAGCTTGAGTCTTCGATATTCGTTGATGCGTGAAAAATAGAGTCGCTTGTTCGCCTTGGGGATTCCGTCTAACGACCCACCTCTCGACGTAACTCCTCGCGAACTTGGTCGCCGATTTGCCGGGCGTAGGCTTCAAAGGCAGGAATTTTCAAAAGACGGAATCCAATTTCTTCCTGCGGTAAGTTCATGGCGTGACTGGTAGTTCCACCGTCGAGCAACGCGGCACGGAGCTTGGCGGCAGTAGTGGAATCGAAGCTCTCGGAGACGATGACGGTGTTATTTTTTCCTCTCTCGACGATAACCGGACCCTCCTCGGTGAGAATCTGCACCGTCGATGCGGGACAATCCGGGCCGGAACAGGGAGCCGCGACCTGTACGGTTGCATTGTGATAGCGCTGCGACACTGCGTCTGCATAGAAGCGTGCAAACCAATCGGCGACTGCCTGCGTCTTCCAGCGGGAAATATATACGAGGGCCAAGTCTGCGGTATTGGGCGAAGACTCTGCAACCGCTTTGTCTTTTCTTCGGAACGTAATGTAGGTTCCGCCTCGCCATTCAGAGGAGACTTCGTCTGACAGTTTTCGTTCGCCATACTGTTTCAGCAGGGCGCGAACATCCAACTCTCCGATTCCGCCTGAGTCATAGACTTCATATTGATCGTTCAACGCTTGCCGCATGTCGGGAACCATGACGGAAGGCAGTTTCTCATTCTGCAGGTAGGCCTCTGGCTGCAATACTTCGTGAGAGTTGCGAGGGGGCCGGGCGAACGCCCCGGCAAAGGCCATTTTCTTTCCGCCCTTGTGCAGGAGTTCGCCTTCAAAGATCAATCCGCCTTTGTAGGCGAAGGTTCCCATCTCGCGCAGGATCATGGGCGCGTCATGCATCAGTTGCGAATCAATCACTGCTTTTACGGCGGGATCTTCCATCTGATAGATCAGCCCGGGCGTATCTTCCACGCTCCTGCCAGCGGGCTTCAGCAGGTAATCGAGATAAACCACCATGGCCTGGCCTTCGACGACGGCTTTGCGCGCGATCTGGCTATCGCCATTAATTTTCGCGGTACCCGCAGGCTGGGTTCCCTCGAGCTTCGGGGCTGCTTTCATCCACTTGGACAAGTCGTAGTTTTGATCCTGAAGCGCATGCGTCAGTTCGTGGGCCAGAATTGGCTCTTGTTGGTCGGGGGGTACCCAGCTCAGCATGGAAATGCTTTTGGTTTCAGGGTCGTAATAGGCAGCGATCCCCTGTCCGGTAGACTTGACAAGAAATTCTTTCAAGTTGAAGTCACGCGGCAGGAAGCCAAGCTTCTTCATACTCAGTTCTTCCTGGGCGAAGCTCTTGGCGAATTCTTCCTTTGCCAGTTGCCGGGTGGTGTCTTTTTCTACGTCGGCCTTGCTGACCAATCGGCGTTTGACAGTGGCGCGCTTGGGCATGCCCGTATCCTCTGCTGCGAACGCGAAGACGCGATCGACCGCATCGAATAGCTTCTTGGTGTCAGCGTCCGTCATCTTGACATCGTTGGTTGGATCTTTGCGGAGCTTGCGTGCCATCTCACCCAGGCTCGGACCGGAATCAGGCTGCTGACAGACGGAAGAGATTGTGAAGCAGGTAGGAAAAAGGAGAAGCGCGAAAAACACTGAGCGCAGCGTAGATGGCTTCATGACCCTCACTCACCACGGGAATACATTCCTGTCAATTCTCGTTGAGAGGGGCGGGCAACTCACGACAAAAGGGGGTATTCGGCTTACGAAAGTAAGCTGGATGGCGGGGAACGGAGGCCTGCGCGCGAGTTTCCCGGCAGGAGCTACTTGAGTTCGGCGAGCTTCTGAGTGGCCATCTGTCCAGCCTCAGTGCCGGGATTTTCTTTTTTGATCTGCTCGTAAAGGCGTTTGGCGTCGAGAGGCTGATTGGTGGACTGGTATAGCTCAGCGAGTTGCAGCTGTGCTGTTACCTTGCTCACCGCAGTTGTAGGCTTATTGATCAGATCCTGATAAAGAGAGACGGCATCCTTGGTGCGGTTGGTCGAGCCGTAAAGAGTTGCTAACGCGAGCTTAGCCACGGAAGCAACTTCCTTGTTGCCGGTGGACGCGACATTCTTAAAATTACTTTCCGCTCCCGCGTTGTCTCCCTCGGTCGCGGCCGTCACCCCAAGGAAGTAGCGAGCCATGTCAGCGGAACGCGTGTGAGGATACTTGTCCTCGATGGTTTGGAATTGCTTTTTGGCCGCTTCGGCACGTTCCTTGGCGGAAGTGAAGCTGGGAACTCCAGGTTGAGGGGGTGCGCCGGCGGGACGAAGTTGAGCCTGCAAAGTTCTGACCGCCTGGGTCATCTCGAGGCTGGCTTTCTCGTTCTGAGCGCTCAGGTAGTACCATCCACCGGCTGTGACGGCGGCAATGACTGCGACGGCGATTACCGCGACGGTAAGGGTGTTCCGATGTTCTACGCTCCAGTGAGCGGTTTTCTCGGCTGCGCCGATGGTAACGCGGCTGAATGAATCCTGCTTGAGTTGATGGCGTGTCTCTGCGCGCACGAAGATCCCTTCTGATGTCTGCTGTGGAGGGTAGAACGAATTATGGCGAACTTGTAGTTTAACAGGACGAAAATGAGCCCGTCAAAAGCGGGATACCAGGAGAAGACCGAGTCCGATGGCGAAAGCATCTTCGGGGATGGCGATCATGACATCGGGAACATGCAACTTTTGAACCAAGCCTGCGCGAAGGCTATAACCGCCGAAGGCGCCGGCCACCGCTCCGGCCGCCCCCACCGCGGCACCGAGCCACAGGGCAGTGCCTCCGGCAACCGCGACACTGCCACCGGTTAGCATGCCGACAAGAATCCTAACGATCAATGGAAAAGCGGCGGTCCGAGCGGGGGTTCCAGGTAGAAGGTCGGCGACGTATTCGCCAAGTGCAGCCAACGTGAACACGATCAGAGCCCACCGCGACCCCATAAAGGCGACGGGAGAGGCGGTGAGATTCATCCAGCCCAAGTGAGCGGCCCACGCAACGGCGGCAGGGGCGGTCATGGATCGCAGACCGGCGACGACCCCGATACCCAAAGCGACGAGAATGATCACTAAGACTGGCACCTTGCCGTGAATTCAAGAGGTTGAATTCAAAGACGCAGTTAGTGGGATGTTTCTTCCAGCAGCCCTTGTTCGAGTTTTTCCTGACACTCGATACAATGCCGGGTCCAAGGGACGGCTTCTAAGCGCTTAGCATTAATTTCCTTGCCGCAGTTGATGCACTCGCCGAAACTGCCTTCGCGAATGCGCGCCAAAGCTTTGTCCACCATCTGAAGCAGTTGGCGCTCATTGTTGCTCTGGCTAAACAGGAACTCCTTGGTGTAGGAGCTGGCGGCGCGATCAGCGATATCCTGAGCGGTATCTTCGTCAGCAGAACGACCATCAGCCTGGGTGCGGGAGACGGTGCGGCGCAGTTCCTGCTGCCGAGTCTCAAGCCGCTTCTTGAATGCTTCGACCTTCTTCTTATCCATAGTCTCACTTCTAAAATTCCGCGGCTCCACGGAGCCGCCTGTCGGGTTAGGGCCAAACCACGATGATAAGCGCGAAAATTAAGATGCGTCAACAGGCGCGCCGGCTGCATGAAAGACCGTATTCAGCGCGAGGCAACCCTTTTTTTGGGCGAAATGTCTAAAACTCGCCACCTCAGTTCCTGCCCTGAAGTGCCTATCTCAAATTAAAAAGGATGGTTGTCCATGTTGTACAGAATTGGGCTCCTGCTCGTTCTCTTGTCGGCTGGCTGTGCAATCCCCTCGCACGCACAAACGTTGGTTACCGATATCGCGGTATCCGGTTCTCCGTCAGGGGTGGCGGTGAACGCTTCCACGAATCGGATCTATGCAAGCCTCGATACGGGAAGTGGATACGCCGTTGCGGTCATCGACGGCAACACCAACACGGTTCTAGCCACGGTCAGCGTCCCGCAGGCCTTTGTGATCGCAGTTAACTACGCTAACGGGCGCGTTTACACAGCTGGGTGTGATTTCACACAAAGTCTCCCGCCTTGCGGCGTATCGGTGATCGATGGGAACGCCAATACGGTGATCGCTAATATCCCGATCCCCTACACTTCGGAAAACATCGGGTTACAAGGGATTGCTGTTGATCAGGCGACTGATCGCATTTATGTATCGGACGATAACAATTTCCAGATACAGGTCATTAACGGTAAGACGAACACCATCATCGATCACATACCGACGAACAGGCAGCAGTTTCTCGGACTAGCGGCGAATCCCAAGACAAACCAAATCGTCGCGGCCATCGATGGCAATGAAATGGCGATCATCGACGGCGCGAGCAAGGCCATCACACGCATCAAGGTGGGGAACTTTAACGCGAACATGGCTGTCGATATCTTCACCAATCGGGCTTACGTGACGAACGAAACCTTCGCGCCTTCGACGGTTGGGGTCGTTAACCTGACGAGCAAGGAGGTCCTCGCGAACGTAGCTACCGGCAACAATCCTTTTGGGGTTTGCGTGGACCCATATAGCGACCTGATTTTCGTGACTAATAAGGGAGACAACACGGTCGCGGTAGTGAATGGAAAAACGAATACGAAGACGGGGAGCGTTACCGTGCCGAGCAACTTCATTGATGTAAATCCGAAGACGAAGTTGGTATACACGTCGGATAATGCCGGCGCCGACGTGATTCACGTCATTTCCGAATAGCAAGTGGGACGTGTATGGGAGGCAGGACGCTTCGCCAAGGCCGCGTCCTGCTTATCCTTGAAGGACGAGTTAAGAGTGGGGCAACTCCTTCAAATTGCCGCTGTCGTTAGTTGGCGGGTGGTGACGGAATGGCCAAATTTGGTGCGACGAAAAAGGGAAAATCGATATTGGAACCCAGCCTTCAGAATTCCTCGCAGGGAGGAGACATTGCTGGCTCCGCTGAAGATCCAGGCGGGACGGCCTTGATTCCGTAGGTTTGCAGCTGCGAGGCGAATGGCAGCGGCGTAGTGGCCGCGACCGCGATCCCCGGCCGGGGTCCAGCAATCGAAGATCATGGCCGCCCCTGTGGACGTAGATTCGATGGTGAAGTCAATTTCGGAAAGGCGGAAGCCGTCGTAGTTATCAATCCACAAGAAGTGAATAGGCCGGCCAGCCTCATCCTGCAGTACGTAACCTGACGTGCCCTGGCGCTGAAGCCGTGCGGCACAACGCATCAGGTAACGCAGAGTGGGCGAATCGTTCGCATTGATGATCGAGCCTTCTACCAAATGCTCGCGGAGCAACGGAACCAGTGCGAGGGGCGACGGAGTGGACGTCGACGAATGGGAAGCTTCGAAGAGCAACACTTCCTCGTGTGACGAGATCGAGTGGGTCACTTTGCGGAGAGAGAAGCGGGCGGTCGCAGAAATTCCGGTTTCGCGAACGCGAGTTGCGAGGGTAAGGTACGCAGCCCTGAGATCGCGAATTTTTTCACTAAACTTTGGAAAGCGGGCGGCCGTTGTGCTCACGATTTGGCGTCCGGCGTTGAACACATAGCGCGGGAAGCCGAGCGACAAACGGACATAGCGAGTCTGTCGAACATTATTGGCGTAGCGGTCCTTGTAGGATTCTTCTCCTAGTCCGAGATCTAGCCATTGCAGAGATGTATCCTGAGCGCACTCTTCCACCAACAGACGTAGTAGGCAGGATCCCGGCGATACGTGGGCGTAATCCATTTCGAAGGTGGGTAAATACCAGAACCAGCTGCCGCCGAAGCGGAACCCATAATTCCAAGCCACTGCTCGGCCGTCGATTTCCAATTGACTGATTTTGAGCCATCCTGAATCAGCAAGGAGGTCGCTCAACTGCTGGAGGAAGGAACGACGCTCCGCCCCAACGAGCGGGCTAACGCGGTTGCTGGCGAGGAAACGTGAAATCTGGGCAGAGACAATGGACTCCAGGCTGGCGCCGATCTGTTCCGGTTCGGTGAGATGAATCACCTTAACCGATCCTAGATCGTTTAGCCGCTTCAATGCGCGTTTCTCGCGACTTTTGCCGGCTAAGGCACGAACCAGCGTTTCGCGCTGCCCTTCCCCGCCTAACTGGACGACGCCGCATTTATAGGCTGCGCGCGAGGTGACGTAAAAGCGCTGCGATCCAGCTACACCGGGTAAGTCCTGGAGAGTAACGGAATTCGCCGGAACGTTGGCCAAAACCAGATCACTGAGGCCAAGCTTCCTGAGTTCTTCCAGTAGGGCAAGGATCACGGCCGTGCGATTTTCGGGAGCGCTGACGATATCGCAGTAATCGGCAGTGCTCGATGTTAGAAAAAAAGCTGAGTTTGGCGCCCTGGGATCGCAAGCGAGGGCCACTACCCCAGTCAGTTGGTCGAAATCGTAAAAGAGAAAGAGCAAGGTGGACAGACGATTCTGGAATCCGCGGCTGGCGGCAAGCGCCCACTGGTAAGTGAAGAAGACTTCCGCATTTTCCATGGCCAGGACGAGGGTGTTCCAGCCCGCGGAAAGGTCGGGATCTTCCGGAATCTCTTTGAGGACGGTTACGCGCACAATTTTTCGCAGTAGAAAGAGGAGGTATGGCCCTCCAAGGATGCCGCATTCCGGCGGCAGGTGCAAGCGGGCTAGGCGCCGACGGCTCGTTGCAAGCGCGCGTGGAATCCAGCGAGGTGCGCCGCGAATTCAGGAAGCGTCATGTCTGCTGTTACATGAGTTCGGCAAATTGCCAATGGGCTCGGACGCATTGGCTCGTCTTCTACAGTCGATCTTGAACAGGTCGAACAGGCCAGTCGGCAACATTCAGGAAGGCGCAGGAAAATCCAGCTTCTTGCGCCAGTCGACATTCCCGGCCTCCCATGGTCGAGGGATTGCCGAAGGGATATGCGAAGGCCCAAACTGGCTGGCCGAGAGCCCTTTCAATCTCGATTTTGCTTTCCGAGATCTCGCGGCGGGCTTCTTCGTCGTCGCACAAAGACAAGACAGGATGGGTTCTAGTATGCGCTCCAATCGACATTCCCATGTTGGACAACTGTTTGAGCTCTTGCAGATTCAGCAGTCTCCATCTTTTTTCAGACGATGCCTGCGTCGGTCCGCAATGAGTCCGGACCAGACGCATCCAGGCTGCCCGAGGCTCAGCGCCGAACTTTGAAGCTCGTCTGACGATGCTCCACCAACGAGTTTGAAAGTTCTCGTGGGAGTTTGCTTGAGCGATGTTTTCGTTCGGAAGCTTTGCGGCCAATTCATCGAGCGGCCGGTTACGCATTAAATGGAAGAGCTCCTCATACCAGAGCATTCCGGGATCGTCGCCGCAAGACGCCGTCGTTACAAGAAAAAGACAAGTAGCCGCTTCGCTCTGGAGTATAGGAAGCATATCCGTGACTGTATTCAGCAAGCCGTCATCGCAAGTCAACAATATGGCACGCGGCGGGAGTGTCTTGCCCTGCTCAATAAAGCTTCGGAATTCTTCAGGATCGATAAGGTGATATCGGGACTTCAGGAATTGGAGCTGTTTTCGAAAAGTCTGTGGCTGCACCAGATTTCCGTCGAGGAATGGATCCTTTTCGAAGTGGTCTGCAGGCACTACGCCGTGATAGTTCACGACGGTATAACCCGCGAGGGGTTGGAGCCAATTGAGGGCTCCACTGTGATGAAGAGCCGGATATACCGCGCGCTTTAATAAAGGGCTGACGAACCGCATCGAGAGGACCGGATCGTATTGTAACAACCACAGCTTGACGCGCGCGGATTCTGCCGGGGATTCAAGCGGCAACTAACCTGGAAGGCGAAGAATCCTAATCTTCGGTGATGCGAGATTTTGGCTAGGAGGAGGGTGCAATGCAAAGCGTGGTCGGCATTTTCGATTCAGTAGCTACGGCAGAGCAAGCCGTTGAAGAGTTGCTAAATAGCGGGATGACGGAGCAGTCAATCGTCTTCCTGAGCGGAGATTCGCCGACGAATCGGGAGAGATTCGCTTCGGACAAGGCTCTCGAAGGGCGGAGTTCGAGCGACGAGAGAGTCGACCAACTGCCCACGACGGATGCGGAGAGTGACGGTATGGGAAAAGCTATGGGCGCGGTGCTGGGCGGTGCGGTGGGTGCGAGTGCTGGCCTGGCGGGAGGGGCGGCGATTGCAAGTATGATGGTTCCGGGCGTTGGAACGATTTTCGCTATCGGTCTGGGCGCCGCAGCCGCTCTCGGATTGGGCGGTGCCGCAGCTGGTGCCAAGGCGGGTGATGCTACGGAACATGCGCTGGACGCCGGCGTTCCGAGAGACGAAGTGCCCTTCTATCACGAATTGTTGCGGCGGGGCCGGTCGCTGGTGATAGCGAATGTGGACAGCGAAAGTCATGCCGAGGCGGCGCGCTCCGTGTTCAAGCAACAGGGGGGCGAAGACGTCGACGCAGCTCGTAAAGAATTAGAAAAGGCCGCCTAGGTTAAAACCAAGGGCGGCCTGTTCCTTCAAGGTCACTTGCACGGGCACATCAGTGTTGAGGTCCTTCCGGCAGGGATTGTTTCTTTGGGCCGTTGGCGGTCACGCGATCTTGAATTTTGGTGTAGGTTTCCTGCGGAATTATCTTCTTCTTGAGCAGGTCCTGTTTCGACCCATAGGGACGCGCATCGATGATGCTTTGGGCATAGTCGGGCCCGATGCCCGGCAAGGCAGCGAGATCTTTCTTGCTGGCGCTATTGAGATCGACAGGTTGACCGTTGTTGGACGGTGTGTCCCGCTTCTCGGCAGGCGACATTTTGTGAGTTTCCGAGGGATAAGAGCTCTGATCACCCGGCGGGGGAGCCTGCTGATCTTGCTGGGCAAATGCTACGGTCCCAAGAATCAAGAGCAGAGGAAGTGCGGCCGATCGTAGAAAAGTCATTTTTTCTCTCCTATAACTACCGGCGCTTGGATGCAAAGCGGGAGCGGGATGTTTACGTCCCGGTCAAGAGGATCGGCATTCGAAATCGATATCTGCCACAGTAAGGTTGCCTTCCTCTAGCGTGGCAAAGGTTCTTTCATGTTGGTCAACGCGTAGGCTAGGACAGCCATGGCTGCCGCGTTTTCACGAAGTTCTGTGGGTACGACCTTATCCAGGGTATCGGCGGCGGTATGGTGATAATTAAAGTAAGTGCGGGAGTCCTGCATTACGCCGAAGGCAGGCACTCCAGCCTCAGACATCCCCGCGATGTCAGCGCCGGGTGGGTAAGTATTATTTTGCAAAACTGTGGCTCCGATACTCTGAAGAACAGACAGCACTGGGCGGAGGGCTTCACTGGCAGCGGGAGTGATCTTAACGTCGAAACCCAGGGGATGGGCGGCGCCTGAATCGCTCTCGATGGCGGCGACATGTTGCGCGAAGTCAGAGGCATACTCGGCCCCGTACGCCCGGCTGCCGGTGCCTCCGGTTTCTTCGTCCATCCAAGCAATGACGCGAAGGGTACGCGCGGGTCGGAGGTTAAGGCGCTGCAGAAGTTCCGCGGTCTCCATGGCGACCACCACGCCAGCTCCGTCGTCGATAGCTCCGGTCCCTAGATCCCACGAGTCGAGATGACCTGAGACGACGACAATTTGCTCGGGATGTTCGGAACCCTTGAGGTCGGCGATCACGTTATAGCTGGTGAGGTCGGGCAGCTTCTGAGGAGTAAGGATGAGATGCATGCGAATCTTGCCTTGCGAGGCGAGATGGACCATAAGATCCGCATCTTCGGCGGTGACGGCCGCGGCTGGAATTCCAGCTGGAAAGCTGAAGCCGGTATGCGGCAGGCGGTAGTCGGCGTTGCCCACGGAACGAACCAGGGCGGCGACGGCACCGAGGTCCGCCGCGGCTTTGGCTCCCGCTCCTCGATAGCGGACGGCCTCGCCGTAAGAAGCGAAGGCGAATCCAGCGGCTGCCTTCTGCTTGTCGAAGGGCTCGTTGAAAAGCACGATCTTACCGGCGACCTTGTCGCGGCCGAGGGCGGCGAGTTCGTCAAACGTATTGACCGTGACTACATCCGCGACTATGCCGTCGGAGGGGGTCGACGAACTTCCACCTAACGCGGTGAGGACGATTTTCTGAGTTGTTCCGGTAGCCATGCCTGGATACTCGACCAATGCGGCGGTTTCAGCGCCGCGAACCCATTGAGGGACGGTCACCGGCTGAAGACGAACGTCCAGACCAAGCTGGCGAAGTTCCGCCGCCACATACTCCGCGGCCGCTTGCGCCTGGTGGGACCCGGTCAATCTCGGTCCAATATTTTCGGTGAGATGAGCGAGCCGGCGATAAGCGTAATCGTCATTCAGCGCAGCGGCTTTGACGGCGGAGAGTTGTTGCAGCAGGAGCGAGGGAAAGTTCTGCTGATCCGCTGCAGAAGCTTGCGGCGCCGAGCTCCACGAGGGCATAGATTGGGCCTTTGGAGCGGGGTTCTGAGCGGAGCCTAGAATGGCAGAAACTGAAATAACTGCAATACCGAATACGGTGGCTAGGTAAGTGGCCTTCATCATAGATGCTGGTCAGTGTATCCGAGGCGAGCGCCATGGGAAAGCGGCTGACCTTTGCCCGGCGATCGAATGTTTCCAAAGATCTACTGTGCCGACCCGATGTATACGGCGCTGGGAGGTGCTAGGTTGAGATATGGATAAGAAACAGATTAACGATCCCAAGATGACGTTGAACTTTCTCATCTGGGTTGGCGGGGTTTTTATGCTGCTGCTCTTCGCCTTTCTCGCGCATTTCGTCTGGCGGCTCTTCTAGGGTGAGAAGTGTCGAGCCTCACTCTAGTTTTCCAAAAAATATGGCCCCATTGCTGGGGCCATAAGTTTAAAGAGGCGAAAATGGTGGGCAATGTCAGGAAAGGCGATGCAAGCCACCGCTTCGCCGGGCGAAACGGTACTTCGGGAAATTTTGAGAAGTGAAGAGAGTGAGGGTCATTTCTAGTTGCGGCCTCTTAGTTACATCAGGAAGAAGCACTTGCCAAGCCAAAGCGCAAGAATAGTCCGGGGCCTTTCGAGAAGATCGTAAGTGTCTTAAACTGCTTGGTTTATGCTGGAGTGGTTGGCTGGTTGCAGGTCCGGCATTGAGTGGAAAGTTTGTCCTGACAGTGCAGAACGGTGCACATTCACTGCACGCACGTGCTCTCGGAGGTCGGACGATTCAAGCCGCCGGCGCGAACCGGCGGCTCAAAAAGCTCGAGAACTTGAACTAACTGTTTCCCGCGACCGTACGCAACTTGCCCGGCAGGAAGTGATAAGGAGGCCAAGGGCCACTAATCGCTACCTGGCAATTCTTCAGCTGTTTGGTGGCAGTGTTGTAGCGGTTCTGATACTTTTCCACCGACTTGGTGTCGATGAGGTGGGCGATGTCGATCAGCATGCCCTGTGGTGCAACCTTCTTACAGCTCACTTCTTCTTCGAGCGGGTTAAAAAGCTTGTGGACCTGAACCGAAAGGGCGCGAGCCTTAGTCTGCCGCTCACGCTCGCGTGATGCCTTGACTCGCAGCTTGGAAAGGTAGTCGCCGCCCACCGTGTCAGGCAGGACGACATCGATCATCGCCTCACGCAACGAGCCATCGGTAACGGTCAACTTGATGTGCATTTCGGACTTCCCACGAAGCTTGGCAACGCTGACGCCAAAAGCCCTCCGGTTGACCCGGACGGCCTGCCGAAGTGCGTCATCGCTTTCAAAAATGGTTCCGAAACGGAAAGGAAGCACGGTGGAATTGCGAAAGCAGCCGCTAACTACGCGGGCATGATCAATGACTGCCTTTTGATCAAGATCTGCGCTGTTCGGGTCATATTCGCTCACAATCACAGCGAATTCGCCGCTGGGATAGCTGAGCACAGGGGCTCCGTTCACGCCTTGAACATTCTCAATAACAAAAGGGCGTCGGGAACGGGTGCCATTCGGAAGGGTCTGGTGCTCGGTAAGGCAGTATGCATACCACGACATATTGAACTCTCCGAACCGGGACGGAGGCTGACGAACTGCCTCGTTATGTTGTTTTGCACAAGCTGAACAGCACGTCTGGAAGTTTACTTAGCGGTACAGGACCGACCTGGAAAAACTACCATCTGTCCCGTAGTTCATATTACTTCGGTGCACTGGGAAAATGCAACGTTTTTGTAGCAAGCGGCATCGCGGAGGAAATTTTTCTTCCTGCGCAAGGGAAAACGGTACACAAGGAGGCCCTTAAAGTTGGCTGCAGGATGGTGCAAACTTACTGAAACCTTGGCTGAGGAACGATACAAATGCCGCCCCAACGAAATAGAAGATGCGTGTAATCGCAATTTATCGACACCTGAGCCGATTACCGCTGCCACTTTGAAGCACACGGCAGGGCGATCAAAGCCGTGGTGTCAATCGTGGGAGCCTTGGAAGCATCCATGCTCATGATTGCGTTCTCCGTGGCATGAACAATTTACACGCCGATTGTGAGCAGGGCAGTTCATTCGGAAACCCTTGGTCCAAGGGGCATGATGACTGTAATCAAGATTTAACAACAATGTGCCGAGTCGGGCGCAAACTGTTAGTTTTCCCAGTTTCCTGCCCTCAAGCGCCCGTGTATCCTTCCGAGGTCTCAGTAACGAGACACGCCGGAGAGATTTTAGTGAACGCTCGGATATTCTCCGCGACGATGCTGTTCGCCTCCGTTATTGCCTCCGCGCAGACAGAGAGTGCCCGGATATCCGGCCGGGTCACAGACCCGACCGACGCCGTCATCGCCGGAGCCGAGTGCACCATCACCAACCTTGAAACGAATATTTCGATCCTGGCTACCAGCAATCAAGACGGAATTTACGTAATCCCCGATCTTCGTCCCGCAACCTACCGCTTAACCATTCAGAAAGAGGGATTCCGCACCGTCGTCCAGCCTAGCCTGCAGCTGTACGTGCAGGACGCGGTCAATGAGAATTTCAAACTAGCCCTCGGTCCCGTTTCAGAAATCTCTACTGTGACCTCGCCGATGTTGCAGACCGATTCTGCGGCGGTCAGCACCCTCGTGGACCAGCAGGTCGTGAACAACATGCCATTGAACGGGCGCAGTTTCCAGTCATTAATCGGGCTGACCCCAGGGGTGGTATTCACCTCACAAAACCTTGGGCAAGGGCAGTTCAGTACGAACGGACAATACGTCGATTCGAATTACTTCATGGTCGACGGAGTGAGCGCCAACTTTGCCACGACAACCTACAGCCCTGGCCAAACATTGGGTGGTGCACTCCCTGCGTTTACGGCGCAGGGTGGCACGAACGGACTGGTTTCCGTCGATGCCATGCAGGAGTTCCGCATACAGACGTCGTCATACGCGGCCGAGTACGGACGCACGCCAGGGGCCCAGATCTCGATCGTCACGAAATCCGGCACCAATCAGTTCCACGGCAGTGCTTTTGATTATTTGCGGAACGATCTCTTTGATGCGCGCAACTATTTTGACCGCCCTCCTCTGCCAAAGCCGCCGCTGCGCCAGAATGACTTTGGCGGGACGTTGGGCGGACCCATCCTAAAGGATAAGACATTCTTCTTCGTTTCTTACGAAGGGCTGCGGCTGCGACAGCCGCAGACGGACACAGAGAAAGTCTTGACGGTGCCGGCGCGAGAGGCCGCCGCGCCAGTCTATCAACCGATTCTACGAGCCTTGCCGCTCCCCGATCCGAATGCTCCCGCGGTTGACCCGACATGCGACAACGTCCAAAATCCATGCCGTGCGAACCTCACTACTGCCTATTCCAATCCTTCTTCTCTCAACGCCACCAGCCTGCGCATTGACCACAACCTGTCGAGCAAGGTCACTCTATTTGCACGCTATAACCACGCGCCGTCGTATGATGCGACGCGATATTTAGAGGAGTTGAGTTATGCCTATCTGAATACTGATACGTTCACGGTGGGGGCTGACATTCTGGTCGCTCCGACGAAAGTGAATGACTTCCGCGCGAACTGGAGCCGAAACACAGGCAGCCATAACACGTCTCTAACAAATTTTCATGGTAGCGAAATTCCGCCCGCGTCTGCGCTGTTTCCTCCTGGGTCCCCCTATAGCTCGGATAAGGGCCAGGCCTTGGTGTTCTTCTCCGGTGAGGAGGTTCGGGAAGGAACTTTTTATTCCAATGCTCAAAGGCAGCTCAATTTTGTGGATACATTTTCGTGGGCGGTGGGTGTGCAGCAACTCAAGTTCGGCATCGATTATCGCCGGTTGAGCCCCAGCGCGACGACCGACGAGGCCGGGTATGCGGTCTTTCCGTCATACACAGACTTAGTGGCGGGGACGACGGGCTTGATCCTCCTAGATTCGGCCGCCCCTCTTGCCTTAAGAATGAATAACTACTCGCTCTTTGTTCAGGACGCATGGAAGGTGAAGAATCATTTGACACTGACGTATGGGTTGCGCTGGGAGATCAATACTCCGCCGGCTTCGACCAGCAGAAGCGAAGCGCTTTACGTGTTGCAAGGACTCTTCGACACGAAGCCCATCGCCGCAGTGCCGGGCGCACTCTGGCACACCAGGCATGGCAATTTTGCCCCTCGAATCGGAGTGGCATACCAGATTGTCCCCAAGGCGGTGGTGCGAGGAGGATTTGGCGTCTTCTATGACTTGGGCTACGGAAACGCCGGGAATCTTTCCATTGGGTTTCCTTATTCGCGCAATGAATTCATTTCCAAGAGCCTTCCCTTCGATGTCACCCAGGCGGCGTTCCAGCCTCCGCCATTCTCAACCACCTTCAACGCGAACGTGCTTTATACAACCGCGTTCGATCCGCACCTGCAACTTCCGGTTACCCTGCAGTGGAATGCGGCGGTTCAGAGGGAGTTCGGCGCGAAACAGACGCTGACGGCAACCTATCTCGGGTCCTATGGCAAGCGACTGCTGCGGGGCGATTACGTCGTTCCCCCGGCCCTCGTGACTTCGGTTGACGATGTTACCGTCACCGCAATCCGGAACGCCGGGTACTCGCACTACAATGCGTTTCAGCTTCAATTCCAGCGCCGCATGTCGCACGGCCTGCAGGCGCTTGTGTCCTACGATCTCGCGAAATCAAGTGATCTGGGTTCGAGCGATGCGAGCGGTCTCCGCGCACAGAGCCTGAGCGCCATTGTGCTGCCTCGATTGACGCCATCCGATTACGACGTAAGGCAATCGTTGGGTGCTGCTGTCTCGTATGAAATGCCCGCACCTTCCGGGGCCGCGCCAGCAATGCCATCCTGAGAGGTTGGGCGGTGGACGGCCTGGTGCGCGTGTGGTCAGCACCGCCTATCAATGTAACGGTCGGGGCGCTGTTGCCCACAGCGGGCTTCTATAGCACACAGGCGGAAATCGTGCAAGGCCGACCTTTCTGGATTCCTGATCGGAGCCAGCCGAGCGGCAAAGCGCTGAATTCGGCGGCTTTTTCGCTGCCACCCGCCGGGCAGGCGGGAGACTTCCCAAGGAATGGGCTGCGCAGTCCTTACTCGATCAATCAGACCGACGTCGCGCTGCGCCGTCGTTTTAACTTGGGTGAGCGGGTCAAGCTCGACGTGCGCGCGGAGTACTTCAACGTGTTCAACCACCCGATGTTCGGGCTCCCCGGATCGCAGTGCGCACCCGATGATCAATGGAGTTACCCGGGAGGCTCGATCAATTCAGACTTTGGGAAAGTATGTTCCACCGCGAACCTCGACGCGGGCGGTGGCAGTGGCGGACAGAGTGCACTGTACGCCCCCGGCGGCCCTAGATCGGCGCAGTTCACTCTTAAACTACTCTTCTAGCTCCGAGAATGCGGCGTTCAACGCGTGGCAACGCGTCGCAGCCGAAAATGTTTCAATATCCACAGGCGTGACTTCACCACTGGGCGCGAGGAAGACATTTTGACTTACCGTAGATGAGTGACATTGGGATTTATCACGCTGAGACGATTCCTTAACGGACGGCAGATCGGAGAACTTCCGAGAACAGCGACTCCCTCGAAAAAGCACTTCCCGAATTCGGCCAAACCTGTCACAACTGACAGTTATTCCTTCCCCCAGGCCGGTGTTGTACTGGCTTTGCCGCGCAGGGGGAGCGCATGGCACATCTGGGTAGCAGCAGGGATGCAGTGCCTGACGAAAAGCTTCGAAGCTTAGACGTCTTTCTCGACGTCACCTTCGCGCTCATGTTTTTCCGGATCGTCGAATTCTTGCCGTCATTTCAGGATGGACACTGGCAGCACCTTCGGTACGGAATTTTGAGTCTGCTTGCAAGCCAACCGGCGAATCTCATGCGCGTGGTGTTCGGGCTCGTGATTACCATCTACTATTGGACGCGAAAGAACGCCCTGCTGAACTTGCTGGCCAAGTCGAACGTTGTGATCGCGACGCTTTCGATCACGAGCCTGTCTTTCCTTTGCTTGTTCATGTATGCGCTCATCGCTGATCCGGAGTATGTAGGGGGCGTCCCGACGCTCCTCTTGCAGTCCGTCAGCCTTGCGATTGCGAGCCTCCTGAGCTTCTTAGCACTGCGTTATGCCATTCATGCGGACCTGGTGCGGTCCGAATTGAAGCCATCTGTCGGACAGATTGCTCGCGTCGATCTGAGCAACCCACTCACCGCCATCGTCGCCACGGGATTGTCGTGGAGTGGACTCACGATCTGGACTCTCAGCTGGTTCGTACTGATGCCGCTTTTTAGCTGGCTTCTCGCAAGACCTAAAGCTTGAAAACAGTTCGCTATCTGAAACGCCCGGAACCCTATCCTCCTTGGTTCTGTCGGCCTGTGGCTTGACTTCATCCCAGATCAGGCAGTCAGTGGGTGACGAGAAGCCGAATCTCCTTCAGCGAAGGAGTAGTTTTCAGTCAGCTCTTCTTAATCCCCCGAAGGGGATCGCTCTTCAGAAGCGGGTGAGGTTCGCTCCCGGCGGATTCGGAAATTTTTGCAGCGTCTCCTTATATTCCTTGACGATTCCGAGGGCAGGTTCTCCGACCCAGCCGAAGAGTCCCGTGACATTGAGGTCCTCGTGCGGGTCCATCTCGATGTTGAACCACTTCGGATAGCCAGCCATGGGAGCGCAGGCAGAGCCAGTGAAACCGCCCACCCGTTGCGACCCGGCACCCGTCGGATACATGTCGGTGAAGTAGATTCGCCACTGCTTCCAGCGCACCGCTGCCAAGTCCGGACCGATGAAGCTCAGCAAACCATCGCGCTTCCCAGTCTCGCTGTTTCCGAGCAGAACATCGGTCTGGTCAACCCCGTCGATCGGACGATCCGTTGGCAGCTTCCCGCCAAAAATGGCGGCAAACGTCGGCAGGAAGTCCATGATCGAGAACATCGCATACGAAGTGGTGCCGGGCTTGATGTGTCCGGGCCAGCGCATGATGCAGCACGTGCGGATTGAACCTTCGGTGACGTCGCCCAGTTCGCCGCGAAAAGGTCCAGCGTTACCCCAGTCCGGCGTACCCTGGTTGCCCATATCACGCATCGTATCGGCGGTGGGCCCATTGTCAGAGGCGAATACTACGAGGGTGTTGTCGTCCACGCCGAGTTGCTTGATCGTGTCGAGTATCTGGCCGACATGGTAGTCGCCTTCCATCATCTTGTCGCCGTATTGGCCCGCCCGCGACTTGCCTGCGAACTGCTGCGATGGAAGATTAGGAGCATGCCCCATCGAAAAAGGCAGATAAAGAAAGAACGGCTTCGCTGCCGCCGTCTGCCGCTTCATGAAGTCGATTGACTTAGCCACCAGTTCGTTGTCGATCTCGGCCCTCACGGCGCGCGTGAAGGGCTTGACGTTCTTCAATTCCCCCCCGGCAACGGCTTCAACGATCTGCGGTCCTTTTGCCAGTAGCACATCATGCGGCGCAAGGACACTGTGCGTCAGCTCAACCGTATCGACATAGGTAGCTGAGTCCCAGGTGAGGTTTGGCGGAATGCCGTAGAATTCGTCGAAGCCGTGGGCGGTGGGCAGGCTTTCCGGTTCGTTGCCAAGGTGCCACTTACCAAAGATCGCGGTTGCGTAGCCTGCCTCTTTAAACATCTCTCCCATCGTGAATGTGCGCGAAGAGATACCGCTGCTGCCGGGCGCGATAATCAGCGACAGGCCATTGCGAATCGAATATTGTCCTGTCATTAGCGCCGCCCGCGACGGTGTGCAGGCAGGCTCGACCAGATACTGCTCAAGCCGCAGCCCTTCGCGGGCCATCTGATCGATCCGAGGGGTGGGGGCGCCACGCAATTCTCCACCGCCATATGGGCCCAGATCGCCGTAGCCGACGTTGTCGGCCAGAATAAACACTACGTTAGGTTTGTTTTTCATAGTTGCTCCGTTCAAGTAAATGCCGTTACTTCGTCGGGGCCCGGGCTGCGTCGCAGCACCACCCTCAAACTTCATCAAATTTTTTTGATAGGGGAACTAGCACTTTTGACAGGGCACTGGAAAAAGGAGAACTCCGGCATCGTCCAGGTAAAGTTTCGGCAAGTTCACTTTTCAGTTGGTGAGCATCGCAATGCGCTCATCGACTGAGAGAGAGCTCAGTCCTACAGAAGCTTTTGAATCTTCTCGCTAACTGCCGTCCAGCTTTCGTATAGATGGATAACAGCTGGATGTTCGAAGGCATGTTGCCGTTCGCTGGTGAGTATCAGAAAAGCGCAGCCCAGTATCCGAACGTCAACCCAGAGGAGGAGTTTAAAGGCACGGGGAACGCGGCGCGGAGATTTGCTTTATCCCATTCTCAGTTTACAAATGCGAGCGGGCTTGCCGCAACAACCGGTTCTAGGTTCATGATGGTCATTCGGCGTGCGAGAACTGCGTCGTAGTCGACGTTCGGGCGATCCTCCTGTTTTTTTTGTGTGACCAGCCTAAAGGCTTGCGAGGTGGATGCGACGTCTCATACTTCGAAGGGAGCAAGATGTCCTCAACTGATAGCAGATTTCGACAGCAATTCTTCCACGGCACTCGTGCTGATCTTCAACACGGTGATCTCATCTCAGCTGGCTTTAACTCAAACTATGGCGAGGGGAAGGTTTTATCCTGGGTGTACTGCACTGGAACACTGGACGCCGCGATCTGGGGCGCAGAACTGGCTGTCGGAAACAGTCCGGAAAGGATCTATGTCGTGGAGCCAACGGGACCGCTGGTGGATGATCCCAACCTCACAGACAAGAAGTTTCCTGGTAATCCCACACTCTCGTACCGCTCGCGCGATCCGCTCCGTGTGGTAGGAGAGGTTACGAAGTGGCAAGGTCACTCGCTCGATCAGCTTCGACAAATGAGGGAAGGTCTCGGACGTTCGAAGGCGGGAGGAGCCAAGATCATTGACTGAGCCATTTGGTTCAAGACATTGGCTGGTTACCAGCGCGCGCCATCTTCTCCACTGTGGGCACCGTGTGGCCGTTCTCAAGGCGCGAGATTAAGGGGATACGCAAAGGCATGACGCATTTCTCGCGGTTGCAGACAGGCGCGCAGGCTCTTTCAAGCGAGGCGCGCGCGGGCCGCTGCGCTGCCCGATCCTGCGCGTGGGCAAAGAGGTGGATTCAATGCTCCGACCAGAGGCGCTTCGGCCGAACGATCAAGCCTGAATTCCTCATTGGTGATTTCAGGGCAAAGTACCGAGATCCGCCAATTCAGATTGCCAAGACGACACAGCCGATGGGTCAGGGCCGGGGACTCACGGCCGTCTCGGAGGCCCGCGCTAGTGCTTGCGTGTCGATATACTCCCGGACGTTCGTCAATTTGCCATTCTGAACCGTAATGTCGAAAACCCAGTGGTCCTCGAAGGTCTTGTTTGTGGCTTTGATTCTCCCAGTAGCGAAGCCGACGACCAGAACCCGGTCCCCCTGCGCTATGAACTCGGGGGGCTCTGGGTACGAAGTTTCCACCGTTTCGTTAGCCTTCTGAACTAAGTCATTCAGTCCAGTGTGCCCGCGGTGGGTGCCGGCCAGAGGCCAGTCCTCGCCCGGGATGATCCACTCAATGTCTTCGGCAGAGAACGCCAGCAGATCTTGCGTGTCGCGGCGGCCGAGTGCCGCAAGAAAATTTTTCACAATCTGGACATTCTTTTCGGTGCTCATCGAAATCTCTCCTTTTCCTCTACATCAAATGCGTGCGATCTAATCCGACGTTTCGGAACCATCCTTCTTCGGGCCAAATCGCACGGTCGTAGATTGATTACTGCTGCTTCTTGAACAAATCCTGGAAGATGAGCTGACCCCAAGTGCGGCCGCGTGCGTGCACCAGCGCGCCACCCTCGTTGAACTTTCCCAGCTTGACGGGTGCGAACCCGAGTTGTTTGGCCAAATCCGCCACGGGAGAGATCGCGTCCTCGTCATCGCTCGACAAAAAGACGACACGATGGCCCCCTTCGACGACCGGGTCTGTAGCCAAAATGGCTGCACCCAGGTGATTGAAACCTTTCACGAGCTTAGCGCCGGTGAACGCCTTCGCGACGAAGGCGGAGGACAGGGAGCCGCCCAACTCTTCAGGGGGAACTCCAAACGCGTTCGTCGCGTCGATGACCGTCTTGCCTTCCCATCTCGGCAGGGCCTTCGCAACCTCGCGGTGTTCCCCAAACGGGACCGCCAGGATGATTGTGTCGGCCTCGAGAGCATCCCGCAGCGACTTGGCGACAACCGTGGGTCCAATCGCCCGAGCCTGCGGCGCCAACGCCTCAGGCGACCGGCGACTCGCGACAGCCACGTTGATGTTTTTACGGGCGAACGCGTGGGCGAGGGCCTGGCCTATCTTTCCGAATCCTACGATTGCATAACTCATAGTTCTTCTCCGATCCATATTGATGTTGACCCCAAGCCGACTTCAGATCGCCGTCATGCCGCCGTCGACATTCAACTCCACCCCGTTCACAAAGCTCGAATCGTCGGAAGCAAGAAACAGCGCGACCGTGGCGATTTCCTCAGGTTGACCCATCTTTCCCCGAGGGATCAGGGATTCGAACATCTCCTTCGCTTCCTTGGTGAGAACTTGTTCTTGCATCGGTGTGGCGATCGGTCCCGGGCCCAGCACGTTCACCCGGATATTCCTGCTCTTCAGTTCGTTGAGCCACGTGCGTGCAAAGGAGCGCAATGCCGCCTTACTCGCCGCATACACGCTGAAACCAGGAAAACCCTTCACCGAAGCAACAGATCCGGTCATGATGATTGATCCGCCATCGTTGAACAGGGGCAATGCCTTCTGAACCGTAAACAGCGTTCCGCGTGTATTGAGGCCAAAGGCCGCATCGAAGTGCTGCTCGGTAATCTGGCCCAGTGGTAGGGCCTCGCCCCTGCCAGCGCTCGCGAACAAGATGTCGATCTTGCCCTTTTCCCGCTTGACTGTATCGAACAGACGGTCGAGGTCGTCGAGATTGGCCGCGTCACCGCGCACGCCAGTTACGTTTCGACCAATCAACTTGACGGCCTCATCGAGCTGCTCCTGCCTCCTACCCGTGATAAAAACGTAAGCGCCCTCTTCGACGAAGCGCTTCGCGCTCGCCAGCGCCATGCCGCTCGATCCACCCGTGATGACTGCAACCTTACCCTCAAGCTTTCCCATAATTTGCTCCCTTCGGTAGATGTCTAGCATCCAGTACAGAAGAGTAGATTTCTTTGACGGTGGACGAGAACTGCTCGGGAGTCCTAATATTTTGTCTATTCGTCCAAACGGGGAGGCTAAGTTGGACCCGATAACAGACATCTTCCGAACGATGCACGTAACCGCTTTCGGTCTGCACAGGCTCGAAGCCACAGCCCCGTGGGGCATAAAACAGGAAAACCAGACCGTAGAAAAAGTCACGCCTTCCGACAAAAAGATGTTGCCCACAGACTTGGCGCACTTCGCCATGCTTTCGCGCGGCAACTGCTGGCTGAGTGTGGAAGGGATTGCGGCGCCAATTCCCCTCACCGGTGGTGATTGCTTTTTGCTGGCTAAGGGGACTTCGATTGTTTTGCGCGACAGCCCGCGAACACGTCCGAGGTGGAGCTTCCGCGAGATCGGGGCCAAGGCCAACGGCAATGTCGCTCTGTGTGGCGGAGGGGGCGCACCGACGACAATCGTCTGTGGATCCTTGAGTTTCGATCGCGCCAGCCTGAGGCCGATCACTCAGTTATTGCCGAACTTCATTTTGATGAAGGCCGATCAGGCACGCACGCTTGCTCTTCACACCACAGTGCAGGCGCTTGCGTCAGAGATGGAAGAACAGTCGCCGGGATCTGAAGTCGTTGCGAGTCGGTTGGCTGAGGTTCTATTTATCCAGGTACTCCGGGCGCATATCGCGTCGGGACCAGCACGCAACAAAGGATGGCTTCGTGCAATTTTCGATCCTCAAATAGGCGCTGCTCTGAGTGCCATTCACGACAGAGTGAATACACCCTGGACGGTCGAATCCCTGGCCGAAGCTGCGGGCATGTCTCGCTCCGCATTCGCAGCACGTTTCAAAGAGCTACTCGGACAAACGCCGCTGGAATACGTAACCGAGTGGCGGATGCAGAAGGCAATACAGCTACTTGAACGGCGCGACAAAAAGCTCCCAGAAGTCGCTCGATTGGTCGGTTACGAGTCCGGCGCCGCATTCAGTAAGGCGTTCAAGCGAGTTGTCCGGGCCAACCCTGGTGAATACCTCAGACGTGGTTTTGAAGACCACTTTAATGCCGGAATGGCGGAAGGTTTGTGAAGCAGAGGATTCTGATTTTAGCGGAAGCCTCCGGAAGCTGATGTAGCGAGAGCTGCAACGATTCCAACTATGGTGGGGAAAGCAAAGTTGCTCGAATTGCCAAGTGCGATCCGGTGATCGTTGACCGGGCGAGGCCGCAGAGGTATCGAGTGAAGCTTCACAATCTATCCACGAGGACGACTTGCACCGCGGAACAAGATGGTCATGTCGAGTGAGGATCTTCCACAGGGCCCTCAGCGAAGGACATCCGAAGACCTGAGGTCCAGCACAGCGGTTTTAACTGGCGGAGAGGGAGGGATTCGAACCCTCGGTACAGGTGTTAGCCCGTACAACGGTTTAGCAAACCGCCGCATTCGGCCACTCTGCCACCTCTCCGGCGTGCGGAGTTTCAGTTTACCACGGCTCCTTCTTAGGGGAGGTCCTTGTTGCCGAGCGCTTGTTTCCAGGATGACGGAAAGCTGGAATGGAAATTCTGAGACTTTTGGAGAACTGGCGTAAACGAAATCTCTTGCACTAATCACCCCCCAACGTCTGGCCAGAATTTTCCACAAAGATGATCCTGATTGCGGAGCCGCCTCTCAGTCGCGATTCGGTCATGCTAAGAGCGGGGCGTTCGTTACCCCGGCAGAGCCGAACACTCGCCGGTATCGATCGATTTCGCCAGGCGGTCCGAGGGCTTTTGCATAATTATCGGAAAGTTTTACGGCGGGGCGGCCCTCGACAGTCGAGACTTTGCAGATCAGGCTGATTGGGTCGAAGCCAGAGCCGCCACTGGGATCACATCCTCGAAAGTCATTAGTGAGGAGCGTTCCCCAGCCGGCGCTGAAGCGGATTCGCCGGTTCGAAGTCCACTTCTTAGGATCGCGAAAATCATCGGAATTTTGAAAGTCTGCCAGGGCCACGCCGGCCTGAGGTATCCCGCCAAAATAGGCATGCAGCCCCAGGATGTCATCAATATCGAGCGCGTCGGAGGCGATGATAAGTTTGTCGCGCGCCTCCCTATCATGCGCCTTCAGCCATGCGATATATTCGTCCCCAGCTACATAGGGATTCTTGCTGTCAATGCGCTGGCCGGTCCAATCGGCGACCCAATCGGGCGCTCCGTTCAAAAACTGGGTGGTGCCGAACGTGTCGGGCAACATGACGCGGAGCGCGCCTTCATACGTGTTTTGCCACAGTTCGAGCATGTGGTATTGCGATGCCTTAAGGTCTTCGTCCGTACCTGTCAATGCAGCCATCGCCATGGGAATCTCATGAGCATTGGTGCCAATGGCCTCGAGATCGTGTTTGTGAGCCAGAAAGGCGTTTGAGGTTCCAACAAAGCCAGGGCCGAGATTGGCTGCCATGGCTTTTACAACATATTCCTGCCATAAGAAACTATGACGGCGACGAGTGCCGAAATCGGCGACGCTGAGGCCAGGAACGCCACGCAAGCGTTCAATCTTGCTCCACAACTTGGTTTTTGCGCGGGCGTACAGAATGTCGAGATGAAACTCGGAAAGTCTTTTCAGGTTGGCCCTGGTTTTCAACTCGTCGACGATCGATAAGGCATAGAGTTCCCACATCGTCGTATCCGTCCAGAGACCGTCGAAGGAGAGTTGGAATTGGCCGTTCTCAATCGACAGCTCGTAATCGGACAGCTTGAAATCTCGCTCTAGCCATTCGAGGAATGCGGGCTCGAAAATTCCGCGGCGGCCATAGAAGGTATTTCCAGCAAGCCAGACCAACTCCGATTTCCGGAAGCGGAGTTTTCGAACGTGTTCCAACTGGTGGGCAATCTCCTGGATAGAGAACAAATCCGCAAGGCGCGCGCCGGAAGTTCGATTGAAGAGCGAGAAGCAGACGTGGGTCTTCGGAAAATGCTTCCAAATAAACTGGAGCATCAGCAATTTATAGAAGTCGGTGTCGAGCAAGGAACGCGTAACCGGGTCAAGTTCCCAGTTGTGATTGTGTGCCCGCTCAGCAAAGTTGACGATCATCGAGCGATCGTCGCTGGAAGTAGATTTTCCATCATTGTTGATGTCCGCACTCGGCGATACCGGAAGTACACTTTAGCAGATGACCGGGAAAGCCCAGAGGGCGAAAAAGATTTACAGGAACGCCTGAAATGCCGCTGCGGACGTAGCCATCCGACGAATTTTTTGTTGCAGCACGAGGCCATCGGGTTACCATAAGTGGCAATATCCTCAGGGGTCGGAAGCCTCCTCTTCATATGATGATTCACCGTCGCCTTTGCCATGCCTTCGTTGTCTCCAGTCTCCTCCTTTCTGTTCCAGCCAACTCTCAAAAGCAGATTGAAAAGTCCAGTTCGGCGCAAGCGGAGGGCCTGAAGCCGATCCTGGGATACATCTCCTCAGCGTGGGACACGCTGACCCGTTCGATGACAGAGTGCGAGAGCGTGGTAGACACCAAAATAAAGGCACGTCCCGTGCTCTATTTGCCAGCGGGATTCGCGGAGCCGCCAGCTTTGCAGAAGATGGCGAGCCAGTGCGACGTGCAAGTGGAGCATTTACCAATGGAAATTCATCGCCTTGGGGAGATCGATACCGCAAAAATTCGGCCTGAGGGACTGCTTTATCTCGAACACAAGTATGTGGTCCCGGGGGGCCGCTTCAACGAAATGTATGGTTGGGATAGCTACTTCATCGTGCGCGGCTTGGTTCGTGCCGGACGTTTGGAGTTAGCGCGAGGGATGGTCGACAACTTCTTTTTTGAAATCGAGCATTACGGCGCTATGCTCAACGCGAACCGGACCTATTACCTGACACGCTCGCAGCCGCCTTTCCTGAGTTCTATGTTTGTTGAGGTCTACAGCGCGTTGCAAAAATCAGGCGTGAAAGTGGATCCGGCGTGGCTGACAAAGGCCTACGCGGACCTCAATCAAGATTATGAGATGTGGAATCGCGACCCTCATCTGGCTGGCGATACCGGATTATCGCGTTACTACGATTTTGGCGAAGGTCCACCTGCAGAAGCAGTGAAAGATGAAAGCGGTTTCTATCCTAAAGTCTCAACTTATTTTTTCCTCCATCCTGGACAAGCCGATACGTATGTCGTGCCGGGACAGCCCGGGGATAAGCCGACTGGTGCTGACAAGTCAGCAGGATCCCTCTACTCGCTACAGGTCTGTGATGTTTCCAAAACGATGGATCGCGCGGGATGCGACGAAAAACACGAATTCACGTTGAGCCCGGACTATTACAAAGGGGACCGCTCCATGCGGGAGTCGGGCTTCGACGTAAGTTTTCGCTTTGGGCCGTTTGGTGCGGCTACCCATCATTATGGTCCAGTGTGTCTCAACAGCTTGCTGTACAAAACCGAGAAGGACATGGCACAGATCAGTGAGTGGCAGGGGCGTTCAGCCGATGCTGAGAAATGGAATCAGCGGGCAGAAAAACGCAAGCAGCTCATCAGTCGCTATCTTTGGGACGATAAAGCAGGATTCTTTTTCGACTGGGATTTCACAACGGCACAAAGATCCTCATATCGCTACGCGACGAGTATCTACCCCTTGTGGGCGGGGCTGGCCACTCCCGAACAGGCAAAGGGTGTCGAAAAAGGCATGTTGCAGTTTGAGCAGCCGGGCGGATTTCCGATGAGCCTGGATGATTCCGGCGCACAGTGGGATTTCCCGTACGGCTGGGGAAACATTGAAATGCTGGCTGTCGAAGGACTGAGGCGTTACGGGTTCAATGCCGATGCGGACCGAATCTCTTACAAATTTCTGTCCATGGTGGCGGAGAATTTTCGTCGCGATGGCTACATCGTCGAAAAATACAATGTGGTCACTCGCTCGTCGGATGCTCACGCGGAACTGGGCTACAAGATGAATGTGGTGGGCTTTGGATGGACGAATGGAGCCTTCCTGGAATTACTGAACGGCTTGCCGAAAGATGCAGTCGATCGATTGGCGGCCGAACAGAACCGGCCTTTGCCGGCATTACAGTAAACGCAAAATTTTAATGAGAATCTTGTCGCGTCTGTAATTGTTCGGCGAGTTTCAGTTCCGTCTCCGCTTCTTCTTTTTTCCCCATGTCTCGATAGGCCTGCCCCAGTAAATGGTGGGTCGTAGGATTATTGGGATCCATGGTGGCGGCCCGTTGCAGGGCACGAACCGCTAGTTCCAGCTCGCCTTTTCTCTCCAGCACCTTTCCCATCAGGATGTACGGGCCGGTGGACGTGGCGTCCAACCAGATAGATCGTTGCAAGAGGCGCTCGGCATCTTCGAACTTCTGGAGGCGAGAGTAGGCATCCGCCAATTTGTAATAAGCCTGAGCATTGCCGGGATTGATGGCCAGTTCTTTCTGAAATTCACCGACCGCTTCGGGGACTCGCGATTTGTACAGATAAAGTTCGCCAAGAAGGAAATGAACGAGCGGCAACCTGGGATCGAGTGCGGCAGCCTTTTGCGCATACTCCTCGGCCACTGGATCGAATTCCTGGCGCAGTAGCATTCGAGCGGTGAACATGTAGCTGGCGGCGGAATCGGGCGCGACATCAAACATTTTTGCGAAGGCGATCCGAGCATGCGGATAATCTTTGGTTTGGATGTAGCAGACGCCCAGAATATAGGTTGCGTCCACATTAGCGCGAGGGAACCAGCCCTGCACTTTCTCCAGAAGTGGGATCGCATCCGCTGGATGTCCGCCTAAGTAATAAGACAAGCCCAGCAATTGGGTGGCTTCGCCAGCGCTGGGATCGGCTGCTACGGCCCTCTTCAGAGACTCAATCGCTTTGGGAAAGTCACTTTTTTTGTAGTAAGCCGTGCCGAGTTCAAGGTCTAAGCCTTTTGCATTTGAATTGCTGGCCTGAAGCGCCTGCAAGTTTGCAATGGCCTCATCCAGCTTTCCTTCCTGCATCAACTTTCGAGCGGCTGCAAGATCCGGGGCTGCGAACGAGTTGGAAGACTGCGCCATTGGCGCATCGGGCGGGGATTGCTGCGCGAGACCAAGGGCGGAGAGCGTTGAGAGAAGGGCCAGGAGAAAAGCGAAAGCAACTGAAGCAAGAGCTTCCATATTATTTACATTCTAAAGAGGGTCAAAGAAATTCGCCCAGATAAGCAAGTCCCGGGGGGCCTAATGCTCAGCCATTGCGCGTTGCACTTCCGCCAGATTCTCCTTAGCGAGAGTGTTGCTGGGATCGATTTGCAAGGCGTGCTCAAAGTGCGATTTTGCTTCGGGAAAATTTCCCATCTCAGCTAAAGCACTCCCCAGATTGGCTTCCGCATTCGCATCGTTGGGACGAACCTTCAATGCCAGTGCGAACTGCTGTGAAGCCGCTGCAAAATCATTTTGCGACGCGAGGGCGTTACCTAAATTGTAGTGCGCGTCGAAATACTCAGGGCGCGACTTGATGGCCGTTTCCAGATAATGCGTAGCTTGGGACGTGCGGCCTTGAGCCAGCAAGGCTGACCCGATTCCATTATTAGCGACGGCGTCCTCGGGACGAATACTCAGCGCGATGGCATATTCGGCGATTGCGAGGTCCAATCGTCGGGTCGCCTGAAGCATGGCTGCCAGGTTGTAATGGGCTTCGAAGTCGGCGGGATTTTTTTTCACGTTATGCCGCGCGAGCGCTTCTTGGAGAACCATGCGTGGATCACCTTGCTCGGGAGAGAAATTCACGGGCAAAACCTGCAGCCACAGATGACACATCTCGTCGCTGGAACGATTTCCGCTTTTCACTCGAAGCGGAGGATGGTTCGGGTTCAGCGGGTTATCGGTCGAGTTGTCATAAGCATATCGAAGGCTAACTGTAGTCCCCTTCGGCAGCAACACTGGATTGGCGTAACGATAAGCCGCCTGCCAATTGAGATCCCACCGCGGGATATGGATCAAAGTTTCCTTCGTCCCATCGGGAAGCGTGGCGAAAGCCAAAATGTCTTTTCCGAGGTAATGAGCATGGGGATAAATCGCGAGAAGATCGACGTCGACTGGAAGCGTGAAGGTGTCGGTCACCAGAAAATCGGATTGTCCCGCCGGAATGTCCAACTTGGCATCGCTCTCGAGCTGCAGCAGCATTGGCAACCGGGTGGCAGGGTGCGGCGAGAAATAAATACCGATACTCGGCTGAATGGCTTCCGTCTTTCCAGATGGCTGCAGGTGCGTGTTCAGTATCAGATCTGTGCTTTCATCCAGTCTGAGTTCCATGCCTTCGGGTTCCACGTGTGGAACCGTCCCCGGCTTCCAGAAGAGAAGATGGCTATCAGGATCGAAAGTCTGGGACTCGATGCGGATCTCCATCCCTCCGAAACCGGCGCCAGGCGTGGCTTCCCGTTGGCGAGCCGAATGCTCACGGTCCACCAGTAAATTTGCGTGGTGGACATAGCGCTTGTCCCCCGGACGAATTTCAATGGCCCTGACCCAACGCGTTTCGTGGATGGGTACGCGGAATATGAAATTCCAGTAAGTGTCCGTGCCGGACGGGGCGAGCGTTAAGGGTTGCTCGGCTTTCAGGATGAGGTCTGGCGTTCCCAAACGCCACCCGCCGGTGATCTTGGGAGGATCTGGGAGATCGGCAGGATTGCCTTCGACTGTGCCCTGATCCACCCACTTCTGGATCAATGCAATCTCGGCGTTCTGCAAGCGCATTTCATCGGCGAATTTGAGTTCCTGCGGCTCGGGAAGCCATGGAGGCATGTTCCGCGTCCGGGTGACTTCGGCAATTTGACGTGCATGTTTGCGGACATCCGCGTAAGTCAGAAGCGAAAACGGGGCAGACTCTCCTGGCTGATGGCACGAAGAACACGATCGAAAGATGATGGGGGAAATGTCGTGGTTAAAGGTGACGGGCGGCTCCTGGTAGGAAGTGTCTTGCTGGGATTGTTCGGCATGCGGCCCCGCGAAGGTTGCGCCAAGTGAAATCGCCACGACAGCCGAAATCAGCATTATCCCCGCCGCTCCCAAACCGGGCTGGCTCATTGAAGGTCGGAGATGTAACATCCCACTCCCTTAACGGCGTCATCGGGCACACGTTTACCGGCGATCGCCGCTTCGATCGCATCGTTCAACTCATGCGTCGTGGGTGCGGAGCGTGAGCGGCCAAACTCCACGTACCAGTCGTCGATGCGGCCATGATAAACAAGATGGCCATTTCGATCGAAGACAGCAACTTCCGGAGCGATTTGCGCATGCGCTTGCTTTACTAAGACATGGTCTGGGTCGCGAAGCGCCGGCAGTTGGTATTGGTAGTCGGTTAGATATTGGCGGATGGATGCCGCTGATTCGTTCTTGTCGGGGTAGACCAGAAAAAAATTAGCGTAACGTTTGTAACGGTCGCTGCTTTGCTGAATCACGGGGGCGTACCGGCTGGAGATAGGACAATCTTGCCGCAGAAAGACCAGCACCACGATTTTACCGGGTGATTGCGTAAGAGGATCGACTGGTTGACCGTTGAGATCCAAGGCGGTTCGCGATGATTGTGCGATGCATGCGACGCTGAAGAATAGGGCCGCGGCCAGAATCCCGCCGCATGCTGAATATCGTTTACACATGTTCTGAATCCGTGTCCATGAGACGACGCGGTCGTTCACGAAATTCTAGGTCGCCCAGCAATTTGTGTCCACCGTCTGAACCCAGCAAGTTTGAACTTGTGAGAAAAAAAGGGAGCCCCGGAGGGCCCCCATGTGAAAGTTCTGCCAGACGGTCAGAAAATGACCTTCAGAGCGAACTCGAGCTGGCGCATACCGGTGGCAGAGCCGGGAGAGGAGTCATGCTCGATATCGGTGATGATTCCCGCGTTGGGCACTCCTTGGGCGTTGACCCCTGAGCAGTCAATGCAGGTACCACCATTTTGATTGTTATTGAATCCCAGCACGGGATGATTAAAGACATTGAATGCGTCCATCCGGA
Organism: uncultured Acidobacteriaceae bacterium; assembly: GCA_963846215.1. Taxonomy (GTDB): domain Bacteria; phylum Acidobacteriota; class Terriglobia; order Terriglobales; family Acidobacteriaceae; genus Sulfotelmatobacter. Next base: position 144,897 of record CAWJVC010000006.1, on the reverse strand, counting down.
ACTGGATTTTCAAGCGCTCCGTTGCGGCGAAGTTCTTTAAGATTGAGGCATCGGCATAGAACGCCCGTGGTCCGCGATAGCTGAACACGCCGATGTTGCCTAGCTTTCCTGGACCCGGATTGGTAAACGGTCCAGTCAGCGAAGTCAGAGCAGTGAAGAACGGCACATAGGGAGGTGCGCCAGCCGGATGCTGTAGCGATCCGGCGCCCAGCGGGAATGAGCCTGAGCCTTTATCAGGGCGGCAAACCCCCACATCCTCTTGAGCGCCGCACTCATTGGTGCTCGGGGTCCAAGGTAGGCCGCTGCCCCAAGTGGTCGTGCCCGAGATCTGCCAGCCTCCGATGATCAGATCTTCCCATCGACTGGAATTCCCGGCAAACGTCCTGCCTTTGCCGAAGGGCAACTCGTAGACAATGTTGTTGACCCAGACCTGATTGCGCACCTGATCGTCGGGCCCATAAGCGACCCTCGGGTCATCCGCATAGTAGGTGCTGTCATATTTGTAAGCGTGGGCGAAAGTGTAATGCGAGAGGAATTGCAGGCCGTGGGTTAAGCGGTGTTCTACCTTGACCTGGAATGCTTCGTAGGTGCTGCTGGCATCGTTTCCTAGATAATTGTTTTCATCTGTGGAGCAGCATTGCAAAACTCCCGGGACGAGGCGAGGTGCTCCGGGGAAATTCGCAAACGTGTTGGTTGGATCCGCATAACCGGGGTAAGTGAAGTTGTTGTAATAGGGACGACGATACGCCTGATTCGTTTTGAGAGAAGGTGAGCACGTCGGGTCGCCGCAATAACCCACCATGGAAGGATTATTTACGTTATAGGTCGGTCCGTCACCGGCGAAAACGTGTGTGCCCTTATTGCCGATGTAAGCCGCCTCGATCGTGGTCGTGGGATTAATCTGGTGCTGAACAGTGGCATTCCAGGCATCAAGAGTTGGCAGGCGTTGAGTCGTTGGACGAATATGTGGCTGCACGCAGAGTTGCGTGTTCTGTCCGCTCACAGGGTCGAAAACGGCCTTCTGGTAACAGTTTGGCCCGCCTACCGGCAACAATCCATTCGAGGGAACTGCCGGGAAAGTGAAGATGGGAGGTCCGGCCGCCAGAGTAAACGCAGGGATTTCCTGGCTTGCGCCTTGCGCTAACTGCGCTGCAAGAACCGGAAGAGTCTGAGTCACGGTGTGGCCGAAGTTCGACCCGAAAACGCCCATGTCGAAGCTTCGCCCGTAACCCAAACGAACAACGGTTTTCTGGTTGATCTGGTAGGCAACACCGAAGCGCGGAGCGAAAGCGTCCCACGCGTTGTTGATATTGCCATTGAGTCCGATACCACCTACGCCGGCCACCCTATCAAGACCCTGCTCGAGGTTGGCGAATCCACCCTTTTGCGCTCCATTCACGTATTCAGGGAAGTAGACCTCCCAGCGCAGTCCGTAATTCAAGGTCAACTTCGGAGTGATGCGCCAGGTGTCCTGACCGTAATAGAACATGCGATGTTGACGTTCGGCAGCGTCGAGGCTCGTGCTGACATAGCGGCTGACTTGCGTGACATCACCGAGGAGGAACGTTCCCCAGTCGAGGCCGCCGATGCCAGCGTCTGATGTTGTTCGATAGTCGAACGTGTAATCTCCAGTTCGGTTCGCATCGCTCGGTACACGCAGGTTCTGTGCGTACCGGAAATCGGCTCCGAACTTGAATTGATGGTTGCCGTGCATCTTGGTGATATTCGCGACCCACTGAAACTGCTGCTCGCTTTCAGTGAGAGGACAGTTGCAACGGGATACTCCTAAACCATCTCCGAAAGCCACAGTGGGAGCCCCAAAGTTTCCACCGTTTCCGGAGGAGTTGGAGGGCGTTTGGTTCAAAAGGAAGCCGCCCCACCCAGAGGTTTCAAGCGCTTGGCTTCCGGTCAAGTTGGCGTTGGGAATGCCGACGGCGGTCATCGGAGTTGCTCCGACATCGGGTTTTGAGGCGACAGGATTGTATTTGAAGTAGCCAAAGCGGAAGTCACCGAGCAGCGTTGAACTGAACGTCTTAGTAACTCCCGTCGACAAACTGTAATTGTGCGTGATCGAACTTCCGGACAAACCTCCGGGGCCGAATCCAACGCCTCCAAGGTCACCATAGGATCCCTTACCAGCGACATTGAAGTAGTCGAGGCTAAATCGGCCGAAAATCTGCACGGTAGGAGCCGCCGTAAAGTCGATTCGCGTGTCGAAGCTGTTCTGCGAAAACGAGCCGGAACCGGACGCCACATAATTGTTGAATACACCCGAGTTGGTGGGCGCGGGAAAGAGGGCAAGGATGGCGGCCGCTTGGGGTGATATATCCCCGATGGGAATCTGGTTGTTGGGGTAGGCGACGCGACCTACTCCGCCGTCTCCGGGCACCGGCTTAAAGACTTGGCCGCCCTGAACTACCGGCGTGGCGCCGGGGCCGCTTCCGCCCTGTTCCACACCCAAATACTGGCTGAGGTCGCAGATGCCGCCGGAAGTCGCAGGGTTACACGTTCTCTGGACGGTAGCGGTAGGAACGGTCAGAAGATTTGTGGCGCCACTGGTTTCTCGTGTGGCCTGATAGTCACCGAAGAAAAAAAGTTTGTTCTTGAGGATCGGGCCGCCGATGGTGCCGCCGAACTGTTGCCACTTATCGGACGGGATGAATTTTCCAGTGAGCGGATTGGGCGCGTACTGGGTGAAGGGATCGCGAGCCGCTAAGGCGTCCGTACGCCTGAACCAGAAGCCCTCGCCGTGGAAGTCATTGCTGCCGGACTTAGTTTGAACCGTGACCACACCGCCGAGAGCCTTGCCAAATTCGGCGTCGTAGTTTTGCAGGTCGATCTTTGTTTCCTGAATTGCGTCCAGATTGGGGTTGACCACAATAATCCCCAAAATTGGATCTTGATTGTCCGTGCCGTCCAGTTCATAAGCGGTACCGCTAAAGTGCTGACCATTAACGAAGATCTGCTGGCTGCCTTGGGGATTCTCCGTTGCCGCGTGGCTCCAGCCAACCATCTTCTGGGTTCCCGGAGATAGCAATTCGAAGGAGGTAAAATTCCGATTCATAATCGGCAGGTCTTCTACGTACTTCTGATTGAACTCGATTGAGACGTCGGCACGGTCGGTCTGCAATTGCTCGGCTTCAGCAGTGACTTCCACCTTCTCGCTGGCGGAGCCGACCTGAAATTGACCGTCCACGTGCGCGCCAGTATCAGCAGACACCTGGATGTTTTTGAATTCGAGCATCTTGAAGCCCGGCGCTTCGACGCGCACCGTATACGGATCTGGGATCAGGTGGGTGACGGTATAGTTGCCGCTTTCGTTGGTCGTGGCTTGATCGGTAGTTCCTTTAGACTGGTCAAGGACCGTCACTTTTGCGTTAGGGACGGCAGCGCCAGAGGGATCTGTCACTGTTCCGGAAATGTTGCCAAACACCGCCTGCGCTGGTGCGTATGGGACCCAGAGACCACTAAAAAACACAACGATCCCAACAGCCGCAAGAACTGACCTTTTCATGAACTTCCTCCCAGATTTTGCCCCAATCTCTGTGCCCCACAGGTGCGACGAGAGACAAATCTGGAAACTAGGAGCAACTGCTAGTACAAAACCACTATCCAATAACGTTTCATTAGGTCTTATTCCGTTACGGGTTGCAAAATGTACCGATTGCAATAAGATAGGAAACAAAGTTACGGTCGTGTCACATGGCATTAACCCACCGATTCGATCTTGCCCGAGAACAATGCTTCCAACAAATCGATAAGGTTATTAAAAGTCATAGCCTGCGCAGCTCCGAATCGTTGTGTAAGCTACTTCGTTACCTAGCCGAGCACTCCCTGGATCATCCTGGCGTCGCCCTCAAGGAATACCAGATTGCCACTGAAGTACTCGGTCGATCTGGAGGGTTCGATCCCCAGAGCGACTCGACCGTGCGTGTGCAGGCGGGGCGCCTGCGTCTGAAGCTGGCTGAGTATTATTCCCACGAAGGTGCGACCGACCCGGTGGTGGTTGAGCTCCCAAAGAAATCCTATGCGCTCACTTTTCATGTTCGTACCGCCAGCTCCGGGCTGGCGGCGGTCCCGCGCAGGAGAGTCGACGACCATCCCGAGTCAGCGGTCAACCGGAGGTGGGTGATCGCTGTTGTGGCACTCTCGGTTCTGCTCGCCTCAACTTTGTTGGTCAGCGCACTTCTGCTCTCGCGAAGGAGCAAGATGCGCGGCCTAGGAAAGGTTCCGATTCCGGCCGCATATCGCGTTTTCTGGGGTCGCTTTCTGACGGGTTCAGCGCCGCCCTGGGTGATTTTCAGCAATGGGAACTTTGTGGGGCGGCCGGAGACTGGCATGCGCTATTTCAAGGGGGCCTCCGACTCGCGGAGTAACATCCTCGATCATTACACTGGAGTCGGAGAAGTATTGGCCGTCCACCAGTTGGATCGAATCTTCGTTTTACTCAATCAGCAGCTCCGATTAAAGCGTGGCAGTCTTTTTTCGCTGGACGATGCGAAGAATAATGATCTTATCTTCGTCGGATCTCCGGCCGAAAACCTGACACTTCTGGATATCCCCGGAACCCAACAATTTGTTTTTCAAAGAGTAGCTGCGGGCCCGCGCAAGGGAGACTTGGGTGTCGCCAATGTTCACCCGCAGGTGGGTGAGCCCCAGATGTTCTTGGCGAGCCCGCCCGGACAACCGACTACCGAGGACTACGCGGTGGTGGCGCTAATTCCGGGAATCGATCCGTCGCGGTCCGTGCTCATTCTGGCTGGCACGACAACGTTCGGCACGCAAGCGGCTGCGGAGTACGTGTGCCGCGAGGATTCTTTGGCCCAGTTGTTGAGCAGTCTCGGGGTTTCCAAACCAGAGGATCTAAAGCCTTTTGAAGCATTGCTGCACGTGAAAGTGGCGCATGGGGTGCCGGTCATTACTGATCTCGTAGCTGTGCGAAAGCATGGCGCTTAGGTCATCTCTTGCGGGAGTTTTGAGCGGCAATGTGTGGGAACGCCGGTGGGACTAATGATCTGAGGTCGCCGGCGGGGACAGATGAGGATCGAGTTCCGACGCTTTCCGATATTCCGCGCGGGCTTCTTCCTTTAAGCCTTTCCGAGACAAGGCGAGTCCAAGTTCGTAGTGCGCCAAAGCGTAGTTCGGCATGGCCCGAAGTGCCGCATTGAATTGCGAGACGGCTCCATCGAGATCGCCAGCCGTCATCAACCTACGACCTGAGTTGGTGGCGAAGGTCGCGGCCTGTAGGTCGGTCTTCTGCTTCGTCATTGCGGCGCCCACTTTGCTTTCTGCCGCCGCTCCGTCGGAATCACCCTGCTGTCGCAGAACCGCCGCCAGCGTCGTATGAGCGCCAGCAAAATCGGGATCCAATTGAATGGCCTGGCGCAAAGCCACCGCCGCTTCAGGCAATTTGTCCATTTGCTTGAGGACCGTGCCCAGCGTGTAGTAGGCCTCGGCGTAATCCGGTTTGATGCGGACGGCCTGTCGCAATTGTTCTGTGGCACCGGGGAAGTCCCCTGACTGCCAGAGTGTCACGCCCAAACTGTAGTAAGCGTCGGCCAACGTCGGATCGAGCTCAATGGCTTTTTTCCATTCGGCAATCGCGCCGGGCAGATCATCCTTGAGCTTGAGCGCTAGAGCCAGATCGTGGTGCAGGCTGGCATTCCCTGGGTCCAGTTTCAGAGCCGAGCGGAATTTCGCCGCAGCGGCATCGAAGTCAGTCTTTTGCAGGAAAGCCGTTCCCAAGTTGCCCTGTATCCCGGCATCATCAGGATGAAACTTGAGCGCGGCCTGAAACTCCTTGATAGCAGCGTCCGCGTCTCCGCGTTGCAAAAGGGCTAAAGCCAGATCGTTGTGGGCTTCCGGGTCCGAAGGGGTGAGCTCTACCACCTTCGTGAAGACATTGACGGCTCGATCGGGATTCCCGCGGCGTTGCAACAATAGTCCGAATCGGGTTTGTAAGGGTGAAGAATCAGGTTTCAGCTTTGTCGCTTGCTCGAAAGAGAGCAGCGCTTCCTCGGGATTCCCACCGGATTCTAAAGCGATTCCACGGTAGTACCAGGCCATGGCGTCCAGTGGATCGAGTTTGACTGCATGGTCCAACTCGGTGCGAGCCTTTTGCTGCTCGCCTTCGCTGGAAAGCGCGACGCCGAGGTGACGATAAGCCGGCTCGAAGCCCGGATCAGACTTTATCGCTGCGCGAAATTCCTTCTCTGCTTCAGCGAATTGCGATTGCTGAGCTAACAGAGAACCCAATTCGTCGTGCAACTCGGGCTGATCTGGCGAAAGGCGAGTGGCTGCCTTATATTCTGAAATCGCCTCATCTGTTTTCTGCTGCAGGCTGAGAGCGCGTCCGAGTGCCTGACGGGCTTGCCATTGCTGCGGGGCCAGTTCCACGGCTGAGCGATATTCTGTGGTTGCCTCATTCAGAAGACCTTTCGCTTGTAAGGACTGACCAAGATAGGCGTGAGCAATGGCCAGTTTCGGCTTCAGCTTCACGAGCGCCCGAAAATGGACGATCGCGCTGTCCACATCGCCCTGCTGCAGCAGGACTTGGCCCAACATATTTTGGGAGTCGGCACTGCCAGGATCAATCCGAATCGCGCGTTCAAAATCTGTGCGAGCAGAAGGCAAGTCACCCTGTCGCATGGCAGCCAACCCGTTTTGATAGGCTTTGGAGGCAGTGGTATTGGCTTGCCCATGTGAGGCGCTCACGCTGCCGAGCAGTGCAATCAGGATCAAACCAACTGAACAAGGAGAGGGACGCATCGCAGTAGTGAGGCCGTTTCGCATCCGGCGCTTAATTTTTAAGAATAGCGCAAATGAGATAGAGGTGAACGGCATTGACCAATATTCCATGCGACCCTAACATTCAAAACAAGTCATGCCACTCTTGATCGTGCGCTCTTGCCGATTTCATCGTCTGGCTCCACTCCTATTGATAGTTGGGATTCTTGCGTTCGTTACACCTGGTCGCGCCCAACAAGTTAAACCGCCCGAAGCAGCAAATGCCCTCGCGAACTTCACCGACGTCGCTGAAAAGGACGGCCTCACGATGCAGGAAATCTTCGGCGGCATCGATACCAAGAAGTACATTATCGAGACCACGGGCACAGGGGTTGCGATTTTTGACTACGATAATGACGGTTGGCCGGACATTTTCTTAGTGAATGGAAGCAGGCTTGAATCGCACGCCGGGCCTACGCCCACTAATCATCTTTATCGGAACAATCACGATGGAACGTTCACCGATGTCACTTCGAAAGTTGGCCTGGAAGCGACCGGGTGGGGACAGGGCGTGTGTGTGGGTGATTACGATAACGATGGTTGGGAGGACGTTTACGTCACTTACTACGGAAAGAATCGGTTGTATCACAACCACAATGGAGTTTTCACTGAGGTAGGCGAGAAAGCTGGAGTCGCGGGCTCGGGCAAAGGCTGGGGTACCGGTTGCGCATTTGTGGATTACGATCGCGACGGACGATTGGATCTGGCGGTAGCCAACTACGTGGATTTCGATCTGGCGACCGCTCCTGCGCCGGGTGAGCGGCCCACTTGCATTTGGAAAGGCGTGCCGGTTATGTGCGGACCGCGCGGCTTGCCGGGCGCCAAGAATATTCTTTACCGCAACAAAGGTGACGGCACGTTTGAAGACGTTACCACGAAGGCGCATATCGATCGCACCGACGGCCATTATGCGTTCAGTGTTTCCACTCTGGATTTCGACGAGGATGGCTGGCCCGATATTTTCATTGCTTGCGATAGCACTCCGAGCATTCTTTACCGAAATAATCACGATGGCACATTCACTGATGTCGCCGTGACGGCTGGTGCGGCCTTCAACGAAGACGGCCGCGAGCAAGCGGGGATGGGATCAACGATTGCCGATTTTAACGGCGACGGCCATCTGGATATTTTCAAAACAAATTTTTCGGACGATACCTCGACGCTGTACCGCAATAACGGCGATGGGACTTTTACCGACGCAACTTCTTCCGCTGGGCTTGGTTTGTACACGCAATATTTGGGCTGGGGAACGATGTTTTTCGATTTCGATAATGACGGATGGCCCGATCTGATCCTGGTCAACGGCCACGTCTATCCCGAAGTTGACAGCCAGCATTTGGGCAGCAGCTATAAGGAGCCACGCATCCTTTACCGCAACAATGGCGACGGTACATTTTCGGACATCTCACGTACGGCCGGCTCCGGTATCACAACGGCAGCGTCGTCGCGAGGGTTGGCGGTTGGAGATTTATGGAACGATGGCCGGATGTCAGTCGTGATTAGTAACATGAACGCTGCTCCCAGCTTGCTGGTAAATCAAGTCCGGAACACGAATCACTGGGTCGCGATCCGCACCGTGGGGACAAAGTCGAATCGAGATGGCATCGGCGCTCGAATCTCGGTGAAGGCGGCGAACCGCCGCTTAGTCGATGAAGTGCGCAGTGGCTCGAGCTACATTTCAAACAGCGACATGCGCGTGCATTTCGGTTTAGGAGCCGCGACGAAAATCGAATCGGTGGAGGTTCGCTGGCCGAGCGGGCTAGTAGAGAAATTTGCGGATGTCCACGTAGATCAGATTGCCACACTAAAAGAAGGAACAGGTACAGCAGTCGTTCCGGAAGCGAAGGAGCCGTGAAACTGGATTCATTTCGACTTTTTTTCGAACTGCATCGAACGGCTGATCCCTTCACCTTCCTTCACAAAAATTAATTGGTTCACTTTTATATCCTTCAACGCGTCTACGTGACCGCTGGGCCAGCGAATTTCTAATACGTCCACCTTCTCCGCTTTTCCCAGGCCGAAATGAACCCGTAAATCATTTTGCGAAATGTAACTGCCGCCGCTGCGCACTTCGTCGATCTGTTGATGGGGCTTGGTTTCGCCGGGAACATGCGTGATGCAAGTCAGGCGTGCACCGATCCCGCTACGGTTAGACTTGGTTCCAATCGTACGAATCTTGATCCAGTTGTTGTCCAATTTGGAATCGCAACGTAAGAGCTGCGGATAGTCGTTCACAGTGTTGACGACCACATCGATGTCGCCGTCATTGTCGAAATCGCCGAAGGCGCAACCGCGGGATGGCGCGGCATCTGAAATACCAGAACCAGCCTGGAAGGAAACGTCAGCGAAATGCCCATTGCGTAAATTGTGATAGAGCAATTTTCGTTGCGGGTAACCGGCTTCAGTTTTTAGTTGTTCAACTTCAGGATAAACATGACCGTTGCAGATCAGAATGTCGGGCCAGCCGTCGTTGTCGAAATCGAGGAAGCCGCAGCCCCATCCTAGAAATTGGGTATGGGCGCCTAATCCAGCCGTGAAGGTAGCGTCCTCGAAGTTGCCGCCGCCCTGATTGTGGTAGAGCGAGGGAGTGTCACCCGCAAAATTGGTTTTGAGCAGATCGAGATTGCCGTCAAGGTCATAATCGCCAGCGGCCACGCCCATGCCGGCCTGCGGTTTTCCGTCGGGGCTGAGAGCGCAGCCTGTTTCGATGGCGACGTCCTCGAACGTTCCGTTTTTCTTGTTGTGGTAAAGTGCGCTGGCGGTGGAATCGTTGGCGACGTAGATGTCAGGCCAGCCATCGTTATCAAAATCGGCGGTGAGCACACCCAACCCGTAGGTGCCGTTCGCGCGGAAAATTCCTGCAGCTTCCGATATGTCTGTAAAAGTGCCATCTCCGTTGTTGTGGTACAGAATATTTTTCCCGCCCTGCAATCCCGGCGGCCCACAGGCAACGAGCACCCCTTTGTAAAGACACGGGCCCGATTCCGGGACCGGCGCGGTGGATAGGTCCATATCAATGTAGTTGGCAACAAAGAGATCGAGGCGGCCGTCGCGATCGTAATCAACAAATGCACAGCCCGTGTTCCAACGCGTACCTCTACCCGCAACCCCGGCCTTTACGCTCACATCAGTGAAGGTGCCGTCGCCGTTGTTGTGATAGAGAACATTCTTCCCGTAATACGTGACGAATAAATCTTCCCAGCCATCGTTGTCGTAATCGCCGATGCAAACGCCTTGTCCCCAGCCGGAATGGGCGACTCCGGCTTTTGCGGTGACGTCTGTGAAAGTGCCGTCGCGATTATTGCGGAAAAGATGGGAAGTTGGTTCACTGCCGACTGGGAAAGCCTCGAGCCGGGATCCGTTCACCAGAAAAATGTCGAGCCATCCGTCGTTGTCGTAGTCATAAAACGCGACGCCGCAGCCGGTGGTCTCAAGCAAGTATTTGTTTTTGTGTTCGCCTCCGAAAATCGTCTTCGCGTTGAGGCCGGATTCTCGAGCCACATTCAGAAAACTGATGCCCAACTCGCTGCTATCGCGGGAATTACTCTTGGCCTCGCTCTTTTCATTCGTCGGCGACTGACCGCGCAACAATCTGGGAGCCGACAGACCGAGAATGCTATCGAGCGACAACACCAAGCCCGATCGGCTAAGAGACTTCAGAAATACGCGGCGTGAAGAAGACAAGAAGATGGTTCCTGCTGAGCCTGGATGGTGCTAACGGACCTCTCATTCTTATATTCAGCGAGTGGCCGCTTTGCAAGCGCACGAGGCATAGTTACTTAGGATTGAATGCCTCCGTCAGCGACGTTACCTTCAGCGCGCTCTTGATTTGATCCAAGGGCGCAGAAGATTTCAGATGTAAAGTGACGGCTTCCCCCGGAAGTAAATCAAAATAATTGTCCGAGCTCTGAACATCGAGATCACCGAACGACAAATATACGCTGCGAGCTAATTGGGCGGACTGAACTGTGACCGCGTAGTCGTTGCCGGTTTGGTTGAGGCTGGTGTCAATTTTTGGAGCGACCGGTAACTCCAGATCGTGCGTCACATTAAAGAAGGTCAGGTTTCGTGACACTCTTTTTCCACCGACTTCGAGATCGAACACCAGAAAGCTCCGATGCAGGTCGGCGTTTGCCGGGAGGGTCGACTTTTTGACCGTGAAGTAAATTGCACTCGATTGGGCGGGGATTTGGACCTCTTTGGTTTGGTCGAGAAGGGAATTTCCCGAGAAATCGAGCAGGCGCATGTGGATGGTGCCCGAGAGGGGCTGAAGTTTGTCTGAGACAACGTACACGTCCACTTGGTTATCGTGTAAGAAGGGAGAAATCAATACATCGTCGTAAAAGCGTCGGGCATAATAATGTAGAGCTTTCCAGCGGCCGTAATAATCAAGGCTCGCCCACGAAGCTACCGGCCAACAATCGTTCAGTTGCCAATAAATTGCCCCCATGGTGCGCGGGCGCTGCCTACGAAGATGCTCAGCGCCAAGCTTGATAATCTCCGCCTGCTGCACCTGGCTTAAATAGACAAAGGAGGCGAAGTCTTTCGGCTGGCGATACTCGCGCAGCATGTAGGTAAGCATCGTCTCGTTGCCGCCCTTGTTCTTCTGATGGGCTTGCATCACAGTGGAGCGAATATCGAAATCATCGGGTTGATTGGCGAACGTGTGGATGGTTCGCATTTCAGGAAACGACTGAAAACCGAATTCCGTCATGAAGCGAGGGAATTGCAGGGTGTAATCGGAGACGGGCGCCCGGGCGTGCCAAACCTGCCAGTAGTGCATGTCGCCATTGTGCTGGTTGTCGGGAATCTCTTCGAAGTTGGCGCTGGGAGAACTCGGAGTATAAGGCACGGGATCGGCGTATTGCGCGACCGCGTGTCGTAGAATGTCGCCGAAAAGAATTACGTAATCCTGCCAGACTTTTTCGCGCACTGCCGGGGATACAGATTCTTTGAATTCCTGGCGATCGCCCCAGTGATACCATCCCGTCTCCACCTCATTGTTGCCGCACCAGATCACGATGCTGGGGTGATCGCGCAGCCGCTTGAGCTGATCGATGGCTTCTTGCCGGACGTTTTCCTGAAAGGCAACGTCGCCGGGAACCATATCACCGCCGAACATAAATTCCTGCCACACCATGATGCCGAGTTCATCGCAGATGTCGTAATAGTCATCGGATTCGTAATAGCCGCCCCCCCAATTGCGAACCATGTTCATGTGGGCGTCGCGAGCCGCCTGAAGGATATTGCGATGAATCTCCGGAGTGACATGATTGGGAAAGCTATCGAACGGAATCACGTCGGCACCTTTACCGAAGACTGAAATCCCGTTAACGACGAACTCAAAGCTCTTGCCCCATTGATCGGGAGCGCGACGAAGTTCGATCGAGCGCAATCCGGTCTTCGTTTCAGATTGAGCGGCGGCTTCTTTACCGATGCGGATCGAAGCGGAGAATCGATAGCGGTTCTGCGGGCCGTATCCCACTGGATACCAGAGCTTGGGCGCGGTAATGCGGATCGGAAGCGAAATGTGATTCATGCCTGCATTGAGCTGGAGGGTTTCCATTCCGTCAGAGATTTGCGGACCGGACAATTCATCATGGGTGACCGTGAGCGTGGCTGTTGTGGCGCGTGTGGCGTCGATATCAACGTCGGCCGCAATATTGGCGAGACTTGCGGTGATGGTCTGTTGGTGGATATGAAAATTGTCGATGCGAAGCGCGTCCCACGTTTCAAGACGGACAGGCTGCCAGATGCCTTCGGTTACGAAGCGCGGTCCCCAATCCCACCCGTAGTTATAAGGAGCTTTGCGAGTGTAAGGGGCGGTCGCTATGTTTTCTTCGTTGCCGCGGATCGTAGTCGTAACGGAGGGCAGTGCATACGGTAGCGACTTGACGTAGGGAATCATCTTCTCAATCGCGGAATGGAAAACGATTCGGAGCGTATTCGGACCTGACTTCAGCATTGCTTTCGCGGGAATTCTCCAACGTCGAAACATGTTGTCGGCGTGGAGGACAGGCTGATCATTCAGATAAACATCGGCGAACGTATCGAGCCCGTCGAAAATCAGGTCAAGATGATCATGAGCCAGAGCGGCTGCATCCACTTGAAATGTAGTTTGATATTCCCAATCGGCCAGGCCGATCCATTGCAACTGGAATTCGTTGTCGCGATCGAAGGGATCGGGAATCAGTTTACTATTGAGCAAATCGGTTTGAACCACTCCCGGAACCTGCGCTGGATGCCACTCTTTGACCTCGGCTCGGTCAGCGTTCGCTACCGCCCGAAATTGCCAGCCAGAATCAATGGTCCGAATAGAAGGTTCAGCGGCATGCATAGGTACTGCGCCCAATAAGACAAAGAAAAGAAAGCTAAGAAGACCAAGTGTTTTGCTAGATAAGCTCCGTGAGAATCCAGTCCGAATCCATTCCATAGGAGTGCTCCCGATTTCGAGTTTGCAATCAATGCTGTGAATCTGGTGGGGCAGATGGTTGCGGCTGGTTGGCGTTGTTCTGCAAGCTCTGAAATTCTTGCATTTCATGCTTTGCCTCAGCGGTCTTTCCTTGCTTGCGATAGATTCCCGCCAGCCCGAAGTGCGCCTGCGCGGCCAGCGCGCTTTGCTTTTCGAGGGATAAGAGCTTGGTCCAGAATTTCTCAGCGGCAGCCGTATCGCCTTCAAGGGACGCCGCCTTGCCCAGAGCGTAGAGCGTCTCGGGCATATCCGGGAGCAAGCGATCCGCTCGCACAAGTTCTACTCGGGCTTCATGGGCTTTGCCTTGCTGCAATAGCGCGTCTCCCAGGCGATAGGCGGCTTCTGCGTTGCCGGGTTGCAGCTTCGCTTGCATACGGAATTCTTCTTCCGCCTTGGACCATTGGAACGCGCCAGCATACACCTGGCCCAGCGCCATGTGAGCTTCGGGCAATGCGGGACGCAGGGCCAGAGCGTCGCGATATTCCTTTTCGGCATCTTGCATGCGGCGGAGAACGAAATAATTTTCTGCCATCGCCTGGTGGGCGCGTGCCGAGTCGGGATAAGCGGCGAGCAACGTATCAACTGATTGTTTGGCGAGCAGGCCGCTGGCTCGACCGAGATAGTAAAGCAGATCAGGATCGTTGGGATGTTCGGTGAGCGATGCCTGAAGATTGGCAACCGCTGCCGGAAAATTTCCTGTTTCAATCTGCGCTATACCTAATGCTGTTTTGTCCGAGGCGCGTTGCAGGTGGGGCAACGCTTCCGCCGCGTAACCTTGGGCCAGAAGCGCGTAGCCGAGCAACTGGTGAGCGGGGAGCGAATCGGAATTCAGTTCCAAGGCATGCTTGAGTTCAGGGATTGCAAGTCCATAATCACCCTTCTCCATGTACGCCTGGCCAAGACTGACGAAGCCATCGGGCAGTGCGGGATCAAGCTCTGTAACTTTTTTGTATTCCGCGACCGCGACGTCGAACTTTCTTTCCTTATCAGCCGTGATGCCTGCCTGCATGTGCTCGACGGCTTGAGGCGATGCGACTTGCCAGGCGAACCATAAGATCAAGATTGCGGGGATCAAGGTTTCTCCGGTTCACGCACTTCAAGGAACTGGTCGGCATGAACGTCATTTAACGTCTGGTGTATACCAGACGGCCATGAAATCTCTACTTTCGCTTTCTCGGCAGTGCCCAAGCCGAAATGCAGGCGTTTGTCGCTGGCGGAGAGATACCCGCAAGTTGACGTGGCAAAACGTGTTTGTCCATTGACCTGCACGCGAGCGCCGAATCCATCGCGGTTGCTGCGAGTGCCACGCAAGGTGATGGTGATCCAGTGCGCCTTGCCGCCGCGATTGGAAAACACCTGAGGATGGCCGCCAAGCACACTCACCACAACATCCTGCCATCCATCATTATTTAAATCTCCGAAAGCGGCGCCTCGAGCAGCAACAGGCACCTTACTTCCTGAATCGACGCTCTCAAACCGGCCATTATGATTCAAAGCCATCAGCGGCAGTTGAAGATAGTGAAGCGATGGATCGATCTTCTCGACGTTATCCAAGACATGGGCTTGTGCGACGAAGAGATCCTTCCATCCGTCATTGTCGAAGTCCTCCAGGCCCAAGCTCCAGCCTGAGCTCCCACTCGTCAGCGCTCCCAGTCCGGTTTCAAGACTGCGATAGGTGAATGAGCCGTCGCCGTCGTTGTGGTAGACACCATAAATCTCTCGGGGCAACAGCGTCACCATGATGTCTGGCCGTCCGTCGTTATCGTAGTCTTGAAAAACTACGCCCATGCCAGACATGCGCCGTCCATCTTCGGAGAGCGCCGCGCCTGCTTCGAGCCCTACCTCGCTGAAAGTGCCATTGCCGTTGTTGTGATACAGATACTGTTGCATGCCGTCGTTCGATACAAATATGTCAGTAAATCCATCGCCATCATAATCCGCGAATCCCACTCCCAACGCGCGGCCCTTCTTGGCAGCGATGCCGGATTTCACGCTTACATCAGTGAATGTTCCATCGCCATTGTTGTGATAGAGAATATTGGTGGTCGCCGGAAACTCTTCCGGTGGACAGTAAGTGTGGTAGTTTCCTCCGCAATCTTTGTTGTGCTTGGTATCCCACTCCATGTAGCGAGTCACAAAGAGGTCCAACTTGCCGTCATTATCGTAATCAAAAAAGCCGGCCGATTCCGACCATCCTCCACCTGCGACGCCCGCTTTCGCAGTGACGTCAGTGAAGGTGCCGTCGCCATTGTTGTGGTAAAGAATATTTTTGCCGTAATTTGTGACATACAGGTCAGGATATCCATCGTTGTCATAGTCTCCGACGGCAACTCCCATACCGTAGTTTCCGTCCGCGACAGCCGCCAAGCCTGCCTGCTGGGTTACATCCGTGAAGCTGCCATCTTTGTTCTGGCGGTACAAGCGGTTCCAGTACTTTGGGTCATGGCGGTTGAAGTTGTCAGGGCTTTGCGCCGGGCTTGTGACGAGTCCGCCATTCACCAAAAAGATGTCCAGCAATCCATCGTTGTTGTAGTCGAGGAGGCCGACACCGCCAGGCATGGTTTCAATCAGATATTTCTGGGCCGTGGGGGAGTTTTGCAGGGTGAAATCTAATCCCTGCGGCAGTTTGACCTCAAATATCGGGGCAGGTGAATCTGCAGGCAATAGCATCAAGCAGGCAACGCAAATTATTCGAAAGAGAGTGTTCAGCAACTTAGAGGTTCCTCATCAGCGCCAGTGCGACCAGCATAACGCGGCAGTGGGCTCGCGCCCAATCGTCTTTGATACTTTTAGCGATGGTAGACCATGGATGAGCCGGCGGAGCGCAGGACTAGACCGCACGCTTTTTGCGTATTCGACGAGTGGATTCGCGTTCCACAAGTTTCGGTGGAATCAAGATTCGTTGGGGCCGGAGCGCTTGTTTCGACGCAATGCGCTCAATCAAGAGCTCGGCCGCCAAGACCCCGATTCTGCAGGTTCCCTGGTCAACCGTCGTCAGGGGGACAGCCAGCACATCGGAATAATGGACATTGCCTGCACCCACGATGGAAATATCGTCGGGTAGTTTCAGTCCCGTCTCGAGGATGGCCTTCATTGCGCCGATTGCAACAGGGTCGTTATAACAAAACACACCGTCCGGAATTGGTTTTAAAGCCAGCAGCTTTCGCATCCCCGCGTATCCGGTGTCATCGTTGCGACCTCCAGCAACGACATAACGTGGCAGCAGGCGAAATCCCCCAGCCGCTAGGCCGCGACGATACCCCTCCAATCGTTCCTCTGCTATTCCCACTTCAGGACCGCGAAGGTGGCCGATGCGCAAACACCCTCTTTCGATGAGGTGTTCGGTCGCCAACCTGCCTATTGCCCGATTGTCGACGCCCACATAGCACGCTCGCAGGCCTTGGATTGGGCGGTCGATGAGCACAAAAGGTGTGTTGCGCTCCTGCAAGCGCTTGAACATTTCCAGACGTCGGGCGGGTTGCGATGAAGCGATTATCAATCCGTCTACCCGGCGAGCTAATAAAGAGTCGGACTCGCTCGCTTCGAGTTTGGGGTCTTCTTCGAAAGAAGCGATTACAAGGTGATATCCATGGGGCCGTACTGTGTGAGCGACGGCGCGGGCAATCTCGGCAAAGAATGGATGGGCGAATTCCGGCAGCAATAAACCGATGGTGTAGGTGCGCCTTGTAACCAGGCTGCGCGCTACCCAATTCATCTGGTAGTTCAGCTCTTTGGCGCGGCGCAGGACTCGCTTCCGCGTCGCGGCGCTGATCCGTCCCTGATTTCGTAAGACCTTTGAGACCGTGACCACCGAGACCTTTAGATCTCTCGCGATGTCCATCATCGTCGCGGTCATGACCGGGCAGCATACCACCTTTCAGGGTTATCGTTTACCCAATTCGTGGTTTAACGATAATCCTGAACCGAAAGTAATGCATTTTATTCTTGACAACGGTCTATCGGGTAGACAAGAATCCGGGCGCAATCCAAATTAAGATTTTTTGCACCGGAAAGAGCACCTATGCCAAGTCGCAAACTCTTCACGCTGCTGTTCTCGCTCGTTCTGCTGTTCTCCGCTTCACTCAATCTCTTCGGCCAGAACACATACGGCTCGATCTCAGGTGCTGTCACAGATACGTCCGGAGCTTCGGTGACCGATGCGAACGTGACATTGACCAATCTGGGAACGCAGGAGAAGCGCACGCAGACCAGCGGCTCAGACGGCCTGTTCACTTTCGTGAACTTGTTCCCCGGTCAATATCGGGTCGATGTAGAAAAGCAAGGATTTAAGCACTTCACGCGCAATTCCATCACGGTTGACGTGCAACAGAGCACGCGTGTGGATGCAGCCCTTCAGGTTGGCGAAGTGAGCCAGGTTGTCGAAGTGACTTCAGAAACGCCGCTCCTTCAGACCGATACTTCCTCGCTGGGAACGGTCGTCGATCAGCGCCAGGCCAACGAGCTTCCCCTGAATGGCCGAAACATTTTCAATTTGACCACGATCACTCCCTCTGTCATTCCGCAGGGGAGCACGCAGGGTAACGTCGTCGGCAAGAATCCTTTCGATTTTGCCAACTACCAGATCGGCGGCGCGTTCGCGAATGAGGGTGCAGAGTACCTGGATGGTCAACCCCTGAATATTGGTTACATCAATCTGCCTTTCCTGGTTCCGACGCAGGACTCGATTTCAGAATTTAAGGTTCAAGACAACAACCTTGGTCCCGAGTGGGGCAAGTTTGCCGGCGGCGTCATCAACATGAGCACCAAGTCGGGAACCAATACCTGGCACGGCGAAGGTTACGAATACCTGCGAAACAAAGTTTTGAATGCCAACGAGTTCTTCAATAAGCAGTCCGAATTGAATGCTGGCCTGCCGAACAAGCCGGTGCCGTTCACGCAGAACCAGTTCGGCGCCGCGGTAGGCGGAGCGATCATCAAGAACAAGACATTCGTTTTTGGTAGTTATGAAGGCTTCCGGCTTCGCCAGGGAACTCCGTTCAACACCACCGTGCCGACCATTGCAGAGCGCGGAGGCAACTTCGCTGATCTGTGCGCCAGTGGCTTCAATACGCCCGACCCCCACGGATCAGGCGTAAATATCTGCTCCGATCAGGTGAACGGAGTATATGTTCACCAGTTGTACAATCCGATTGCGTTTACAGGTCCGCCTGCCGGCCTCAGTGGGCCAACGCCTACCAGCTTCCGCATTCCGTTTGCCAATAACAATATCTCCGGGGTTATCAATCCGACTTCGGCTTACCTGTTGAATAAACTGATTGCCGATCCGACCAGCGGCGGTACCGTTTTGAACTTCCTGAAGGACGCCAGCACGGGCGGCGATACGGACGAATACGTTGCCCGCGTCGATCAGACGATCAATGCTAAGCAGACCCTCTTCGGCCGCTTCACTTACTGGAAGTTGCTCAGCTTGTCCCAGGATCCCTTCGGCACCGGACTTTGCAAAGACCGTTGCGCGGAAAACACGAAGAGCAAGAGCTTGGCGCTCGGTTACAACTACGCGATCAACCCCAATACAATCCTCAACGTGAACGCGAGCATCAGCCGCTTCATTTACCTCCGCGACCCGGTCAACAGCAGCTTCGACGTCACGCAAGAAGGTTGGCCTGCGGCTTACAACGCTCTGATCCCCAACGAGGAGCGCACTCCACTCACACCTTGCTTCGGCCAGAACGACTCACTGGTGGGTTGTAGCCAAGGCCAAAGCGCAATCGGCGATTTCAACACGCAATTCAATATCTCTCCGCAGGTCACCATGCTTCGCGGCCACCACAACCTGGTTTGGGGCATGCAACTGGAAGAGGGATACGATAACTACCTGCAAACGAACACTGGTGGCGGCCTGATCTCCTTTGGAGGATCGTGGACCTCGGCCGCGCCCGGCATCGTGGGTGCTGGCAACGTCCAAGGCGCTGGCGCAGGCAACGGCGAAGACTTCGCCGACTTCCTGCTCGGTTATGGCAACGGTCAAGGCGCTGCTTTCGGCAACCAGACCAGCGGTTCGTTGGTGATCTCCGGTCCAATTTCCGGTAAGCAAACCTACCGCGCCTTTTACTTCGGGGACACTTGGCACGTCACTACGAAACTGACCCTGAATCTTGGCCTGCGTTATGACCTACAAGGTCCGTGGTCAGAGCGTTACGACAAGATGACTTATTTCAACCCCAGCGTCACCAACGCTTCCGTAACTGGATGCGCCGGGGTTGCCGGAAGTGCTTGCCCTGGAGATCTCTTTCTTGTAGGGACTGGCGTCAACACGAGCCGGAACAACTTGCCGCTCTCCAAGACGCAGTTTATGCCCCGTCTTGGATTCGCTTATGCCTTGGACTCGAAGACCGTGATCCGCGGCGGGTACGGGACATTCTTCATTCCCAACTACGTGTCGTTCAACGCTAATCCTTACGTAGATCCGGTCAGCAGCTCGACTTCAAACTTCTTCTCTAGTAACGATCACGGCAATACCCCCGCAGCTACCCTGAACGCCAACACTTGCGCGTGGGTAGCGAACAATAACCTGACGTGCGCTGGGGCGGGACCATTCAATCAGGGAACCTACGCTGCAGGATTGCCGGTTACCGGTGCGAACGACCTGACGCCGGTTCCGGGGCGCAATCCGCAGCCGAATGTTTCGCAGTACATCCTGACGCAAAACAACTTCTCTGCCACGGGATACACTGTGCAGAAGTATGGGTATTTGGAACAGTACAACTTTGACATCCAGCGTCAGTTGCCCGCCGGGTTCTTCGCCGATGTGGCTTATGCCGGATCGCACGGAGTTCACCTTGAGCAGTCCAACACTAACGTGAACCAGATTCCTGACCAGTTTATCAATCAGGCTGCCGCCCAATACGCCGCAGGCGCTCCAGTAACGATTGCGCAACCTGTGGCCAACTATCCGTTTAGCCAAGCCCTCCCGGGAAGCCTTGGACCAGGGGTTCTGATCAACGGACAGCTGGATCGTCCGTATCCCCAGTATGCTGGCCTGAACTTGAATGCCCTCGGCTGCTGCAGCAGCAACTACAACGCTTTGCAGGCGACAGTGACCCGACGCTTCCAGAGCGGCGGCACAATACTGGTGGCTTACACTAACTCCAAACTGATGTCTAACACTGACACGCTGACGTCGTGGTTGGAGGGTGGAACAACGGGTGGCGTAGGAGCGGTTCAGGACTGGAATAACCTGAATGGCGAACGGTCGCTTTCTTCGCAGGACATTTCGCAGCGTCTGGTTGCCAGCTACGTGGTTGATCTGCCCTTCGGACACGGCAAGAAGTTCCTCAACGGCATGAGCGGATTCAGCAACGCGCTAGTTTCCGGTTGGGGCCTGGATGGTATTACCACCTTCCAGCGCGGCTTCCCGGTGAAGATCAGCTGGGGCGGCGGTGATGCTCTAACCCAAGCCGGTCTTGGCGTCGGAACGCTTCGTCCCGATTACATCCCCGGTTGCGACAAGGGTGTTGGCGGAAGCTCGTTCAGCAAAACACTGCCAGGCAACACCTGGTTCAACACCTCGTGCTTCACGGCGCCCAGTGGAAACAATGGCTCGATCAGCACGCCCAACAATCCGTGGACCTTCGGCAACGAACCCCGCGTCGATGCTACGCTGCGGCAACAAGGCGTAGTGAATTTCGACTTCGCGGTCTTCAAGCGGACCACGATCATGGAAAGACTGAATGTGGAGTTCCGCGCTGAGATCTTTGATCTCTTCAACCATCCGCAATTCGGACCGCCAAACGGAACTGCTACAAGTCCAACTTTTGGTGTTGTCTCGAACACGGTGAACAACACCTTCCGTATCGTGCAGTTCGGATTGAAGTTCATTTTCTAAATTCGACCAGTGAACCCACGGGCGGGAAAGTTTACTTTCCCGCCCAAACTTTTTGGGGAGTAAGTCAGTTCGCGGAGCCAGGATTTCCCGCCGCAGCATTTTTTGGCCAACTGCTGAGTCTTGCGAACCATGCGAATCTTACACAGCATCGACCACTCAGAAGCTCAGCGCGCAGTCGATCTCATCGTGCAGAAGGCCTCAGAGATGGGTAAGGCCGTCGTCGTAGCTGTCGCTGATTGCCATGGCGACCTTATTTCGTTTGCTCGTATGGACGGTACGCCTGTTTCTTCCATTCAGATTGCAATAAATAAGGCATGGACCGCAGCGCGCGAGCGCAAAGCAACCAAAGATATTGGGGAGAAGGTCAAGCATCCGGAAAAGAGCCACGACATTGCCTACTACGGCGATCCTAAATATTTGGGGTGGGGCGGCGGAGTCCCTGTATGGAAAGCGGGCGAAGTGATCGGCGCGGTCGCGGTCAGCGGACTCTCATCAAGTGAAGATATCGCACTTGCTACCTTCGGGGCAGAACATATCGCAGCCTCTTAGATCTTTGCGTCGCAAAATGGTTCTCTAATTCTCGCCATTGACGTTCGCTTTCGCACCCTGCAGACCTTTAATCCACTGCCGCCTGTAAGGACCTTGTTCGGCTTTCGTAACACAAATCACTTTTCCGCGCGATCCTTGCAATTTAGTGAAACACTCAGGGCAATTGAGGGGGACGAGTGGATCCGAACGACTGTCCGCGCTGCGGCGGTACCGGATATATTTCGAAGCCCGTGGACATCAGCGGTAAGTCCGAGGGAGTCGCGTTTATCCGAGTGAAGTGTCCTGCTTGCGCAGGTAGTGGACGGAGAAGCTGATCCCACCTTTCACCACGGGCCTCCGCACGGCCTGCGGTACTTGCGAAACGTTCGAGCCCGGAGCGCCACCCTTCCGCCCTGAAGCGACGGTCCGGGCTCTACGTCTCAAGAT
The DNA here is from genome assembly GCA_963846215.1 of uncultured Acidobacteriaceae bacterium. GTDB lineage: Bacteria > Acidobacteriota > Terriglobia > Terriglobales > Acidobacteriaceae > Sulfotelmatobacter. The sequence goes on along the minus strand of CAWJVC010000006.1, from coordinate 122,818 downwards.
TGATTGTCCTTGCGTGAATTCTCTGCGTTGAAATTTTGCGCCTGCATGGGTTAGGCAGTGACGGCGGTTTTACGGCCTGCGCGGCGTCGAGCCGATACTGCTGTTTCAACCCGATTGCGACCTCCAGCCTTGGCGCGGTACAGCGCTTTATCCGCTGCCTGGACAACTTCGTCGGGCGATGAAGTTTGCGGAGTGGAGGATGCTACTCCAATGCTGGCGGTGACTGAAAGTTCTGCCGGCGCGGCCACCTGCGACAGTCGACGAATTTTGGTTCCGGTTTGAGTGCGAACGCGCGGGCGCAGATTTCTACGGTCAGGCCCTCGCGATTCCTGCCGACGATCCTGGCCACGCAGGCGGAAACTGCTGGCTTCGATGCTGGCTCGCAACCGCTCGAGGTGATCAAAAACATCCTCGGTCGTCTTTCCCGGAAATAAGACCGCGAACTCCTCGCCACCGCACCGATAGGCTTGGCCTCCGCCGGTGACCCGCGCAAGGCGAGATGCTACCAGGCGAAGCACTTGATCCCCAGTGTCGTGCCCATAGGTGTCGTTGCAGCGCTTGAAGTGATCGATGTCGACCATGGCGATCGTATACGGCGGCAGCAGACGGAGTAAAGCCTCGTGAAAGGCTCGCCGTGAAGGCAATGTGGTGAGTTCATCATGATAGGCGAGCAAGTAGGACGTTTCGACCATTGAAACTGCGAGGATGAAAGCAGCAGTTGCGAAATAGGCGGAGGGAAGCCGTCCAGTCCCACCAAGACGAAGGGCTAGAAATGTCGCGACCAAGGCCCATAAGAGTCCACTCTCGACCGGCTTGCGGTGTAGCAAGAAACGCAGAAGCAGTACAACCGCCGCCGCCGCGAAGGCTACCAGTGTGGCAACGTGCATGGGGGCTGGGGTTGAGGAATGATGAGCGACTCGGTGCGCCGATGCGAGTGAATCCGGACGGCAGAGCACTGCCACGACAACCGACTGGACGAATAGAAACACAGCCGTAGGTGCAACGTTGGGGAACGTGAAGCCTCTCTCATGGGCTAACGAGAGCAGAACAAAATCCAGTGGCAAAATAATCCCGACCACTGCCAGCACCGTGTTTCCGTGTAAGCTGGCGACGCTTCCAGAAGAAAAATATGAGAGCGCACGTTCGGCAAGAAACAGGATCAGCAACGCGAAAAAAATACGGCTGGAATGGAATCGCCAAGCCATCAAAAGGCCTGCAATGAGTGATCCGTAGAGGGCGAATGTAACGAGCGCAGCGCTGGGAGCAATCAAGCCGGAGTGCAGCAGGATCGCGGTCGCCAGAATCCCAAAGGCTGGAATCAGCAGTGACTTCATTGAACTTTGGCGCTGTCGCGCAATGGTAGGCGCGTCGGCTCGCGTCGGCTTTCGTCGGCGTCCACAGCGTCCTTTCCAATTATCTGCTGCCGCGCCTGCCCAGAGTAATTAACCGCAAGGGTTCCGTGCACCAGGCGATCAGCGTGCCGGGTCTTGGCCGGCGCAAAGGGTAGAGGGTGACACGCACTTCTCCTGTTTTGAACCTCTGCACCGTTTCGGAGATCACGCCCTTTCGTGCGTGCATGGTTTCGGCTGCGGTTGAGGTATTTCTAATTAGAATCGCACTGTAATTAAGGCCTACTTATGAAAATCCTGATCGCAGAAGATGACGCAGCACTGGCCGGCTTCGTACGGCAGGGGCTGCAGGCGGAACACTATCGCGTGGATGTGGCCGAAGATGGAGAACAGGCGAGAGCCATGGGAAGTGAGGTTGATTATGACCTCGTTATCTTGGATCTGGGTTTGCCGCGCATAGATGGTGTGAATGTACTTCGGCACTTGCGCCTGAAGCGCCCCAGTATGCCGGTGCTGGTGCTGACGCAGCGTAGTCGGATCGAAGACCGGGTGCAGTGCCTGGATACCGGAGCTGACGATTATCTTCCAAAACCTTTTTCGTTCAGCGAACTCTCGGCCCGAATTCGGGCTCTGCTGCGCCGCAGCCACCTGTCTTCCGAGTCGGTGCTGGTTCTAGAAGATCTGACGTTGGACCGGGTGGCTCACCGCGCGGAGAGGGCGGGACGGAGGATCGACCTGACCTCGAAGGAATTTCTGCTCCTTGAATATTTGATGCGCAATGCCGGGCGGCAGGTTTCGCGGGCAATGATCATTGAGCATGTTTGGAATCTGACATTCGAAACAACCACAAATGTCGTCGACGTCTACATCTTTGGCCGCGCACAAAATGTGCAATCGCTCCGAGGAGCGGTCGTGAGCTTGGGCTTTCATCATGTCAGCGATATTGCGATGTCCTGCGGGGTTCTAAACATGTTCCCCGGCGATAAAACCAGCATGGACCCTGTGGTCTTCTGGGAACATTCTCTGGGTTGCGCCCTCGTCTGCCGGCATCTTGCCCAGAAAATTAACTTTAACGATCCAGGTAAAGCATATCTTGCCGGGCTGCTACACGACCTTGGAATCATCGTCAATCTATGGGTGTTACCAAAGGAATTCCGTACCGCATGGGAGTTGGCCAAAAGGGAAGGCATTCCCTTACACGAAGCCGAACAAAGGTCCATGGGATTCACGCACTCCGACAGTGGACGTCTGCTGGCCGAACGATGGGAACTCGCGCCGGAACTGATTGACGCAGTGACGTACCATCATTGCCCGGAAAATTCTGTCGAACACCCGGGATTGGCGGCGTTAGTGCAATTGTCCGATCTTCTGTGCCGCATGAGCGGATTGAACTATGGCTATGTGGAACAGCGTCAAGTCAACTTGTTCGAGGAATCCGGCTTCGGTTTGCTGGCGCTGCATTTAACTACCTTAAAGGAGTTTGACTGGGCTCGCCTTACCTTCGAGTTGGATTCCTACATGGATGAGGTTCATCGACTGGTCCGGGTCATTTACCGAACGTGAACAAGGAAAATGAGGATCGTCAAACTAGGGTATTGATTGTGGACGATAGCGCATTCATGCGTACGGCGCTTTCCCGCATGATCGCTTCCGATCCGAGGTTGAGCGTAGCGGGTACCGCGAATAGCGGATCCGACGCTATGCAGAAAATCTCGGTTCTCGACCCCGATGTCATCACTCTCGATGTGCAGATGCCGGGTTTGGATGGATTGCAGACGCTGACCCGTATTATGGCCGAGTTCCCGCGGCCCGTGATCATGGTTAGTTCTCTTACCCTCAAAGATGCGGACACAACCTTTTGCGCCCTCGAAGCTGGGGCTTTCGATTACGTCCCTAAACAGCTCGCCCCGACTTCCTTGGACATTCTTCATCTTCAAGAAGACTTGGTATCAAAGATTCTCGCGGCCGCTGAATCTCGATTGGCTCATCAGCCTCACATCCTCTCGCGAAGGCCGCCCCACAGGGCTGCAATGTCCCGACGCGACCCGCTTTCCGTCCCGTCAATCATCGCAATTGGCATATCCACTGGGGGCCCCAAGGCGCTGCAGGATATCCTTCCGCTGCTGCCGGGGGACCTTGCGGTTCCCATCATCATCGTGCAACACATGCCAACAGGCTTCACGGCACCCTTCGCTAAAAGGCTCAATCACCTTTGCTCGCTTCCGATCCGCGAAGCGGCGAATTGCGAGGTGGTACAACCGGGAGTTATCTATATTGCTCCAGCCGGGTTTCATTTGACCGTGGATCGTTCCAGCACCAGAACTCGGCTGTGCCTCTCTGATATGCCTGAGAACCAGCTGCACAAGCCTTCGGTCGACGTTATGATGAAATCGATTGCTTGCGCCTTCCGGTCCTTCGCCATGGGGATCATCATGACTGGAATGGGTTCGGATGGGGCGCAAGGGATGACGGCCATCCACCAGGAGGGTGGTTTGACCGTAGGCCAGGATGAGCAAACTTGCACTGTCTACGGAATGCCTCGCGCTTGTGCGGAACTAGGAATTCTCGACCGCGTCGTGCCCCTGATGCGGATTCCAATGGAAATCTTGCGCGCCACACTCTACCGCAAAGCCAGCGTCAGTTAGTTCTCTACTGATGATTCCAGGATGCTCGTTCTTCTGCCGATGGCGCGGGCAAAAAGGCGCCATATTTCCAGGAAATATCATTATTTCGGATTTGTTAGAACTGTTTTCTCCGGATCCACTAAAATTTTATGTGTACCCGCTGGCGCCGATAAGTGAAACGAACTTTCTGCACCGTCGGCGAATATGCGACCTAAATATACGGGAGCTTTACCGGGCAGCACCCCGTAAAGCGGAACGGAAGTGACGAAATTATTTTCAGCGTCCTTCTGCCGTATTAGCCCACTTACGGTCACTCCCTTGGCCGTCGGCACGAATTTCAAGTTCTGTAACTCCAATTCTGACAGAGATGTTCGGTTCACCCAGCTATCCAGAAACCAGTCCAAAGAGGCCTTCCCTTCGTAACGCAACGAAGGCGGTAGATCTTCCGCAAAAACATCCAGCAGTTCGCTCGTACTGATTGCTCTACCCTCGTAGCGTTCGCGAACCTTCCGCAGAGCTCGCAGAAAGGGATCTTCGCCGTTCGGGTGTCTGGGATCGTTTCGCGCAGCATCGATCAGCATCGAACGAAGCATGTGGAACAGCCAGGTACCACGTCCATAATTGACCGCCTCGTAGGCCTCCGGAAAGCGTGACGAAAGAAGACGGCCTCCCAAGGTCACCGGCCCCGCATCTTTTGGCAGATTGCCGTCTTTGTTCTTCTTGACCAGATCGCGTCGATACCCTTCCAGAATTTGTTGGAAGCCTTCAGGATTGTTCTCTTGCAGAATCATCAATGAGCAATAGTTTGCGAGCCCTTCTGAAAACCACTGATCGCGGTAAGTCTTCCAGGTGATCAAGTCCCCCCACCATTGGTGGCCAACCTCATGAGACGGAACTTGCTGGGCGATCAACTGATGCATCGCATCCATGTGCAAGCTTTGGCGGTCTTCTCGCGTCAGAAATGCGTAAGAAGACAGAAAAACTAATCCCGGCCACCCCTGGCTTTCGCGTCCGGGAAGTTGTGTCAAAGCCAATTTGCTATACGGGTATGGGCCAAACCAATCCGAGTAGGTACGAATGGCACGAGCGGCGGCTTCAGCCACCACGGTAGCGTTTCTGGCGGGAGAAGGCGGCGGAGAAGGCGGCAGTTGTGGAGTCACCTTGGGACGCTCAGGACCGGTGGTATCCGCTACGACGGGGGGGCGCGGAAAGTCCCGTTCGACACTTGCTGTCGCATATGTATCCACACTAATTTCCCCCGCCTGAGCGCTCACTTTGACGTACTTGCCCAAGTCAAATCCGGCGACTGGGATAGGCCGCTCTGAGACCCAACGACTTGCCTGTAAGTCGACACTACTCTGCGCCCCACCTTCTCCGGGGGCTCCGCCAGTGGCGATTGGAATCGGCTTTCCGGTCGCTACCAACGTCCAGCCAGCAGGATAATGAAAAGTCAGATCGTATCGGGACATAGCGAGGCCGCGGTTTGGATACCATGTTCCGCGCTCACCGACGTACAGCAAGCCCTTGCCGGCTTCCGCCAATACTTCTCCTGAATACAAGAATCGAAGGCTGATCTGCTGACCTTTTCGCGCGGGTTCATCCAAAATCACAGCAACGAGATCATTGCCGCTCCTCGCCATTCGCGTTCCTTCTACCGCGGGATTGTGGATGAATTCCACTCCGCGTCCATCTTCTTCGACACTTTCGATTCTTAAGAATCGCGACAATTCGAAGACGAGGAAGCGTGATCCATCACGCGACACATCGAGATTCAATTTCACGTCCGCGTCAATTTCCTTCGGCGGTTTCACTTGTACATCGACGACGTAACTGCTCACCGAAATTGGATCAGCGTGAACTTGAGTTGAGGCAGGCAGGGTCTGGAGGGTCTGCCCGAGGGCGGGATGCCCTTTTCCGGTGTCTCCCGCGGTAAACGACGTCCAGACGTTGTAATAAACAGTCCCATCCTCCGTGGCCTTAGCCTGCCCCGCTTCTACTTGTTCAGCGGCCGTCGAATCGAAAAGAATGTCAAAGATGCCCAGGGTGTTGCCCTGCAACCGTACATGCAGCATTCGATCATCTTCATTCCTGCTGCTCGATGAGGCCGAAATCGTAGACGCAGTTGTTTGTTTGCTCGGAAGCACATCACTGAAACTGGCCAGCAAACGCATGGCATCGGAGTGCGCCAAATTTCGCGCAGTCTCATTCCAGCGAGCGACAAACTCCTGAGGATCTTCAGGCGCTCTCAGCCCCGGTTGTAGTTCCGCCGCAGTGTTGTCATTGAACCGGAAGTAAGCTGTTGAGAATCGCTCTTCGAGAATTGCCATGCCAGTAAAGAGGCTCATTGATTTCCGCTCGACCTCATTGGGAGGTACGAGTAAGAGCTCTCCATCGCCCTCAAAAAATGCCCCTGTAATTTTCCCCGACACGTCTTCCGTAAAAGCAATCGTCCCATCTTCCAATGTGATATGGATGGCCGGACGGTCCAGCGAACTCTCGCGCACTCGAAACACTCGCCCCGAATCAAGTCCAACGCTACTAAGTCTTAAGTAGAGCGATTCGGCAGGACCCGGCTGATGAGGATGCTGCGGCACGGCCTGCGCATAGCATGCGGTCGTGCACCGCAAAATCATGAGGCACAGGTTTAGCGCCACGCCCAAGTTGTATGCAGTCGGCAGCACTTTGGTGACGTAGGTATGTTGGCCCACGATTGCTAGAATGCGCTTGAATGGGGCTTCGTGTCACTATTTTCGCCGTGATGTCGGTGGTACTCGGCTCCGCTTTATGCGCATCAGCCGACACCATCCATCTAAAGAACGGCCGCACGATTTTCGCAGATCATGTCCGTGAAGATGGGAATCGGTACGAATACGAGGTGGGCGACGACAATTACGCCATTCCCAAGAGTTCGGTGGACAGGATCGAGGCTGGTGGCGCGCCTATCATTTCAAGCCCCGGCAAAAACGACGTAGACCTTCCCGCATTTACTCCAGTCAACACTCTTGCAAATGAAGGCGACCTGCTCAAAACAGTCCTGAAAGATGGGAAAGTTGACTCTGAAGCTCTTTCCAGACTTGAAGGCAAAGGCGACGCTGAGCTCAGTGCGACTGCGGACTTCATTGCCGGCAAATTTGAGTTCGATCGCGGCAACATTGACCAAGCACGCCGCTATTTTGATGACGCCCTCCGTTTCCAACCCGAGAATTCTACAGTGCTCAGTTATTACGCCGCTTTGTTGGTGCGAACCGGGAATCCCTCTCAAGCGCTGCCCTACGCCCAGCGAGCGGTGAACGCCGCGCCCAATTCGCCGGATGCCTATACCGTACTGGGATATGCACAGCAGGCTTGCGACCGTACGAAGGAAGCCGTCGCATCATGGAAACACTCAATCGAACTCCGGCCTGATCCGAAAGTAGAGCAATATCTTGCAAAAGCTCAGCGTGAGCAGAATGTCGAGACAGATTTTGCGCAAAAAGAAAGCAGCCATTTTGTGCTGCATTATGAGGGTAAGCAGACCTCGGAATCGTTTCGCGGACAAATCTTAGCTGCCCTCGAATCGGACTATGACGATCTCTCTCGTGATCTGGGCACGGAGCCGCGCGATAACATTCTGGTAACGCTCTATACTGAACAGGCCTTTTTCGATGTCACACGCGCGCCTTCCTGGTCAGGCGCCCTTAACGACGGCAAACTTCGCATACCCATCAGCGGCCTTAGTTCCATGACATCTGAGTTAGCCCGAGTTTTAAAGCACGAACTGGCTCACTCATTCATCAACCAGATCTCAGCCGGACGCTGCCCACCTTGGCTGCACGAAGGCATCGCGCAGCTCCTTGAACCCAAATCCTTGGGTAGCGAAGGTAGTCAATTGGCTAAACTTTTCAGATCGCAACAGTACATCCCGTTAAATGTTTTGGAAGGCAGCTTTCTCCGCTTTTCCGGCGCGGAAGCCCATCTCGCCTATGCGGAATCGCTCGCTGCTGTCTCCTACATCAACGAGGCTTACGGCATGGGCGATCTCCAGCGAATTTTGCAACGCTTAAGCCAAGGGAGTTCCACGGAGGCAGCCTTGCGCGCCACCGTGCACTCGGATTACGGGCAGCTCGAATCGGAGATTGGTAAATACCTCAGCGAAAAGTATGGCGACTAAGACGCTGCACTTTTCTTCTCGGACGTCGATTTATTTTGCCCAGTGTCTGCTCTTGTGCTAATTTCACTCTTACCCCCGCACCTCTGAATGTGTGCTTTATTCCAGCCCCGCGTGCAAGCGCCGTTGCCGTCCTCGGAGCCTGTCTCGAACGAGTTTCCTGTAATTGAAGGAGCGGACATCGCCGCAGCCACCTATGGCAAACGAGTCGCCGGCGATTTCTACGATGCCCTGCGTGTGAGCCCGGAGAGAATTTTGTTTGGCCTGCTGGATGTTGCAGGACGCCGCGAGAACAATCAGGCAATTCTCGCCGCCGCGCAGCACATCTTTCAGGACTGCGGGCTCCGAACTGTTTTCGCGGGCCGACATTAATGAATCCGAAGCCATGGTCGAACCTTTGCCTCCGGCTGAATCGTGGCCTGATGGAAGCTCGCATGGCGTTCACTCGTGTCCTGCGTTCCTGGGCTGTTACCACGAGAGCCTTGGCACGCTCTGCTATACCAATGCCGGACATACACCTGGACTGCTGCGCGATCGCACCGGCATCGCAGAGCTCAACTCAACTGGATTGCCGCTGGGATTGTTTTCCCACGCTACCTGCGACGCTCCGACGGTTGGAGTCATGAAGGGTGCAGTGCTTCTCCTGGTTTCAAGAGGCGTGGTGGAGGGCAAATGCAAAGATGCCGAGGTAGACGATCAGGAGTTTGGCTTGGAGCGCGTCAAGGAATTCTTACGGGCGGAGGATTCGTCGAACACTGAGACACTCGCCGCTTCGCTATTGAACGCGGTAGGCGAGTTTGTTTGTGAACCGACCGTGCCCGGACGACATGACCGCACTGACTCTCGTCGCGGCGTACTTAGTTCAGCGACTTGCCTGGATCCACCGTATCTGAAACTTGAGATTTCCCCGGTCTACGCCGTCCCTTAGTAGTAAAATATCCCAAAGGCCATAGCCCACTTCGCCCGCAAGCCCGGCAGCGTGGCGGCCCTCATCCAAGAAATTTATGAAAAAATTGTTTTTGATCTTTGTCTGCATGACGTCTTGCCTGTCTTAGCTGTTGGTCAGGTCGTTGAGGAAATTGTTGCCCGCGTGAACAGCCAAATCATCACGCGTTCGGAATTCACTCGTAGCAAAGATCAGCTTAAAGATGACGTTAAGCAGCAGGATCCGGCCAACGCGGACAAATTATTCACGCAGCGCGAAAAAGACATCTTACGCGATCTGATCGATCAGCAACTGCTGCTCGAAAAGGGTAAGGATCTTGGGATTACTGGCGACACCGATCTGGTAAAGCGCTCGGACCAGATGCGCAAAGACATGAAGCTGGAAACCATGGAGGAACTGGAAAAAGCTGCCACGGCGCAAGGCATTTCCTATGAAGATTTCAAACAGAATATGCGTAATCAAATTGTTACGCAAAAAGTAATTGGCGAAGAGGTGGGCTCTCACCTGAACATCACCACCGATGAGCAAACAGAAATTTTACGAACAGCACAAGAACGAAATGGAGCAGCCGGAGACGATCAGGCTGAGCGAGATCCTGATCGCCCCTGAAAAACCTGCGGAGAAGCCTAAGTCTGACAAGCCCGGGGCGACTTCGGGCGCGGATCCAAATGCTGCTGCGGCTAGCGCTCCGAACGTGCAAGACACAGCGCAGGACGAGGCCGCCAAACAAGCTGACGATGCTGCCGCCCTTGCCGCCGCCGACGCAAAAGCCAATGAACTGCTCAAGCAAATCCGTGGCGGAGCGAGCTTTGATGATGTAGCCAAGAAAAATTCCAGCGGGCCCCTCTGCGGCCCAGGGTGGCGATTTGGGAGTTTTCAAGCGCGGAACTCTGGCTAAGGAGCTAGAGGATAAAACGTTCGCCATGAAGGCTGGGGAAGTCACTGATGTGATCCGCACGAAACAGGGCTACGTCATCTTGAAGGTTACCGACCACCAGATGGCCGGAATCCCGGCAATGAAAGATGTCGGACCCAAAATTCAGGACGCCTTATATTTCGAAAAGCTTCAGCCAGCACTTCGCGCCTATCTAACCAAGCTGCGGGAAGAAGCGTATATTGACATCAAGGAAGGCTATACGGATTCTGGTGCCAGCCCGAACCAGACCAAGCCCATCGAGACCACCGCGGCCAAAGAGACTGAAGCTAAGAATTTGAAGAAAAAGAAAAAGAAGGTTCTTGGCATACTCTAGCTCGACGAGGCTTCTGGCTTGATCTGTGGCGCGTCTTGCTTTGTGATTTACACTCATGGCAGAGATGAAGGATTTCTACATCAACGATTGCACCCGCCACGAAAACAAGATCATCACTTCTAATTTTGTCGTCGTCGCCAAGCAGATCAAACCTAAGAAGACTGGTGAGCCTTATCTCGCGCTGACGCTGGGCGATCGAAGTGGACAGCTGGACGCCAAGATGTGGGACAACGTGGAAGAAGTCCTGAACGCATTCGAGCAGGATGATTTCCTCAAGATTAAAGGACTGGTTAATAAATATAAGAATCGTTTTCAACTGACCATTCACAAACTGCGAAAGCTGGGCGACTCGGAAATCGAATTCTCCGATTACCTTCCCAAGACCACCAAAAATATAGACGAGCTATGGCACACTCTGTCTGATTTTATTTTCTCGTTTCAAAACGTCCATCTGAAGGCGCTGGTGCAGTCCTTCATGTCCGATCCTGCGATCGCGACGGCTTACCGCAATGCCCCCGCGGCCAAGACCTTGCATCATGCATACATCGGCGGCCTGCTCGACCACGTGGTCTCGCTTTTCCGCTCCTGTGATCTGATCTGCAGAAACTATCCCCAGGTCAATCGAGATTTGTTGCTGACCGGAGCGTTTCTTGCACGATATCGGCAAAGTGCATGAACTGGCCTACAATCGCTCGTTTTCCTACACCACGCGCGGTCAGTTATTGGGGCACATGGTCATTGAGTTAGAGATGGTGCAGGCTAAACTCGCGTCGCTTCCGGATTTTCCTGCCGACCTCAAAACTTTGCTCGAGCACCTCATCATCAGCCATCACGGGGAATACGAATTTGGTTCCCCCAAATTGCCTATGTTTCCCGAGGCTCTCCTTCTCCACTATATGGACGACCTGGATTCTAAAGATGGAGGCCATGCGTGCTCAATTCGAGCGCGAAGGGGACATGGACAGCCCATGGACAAGTTATAACGCTTCGCTCGGGCGCCCGCTGCTCAACAGCGCCAAGTTTCTCGCCCCCAAGCCAGCCCAAGTTTCACAGAGTCCTTCAACGGCCGATGAGCCGGCAACAGAGCCCGTCATAGCAGTTGGGGAAATTGAAGTTAGGGAAGAAGTCCGCGAAGAGGTCCGCGAGAATTCTCCCACACTGCCGGGATTCGAAATCTAGATCTTAATTCGAGTTTCAAGTCTAGTTCCCGCGGCAACAGCCGAGGTCGTCATCATGCTCGATTTCAATAAGTTCGAGTTTCTCACTTTTGATTGTTATGGCACCCTCGTTAACTGGGAGGACGGAATTCTACGCTGCCTCCATCGCCTTATCGCAGCTCACGGCAAAAATTTAGATGACTCGTCCATTCTGCGGATGTACGGTGACTACGAAGCCGCAGCTGAGTCAGGAGAATACCGCTCCTATCGAGACGTCCTGCGGTCGGTCGTGAAACGATTTGGAGATGCACTCGGCTTCAAGCCCACCGATCAAGAAGCCTACTCTCTGGCCGAATCATTAAAAGAATGGAAGGCGTGGCCTGATACAGCCAGCTCTTTATCAGAACTCCATAAACGCTTTCGGTTCGCCATCATTTCCAATACAGACGACGATTTATTCGCAGACACCCAGCCTCAGCTTGGGATAAAGTTCGATCATGTTGTCACATCTCAAATGCTCGAGCCTATAAGCCGTCTCTGACGATCTTCGAACTGGCGATGACCCGCATTGGAACCCCCGCAGATCGCATTTTGCATGTTGGGCAAAGTCGCTACCACGATGTGATTCCGGCGCAGACGCTGGGTCTAGCCACGGTTTGGGTGAATCGTCCATCCGCGCGAAGTGGCGTCGGCGCAGTGAAAGCGGCTGATGCACAGCCAGACCTGGAGGTCAGCGACCTTGCACAGCTTGGGGCACTTTGCGCAAAGTAATCTTCTAACGCCGCGACAGCCGTGGGTCGTGTCGTCACTTCCGTTGACGTTCATCAGGTAGAATCGAGCACTTATGCTGCGTTACTTCACAGCCGGGGAATCGCATGGTGAGGCGCTTGTCGCTTTCCTCTCGGGGGTGCCCGCTGGCCTTAAAGTCGATCAGGCTTATCTTGACCGTGAGCTCTGGCGCCGTCAGCAAGGGTATGGGCGCGGCGGTCGGATGAAAATTGAGCGTGACTCGGCGCACATTCTCTCCGGCATCCGCCATGGGAAGACCATCGGCTCGCCGATTTCTGTTCAACTGGAAAATAAAGACTGGAAAAATTGGCAAGAATCCCTGCCGATTGCCCAAGGCGATCCTGCACGCCACAAGCGAGTGGCCTCGCCTAGACCCGGCCATGCAGACTTAGCAGGTGCTTTGAAATACAATTTTTCCGAGGCTCGTTATGTGTTGGAGCGAGCTTCGGCCCGAGAGTCCGCGGCCCGCGTTGCGATAGGAGCAATTGCTAAAGCTTTTCTTCGCGAACTTGAGATCGAGATTCTCAGCCACGTCGTTGCTGTTGGAAGTGTGCATCTGGAGAAAGAGGTTTCGTGGGAGCAGATTTCGACTCTTTACAATCAGAAAGAAATCTTGCTGAATTGTGCCGACACCTGAGACCGAGTAGAGCATGAAAGATGAAGTCGATAAAGTGCTGAAAACCGGGGACTCAGTGGGAGGCGTCTTTGAGGTGGTCGCCCACGGTGTGCCGCCAGGGCTTGGAACCTATACCCAATGGGACGAACGCCTCGATGGCTTGCTTGCTGCCGCCGTCATGTCGTTGCAGGCAGTGAAAGCGAGTGGAAATCGGCTCCGGTATCGCTGCTGCTGCCTCTCCGGGTTCTGCCGTCCACGATGAGATCGGCTATGGCGCGCGCAAGAAATTTACAGGGTTTACGCGAGCCAGTAACAACGCCGGCGGTATCGAAGGGGGTGTTTCGAATGGTGAGGAGGTGCGGGTGCGTGGCTATCTGAAACCCATCTCTACTCTGCGGCGTCCATTGCAATCTGTTGATTTTTCCTCGCGCGAACCCGTTAAGGCCGCATACGAACGATCCGACGTTTGCGTGGTGCCCGCTGCGGGTGTCGCAGCCGAGGCGATGGTTGCTCTTACTCTGGCTCGCTGTGCCTTGGATAAATTTGGCGGTGATTCCATGGCCGAAACGTTGCGCAACTTTCAGGGTTATCGCCGACAACTGGAAGACTATTAATGATTTATCCCATTGTAAAGTTTGGAAACCCTGTACTGGAGAAACCGGCTGAAAAGGTGACGGTCTTCGATGAAGGTCTTAGGAAGCTTGTCGAAGACATGTTTGAGTCGATGTACGCCGCCCGCGGTGTGGGTCTCGCCGCCCCGCAGATCGGCATTGCTCAACGCATCGCCGTCGTTGACGTCACCTTTAAAGAAGATCCCGATGCCAAGCTCGTGCTGATCAATCCTGAGATTATTCACAAAGAAGGCCGCCATTCGCAGAGCGAAGGATGCCTTAGTATTCCCGATTTCCGCGAGAATGTGAGTCGCGCTCATGTGGTCACGATTCGCGCTCAGGATCTGACTGGCAAAGTCTTTGAGAAGACTGGCGATGACTTGTTAGCGCGCGCCTTTCAGCACGAAACCGACCATTTGAACGGTAAGCTCTATATCAGCCACATCAGCGCTCTTAAACGCGATTTGATCAAGCGCAAGATCCGCAAGTTGGTCAAGGCAGGCGAGTGGTAGAGAATCGAATCATTGAGAGATTGAGTCAGTGAATCGATGATTCAATGTGTCAATGATTCAATCCCTCAATCTTGTCTTTTGTGGCACCCCACTCTTCGCCGTGCCCGTGCTCGATCGCCTGGTAGAGGCGGGCTTCGGCGTGCATCTCGTGGTGACGCAGCCAGACCGCCCCAAGGGCCGTGGCCTCGCGATGGTCCAATCTCCGGTTAAACAGTGCGCGTTGAGATTGGGATTAGCGCTTGCGCAACCGGAAAAAATCAAAAACAATCCCGAATTCGTTACCCAATTGACTGAGCTCAAACCTGACGCCATTGTCGTAGTAGGTTACGGCCGGATTATCCCGCAGTGGATGCTCGATCTTCCTCCTCTCGGGAACATCAACCTCCACGCTTCACTTTTGCCGAAATATCGTGGTGCCGCACCGATTCAATGGGCCATTGCTCTCGGTGAAACCATGACCGGAGTTACTACGATGAAAATAAACGCAGGACTCGATACGGGAGACATTCTTCTTCAGCAAGAGTTGCCCATCAGCAAGAACGACACTGCGGAGACCCTTGCTCCGAAGTTGGCTTCTCTGGGCTCAGACCTTATGGTCACGACTCTCGAAGGCCTCCAAGCCGGTACGGTTGATCCCCGGCTGCAAGATGATTCTCAGGCCACTCTTGCTCCCATCCTCAAGAAGGAAGACGGCCTCATCGATTTCTCTCGGCCAGCCGTGGAAATTCTGAACCGTTTGCGTGGATTTCAACCATGGCCCGGTGCGTACGCAAAATTTCGCGGCAAAAATCTACAGGTGTGGCGCGCAGAGAAGGTTGACCGAACGCTCTCGCCCTCGGAGGTAAAAGTCGAAGGTGATCATCTGCTGTTCGGCTGCGGAGAGGGGTCCGCCATCGGGGTTGTGGAACTCCAACTGGAAGGGAAGAAGAGAACCTCCGCGGCAGACTTCATTCGTGGCTATCATCCCAGCGTCGGAGAAAAACTCAATTCATAAAATACCTGGATTTTCTTCCACGCAAACGACGCTTCCGTCATACTCACTAAAGTGAAATTTAAGCGTACAAACTCAACCGGCGGAGTTTCTCCTGCGAGAGCCGCGGCTTTCGATATCCTGCTACGTGTCGAACGCGAGTCCTCGTATGCGTCGGAACTGCTTCATTCGCAAACCTACACCTCCCTTACCGCGATTGATCACTCGCTGGCAACGGAGTTGGTGATGGGTGCATTACGTTGGCAATCTCTTTTAGACAGCAGCATCTCGAAGTGCTCTTCGCAGCCGCTCGCCAAACTCGATCTCGAGATTCTGATTGCCTTAAGGCTCGCCCTCTACCAGATGCAATGGCTCAGCCGAGTTCCAGTGCGCGCGGCTATCCACGAGAGTGTGGAACTTGTAAAACGGGCCCGCAAGCGTTCGGCTGCCTCTTTCGTAAACGCAGTATTGCGCAAACTTAGCTCGAGGTTGCCGGAATTGAAAGCACCCAAGATTCTCGATGACTCTGCCGAGGATCTTGCTGCCAGCAGCGCCCACCCTTCATGGCTCGTTGAACGTTGGCTCCGCGCCTTTGGTCTCGCCGCAACCAGACGTATATGTGAATACGATCAGTCGGTCCCCGTGACGGCGATCCGTCTTCGGTCTTCGGAGGCTGAAGAACGGCTGCGCAGTGAGGGAATAGAATTATCTCCCGGTGCTTTCCTGGCCTCGGCTCGACGAATCAGGCATGGTGAAATTACGCATGCCGCAGCTTTTCGTGAAGGCCTGTGCGTCATTCAGGATGAAGGTTCTCAACTGGTCGCAGCGTTGGTGGGGAGCGGAAAACGGGTTCTGGAATGTTGTGCCGCACCTGGAGGAAAAACTCTCGCCCTCTCAGATCGAAATCCCAACGCGGAAATTACCGCTGTAGAAATTCACCCTCACCGTGCACGTCTGCTTCAGCGATTGGTGCACCCTCGTGGTGCACGAGCAGAACGCACGAACATTCACGTGATCGCAGCCGATGCACGGACTCTTCCTTTTTCCGAAAAATTTGATCGCATCCTTGCGGATGTGCCCTGCTCTGGGACTGGTACCCTCTCCCGCAACCCGGAGATCAAATGGCGACTCACTCGCGAAGATATTTCCGAGTTACAAGCGCGTCAGAGTGCGATTCTTCGCTCCGCCATGGCCCAAGTCTCTTCCGGAGGTCGTCTGATTTATTCCACTTGTTCGCTGGAGTCAGAGGAGAACGAAGAGGTCGTTGAGCGTGCCTTGGCGGATGACTCAACCTTTCGACTTATCGAATGCAATGCCGAGCTGCAGAGGCTGCAGCAGCAAGGAGAACTCGTTTGCGGTAATTCGTCTTCGCTTACACGCGGACCTTATCTGCGAACCCTGCCAGGCATTCACCCGTGCGACGGTTTCTTCGCCGCGATTCTGCAAAAAACGTAAAGCGATTTTGCTGGGATTACGGAGCGTCACTTTACTTCGAAGTTCACGAAGGTGCCTGCGAGGATTTTCTGCCCGGCTGACGGCGTCTGCACTACCACAATGCTTGCGGGTGATGGCTGAGGCGGTACAGAGAGAGATACAGAGCTAGAGGCGTCACCCCCGTTGGCAGTCGGCGCCATGCTTACGTTTCCCAATTTGAATCCCGCGTCCTGCAGAGTACGGCTGGCGCTCCCTAAGGGCTGTCCGATGAAGCTGGGCATCACGTAAGCCGGCAAATCGGCCGCTACGGTCACTAACAAGCTGGTCTTAGGCGCCGCCACTTGGCTGGCATTCGCCGGAGGGCTCTGGGCAAGCACTTGATCGGCCGGTATTCCGGGCAACTGCATTTCTGCAGTGGAAGCCAGATCGATTCCGCGGCGCCTGATATTCCACTCCGCCGCGCGCTCACTTTGCTTGGTCACATCAGGAATAGCTACGCGTTGCGGACCCAGACTTTCTGCCACCCGCACCTGCCATCCACGGCGTACTTTGGCGCCGGGCATGGGCAGTTGCGACATGATCCGTCCCTCGGGGATGTTCGGGCTGTAATACTGCCGCTCCACTTCTATCTGCAATCCCAGGCCGATTAGCGAGCGCGCCGCAACTGTTGGGGGGAGCCCCACTAACGCTGGCACTTCGACTTCTTGCCCATGAATGGCAAATCGCATTGCCGTCAACGCCGACACTAACGCCACAACCACCAAAACCAGCGCTACCGTCGCAAAGCGGAAAAGGGGTTTCATTGTTTAATTACAGACCGTACGCGAGCCGAGAGCTGCGGAACAAATGGTTCAAAGCTACAAACATATTAATGTGTTTCATCACCGCCGGGCGTTACATCTGGAGTGTCAACTTTTTGTACGACCGGCCCTGGAATCTCCGGTGGCGGTTGAAACTGTCCTGGATCTTTCCCTGCCATGGCGCTGTTCATAAAGTTAATCCATATCGGAAGGGCCGCATGCGCTCCCGTTTCTTTTGCTCCGAGCGTTCTCTTTTCATCAAAGCCAATCCATACGCCGCAAGTCAGTGCAGGCGAAAATCCTATGAACCAGGCATCGGTGAAATCATTTGTGGTGCCAGTCTTCCCTCCAACTGGGAATGGCAATTTCGCGGCCGCGACTCCGGTGCCGTGAAGCACCACCTCGCGTAACATGGACGTCATGATCCTGGCAGTGCGGGAGCTAATCACGTCTTTGACGTCGGGATAGTTCTCTTCCAGCACCCTTCCTTCATAGTCGGTCACTTTGGTGATGTATCGTGGTGTGACGCGCACTCCATCATTCGGGAAA
Source organism: uncultured Acidobacteriaceae bacterium (assembly GCA_963846215.1). Lineage (GTDB taxonomy): Bacteria > Acidobacteriota > Terriglobia > Terriglobales > Acidobacteriaceae > Sulfotelmatobacter. The sequence continues at coordinate 105,064 of CAWJVC010000006.1, read as the reverse complement.
ACGCTATACGCGGAAGTTTGTTCCATCAATGTTATTTCCGCTGAGCCCAGCGCCACCGGAAGATACGGAGGTAGCTTGGCCGTAATCCCAAAGCGCTCGGCGTACTCAATCACAGTCTTGATTCCAACTTTGCTAGCTAGTTTCAGCGCAGGGATATTTCGAGACTGCGCCAGTGCTCGTCGCAACGTGATAATGCCTTCAAACTTTTCATCGTAATTATGAGGGGAGTAGGGCCCGGATCCGGTTTCAAACGTTACCGGCTCATCCAGAATCGTGTCGTCTGGGCTTCCGCCGCGGTCGATCACCGTGGTGTAGACATAGGGTTTAAACGACGAACCCACCTGCCGCAGTGCCTGCGTTGCACGATCGAATTTAGACTCGCTGAAGTCCCGCCCGCCGACCATCGCATTGATTCCGCCGGTCGTGTTGTCGATCGCGATCAGCGCTCCCTGCGCTCCGGAATCCTGCTCGAGGCTTACGCGCGCTGTGCCGTTTGGGTTCAGCGAAACAATCTTAACGTAGCAAATATCCCCGCTGTGAAGCAGATCCTGGATCTTGCCTTGCGTCCAAGCCACGTCCGCCTGCCCCATCTCCGCCGAATAACGTCCAAACTTGAGAGTTGCAATCCCGACTTCGGAAGAACTTACAAGTGCGTGAACATATCCGTTCACTTCTGGTTCATCATCCCAATCGGGATGCTGGTACTTATCAATCGCATTACCTTCCGCGACGACGTTTTCCAGGTGACCTTTCCAACCATGCCGCCTCTCGTAAACCGCCAAACCGTCCAGTACAGCCTGATTCGCCGCCTTCTGCAGATCGACGTCCAGTGACGTATAAACTTTCAATCCTCCTTCGTGTACCTGGTCGGCGCCGTATTTGTTCTCCAGATAGCGTCGGATCTCCTCAACGAAATAAGGCGCGAGGGAGTTAGGATCGTGCTGCAGGTGCAGATTCACAGGCCCCGATCTGGCATCCGCGGCTTGCGCGGCAGTGATCTTTCCATCTTCTAGCATTGCGTTGATCACCAAATTCCTGCGCCTCAGCGCTCGCTCTGGATGATTGATGGGCGAGTAGATGCCGGGTCCTTTTGGCAGACCAGCTAGAAGCGCGGCTTCGGGCAGCGTGAGTTTTCTCGCAGGCTTGCTGAAATAAAATTCCGATGCCGCTTCGAAACCGTATACTCCGTGCCCTAAGAAAATTTGATTGGCGTACAACGTGAAAATCTGAGGCTTCGTGAAGCGTCGCTCGATCTGAATCGCGAGCATCACCTCTTGTACTTTGCGATGAAAGGATCGGTCAGGCGACAGAAAAAGATTTCGTGCCAACTGCATCGTTAACGTCGAGGCACCTTGAACCCTGCCTCCGGATTCGATGTCTCGGTAGGCTGCTCCCACGATGCGCCAGAAGTTGATTCCCGAATGGCGGTAGAAGTCCTTGTCTTCGATAGAGACCAGCGCGTCCCGCAGGACGGGTGCAAAATCATCATAGCCGGCCACGACCCGCCTTTGCAGGGCGAATGATCCAATTACCCGGTCATGGTCGTCGTACAACTCCGTAATCGAACTCGGCCGGTACGCTTCGAGCGCTTCTACTTGCGGCAAGTCTGTGGTGTAAACCAGCAAGAGTCCCGCGGTCGCTCCCACCAAGGCGGAAATCAGCACCAGCAAGCCGAACAGCACGCGGCCCACAAACTTCTGTCCGCCAATCTCCACTGACGGGAGATCTTCGTAGAGCGATTTCATGGTGAGATGAATTCAGGATAGCAGGGCATTCACGGCTCTGGTAGTACAGCCGACACCGGGAGTCATTGCCCTTCCATGTACGCGAAGTAAACGGGTTTGAAACGCCCCGAAAAGAAAGCGCGCACCCGACGGGTGCGCGCTGAAACAGCATCAATATCGCGGACTAGCTCGCCCGGCTCTTCAACACCTCAACCGCTTTGTGCAATTGATCATCCTGCGTACTTTTCGGTTTAGCCTCGGGTTCCGGGGAAGATGGCTGCTGCTCATCGTCTTCGGAGATGACATTCTCCGTTTCATCGGCAACGAGCACGTTTGGGGTGACTGCGTTTTCCTGAATCGCTTTTCCGCTGGGCGAATAATACTTGGCTACCGAAAGAATCAGCGCGCCGCCGTCGGGAAGATCGATGGTTTTCTGCACCGAGCCGTCGCCGAATGTCTTATCACCTACAACATCGCCACGGGCATTCTCCAGGATCGCCGCGGCCACGACCTCCGCTGCCCCGGCCGTTCCTTTGTTCACCAGAATCGCAATCGGCAGCGCAGTCACAGCCTTTGCCGGATCAGCATTGAATGCCTCGCGTGGAAACTTCTGGCCCTGCAGATAAGTGATCGTGCCATGATTCAGGAAAAGATTGGCGGTGGCTACCCCCTCGCTTTCCTCCCCCTCAGAAGTGTTTCGCAAATCAAGAACTAGCTTCTTAGCGCCTGACTTTTCCAGCGACTTGATCTTGCTCGCGATCTCCTGAGCTTTGCCTTTCGTAAGTGCGTCCACTTTCACGTAGCCAATCCCATCTTCCAGCATCTTGTCAGTGACCGGCGGGATGCTAACCACGTCGCGAGTGATCACCATCTTCTGGGGCTCCGCTTTGCGCGCCCGCACCACCGAGACATTCACCGTTGAGCCGGGAGTTCCGGCAAGTGCGTCACGAATCTCGGGCAGCGACATGTCTCGCGTGCTCTGACCCTCGATCGATTCGAAAATGTCCGTCGCCTCAATTCCTGCCTTTTCCGCCGGCGACCCCGGCAGCACCGATACCACATCCGCATAACCAAAACGCTTCGAGACGGTTGCTCCGATTTCTCCCTTGGCCTCTGTCTTATGGGCCTTAAAGGCCTTATAAGCCGCTGGCGTCAAATAACTGGAGTTCGCGTCCAAGGACTCTACCAGTCCATGCAGCGCTCCATCGGTGACCTTCGGGATATTAGGATCTTCCACGTACTCACTTTGTACGCGGGAGAGAACCTCACTATAGACCTGCATTTGACGGTAAGAGCCGTCGTTCGAAGAGGCGTGAACGCCGCCTAGCGAACCGACAACAACAAACAGCAATACCGCAAACGACGAGACCAAAATCGCAGCTTTAGTTTTCATGGACATCAAATTTTCGTTTCTGGAAAGGAGTCACTTCCTGGCGATGTCACCATTATATCTGGTAGATGCCGCTTTTTGTCGGCAGGCTGTCCGTAGCATCCGACCCGGAGGTAACCTACACAAATCCCACTAGATACTGGATTGACGGTCGAACGCGCATTTCGTCACCGCCCTATTTGGGAGGCTTGAAATTCAGCGTGATTAAGCCCTGTACGGACACGGCTCGCGCATTCATCGTGTAGGGCTTGAATCGCCACTGCCTTACTGCATCAATTGCGGCTCGGGCAAACATTAGGGACCCTTCCATGAACTTTGCGTCCTGTACAGTGCCGTCGCGTCCAATCAGGACTAACAAAACCACGATGCCACTTTGCCCACCGGCCTTCGCCGGGCCCGGATAGACTGGGTCAGCCTGTTGCACGAGCAGCCCCCACATCACAGACTCAGGCAAAATCACCGGTTCGATGGATGACATCGCCGCTTCCACTGGCTTGGCGCCGCTGGCCTGCGGCGTCATTGACGCCGTCTGTGACCTCAGACTGGACGGAATGCCGGGACTATTCCCTTGCGAGATTTCGTGTGGCGCCAGGCTTCGCACCGGCGATACGATCGTGTGCGGCGTCGGCTGCGGAACAGGACCACCGATTGTTCCTTCCATCGTCGGTGAGGTTGCTGTCGGCTCAACCGGCGGCGAGATCACCGCGGACGGTGCAACTGAAGCATTGCCCAGGCCCGCCATAATTTGATCTTTGCCTTGACTCTCGCCTCCGGGAGTTGGAACCCCATCTGTCTGCGGATCATTCTGATTTACGTCTTTGGCTGTGGTGTCTTCGGAGCCTTGCACGCTGTTCTTGTCTGTTTTGGGCAGTTTCGCCGTGGGGTCAATCACCGGAAGTACGCGAATCTGCGACGGATCCGTAGTTGCATCGGGAATATTTTCCGCGACTGGCAGCTTGTATTCATCCCCCTCCTGGCCAAAACTGTCATGCTGTGTCGCACTTGGTACTCTCGGCGCGAGCTGCGGATTTAGCCAGGCGGAGCCAGCCCGCCAGGTATTTCGAGAAACAATCTCTGCCCCGTGGCGCACTCGCGGCACGGCTATGATGGCGAGGCAAACGATTGCCGCGGTGCTCAGGAAAATTGTTTTGATCCGTCGCGGTTTTGCGGCGGTCGGCCTATCCTTCGATTCTCCTTCCATATAGGAAAAGAGAGCGGCTTCAGACTCCGAGAGCGCGGGTGGTTGTTTTGAAGCTATGCGCTCAGTCTTATCCAGCTTCGGCGCCGATGCTCCATAAGACGGTGTTTCCTCAGAGGCCAGCAATTCGCTTTTGGGCGGAGCGGGAGCGTCGGCCTGAAATATCGGTTTCGTCAGCCTGGCTTGCAGCGCGGCCCACCCGGTCAGAGCATCGCGGGGGTCCACTAGCTCCGGCTTAGGCTCCGCCACCGCGGCTGCGGTCGGTTCCAGTTCCGCCAGAGAGTCCACTTCAGTGGTTTCCTCTAATGATTTCTGAACTTCGCATTCCGTATCGAATTGTGCGGATGGTCCAGAACCGGATGACTGCAAGAACTCGCCTGCCCGGAAAGCGTTTTCCGGACTCTGCCCTACTCCCGGCGCCGCCGCTACACTTTTCTCTGGCTTTTCCGTGGATGTTTTTAATGCTGGCGGAGGAGGCGCAGCGGTCGCCGCGGAAAATGATACCTTGGATCGAAGCAATTCGCATGCGGTGCTCATCGTGTCCCGCACTTCTTCTACGCGAAGCGGCTTCACCAATACAGAGTTCGCGCCAGCCTGCAAGGCCTCTGGCAATTTGGACTCGTCATTCACAATCGCTAGCGTTAAGGGGCGTTGCGCCGCTTTCTGATCCCGCGCTGTCTTCAGCAGGAACGTCGCCTCCGGCTGGTCTTCCCAGTCTGTGATTACGATTTGGAATAGTTGTGTTGTAACCTTTTCCACCGCGTCGACTGCGTTCGGACAGTATTCTCCCTCGATCCCGAGGTCAGCGAGCACCTGCCAGATCGGCTGGACCACGTTCTCATTCGACGAGAATAGAAGGCAGCGTAAGGGCATCCTAAGTGAGACTAGGCAGGCCGAGTAACCAGAGCAAGTTACTGAGGTCTCCCGCAATTACTGCGCTTATTTCTCAAGGTCCATGTACGTCCGGTGGACTCAGACTTGAGATTCCGGTAGAGGTGTAGGCCGATCCCCGCGTGAGCTAGAATGCTGGGTCGCCCCTATCAGCACAATATGCAGACCGCAGATGTTGTCATCATCGGTGGAGGTATCGTCGGCTCCAGCATTGCCTATCACCTCACGGCGAACGGTTGTCGCGACGTTCTGGTCATTGAGCGCGAATCGGCTCAGGGAAAGGGATCCACCGGAAAGAGTATGGGCGGTGTGCGAGCCCAATTTTCCACTCCCGTCAGTATTCAGATGTCGCTCTACTCCATTCCGTTTTACGCCAACTTCGAAGAGTACCTGGGATACCCTTGCGACTACCGACCCCAAGGTTATCTTTTCTGCGCAACTTCAGACAAACAGCTGGCCTACCTGCAGACGAATTTTTCCATGCAGGTAAAGATGGGATTGAAAGATGTTCGTCTCTTGGCTGGCGATGAAATCAGGAATATGTTCCCTCAACTACGCGCCGATGACATTATCGGAGGAAGTTTCTGTTCCACCGATGGCTTCGTCGATCCTTATAGCGCCATGATCGGATTTATGAGCAGTGCCTCTGCCCACGGCGCGAGCTTGTGGAAGAACACCAGCATTACAGGGATCAAGCGGGATCCGACGAGTATCACGTCGGTCGAGACTACGCGTGGCCCAGTCTCCACTCCAAAAGTGGTGAACTGCGCAGGAGCTTGGGCCGCGGACGTTGCAAAGCTGGCAGGGGTTCACTTGCCCGTTGAGCCGCTGCGCCGCATGTTGGTGCCAAGTGAGCCATTCGACGAGTTTCCCCACACCGCTCCCATGATCATCGACATGTCGAACGGATTTCACTTCCGCCCCGAGGCCCGTGGATTTCTGCTTGCATGGAACGATCCAGAGGAGCGTCCTGGCTTTCAAGCAGATTTCGACCCAGCCTTCGTCGAGAAGATCCTGATCCGGGCAGCCGACCGCGTACCCTGCTTTGCGAACCTGCCGATTAATCCCAAGCGAGCATGGGCCGGCCTCTATGAGATGACTCCGGACCACCACCCGATTTTGGGAGAAGCTCCCGGAGTGCCAGGCTTTTTTCTGGCCAACGGTTTCAGCGGACATGGCGTGATGCACGCCCCGGCTACCGGGAAAATCCTCAGCGATCTCATCCTCACAGGAAAGACCGACATGATCGACGCGTCTCTCTTAAGCCTTTCGCGATTCGCAGAAGGCCGCCTGATTCACGAAACGGCTGTTTTGTAGCAGTGTTTGGCAGCAAAAGGGAAAAATGACTTTGCAGGAACATAACTACTGGCTCACGACGACCGACTTCCAAGAGACAGAAGCACGCTCATTACCTGACCGCGTCGATGTTGCTGTCATCGGAGCAGGTTTCACCGGACTTTCCGCCGCCCGCACGCTCGCCCAGCGTGGCGCTTCAGTTGCTGTGCTAGAGAGCGAAACCATTGGCTGGGGAGCGAGTTCCCGCAACGGCGGCATGGTTCTGAGCGGGCTTAAGTTGGGCGTGAACAAACTGGTCTCGATGTACGGCCAAGACCGCACTCGCCGCATGTACGCGGCCTCCCTCGCCTCGATTGACTGCGTGGAACAAATTGTCCGAGAAGAACATATTGACTGCGATTTCGCTCGCTGCGGACATCTGGAAGTCGCCTGCAAACAGAAACACTTTGACGACTATGCGCGGCAGGCCGAAGTCATTGCGCGCGAATTTAACCATCATCTCCGTGTCGTAGCGCGTAATGACCTAGGAAGTGAGATCGGATCGACGATTTACTACGGCGGCATGGTGGATGAAGTCAGCGCTGGGGCAAATCCCGCGCGTTACGTAGCAGGGCTCGCACGTGCCGCCATGAAAACCGGTGCGGAAATCTATAAGCACGTGCGCGTGCAGCGAATCGAGCGCACCGCGAACCATGGTGAGCAAGGATGGAGCATCACCACATCGCGCGGTGAGCTATGGGCTCATGAAGTCTTCGTCGGCACCAGTGGCTACACGGGCAAAGTAACACCCGCGCTGCAAAAGAAAATTATCCCGATCGGATCGTTCATCATCACCACTGAAGTCCTACCGGAAGCGCTGGCCCAAGAATTAAGCCCGCGCAACCGCATGATCTACGACTCAAAAAACTATCTCTACTACTACCGCCTCACTCCCGATCGCCGCATGCTGTTCGGAGGCCGTGCCGCATTTTTCCCGGAAAACGATCAGACGGTTCGCGAAAGCGCAGAGATTCTGCGCCGCGGCATGATCGATGTCTATCCGCAACTGCGAGACGCCAAAATTGAATACGTCTGGGGAGGCACGCTCGATTTCGCCTTCGACATCATGCCCCATGCGGGCCAGATCGATGGCATGTATTACGCCGTCGGCTACGCGGGTCACGGCGTCGCCATGGCCACGTATCAAGGACAGAAAATTGCGGAGTTGATGGCGGGCGATAAGCCGGAGAATCCTTTCGTCGGCATTCCATTCCCCGGCGCCCCGCTTGGCCTCTACAACGGCAAGCCGTGGTTCTTGCCGTTCGCTGGGATGTGGTACAAGTTTCTGGATTGGGTGAGCTGAAGAAGTTCTTCTCCGAAAGACCCGCCTTCGCGCGAGCGGTCCAATGACTTTTGTCATCTGTCACGCCTGATACCTGCTTTATAGACTCTCATCGTAGGGCAGACTTTGAGAGGTGCAGCCCATGCAGTTCCGCCGAGCAGTGTTTTGCTTTTTGTTCTTTGCCACCCTTTCCACTTGGGCGCAGACGCCAAACGAGGTTCCCTCCAAGCCGGTGAGCGAACGCCAGTTGCTGTGCTGGATCATCGCGGGCCTGCCGACCTTCAACGTGCAGTACGAGCTGGAATCACGTGGCGTAGATTTTGCGCCTGACCAAGCTTGGCAGGAGAATCTTAAGCAGGCGGGAGCTGACGAGCGGATGCTTTCAGCGGTGCAGAAAGCGCGGGTGGCACCGGGCGCAAACGCACTGCCCGATGAGTTTTCTCCACGGCTGTTTCGCGTCATCAAGGAAGAAAACGCAAAGAAGTTTTCAGCGGCAGCGCTTCATCTCGCCGGGCTGGTCAAAATGGACAAGACAAGCCCAGACTTACTCTTCGCCCTCGGCGGCTTTATGAATCGTCAAGAGGAGTGGGCGGAAGCGATCGCCGTTTTATCCGAGTCGTTGAAACTGGCTCCTGATTCCGCCTATGCCCACGAGCAGTTGTCCTTTGCCTACTACCGCATAGGGATTGCTGAGCCGTCGATAAAAGAAGCGAAGGCCGCCCTCGCAATACGGGCAAATGATCCTGACGCGCACAAATTCCTTGGACTGGCGTACCTCGCGAGGCGCGACTTCGATAACGCGGACCGAGAACTCAACGAGGCTCTTAAGCTTAAGCCCGACTACGCTCGTGTCTACGGCAACCTGGGCCTCTCGCTCTCCATGCGAGGCATGGATTTTGCGGCTTTGCAGTTGTACCGCAGGGCCACGACGCTCGATCCGAAAGATGCACACCTGTTTTATTCGGCGGGAATTTCTTACGATCGCGTTCATAAGACCGACGAAGCCATCGCCGCCTACAACGAAGCCGAAAACCTGGATCCAGAGGACATGCGGATCCGGCAGAACCTCGGAGCCACCTACTGCGACGCTGGACGTTTTGAAGAAGCTGTAACCGAATTCCAGAATCTGCTTGCGATCGATCCAGATTGGAATATGGCCCGCGTATGCCTCGCCCGTTCTCTCAAGCGGTTGGGACGCATGGACGAAGCGGCCGCCGTGCAGGCGGAGTATGAGAAGCGAGAGGCGGGCGGCGGGCCCAACTGAGGCAATGCATTTGATTCGCGCCGTCTCCAAGTCACCGGAACGGGTTTCGAATCGTCAGCCTCTTGTCGATCACCTGCCCATCTTGCATGTCCTCCGAGTACAAAATCGTGCATTTTCCTTCCAAGGCAGAGGCCACAACTAAAGCGTCGTAGATTTGAAAGCCATATTTCTCTGCGATCGATAATGCTTTTTGGTGGGTCTGCACGGTGAGCGGCAGCGGATTTGGGCAGATCCTCTGGATATTGTCTAAGCCAAATTGCACTTCGTACCAGGGCATACCGGTCTTTCTGCGCACAACCGCCGCGAACTCGTTCAGAACCTGCACGCTCACGGTCCCGCCTTCCGGCAATAATTCTTCTGCTCTGGAGGAGCGTGGATCATCCTGAACTATGGCGTACACAAAGATGTTGGTATCGAAGAACGCGCTAACGCCCATAAATGTCGTCGCGGTCAAAAACGAATCCCGGAGGGAATGGACGACGGAGCTTGCGCAGGTTCTCTACAGCGCGCCGGCGACTTTCATCGCGGCTTACTTCAAACGCACGTTTCCCGGCAACTCGAATCTCGATGTCGTCGCCTTCTTTCAGTTCAAGCGCTTGTACGATTGCGGCGGGAAGGCGAATGGCCAAGCTGTTTCCCCACTTCGATACCTGCATCAAGGGCTCCTTGGATATACATACTTTATTGTATATCTACAGCCGGGGAAAAGCCACAATCCGGTACACCACTGGCCCCAACGCCATCGCGATCGCGCCTCCAATCAACGCAAACTTGTCGCTCCCCAACAGCGCAACCAAAGCCATCACAACCGGCGCAGCCACAACGTAGATCAGTCCCACGCGCCCTCCGGGAATGACAAACGCTCGCGGCATCTCGGGACGCGTGCGCCGCAGCTTCCATGCCGACAAGACAGTTAGTACCGTCGTCGCCGACCGCAACCAGATGTAGACCGATATAAGTTGCCCCAAACTCTGCCACGCCAGCAAACCGTAGATGAGCGCCGACACCACGATCGCCAGCCACGGCGTGCCATACCGCGAATGCTTTCGGGTGAGGGCTGCGGGAAGATACCCATCCTCGGCCATGGCAAATGGCATGCGCGTTGTAGTCAACACTGTGCTGCTCAGCAACGCAACATTCCCTACCATTGCAGCTAGAGTCATCCACGTCCCCAGCCACGGGCCGCCAATCATCCTCGCCGCGTCGGAGAAAAATCCTGTATGCCATTGTTCCCAATTGCCTGCAGAGGCCAACCCGGCCAGCGTAGGCAGAAAGTAGGCGGCAATCGAGAGCGGCACAACCAGCGCGAGCGCTCGCGGATAGGAGCGTCGCGGATTCTCCACTTCCTCCGCTACGGTTGAAAGCTGTTCGTAGCCCGAATAAAGCCAGAGACCGAGCGCCAGTCCCACCCCAAACACCTTGAACGTTGCCTGATGCGGCGGGATCAATGGAACAAATGGATTGTGATGCCAATGTAGAAATCCCATCACGATCATCGTCATGACAGGAATGAAGATGAGGATCTCCAACGCCGTCGCAAGTTGGCCGACCATCTGAATGCCGCGAACGTTGATCCATGTGATCGCGGCGATCAGCGCCAGGGAGACAAGGTAATGCTTCCATCCTGTGATTCCCGGGAAGTAATAAACCAAATAATCGGTAAAGAGAACGGCGTAGGCTCCGCCCAGCAGAAAGGACGCCGACCAATTCCACCATCCAGCTAGAAATCCCCAGAAGTCTCCGAAGGCGGCTCGTGTCCAGCGATAAAAGCCACCCTCTACTGGCATCGCCGTGGTGAGTTCCGCGGAAACCAGCGACACTGGAATGCACCAGAAAAATGGCAATACCAACAGATAAATCAGGGTCAGCCCTGGGCCTGAGGTGGTCACCATGTCCTCGAGCCCGAACGGTCCACCCGTCGTGTAGGAAAACATTACGAAGACGAGGTAGAAGAGCCCGGCCTTTCGTAGAGTGGAGGTGTTGCCGTCGGTGCTCAAGGATTGAGACGCTGCGCAAGCATCCAGTCAAACAGGCCGGGCTCAGCGTACGCTTTATCCCACGATTCATGGCCGATGCCCGCGTACTCGGTGAACTTCACGTTTCCTCCGGCAGCTTGCAAGGCGGCCGCCATCTTTACCGACTCCTCCACTGGCACGGCGGGATCGTTCGCTCCGTGGAAAATCCAAACGGGAGTTTTTCCGATACGTTTTGCCGTTTCCGCGTAGGGATCTGCGACCTTCGGATCGTCCGCCAGCGCGACGTGTAAGGCAGGTAATGCAGCCGGTCCTCGGATGCCGCCGCAAATCACCACGTATGCCGCAAAGCGATTGGGATACTTCGCGGCCATGTCCCATGTTCCATATCCGCCCATCGATAAGCCTGTAAGGTAGACCCGACTTCGGTCGCCGTGGAACTCCTTGATCGATGCATCCAGCGCGGCAAGCGCCTGATTTTCCATCGGTGGGTCAGGCCAGACAGTATGGTCCGCGCTGCGGCACTGCGGCATCACCACTATGAACGGGAAAGTGCCGGTGAATTTACGAATGGCATGGGCTATTCCAACGTCAGTTTGGAGGAGCCCGGTTTCGCCGCGCTCTCCGTATCCGTGAAGAAACAGAATGACCGGCCACTTCTTGCTCTTATCGAAGTTCGAAGGAACAAAAACCTGATACCGATAGGTCTCGCCTGATACGCTCACCGTCCGGTCAAGAAACCCGGTCTCCTTTGTCCGCGCGAGGGAGGACGAAGCCATCAAAATAGAAGAAGTGAGCACGAATACAAGCCAGCTATTTGTGATCATGGCCGCCCAGTGTATCGCAAATCCTTGAGCATCGACTCGCGCGCAAAATACGAACTCGTTTCCTAAGCTGCAAGCGTTCCCGACAGAGCGCCTTCCAGCTCCAGGAGCTTCCGCTTCACATCGAGTCCGCCTCCATAACCGCAGAGCGTACCGTCGGAGGCTATGACGCGGTGGCAAGGAACGACAATGGCAATTGGATTACGATTGTTGGCCATGCCCACGGCGCGGAATGCATTCGGCTTTCCCACAGCACGGGCAATGTCGGCGTATGCGCGAGTCTCCCCGTAAGGGATCGCCAGCAGTGCCCGCCAGCAGGCAATCTGAAAATCCGTGCCTCGAAGGTCGAGTTGAAAAGTAAAATTTCTCCGCACCCCGGAGAAATATTCTTCAAGTTCACTTAAGTAAGGCTGCATCCGGCCTGGGGAATTCTCGAAGCCGAAGTCACTGCTTTCCTTTTGAACATCGCGCGGGTTTGGGCGGATCGATTGTTGTCCGGGAAGCCTTACGTCAAATTCGAGGGCAACCAGCCCCCGGTCCGAAGCCGCTAGAAACAAACGCCCAACGGGTGAATCTAAACTTGTAGAGTGAAGGGCTTCCATTGCGCGGCACCTCTGAAACTAGTCCACGATAACAGACCATTTGAGCCTTGCGTCTAGAGTTTTGTCCTGCTCGCTTCCTTCTCGGAAAGTTGACAGAAGTGGGTTTTTAGCCCAAAGTGTGTCGGTCGCGCTTATGCCTTGGTCCTCGTCCCCCATGAAGAAGGGTCTGCTCGTCGCCGTGGCAGTCGTTCTCACTCCAATTTTGCTTGCTGGAGTGGTGGCGTTCGCCGCCGGAGATTGGCGGCAGATCGGCGCGACACCGACTGGTGACCAGGTTCTGGTCAGCTCCATATCCGCCCAAAAGAATGGACTCCGGACAGCCTGGGTCCGCGTGGAATTTAAGGAACCCACCAAACTGCCGCAGGGCGGACCATTCGTGGAACTGCGGGCCCACGTTCGCTTTAACTGTTCGAACGGAAGTGCCGTGCCGAACTCCGAATGGTTCTATTCTCGAGATCGTAGCGGCAAACTCGTAGTCAGCAAGAAGTCGCACCGCGACGATCAATTTGGCCAGCTGAACGAAGGAAACTTCGCCCAGATGGCAAAAGACTTTGTCTGCAATCAAAAATAAAACTTCCTCCCTCGCGCTTAGATTTCCACAGGTTGCACCGCCATTTGGCACCTCAGTAACCCCACAACCACTTCCATGCGCAGCGCTTCCGTCATATATTCGGATGACGGGAATGCAGCGTGATGGCTGCTTCCACCATAAGTTCGATCACACGGTATGGATTCACTTCGTCTCTATTTGCTGGTTGCTGCTGGCACCGGCGTGGTTCTCGGTTCGTACGCCCTCTTACGACGAAAGCCCGAAAACCCCGCGGAACTCGAGCGGGAACGCCGTACATGGCTTGACGGCGTCGGCCGTATCACCGATGGAACCGTAATCGACGTGCAGGAGTTAACCCCCGAAAACGGTCACTATGCAGCCGTATTCCTCGTCTACAAGTATGACGTGGCCGGCGTCTCTTATGAATGTTCGCAGGACGTCACCTACTTACGGCAGTGGATCAACCTCCATTCCTGCCGGCTCGGCCTGCCTACGTCGGTAAAATACGATCCCCACAATCCCGGGAACTCCCTCGTAGTTTCGGAGAGCTGGATGGGATTAAGGCAGTAAGCAGTGGTAGGTGCAGGGCGAGCCGAGCGAAGCATCACGTCCTTCGCGGCATTTGCGATGCGGCATTCGGATTTTGAGCTGCACTTCTAGATCTGGTAATCATCCTGAAACAATTCTTGGGGAGAGATGTTCGGCGTCGAAGCTCCATCATCGATTCTCATATCGGGCTCAGCTCCCAACACTTCATGCGAGTGCTGCTGAAATCGCTCGCGCAACTCATGAACTTCGGTGGCTAATTTGATAATCACATCGGAGAGCGGATCGCGAATGTCTTTTGGGTCGGTGATGACCACGCGTTTCCCGTCTCGCAGAACGATGTGCCCCGGCACTCCAACGATGGTTGAATTTGCCGGCACGCTGCGCAGCACTACCGAGCCCGCACCCACCCGGCAATTATCCCCGATTGTGATGTTGCCCAGAAGCTTTGCGCCGGATCCAATTGAGATATTGTTTCCGAGCGTGGGATGCCGCTTGCCTTTCTCCTTACCTGTTCCGCCCAGCGTCACTCCCTGATAGAGCGTCACGTCATCGCCCACGACGGCGGTTTCACCAATCACCGTGCCCATGCCGTGGTCGATGAATAAGCGGCGCCCGATCTCTGCGCCCGGATGAATCTCAACCCCTGTAAACAGCCGCGCAATCTGCGACACGAACCGCGCCAGGAAGCGCATGTCGTGGCGCCACAGCCAATGGCTCAGATGATGAGCCCATACCGCATGTAAGCCGGGATAGCAGAGCAGAACTTCCGCGTAAGACCGCGCAGCCGGGTCCGATTCAAAGACCGCTGCGACATCCTCGCGAACCGAGTGAATGAAACTGAGCATGCTATGGATGAACGTAGCCTAGCAACGGCTCAAGCGCAAGGAAAAGCGCAGGGAAGCGCGTACGCAAGAAGAAACCTGGAAAAGACTTGCACGTTCGAAAAGGAAGGGCGCTTAACTGCCGGTCTGGAAATCGCCGCTATGCGCGATGGTGATGCGAAGGTATTTATAGGGATTGACCGGCGTATCGTTAATGCGTACTTCGTAATGAAGATGGGGACCGGTCGAACGGCCACTAAGGCCAACATAACCAATGGTATCGCCTCGGTGGACGTGCTGTCCTGTGGTTACCGAGAATCCCGATAAGTGGCCGTATCGGGTCGAAATTCCGTGGCCGTGGTCCATCATGATCGCTTTGCCATAGCCGCCCATGAAATCTGCGAAAGTCACAATCCCATCCGCGGGCGCGATTACTGGATGACCGTAACTGCTCCCAATATCCACACCGCTATGGAACGCGCCTTCTCCATTGAATGGATCAATGCGCTCACCAAAGCTTCCCGTCACTTGACCCTCAACCGGCCAAAGATTGGGAGTAGCGTTGGCGCGGTACCAATCAGCGGTAGTAGCGTTGTGGGTCATCCCTAAACTGATGCCGACCGTCGCATCGCCCGTCAAAGCTGATTTCCGTAAGGCGCCAAGTTGGTCCAGCGATGACGTGACTTCTGCATCCTGAATCTGCTGCTGCGTTGCAGTTACCAGCGTTGGCTGCGACTTCAAACCGTAAAGAGCGGAGACCTCACTGGCGATCGAACCGAGAGATGCGACCTGCACGTCCCGTTCTTTCGCAACCTCTTCCAACTTGGAGTAACGATCCTTAAGTTGTTCTTTTTCCGTGCGCAACTCGTTGTAGCGCGAGACTTTTAGCAGCATCCTTGTATAAGAGCTCGCAATACCGGTCAAACTCAGGAAGCCAATAGCCGCCCCTACCACGAAAACATACAAGTAATGGACTGGGATGGAGATTTTGCGAAGCTGCCCGTCATCTCCCCGAGCCACGAAAAGTATGTAAAAGCGTTTTTGCAAATGCCGTCCTTCTTCCGCTGGATTCAATCAGGGCCGGATCCAGGCCAAGTTCTGATGCGACAGACAGCCTGTTCGGTTAACCCGATTTTTGCAGGCCACGCGTTCCCATCTTGGGAATGGAGACTTCTAACGTGCCCGTCTTGTCCTACTTAGAACCATAGGCCAAGTCTTTGAATGCTTCTCTCGTCCGCAATTCCTAATAAATGCAGAACTTAGCTCGGCCCAAACTGTTTATGAATGTCACGTAAAAGGTAACAAACTGGGTTCCCCCTGTCAACGGGCGCGGACCGTATTAGACGTTACTTAAGGCGGTAATCGGACCACCCCGCCAGGACACCTTACCGCAAGCTTTACTCCATTGATGGTATTGATCCAAAACCCAACGGATGAGCGGCCAGCATCCTAACGCCGCCACCCTATATATTGGTGATTGTTCCAGGCATCGTTCCAAGTTGGAAGCCATGATCGCTGAAAAGGCATTGATTGCAAGGATTCGACGATTAGCAAAGCTTCCCGTCGGCTCACTTGTTCGGGTCGGCATTGGAGACGATTGCGCCGTGCTGGAACTTGCTCGAGCTCAAGGTAAGAAGAGTTACGGCAAAAGGCACGATCAGGATAATGACACCCTGGTTACGACAGACTTCTCGTTGGAAGGCATTCACTTTCGGCGGGACTGGCATCCGCCCGAGTCGGTTGCCCATCGTTGCCTAACCCGCGGCTTAAGTGACATAGCGGCAATGGGCGGGAATCCCATCGCCGCTTTCCTCTCAATGGCTTTGCCTGCCAACTTGCCCCCGACTTGGCTTTCCCGCTTCGTCCGCAGCCTTCTCCGTTTAGCCAATCGGCACGGAGTCACGCTGGCGGGAGGCGATACGGCGGAGTCTCTCAGCGGGATTCTTGCGGATATCGTCGTCCTGGGAAACGTTCCGCGAGGCGAAGCCGTGCTACGCTCCGGCGCTTCACCCGGGGACCGTATCTATGTGAGCGGAACTCTTGGAGGGTCAGCGGCCACTCTTCAGCAATTGCGTAAGACACGCAAGGGAGAGCTCCTCCCACAGGATTACCCACGCCACTTTTTCCCAGATGCACGGATCGAAGTTGGACGGATCCTCCGTCAACAAGGCCTGCCCTCGGCAATGATCGACACCAGCGACGGATTCTCGACCGACCTTGCCCACATTTGTGAAGAAAGTGGAGTGGGAGCCGAAATTAAGGCGGAATCTGTTCCATTAGCAAAACTAGGCAAGCCACCACGTCAAGTCGCCCTCGAACTCGCCCTCCATGGGGGGGAAGATTATGAGTTATTGTTCACAGCCCCACAAAGCAAGCCGATCCCGTCGCGAATTGCGGGGGTGAAGATTACTCAAGTCGGCCGAATCATCCGCGGTAAGAAGATGTATCTCAGAGAGGCCTCCGGGTCGAAGCGCGAACTCCGGCCGCAGGGGTGGGAACACTTCAAACGTTAGGTTTTTGGGGTGATTTGACCCCAAAGATTGGGCAATCACCCGGGTACCTTGGTTACCGGGTGATCATCCATATCTATATTCCCGCAGACTAAACGGTACTAGAGTACAACCATGTCACTCTCCCGAAGCGTCTGCCTCCATGTTGTTCTCGTATTGCTCTTGGTTGCTGCTGGTGCGGCGAGACTGTCGGCCGAAAAAAAGCCGCCCCCCCCTCCCCCTGCCCATGCCAAGGCCCCGGTGCCCGCGGTGACCGACGATTACGTTCACAAGGAATTTGGCGATAACTGTTCCGTGCTCGCTGGTCCTCCGCAATTTGTCGGAGATCTCGACGGCGACGGCGTCGACGATCTGGTGATCGCCGCCCGCTGCAAGAATCCCATGGCCGATCAGGGTGAATACGGTTTCCGTGTGACCGATCCCTACGACTCGTTTCTCGGATTTGGCGACGTGAAGGTTACATCTACGTTCGCTTCCGACGAACCCGAACGCAAAGGCGTTTGCCTGCTGATCGTTCACGGGGTAGGACCAGAGGCGTGGCGCTCCGATAAAGAAAAGCCCAAATTCCTGATGATCAACCTTCCTTTCAAAACGATCACCGTAAAAAGGTTAGTCTTGAAAAAGAAGACGGTGCTGGGAATCTACATGGAAGAAAAAGGCGAAGGTGAAAGTACTTCTTCCGTCATTTTCTGGGACGGAAAGAAGTATCGCTATCAGCAGTTAGGTTCGACGCTGGAATAGTTTTTTAGGCTGCGAATGCTGCCTACGCGGATATTTTAGAGGGGTTGGAGTCCGTGAGTCCCCCTCTGCTGCGGACGCTTTCGGAACACGACTTTTACTCCCTCCCGCCAGCGCTCATCGATTCCCACAAATTCCCATTCAATTTCTGGGGATAAATAATGCAATAACATATCTGTTGAGGGGTGGACATGCAAAGCTGGGGCTACGAGAAATAGCAACGGCTTCTCGGACGAAATTTCGCGACCCGCGAAATATCCGAAGGATGAAAACTCGCCCCTGGCACGATGCCATTCCACCCGCGCCCAGTAGTCCAGTCCTTGTAGCGGTAGGTGGATATCTTCGTCCGCCTTGAGTTCGACCACGGCTAGCCGCCCGCCGTGCGTGGTAGTGAGCACATCGATCATAGCGCGATCCGCTGCGGAGAAGGCCGGAACCTGTGAATACTGGCACGAACTGTCAAGACGGTCGTCGACGACACTGACATCGCCAACCACGAGTGATTCGAGCCATCTTTCGGGACGCAGGCGAAACAGCGGATGTTGACGCGGCCCGTAGGGATGGCGCGTATCCCGCAAACCATGCGCCAGGTCAGAAAACTCAGTCTCGTTATGCTTTTCGAGAACCCGCTCTTCGGCTCCGACTCCGAACACAATTTCTTCGCAGATTCGAAAAGCTCCCGGAATTCCGCCAACCCTGGCCCGGGCGAACTCCAAGCCGCGCCATCGAAAGACAATCTCTGCCGCCGAAAGCACGGTGACCTCGCACTCGGGCAAAACTCTTTGAACTCGCGCAATCGATTGCTGGAAGCGCTGGCGCGCAGACTCGTCATTAAATCTGTGCACCAGGCGCGTTGAGATGTTGCCACGGTCCGAGCAGTCAATCTCGACGAGGGCGTCGTGCCGCTCGTCTAGTTCAAAGAGCGACCACTTGGCTGCCTCGTGATTCAGGTTCGCCATCCGTTCCCGCACCAGGCTGGATGCTCCCGCGGGAACGAACAGCATAAGCCCTTCCACCACTTCGCTCGAACCTTGTGTCTGTCGGCAAACATCGAGCCAGAGAATTCCGAAGGTCAGTGCGGCATCGATCGAAGATTGCGTCTCGCGGTGGTTCACTCCCAGCAGAGCAAAGGCGCTTCGGCCCCGTCGCATTAGTCCTCGCGCATAGATTGGCCCGAATGACTTATGAAGGTCGACGGCACTGGTAAGCTTTAGAATTTTGAATTCTGGAAAATGTCGATCCAGTGTTCGCCGCAGCTTTTGCTCGTAGGCCGCGCGGCACAACCGTCTTGTCGACGGGGATCGCCGGTCGCGCTCCCGGCAGATTTCCAGCTTCGAAGGACGGGCTTGCCCCATCCGTTGTACGGCCAGATGAAGGGTTCCATTCTTGATTTCAGCCTCCAGCACCCGCCGTACAGCGTTTCGCTCGGCTGACCAAAGGTGAAGCAGGCAGCGATTGTATTCACCGGAAATTGAATATTTCGATTGCGCCAGATCGAATGCCACCGCACCATTTTCCAGAACCACAGCTCCAGAGGCCTCGCTCAGGAAGTTTTGCACCGTGCGAGTCAAGGCCTGGGGCGTCACCGTCGGCATGCGATCGAGTCCATTCGAGAATTGTCCAGCCCGAAGGAGGCACCCGTCTGTGACATGTGACCATCGTTACGCAAAGACTGAAGTTGATTCAGCCGCTTACCCCGTTCTGCCTGTGGGATAATAAGCACATCCGCACAACTGAGTCCGCGCCCGGACAGCGGCATCTAAATAAGTGTGAGCAAAAGCTTGGACAAGCAAATTTTGGATAAAAAAAGTATAGATAAACAACGGTTCTTCTTCGATCATTACGGGGTCACGGAAAACGATCTCGAACACTACCTGGCCGCGGCACTTTCGGCAGGCGGCGACTACGCCGATCTCTATTTCGAATACCTCTCATCCACGTCGCTGATGGTGGATGAGTCGATGGTGAAATCGGCGTCGCAAGGCATTTCCGCCGGGTGTGGAGTTCGCGTGGTTTCAGGCGAGCGCACGGGATACGCCTATACGGACGATTTATCCGCCAGTCGAATCCTGCATGCTGCTCGAACAGCCGCTCTCATCGCCAGCGCCCCGGCAAAGACTCCCGTGGCCGGTTTCCAGAAGACGGCGGCACGCAGTTTATATCCTGTGACACTACCCTCCGTCGATGCGGAAATCAGTGCCAAAGTTGAACTGGTGATGCGCGCCGACAAGGCTGCCCGTGCTTACGATCCCCGTATTCAGGAGGTTCGCGCCAGCTACTCCGACGAACTGCGAAACATTCTTGTAGTCGCCTCCGACGGAACCTTCGCCGAAGATTCCCAGCCGCTCGCGCGCATGAACGTTTCTTGTATCGCTAAAACGGAGGGCAACTCGGCTCGCGGCGGTTCCGGAGGCGGTGGGCGCGTGGCTCTCGATTTCTTCTTTGGAGATAAGAATCCCGAGTTCTTCGCCAAGGAAGCGGCTCGCCAAGCGATTCTTCAGCTCGACGCCCGTGAAGCCCCCGCTGGTGACATGGAAGTCGTACTCGGTCCCGGCTGGCCCGGTGTTTTGCTGCATGAAGCGGTTGGCCACGGCCTGGAAGCCGATTTTAATCGCAAGAAGACCTCGGCCTTTGCCGGGCTCATCGGCAAACGCGTTGCCAGCGAGGGATGCACGGTCATCGATAACGGAACTATGCCGTGGCGCCGCGGCTCCTTGAACTTCGATGACGAAGGCGAGCCCACGCAGGAGACCGTGCTGATTGAAAAGGGAATTTTGAAGGGCTATCTCAGCGATAAGCTTTCCGCGCGTTTGATGGGCATCGCTGACACCGGCAATGGCCGTCGCGAAAGCTACGAGCACATTCCCATGCCACGCATGACCAACACCTACATGCTGGCAGGACAAGACAATCCAGAGGATATTATTCGCTCGGTCAAGCGCGGGATTTACGCGGTCAACTTCGGTGGAGGCCAAGTCGATATCACGAACGGCAAATTTGTTTTCGGAGCCTCGGAAGCGTACATGATCGAAGACGGCAAGATTACGGCTCCGATTAAAGGTGCGACTCTGATCGGCAACGGTCCCGATGTCCTGACCCGTGTTTCGATGGTAGGAAATGATTTGAAGCTAGACGAAGGCGTCGGCACCTGCGGCAAGGATGGACAAGCCGTGCCCGTCGGTGTCGGTATTCCGACTATCAAAATCGATCGCATGACCGTCGGCGGCACCGCGAAGAAAGATCCTGGCGGCTTCATGCAGTAGTAGCGATCCTACCGGGGAGCCACGAATAATTCTCAAACTCTGTTTTTAGTTCTTTGCTTTTTTCTCTCTGACTCTGTGATGAAAAGATTCTTATGCCCTCGACCCAACTCGAATCTCCGAAACTACAAACTGATCTCCGCGAACTCGGCCAGGATATCGTCCGCCGCGCTATGAAGGGTGGCGCCACCGCTGCCGAATGCGTGGTGCGCGAAGGCGACGAGTTCTCCACTCTGGTCCGCCTGGGCCAGGTTGAAACGCTGAAAGAATCTGGATCGCGATCCATTGGCGTGCGTGTGTTCAACGGCCAGCGTGCAGCCAGCACTTATTCCAGCGATTTTTCATCGGACAGCCTCGATCGCATGGTGAAATCCGCGCTGGAGCTTTCGAAGATTACATCGGAAGATCCGTTCGGCGGAATTCCGGAAGCATCGCAACTCGGTTCACTTCCAGGCGATCTCGACCTATTTCATGAAGACGTTTATTCGCTCCCCGGGCCTGAGCGCATCGAGTACGCCCGCCGCGCCGAAAAAGCTGCTCTCGATTTCGACCCGCGTATCAAGAATTCTGAGGGCGGATCATTCGACGCCGCCACCGGACACAAAGTTCTCGCGAACTCGCACGGCTTTGTTGGCGAATATCGCAGGTCCTATTGCTCGGTCGCTGCTATTCCTATTGCCCAAACAGAAGACGGCGCCATGCAGCGCGACTACTGGTTCTCGGTGGCGCGGACTCTATCGAAACTTGAATCACCCGAGCAGGTCGGCAAGGTCGCGGCCGAGCGCGCGCTGCGCCGCTTAGGCGCGCGCAAGGCAAAGACCGCGCAGGTGCCGATCATCTTCGATCCCATGGTTGCCACATCGATCCTCGAGACATTTTTGAGGGGATCAACGGCGATTCCGTCTACCGCGGTGCCTCATTTCTTGCGGGCAAGTTAGGACAGAAAATCGCCGGGGATAACGTCACCATCATTGACGACGGTACGATCCCCGGTGGTTTCGGTACGAGTCCATTCGACGGGGAAGGCGTGCCGACGCGCCGCACGGTTGTGATCGAAAACGGCTTGCTGAGTTCTTACCTACTGAATACTTACACGGCAAAGAAACTCGGGCTCGCAACCACCGGTAACGCTTCGCGGGGTCTCGCCGGCACACCGGGCATTGGCCCGGGAAACTATTTCCTGCAACCGGGAAAGAGGACGGCGAAGGAATTGATTTCTGAGGTCAAAGAAGGCCTCTACGTAACGGAATTTCTGGGCCACGGCGCGAACCTCGTCACCGGAGACTATTCTCGTGGGGCATCGGGCCTATGGATTTCCGGCGGAGAATTCGCTTATCCAGTCGAAGAGATTACCGTTGCCGGGAATCTGAAAGAAATGTTCTTCAACATATCTGAGGTTGCGAACGATCTCGAGTTCCGCGGTTCCGTTGCCTCGCCGACGCTGCGCATCGACGGCCTCACCGTGGGTGGTGAGTAGCGGAAAGATCCATGAAATTCGCCAAGATCGTATTCTGGATCGCTGGCATTTGGGGCGTATTAGTACTCACTCCGTTATATTTCATGTTCGATCTGATTGGGCAAAAGGATCCGCCTCCCATCACCCATCCGGCGTTTTATTACGGCTTCATCAGTGTAGGCTTAGCGTTCCAGATAGCATTCATTGCCATCGCAAGAGATCCAGTGCGCCTGCGCCCCATTATGATTCCTTCGGTACTTGAGAAATTTGGCTACGGCGCCACTCTAACTGTGCTCTATCTCCAGAATCGATTACATCCTCAGGATCTGGCTCTGGGCGGAGTCGACGTGCTGTTTGGCATTCTATTCATGGTCGCGTTCTTCAAGACTCGTAACGAACGTCCAGAGTACAATCGAACTTGATGGGCGGCCTGCTGCAGCCAACGACGGGAGTTGAGGAGCGCGACTCCAGCGGAAGAATCATCGCGACCGCAGTTGCTGTCGTCATCGTTATTGCGGTAGTGGCGGCATTCCTCCTCCGGGGCAAGCCCAAGGGCGCCTCCGGACCGCCTCCCTATGCGGTGAACTTGAAACTTTCCGATTTGCGCCTGAGTGCCGAGCAAAATTTTGTCGGAGCCACCATCAGTTACGTAGACGGAATAGTCACCAACGCGGGCGGCAAAACCGTCACTCGCGTAATGGTCGAAGTGGATTTCAAAGATGACATGGGACAAGTCGCGCAGCGGGAGGAACTTCCACTGCAAGTCTTGAAAATGTCCGGCCCTTATCCCGAGCCTGTTCCGTTTGCCACCTCCCCGCTGGCTCCGGGACAAAACAAGCCATTCCGCCTTACGTTCGAAAGTATCTCCGCGCAGTGGAATCATACGTATCCCGACATTCAGGTCACCGATGTCTCGGTGAAGTAGCCAGCCCCTTTGTCTCGCCCAGAAAACGTGTGTCATCCCGAGCGAAGCGAGGGACCTTGGGGTCCCGGCATTTTCGACAACTCGGTACAATGACTTCATGGCCGATGTAAAACCATTCCGCTTAACGGAGTCGGTAAAAGCTGCGGGTTGAGCGTCCAAGCTGAGTCCGGCGGCGCTGGACACGGTGCTTGGGAAATTAGCCCGGCAACACGACCCGAATGTTCTTGTCGGCTTCGACCACGCCGACGACGCCGGCGTGTATCAAATCGCTCCCGATCAAGCGCTGGTTCAGACAGTTGATTTTTTCACTCCCATCGTCGATGACCCTTACACCTTTGGCCAGATCGCAGCCACCAATGCCCTAAGTGATGTGTACGCGATGGGCGGGAAGCCTCTTACAGCGCTGGCTCTGGTCTGCTTTCCGGAGAAAGTTGACCTTGAAATCCTCGAGCGCATTCTCGCCGGTGGCCTTTCTAAAATGATCGAGGCCGGATGTACGGTGATCGGCGGCCACAGCATCCGCGACGAGGAAACCAAGTTTGGATACTCTGTCACCGGCATGGTCCATCCGCAGAGAGTTCTGGCCAATGGCGGCGCCAAATCCGGCGATGCGCTTATCTTCACCAAAGCACTGGGCACGGGCGTAATTTCCACGGCCATCAAGAAAGGTTTAGCGGAACCGGCGTGGATCGATGCCGCCGTCCAGTCGATGACCACTTTGAACAAGCGAGCCGCGGAAGTGATCACGAATGGAGAATACGAAATTCACGCCATGACTGACGTTACTGGCTTTGGTCTGATCGGCCATGCTCGGGAGATGGCTCTGGCTAGTAACGTTGCACTGCGATTTTCCTCGAAAGACATCGCAATCCTGCCCGGCGCCCTCGAATGTATCCGAGCCGGCAACGTGCCAGGCGGGCTAAAAGCAAATCGCGACTTCGCGGAATGTATGGTGAATTACGAATCGCAGATCAGCGATGAGTTGAAGACTCTCCTCTTCGATCCTCAAACTGCAGGTGGGCTGCTCATCGCGATTGCGCCAAATGATTCCAACCTGCTCGTCACCGAACTACAAGCCGCAGGCGTTCCCGCCCGCAATATAGGGAATGTGACTGAATCCCGCAAGCCGCAGATCAGCATCTACTAAATAACCAGATCTATCATTTGCACTTCTTACGAAAGGAATCATCATGCAATTTCGTGAACTTGGCCGCAGCGGCCTCAAAGTCTCGGCCGAAGGCTTGGGCTGCATGGGCATGTCGGAGTTTTATGGCGGACGCGATGACAACGAATCCATCGCCACGATCCACCGCGCCCTGGACCTTCGTATCAACTTTCTGGACACAGCGGACGTGTACGGTCCTTACAAGAATGAAGAACTGGTCGGCCGGGCGATCAAAGGCAAGCGCGACAAGATCGTTCTAGCTACGAAGTTCGGCATCGTTCGGGACCCTGCCAATCCTTCGGTACGCGGTGTCAGCGGGAAGCCGGATTACGTTCGCCGAGCCTGTGAAGCAAGCTTGAAGCGGCTCGGAGTGGAGATGATCGACCTCTACTACCAGCATCGCGTCGATCCCGCCACGCCGATCGAAGACACAGTGGGCGCGATGGCAGAGCTCGTGCGTGAAGGAAAAATCCGCTACATCGGGCTGTCTGAGGCTTCACCAGGTACGCTCCGTCGCGCCGTGAAAGTCCATCCCATCACAGCCCTTCAAACCGAATACTCGCTTTGGAGCCGTGAACCCGAGGATGAAATTCTTTCAACTTGCCGCGAACTGGGCATTACTTTCGTGGCTTACAGTCCTCTCGGACGCGGCTTTCTTACCGGTCGGTTCAAGCGCTTCGAAGATTTTCCAGAGGACGACTATCGTCGGAACTCTCCGCGATTTCAGGGGGAAAACTTTCAGAAGAATCTTGATCTGGTGCAGAGGGTCGAGGAGATCGCACGGGAGAAAAGCTGCACCCCCGCGCAGCTTTCTCTGGCTTGGGCGCTCGCACAGGACCAGAACATTGTTCCAATCCCCGGCACCAAACGTCGCAAATATCTCGAAGAAAACGTGGCTGCACTTAGCGTCAAGCTGAGTCAAGAAGATCTGCGCCGGATTGACGAGATATTCCCCACGGGAGCCGCGGCGGGGCAGCGCTATCCGGAACACATGATGAGTATTGTGAACGGCTAAACGAGAGTCGAGCAAAAAATAAGGGCGACCGTGAGGCCGCCCTTCAGCATTCAGCGTCGAATCTAGGCTCGCGCCGGGCTTTCTCCACCCTTCGCGATTCCTCTTCCCGGTTCCGGCTTCAATACTTGCTGTACTCCGCCATCGTCCGGTTTTGAAGGAGACTTCATCGGAGGCAATTCCTTGCCCTCGACCAAAAGCATTACCTCAGAAGCATCCAGCACTTCCCGCTCCAGCAGCGCCGCGGCGATCTTCTGCAGCGTGTCAGGATTTCCTTGCAGGATGTTCTTCGCCGTTTCGTATCCGTAATTTACCAGCTTGCGAACTTCGCCATCGATCTTGATGGCAGTGTCCTCGCTGTAATCGCGGTGCTGGCTGATCTCGCGGCCCAGGAATATCTGCTCTTCTTTTTTGCCGAAGGTCAGCGGTCCCAGATCGCTCATGCCCCATTCGCAAACCATCTTGCGCGCCATTTCCGTAGCCCGCTCAATGTCATTGCCTGCTCCGGTGCTCATCTGGTTAAGGAATAATTCCTCGGCAATGCGCCCGCCCATCAGGATCGCAAGGTCCGTTTTTAAATATTCCTTGGTGTAATTGTGCCGGTCGTCAATGGGCAATTGCATGGTCACGCCCAGGGCCATACCGCGCGGGATGATCGTAACCTTATGCACCGGATCGGACCCGGGCAGCTTTGCTGCGACCAACGCATGTCCAGCTTCGTGATAAGCAGTCACTTTCTTTTCCTCGTCGGAAAGAATCAGTGACTTGCGCTCCACGCCCATCAGGACTTTATCTTTGGCCACTTCAAAGTCAAACATCAGTACGGCCTTGCGATTCTGCCGCGCCGCCGCCAGTGCCGCTTCATTGACCATGTTGGCCAAATCGGCGCCAGAGAATCCTGGTGTTCCCCGAGCGAGCACTTGAAGATCGACATCTTCTGCCAAAGGAATCTTGCGGGTGTGCACGCGCAAAATCTCTTCGCGTCCGCGCACATCGGGACGGCTCACTACTACGCGCCGGTCAAAACGTCCGGGCCGCAGCAACGCCGGATCCAGCACGTCAGGCCGGTTCGTGGCTGCCATAAGAATGACGCCTTCGTTCGATTCGAAGCCATCCATTTCAACTAGCAACTGATTCAGAGTCTGCTCGCGCTCGTCGTGACCACCGCCCAAGCCCGCACCACGATGCCGCCCCACCGCGTCGATTTCATCGATGAAAATGATGCAAGGCGCGTTCTTCTTGCCTTGCTCAAACAGATCCCGAACGCGGCTCGCGCCAACTCCTACGAACATCTCGACGAAATCCGATCCGGAGATCGAAAAGAAGGGAACGTTCGCTTCACCGGCGACCGCTCGAGCCAATAACGTCTTGCCAGTTCCTGGAGGCCCAACCAGCAACACGCCCTTAGGTATTCTGCCGCCTAATTTCTGGAATTTCTGCGCCTCGCGCAGGAATTCAATAATCTCGCGGAGTTCTTCCTTGGCCTCTTCCACGCCAGCCACATCTTTGAATGTGACTTTTTTCTGTTGCATGGAAAGCAAGCGGGCGCGGCTCTTCCCGAACGACAGCGCCTTATTGCCGCCAGTTTGCATCTGCCGGATCATAAAAAACCAGAGAGCACCCAGCAGGATCAGCGGAGCCCACGTCCCCAACAATTGCAAAGGCCAGCTTCCACTATTGGCGTCTCGGAAGGTCATCGAAACACCCTTATCGTGGAGCGACTTGATCATCTCAGGGTAATTGGCCGGGACAGTCGTATGAAAAGCGGCGCCATCGCTGTATTTTCCATGCAACTGCATGCCGTCGACCAGAACGTCGTGCACCTTGCCCTGGTCCACATCGCTCATAAACTGAGAAAAATTGACTTCCTTGTCCTTCTGCCCGCTGCGGCCAGCTTGTATCACCTGCCACAGCAAAAGCGCGGACAAACCGATAACCAGCCAGAAAGCTACGGTTTTGACTGTTGAATTCACCAAGTAACTCCTAAAGAAACCGGGGTCCGAACAAAACGTGTGGCGCCCGAGGCTCCTGCCACTAAGTTAGATGCCGTTCAAGCAAATTGGATAAGGAAAATCCCTAAGATCCTTATTCTACCTTTTCTTCTGGAAAAAGGCCCGTCGACCCCTCCATAACTTAAGTCATGGGCGGGATTGCCCCGGCAGCCAAAAAGGGAATGTTGCGGTTAGTCTGTTCGACAGCCCCTAACCCATAGCCGACAAGAAAGACATCGTCTACCAGAAACCCAAAATAGTCTGGCTGCAAAGCGACACGGCGAGCAGACTGCCGATCCAGCAATGTAACCAACTTTACCGAAGCCGCACCCCGGGCGCGCAGGTCGCTCATCAGAAACTCACTGGTCACCCCCGAATGCACCAAACCCTCCACCAGCAGGATATGTTGGCCGCGAATGTCTGGCTCATGGCTAAAGAAAATCTCCATGATCTCGGGCGCGTTACTGCCGGCCTGCTTGCTGTACTTCGGTTTGATGAACTGGCAAACGACAGGAACATCCAGAGCCCGTACCAGGTCGGCCATGAACATGAATCCATTTTCCAGAACGGCCAAGGCCTGGATCGTCTGGCCCCGGTAATCGTCGGAGATGTGTCGTCCCAATTCCTTTACGCGCTTTTGGATCTGCTCCGCGGAGATGACTTGGCGAAGTGAGTCAGCTTTCGGCCCATTCATGAAGGTGCTTGCCTCTCGATCGAGCACTTCATAGTGCCTCGCATTCAGATTGGATTTTCATCCTGAGCCCACGACCTCTCTCGAATCAATATGGCCTTCTCCCCGGGTTTCGCGCGCAGATTTGAGGGAACGGGAAAACCTCGCATCCATATGATTCCATTTTCGTTAACCACCACCGGCCAAAGCCTTCGCTCGGGTTGCGCTACATGTAGCTCTTGCAGCAACTCCTTCACCTTTTTCGGTGCTTTCGTATGCGCAGGCCAGAATCGATCACCCGGCCGCCAATTTCGTACTACCACGGCATCAGTCACTACACCGCTGCAAAGAAGTTGCTGCGAATTATACTCCGCAGCCTTCGAATCGGGCTGGACCTGGACCAGTTCAAACACGGAGCCCAGCTCCGGAACAAGGGCACGCCCCGTCACAGGCAATCGATATTCGTAGTCCCCTATATTTTGTTGTTGGCTGGGATTAGGGGTAATGAAGGCGATCGTCTCGGATTCTCGAGCAATCTTCCAGCCTAGCGGCAACGATAACTCTTTTCCCTTTGGTCCCTCTTCGGCGGCAAATCGCAGGATCTCTTCGACGCGCCGAAATTCCAACGGGATGCCAACTCGTTCCGCAATCGACTTCACGACTCTTCTTTGAACGGCGCGGGGTTCTGTCAGCAACCATGGTCGGCTCACCGAAGCATTGATCACCAACCATGGGGCGCTATCGATTCGCGACTGCAAATCTGCGTCCGTATGCCGACCCGAGGAATCTCCTCCCGACGGCTGGATCTGTACAAAACTCGTTGTTGGAGGCCTTACCCATTCTGGCTCCGACCATTGCACCACGGTTCCCAGCCAGCCCGAGACTTCGTTGTCCCAGTAGTCTTCCTCATCGCGCGCAATCTCTGCCAGTTCGGCCAAGTTCTCCGCAACCGTAGGATTAAATTCCTGTTCCAGCATCGGGAGCAACAGCTTTCTTACTCGATTGCGCGTGAACTTAACATCGGCATTCGTCGAGTCTTCTCGCCAAGGCTGCTGAATTTCTGTCAGGTACCGCTCCAGTTCACTTCGACGCACCCCGAGGATTGGACGGACGATCTCGCCGTATTCTTCACCCTCTTCATCGCTTTCCAGCACGATGCGCGGAAAAATTCCGCCCAGCCCTCGCATCCCGGTTCCGCGGATCAGACGCATCAATACAGTCTCGGCCTGGTCATCAAGCGTGTGACCGGTCGCGATCTTGTTTAGAAGAATCGCAGGAGATGGTCGTGAGAACTGTGATGTTTCACCCACCGCCGGAGTCGGGTTCGGGAAGGGCACGGCTTCAGCCGTGCCGATAATTTCTACCAAAGAATCGGGCTTCAGCCCCTGAGGGGCCTCGACCTCGGGGGGTTGCTGCGCGCCGAGTAGCCGATGAAAAAAACCATATCGCAACTCGCGCGCGGCAGCTTCCACACTCGAACGCGAATCGGCCGCAAGTGCCGCCACGTCTCCACTGTCGCAGTAAAGCTCCAATCCATGCGCACTTGCCAGATCAGCGACAAATTCCTGATCCGCGACCGCCTCCGCTCCACGCAGTTTGTGATTGAAATGAACAACGGAGAGAACGACGCCAAGTTCGTGACGCAACTCCAGCAACAGGCGAAGAAGCGCAACCGAATCAATTCCGCCTGAGACCGCAACCCCAACGCGGTCCCCCACTCGCAGCAGTTCTTCCCGCCGGATATGGGCCAACACACGCTCAGCTAGTGAGAGCACGGGAACATGGTACAGCACGTCCTTCGGATCTCAGCCATGGGCAAGCTTAGGCAGGCCGGACAGCCGAGCCGGCTGTCCTCACATGATCTACTACAGCGCCATCTACTACAGCGCCGGACTCTTCTCCGTAATCAGCTTCCTGATCTTCTCCACAAAATCGGCGACAGCCATGTCCTCGGTCTTTTCTTTCCCGCGCGTACGTACGTTCACCTTGCCGGCTTCCGCCTCTTTATCTCCCACCACCAGCAGGAACGGAACTTTCTGCATGGCGTGCTCGCGAATCTTCGCATTCATCTTTTCGTTGCGCGCATCCACTTCCACGCGCACCCCGATCGCCTTGAGTTGATCCGCCACTTTGTTCGCATACTCCGCGTGACGTTCGCTGATCGGAATCATCGCGACTTGGACCGGGGACAGCCATACCGGGAAGGCACCCGCGTAATGCTCGATCAACACGCCGAAGAATCGCTCGATCGATCCGAAAAGCGCCCGATGCACCATCACCGGCTGCTTGCGCGAACCATCTTCCGCCACGTACTCCAAGCCGAAGCGCTGCGGCAGGTTGAAGTCCACCTGAACGGTCGAAAGTTGCCACAGCCGTCCGATTGCATCCACCAGCTTGATGTCGATCTTGGGTCCGTAAAATGCCGCCTCGCCCGGAATGGTCTTGAATTCAATCTTCCGGCGTTCCAGCACTTTCTTGAGCGAATCGGTGGCGTGGATCCATTGCTCTTCGCTGCCCACAAAATTCTTGCGATCATTGGGATCCCACGTCGAAAGCTCAGTCTGGAACTGCTCGAAGCCAAAATCTTTCAACACATCCAGGGCAAAGTCGAGACAACCGGTAATTTCACCTTCGACTTGCTCAGGCGTGCAGAAGATGTGTGAGTCATCCTGCGTAAAGCCGCGGACGCGCAATAGCCCGTGCATTACACCAGAACGCTCATAACGGTAGACGGTGCCCAACTCTCCCAGTCGCACCGGCAAGTCGCGATACGATTTCAATGAGTCTTTGTAAATCAAAATGTGGCCGGGACAGTTCATCGGCTTCAGCCGGTACTCGGCATCGTCGAGTTCCATGGCGTCGAACATGTTCTGCGAGTAATAGCCTTCATGTCCCGAGGTGAAGAACAGTTGGCGGCGCGCTACATGCGGCGTATAAACCAGGGAATACCCGCGCTTCACATACTCTTCGCGCATCCAGTCTTCCATCTGTTTGCGGATGATCCCGCCCTTGGGATGCCAGAAAATCAGTCCCGGCCCCGCCAGTTCCTGGATCGAAAAAAGATCGAGTTGCTGGCCCAGAACGCGGTGATCGCGCTTCTTGGCCTCTTCGATTTGCTGCAGATGCGCATCGAGATCCTTTTTCGAGAAAAAAGAAGTCCCGTAAATCCGCTGCAGTTGCGGATTCTTCTCATCGCCCAGCCAATAGGCTCCAGCAATGTTGAACAGCTTGAACGCTTTAATCTTGCCGGTCGAAGGGATGTGCGGTCCGCGACAGAAATCGGTAAATTTTCCGGTCCGATAGATCGAAATCTTTTCATCGGGCTTGGTAAATTGCTCGATGAAATGGCACTTCATGAAGTCGCCTTCTTTTTTGAACTCCGCTAAACCCTGGTCGCGAGGCAGAAATTCGCGCGCATAGGGAATATTCTGCTGCACCAACTCTTGCATCTTCTTTTCGATCTTCGCCAAGTCTTCCGGAGTGAACGCAGTTGGCCGGTAGAAATCGTAAAAGAATCCACTCTCGGTCGCAGGACCATGGCCGAGCTTCGTCTCCGGAAAAAGTTCCAGCACCGCCGCCGCCAGCAGGTGCGCGGACGAATGGCGGTAAACATCCAGCGCTTCCGGATCTTTTTCGGTCAGGATGCGAAGGTCAGTATCTTTTTCCAGCGGGCGCGTCAGGTCGATAAGGTCGCCATTGGTTTTAGCTGCTAACGCCGCATCAGCAAGCCGCGGACTGATTGACTTCGCAATATCCAGCGCCGTCGTTCCCTGTGGAACGTCTTTAACGCTTCCATCCGGAAGCTTGATATGAATGTTATCTGCCATAAGTTGGGACCTGCAGGTCGATTGAATCTTTCAGTTTATTGGAGGGGCTCGGGAGGGTCAAACACGGAGGGAGTTCTGCAGAGGCGAGTGCGCCCACTCGCCCCCGATCTCGCACAGTTTCTACATCGCTACATCCTTCACGTGCGTCGCGATGTACCACGTATTCCCAAAGGAATCCGTTACCGCCGAATTGCGATCCCCATAAGGCTGGGCCGTCGGTTCCTGCAGCGACTTCGCGCCGGCTGCCAGCGCTCGCCGATACAAAGCGTCTGCATCCGGCGCGTACAGGTAGAACATCGCAGGCATCGGCTCGTACTTGTCATGGGCCTCGCCCATCTCAATCACTGAATCGCCCACGCGAACCACCGCATGATGCACCACGCCATCCGGCGACGCATATTTAGCGACCTCCTCTGCTCCGAACGCACGCTTCATGAAGCCAATCAACGGCTCTGCCCGCAGAGGATGCAAATACGGATTCACGTTGTGCAGGTCCTTGGGCACGTAGCTTTCACCCTGACTGGTTGCGACGTACCACAGGTTTCCCGCCGCATCCTTCACTGTTCCTGAACGTTCGCCATACTCTTGATCGCGCGGCTCACCCACTAAGGTTGCCCCCGCCGCCACCGCCTGCCTGCAGATGGAATCGGCGTCTTTTACGTAAATGTGAAGTGCATTCGGATGCAAAGTCGAGGCGAACTTCTCCCCCGCTTTTCCGCCTCCTACCATTAGCATCGAGTCGCCAATGCGCACCTCGCCATGTACACCGGTCGGGGTCGGAATTCGCAAAACTTCTTCTGCTCCGAAAGCCTTCACCGCGAAATCGATCAGTGCATTGCCGTCTTCCGCCACCAGGTACGGAGTCACCATGCGGAATCCCGGTGGGACGGGATCTACTCCGCTCTTTTTCGGAATCGCGCCGCCTTCGGGACCGGTCGTCAGATTCCTCATCCGCCGGTGCATCTCCTCCACCGACATCTCTTCTTTCACGGTGGAAATACTCCAAGAGTATCCAAAGGGATCCTGAAGTGTTCCTTCCCGGCGCCCGTAAAATTGATCAGCGATGGGCCTCACGGTCTTAGCCCCTGCCTCAATCGCATGCGCAAAAAGCTTGTCTACGTCAGGAACATTCAGCGCCATAATGACGGGTGAATTTCCCAGCGTTTCTGGACTGAATCTTCCTCCCTCCGGCCACTCTTCCGTCAGAAGGATCGTTGAGTCGCCAATCGTGATTTCGGCATGCGGGATCGATCCTCCAACTTCAAAGCGCATCCCTTCCTTCGCGCCAAAAGCTTGCTTGTAGAACTCAATCGCCTTGGCGGCATCTTTGAAAGTCAATCTCGGTGTCGCGGTCGTCCCCACAGCCGCAACCGGTTCAGCAACGGTAGTCATAATCTTTTTCCCTTCCAGTTGTGATTTCAATCGTGCCTTGAAGCTTGCGCTCGGCAGATTGCGCAATTCTGCCGCGATGCGCACCAGTGGCTCGATTTCCGCCTCAACTTCCGGGCCTCGTCCGTCGGTTCGAGCTAGCATGGCCTCCACGGCCTGATTCAGTTGCTCGACCTTCTTGTTGTCTGGCTTGCCAGAATTCAGAGAGCGCTTAGGCATTGGCACCCTCCATTCGCGCGCGCAGGCTGCTCAGGGCGCGGAACTGCAACTGCTTTACCGCGCCTTCCGTCTTACGAACATCGCGCGCCACTTCCTTAATGCTCTTTTCCTCTACGAATCGCAGAATCACCACCCGCCGCTGCTCCTCCGGCAACGATGAAACCAGGCGAAACAGCATTGCACGTTGCTCTGCTTGATCGAATGCCACATTTCTAGCCTGCAGCGACTCGATCTCATCCGGATCGTCAGACACATTTTCGCGACCGGTCCGTTGCCAGCGATCCGAAATCAGATTCGCCGCGATCCGATATAGCCACGCGGCAAATGGAATTCCCCGCCACTCAAACTTATGCAGGTTGGCCAGCGCATGGTGAAATACTTCTGAAGTGATGTCTTCCGTCTCAGCGCGGTCTCCGACCCGCTTCACCACGTAGGCATATACCCGTTCGAAATTGGCTTCATAGAGCTCTGCAAAGCGCGCAGAATCCTTCTGCGCCTCTTCAATCAGAAGCCGCTCGTCCGCCTCTTTCTTTAAAGCCTTCAACACATTCTCCGCGCGGAGCTGACTTATATAGGGATAACTGCAGGGAATTGGGAAAGGTTACGGCAAAAACTTATCCGATGGCCGGATTTTGCCCGTAATACAGATCCTCCATCGCCTTCCGTACCTTCGTCGACACGGCCTCAAGATCCCGCATCGTAAGCCCCACTGTCGAGATAGGCTCTCCCACCCTCATCTCCAGCGGTCGGCACTTGATGTGGTATGTATTCATCGGCAGTAGTTCGTAAGTTCCCACGAGGGCCACCGGCACGATATCCACTTGCGCTTTAATCGCGAGAAAAAATGCTCCGGGCAAAAATGGTTTGATGTCGCCGTCCGGAGTTCGTCCCCCTTCTGGATAAATCACCAGCGGCACACCATTTTTCAGGCTCTTCACCGCCGACCGGATCGCGGCAATCGAATTCGTTGGCTTTTGCTGATCGATACAGACTTGTCCCGACCGTTTCAGCTGCCACCCCACGACCGGATACGCCAACAATTCTTTCTTGAACACGATCCGAAACTGAAATGGCAGATTGACATACAAAACTGGGATGTCCATGGCTGATGCGTGATTCACGGCATAGACATGTGGCTTGGAAGTGTCGATCTTATCGAGCCCGGTAACCCTCACCGGCGAGAAGATCGTCCCCATAATCAACCGCGACCACGACCTTGAGAACCAGTGCAGGCGTCGTCCGGTTGGGTCGAACAGACCACCAGGAAGGGCCAGCAGCCCAAGCACCAGCGTATAAAGCCAAATCAGCGGATCCAGAAAGAAGTAAGACCGCAGGCGGCTGAGCCAGCCGTAGTGCTCCCCGGGGATTTCGTGCGGGCTGCGTCGCGCCGGAGCAGGCATCGGCGCGCCTTGCTCTCCGCTTTCCACTTCAACCGATTGCTTCACTTCTTGCACTCGTCTATTTTAGGGGAAACTGATTGCTAGTGCCGGTCAGACCTGCGCGCCCACCGGGCCCATCACTTCACCCACAAGATAAATCGACCCGGTGATCACAACCACCATATCCCCGCTGGCTAACGCTCGAGCTCGCTCCACCGCGCCCAGTACATCTTCCACCATCTCGATCTCTACCCCGGTGCGGGCGCCAGCTTGCTGAATCTCTTCCGTGGATGCCGCCCGGGGATTCTCGGGTCGGGTCGCAATCACCCGCTCCGCCAGGGGAAACAGAATATCTGTCATCTCTGAGATTGCCTTATCGCGCATCGCGCCGAAAACAAAAATCAGTGGACGGTCTCCATAACGTTCCGAGAGGGCCGAACGGAGCGCCCACGCGCCTGCGGGATTATGTGCCACATCGATCACTATTTCAGGCCAGCCCGGACGCGCCGGAACCACCTGGAAACGACCCGGCCACTGCGTATTGCGAATGCCGC
Source organism: uncultured Acidobacteriaceae bacterium (assembly GCA_963846215.1). Classification (GTDB taxonomy): domain Bacteria; phylum Acidobacteriota; class Terriglobia; order Terriglobales; family Acidobacteriaceae; genus Sulfotelmatobacter. The sequence continues at coordinate 69,566 of CAWJVC010000006.1, read as the reverse complement.
TCTCGACGCTCCTCGCCGTGATGCCGCCGAACCCTTGCTGATTCAATTCCACGGCAGTCGCAATCGCCAATGCCACGTTGCGCAGTTGATGACGCCCCACCAGCGGCGTTTCCGCCAAAATCTGTTCCCCCATCACCTGAAGAGGGTAACGATATACAAATCCGGATCTGCCCGGAACGTTGGTCGGCACCAAATATTCACTGCTTCCGGGAGATACCGGCGGGACATACGGAACAGCGTTCACCGCCCGCGCCCCGAAATCAAGGATCGAGTTGCCGATCACGTCATTTGCCTCTGGTTGCTGCGGCAGAGTCACAACCGGTCGCCCTGTGCGAATGATCCCAACTTTCTCCCGCGCAATTTCGCCAACCGTATTTCCCAGGAACTTCTGATGATCCAGCGAAATGTCAGTGATCACACTGACCTGCGGATCGACTACATTCGTTGCGTCGAGTCGGCCGCCCATACCGACCTCGAGCACGGCCAACTCCACTTGCTTTCGCGCAAAATATTCGAACGCAATCGCCGTCATCATCTCGAAAAAACTAGGGTGCCATGGCAATTCCGTCTCTTGAACCAGCGTCTCTGCGATGTAATCAATCTTCCCGTGCAATTCGGCAAAATCATCGTCGCCTATCTCTTTACCGTTAATCCGAATCCGTTCGTTGATCCGCACAAGATGCGGCGACGTGTACAGGCCAGTTTTCAACCCGGATGCCTGCAGGATCGAAGCCAGTGTCGCCGCCGTCGAGCCCTTCCCATTTGTCCCTGCAATCAGCACGCTCGGAAACCGCCGCTCTGGATGATCCAAAGCAGCCAAGAGCACCCGCATATGTGCGAGATCGAACTTGTGCGACGGCGTTTGTGCCAGTTCATGGCCCAACGCAAACATCCGCGATATTGCGATTTCGTAGGACATTAGGACGTCCAGCCTAAAGAAGTCCGCTCAAGCTTGTAGCTTCAGATCATCAAGTCGGGAGATTCGATTCGAAACGCTCGTCCGGAAGGGGCCGAGCGGCGATCGGGATAGCGGCAGTTGCACGCCAAAAGGCCATTCACGCCGCCATGAAATCCAGCGCGCGCGCAATATAGGGTTTCATTTCTTTGCGCGATACCACTGCGTCCAGCATGCCATGCTGCAGCAGGAATTCGCTGCGCTGGAATCCCGCTGGCAGCTTCTGGCGAATGGTCTGCTCGATCACGCGGGGCCCGGCGAAGCCAATCAACGCACCGGGTTCGGCGATATTCAAGTCGCCGAGCATGGCGAACGACGCGGTCACGCCCCCGGTCGTCGGATCGGTCAACACGGAAATATACGGAACCTTTTCTTTATCCAGGCGAGCCAAAGCCGCCGAAATCTTGGCTAACTGCATCAGGCTGACCACGCCCTCCATCATTCGCGCGCCTCCGGACGCGGAAACAATGATTAACGGCGTCTTCGCATCTAGAGCGCGTTCCACCGCCCGCGTGATCATCTCCCCGACAACCGCCCCCATGCTTCCGCCGATGAATGCATACTCCATCGCGCTCACGACGACCGGACGCCCCAGCAGCTTCCCCTGGGCATTGATCACAGCATCACTGAGTCCGGTGTCATGTTGCGCTTGTTTCAATCGCGAAGCGTACGGCTTCAAATCTACAAACTTCAGGGGATCGGTCGATGAAAGGTTTCCGTCCAGCATCTGGTACTGGTTCTCATCGAGCAGCAAAGCCAGCCTGGTTCGGGCGTCAATCCGAAAATGCTTCTCGCATTTTGGACAAACGTTCAAATTTTCTTCCAGATCCTTCTTCCAGATGATCTGCCGACAACCGTCACACTTCACCCACAGTCCTTCGGTGCGCACTGTCTTCTTGCCGGAAGTATCAAGTTCCCCGGATTCGCGCTTGAACCAAGCCATATGTTTCTTAATTCTTAGGTTTCTATCACTCAGTTAAACCCAGATCTTTGCTAGGCACTCAGTACTCTATGCCTCTCTGCGCCATCACGCCCTTCTCGTAAGCGTGCTTTACTTGCCGCATTTCCGTTACCGTGTCGGCGACCTCGACAATTGTGGGGTGTGCGTTTCTTCCCGTCAAGATGACATGCACCATTTCCGGTTTTTTCTTCAGGCTTTCCGCCACCTTCGTCGCATCGAGCATGCCATAGCTGATGGCATAGTTGATTTCGTCCAGCACCACCAGATCCCACTCGCCGGACTGGATCGCCTTCTCGCCCTCGATCCAAGCTTCCTCCACCATCTTCACGTCTTCGGGATCGGGCTTCTCTGTGCCCACCTTCACAAAGCCGCGGCCCATCTGCTTCATCACGAACTTGTCGCCGAAGGCTTTCACCGCATCCAGTTCCCCATAATGCCATGAGCCTTTCAAGAACTGTAGCATCAGTACTTTCATTCCCTGACCGACAGCCCGCAAGGCAGTCCCCATGGCAGCCGTCGTCTTGCCTTTGCCTGGGCCGGTATTAACGATAATCAGACCGCGACGTACGTCAGCCATGTTTTGCCCATTAAGATTACGAGAGGATTGATTCTACTAGAATGAGCGCCCGGTATCGATTCCGACACTTTTTGCCAGGTGGCCATGAAAGTTAACCAAAGGAATAAAGCTCGACGCGGAACTTGTGCATCAAAACTTGCGTATCCCCGAGCAAGCAGAACTCTGTCCCTGGGCAGACTGCGGAGGTCTCGTCGTGATCAACAAATGTTTCCTGTTATTGTTCTGTTTATTTGCGGCGCAGTACGGTTTCTCGGCCCAGCGGCTTGGAAATCGCCCTGCGCCCACGATCGATTCCAGTGAGCAGGACGTGATTCGCCAGATCATCGACATGGAGCGACAGGCCAAAGAAGCCAGCCTCCGGCGGGATTCAAACTTTCCCCTGCGAGTGCTTGCCGAGGACTACGTCGCCATAACGCCGCTCGGCCAAGTCACCACCAAGGAAGAAACGCTCACCGCACGCAGGAGCGGACAGTTGCGGTATGAAGCCATGTCCATCACCGATATGGTCGTCCGGGTGTATGGCGACACTGCGGTCGTCACCGCACGCGCCGATGTTAAAGGCCACCAATTGGGCGAAGATTTCAGCGGACCCTATCGTTATACCCGCGTCTGGGTTAGACGCAATGGGCAATGGCAAACCGTAAGTTATCAGGCTACGGTCACTCAGTAAGCGATGCAGCGCGGGCTAAATCGGGCGTTACTTAATCCCGTCGCCTTCCGTACCGTGAGACTGTAAAATTCGAATCCGTGCCCGACAATAACGCTCCTCATCCGTTCGCTTACTGCAACTGCATCCGAATCGACACTCTCTTCATGAGACAACGAAATCACCTCTTCTCTCGCAATTTCATTCCCCTCGCTATCCTGATTGCTCTGTGTTCCTCGTGGTGCTTCGCGCAGAGGTCTGAACTTTCTCCCGACAAGCGTACCCAAATTACCGCAGCTGTCTCCAAGTTCATGGCGTCAACTCACGTACCCGGTCTCTCGGTCGCGGTGGTCGAAAATGGGCAATACGAGTGGGCGCAAGGCTTTGGATCAGCGGATCTGGAAAATAACGTTCCCGCCAGCGAGCACACTCTTTTCCGGCTGGCTTCGATTTCTAAATCACTCACCGCGACCGCAACCATGCAGCTTTGGGAACGTGGGCAACTCGACCTCGACGCACCTGTTCAAAAGTATTGCCCGTCCTTTCCGCAAAAGCCGTGGCCAATTTCTACTCGGCAGGTGCTTGGGCACCTTGCCGGAATTCGCCACTATAAATCAGACTCCCAGGATGATCCCGAAATCGGTAATACAAAACACTTCAGCGACCCGATTCAGGCTGGACTGAATTTCTTCAAGGACGATCCTCTCGTAGCCCAGCCCGGTACCTCGTTTCACTACTCAACCCAGGGGTATACGTTGATCGGTTGCGTGATTGAAGGTGCTTCCCGCGCAAAATACGTCGACTTCATGCGAGAAAATGTGTTGGTGCCGGCGGATATGAAACAGACTCAGGTCGATGATCGTTTCGCTATCATTCCTTACCGAACCCGCTTCTACGAAAAGACATCCGCAGGGGTCGTGCTCAATGCAGACTTCCTCGATTCCAGCTACAAAATCCCGGGTGGCGGATGGCTTTCATCCGCCGAAGACATGGCACGATTCGAGGTCGCGATTCTGAATGACAAATTAATTCACCGAAAGACTCGCGATCTAATGTGGACTCCACTCTCACCCTCGGACGGTTCAAAAGATTTCTATGCTCTAGGCTGGGGCTGGGGAAAGGGTGAGGGGGAAAACAATGCAGTCGCGGGTGTGGGGCACGACGGTGGCCAACAGGGTACGAGCACGGCCTTCGTGATTGCGCCCGAACGGCGGGCCGGGGTCGTGGTGCTCACCAATATGGAACATCAGCCAGCGAGTGTACTGGCAAGGGAAATCCTGAATATTTTGGTTGCCTCTCCGGCAACCAACCCCTGACCTCAATTTATCCGTGTTGACCGATCCCTTTATTATTCGTTGGGGCCGATACGGGGCCGTGCTGATCCTCGTCCCCGATCAACAAAGGCAGTGCGACACGTAGAGCTTCCACTTGCCGTTTCACCTTCAACAACTCCTGCTCTTTCGCTCGCAGCAACTCCATAACATCTCTCATGAATTAACTCCCCGAAATCGGATCCCCTGCAAAAAAGCGCCAAATACGTTGAACGTCATCCCGAGTTTGAACTCTAGGACGTGCGCCCCTGAAGATCAACTCACAAAGGTGCACGAACCTTGCCGGGCATTCTCAGTGACCTGAATGATACGGATGCCCTTTGATTATTGTAAGAGCTCTATAGATCTGCTCAAGCAATACCACCCGGGCCAGTTCGTGCGCCAGCGTCATCTTTCCCAGGGACAGTGTGTGCTGCGCTGCGTCTCGCGCTCCTTGGCTGAATCCATCCGCTGGACCGACCGCAAAAACCAGCGGCAGAGGGTTGCGATCCTGATACTCTCTCAGAAAATCCGCAAAATCTTCTGACGAGAACTGCTTCCCGCGAGAGTCGAGCAGCGCCAACGTCGACTTGCCAACGCCTTTAGAAGAGGAGGCCCGTCCGCATAATTGCAAGACAGCGGCTTCATCGCGAACAGCGAGTCCTTCCACTGGCACATAACGCCCAATCCGTTTCAGATATTCGTCGGTCAGCGACTGGATCGCTGGATCTTTCGTCTTGCCTACCCACGTGATCTTGATCTTCACAATCTTCGTAGAAACGACAACTCATTTGCTTCCAGTAGCCAGAACCACCGACACACCAAACTCGATCTCTTCCCCACGGACATATTGCTGGATTGCGGCTAGCACTTCCTGGTTGATGCGCGGCCACATCGCGGCGGGGACGCGGTCGAGCATCGGCCGGAACGGCACTGCCACCGCCTGCGCCTGCTCCCACACCTCTTCCGGAGTGCCCGGCCAGGTCCACGGCAGATTCTTGGTCTCTTCTTCCACATCATCGAAAGCCGGCGTTGCGCAATATTGAAGAAAGGCTTCCAGGCTGCGCAAAACGAAAAGGATCAGGTCCTCCCGGCGGCAGGAGGTCCCCACCCACATGATGGTGAACCACTCCCATCATGCTCCGCCAGTATGGTTGGTCGACTGGTCCCCAGGCTGCGAAACAGACACGCGCACCGGGTTTGAGAACGCGCCGCAACTCCCGCAGCGCCAGTGCCGCATCGTTGAAGAACATCACTCCGAACCGGCAGGTCGCTAGGTCAAAACTGTTGTCATCAAAGGGCAAGTGCTGGGCATCGGCCTGCTGGGCAAAGAAATTATTGAGGCCGCGATTTTGGGCCCGCCCTCTTGCGATCTCAAGCAGATCGGCACTCAAGTCAAGCGCCGTACTCGTCCCTGTTCGCCCACTCGCATGGCAATGCTGATCGCCGGTTCTCCCGTGCCACTGGCTAAATCCAGAACCGACATGCCAGGTTTTGGTCGCGCATATTCCACCAGGGCTTCGGTAACCGTCCTTGCCCATGGCCGCCGATTTCGCTTTCCACTTCTCCGAGGCGATCAGCCGATATGACTTCCCCAACCAGACTCGGACTTTGGACTCTTCGGATTGGAAGATGTTGTCATCAATACGCACGGAATAAACGAGGTTCACTCCGGAATGTGGGAAATCAAGCCTTCTTGCGACGAGGTGTTGACAAGGCAGTTCGCTTACGCGGATCGTTTTTTTGGCCGTTGCTATCGACTTCGACCCGCGCTTTTGGCTTCAGCTCCGACGGCTCCAGCCGCTTCGCCGTTTTCCACAGACGCTCCAGATCGTAGAACTTGCGCGCTTTCTCGGAAAAAACGTGGACGACGAAGTCCACGTAGTCCACCAGTATCCACTCCGCCTGCTTGTATCCTTCCACGTGCGCGGGACTGCAGTCCGGCGGCCTTCAGGCGCAGTTCCACCTCGTCCGCGATCGCCTGCACCTGCCGCGGATTGGTTCCGCTGCACAGGACGAAGTAGTCGGTGAATGCTCCCGACCCCTTCTCCATTTCCAGTATGGAGAGTTCTTCCGCTTTCTTGTCGAGGCAGGCCTGAATGGCCGCCGCTACCTGGTGCTTCAAATCATTTTTTTTCATGCAGAGTGGTTCGTGATCCTCGATCATTGTAAATGGGAAGATGCTTGACCGCCGACGTCATTGCTGTGGAAAGCTGCGTTTTATAGAGTCCAGTTTTCTTGATGTACTCCGCCACGGCCGGTTCCACGAATCGGCCAAGCGGTTTTCCTGCGGCCGCGGCCTGGCGAATTGTGGTTGAGGAAATCGGCTGGTAGACCTCTTCGAGCAAATGGACGGTAACCCCTTCAGCACCAAGTCTCCATGTGGCGGCTTGCTTTTGAAATGGCCGAGTTGCTTCGGCCTGCGGCCGCAGGCTCGCGGGCAGAGCATTGGCGACATCCGCCAAGGAGTATCCCGGCCGGCTGGCGACCACGAACTCGCACTCGCGAAACAGTGCCTCGGACTCGTGCCACTTGGCGATGTCTTCAAAGGCGTCGATGCCGATCAGCAGGAAGAGCCGGTCCGCTTTCTTGAATGTCTTGCTTTAGGCGCTTGACGGTATCGATGGTGTAGTTCGGCTTCGCCGCATCGATCGTTATTCTTCTTTCTTCGCGTTTCCTCGGGCTCTCCTGCATCGAATTCCTCGCGGCGCTTCCAGCAGGGAAGGCATGAATTCCTTTTCTTGAGCGGTGGCGAGAGCAGTCATGGCATAGCGGTGCGGAAAGGCCGACAACGGCTGACGTCTGCTTGTGCGGTGGGATGTTCGGCAGGCACGAACAGGATCCGGCCCGAGTTTGTAGCGCTCACGCGCCGCGCGCGCCAGTGCCAGGTGCCCGCGATGGATGGGGTCGAAAGTGCCGCCAAACAAGTCCGATGTTCATGCGCGGCTAGTGTCATCGTTTCGCAGGCTCGCTTGGCAAGCTCAACTTTCACAACTTGTCGGCTGTTGGCACGATCAGCTCGCGATCACTTCGCATTTGGCCGATCGTCCACTGTCTATTTGGACCGTCCGTTGACGCTGCCAGGAAACTATGGCTCTCGAGAATTTGGGATGAACTCCTGTAATCTCGCGCATCTAAGAATCAGTCACTAGCATTGCCACACTATGCGAGTAACCCTCCCCCTACTCAGCATTCAACCTACCCGTGCGCCCATTTTGCGCTACGGGGTAGCCGTGCTCAGCACCACCCTGGCGCTGATCCCTGCCTTGCTTCTTCCCAACATCACGGAAAGCCGTCTGGCAGTATTCGCCGTCGCCGTGATGGTAAGCGCGTGGTATGGCGGCTGGAAGCCCGGACTGGTTGCCACCTCGTTCGCGCTGACCGTCAGCGCTTATTTCTCATTTTCCTCCGAACAGACGCCGGCACAATTTCGTTCGACGATGATGCGGCTGGCGCTCTTCGTCGTTCTGGCGGCTCTCATCTGCTGGCTGAATGCCGCTCTGCGAGCAGCACAAGAAGGCTTGCGGCGCTCCGAGATGAATTTCCGTTCCCTGGTCACCAACGCTCCCTATGGCATCTGCCGCTGCGATTCCGCCGGCCAATTGCTGGATGTGAACCCCGCACTGCTTGCGATGCTCGGGTATTCCTCAGCCCAGGAACTCGTAGGAAAACATCTGGGCGGCACTTTACGCGATACTCATCACTGGTTCGAGTCTGGCGGACCACCTGCGCTCAGCCGCGCCCTTCAACGGCCTGATCGCCGAATGGAAGCGGAAAGACGGCATCACGATACCGTCGTTCGGGTCTCGGGCCGCGCCGTTTGCGATGGCGACAACGAAAACGCTTTCGAATTATTTGCCGAAGACGTAACCGAACGGCGCGCTCTGGAGCAGCAACTCCGGCAGTCGCAGAAAATGGAGGCCGTCGGCAGGCTTGCCGGCGGCATCGCCCACGACTTCAACAATCTGCTCATGGTCATTTCCGGATACTCGGAATTTCTGCTCGATCGCCTGGGTCCGGACCCGGCTCTGCGCGGTCCCGCGCAGGAAATTGCCGGCGCCTCGCAGCGCGCCTCTTCGCTCACGCGTCAGCTGCTCGCCTTCAGCCGCAAGCAAATGCTGGCGCCGAAGATTCTCGATCTGAACGGCGTCGTCACCGAAAACCTGAAGATGCTCACGCGCGTTATCGGCGAGGATATCGACCTCGTGATGGTTCCGGCTGCCTCACTCGGCGCCGTGCGGGCCGACGCCGGCCAGATCGATCAGGTCATCATGAATCTTGCCGTGAATGCGCGCGATGCCATGCCCTCCGGCGGCAAGCTCACCATCGAAACCTCGAATGTATCGCTCGACGAAGAGTACGCCCGCTTTCATGCCCCGCTCCGCCCGGGAGATTACGTGATGCTTTCCATCAGCGACACGGGCTTCGGCATGGATTCGGAAACTCAGTCGCACATCTTCGAACCTTTCTTCACCACCAAAGGCACGAAGGGAACAGGGCTGGGACTCTCCACGGTTTACGGAATCGTGAAGCAGAGCGGCGGCTACATCTGGGTTTACAGCGAACCCGGGAAAGGCACGACCTTTAAGATTTATCTTCCGCGCGTTGCGGAAAGAGCGGAGCCCGCTCAAGTCGTTGCCGTCCGAAGAGTCCGCTGTCACTGAACCGGGAACCGAAACCATCCTTCTGGCAGAGGACGAAGCCAACCTGCGCTACCTGGCACGGCAGTTTCTGGAGAAGCAAGGCTACAAAGTGATCGAAGCGGCGGACGGAGCGGTCGCGATGCAGATCGCCGTCGCACACGAGGGCGTGATTCATTTGCTTTTGACCGACGTGATCATGCCGGGCATGAACGGCCGCGAACTGGCGCAACGGATTTCGGAAATTCGTCCCAAGACGAAAGTGCTTTACATGTCTGGCTACACCGAAAATGTGATCGGACACAATGGCACGCTGGATGCCGGTGTGCGTCTGCTGCAAAAACCTTTCACGCTTCGCGATCTGAAAAGCAAAGTTCGCGAAGTGCTGGATTCCACCCCATTCCCGCGAAGCTGTCGAGACCGTCCGAAGCGCTGCGCTCTGCCAAGCGCCGCGGACCGGAGCAACCGGCCTTTCGCGTGCCCCCCGTTTTCAACTTCACTTGCCTCTGAAATATCGTCGGCTGGACGAAGAGAAATGGCACGATGGCGAAACCAGAGATATCAGCCGCTCCGGCCTGCTGTTTCAGGCGCGAGAGATGTTTCAGCCCGACACGCTGCAACCCAATGTTCAACTGGAAATCAATCTGGTATTGCCGGCCGAAATCGCCGGACTTTCGCCTACGGAAGTGGTCTGCCGCGGAGAAATCGTGCGCACCGTGAAGCTGCGGCGGGAGAAATGCCGCCGGCGCTGGCGGCGAAGATTCTGCAATATCACTTTCAGCACGGGTCGCAGTTGCCCCGGGCCTGAAGCGTCGTTATCCGCTAGGATGCTTCTTCATGGTCTGTCAGCTTCAGCCTCTTGCTGATCGACTGCTCGCGCAGAGCATCCACTTCTTTGGCCATGGCATATTTCAGTTCATCGATCCCTTTGCCGGTCACCGCTGAAATTTCGTAGAGCTTGAGCTTGTGTTTCTTGCAATACCGTTTGAGCGCTGCAACTTTTTCTTTGTTGGCCACGTCGATCTTCGACGCAACCATGATCATGGGCTTGTCTTCCAGATGCGCGCCAAAGCTCGCCAGTTCTCCAAGAATCACTTCCACATCTTTTACCACATCCGGACGCCCGCTCGCATCCGACACATCCACCATGTGAACCAGCAATCGCGTGCGTTCGATGTGGCGCAGAAACTGCGTGCCGAGCCCGAGCCGGCATGCGCGCCCTCGATCAAGCCAGGAATGTCGGCCACGACAAAACTGATTTCGTTGTTCAGATCGCCCACCGCAACGACGCCGAGATTCGGCTGCAGAGTCGTGAAAGGATAGTCCGCAATTTTTGGCCGCGCCGCGGAGATTCGCGAGATCAGCGTAGACTTGCCCACGTTCGGATAGCCAACCAGCCCACGTCCGCGAGCAGCTTCAGTTCAAGCCGGTAATTGTGTTCTTCCCCCGGACGTCCCGGCTCATGCTCGCGCGGAGCCTGATGCACCGAAGTTGCGAAGCGCGCGTTGCCTCGCCCACCGCGGCCGCCTCGGGCAATCACCATGCGCTGATCGGGACCGGAAAAATCAAATACCTTCTCGCCGGTTTCTTCGTCGTACACAATCGTTCCCACCGGAACCTTGAGAAGAACGTCTTCGCCTTCGCGGCCCGCTCTTGTTCGAGCCTTCGCCGTGGCGTCCGCGCTCGGCCTTGTATTCGGGATTGAAGCGGAAATGAACCAGCGTGTTGTGCCGCTCGCTGGATTCCATGATCACATCTCCGCCCTTGCCGCCGTCGCCGCCGGAAGGGCCGCCGCGCGGAACATATTTTTCGCGGCGGAAGGCCATGCAGCCGTTGCCGCCGTCCCCCGCCTTCACTCGAATTTTCGCCTCATCGATAAACATGATGCTGAACTCGCTCTTCCTCGACTCAGCATCCAAGGAAGCGGCGAAAGGGCCTGCGTCACCGAGTAGGCGAGGCTCCAAGGCCTGCGTCACTGGATGACAACCAGTGACAACAAACAAGAGCCGTCCCGAAGGCGAGGCCCAAGCCGCGTCGCATAGTAGTCGCGGCCGCAGCACAATGCCGTTTCAGATGGACGCGAACTACTCCATAACTTCCATGGGCTCGACCATCACAAACTTGCCCATCGAACCCTTGTTCAGGAACTTGATGCGGCCCGGTAATCTTGGCGAAAAGCGTGTCGTCTTTGCCGCGGCCCACGTTCAGTCCCGGCTTCACGGGGTGCCGCGCTGCCGCACGATGATGGTTCCGCCGGGCACGATCTGCCCGCCGAATGCTTTAAATCCTAGCCGCTGCGCGTTTGAGTCGCGGCCGTTTCGTGAAGTTCCTTGTCCTTTTTTATGTGCCATGAATCAACTCTCAGTCTTAGATTTTCAGATACCTGCATCACTTCTTTTTCTTGGTTGAGGATTTCTTCGCCGCCTTCTTTGGAGCGGCTTTCTTCTTCGCATGACCCTTGGTCGCGTGTCCCTTAACGCTCTTCACTTCAGCTCGCCTCATGCTCATCCGCCGCAGCTTTCCTCACCTTCGGCTGCTTCTTCGCCACTTCCGGAGCCTTAAAGCTCTGCCCGTCAAATGCAATCTCAGTGATGCGCACCGCAGTATAAGACTGCCGGTGCCCGCGCAGCTTTTTATACTGCTTCTTCCGCTTGTAATGAAAAACCAGAATCTTCGGGCTGCGGCCTTCTTCCACCACCTCGCCGACAACTCGCGCTTCCGATTCCGGCTTGCCGATCTTTCCTTCGCCGCCCGAGACCGCCAAAACGTCGGAAAAGTCCACCTGGCCATCGGTACCCGTAGCCAGTTTCTCCACTCGAATCACATCCCCGGGCGCCACCCGGTACTGCTTTCCACCGGCGCGGATGACCGCGTACATACGTCTGCCTCCATCAAAATGTCGTGAAGAATCAGTTCCTCAGGCGCGACTCACGCGCACACGCGTGCAACCGCGCGACCCACTGAACTTTCTATGCTTGCTGTGTTTTCCGCCACGGCGCTTCAGCAGCCAAGGCAGGCGTCCCCAGAACGGGTCGGCAAGTACAGGCAAACTCAACTATTTTAGCGTGCGCTGTGGAAATCGGTCAATGCAGCTTTGCAGATCGCCGCTCCGTGTGCGAGAATTCCGCGACCTTCGGATGCAAGACACGCTGTACCACTCAACAGGAGGAATTCAACCATGAAGCGCCTGCTCGCGGTTTCGCTCTGCCTCTCACTCTCTCACTTCGCCAGCTTCGCGAAGTCCCCCAAGCCGACCGCGAAGAAATCGTCCGCCGGCCCCGCTCCCGACAAAGCCTACCTGCAGAAAATTTGGGATGGCTGGTCCACCCTGGATCCCGACAATGTCGCCAAGTTCTACGCCAGCGGCCCACAACACGTTCTTCGACATCGCTCCTTTGAAGTACGACAGCTGGGACGAATACGAAAAAGGCGTGAAAGCCGTACTCGCCGGCTACAAGAGCGCAAAGTTCACCGTGAACGATGATGCCTCCATTCATCCCCACGGCGATTTGGTCTGGGCCACCGCGACCGTAAAAGAAGAGATGACCACAAATCGGGCAAGGTTGAGATGGGCAACTTCCGCTGGACCGCAGTTTGGGAGAATCAGGACGGCAAGTGGCTGATCGTCCACGAGCATGTTTCCGCACCCTTGCAGTAATGACGCCTTGAGTAGGATCATTGCTTGTCCAAGAATCTGCTGGTCGCATTAGCGGGGTTCGCTGCCCTAACTTCTCTGCTGCGGGGATCGGAGCAGCGTTTACCGCTCGCTCCGTTCGTACTGGTATCCCTGCTCCGCAAGCCGCTCGGCGAATCCTTCGGCATCATATTTCGGGCCGGTCTGGACCGTTCTTTATCTTCCGATGACCTTGCCGCTTGGAATGTATGGAGGGTCGGCGGCGGATGGGATGGAGCTTCGACAGCAATTACGGTTTTTCCTGGTACAGCTCGCGCTGAACGCTGCCTGGTCAGCAATCTTCTTGGCTTGCGCTCGCCCGGCTCTCGCCCTCGCTGAGATCCTCTGCCTCTGGGTGGCAATTCTTGCCACCTTAATCTAGTTCTGGCGAATCTCACCGCTCTCCGCCACCCTGTTCGTGCCCTATTGGCGTGGGTCAGCTTCGCCACCTATCTGAATGCGGGAATCTGGCGCCTGAATCGCCCTCGCTCTTGAGGTAGTAGACACCAGACTCGAAATCGATTTGTCTGCCTCTATCTCTAAACCTTGTCATTCCGAGCGCCTAAACCTTGTCATTCTCTCCTCTAAACCTTGTCATTCCGAGCGTCGCGCGTTCACTTGTCATTCCGAGCGCCGCGCGAGGAACCTGCTTCTCCCTTCCGCCACCACGGCTCTCTCAGTGATACCGACAATGACTCAACGTATGCCGGTGCCATCGCCCTCTGTCGGCACTGCTTTTCCTCATCCCTCCACAGGCGTCGAGACGGCTGCACAGGTTGTACACAGGAACGAGTTGTTTCGCGCTTGCCGGGAGCTCTCGTCTGGTGCACAGTCAAGAAGTACAATTTCCATAGGAAAAGGTTTGCGATTGAACGTCACCAAGACAGCGCTCGCAGTATGTCCTCTCTGCGAGGGGACAGGATGGAAAACACTTCCGGCAAAGTCCACTGCGCCAAAAGACCGTCGAGTCACGCGCTGCGATTGCCAGTTGCGGATCCGGAACCAGACTTTGCTCGCCGCTGCCCATATCCCTCGCCGCTACGAGCATTGCGAACTCGCCAGCTATACAACGGATTTCCCTGGAGCTCACCCTTCACTCGCCTTCGCTCATCTTTCCGCGACCAAGTTTGCGCAGGAGTATGATCCGCGCGATGGCACCGGCCTTCTGATCATCGGCAAGATCGGGACTGGCAAGACTCACTTGGCGGTTGGAATCACAAAAGAACTTGTCTTGAACAAAGGGATCTCGTGCCTGTTTTATGACTATCGCGAATTGCTGAAGGAGATTCAGAATTCTTATAACGCAACTGTGAAGACTACGGAGCTGGATGTTCTTCACCCAGTCTTTGAAACGGACGTACTGGTGCTCGACGAATTAGGCGCGGTGAAACCCACGGAATGGGTCTGGGACACCGTCAGCCTCATTCTGAATACCCGCTACAACGACAACCGCACCACGGTGATCACTACAAACTTCGAGGACCAACCTGCTGCAGGTGCAAATGGAGCAGGCTCAGCCGTGCGTGCCGCGACTCGACCCGAAAGTTTGGGCGACCGCATCGGAGAGCGCATGCGATCCCGTCTTCACGAGATGTGCCGCATCATCAAGATGGACGGCGAAGATTTCCGCCAGAAGTTCCGCAGCGCAAGTTTCCGATAGTTTTCAGCAACGAATCTGCGGAGAACAATTATCAATAAGAAGGGAATCACTATGCGCTGGTACCACTATGTAGCGTACTTCTTCGGGGGTGCATTCCTTGCTAACGCGTTGCCCCATCTCGGCAACGGAATTTCGGGGCATGCCTTTCAGAGTCCCTTCGCATTACCACCTGGCATTGGCCTATCTTCCTCGACAGTCAATGTCGTGTGGGGCCTCTTCAATCTTTCTATCGCCTACCTGCTCGTCTGTCGTGTGGGCAGCTTCGAACTGCGCAAAACTGCGCACGTACTCGCGCTTGGGGCGGGCGTTCTCGTCATGTCTTTAAATTGTGCCCACTATTTCGGAAAGCTTCACGGTGGGCTTTGAATCTCCTGATCAATGAGCTCTGTATCGAAGAGTTGCTTACAATGAACCGGTGCTGAACCATCGTCTGGAATTCGCGCCTGAACGTGATACGGAAATCTTCTCTGCCGTCCCGACCGCTCCGGCGGTATTCATGTTGGGCGGTGAAGATTCTCAGGCCGAACCTTACATCAGCAAGACGGCAAATCTGCGCCGCCGCTTACAACGCCTGCTGGGTCCTGTCGAAGAACGAACCAGGAAACTGAACCTGCGCGATCGCGTGCGCTGGATCGAGTACTCGGCAACCGGATCCGACTTCGAATCAGGATTCGTTCTCTATCAGATTCTGCGTTCTGTTTTTCCGCAAACCTACTCGAAGCGATTGCGATTCCGTTTTGCTCCCTTGGTGAAGCTGCATCTCGAAAACCAATACGCACGCGCCTCGGTGACCCGGCGCTTAGGACGATTGAAAGGGCGGACACTTTACTACGGGCCGTTCCAATCTCGCCTCGCGGCGGAGAAGTTCATGAACGATTCCCTGGACTTCTTCAAGATGCGGCGCTGCGTAGAAGATCTGCATCCCGATCCCAAGTTTCCCGGCTGCATCTATTCCGAAATGAAAATGTGCCTGGCGCCTTGTTTCAAGGGCTGCAGCGATCAGGATTATGCCACCGAAGTGGCTCGCGTCCAGGCCTATCTCGATTCCGGAGGCGAATCCTTGGCCCGTGAATTATCATCGCAACGAGATGCGGCGTCGGCCGATTTGGCCTTCGAAGAAGCCGCCGCGATTCATGTTCGGCTCGAGAAATTGAAGTCGGCTCAAAGTCAACTCCCCGAAATTGTTCGGCGCCTCGATCATCTGGCGGGCCTCATGATCCAGCCTTGCCATCTGCCCGATTCGGTCGTTTTCTTTCGCGTCGAGAGCGGAGCCATCTTCGGTCCGATCCCTTTCTGCATCCAAGCCGTCGAGCACGCGAAGTCGCAATCCATGGAATCGCGTGTGCAGCAGGTTCTCGATTCATTTCTACTCGAGAAAAATGCACCCGCAATCGAAACCATGGAGCATCTTGCGTTGTTGAGGCGCTGGTACTATCGTGGCCATCGCATCGGCGAGATCTTCCTGGCGGATGACAGAGGAGCGTTCCCCATGCGTCGCATCGTGCGCGGCATTGCACGCGTGCTGCGGGGAGAAGCTTCCGAAGATTCATCATTGCAATCATTGAGCCAGACAACACAAATCAAGATTGAAGAAACTAACTAAGGACCAAATTCATGCCAAGCAAAAACGCTAATCCTCATCCTCGCAGCAACGACCGCCAGCTGCGGCAGCAGCTGGTCGAACTGCTGAACGGTGGTGGAGCCCATGCACGTTTTGATGACGCGATAAAAGACATGCCGGTCAAGTTGCGCGGGGTAAAGCCCGACGGTCTTCCGCATTCTTCGTGGATGCTGCTCGAACATCTTCGCCTGGCGCAATGGGACATTCTGGAATTCAGCCGCAATCCCAAGCACCAATCTCCGAAATGGCCTGAGGGTTATTGGCCCAAAAGCGAAGCTCCGCCAAATCCGGGAGCATGGAATAAAAGCATTCAGCAATTCCGCAAGGATCTGAAGGCCATGCAGGATTTGGTGGTGAAACCTAAGATCGATCTTTTTTCCACGATTCCGTGGGGCGACGGCCAGACCCTTCTGCGTGAGGCCTTGCTGGTGGCCGATCACAATGCTTACCACGTTGCACAGTTGATCGATGTGCGCCGATTGCTGGGCGCCTGGAAAGAGTGAGGATCGGCGCGAAGCGACATCTCCTTTGCACCGCTGCCTACACAAGCGCCTCCACGTCCAGGCAACCGCTATAATCCTCTCGCCATGAATATCGAAGAAAAAATTGCAGAACTCAAAAAGCGAAATCAGCTGGCCGAGGAAGGCGGAGGCGCGAAACGTCGCGAGCGCCAACACAAAGAAGGCAAGATGTCGGCACGCGAGCGCATCGAATTTCTGCTCGATGAGGCCACCTTCGAAGAGACGGACAAGCTGGTCACGCACCGCTGCAACGACTTCGGCATGGCCGAACAAAAGCCTTATGGCGATGGCTTCGTCACCGGATATGGGCGCATTGAAGGGCGACTGGTATTTGTTTTTGCGCAGGACTTCACGGTGTTCGGTGGTTCGCTTTCTGAAACCAATGCGGGCAAGATCGTCAAGATCATGGATCTCGCCGCAAAAATGGGCGCGCCGCTCATCGGCCTGAACGATTCCGGGGGCGCGCGCATTCAGGAAGGAGTAATGTCGCTCGCGGGATACGCCGATATTTTTCTGCGCAACACGTTGTATAGCGGAGTCATTCCCCAGATCTCGGCGATCATGGGGCCTTGCGCCGGTGGCGCGGTTTATTCGCCGGCGATCACCGATTTCGTGCTGATGGTGGACAAGACTTCCTACATGTTTATCACTGGACCGGATGTGATCAAAACGGTGACCCATGAAGACGTCACTAAAGACCAGCTCGGCGGCGCGATGACTCACAACGAGACCTCGGGCGTGGCGCACTTTCTGGCGCACGACGATGCCGAATGCTTGTCGATGGTGCGGGAGCTGCTGAGTTTTATTCCAGCGAACAATCTGGAAGAAGCTCCGCGCAAGCCGTGCACCGATCCCATCGATCGCGCGGATTCGGCGCTGGACAAAATCGTTCCTGCGCAATCGAATCTGCCGTACGACATGAAGGACGTGATTCACGCGGTAGTCGACGACGGATATTTTTTCGAAGTGCAGGAGCATTACGCGAAAAACATTGTTGTGGGATTTGCGCGGCTGGATGGACGATCCGTGGGCATCGTCGCCAACCAACCTGCGATGCTCGCGGGCACGCTCGATATCAATGCGTCGGTGAAGGGCGCGCGCTTCGTACGGTTTTGCGATTGCTTCAATATTCCGCTGGTCACCTTTGAAGATGTTCCCGGATTTCTTCCCGGCACAGCGCAAGAGTATGGAGGCATCATCAAGCACGGCGCGAAATTGCTTTTTGCATTCGCCGAAGCCACTGTGCCTAAGGTTACAGTGATCACGCGCAAAGCTTATGGCGGAGCGTATTGCGTGATGGCCTCCAAGCACATCCGCACCGATGTGAACTACGCATGGCCGACCGCAGAGATCGCGGTGATGGGACCGGAGGGCGCGGTGGACATCGTCTACAAACGCGAACTCGATGGCGCGGAGAATCGCGAAGCCGCTCGCCAAGCCAAGATCGATGAGTTCCGCGACCGCTTCGCCAGTCCCTACGTTGCCGCGGACCGTGGATTTGTCGACGCCATCATCCAGCCCAGCGAGACGCGGAAGAAACTCATCCAGGCGCTCGCGATGCTGGAGAACAAGCGGGACAAGAATCCGCCGAAGAAGCATGGGAACATTCCACTGTAGCGTTCCGGTACTTAGGCGAACCTCTAGCAGCCACAAGTCGCCGTCGTTCCGTTTCTTTTGGCATCCGGTCCTTAACGGCGCCCCTCCCCCCACCCCCCCACTCCTGTCTTGCTTTAGAATCATCGACTTAGCGCAAAACTCCTCGCAAATCTATGCTTCTAAAGGACTTATAGGTCAAAATCTTCAAAACAAAGGAGTTAGCTTGCACCTTGCGCTTTGGCGAAAATTTTGCTTGGAGCTACTCCGTGAATATGATCCACGGTTTGGGCTGTGCACGGCAAGGTCACATGTCACACGAAGAACGACGATTGGCCGTGTCATCAAATCATCCTGAGAGTGAACCTGGGGATCGAGCTGAACCTGGCGAGGCTCTTGTTTAGCATTCTTGGCATGTGCGAGAATCACAGATATGTAAGCGGCGAATAAAAAGCAAAATGCCAAGTTCATTCTCTGAATTCGACGAGATCGGATACTGGTCAGAGATCAAACTTGACATTGTGCGAGAATACGCAGCTGCCTACTCGCGGATCTTGAGTTCCAAAAACCTTCCTCATATTTACATCGATGCTTTTGCTGGGGCTGGCCAACATGTTTCAAAACAGACTGGGGAATTCATTGCCGGTAGTCCTTTAAACGCGCTTAACGTTGAGCCGCCGTTTAAGGAATATCACTTCATCGACCTCAACCCGGAAAAAATGGATCACCTTCAAAGTCTTTCAGGCGCAAATTCGAACGTGCATCTTTATCGGGCAGACTGCAACGAGATACTTATTGATCGAATCTTTCCGACACTCGAATTCTCAACCTACAGGAGAGCCCTTTGTCTCCTTGACCCCTACGGCTTGCATCTTAAGTGGGAAGTGATCAAGAAGGCTGGACATCTAAAGACAACCGACATGTTCCTAAACTTTCCCGTCATGGACATCAATCGAAATGCGCTCTGGCGGAATCCGGATCGTGTATCTCCAGAGCAGCAGGCAAGGATGACTTCATTCTGGGGCGACGATAGCTGGCGGCAAGTGGGTTATGAACAAACTCAGGGGCTGTTCGGAACGATGGAAGAGAAAGTTTCTAATGATCAGTTCGCGGAAGCTTTCCGTGATCGTCTCGTGAAGGTAGCGGGTTTCAGGCGCGTTCCACCCCCGCTTCCAATGCGGAGCGGCAATGCAATCGTCTACTATTTGTTCTTCGCATCTCAGGTTGACGTAGCGGAACGGATTGTGGTGGATATTTTCAACAAATTTCGCGATAGGGCACGAGCATAATGTCTCTTAATTCCCAAATCGAATGGACCGATGCGACCTGGAATCCGGTGCGGGGTTGCACAAAAATAAGCCCTGGCTGCAAGCATTGCTACGCAGAGACGTTCGCGGAGCGATTCCGCGGAGTGAAGGGGCATCCGTATGAACAGGGTTTTGATCTGCGCCTTGTTCCGGAAAAGTTAACCGAACCATTTCTTTGGCGCTCGCCGAAGCTCGTGTTCGTGAACTCGATGAGCGATCTTTTCCAGGACGGTGTGCCTGAGGAATATATTGAGGCGGTTTGCAAAGTCATGGTCAAGGCGAACTGGCACACATTCCAAATCCTCACGAAAAGATCGGAGCGTTTAAGAGAACTGCTGAGCGGACGATTGCGCTTCGCTGCCGAACAAGATCACATCTGGTGGGGAGTGAGCGTCGAGGATCAGAAGTATGGTTTGCCAAGAATCGACGATCTGCAGAAAGCGCCGGCGAGGGTTCGCTTTTTGTCGATCGAACCTCTGCTCGAAGACTTAGGCGAGTTCAATCTCTCCGGCATCAGTTGGGCAATTGTCGGCGGGGAAAGCGGACCTGGTGCTCGGCCGATGCGGAAGGAATGGGTCATTTCGGTGCGCGACCAATGCTGGAAATACCGTGTCCCTTTTTTCTTCAAGCAGTGGGGCGGGGTGAGAAAAGCGAAAAATGGAAGACTGTTAGAAGGACGGACTTACGATGAATATCCCGCGCGTACTGTGTCACCGATTCCTGAGAGAGCCAACTGCATGGCATATGCGCGAGAGCTTGTAGAGTCCTTTCGGGCGGCGGCGCAGCGTCGGTCGCTGGTGGGAATCACGGCTTGATGAAAGAAACCGCGGATGGGACGTCGATATGCGAGGGCGCGCGCCCCTCTACGATGTCCACCCGAGAAATGCGGCGAGGACTCCGACGGTGTCGATGAAGCCATGGGCGAGAATACAAACCCAGAGGTTGCGTCCGGATAATACGTAGGCGGCTCCGAGAATCAGGCCAGCAATGCCGGAATCGATCATGCCCGACGGCCCTTTGTAGTAGTGCCCGTAACCGAAGAGCACTGCGATGAAGAGAACGGCGAACCAATCCGCGGCTCGTGATCGATTGCCTACATCCGAGGCACGGGTGAGCAAGTAACCGCGGTATCCGATCTCTTCTCCGAAAGCGGCAAAGGTCCAGATCAGCAGAAGCCACTCGAGGGCCACCATGCCATGACCTCTGATTTCGTTGTAGCCGCTGGGGGCAACCGCGGGCGGCCAAAAGTGAGCGGTGACGGGATCGATGACCAAGGCCCCGAGCAGGAGTCTTAGTGTAGCCGCGGCGAGTGCAAAGAGAATGGTTTTGCGCCAGGAGGTGGGCCATACCAAGCCCATTGCCGTCCAAGAACCGTCGCGCAGCCGCACTGAAAGCAGACCGAGCACAAAGAGGATCGGCACTTCATTGGGGACGAGGTGATAAACGTTATGGCCAATCACAATTGCGCTTCCCAGGGCGAGTTCGGCCAGAGATAGCCAGCGCTGGGAAGGGGCTAGCTGCCGGGTTGGAGGAGGGACAGGACAATTTTCCTTTCGCGCAATCGACTCGCTAATTTGGCTGGATCCGTTCATTTCTCCTCCTGTCAGCCTCTCGACCGGTCACGCCCGGGTTATTACGCGGGATTTGCGATACTGACGCACGCACCACAGCGCAAATCGCGTCGTCAACATCACCAGTCCGCAACCGACAACCAACCCGATGGGCACGATCCACCAGCCGAGCATCTCCTTGCCGCCCGCTGGGGCAGCGCCGAAGCCAAGTCGAAGCGAGGCGACGAACCCACCGGCGTCGTCGTGAAAAATCCAAAATCCGGCGGTTCGTGGATGAACTGGTTTAAACAAAGCGCACAAAATCAGAGCTGTCCCCAGCAAGTACCCAACGATCGAACTCAGGAACACGAAAAAACCAGCAATGCTCAGGCTGGCCCAGCGGAATAAACTGTGGAGGATCCGGAGCGGCGACCGGCTCATTTCGGCCCGTGCCAGCAGATTGTCCGTCATGTACTCGCTGGCAAGTTCCTCGGGAGTACCAAGTTCCTGCAGCGCCGCGTTAACTGTTTCGGCCGTCATTTCTCCGCGCAGACTCGCTTTGTCAAGAATGTGGCTTCGAAGTTCGTCAACGATTTCGCGGGCGTCCTGGTCGCTGATGCCGCGCAAGCGCGCGCGTAGCCGTGTTAAGTAAGCGTTGATGCTCTGCTGCGCGTCACCATCTACGATGGCCATTTATTTCGCCTTTCCGAGTGGGGCAAGTAATTTGCTCATGCTCGACGAGAACCGCGCCCATGTCTTAGCCATCTCGAGCGCCCGATGTTTACCTGCAGGAGTGAGCGCATAATATTTGCGCGGATGTCCGGCGTTCGATTCGATCCACTCACTTCGCACCAGGCCCATGGCTTTCAGGCGGCTGAGGAGCGGATACACGGTTCCCTCAGAAATGATCAAATCGGAATCGCTCTCCAGGCGCTGCAGGATTTCAAGTCCGTAAAGTTTGTCACTCCACAGCGCGGCTAGAATCGCCAGTTCAAGACATCCCTTGCGCAGCTGTACTTCCCACTTGTCTCCTGACTCCTGGTCTCCGGCACTGGCTGCTTTCATGGACTATACCTTGCAATACAAGGTATCGTGTTGTCAATACCGAATGCGCGATTTTCGCTCCCCCGCCCACCGTCAGCGGTTCGAGCGTGAAGCTATAGTTTGTTTCCAGCCTGAATCATCCCAACATCTGCCCGGCGCATGATGTCGGCCCCCAGGACGGAGTGGATTTCACCATACGGAATACTTCTTCCGCAAAGAGAGATCTTCGTTACCGACGACCTGCGCTCGTACGCATATACCGCCTAATATCAAGTTTCGAGCCTGTTCGTCTCCGATGGCAAAGAATGAGAGGGCGTGGGTCTTATGTCTTCAATTCTGCCGGCCAATTCGTCAACAGGCTGGGGGGCCTCGTTGCTTAAACCGGGGAGATCTCCCGTCCCAAAAAGGAGTGTAGAATGGCTTGGCTCTGGAGGGTAGGGAGAGCCCGAATGCGCACTCTTTAGGGGCAGCTAATCTAACTAAAAGAAGAAGATCCTGTGTCACCCCGCAAACCGAAAAGTCTCATCCTAATGTGTGTTGCGATCGGTGTTCTTCTGTTGTTTCTGAGTTATCTTTTTATCCGAGCGAGAAACGACTCTGGTACTACTCAACCAACTGCACCCTTACACGATCAGGAATGAGCTTTAATTCACCGCGTGACTTCCTGTCCTTTATGAAACGATCGCCAGCGAAAAAGCGGGAACCGAATCGTTGTGCGTGGGCGCGCAGCGAATTGATGATCCGCTATCACGATGAGGAATGGGGCGTGCCAGTTCACGATGATGACAAACTTTTCGAGTTCCTCATTCTGGAAGGGGCGCAGGCCGGGCTGAGTTGGGAGACGATTCTGCAGAAGCGGGAGAATTATCGGGCGGCGTTTGATGGATTCAACGCGGAGCGGGTGGCTCGGTACGACGACCGTAAGATCGCGCGACTCATGGGGAATGCGGGAATTGTGCGCAACCGTTTGAAGATCGCATCGGCCGTGCGAAATGCCCGCGCCCTGTTACAGGTGCAGAAAGAGTGGGGCAGCTTTGACCGCTACATTTGGCAATTCGTGGATGGCAAACCGAAGGTAAATTTGCGAAATTCGCGGAACCCGATTCCGGCGCGCACCGCGGAATCCGATGCGATGAGTAAAGATCTGAAAAAACGCGGCTTCACCTTCGTGGGTTCGACGATCTGTTATGCCTTCATGCAGGCTGTGGGTATGGTCGATGATCACGCGGAGGGATGCTTCCGGCGAGGGAAAGGCCGCCGTCGAACAAAGCAGAGTTCGAAGAGTCGGAAGTCTTAACGGCGGCCATTTCCTCGAGCCAGCTCTTACTTGTGCGCCGCTTTCTTTTCGGCGGCCTGCTTCTTCGCTTCCACGGTCCACGGCGGGACGATACCGTTTTCGCGCGCGTAGGCTACGGATTGTCCCAGATGCTCGTGAGCATCGCTGACCAGGATGTAGATGACGTCTCCGGCATTTGCCTGAGGACCAAGCTTGGGGAGCGGTTTTGCGAAGTCGGCATTCGTCATGCCGTTAATCGCCTTCTGAGTGAAGTCCCAGGACTTGTTGAGCTCCTCAACGATTCGGGCTTTATCAGTCGTGGATTTCTCAAAGGTCTTGCCATCGAATCCAGCGGGAGGCGTGGTTCCCATGAGCGCCAGAATTCCGTAGCGCTCTCCGGCGACGTGGAGAAGCACTTCCGCGAAAGAACGCGAGTCATCGGAAGGACGCCAGGTCAATTTGTCGGCGGGAAGTGAGTTGGTTAAGTCCACAAACTTCTTCTGCACGGCCTGCAGGTCAACCAGGGCCTGACCCTTCATGTCGTAGCTGGGGGCTGTGTGATCGGCGGAAGCGGGGGTGTCCGAACTCGACGCGGAGGCATTTGCCGCGCCCGCGCTGAGAGCCACCAAGAGCGGAATCACTAACAAAAACACCGGCTTCGTGTTTGTGAGTTTCAAGTTCGATCGTTTCATGTCAATCCTCCTAAGAGATCGTTGCAGGTGCTTAGACGGGCGAATTCCGAAATAGCCCTTACCGCGTGAACAATTTGTTTCTCTTGAACGGCGTGGGTTGGGCTTTTGCGAAATCGCCAACGCAATTCTGGTTAGTTTGTCCTAAGCAGGTTGCGGAGCTTGCGAACGGCGCGGGGAATCTCTGCTGCCGCTGTACTGCCAAAACCCAAGATGAACCCGGAACGCGCCACCTCGCCCAGGTAGGAAGGCGAGAGCGGCCAGATCCAAAGGTTCTCGCGAGCGGCGCGCTCGGCGATTTCGACATCGCGAATCTCGTCCGGCAGAGATAGGGCTAGCTGCATGCCAGCTTCGCTCCCAAGGACCTTTACACGAGATCCGAGTTCTTTGGCGATGCTGTCGACCAGCACACTGCTTCGCTCGCGGTAGAGAACCCGCATCCTGCGAAGGTGGCGCGCGAAGTGGCCCTCATTGATGAAGCTGGCGACGACTTCCTGATAAAAAGTGGGTGGACCGTAATCCATAGAGCGGCGGAGAGTCAGAAATCGGTCGATGAGATCGGAGGGAATAACGACATAGCCAAGGCGCAAGGAAGGAAACAGGACCTTGCTGAAAGTGCCGATATAGATCACACGAGCGTGGGTGTCGAGTCCCTGCAAGGATGCGATCGGGGAGCTCTCATAACGATATTCGCTATCGTAATCGTCCTCGATGATCCACGATCCCGAGCTCTGCGCCCAATCAAGCAACTGGAGACGCCGGGAAGCACTCATCGTCACCCCTAGCGGAAACTGATGAGAGGGCGTGACGAAGGCGGCTCGGGCCTTCCGGCATTTTTTGATGCCGGCGGCAACATCGAGGCCTTCGTCATCCACGGGAACGGGCACGAGACGACAACCAGCCAGCGCGAAGGCATCGCGGGCAAAGCGGTAGCCGGGTTCTTCAACCCACACGCGGCTGCCAGGATCGAGAAGACAAAGAGCGGAAACCTCGAGTGCCTGTTGAGAGCCGCTAACGATCATGATCTGCTCGGCATCACAGTGGAGAGATCGCGCGGTTCGCAGATAGATGGCGATGGTTTCGCGCAGAGTCCTCGATCCCATCTGATCACCGTAGTGAAATGATTTGGCGTCCATCTGCCGGCTTTGACGCGCCACGAGGTTCGACCAGATCTGCAGTGGGAAATGATCGAAGGCCACTTGCCCTACACCGAATGCACCCCAACCCCGCAGCCAGGGGGAATTTTCGACACGGGAAAGAAGGGAGGAGCGGCGCGCAAGTGGTCGACGTCCGGAGTGAGTTGTTGCGAAATGTGCACCGGCGGGTCCGCTGGACATGACTTCGTCCGGGATGGAGCGGGAAGCCACAGTTCCTGCCCCCACACGGCTCTCGAAGTAGCCTTCGGCCAGGAGTTGGGAATAGGCGTTAAGGACGGGGAACCGGGAAATGCGCAGCTCGGATGCCAGCGCTCGGGTCGACAAAATCCGCTGTCCTGGACGCAGACTTCTTTCAACGATAGCCTTCCGGTAAGCATCATATATCTGTCGGTGCAGAGGCTTGGGACCTTTGCGGTCAACGGCAATGATGAGGGGGATCGCGCTGGGTGTTCTCTTCATTGCGGCGGATCATAATGGCTATGTCAAAATCCCGTCAAGTGGCTATTGTCTCCGACCACTTTTCGGACCATTCTAAACAAGGCGGACTTTGCCTTTGTACAGACTTTCGATAGAAAAACATTTCCCATGAATGTAATTACCCCGCTAAATTTCCCTCCGATCCCAGGAGAGCCGTCCTCGAGGTTGATGGAAGCTCTTACGACGTTGCAAGCCCTTGCCAGGCGGGAGTATCCGCGAGTTGCCATCAAGGTAAAAGGTAGGATTCTCTTTATTAGTCTGGGGGACGTGGTCAGCGTTCAGGCGGAAGGGAACTACGTGCTGCTGCAGCGCGACACAACTTCCTACCTGCTTCGCGAGTCCATATCGGCTTTGGAAGAGAAACTTCAGCCCCACGGCTTTATTCGGATCCATCGATCGATACTTGTGAATACCGTATTTGTGGAAGAAATCACGCGGTATCCGACGGGAGAATATGGTCTGCGGATGAAGGGGCGACAGGAGTACACGGTCACGCGGACCTACAAGAAAAATCTAAAGTTTCTTGCCGAATTCTGGATCGGCGCCGGCGCACTCTTTCTCGAGTAAAACGTGCTCGACTGAGATCGGCTTCATTAGGAAGGGGGCGCTCCTTGAACTCCGATTCCGTCTCTCCCAGGGACGCGAAAGCGCCGAAGGGGCCGGTTCTCGCCGATCGGTTTGTGATGTAACTTGTACCGATGCAGATTTCCCGGGACGAGTGAATCCTGACAGCCTTGGCGACCCATTTTGACGGGGGACCTGCTTCGAAGAGCCCAACATGGCAATTCCGTACTACCACGTCGATTCATTCACGAGTGAGCTTTTTGCAGGGAATCCGGCAGGGGTTTGCATTCTTACCGCTTTTCCGGCGGATAGCATAATGCAGAAAATTGCGGCGGAGAACAGGCACAGTGAAACGGCATTTGTGGTTCCTCGCGCAGATGGTGCTTTCGACTTGCGCTGGTTTACACCCGAAGTGGAGGACGACCTGTGCGGGCATGCGACGCTGGCATCCGCCTTTGTGCTCGCGCTGCGGAAGCATGACGCGTGGCCGGTTCGTTTCCATACGCGCAGCGGCCTGGTGACCGTGGCTCAGGAGCAAGGCAACTTTGTATTGGACTTTCCTGCCATGCCGGCACAACCATGCGAGATGCAAGTCGGCCTCTTAGCAGCGTTAAGTTTGAAAGAGGCGCTGGTCATGAAGGCGCGTGATTACCTTGTAATCGTGGATCGAGCGTCGCAGGTGCGAGCACTCTCGCCCGACATTGCCGCTCTTGCCAAATTGGACGCCGGCAAGGGAACGATTGTGAGCGCTCGCGGTGACGGCGACGTGGATTATGTGTGCCGAATGTTTCTACCCTCGGCGGGCATCGACGAGGATCCCGCAACCGGGTCGATTCATTGCACACTAGCTCCCTATTGGGCGGGGCGGCTGGGAAAAAATTCATTTCGCGCGGAACAACTCAGTGCCCGCGGTGGAACGGTGCGGTGCACAATCGTTGGGGATCGCGTGAAGATCGAGGGCGAAGCGCGGTTGTACCTGCAGGGCACGCTGGAAATCTAGAAGGAGGCTTGCCAGAAGCCCACAAAAAATTAAGAGTTCCGAGGTGGTGTAGGATCCATTCGTCTCGGCCAGTAGCTCGCGTTAGACCCTCGCTTGACCTGCTATGCCGCTTCCCTTGCGGGTGCTCTGCATGCGATCTTCGCTCGGGCTCCGGGCTTACCGCCAACCGGAAAAACCTACCCTACGCCTCGGAACTCTATCCTGCCTTCGACGGCTCTTCTTGTTCTCCTCAACCAGCGCTTTGCTATAGACCCTTGCTTGCCCTCCCTGCTTCATTTTCATGAAGAGGGTGACTGCGCTTGAGTCCCGGACTCGGCACCAACCGGAAAAACTTTAGAAGATGTCAAAGAACGATTATGGTTTTACTCTTTTTGTTTTTATAGTCAACGAAAATTGCGGATTTGTAACTGGCGCATTTTCAGCGGAGTGCATGGCGTCCACAGGCGGGTGACAGAAATTGGTGCAGAGGAATCGTGAGGGTTTCGCAAAGAGCGCAATAGAAAGGCTGTTTGGCCGATTTCGATTTGGGATAGTGCTCATGTCACTGCGTTAGTCGGATCGAACAGCTTTGTGAAAAACGGTGGAGATCGGCTTCCAGCGAGCGGTTTGGGAACGTAGCTAGTCCCCACAATTTTGCTTAGCTGACTTCTATCTGCTCGTCTGCGAGTCGTTTGTCCTCTTCGTTCGTACCGGAAAGCTCAAACGAGTTGGTGATCGCGGCTTTCCCTTTTTCCACGCTGGTGATCACGTAGGAGCAGCCGATCCAGTGGGCCTCAGCGAAGTCGGTGGGAGACCAGCGGGCGGGATGGTCGGGATGAGAGTGGTAGAAACCGATGATATCTTCGTCGCGCTGGCGGCCCTCGCGCTGAATGCGCACCAGCTCCCGGGGATCAATGTTGTAGCGATTCTGCGGGGAATCGGTGCGGGTATTGCCGCAGCGAGCGGTGGAGGTGACGAGGCGTGATCCGTCGTCGGCTACGCGGCCGAGCAGTACTCCGCAACATTCGTGTGGGTAGGTTTCTTCCCCGTGACGGCGGAGAGCTTCGTAATCTTGCTGGCTAAGCTTCAACATGAAGAGGTATTGACCACGGATTCACAGAGAAAAGCAATTTTGAAATATAAATCATTGAAAAGCGACCATGGCTTCCTCAGGGGCTGAAGCCCGCACGTTCAGCGGCATTGGACGGCACGACTGAAGTCGTGCCCTTCCCGAACCAACGTTGTGCTCTTCCCAAGCCGACGTTGTGTTACCCTTCCGTCCAGAATCTTTCGCTCAAATATTTATCGCCGGAGTCGCACAGAATAGTTACAACCACGGCCGATTGATCTTTGCGGAGTTGAAGCTTCTCGGCGACTTGGAGGCTGCCGACGATGCCGGCCGCGGCGGAAATTCCGAGGAGCAATCCAGAATCGCGAGCCATGCGGCGCGCCATGGCATAAGCATCTTCGGTTGCGATTTCGAGATTTTCATCCGCTAACTTCGGATCGTAAATTTTGGGAACAATGGCAGTGGCCATGTGCTTGGCCCCTTCGATGCCGTGAAAAGAGGAATCAGGCTGGAGAGAAACGCAACGAATGGCGGGATTCAACTCCCGCAGCCGACGGGTTGTACCCATGAACGTGCCGCTGGTGCCGAGCATGGCGACGAAGTGAGTGACGCGCCCTTCGGTTTGCTGCCAGATCTCATTCGCGGTTCCGTGATAGTGCGCGAGCCAGTTGGCAGCATTCGAATACTGGTCGGCATAGAAATATAAATCGGGATGCTTGGCTGCGAGTTCGCGGGCCATGCGAATGGCACCGTCGGATCCGTCGGCCGGATCCGTGTAAAGAATGTTGGCGCCGTAGGCTTGCAGGATTTTCTTGCGCTCAACGGATACGTTGGTCGGCATGCAGAGCGTGACCGGAAATCCTTCAGCGGCGCCGAGCATGGCGTAAGCGATTCCGGTATTGCCGCTGGTGGCATCGAGTAAAATTTTCCCTGCAGAAAAATTACCGGTCTTGCGGCCTTCGGCAACGATGTTGGCGGCGGCGCGATCTTTCACGGACCCACCGGGGTTATACCATTCGGCCTTGCCCAAGAGTGTGACGCCAGGCAAGTGCGTGGTCAGCCGATCAAAACGAAGCAATGGAGTATTGCCCACGCGCTCGGACAAACTCTGCCCGGGTCGCGCGGCGATGGGTTTCGGCGCGTGATAAGTCGGAAACATTGCAGTCTTTTGAATTGAACTCTGACCCATTCTTGAACTTCTTCCTAATGACCAACGTAATATGCAAAAACGCTGGAAACACGCTATGTAGTATGGTGTCCTTAGATGATACTGAATGCAAGTCCGATGCAGCGGTAATTAGTGGAGCGCCTTGCGGCGCCGGCTGCATCTAAATAAAGAGATTGGAAGCGAAGAAAAATGCCGAAAGCAATTGAAGCAAAGACATATGAGGAAGCGCTGGCCTGGTTGCGCGATCACGGTTTCGATATTACGGATGCGCCCGGCACCAACGGCAGAGCATTCCTCAGAAAATACAATGTGTCGGCTGCGATACAGAAAACGCCTGACGATGGCATAAAGATTTTTGCGTATCCTGGCTATTTAGTGGGAAGCGAGATTTCGAAGCTGGTGAACCGTGGTTACCAACAGTTCTTGAAGACTTCAAAAACTGAGATACCTGCGAGCGCCGAGCATCTCAAAGCGCTGCAGCAGTTTGCGGAAGAGTTGAAGGTGGGACTTGGTCTGCCGAGCCTTTATAACGAGTCTCTGGGAACGGTGAGTGAGTCCTACCAGTATGACCGCATAAAGGATCGCGATAAGGCGCCGATCGATCGTCCGAAACGGCCCTGGGAAGTTGCTGGTAAACCGGTCGCAGCAGCCAAGGCTGTGGCGGCGAAAAAAGGCCGGGCTTAATCCGCGCACAATCTTCGGTCATCCCGCTTTTAATTTTCTTCTCGAGTGACGCTCTCGTGCGAAACTGGTGCGCTCTAATTCCCCAGTCGCGGAGGTCGTTGTGCGCATTTTATTCGGGCCGTCATTATTCCGTAGTTCTTTCCTTCTCCTCCTCACCTTTATCTCTGTAATCGACCTGACGGTGGCTAGTCGTCTTGTGAGTGCACAGAACATGCCCAGTGAAAACCCCAAGTCTCAGGTCGAGCAAGTGATGCTCACGCAGCAGGATGCCTGGAACCGACATGATCTGGAGGGCTTCATGTCCGGCTACTGGAATTCTGAGGAGCTAACATTTTTTTCGGGCGCAAAAGAAAGTAAGGGATGGCAGGCGACGATCGATCGCTACAAGGCCCGATACACAAGTCCGGGGCACGAAATGGGAAAGCTTCAATTCTCGAACTTGCGTATAGAAATGTTGGGAAATGATGCGGCGTTCGTGCGCGGCTCGTGGGTAGTGACGATGTCGGACGGGAAGATGCCACATGGTTTGTTTACGCTGGTGTTTCGCAAGTTTCCAGATGGGTGGAAGATCGTGCATGATCACACGTCCGCGGAATAACATTCGCTCTGGATGTTCGCTCCGCTTTTGAAAACGTTTTCGAGATCACCTTTTAGCGCGCACCTGAACCTTGGTGCCCTCTGGCAACTTACCGTTCAATAATTCCACTACACCGTTGTGGATGATGCCTTCGAGTTCCTGCGGTGTCGAAGTCAGATTGTTGGAGGGAACGGCGGCCGAGGGCGCTCGCGCCACACGATCCATCGTCACACGCCCCATGCCTTTGTCCATGGCTTGGTTGGCGAGACGGTCGGCCTCGGTATTCTGTTCGCGAAGGGCGTGTCCGATGGAGAACCATTCGAGTTTGGCGATTAATTCTTTAGCGCGGCCGTGGAGATCCTGGAGGGTGGCGTTCTTTACTTTGTAAATGCCTTTGATCTGGCGGACCAGCAACTCGGAATCGCTGATGAGATTGAGGGCTTTGGGGCCGTGCTCGAGAGCGTATTCAAGAGCGGCGATCAGTCCCTGGTACTCGGCAAAGTTGTTGGTTTGGTGGCCGAGGTATTCGCTGAGTTGGGCGACGGTCATTCCAGATTGATCCTTGATGACCACGCCGTAGCCTGCGGGACCGGGATTGCCGCGGGCTCCTCCGTCACTGTGCGCGATGAGGTAATGCTCGGGGCGATTTACGCGGGTAGCCTCTGCACCTGGCGAGAATAGAGACTTGCTTCCGGCGCTGCGGGGGTACGGCATGAAGATGAGTTTACAACGCGGCGCATGCGAGGGGGAGCGTAATGAACGCGAACAGCGTTAGATAGCTGAGATCCTTCGAATCCGCAAATGATCCGCTGCGCGAACCATTTGCTCCGCTCAGGATGACAAAGCCTGACGCGATGACGAACCGTTCAGCGGCCAGCGGCGAGGCGGGTGGCGAGGCGGGAAGGTAGATTGGCGGCGAAGATGCGATCTTGCGCAGCTTTCAGGTTGTAAGGCGTGCGGTGAAAGTGGACAATCTGCGCCTCGGTATCGAATAAGGCAAAAGCGGCGCGCCAGTCTCCATCGCGGGGCTGTCCAACAGAGCCGGGATTAATCATGTAACGCGTGGAGGACTTCAATTGCAAGGACACTGATTCGGCCTGGCCGACAGTTTTGTATTCGGGACGAAATCCATCGGCGCTGGAACCGTTGGCAAAGAATCCACCTTGCAGATGGGTGTGGCCGAAAAAGGTGATGGGCGTGTCGATCGTGATGAGTGGAACGAGCGCGTCTCCAATGGAGACGACGTACGCGTCCTCGTCGCCGGGTGAACCGTGGACCAGTTGTACGTGCGGAAATTGCTCCAGCGGGAGCGGCCCCTGGGGCATCGCACGCAGCCAATCCAAGTGTTCCGGGGTGAGTTGTTCGCGAGTCCACATGGCAGCGGCGGCGGCCATGGGATTGAAGTCTTCGAGATCAAGAAGTCCGGTTGCGGCCTTGTCGTGATTGCCGCGGACGAAAACATTTCCCAGTTCGCGGGAGCGATCGACCACCTCGTTGGGAGAAGCGCCATAGCCCACGATGTCGCCTAGATTGGCCACGAAATCATAGGGTGGAGCTCCGGCCAGGCAAGCCTCCAATGCTTCGAGGTTGGCGTGAATGTCGCTAAGGACCAGTATGCGCAATAGACACCAGACAAAGTCGCGATTATAGACCGACCGCGACGGATGAGGATACACGGCTGGCTTTTATTCCGCCATGGCTATTTTGCATTCACCACGGGGCAGCGTGCCAGGTGTGCAGGTGCAACCTCGACCAGCGGGGGAAAGGCGCGAGAGCATTCCGGGATACGAAAGGCGCATCGAGGCTCGAAAGAGCATCCAGGAGGCATCGCGCGCAGAGGAGGGACTGTGCCCTCGATGGTGCCCAACGGACGATCGCGCTCCGTTTTCAAGTTTGGGACAGCTTGTAACAGGCCACGAGTGTAAGGGTGTGAAGGTGCACAAAAGATTTCATGTTTAGGTCCCGATTCCACAACGCTGCCAGCGTACATCACGACTACGCGGTCGGCGACTTGGGAGACTACGGCGAGATCATGGGAGATGAAGAGCATCGCTAGCCCGAACTTAGAGCGCAGATCGGCGAGCAGCGCCAGAATTTGAGCCTGAATGGTTACATCGAGCGCAGTAGTGGGCTCGTCGGCGATGAGAAGTTGCGGACGATTCACGATTGCCATGGCAATCATGAGGCGCTGGCGCATGCCTCCGGAGAGTTGATGAGGATAGTCTCGAGCGCGGCGGTCAGCCTCGGGAATGGCAACGTCATCCAGGGCTTGAACCGCCAAGGCGCGTGCCTCAGTCTTCGAGCGCTTGCCGTGAGCGAGCACCGCTTCGGCGATTTGATCGCCGACGCGCATGACGGGATTGAGGGCAGTCATGGGCTCCTGGAAAATCATGGCGATGCGCGAGCCGCGCAGTTGTCGCATGGAGTCATCGGGAAGCTTGCGTAAATCTTCAGACTGCCCATTCTCTGCGAATAGGATTTCGCCAGAGACTCGTGCCTGGGGTGGAAGTAGTCGCATGATCGCGAGCGAGGTGATGGATTTGCCGGAGCCGGATTCGCCGACCAATCCCAGCACTTCACCGGGAGCGATAGTGAAGTTAACGTCGCGAACCGCCAGCGCAGATTGCCTGGTTCCAGCCACGTCCTGCTGTTCAGTAAGCCGCCCGGCGGCGGGGAACTCGATGTTTAGGTGGCGGACTTCGAGCAAGGCAGGCACACAGCCATGCTAGCAGCCGCATGCAACGACCCGCTAGCGCTCCCGCGAAGAGCGGGATTCTGGCAGTGGTGGATCCGTGTTTTTCTCGAGGCTGTTCAGGAGTGAGACGACAGTTCGACTGAGGGGTAGGATGTGTTGGTATTCCCGGCGTGCTTCGACCCCGTCGCCGGATTCTTTCAGGGCCACGACTCGCGCGACGACGTTGTGCATCTGGGCATGAACCGATTCCAGTTTCGCCATCTCGGGTTGGTTCTCATACTTGCGCAGCCCTTCGGAGTAGAGCCATTTTCCGAGCGCACATTCATACGGAGAAACCGCTTCGGCCCGATTGATCACCTCATCGTCTTCGAGGTACCGCCGCAATCGCAAGCGCCACGAGTGGTGCTGCAGTCGGGCCTTGGTGAAATCTAGGTCCATGGATCCTCTCGCGGAGCCTATATCAGAGGCCCCGATAACAGAGGTATCGGCGGGGCGCGTGAATACTTGAGGTTCCAGACTGCGCGGTCGATCGCTACTGCCCCAGAATCAGCGGCAAGCCATTTTTATTGTTGCCGATCACCACGACTTTTGAGTTCGGACTCTTCGCCAAATTTTCGGTTGCTTCAATGCCTTTCCATTCCAGCAGGGACGGCGTGATGCCTTGGGCTACGATCTGCTGGAAGTCGCGGACTCCAGCGGCTTCGATTCGTTTGCGCTGGGCTTCCTGAGTTTCTTTTTGCAGGCGGAAATTCATAGCCAGAGATTCCTGCTCGGCCTGTTGCTTGGCTTCGATGGCGGCCTTTAGTGTGGCGGGGAGTTGGATATCACGCAATAGAACATTCTCGACGCTGAGGCCACGCTCTTTGAGTTGAGCACTGACCTGATCGTAAATCTGCTTGCCGACCATTTCCCGCTCGCCAGTATAGAGAGCATTCGCCGTATGGGATGCGGTGGCCTCGCGGATGGCGGAGCGGAGGGTGGGTTCGACCACAACGTTTTCGTAGTCGGCGCCAATCTTCTGAAAAACTTCTGAAGCGCGGTCGGGATTGAGGTGATAGATGAGCGAAGTGTCCAGGCTCATCATGAGTCCTTCGCTGGAGGGAACGCTGGCAGATTCTTTCAAGGTTTGTGTCTGAATCGAGAGTTCATTGTTGGTCTTCAAGGGACTGATCAGGTGAATACCTTCCCCTAGGGTCTCGCCCGTCACTTTTCCAAAGAGGGTGAGCACTCCGACATGGCCCGTACCCACTCTGGTTACTGAACTGAACAGGAGAATCACTAAAAGAAATCCGGCAATTCCGATTCCAATCAAGCGTAGAAGTCCGCCCAAGCCGCCCCCACCATCGATAATTTTGCCTCGCGCTGGATCAAAGACTGTCATCGTTTCTTCTCCGCCTTGATTCTAGGGATGTATTCCACACGTCGTAAGTGACTTCTCTGGAACTGAACGCATGTCGGTGATGAATCTTCCCCTCCGGTAGCGGCATCTTTTATGATGAGAGCCTATGAGCAAGATCCACATTCCCACTCCTTTGCGACAGTATGTTGGAAAACAATCCACGGTGGAAGTAAGCGGTGCGACTGTGGGAGAAGCGTTGCAGTCGTTGTTAGTGCAGCATCCGGAGCTGAAGCGCCATCTTTATACGGAAGATGGAAAGTTGCGCGCGTTCGTCAACTTGTATGTGAATGACGAGGATATTCGATACCTGCAGAAAGAGGCGACGACGCTAAAGGATGGTGATAACATTTCCATCGTGCCCTCCATCGCCGGAGGGGCGCGGTAACTGAGGTTGCAAATCTTCAGCGTTCGAATAGCCAAGTGAAACCCGCCGCCACAAATCGCTGTTGTATGTGTCCTGCCTGTTGTTAGCGCCCGAATTCTGACGGAGCGCAATCCAAAATTCAATCGAGGATCTTATGGCTACCACCACCGAAATTCCAACCACACTCAGCAAAGACGAAATCCTTCGCTACTCGCGCCACCTCATCATGCCCGAGGTCGGCATGGAGGGACAGAAGAAGCTGAAGGCAGCTCGTGTTCTGTGTATTGGCACGGGCGGGTTGGGGTCGCCGCTGGCTCTGTATCTGGCGGCAGCGGGCGTGGGCACGCTGGGATTGGTGGACTTCGATGTGGTGGATTACACGAATTTGCAGCGGCAGATTATTCACTCGACCGCGGACGTGGGGCGGAAGAAACTGGATTCCGCGGCGGACAAATTGACAGGGATCAATCCCTTCTTGAATCTTCGGACGTTCGACACACGGCTGAGCAGCGAGAATGCACTGGAGCTCTTTCGCGATTTCGACATCATCGCCGACGGCACCGATAATTTTCCAACACGCTACCTGGTAAATGATGCATGCGTGCTCACCGGGAAGCCGAATGTTTACGGATCGATTTTCCGCTTTGAGGGACAAGCCAGCGTTTTTGCTACCGAGGATGGGCCGTGCTATCGCTGCTTGTACCCGGAGCCACCGCCGCCTGGTCTGGTGCCCTCTTGCGCGGAAGGCGGAGTGCTTGGAATTTTGCCGGGACTCGTCGGGGTGATGCAGGCGACGGAAGTGATCAAGCTGATCCTGGGGATCGGGGATCCGTTGATTGGGCGGCTGCTTCTGATCGACGCATTGGGGATGAAGTTTCGCGAATTGAAGTTGAGAAAGAATCCGGATTGCCCGGTTTGTGGAACGCATCCCACGGTGACGAAGCTGATAGACTACAACGAGTTTTGCGGAATCCGCGGGGAGGAAAAGCCGGTGTCCAATGGAGTTCCCGAAATTCAGGTAGAAGAGTTGAAGCGACGTCTGGACGCGAAAGACGATTTATTTGTGCTGGACGTGCGCGAGCCGCATGAGTATCAGATCTGCAATATTGGCGGACATCTGATTCCACTAAACGACCTTCCGAATCGCGTAAATGAATTGGATTCGAGCCGCGAGATCGTAGTCCACTGCAAGATGGGTGGTCGCAGCGCGAAAGCCGTTGCGTTCCTGCAGCAAGCTGGGTTCAAGAAAGTGCATAACCTGGCGGGCGGGATCACGGCGTGGGCGGAGAGAGTGGATCCGAAGGTGCCGAAGTACTGAGGAGTTGGTTCTAGTTTCTTATTGCGCATTTGCTATCTGGACGGGAGCGCCTGGAGCGCTCCCTTTTTCGTATAGGGCACCCAAAAAACCGATACGAGTGAGTCACAGAATAGAGTGACAGCGGTTACTGACAGAGGAGTGTCTCGGTGCAACGATCCCATCGCGCTGCCTTTCGAGAAATTTGTTCTTCCCTCCGAGGAGGGCCGTGCCGGGCCCAAGAAATCGTGCGTGAGAGGAACCGAACCGATGACGAGCTTCACTGTCAGCAGATGCCTGTTCGCTACTATTTTATTTTGCACCCTTGTTTCAGGCGCTCAAGACTCCTCTTCGCACACACCAACGATCAGAGATGTGATCGCGATGAAGCAGGCTGGGCTTTCCGACGACCTCGTAATCGCGAAGATCAGGCAAGCTAACAAACCTGCGGATCTGAGTGCGGATGAGCTTGTCGCCTTAAAGAAACAGAATATCAGTGATGCCATCGTAAAAGCTCTGATGGATCCCGCCAGCGCTACGGCGTCCGATTCCAGCGCCACTGGTGCCGCAGTCGCCAACCGCATCCTGAACGTCAATCCCTCGGGCGCAACCCCCGAGCCGGGAAGTTCTTCGCTGGGAAATCAGGACGACCCCATGACGCCTCATGACTCGGGCATTTATATCTTCAGGGCCGACTCGGCGGGAAAATCCCAGATGGTCATGCTGGAACGGGCCGCATATCAAGGGACCAAGACTGGCGGGGTTTTCACCTCCGCCCTGACCTACGGAGCTGTGAAGGCCAAGACCAAGGCAATCTTGCCGGGCAGGGCGTCTTCGATTCGCGTCGCCCAAGGCAAGCCCGTGTTTTATTTTTATTTTGAGGACAAAGCGGCCGGACTTGGGCGCGGAGGACTTTTTGCCGGAGGTGCGATCTCGAACCCGAACCAGTTCGCCCTGCTGAGGTTAAATATCGATAAACATGACCGTTCAACCGAAATCGGGGCATTTAGCATGTGGGGCGCGTCCACTGGGTCGCAGGCGAAGTCAATTATCCCCTTCAAGGCGGATCGTATTGCTCCAGGCCTGTATAAGGTTTCAAACGGATGGTGAGCTGACAACCGGGGAATATTGCTTCGTTGCGACTACAAGTGCCGCGGGTGCCTACGGTTCTGGTGCCACATTTGCCCACGAACTCTTTGATTTCGGAGTCGACGGCAAATGATCGAAAAGTAACACGCCGAAGGGATCGGGCGTCGCCGCTCGTCACGCAACCGCATCGCGCACTGCTGCCACTGCGCCATTGCCGCTCTGAAGTCGGAGGCAACACCAGCACGCGCGAGATTGTGCTGCGTGAGTCTTTCCTCTGTAAGTCATTGTTTCTTGTGATCCCTGCACTTGCATTTTTCTCCCTAGCGCGGATAATGGCGAGTTTCCTTCCCCCCGGGAGGCTTCATGCCATTCAAAAGAAGTCTGCACTCCGCTGAGGTGTGTTTAGCGGAGAGGCTTGCTTACATCGCAACTCTTCTGATCGGGTCATTTGGACTGTGGTGGATCGCTGCTCCCTTGATGGGGCAGAACGCCTCGCCTATGTCGCCTAACTCCGACGGAAACTATCAGGCTTTGCGCAACCTTACGCTGAGCGGTGAAGGCGTGAGTGTGAATAACGTTGAACTGAAGCGGGAAGCGGGAACTTTTCATCTTCGCTCGGGGACCGTCTGTTTTACTTCGCCAGTGCTGGGCAAGGTGACGGGAGCGGTGTTTGTGGGGGACGGCAATTTCGTGATCGCGCCGCCGGCTTCCGAACTGAGCATGCTGAAGTTATTGACCAGGGAAAATGAATTCAGCGAAAACTTTACTCACATGGTGTTGCGGTTTACTGACTCTACTTATGACGAGCTCAAGAAAGGAAGTACTCCTTCGATAGGCGGCTGCGACGCAGGTTTGCTCAAGGACAGCCAGAATGCGATGCGGCACAACCGAACGCTGAAGTACAACCTCGAAGCGCGAATCCTGCAGGATGTTTTGAGCGCCGAGCCTGGCGGGTTGTTTGTGGCGTTCGTTCACGGCAAACGCTACAACGACAAAGAGATTTTCGTGGTCGACCCGCATAGGTCTCCATACGTGATGGGAGAAGAAGCGGGCCTGATGACTTATGACGAAAACAAATATGGAGTCTGGGCCGGCTTTGAGTTGGAGGGTCGGCACAAACGGGGAACGGTGGGCACGCCGATTCGGATTGAACATCAGCAACTGGATACGACCATCGAGCGGAACGCCAACTTAAGCGGCAAAGCGACCACAACTTTTGTTTCGGAGATCAACGGGCTGCGGGTTGTTCCGTTCGATCTCTTCCGTTCGTTGCGGGTGCAGAGTGTAACCGCGGACGGGCAATCGCTTGCATTCATACAGGAAGACAAGAACGACGATGCCGACTTTTCCGTGATTTTGCCGAAGGCTCTGGCATTCGGGGAGAAACTTACTGTCACCACCGCGTACAGCGGGAAAGAGGCGGTGAGCGACGAGGGCGGGGGAAATTACTATCCGGTTTCACGTGAGAACTGGTACCCAAATAATCCCGGGGCTTCGCTCGGTGAATATGCACTTTATGACATGACTTTCCGCATTCCCAAAGGAATGAAAATGGCGGCCACCGGCGAACTGGTGAGCGAAAACAATGAAGGTGGAGAGAATGTAAGCGTCTGGAAGAGCGAAGCTCCACAGACCGTTGCGGGATTTAACTTTGGAAAATTCAAGGTAGAGGAAACGAAGCTCACCAAGCCGGAGTATTTGGTCCAGTCGCTGGCCAACCAGGATCCGCCTAACTGGGTGCAGAACTTGCAGCACATGGCAAGTGGCGATTCCATGTCCTTACAAGCTCCGCACAGAGGGTCTGGAGTTGCGCTGGGAACGATGAACACAACGCTCCTGAACAAGAAAGCCTTAGCCGAGGGTGAGTTGGCAGTAGAACTTTACACAGATTACTTCGGTCCCTCGCTGTTCAAGCGCCTGCAAATTACACAGCAGACCAGTTGCCAGTATGGGCAATCGTGGCCTGAGTTAGTTTGGATTCCGATGTGTTACTTCTTTGACACGACGGTGCGCCACCAACTTGGTATGGACTTCGGCGATCGCGGTTATTGGAAAGTAGTCACGCCGCACGAGGTCGCGCATCAGTGGTGGGGACACACGGTGGGATTCCACTCCTATCGCGATCAATGGATGAGCGAGGGCTTCGCTGATATGTCGGCGTCCATGTACGTTTACAACGTCGAAAAGAGTCAGCAGAAATTTATCTCCTTCTGGAACGATGAACGTGATTTGCTGCTGGAACGCAACGCTGACGGCTTCCGGGCCATTGATGCCGGGCCGGTGACAATGGGATACCGCATGAGCAACTCCCGCACGGGCTTTAACCTGACGCGGCGGCTTATCTATCCGAAGGGCGCTTACATTCTGCACATGATTCGCATGATGATGTGGTCGCGCCAGACGGGCGACCAACACTTCAAAGAAACGATGCACGATTTCGTGAGCACCTACGCAGGCAAATCTGCTTCCACCGAAGACTTCAAGGCCATGGTGGAAAAGCACATGACCCACGACATGGATTTAGACGGAAATCAGAAGATGGATTGGTTCTTCAACGAATATGTCTATGGCACGCAAATGCCTTACTACAAACTCGACTATTCCTTTGACACTGGAGCAGATGGAGAAATCGTTTTCAGCTTCAAGGTGACGCAGTCGAGGGTGAATGATGGTTTCCGGATGCTGGTGCCGATCTATTTTGAACTGGCGGATGGAACCATGGCCTTCGTCGGGCGAGCGAACATGAGCGGGAATAGTTCCGTGGAGCAGAAAGTTCCCATGAAGGGTTTGAAGGCTAAGCCGCGACGGGTTGTCCTAAATTATTACGACGACGTTCTGGCCTTCCCCAACTAGGAAAAACAAAAAACGGGAGCCTTGTGAGTGCTCCCGTAGTTTTGTCGATCGACGTTAGGCGCTCGCAGTTATCGGATCAGGTTACTTGCTGGAGCCGCCGGCTTGCATGCTGTCGCTGGTCTCGCTGAGATCCAGGGCAAGTTTCTTGCCTTGGAAACGCACGCCGGCCAGAGCGTTCGGTCCGCTGCCGTTCTCGCGGGTTACGGCGGCATTGTTGGCGGCCGGTTTGTCCAGGTCGACTACATGTGCCGGCACCTTGGCCACCACGTTTTTGCCTTTCAAAATGCTGAGCTCAACGCTTGGGCCGCTGCCTTCCCACTCAACTTTGTAATCCCCAGGCTTCAGCTGGGTTCCGTTCACCGTTACGGGGTTGCTGAGTTGCAGATCTCCCTTGCTCGAAGCAAAAGTGCTTGACGTCAACACTAATGCCAACCCCAGAACCACACTCTTTGAAATTGTCGCGAACTTCATGACTGCTCCTTATTCTTTCCCGAGATTGCGTCGGGAAGCGGTTAGGGCGGCCCGGCTCACGACTTGCGCGAGAAAACGTTGGTGTTTTGCCGCGAATCGCCTACAATGCAGCCGTTGGGGTTCAGCGAACAAGCCGCAAGGCCTGAGCGCTGTGCACGGGGGTTTTCTCACCTGGGCCGCCAAACCGAAAGTGGGAAGATCCCCTAACCCCGCGAAATTCTACGTCGCATCAATTCCTGCCAGCCCCACGCTGGCTGCGTACTCTCACTACTACGAAGCTGCCATCCAGAAAGTTCCACAGTGCAGGTGCAACTTTTTTGTAATTTCCGATCACGAGTATATGGACGAATAGTGCGCCCTTCCGATAGCAAAAAATAATCAATTGTTCGCAGTGCATGGAACATCCATGGAGTGTTCTGTGTGGAAGACCTACGAAGATTGGGTAGGAAAAATTCGTGACGTGCAGGAGTCGCGGCGGGGATTTGTATCGAAAGTAACCGAAAGGGTGCGTGGCTCGTTAGAGTTGACTTGCTTTCGGAACTACGGGAGCTAATCCGCGTCGCCGTGTTGACGCTCCACCGACCAGATCGCAGCCTGATCCTTCTCGAAGGGGTAGACATGAACCATCCAGTTAAAGATTACGGGATGGAATGTGCCGCCGGCGGCATCGCAAGCTTCCTGTGTGGTGATAGATCCTCTCAAGCCGAATTGAGGATGCGCGATTAAATATTCGTTCTTCCGTCCTGCGGGAGCGGCGCAGAAATTAACGTGTTCGTGCCATTGCGCAACGCTGAGGGGAACGCGCTGGTCGAGTTGATCTTCGTCGAGGCGCTTCGGTGCTGTATACATCACGCCAATGAGTTTGTAGTTGTCGCCGTGTTTCTCATAGAGCAACGAAGTGGGATGCTCAGGATTGAAGTTGAACGCGGCCTCAAATGCATACT
This sequence comes from uncultured Acidobacteriaceae bacterium, assembly GCA_963846215.1. Lineage (GTDB taxonomy): Bacteria > Acidobacteriota > Terriglobia > Terriglobales > Acidobacteriaceae > Sulfotelmatobacter. The sequence continues at coordinate 27,759 of CAWJVC010000006.1, read as the reverse complement.
GATAGTTCGTGAAGTGATACATCTTCTGCGGTATTTCAGGATGAAAAATCTTAAAGCCGTCGGCCAGCGCGACATGATAGTCGATGTATTTGGTTGAAGCTTTCCGTGCGGCTTCGACGATTTGCTGAGCCCGCTCGGCATCGCCTGGTTTAACAGGGCGAAGCGCCGTCATCCTCATGTGCGGACCCATATTCATGTGGCCTTCCATCGAATGCATGGCGTGCATGCCGGCGTCGGGGTCTTTCTCATCTTTTTGTTTGTCCTGTTGCTTGTCATGATCGTCGCCCATGGACATGCCTTTCATGTTCGACATGTCATGAGAGGGGGCGTCCGAAGTTGGCATGCTCTGCTGCGCGCCAGGTTGGGGGTTGGCGACGGGCGATTGCTGTTGGCCCCAAGCGACGCAGCCTAGCAGAAAAAATGAAATCAGAAGTGCGATGCGGTCAGACATGGAAATTCCCCGATAGTGTTTGTATGAACCCAGCCCCAGCTCGGTTGTTTCTGGATGCAATCCGACGGTTAGCGGCAATGCTCTGATAATTATCGCCGAGAGCAAATCTCAGCCAAGGAGAAAATCCATCGGAAACTGTTTTGCTAACCAGGGTGGGAGGATGGATCGAATTCACCCGCCGCAGCGCTCAAAGGCGGCCACCGGTCCCCAAAACCCGCACCCTACGCCCTAAGACGGGAGCGGGGGGTACGAAACAGGCTTCGGGCGCGGATTTTCACAGTTGACATTCTCCGTGGAGAGAGGAGAATACCACCCGTCAGGTTTTCCAGCCCAGACACGAACATTTGAGTTGCCGATTCCCGTGCTGGGGATGAAAGAGACCTGCGAGGAGAAACTATGAATAAGGCCGATCTGGTTGACAAGATCGCTGGCGCTTGCGAAATCAGCAAAGCGCAGGCTACAACTGCGATTGATACTGCCGTCAGCAGCATCACTGGTGCTTTACGGAAAGGGGATCGAGTAGCGTTGATAGGTTTCGGTACTTTCTCCATATCACAGAGAAAGGCGCGAAACGGGCGCAACCCGCAGACAGGTGCCACTATCAAGATCGCTGCCCGCAAGGTTGCGAAGTTTTCCCCGGGGGCCGAACTGAAGAAGGCTGTGAACAAGAAATAAGACGAGAACTGGGTGTAACGAGACGGCAGGGGGTCGGCCCTGCCGTTTTTCTTTTGCAGAGGGGTGCTGCAAATCGATTCGACCTCGCTGCGGATACAATAGCCTACGCATGATCGCCCATCTTCGCGGAAGACTGTTGTCCCGGCATCCGAATCAGGTGGTGGTCGAAACGGCGGGTGTCGGTTACGAAGTAAACATCAGTGTGCCCACGTTCTCTGAATTGCCCGGAAGCGGAGAAGAAGTCGCGCTCCATATTCATACTCATGTACGGGAAGACTTATTCGCTCTCTACGGATTTTTCCGTCTCGCCGAAAAGCAGTTGTTTGAAAAGCTGATTACAGTCAGCGGCATCGGGCCGAAACTTGCCATCACCATTCTGAGTGGAATGGCGGCCGATGAAATGGCTGGAGCGATCCGCGGCAATGATCTTGCGCGGCTGACCAAAATTCCGGGTATCGGAAAGAAAACCGCGGAGCGCATGGTGCTCGAGTTGCGCGACAAATTGCCGCCCACGATGGGCCCGGCCCCAGCGGCCATGCCTGTAATGAGTGCCACCGAAGAGGATGTTCTATCCGCGCTGGTGAACCTTGGCTATCAGCGAGCCGCATCCGAAAAGGCGCTGACAGGTGTCGCCAAAGCCGCGAAAAACCTGGCGGGCCCGGTGTCGTTCGACGATATGTTCCGCCAGGCGCTTGCCGCGCTTTCAAAATAAGTGATGAAATAGACATTCCGCTGAAAAGTCAGCGGGTGAGGGCAATCGTCTTTCAATGAACTGGGTGCTATATCTCGCGCTGGGTGTGGCCATTGTTGGCACAATTTCTTCTGTGGTTTTTCTGGGTATGGCGGTGATCGGGGTAGTCCGTTTTCATGCCGAAGCGCGAAAGCAAAATCGGTTTGCGGCCGAACATGATCAGCTGCCTCCCGTGTCTGTGTTGAAGCCGGTTCACGGTTTAGAGGCGCAGCTCAAGGAGAACATCGAGAGTTTTTTTCGGCAGGATTATCCGCACTACGAAGTTCTGTTTGCCGCCGACACGGCTGACGACGCTGCACTCGAGGTTGTGCGCGAGGTCTGTGCTCGCTACCCGCACATCCCGACTCGCATTCTGGTGACCGGGACGCCGTGGCCGAATCCTGTGGTTTACGCATTTCATTGCATGGCAGAAGCGGCGACCCACGAAATCCTGGTCACAACGGATAGCGATGTCGAGGTCGATCCTTCTTATCTGCGAGAGATCGTTCCGCCATTGCTGGATCCGAAGGTCGGCATGGTGACCTGTGTTTACCGGGGCAAGAATGCAGCGGGGTTTTTCTCCGGGCCTGACGGCGATCGGCATGTCGGTTGAGATGACGGCGGGCGTTTTGGTGGCGAATCTGCTGGAAGGGATGAAATTTGGATTAGGGCCAACCACTGTGGTCCGGAAAGATTCATTAGCCAGCATCGGCGGGTATAGCGCGTTGCGAGATTACATTGCCTATGATTTCGCTATCGGTAACCTGATTGAGAAAGCCGGCTATCGCGTGGTGCTTTCGAGGCACATCATCAACCACGTGGTGAATCAGAAATCATTCCGGCACATGTGGCAGAATCAGTTGCGCTGGGCTCAAACTACGCGATACTCGCGGCCTAAGGGACACTTCGGGAGTGGGCTCATCTTCGCCATGCCTTATGGATTGATCGGGTTCTTCGCAGCGGGGTTATTAGGACACTGGGCCGCGGGCACGATCCTGCTGGGTGTGGCTGTGTTGAATCGCTTGGTGGAAGCGTGGCTGGTGGGCTGGACCGTGGTTCGCGATCCTGAAATTCGGCGCGCACCCTGGCTCTATTCCTTGCGGGACCTTCTCGGTTTTGCCGTATGGTTCGCGAGCTACCTGAATCTGCGCTATGTTTGGCGCGATAGCCGCTTCGAATTGAAGGGAACCCGAATCGCATTACGGCAGACTTCTTCGGATCACAGGTAATTGAATCCAGTGTAGGTTCAACCGATCGGGATTCAACCGATCGTCCATTGCAAGGAGGTTATAATTGCGCGTTTTTGTAACGGGCGCTGCTGGTTTTATCGGCAGCAACATGGTGGATCGACTGCTTGCAGCAGGTCACAGCGTGGTTGGATTCGATAATATGTCCACAGGACACGAACGATTTCTGCAAAGCGCGAGGCAGCATCCTGCATTTGTTTTTCGTCAGGCAGATCTGCTCGACCGGCCGAGCTTATCAAGCGCTATGCAGGGGGCAGAACTCGTAGTCCACTTCGCGGCCAACGCCGACGTACGCTTTGGGACGGACCATCCCCGCAAAGATCTTGATCAGAACACGATTGCCACGTGGAATGTGCTGGAGGCAATGCGCGAGCAAGGATGCAAGCGCATTGTGTTCTCTTCCACGGGTTCGGTATACGGGGAGCCGGACATTTTCCCTACGCCGGAGACTTGTGCCTTTCCGGTTCAGACCTCGCTTTACGGAGCGTCTAAACTGGCAGCGGAAAGCTTGATTCAGGCCTACTGTGAAGGATTCGACATGCAAGCTTATATTTTCCGCTTCGTGTCGATTCTGGGAGAACGTTATACCCACGGGCATGTTTTCGATTTTTATCAGCAACTCGCTGAGCATCCGGAACGGCTGCACGTCCTCGGCAACGGTCATCAGAAGAAATCGTATTTGTATGTTCAGGATTGCATTGACGCAGTGCTTCTCGCCATCGATAAGGCCAAAGATAAAGTGAACATTTTCAACCTGGGGACGGACGAATACTGCGAAGTAAATGATTCCATCGGCTGGATTTCCGAGTATCTGGGATTACGACCGAAGCTAACGTATTCTGGCGGAGAGCGAGGCTGGATCGGAGACAGCCCTTTTATCTTGCTGGACTGCAGTCGCATTAGCGGGTTGGGATGGCGGCCACGCCTGTCAATAAAGGAAGCCGTATTAGCGACTATTAAATTCGTAAGCGCAGAGGCCGCTACGCTCAAAGTATAGTGTGGGCTACTCCAGAACTGCCGACCTCTAGAAGTTAAGGATGCTTCGTTTGATCATCACGCGCAGTCCATTGCGAATTTCACTAGGTGGAGGCGGCACCGATCTACCTTCGTACTACCGGAAGCACGGTGGCTTTGTTCTTTCCGCTGCCATCAATCGCTATGTTTACATAACGATTAACGAGGCGTTCCGTCCGCGCATTATCTTGAAGTACTCGAAGCTCGAGGATGTGGAGAAGTGGGAGGATATTCAGCATCCCATTATCAGGGAAGCGTTAAAAATGACGGGGGTGATGGGACCGTACCTCGAAATCGTCAGCTTGTCGGATATTCCCGCGGGAACCGGCCTGGGTTCGTCGGGCAGTTTCACTACCGCTTTGCTGCGGGCTCTGCACACGGTGAAGCGCAATTTTGTGCCACCGCAGGAACTGGCCGAACAAGCCTGTCACATCGAAATTGATTTATTGAAAGAGCCGGTCGGCAAGCAGGATCAATACATTTCGGCTTTCGGTGGCATCACCTGCTTCGAATTTCTTCCGGATGATCACGTGATCGCAGAGCCTCTGAAGATTGCGCCTGAAACGCTGGCGAATCTTGAAGATAGTTTGTTGCTCTTCTTTACCGGGGCATCGCGCTCCGCCGGCGAAGTTCTTCGCGACCAGGATAAGCGCACCCGCGAGGATGCCAGCGAGATGCTGGAGAATCTGCATCTCACTAAACGATTGGGGCATGAAAGTAAAGACGCATTGCTGGCCGGCAACCTGCGAAAGTTCGCGGAAATCATGCACGTGCACTGGGAGCACAAGAAGAAACGCTCCCCGGGAATGAGCAGCGGGTTAATTGACGAAATGTATGCACTGGCAAGGGCTCATGGATCTCTCGGCGGAAAACTCATTGGCGCCGGCGGCGGCGGCTTTCTCCTGCTTTACACAGAAAACAAAATGCGTCTGCGCACCGCCATGCGAAAGGCCGGGCTGCGCGAGGTGCGTTTGCAGTTTGATTTCAGCGGCACGTCCGTTCTGGCGCATTCCTGAAAATGATGCTTCCTGTAGCCATACTTGCCGGCGGTTTGGCGACGCGTCTAGGCCCGTTGACGCAGAATCTTCCGAAGTCGCTGATCCCTATCGCGGGCGAACCGTTTGTCATCCATCAGCTGCGACTCCTGAAGAGTAACGGCATCCAACGTGTCATACTGTGCGTCGGCCACTTCGGGGAGAAAATAGAAAGCATCCTCGGAAACGGTGCAGCGCTTGGAATCGATCTCGAATATTCCTATGACGGTGCAACGCTGTTAGGCACAGCAGGAGCCATTCGCAGAGCTCTCCCCAAGTTAGGGGACGAATTTTTTGTGATGTATGGAGACTCTTATCTAGCCTGCGACTACGCAGCGGTTGCGCATGAATTCTCGCGAAGCGGCAAACTGGGGCTTATGACGGTATTTCGCAACGAAGGCAAATGGGATAGCAGCAACGTCGAGTTTGAGGACGGTAAAATCCTGGCATATAGCAAAAAGATTCGTTCCCCTCGGATGCGCTACATCGATTATGGGCTAGGAGTTTTTCGGTCGAAGGCTTTTGCCGAGACAAAAGCTGCGGATCTGGCGGACGTTTATTCCGAACTACTGCAGGCGGGGGAATTGGCGGCAGTTGAAGTTCATGAAAGGTTTTACGAAATGGGTTCGCCAGAGGGGCTGGAAGAGATGAGTAGTTTTCTGAGCCTGCGGGGAGACGCACGGCAATGAGCACTGGCGATTCGGATCGCAAAGTGTTTGCCAACGAATTTCTGGCCGAAGCAACCCAGATCATCGCACAGCTAGATGTCGCCAGCATAGAAAAAGCGGCGGCTTTGCTGGCGGCTACTCGTGCAGCAGGCGGACGTCTATTCATTCTCGGCGTTGGCGGTAGCGCGGCGAACGCTTCGCACGCGGTCAATGACTTCCGAAAAATTGCCGGCATTGAGGCCTACGCGCCAACCGATAACGTATCGGAGCTAACCGCGCGTGCCAATGACGAAGGCTGGAGTTCGATTTTTGATAGTTGGTTGCGGACCAGCCGTTTGCGGGCGGAAGATTTGTTGCTGATATTTTCGGTGGGCGGCGGCAACCTGGAACAAAATGTGAGCCCCAATCTGGTTGCAGCTTTGAAATACGCGAAGTCCGTGGGAGCGAAGGTGATTGGGGTAGTGGGTCGCGACGGCGGCTACACCGCGAAGGTTGCCGATGCATGCGTCCTGATTCCGACGGTAAATCCTGCCCACACCACGCCGCACACAGAGGCTTTTCAGGCCGTCGTTTGGCATTTGTTGGTATCGCATCCCGCTGTAAAGCTGCAGTCGACGAAATGGGAATCGATGCCTTCCAAGAAAAATCGCGCAGTTTTCCTGGACCGTGATGGCGTGATTAACCGGGCCTTCGTTAAGGACGGCAAACCTCTTCCTCCGCCGACGATCGAGCAATTGGAAATTCTTCCCGGAGTTCCCGAGGCTCTCCAGGCGCTCAAGCAAGGGGGATATAAGTTGCTGGTTGTGACCAACCAACCGGACATCAATCGAGGAACCGTTTCCAAGGGCACAGTCGATGCGATGCACCAGGATTTATCCGCTCACCTGCCAATCGATGAGTTCTTCGTATGCCGTCATACCGACGCGGACCAATGCGATTGCCGCAAACCATTGCCTGGAATGCTCTTAGAAGCAGCACAGAAGCACAACATCGATATGTCCGCCAGTTTTATGGTCGGGGATCGCTGGAGAGATGTCGAGGCCGGTTATAATGCTGGATGTAGGACAGTTCTTATCGATTACGGCTATTCGGAAAAAGCTCCAGACCGCATGCCCGATTTCCGCGTAAAGTCCCTTCGCGAAGCGGCCGACTGGATCCTCCGTTCCACGCCAGAAGGAGCACGCACATCATGAAGTCTGTGTCCGATCTGCGCGTGCAGATTTTTGCCGACGGGGCCGATAAAGCCAGCATGCTGGAGCTCTATCGCCAGCCGCATATCAAGGGCTTCACGACTAATCCTACGCATATGCGAGCGACCGGCGTCAAGGATTACCAGGGGTTTGCGCTCGATCTGTTGGCAACGATTCAGGATCGTCCCATTTCTTTCGAAGTTTTTGCCGATGATGAACCCGAGATGGAGGAGCAGGCGCGGCATATCGCGGCCTGGGGCGAAAATGTATTTGTCAAAGTTCCCGTGATGAGCACAACGGGGGTTGCGACGTACGATCTTGTACGCTCTCTTTCCACAGATGGAATCAAGTTGAACGTGACGGCGCTCCTCACTCTGGAGCAGGTTCGCAAAGTCTGTAAGTCGCTGACAGGAAGTGTTCCTGCCTACGTTTCCGTTTTTGCAGGACGGATTGCCGATACGGGGCGAGATCCGGTGCCTTTGATGCGCGATGCAGTCGCCATGGTGAATGATGTGAACGCTCAACTGATATGGGCGAGTCCTCGCGAGCTGTTAAACGTCTTTCAGGCGGATGAGGTTGGCTGCCACGTGATCACGGCGACGACTGATATTTTGAAGAAGCTTCCGCTGGTCGGCAAAGATCTGCATGAATTCTCGCAAGAGACGGTCCAGATGTTTCGCAGGGATGCAGTAAAATCCGGCTACTCGCTGCCGATTGCAAAGCCAGCTGGAGTAATCGGATCTCGCCGGTAAGAAGAGCACCGCTCCGTTCTCGATCGCCGTTCCTTGCCGCCATTCCTAGCACCCTCAATGATTCGTGAAAATTACCTTGCCTGAGAGTTCGCTGGCAACGTGCAGCGGGCCGGGGAGCAGAGCTTCGACTTTCTCCCGTTGATGTTGCGGGACAAAAAGAAAAACTCGTTCTGGAGAATCCCACGCTCGCAACAAATCCTGATCGTTTAGAAAAATCGGCGGAGCATCCGGATAAGTCGATCCCCACCACATGGAGGTTGTGTTCCCATTCACCAGTTCAATGGGCCGGCGCAGATAGAATAGCAATGACGCGCCAAACGACTGATCGCCGTAGATCATTACGTGATCCGCAGGGCGTAACTCCGGCGCGATCCGTTCAGCCATTTTCTCCGAGCCCAGAAAAGGATCGAAGCGCACCAAAGCGATGTGTGCCGCGATCAGGAACACCGCCATCGTGGCGGCTGTCGTCCAGGTGGCAGCCAATTGCTTTCCTCTTCGTCTCAACCAAAAGGCAAGAGCAGGTCCCAGCAAAAACGCGATCGCTGCCAAAATGGCGGGAAGTCGCAACGCGGCGAACGATTCTCCGGTGAGATCGAGCATGTGACCCATTGAAAGCGTTTCCGCCGCGAGATCCGGTTTTGCAAGAACTGTTCCGATATCCGGAACAAAGGGCAGGTGCCGAGAGCCCCATAGTCCAGCCGCCAGCACCGCAGAAATTACGATGCAAATCACTGCCAACACCGCCGAACTCCACACCAGCCAACGCTGTGATCCTGACTCTTCTTCGTTCGCCAGCCTTTCCGCGAGCAGAAGCAGAATTGGAAAATAAGCCGGGAACGTGTAGTACTCCTGATTGGTAGAGAACGAGAAAAAAACCAGCGTCACACCCGCCCAGGCCAGGCAAATCAGTTCGGTGCGAGAGCGAAAATTCAAAAGTCGCGGGCTGTTCGGCATTCGTGAGTTGCGACGCGCTTTCCACTCAGCAATCGGACGCCGCAATGCTACCGGCAAATACAGGCTCCAGGGAAACAGCCACACCAGGTGAAGCGTCCAGTAAAGCGAATTGGTTTGCTTGTTGTAATCCTTCGGAATGCGCTTGCCGAGAAAGCGCATAAAGTGCTCGTTCACGAAATAAAACCAGAAGAAGTGCGGATTGCGAATCCCGGCGAGTATGTGCCAGGGAGCTGCAATGGCGAGAAACAGCAGAGTACCGGTGAAGACACGAAATTCCCGCCAGCGACGCCACTCTCCACTGATGACGACATAAAGCAACAAAGCCAACCCAACCACAACGAGGGCCAGCAAGCCCTTGGTCATCACAGCCAGCGCCATAGCTGCGTAGCCGCCGTACCAACGCCACGAATCCTTGTCCTGCAACGCCGTTGTGAAAAAATAAAATGACAGCGCAATAAAAAAACTGAGGAGAGCCTCCGGAATCAGAATGCGAGTGAAAAGGTAGGCGCCTGCCGCAGTCGCGAAGAACATGCCCGCGTAGATGGCGGCGCGCTCCCCGAATGCGCGACGCGCCCAGCGCATGGCCAGCAGGATCAAGAGGAGTATCGAAACTGCAACCGGAAGATGAGCTGCGAAAGCATTCACGCCAAAACAGAAATACGACAGGCATATCGCCCAGTACATGAGGGGAGCTTTTTCCAGATAACGATTGCCGTTAATTTTGAGGGTCACGAAGTCATGCGTGACGTACATCTCGCGCGCTGCCTCGGCGTGGGTTGAGTCCGCGTCGTCTTGCAGCCCAGGCGAAAAGAGTGATCCCACATACACCACAGCGAAAAGAAACAAAACGCCGAGGACCTGAAGATTCCTAGTCCAGTTTGCCCGCATTGGAAGTGCTAGAGCTGAGTCAGGCTTGTACGTGGTCAATGTGACAAAATCCTCTGTTTTTTACCCAGCACCAAAATTGTCATCATCAGCGCAAAATGCCCCTCTAGAATTTATCATCGGAGCAATGATGCGTTTTTTCCGAGGCGCGTGGACCTTTCTCGACGCCTCATTTTCCTATGGTAAACTGCCAACCTGAGTGCAATAAAACTCTCTCCATCTGCCAAGAGCGGGAGCGTGCGGTGGGTTCGTTTTTCAGGCTTCTTTGTCTCTCCACCTTATTTGTTATTCCGTGCTGCGCAGCCGTTCCCACCGATTACTACAACCATGTCGTCTTCGATAACAGCCTTACTCCTGATTACTACTATTACAGCAGCGGCAGAGCCGTGTATCCCAGTTCGATTGAATTGCTCTCTGGTGCTCTGCCCGTGGAAAAGAAGAATTTCTTTACTGCGCCAAATGCTCTCCGCCTGCAATGGCGTTCGGTGACGGGAGGAAGTTGGGAGACGGAGTTACGCGTGGTGAGCATGCGCAACCGGCTCACCGATTTTCGCGGCGACACGCTGTATATGTGGTGCTACTCACCCGAAGCAATTCCGGCCGCCGATCTGCCTGTTCTGCAATTGGAAGACGAAGAGCATGATTTCACGGTGCCGGTGAAACTGGAAGCGACTTCTGGCGACGTTCCCGCTAAGAAATGGTTCCAGGTGAGGTTGCCGCTCAGCGAGTTTTCGACCGCATCCATACACCCATTTCAGGCGCGTGAACTTCACAGCCTGCATTTCAGTCAAGGCGTGGCGGATGATTCGCCGCGAACTTTGATCATTGACGAGATCAAGATCGACGATAAAAGCGCGGCTTCGCCGGTCGCGGCGGAAGTGAGAAGTCCTCCACGTGCTCCTCATCATCTTCAAGCCAAAGGATACGATCGGCACGTCGATATCAGTTGGGATCCGGCAAACGATCCGGAAGTGCAGAGCTTCGCCATCTATCGCTCGATCGGAAAACACAAGTTTCAACCCATCGGCATGCAGAGTGCGGACATCAATCGCTACACTGACTTCGTGGGACGAGCGGGAGTGACGGCAACTTACCGCGTAAAAGCCGTAGATCGGTCGTACCGGCAGTCCGCGCTTTCAGAGCCAGCTACCGCTTCAACCAAGGATCTTTCTGATGATGACCTGCTGACCATGTTGGAGGAAGCCTGCTTCCGATATTACTGGGATGGCGCGCATCCCAGCGCCGGGGCGACGCTCGAAAACATTCCTGGGGACGACCGCATCGTGGCGACTGGGGCTACAGGATTCGGAATCATGGCGCTGATCGTGGGCGTGGATCGTGGGTTCATCACGCGGGAACAGGGCATTGCACGGCTTGCGAAAATCCTGGATTTTCTCGAAAAAGCTCCGCGCTTCCACGGCGCCTGGCCTCACTTTCTGAATGGGGATACTGGCCAAAGCATGCTGGTCTTCGGCATGTTCGATAACGGCGGGGATTTGGTTGAAACTTCATTCCTGATGCAAGGTTTGCTGGCCGCGCGCCAATACTTCAAGGACGATGGCGAGGCAGGGCAAAGTGTTTACCAGAGAATCTCTCATCTTTGGGAAACGGTGGAGTGGGATTGGTACCGCCGCACGCCGCAAAATGATGCGCTCCTGTGGCACTGGTCCCCACAGTGGTCCTGGTTCATCGATCACCGGCTGACGGGCTTTAACGAAACCATGATCACGTACCTGCTGGCGATTGCCTCTCCCACGCATGGCATTCCGCCTGATCTTTATTACAGCGGTTGGGCAGGGCAGTCAGAGGCTGCGATCGCTTATCGCAGTGGATGGTCGGGCTCGACGGACGGGGAGCGTTACCTCAACGGCCACACTTATTTCGGAATTAAATTGGACGTCGGAGTGGGGACGGGCGGTCCATTATTCTTTACTCAATATTCGTTTATGGGATTCGATCCTCGCGGCATCCGCGACCGCTACGCAAATTATTTCGAGAACAATCGTAACTTCGTGCTCATCGATCAGGCCTATTGCGAATCCAATCCCGGGCACTTCCTCGGCTATGGAGCGAACGATTGGGGCCTTACGGCGAGTGACGATCAGTTAGGCTATTCGGCGCACGCTCCCGATCGCGCGACGGACAATGGCACCATCACTCCCACGGGCGCGCTCGCTTCTTTTCCTTACGCGCCTGAGGCTTCTATGGCCGCGCTTAAATTCTTTTATCGCGATCTGGGCGATCGGCTTTGGGGGGTGTACGGTCCGCGCGACGCGTTTAACCTGACTCGCAATTGGTTTTCCCCGGTCTACATGGGACTCGATCAGGCGCCGATCGTGGTCATGGTGGAGAACTATCGTAGTGGGCTGATCTGGAAATTGTTTATGTCGAACCCGGAGATTCAACCCATGTTGACCAAGGTTGGATTCGTTCCCGACAAAGATAATTCTCGCGCGAAACAGTAACAGCGCAACGTCGGTTGTGAGTTTCACGCGCCCCAATCGAATCCCTGACTCTGCCCGTTAATTACTGGTGTTCTTTCGAAGCCAACCTAAAGTGAATCCACTACATCAGAATTTACCGAATTTTACCCATGCGTGGCTTTCGTGCAAGGAACGCTGAAGATTCACCACAGGCCTCGCTCTGTCCCCTTGTAAGTGCATTCGTGATCGACTTTCGTTTATCGCCAAGGTGAACGAATTGTCGGTCTTTGGAGAAGGAGCCCTTTATGTTGCGTCAAAAGTTTTCCGTCATCAGCTTTATCTTTCTTTCCACCGTCTTATTTTTGACCGGGGCGGCTCAGGCACAATTTCGCGCGTCCCTTCGCGGAACCGTGCAGGATCCCCAAGGGGCAGCGGTCTCCGGCGCAACGGTGACGCTGACCAATACAGATACCAACAATACGATGGTCACCACTTCCGACGCGAACGGCCTCTACACCTTTAACGCGCTGCCACCGGCGCCTTACAGAATTACGGTGGAGCACGAGGGTTTTACAAAGAAAGTCCTTGAGCATGTGGCAATTATTCCCGAGCAGCTCAATTCGTTGGACCTGCAACTAGCCGTGGGCGAAGTTCAAACCACGGTGACGGTTTCTGGAACAACTCAGGCACTCGATACGGAGACTGCGACCCTGAGTGGGACGATCACCAGCAATCAGATTCAGCATCTGCCGTCCTTCAATCGGGACGTCTTTCAATTGGCGCAGTTAGCGCCAGGAGTCTCTGGAGACGCTGCTCAGGCGGGAGGCGGAGGAACGTACAACGTTCCGGGCAACCAGGGTCCAGGAGGATCGGGCAACGGCAATGCTGGTATTTTCGCCACCGAAAATGGCGTCCAGGTCCAGAATGCTGGCGGCCAGTATGAAACCAATAGCATCACCATCGATGGGATTAGCACGGTGAGTGCGGTATGGGGCGGCGCGTCGGTGATCACACCTAGCGAAGACTCCGTTCAAGATATGAAGGTCGTGTCCAACAGCTATGATGCCGAGAACGGCCGTTTTAGTGGCGCGCAGATCCAAGTGACATCCAAGAGCGGCAGCAACGAACTGCATGGCAGTGCTTTTTTCAAAGCATCACGGCCCGGACTGAATGCGTATCAAAGCTATAACGGCTTGGGATCTCTTCTTCCCGGAACCCCGGCGCAGCGCGGCCTTAACCGCGATGACTCCCGTTTCAATAACTACGGAGCTAGCTTGGGCGGACCACTCTGGAAAAACAAAGTGTTTGCATTCTTTAACTGGGAGACCAGTCCTCTTACATCTGTCACCACCTCCCAAGGCTGGTATGAAACGTCCCAATTCGACGCTACGGCCGCGCCAGCGGGAAGCATCGCATCGACGTACCTTACGTATCCGGGAAATGCAGTTTCAGCGAACGCGATCATCCCGCGCACCTGCTCATCGATTGGATTGGTTGAGGGTGTGAACTGCAACACAGTTGCGGGCGGTTTGGACATCGGCTCACCCATGAAGACTGGGCTGGGCCTGCAAGACCTCACTTACGGCGGGAACCCGAACGCACCGGGAGTGGGCGGGGGGCTGGACGGAATTCCGGATATTGCGTATTTCAATTCAATCAACCCAACTACGATCACGCAAAGCCAATACAACGGGCGCGTCGACGCTGATCTCACCAAAAAAGACCGGTTGAGCTTCGCTCTTTACTGGGTACCGCTCGATCAGACGAATTACCAGGGTCCGGTCCGTGCCGAAAATCTGTGGCATCATTCGCAAATTAACGATGCGTTTTCGATTATCTGGAATCACACTTTTTCGCCAACATTGCTCAATCAAGCGCGAGCCAATGCCGCCGGCTGGCGCTTCAACGAACTGGCCAGCAATCCGCAGGAACCTTTTGGATTGCCCCAAGCCATCATCAGCTTCACCGGCACCATACAACCGCAGTATTTCGGAGCTCCACCGCCGGGGCAATACAACCAGTGGACTTACACCTATAACGACGTCCTCACCAAAATTGCCGGTCGCCACAATTTAAAGATGGGCGGCGAACTGACGCGGCTCTCTTATTTAAACGAGAGTCTGGGTGGGGCGCGCCCAACTTTTAATTTTGCCAACATATGGGACTTCGCCAATGACGCCCCCTACAACGAGTCGGCACAGTTCAATTCGAAGACCGGCATTCCGTTCGCCAATCGCCAGGACGATCGCGAGAATCTCTGGGGGGCATTCCTTCAGGACGACTTTAAAGTTCGTTCGAACCTAACACTTAATCTCGGGCTACGTTGGTCCTACTTCGGATCGATCTATACCAAGCAGAACAACCAGGACGTTGTAGAGTTCGGGCCCGGATCAAGCACCTTGACCGCGATGCACGTTCGCGTGGGCGGAAATTTGTACACTCCGCAGAAAACCAACTTTGGTCCTGTAGTTGGATTCGCGTGGCAGCCGAGTATGTACCAAGGAAAAATTGTGTTCCGTGGAGGCTTTGGGATCAATTACAACCAAAACGAAATTGCCATCACTGCCAACTCGAGTGGAAACCCACCGAATGCGGTGAATGGAAACTTTAATTGCGCTTACGTTACTTTCGCGGCAAACCCAACCTGCGCGGGAAATGGGATTCTCTACCAAACTGCAAACGATCTTCATTCAATTTTCGGATTTTCCCCAAACCCCAACGCGATCACGACTTTCGGTCCAAACAACTTGCCGCTCACCGGATCACCTATCTCAGTGGCCGCATTCGACGCGAACCCCAAGACGATCGCCAACTATCACTACTCATTTGATGTTCAAGATCAATTACCTTTCAATTCTGTATTCACCCTCGGTTATCAGGGAAACGAAACCCGCCACCTGTTGGTGCTGAAGAACTATGACGCCGTCGGCGCCGCTTATGGCTACCCGCTCAATCCCATCGTGCAAACCGTCAATTACTGGGAGAACGCCGGAACCGGTAATTACAACGCGATGATTGCCACTCTCACCCATAATTTCTCGCACACGTTCCAAGCTTCGGCTCAATACACATGGGCCCGCGCCATGGATGAAAACTCCGGGCCTTACTACGAAGATCCTTATCCCTATGACACCAACGCAGCTTACGGAAGATCCAATTACGACATACGGAATGCGTTCAAGCTTTTCGGCTTGTGGCAACCGGTAATCTTTCACGGTAGCCATAGCTGGATTGAGAAGGTGGCGGGAGGATGGTCACTGAGTGGCATCTGGAATCTTCACTCAGGCTACCCATGGAATCCCTATTACAACATCACCGGCAATGTGTATTACGCACAAAGTGGATACGGCCAACTTCGCCCGGATGCGATGTTACCCGGAATTGGTACTGATACCAGTAATAAAGTATTCGAGCAGCCCATCAATCCAAATTATGGGGGCAACGGCACTACGTTTCTACCGGGGCCAACCTATGTCTCCGGAGCGGCCTTTCCCGGGACTTCACCTGCACCGGCTCCGGGAATTCGACGAAACTTATTGAACGGCCCTGATTACAGCAACGTCAACGCTACTCTTGCCAAAGGCTTTGGGCTTCCGAGAATTAAAGGACTTGGCGAGAATGCCAGATTTGAAGTTCGCGCCGACGTTTACAACCTCTTCAACAAGACGAATCTGGATGTGGCCACCATTGACGCGAACCTCGGCTCGGTCGCTCCCGATGGAACTGTAACTCCGAATACTGACTTCGGCGTGATTGGCAAAGCGCTAGGCAGTCGGACAATCCAATTGCAAGCTCGCTTCAGCTTCTAACTTCGACTCATCATGCTCTCACGGGTACGCTGGCATAGCGTACCCTCTTTTTATTGGACTGCGACATTTGATTACTCGAAGCCTTTACGAATCGTGCGAGTGTGCAAGATCTTGCAAGCCCCGCGCCTGTCGTGCCTTCCCACAAAAATAAAATGTCAAAACTTCGCCAGAAGCGGATGCGAATTGGCTTGAACGGGTTATAATCCGGCGGCTTGAGATTTGGGGTTGAATCTCAATCGCAAAATCCCTCCGCGGCGTTGCACTGTGGAAACTCCGCGTTAAATCACTTCACCAAAGACAGAAAACGAGAGGAAACAATGAAGGCATTCCGTTCACTTGCAATTGCACTTCTGACTCTGCTGGCGTGGGCAAGTATTGCCAGTTCCCAGGAACCAATTACTTCAAGATGGCAGAAACTCAAAAATCAGCCAACCTTCAACACTGACACCGCTCTGCTGCTGACGGACGGTACGGTCATGATGCACCAGTACAACAGCGGCGCTTGGTGGCGTCTAACGCCGGATAATACCGGTAATTACTTGAACGGAACCTGGACGAAGTTAGCGGCCATGCAGTCAGGCTATGCACCTCTTTATTTCGCCTCTGCCGTGATGAACGATGGACGCGTCCTGGTGGAGGGCGGAGAATACAACAATCTCTCGCAAGACGAGACCAATAAAGGCGCGATCTACGATCCCACCACAAATACGTGGACAACCGTCAATCCTCCGGCCGGATGGACCACCATCGGCGATTCACCCGCTATCGTGCTCCCGGATGGCACCTTCATGATGGGGCAAGGCGGATCACCTTCGGAGAAGCAGGTGACGTTTGATGCGACCACGCTGGCCTGGACGGCGATTACCGGCAGCGGCAAGGCTGACGGCTTTTCCGAAGAAGGATTTGTTCTTCTGCCGGATGGCAACGTGCTCACCGTGGATTGCGAAGACGGAACCAACTCTGAGATCTACAACCCAGGAACGGAGAAGTGGACCAGCGCCGGCAGCACAATCGTTTCTCTACCGAACAGCGGTAATCTCGGCATCGTCCCGGAAATGGGACCACTTCTACAGCGGCCTGATGGAAGTATCGTAGCCTTCGGCGCAACGACTCACACGTCGATTTACGATTCAACCACCGGGACATGGGCGCAGGGCCCGGACTACCCGAATAAAGATGACATTGCTGACGGCAATGCCTCGATTTTGCCGGATGGCAACATTCTCGTTTACACCAGCCCCGGCGTTTTCAGCGGAACTGGAACTTTTTACGAATTCAGTTATCCAGGAAACGTCTTTACAAAGGTTGGCTCGACTGCTGACGGAACGAAGTTAGAATCATGGGATGCTCGTCAGTTGCTTCTGCCTACCGGCCAGGTGATGTGGATGGCGGCTGATGGAGCCTCGATCGACGTCGAGCTCTATTCGTCCCAAGGCACGGTCAACACCGCGTGGAAGCCGACGATCACTTCGGTTCCCACGGCGCTGACTCCGGGCAGCTCCTATACCATCTCCGGTACGCAGTTTAACGGTCTCTCCGCAGGAACGACTTACGGAGACGACTCCCAGCAGGCCACGAGCTATCCGCTAGTGCGCATCATCAACCACGCGACCAAGCATGTCTTTTATGCTCGGACGCATAATCACAGCACGATGGGCATCGCAACTGGCACCGCCATTGTGTCGACTACCTTTGATGTTCCCTCGACGATTGAAACTGGCGCGAGCTCGATCTTCGTCGTGGCCAATGGCATTGCGTCGGCGCCGAAGGGCGTTAACATTCAATAAGATTGCGGCCATCCGCTAAGCGGGGAATGCCGCAAATTCGCAACTGTTCGAACGCCCCAGTTCATACGTGGACTGGGGCGCTTATTTTTTGCGCATTTTCACTCCTGATCTGTGCCGTCCTAGGCGGGTGGCGGGGTCGTAAGACTTTTTTGCAACTCTGGGCTCGCAAGCTGCCTCCAAAAGGTACGATCTTCTAGTCATTTTCAAGAATTTAAGACCCGGGGTTGACAGTGTTTAAGAGTCTGCTTTCGAACTGGCCGTTAATCAAACAGATCCAGACCGGCGCTGACGGAACTGGCCCAGAGTCGATGACGGAACGTACAAGAAATCTGCGTCCAAAAACGGACGGCGCCGACGTAGCTCGATCGATTTGTCCGTACTGCGGAGTGGGCTGCGGACAACTGGTTTATCACAAAGCTGGGAAATTAATTTCGATCGAGGGCGATCCGCAGTCGCCGATCTCGCGCGGGCACCTCTGTCCCAAGGGCGCTGACACTCACGAACTTCACACTCATGCCGGACGCCTGAAAAAAGTTAAGTACCGCGCCCCCTATTCCCGGGAATGGCAGGAGATCGAGCTCGAAGATGCGATGGACATGGTCGCCGAGCGAGTTTGGGACACGCGGGAACGGACCTTTCAAGAAACGACGGAAGGCGAAACCTTGATGCAGACCAAAGGCATGGCTCATCTGGGTGGCGCCACGCTCGACAACGAAGAAAATTATTTAATCAAGAAACTCTTTGCTGCCGGCCTGGGAATGTCGTGTATCAGCAATCAGGCCAGGATATGACATAGCTCTACGGTGCCCGGTCTGGGCACCTCCCTTGGACGCGGCGGAGCCACTACCGCGCAACAAGACTTGGCGAATGCGGATGCGATCCTGATCATGGGATCGTCCATGGCAGAAAACCATCCGGTTGGTTTTCAGTGGGTGGTGGAGGCGCGCGAAAAAGGCGCGACCATCATCCATGTCGACCCCCGCTACACGCGCACTTCGGCGATGGCCGATATCTGGGTTCCATTGCGCGCCGGCAGCGACATCATTTTCCTGGGTGCTCTGGTTCACTACGTTCTCGAAAACAACAAGGAATTCAGGGATTACGTACTGCACTACACGAATGCTTCCACAATTCTGCGGGAGGATTTTCGCGATACCGAAGATCTCGATGGATTCTTTTCAGGCTGGGATGCGGAGAAAAATAAGTACGACCCTGAAAGTTGGTCTTATCAGGGATCTCCCCAAAAAGAGACTGGAGGTAATGCCCCCGGACATTCCGATGCTGGCGGTGGCCATGGTAAAGATCGCGGAGGCGAAGCCCAGGACGTAGCTATCTTCCAATCCGATTCCACGTTGCAGAATCCGCGCTGTGTCTTTCAAGTCTTGAAGCGTCACTTTTCCCGCTACACCCCAGAGATGGTCGAGCGTTTCTGCGGGATATCAAAGACGTTTTTTTGAAAGTTGCGAAAGCTTTCACCTCGGCCTCGGGGCCGGATAAGACAGCTGCGATCTGTTATGCAGTGGGTTGGACTCAGCATTCAAAGGGCGTGCAGATCATTCGCACGGCGGCCATTCTGCAATTGCTGTTGGGAAATATCGGGCGGCCCGGCGGCGGCATTCTCGCCCTCCGCGGGCACGCTTCCATTCAGGGTTCAACTGACATCCCCACGCTTTACGATATTTTGCCGGGCTATTTGCCCATGCCATTCTTCGAGAACGCTCACATCTTGAGACTTACATCAAGAAGCATCGATCCCGGACCGGCTGTGTGGGCCGGCTTCGATAAATATTTCATCAGCCTGATGAAAGCTTATTACGGCGAAGCCGCGACCGGGGAAAACGAGTGGGGATTTCATTGGCTCCCTCGGGTCACCGGCGACCATTCACACTTCGGTTATTGGCTCGATATGGCCGATGGCAAACTCGAAGGACTTTTCGTCATGGGCCAGAACCCTGCGGTGGGCGCTTCGAATGGTCGCCTCGAGCGCAAAGCCATGGCTAAGCTGAAATGGCTGGTGGTTCGGGAGATGGTTGAGACCGAGACCGCCTCGTTCTGGTACGCGTCGCCAGAAGTTGGGCTCGGCGAGTTCTCACCCGAGACGACCGGCACAGAGGTTTTTCTCTTCCCCGCGGCTGGAACCGCAGAGAAGGAAGGAACGTTCACCAACACGCAACGGCTTCTGCAGTATCGCGAGAAGGCGATCGATCCGCCGGGCGATGCGCGCAGCGAACTCTGGTTCATGTATCACCTGGGTCGCCGCCTCAAAGAGAAAGTTAAGAATGATTCTCGTCCGCGCAATGCCGGTCTGCGAGCCCTGACTTGGAACTACTCCACGGAAGGCGTCCATGCAGAGCCGAAAACCGAAGAAGTTCTGCAGGAGATTAATGGCTACTCACTGCCCGATCGCAAGCAACTCGGCCACATCAAAGACCTAAAGAACGATGGCTCGACGGCCTGCGGAGCGTGGATCTATTGTGGTGTTTTTCCTGAACCGCATCGTAACCGTGCCTTGGAGCGAAATCCTAAAGACCAACTCGGACACGGTTGGGGATTTTCCTGGCCCAATGATTGCCGCATCATTTATAACCGGGCCTCGGCGCGACCCGATGGGCAGCCCTGGAGCGAGCGCAAGAAACTAGTCTGGTGGGACGAAGAAACAAAGCAGTGGACCGGATCGGATGTTCCCGACTACGACAAGCAGATGCCCCCCGACACGCCTGAAAATCTTCGCGAAGGCAAAGGTACGGACGCGCTGGGGGCGCGAGGCCCTTCACTTTACATCCCGACGGCGTCGGATGGTTGTATGTGCCCAGCGGATTGAAAGATGGCCCTCTACCCGCTCATTATGAGCCACTCGAATCCGTAGTGAAGAATGGCTTGTACGATCAGCAGAGTAATCCTGCGTCCGATAAAAAGGAGCGGCCGGATAATCCGTACGGCCAACCGAGTGGCGATCCGCGGTTTCCATATGTTCTTTCGACCTACCGGCTCACCGAGCATCACACCGCCGGCGGCATGTCACGACAACTGCCTCATCTGAGCGAACTGCAGCCTGAATTGTTTGCTGAGATTTCGCCGGAACTCGCCGCCAAACTCGGCTTGGAGAACGGCGGCTGGGCTACCATCATAACGGCTCGCTCTCAGGTGGAAGCAAAGGTATTGGTGACACCGCGCATGCGTCCGCTTCAAATTGATGGTCGCACGGTCCACCAGGTCGGGCTTCCTTATCACTGGGGATATCGAGGGCAAGTCACAGGGGACGTCGTGAATGATTTACTGGTGATCAGTGAAGAACCAAACGTACGCATCATGGAAACCAAAGCGCTGACCTGCGACGTCATCCCGGGCCGGAGGCCGCGCGGAAAAGAATTTTTGCAGAAGATGGACACACTGCTAGGAAAAAGCGCATGAGCATCACAGGATTTCTCACCGACTCCACGCTGTGCATCGGCTGTAAAGCCTGCGAGGTCGCATGCAAAGAGTGGAATGGCCTGGATGCCGACGGGCTGGATTGGAGCGGATTCTCCTACGACAACACCGGCGCGGTCGGCGCCTCAACGTGGCGGCACGTTAAATTTGTTGAGCAAACTCCCCTCCCAGGTTTGGGAGGGAATGCAGGAGAAATGTCTTCCTGGACGTTTTCTTCCGATGTATGCAAGCACTGCGAGAACGCCGGTTGTCTCGAAGCCTGTCCTACAGGTTCGATTGTGCGCACGGAATTTGGCGGCGTATACATTCAGCCCGACGTTTGCAACGGCTGCGGATATTGCGTCAGTTCCTGTCCCTTTGGGGTGGTTGAAAGAAATCAGAAAGATGGGCGCGCCTTTAAGTGCACATTCTGCTACGACCGTCAAAAAGTGGGATTGAAGCCGGCGTGCGCGAAGGCCTGCCCCACGGAATCCATCAAGTTCGGCGAACTCGATCAGCTCCGGCTAAGCGCGCAGCAACGTTGGAAGAGTTGCATGGTCGTGGCATGTACGACGCCACAATTTATGATCCGGTGAACAGCAGCGTGGGGGGAACCCATGCGATGTTCATTCTTCGTGGCGATGCCCGGAAGTACAACTTGCCGCCGGAACCTGAGGTCCCCACCGCTTATCTGAAAAAAAGCTGGACTTCGTCCGCCATCGCGGCCGGACTCCTTCTCGGCGGAACGCTGCTGGCTTTCCTCGCAGAAAAGAGGGAAGCAAGATGAGTGATCCCGTACGCGTTCCTCCGCATGCACCGATTGATTTAGAACGTGAACTTCGCCTTGAAGAAATTCGCGACCACGCGCAGCGACAAGGGGAATCAAAAATTATAGGGACCCGTCCCGCTGGCGCTCCGTTCCCCCAGGCCAGCGAACAAAATGGCTATTATCAGATTCCGCTCTTGAAAGAGCCCCCCTGGACATGGGAGATTCCGCTCTACTTTTTTGTCGGTGGCGCTGCTGGCGCTGTTGCAGTGATCGGGGCGATCGCGGATTACACGGGCGCAGATCGCGAACTGGTTAAACATGCGCGCTGGATCGCCGCCGCTGGCTCTGTGATTTCCCCTGCTTTGCTGGTATCGGACCTGGGTCGCCCAGAGCGGTTCCTGGCGATGTTGCGAGTCTTCAAGCCGCAAAGCCCGATGTCGGTGGGCGTCTGGACACTGTTGGGTTTTTCCACCGGCGCAGCGGCAGCCGCGTTCGCCGGATTCCTGAGCGATCGTTACGGCCCGTCCCTTCCACTGCGCGTCCTGGAGAACGCGGGACAGGCGGCGTCGCTCGCCTTCGGACTTCCGTTTTCGAACTACACGGGTGTTCTGATCGGGGCCACAGCGATCCCGGTTTGGAATCGCAATGCCGGCGAGTTGCCTTTACACTTCGGCGCGTCAGGCTTAGGGGCGGCCGTGGGCATCCTTGAAGTCCTTGGACATCGTAAGAGTCGCGCCTTGCAGGCCCTAGGCTTAGGCGCGGCTATGTTTGAAACCTGGGAAGGCTTTCGCTTGGAAAACCGCTCGCATGCTTATCTCGATCCCTTGAAAAAGGGAACAAGTGGGTTGATTACCCGGACTGGCGGAGTTCTCTCTGGCCCGGTCCCATTGCTTCTGCGGACGATGAGCATGATAGGTTCGAAGAAGAATTCGGACTCCCTTCGCCGGTGGGCAGCGGTCTCCTCGATCGTAGGTTCGCTGATCACACGCATTGCTTGGATCAAGGCGGGGCATGTCTCTGCCCGAAACTGGAAGCTGCCACTCGAAATCGAGACTTAGCGGCCTCCCAAAATTTGGTCAGAAATTAACACTCCAACTGACCGCTTGCGATCTCTACAGGGTTCACTGTATACACCTACGTGAGCTCTTGTACGTAGAGTAATAACTCGTTCGGCGTCCAGCGATACGATTCATATTTCGTGCGAGTCGCTCCACTTCGACGTGCTGAGTCGAAAGCCGCGAACGGAACGACGTGCAAAGCGGAAAGCAAGACTCCTTGAACCCAAAGCAAGTGATCGCTCGAACCAAAAAAACTACGACGGAAAAGGGCAGCGTGAATCGAAGCCTGCCTAAGGCACCCACTGGTATTCAAGGTCTCGATGAGATCACCGGGGGCGGCTTTCCTCACGGCAGACCCACGCTCGTGTGCGGCAGTGCCGGCGCGGGCAAGACTTTGTTGTCGATGGAATTCCTCGTCCGAGGAGCCATGGACTACGACGAGCCCGGCGTTTTCATGGCATTCGAAGAGACCGCCGCCGAGCTCACCCAGAATGTTCGATCGTTGGGTTTCGATCTGGATGAACTCGTCCAACAAAAAAAGTTGGCGATTGATTTCGTTCGCGTCGAGCGCAGCGAGATTGACGAAACTGGCGACTACGATTTGGAAGGGTTGTTCATTCGACTGGGCGCCGCCATCGATGGCGTGGGCGCGAAGCGCGTCGTCATGGACACCATTGAGAACCTTTTTGCCGGCCTCCAGAACGAAGGCATCCTGCGCGCTGAGCTGCGCCGCCTCTTTCGCTGGCTTAAAGACAAGGGAGTAACCGCCGTAATCACCGCCGAGCGCGGCGAAGGTGCGCTTACCCGTCACGGCCTGGAAGAATATGTTTCCGATTGCGTCATCCTTCTCGACCACCGTGTCACCGATCAAGTGTCGACTCGCCGCCTCCGCATCGTGAAATATCGCGGCACGGCGCACGGCACCAACGAATATCCTTTCCTCATTGATGAGGACGGCTTTAGCGTCCTTCCCATAACATCTCTCGGTTTGCAACATCAGGTAAGCGATGAACGCATTTCGAGCGGCGTGCCGCGCCTGGACACGATGCTCGGAGGTAAAGGTTTTTATCGCGGTAGTACGGTTCTGGTTTCAGGAACGGCGGGAACCGGAAAAACCAGTCTGGGGGCGCATCTGGTCGATGCAGCTTGCCGCAGAGGCGAGCGTTGCCTTTATTTTTCCTTCGAGGAATCGCCTGGACAACTCATTCGCAACATGCAATCTCTGGGCCTCGATCTGGGCCAGTGGACTCGGAAGAATCTGCTCAAGTTTCATTCCAGCCGCGCCACGCTTTATGGACTGGAGATGCACTTGGCAATCATCCACAAGATTGTGCAGGAATTTCAGCCTCAAGTGGTTGTCATCGACCCTGTCGGCAGCTTGATTCAGGCAGGCAACCGGCGTGACGCCCACATCATGCTGATTCGCCTGATCGACTTCCTGAAGCAACGGGGAGTGACCGGCTTCCTGACAAATCTCACCAGCGGTGGAGATGCGATCGAGAAAACGGACGTGGAAATTTCCTCGATCGTCGATACATGGCTTTTTGTTCGGGACATCGAGCTGGGCGGGGAGCGAAATCGCGCATTGTACGTTCTGAAGTCGCGAGGCATGGCGCACTCCAATCAGCTCCGGGAATTTCGCCTGACCAGTCATGGCATCGATCTTTTGGACGTCTACGTCGGCCCGGAAGGCGTGCTGACAGGTTCGTCTCGCGTGTCGCAGGAAGCGCGGGAGAGGGCCGCGGCGATTGAACGCCAGCAGGAGGCCGCTCGGCTGCAACGCGACCGCTTGCGGAAACGGGAAGCTCTGGAAGCTCGCATCCTGGCCCTCAGAAAAGAATTTGAAAGTGAGGAAGAAGACGCTTCCGCGCTGATTAGCGAGGAAGTTTCACGAGAGAAAGTGATCGAGCGGAGTCGAGAAGCCATGGCACGCAGTCGCCAGGCCGATGAAGGTGCGGAAGCGTCGCCTAAGAAGCGGCACAGGAGTCACGATGAAAAAATCAGCAAACACTAATTCGGCGCCGCCCCGCAGTCTCAAGGAAATTGCCGACGAGGGCCTGGAGCCGGGAGAAATTTGGGAGCTGCGACTCTATGTAGCCGGTCAGACTCCCCGGTCTGTAGCCGCTTTTGCCAATCTGAAGAAAATCTGCGAGGAGCATCTGGCCGGGCGATACAATATTGAGGTAGTCGATCTGGTTAAGAATCCGCAACTGGCGGCGGGCGACCAGATCCTGGCAATCCCAACATTGGTGCGGAAACTGCCGCAGCCGCTTCGCAGGATAGTTGGCGATCTCCGCGACACGGAACGCGCCCTGGTCGGATTGCAGTTACGTCCTGCTTCTCCTGAGAAATAAAGTTGATGGGGCTTGGCACGAAAGCGTCCTATGGAAAACGAATTACCCGGAATTAAGGCCCATGCTGATCTGATGAACGAAGCGGAAGAAACCCTCCGCGCCATCCGCGACGGATCAGTGGACGCCTTCGTTGTGCAAGAGCCTGAGGGACACCGAGTTTATACGTTGGAAGGCGCCGACTTGCCCTATAGCGCCCTCGTCGAGAGGATGCAGCAGGGAGCAGCGATGCTGGACCAGACCTGCTGCACGGTTTATGCGAATCGCAGTTTGAGTGAGTTGTTGGGAGTACCACGCGAATCGATCATCGGCTCGCACCTCACCGACTTCCTGGCTCCTGAGGATCGTTCTTCCTGCGAGACCCTTTTGAAGGAAGCACAAAGCGGCTTCAGCGAAGGGGAATTGCGGATCCGCCGCAACGATGGAATGCTGGTCCCTGCTCTTCTTTCATTTTGCTTGCTATCGCGGGACAAATCGGCCACCGGCGTTCTCATTTCTGATCTGACCGCGCGGAAAGAACAAAGTGAACTGGCCGCGCGTTTCCAGCGCATGCAGGATGATGAGCGCAAGCGCATTGCGCGGGAACTGCACGACAGCGTCGGCCAGTTGCTCGCCGCCATCGGCATGAATATCAGCGTGGTTCAGTCGCAAATGAATCGCTTGGATTCCGCTGGGCAAAGAGCGGTTTCTGAAAATTCCATGCTGGTACAAGAGGTCTCCCGGGAGATTCGTACTATTTCACATCTGCTTCATCCTCCGCTTCTTGATGTCGCAGGATTAGTTTCGGCGCTGCGCTGGTATGTCGATGGTTTTTCCGAGCGCAGCAAAATCAAAGTGGACCTCGATATTCCAAAGGATTTCGGGCGACTATCCGATGAAGTCGAAATCTCCGTCTTCCGTATCATCCAGGAATGCCTGACGAATATTCATCGTCATTCCGGCAGCTCCACGGCCACAATCGGTCTTTATAAAGAAGGGGACCGAATCACCGTGCAGGTTAGCGATGACGGGAAGGGAATCCCCAAAGAGAAGCAGCGAGAATTGCTTGATTCCGGCCGCGCCGGCATCGGCTTCGGTGGTATGCGCGAACGGCTCCGCCAGCTGCACGGCACTTTGGAGATCCAGTCGGAAGGCCGCGGCACCACGGTGATCGCGAAACTCCAAGCGGCCTAGCGAAGGCCCTGTATTAAACTCTGATCTCACTTGCCAATACAGAAAGTGCTGAAGATCAGGTTCAAGATGTCATCCGTCGTAGTTGCCCCCGTGATCGCATCGAGCGGCCGCAAAGCGCTATACAGATCAAGTAATAGCATCTCGTGCGGAACTTTGTTCTTCACCGCGGCCACAGCAGCCGTAAGCGCAGAAAGAGAATCCCGCACCAGGCCCTGATGGCGCACATTCGTAAGAAATCCACTCTCGGCCTGCGCTCCTGCTTCGCCGCCAACATGACTTAAAATCTTGGCGCGCAGTTCGGTAATTCCTTCTCCCGTCAGGGCCGATACCTTCGCAGTCACATGTCGGCCTCCACCCTCTGACCAATGACCACTTGAGTTGAGATCACATTTATTCCCGACGACAAGAAGCGGCCGTCCCTGCGCAAGGGCCAACAGCTCTTCGTCTTCCTCCGTTACTTTCTGTGAAGCGTCGAGCACCACCAATACCAGATCCGCATCCACCAATGCTTCCATCGATTTTCGTATGCCGATGGATTCCGCTTCGTCGACCGATTGGCGAATTCCGGCCGTATCGACGAGTTGAATGGGAATGCCGCCAATGGCTACCGTTTCACTCACCAGGTCCCGCGTGGTTCCGGGAGTCGCAGTCACAATGGCGCGCTCGCGCTCGACCAGCCGATTAAACAAGCTCGACTTGCCTACATTGGGACGCCCGACAATTGCCAGCGTCAGACCCTGATGAACGATTTTTCCGTAAGCGAAGGAATCCGCCAGCCGCTTCAGCGAAGCCTGCACCTCAGAAATGTCCTCGAGGATCACCTCATCCGGCATCACGGAAACATCGTCCTCCGCGAAGTCGATCCCAGCTTCGAGCAATACGTCGAGCCCTGTTCTGCTGGCCTCGTCAGCGTCTACTACCTGCGCCACGATGACCCGGGGGCTGTCCTCGGGCACCGTGGGCATCATGTGCGTCTGTGCCTCAGCGGGCATCGCGGTGTCCTCCCGCTCCTTCGCAGGCTGCCTTTTCGTGGCCTTCTGATGGCACCGCTGGCATAGTTCCTGGTGGCCCGGGTCAAGACTGGCGTCTCACGGCATCCGTATCTCAACCGAGAGGTGAATAGAAGCTTAAGAATCTCTGGCGCACCCCACCGATGGCGGCGGGCGCCGGTTTCCGAACTCAGTTCAGCCCGGCGGCCTAGCTCAGGAGCCGTTCCCGCAGTTCGGGATCGTCAGGAAGTTATCCGATCGTCTATATCAAAATATAGGTTGTCTTAAAAGGCAGCGGCCCCCCGCCCGATCGACGGGGGGTCGCTTGTGCCGAGTTGTGGGGTGCTCGCTCTTGCTGCTAGAAGCTGCCGCAGCTCGGCCAGTTGAGGACG
>CAWJVC010000005.1:0-155101 GCA_963846215.1 uncultured Acidobacteriaceae bacterium | reverse complement strand
TAACGCACGAAACTCAGCCTTGATCTCGGCGATGTATTGAAACCGGTCACCGCGGCCAGGGCGAAGATGGACGAATACATCTCCCGGAACACATGGTCGACCTGACGCCGCAGCAAATCGACGGATTGAAGAAACGTGCGACAAAGCGGGGCCCCGCGCTTGTACAATTAACGTTGCGGACGAAAACATCGTCGATCGTTGCGAGCCGCGTCATATGAATGCGCGCGAGCCGCTGAAAATCACTCCGGCAGCCATGATGGCGAAGGGCGAGAAGAAACCCGACGAGGATGCGGAGGCATTCGGAAGCCATCCCGAGCCGGACTTGTTGAGGATCCACGACCCGGAAAAGTTCGGATGCTCGCCGGGTGTCATCAAGGCAATGGTTGCGCCATCACGAGTATTGAGAAAGCTCATGGAAACTACGAGCACTGGCTGAGGCCGCTGTTTCCCAAGGAAAATGCAGAGGCTGGCTGCCAGAATTGCCATGCTGCCGACATGGTGTAGCCAGTGGGGACGTGCAGTGGCAGACCATCAATGACGGCAAGGATCTTTTTCGCGATCGTGGTTGCATGGGTTCCGATCGCTACGAGGGGTATGCAAAGAGCCGGACGACCTGAATTCCGTGGGCCAGCAAATTAAACAGATCGAGACGCAGAAGAAGGACAACCTGAAGCAGACCGCATACCTGATGAAACAGGCGGACGCGGCGCAGTCCAACGAAGAAGCGAACCGGCTGAACGGCGAGGCTGTGGACCTGAGGGTGGCCAACTGCAAGCTCGACGGACGTTTGCAGCAACTCGATTTCCAATCCCATAGCCTTATGCAGGATATGAAGAAGGTAGGGCCAAACCTGAAGGATGCACGGCTCAAGCTGAATAAGAACTGGATTCCGGTTTGGTTGAAGAAGCCGGCAGATTTCCGCCCGACCACCAAGATGCCAAATTTCCGGCTGAGCGATCATCAGATCCAGGCTATCTCGGCATACATATGGCAGTGAGGATTTACAGATCCACTTCCCCACACAAGCCAGGAAACGCTGTACACGGGAAAGAGTTGTTTGAAACTCGCGGATGCATGGCCTGCCATTCGATTGGCCAGGGCGATCAAGTGCAGGGTGGGACTTTTGCCGGAAACCTGACGCGAGTCGGCGAGAAGGCAAACTAGATTACCTTGTCCGCTGGATTCATAACGCACGCCAGCGCACGCGTCCGTATTGCCCGTACGAGAAGAAGGATATTGGTCCGGAAGACTACGCCAAGAAAGGCCTGCCTTATCAGTTTGATCTCGAGGACAGCCAATGTCCCAACGATGGACACGAGTTGCAAGTTCAGAATATGACGGTGATGCCCAGCCTGCGCCTTTCGCCCGAGGATGCTGAGGACATCGCAACCTACCTGATGACGCAGAAGAAACAGGATCCGTCATCTTATGCGGACGCGTCATTCATGGACGATCCGAATCTGAAGGCCGAAGGGAAGAAGTGGGTGCGGCATTTCGGCTGTTCGGGCTGCCATGAGATTGCAGGCTTCGAAGATGAGGGACGTATTGGGACGGAGCTCACTTTCGAGGGGAGCAAACCGATTGAGCGACTCGACTTCGCATTGTTTACCGAGACAGCGCAGCGCGGCGGCAAGGATGCCGAGCCCATCAAAGATAAGGAAGATCTAGCCCGCTTGCCGGATGGTCCCGCCACGAGATTCTTGGTACGACCACAAAGGATTTTTCGAACACAAGCTAGCCGAGCCAAATATTTACGATCAAGGCAAAGTTAAGAGCGAAACGGAAGCGCTCCGTATGCCCAACGTTCACCTGACAAAGGATCAGGTACGCGACCTGACAACATTCCTCATGGGGAGCGAGGAGACTTCCCTGCCCGCGAGCTATCAATACAAGCCGGGCGACGCGCGCCATGACATTCAGGAAGGTTGGTGGATTGTTAAGAAATATAACTGCATGGGCTGCCATCAATTCATTCCGGGGCAGCGAACCATTTTGATGGGATTGCCCCAGTATCAGGATAACCAGGAACAATTGCCTCCCAAGTTGTTGACAGAAGGCGCTCGTGTTGATCCGGAATGGCTGCGGAAATTCTTGTCGAATCCGGCATTAAGCACTACTGACACGAATCGCAACGGCGTGCGTCCCTACTTGAAAGTGCGCATGCCCACGTTCTCGTTCTCTGACAACGAGTTGCGGAAGCTGGTGCGGTTCTTCCAGGCGTTGTCGCAGCAACCTCTTCCCTACATTCCCGAGGACCGTTCCGGTCCTGACTGCGAAAGAAAACGATATGGCACGCAGCTTGTTTTCCAGTTCCGCGGCACCGTGCTTGAAGTGCCACGCGACGGGCGATCCGGCGCACGACAAAATCGCAACGGCCCCGAACTTTTTGCTGGCAAAAGAACGGTTGAAGCCGGATTGGGTGGAGCGCTGGATCACCGATCCGCAGGCCATCAGCCCCGGAACTTCGATGCCGTCGGGACTATTCAGGCAGCACGACAACCAATGGGTCTTCGCCGGTCCGACGCCGCCTTCTTTCCAAGGCTATGAAGGAGATCATCGGAAATTGCTGACGGATTACATTTTCCAGTTGACTCCGGAAGAGCAGCGGAAAGTTGCCGCGTCCATGCCGAAAGCTAAGACAGCGAGCGTCATGCCGTCGAGCAATCGCCGGCAGGCAACGACGCAGTCGCAACCTGCCGCCAGTGGCGGTTCGCGGTAGAATTGTCGGTTTAGCAAAGCCGGCACAACGAAATAAACAAATCAACATTCTCAAAGGAAGGGCGACATCATGAATAGGAAAGCAAGTTTCAGGATGATGGCAGTCAGCGTGTTAGCTTGTTGGGCTTTACTACTGCTGACGGCTTGCAACAAAAAGGAAAATACGGAGCAATCAAACAACAATATGGCCCAACAGGAAGCGACTCCGGCGCCGGCGGCGACCCCGATCGATCCAGCAACTGTCGCCTCGGTGAAGGGTACCGTGAAATTTGATGGCACCGCGCCCAAAGCTTCGAAGATCGACATGAGCCAGGATCCGGCCTGCAAAGGAACAAACGAAGCAGAGAATATCGTCGTTGATGGCGGCGATCTGGCCAATGTGTTCGTCTATGTAAAAGACGGGTTGGGATCGCGCACCTTCGATGTACCGAAGGATGCCGTTGTTTTGGATCAAAGCGGCTGCAAGTACCATCCGCACGTGCTGGGCGTAATGGCAGGGCAGACCGTCGAGATCAAGAACGACGATATGACCACGCACAATATTCATCCCACGCCGAAAGACAATCGCGAATGGAACGAATCGCAACCGCCGTTGTCACCCGCGATCGACAAAAATTTCGCTCGCGAAGAAATCATGTTGCCCGTAAAGTGCAACCAGCATCCGTGGATGAAGATGTACATCAACGTGGTGAAGAGCCCATTCTTCGCGGTGACGGACAAGAGTGGGAAATATGAAATCAAAGGCTTGCCCCCTGGCGATTACACGATTGCCTTTGTGCACGAGAAGTTAGGCGAGCAGGACCAGAAGGTGACGGTGGCCGCCAAAGACAGCAAGACGGTCGATCAGAGCTTCAAGGCTGCGGCCGAATAGTAAAGGGACCAGAGTAGCGCAAGCCAAAAATGCAGCGGATCTTTCCTTGCCTCTGCATCCTGCTCTGAGTAAAATCACCTGTTCGAAGAAGCGGGCCGGGTAAAAATGGCCGGCCCGCATTTACAAAGGCAGGGCGATTCGACCGGCCCCTGCCGACCCAAGGGGACTATTCTGAAAGCCATCCCATCAAAATACAATAGTGCGCACCATGCTTTTGCGGTCTTTACAGCGTGCGCAGCTTTCATCGTAATTACAGCAGGAGCTTTAGTTACCAGCAATGACGCGGGCCTCTCGGTTCCCGACTGGCCAACCTCGTTCGGATACCTGGTGAAAGTTCCGCATTTCGTCGGCGGTGTTCGATACGAGTGGAGCCATCGAATGGTGGCTGGGACACTGGTCACGTTAACTTTGGCGATTGCTATCTGGACTCTGTTGGTAGAACGTCGGAGATGGTTGCGATGGCTTGCGGTAGGGGCGTTCTGTACTGTAATTGCGCAAGCCATTCTAGGTGGTCTAACAGTCTTATTCTTTCAACCGCCAGCGGTTTCGACGGCGCACGCCACGGTGGCGCAAACATTCTTCTGCATCGCTGTCGCAATCGCACTTTTCACCGGGCGCAAATGGGTTGAGGAACAGCCCCGGGTAGAATTCGACCAGCGGCGGCCCAGCCTGACCACGCTGACATGGCTTTCCATCTTCGTGCTTTACGTCCAATTGATACTGGGTGGCATGTTCCGGCACCATGGCATGAGTTGGTGGCCCCACGTGGTGCATGCGGTGATCGTGGCCTTTGTGTTGTCATGGACGGCAATTCGAGCTCTGAGCGTTTACTCGCGCATTGAAGCTGTGAGGCGTCCTGCGATCCTCATGCTGTCGCTTCTGATCACACAGCTTTGCTTGGGGTTCATTGCGTTTTTGACCAGAGTTGCATGGGGACGTGACCCGGTTCAGCCCGAACTTCCCATGGTTGTCTCTACCGTAGTGCATGTGCAAGTGGGGGCCCTCCTGCTGGCGACCACAGTCGTGCTGGCGATTCAAGTGTGGCGGCACGTCCCCGTCGCATTCGAAGAGCGCGTGCCGGCTGCGCAAGGCGATGCATCGGCCGCTGAGTCAGTCTGAGCTCTGATTCGTCGCAACTTTTAGGTTATTTTGATGCTTTTGTCCATTTCCTCCAGCGTTAATCACCGTGCCGTCGTAAACTAGTAGTGGGTTCGTGGAATAACTCTTGCCATCTAAAGTTGCTGCATTCGCCGATGCCGGTCCGGAAGTCGTTTCGCCTTCCGTGGCCTCTGTAATTTCCGTACAAAATCTGGTGCATCGCTACGAGCAGCGCACGGCCCTCAATGGAGTATCGTTTGATGTGCGGCCCGCGGAATTGTTTGGACTGCTGGGACCGAATGGCAGCGGGAAGACAACTCTATTTCGAATTCTCTCCACGTTGATGATTCCCAGCGCCGGACGCGCAACCATCATGGGATTCGATGCGGCACAGGAACCCGCTCGTGTACGCCGGCTCATCGGCGTGGTATTCCAGGCGCAAAGCGTCGATCTCAAACTCACTGCCTACGAAAACCTGTGGCATCAGGGTCATTTATATGGGTTGCGCGGTTCGGCGTTGAAGAGGAGGATTTTTGAAATTCTCTCCCGCGTGGGCCTTGCCGATCGCGCCAAGGAACTGGTTGAAACTTTCTCGGGTGGAATGCAGCGGCGCATAGAGTTAGCCAAAGGCTTGCTTCATCATCCCGGCGTCCTCTTGCTAGATGAACCGACTACGGGCCTTGACCCCGGAGCGCGACGCGACCTCTGGCAATATCTCCAGATGTTGCGCGATGAAGAGCACGTATCGGTGCTTGTCACTACGCACCTTATGGAAGAAGCGGAACGCTGCGACCGTCTGGCCATCATGAACGAAGGAAATCTGGTAGCGCTAGGCACGCCGGAAGACCTGAAGAGCGAGATTGGTGGCGACGTGGTGCTGCTGCATGCAGCCCATGATGCGGGTGTGCTGGCTGAACGCATTCGGGCGCGCTTTCACGTCGACACCACGGTTTTGGAAAATCAGGTGCGAATCGAGCGCGAAGGCGCGCATCGCTTTGTGACGGAAGTTGTTGAAGCGTTTCCCGGGGAGATCGAGGCTCTTTCGGTGAGTAAACCTGCGCTTGAGGATGTTTTCATTCGGCGCACCGGTCACAAATTCTGGAGCGAGATAAACGAAGAGGAATCCACTACAGAAGATCACAGGAGGTAATGTGCTTTCTATGATGCTTGCTCTTTCTCTCGTGCTTGGCGTTCTACCCTTGCTGGGGGTTGTGTGGACCCTGATGAATGGGATGATCACCACCGTAGATGGATTGTTCATGAGCCTCATCCTGCTCTCACTTTCGGGCGTTTTTTTCTTGAATGCTTATTGGGAAATGCGGGATTCGGGCATGATAGGCAAGAAAAAAACTACCGTCGCTCCAACGACAAAGACTCCAGTAGTGAAAGCGAGTTGATTTCGTGGCTACACAAACCGTTGTTTTAGCCCGACCGGCGCTGCCTGCTTCGGCGGGATTGTTGCGGCCCGCCTTCACGTTATGGTGGCGGGAGATTGTGCGATTCTATCGGCAGAAATCGCGCGTGGTCGGCGTATTGGCGTCACCGTTGGTGTTCTGGGTGGTGATCGGCTCAGGCTTCGGTACATCGTTTCGTTCCGGCGGAGGTCAGGGTCAGCAGAACTATCTGGATTATTTCTATCCGGGCGCGCTGATCATGATCGTCCTTTTCACATCGATTTTTACGATGATGTCGGTGATCGAGGACCGGAAAGAAGGATTTCTCCTTTCCGTATTGGTCGCTCCGGTGCCGCGTTCTGCGATTGTGCTGGGCAAGGTGCTGGGCGGGACAACCCTCGCCGCACTACAAGGGATGATCTTCCTTATTTTTGCACCCTTTGCAGGCGTGCATCTGAACGTTCTGCAGCTTCTTTTGGTGTCGATTGTCATATTCATAGTTTCGTTCGCGCTGACCGCATTGGGATTTGCAATCGCGTGGCCTATGGATTCTTCGCAAGCGTTCCATGGCATCATCAATCTATTTTTAATTCCGTTGTGGATGCTTTCGGGCGCTATGTTTCCGATCACGCGGGCCTCGGGCTGGATTCGTGCATTGATGTATATGAATCCGCTCACCTACGGCGTAGAGGCTCTCCGATCCCTTCTATACCCTGAGATGGAGAGTCCGTTCCCGTTGCCTTCGGCGATGGCAACACTTTTGCTGTTTTCGCTGGTGATGTTTGGAGTTGCGCTTCTGATGGCAAACCGGCGCACCACGAGGCCGGCCGCGTGATTGCAGAGCAATACGCCTTCTATCCAGGCTTAATTGCAAGTCTAAACGGAACCAGCGCGGCGTTGCTGTTGGTGGGTCGCAGCCTGATTATGCGCGGAAAAATTGCCGCGCACCGCGCTTGCATGATCGCGGCAGTGGCTTCCTCCGCACTGTTTCTAGCGTGCTATGTGTATTTCCATGTTCACGTTGGCGACATCCATTTTCTCGGCCAAGGCGTGTGGAAGACAATTTATCTTCTGGTGTTGATCCCTCACGTGACGTTGGCTATCGTGATTGTGCCGATGGTGATCGTCACTCTAAGTCGAGGTTTGCGCGCTCGCTACGACAAGCATAGGGCGATTGCGCGGTGGACCTGGCCGCTGTGGATGTATGTGAGCGTAACTGGCGTGCTGGTTTATTTCATGCTGTACCGCTGGTTTCCGCACAGCTAGGATTCCACACTGTAGGCACGGAAGAAAACGACTTGTTCTGCGGTCGGTGGTTAAAATTTTGATCTATGTCGATTGTGCGATTGAAGATCGATGTGTCCGGAACCGCTGGCGAAGAGGCGTGGCGCCAGATTCGCCAGTTCGATCAGATTCAGAGTGCCAGCTTCGGCCCGCAGTTCGGCAGCAGTGTTAGTTCCAGTCACAAGTCGAACGAGCCCTATGGGAAAGGTGAATGGATTGGGGCTGAAATCCGGCTGCAGACGCCGCTTCTGGCACAATATGCGGTGTCGCATTATCTGGAACAGGATCGCGTGCTCGACGCGGATGTGGTGGAGTAGCGATTTTGAAATGATTTCAGTTGCTTGATGGCCTCCCCTTCTCAAATTGAAGTGCCCAGCCGTAAGCCCGGCATGTCCCGCACCCAGAAGCTTCTCTTCTTTCTGGTCGCGTGGCTGATCTGCCTGATGCCTTTTCTATTCTGGTGGAATACCTGGTTTGGACGGAAGCTTACGGACCAGCAGTTAAATGACTATCTACACGACTCGAAAAAGCCCCGGCACATCCAGCAGGCGCTGGTGCAGGTGGGCGAGCGGATAACGCGGCACGATGGAAACGTCAGGCAATGGTATCCCGCTCTGGTCAGTCTGGCGGCCGATCCGGTGGAAGAAGTTCGAAACACCGATGCGTGGGTTATGGGACAGGACGCAACTGGCGCAGGCTTTCACGATGCCCTGCTTCACATGCTGAACGATCCTTCGCCCATGGTGCGTGGTAACGCGGCGCTGTCGCTAGTGCGTTTTGGGGACGCAAGCGGCCGACAGCAAATCGTGGCACTTCTGCAACCGGCACATATTCCTTCTCCGCAATCCGGCACTATTGTCGACGCCGACCGGCCCGGGACAGCGATACATCAGAACGGATTGATCGCCAGGATGCGGAGTGGAAGCGGAACACTGGAAATCCGCTCACCCATCCCTGGAAGAATCCGATCCGTCGCGGGTACCGGAGCAAATGTCGGGGCCGGCGCGGAAGTCGCCATAGTCGATCCATCGACCGAGCAAGTTTGGGAAGCATTGCGGGCTCTCTACCTGATTGGCCAGACTGACGATCTTCCCGCCGTACTTCCCTACGAACGTGATCTTCCGGATAACTCTAATGACGTGCGGCAGCAGGCAATACAGACGGAGAAGGCGATTCGGGCTAGAGCAAGGTAGCTCGCAGCTGTCAGCTTTCAGTTAACAGGATCGAGCGACCTCGCGTATCAACGAAAAATGGAAGTCCCATGGGCGGGTGGTATTGAGAGTTTCTAGCTGTTAGCTGAAGGCTGATAGCTAGATTGCCATCGGTCCCACTTCTTTTTCTACTTCTGTGGTTTCCACCATAACGATCGCGTCCCATGGACAACCGTCGAGGAAGCAACCATCAGGACCCTTGCTGAGGCACTTCTTGCAGCCGATGCATAAGATCGGGTCCACTGCAATGCGCCCGAAGGGTGTGCTGTCTTCATCGGCAACCCAGAACATACAGTCTTCGACAGGACAGTACTCCACACACGCAGGCGAGCCAGCGCATCCGGTACAGCACTCGGTAATGACGGCCAATTCTTTCGGCTTCTTCTTGCGAGGTGTAGTGAGGCCTTTGGATTTAGGTTCGGACTTCATCTCGTCGGGAACCATGCCGACGGCTTTGGTGGCGCCGGGTGCAGGAGGCATAGCCGGGATTATAGCGCGCTCCGGCTCACCTGGGAACTACTAGAGCCCGGGTCGAAAGTAAGAATCGGATTCGCCTATTTGCAACGATTCCGGGAACTTCGGGCGGACTTCAGAGGCGTCCAACCCTTCCATCTATGGGTGTGTGACCGCGGTTGAAACGGTTTCAGCGTCTCTTTCCCTTTGCGACAGCATTTCGGCCACAGACTCATGTGTGGCGCTACTACTTCTCGACCGCCAGTTCCACTTCTTCGTATAACTCAGGCAGCCGTCTCGCATCTTCAGGAGAGTTGCCAAAGCGAGCCGATTCGTAGACATCAGTAAATCGACGAACCCGTGCCCGTAACTGCTCATCTTCGATGTTGCGCACAAATTCCTGAGCGGTTTGTGTCGCTGCTTTTTTTACCCCCCGCCGTCGCGCCAGATGACGAGCCATGCGCTCGTACCACATCGAGGCGGCTAGGTGGGGCGATCGTTCGGGATGTTTCTGAAGCCGTAAAACCCGGATCATGCGGGCGATTCGGCCGATGTTCCCGAGCGAAAGTAAAAGCACTATAACGGCGATGCAGCCTCCCAACCACTTCGCCGGTGATTTCTGCGCGCCGCTCTGGCCTGACCGCGTCCACTTCATCAGACGCGCATACTGTAGCCTTACCCAGTTTCGAGTCCGCTCCCAGGAATTCCGGGTTTCGTTGAGGGTTGCTTTTTCCAGAATGTATTGATGCGAAGAGTCATAACTGATGACCCACTCCCGCCAGAACGACTGCGCAGCGTCTAGGTAAAGCATGGCACGATCCCAACCTTCTGGGATTCCAACCTCCCCTCCCGGGGTGGGATCGAAGGTGATCCATCCAAAGCCGGGGAAATATGCTTCCACCCAGGAATGTGCATTCTTGGCGCGAATCACATAAGTGCTCGTGACATCGTTAAATTCATCGCTGCGAAAGCCATTTACCACACGAGCGGGAATGTGTAGCGTACGCAACATCACAGCCATGGAAGAAGCGAAATATTCGCAGTGCCCCTGTTTGCGCTCGAACAGGAAATTCGCCAACGGATCGGCAACCGGGGAGCGCAGCAATTGCAGCGTGTACCCATAGTGCGTTTTCAAATAGGTTTCCAGCGCGACAGCCTTATCGAAGCTATTGGATGCAGAGCCTGAAACTTGCGCGGCCAGTCGCGGAATCCGGGGATCTAGCGTAGGCAATTGCACATACTGCAAGGCATAAGCCGTAAGCGAGTCCCCGGCGCCTCGAAGTTCTGTGGCAGAGGGTCTGCTGATATCGGAGTCCGCCTGATAGGCGTTTATCACGTGCTGATCGTCGATGTCATAAACTGCGCCCCCCGCGTCTACCGTCAAAGCGCGATAAGCGCCGGTGACCCGTCTGCCCCACGGAGCTAGGAAAAACACGCTCGTCCCAATCGGCTCCAGCAAAACGTGGTAGTGGATCAGATGCGGCGTAGGAAGTGCGCTTCCCGGGCCGGATAGACGAGCCATTCCCTGGGCAAACGGAGGGATCGAGAAAGATCCGTCCGCCTCAGGTTGAAGGCCATATCGGCCACGCGGATTTGACCAGTTCTTCCCATCGAAATTCGCCAGAGACACGCCCCGCCAGTGCAGCGGGTATCGCCCGAGCTTATCCCCATCGATCTGTATATGCATGACGACGGCGTTGGATTGCTGAATCTGTCCAATCCGTCCTAGCTGCACTTGATCGCTGAACCCAATAGACAAATCTGTGCCGTAGTTATAACCGCCCAGGTATCCGGCAGACATACGGGGCATCAGGAAAAACACAGCGGCTGCACCCACTAGGATCATCATGACTAATCCTGGCGTAACACGGGCGAGCGAGAACGCCAAATGGCGGTGTTCGTGAGCATCGCTGGAGTGTCGAGCCTGAAACTCTGCCGCTCTTCCCGACCGCCGCATTTCCATCAAAATGAAGGTGGCCACCGCCATCAGCATGAAACCGGCGAAAAAGAATAGAAAAACGCTATCCACAGTGAGCACTGCTGACGCCAGGACCATCAAAAAAGCCAATATCGCCAGCATCGTGTAGTCGCGATCGCGCCGCAAAGAAAAGGTTCGAACGACTACTGCGAACAGCACCAGGTGCACGGTGGCCGCCAGAAATGCGCGCGAGAGCAAGAAATAATCGCCGGCATAGAAAACAAAATAAGCGATCGTCAGCGGCGTGGTGAATCGCTCCGAGATTACGATTCGGCGGCGCTCCGCTAACAAATACCCGCGAAAGGCCAAAGCGATACCCACCAGCACGACGCTCGGAAGGTCCAGTCCGCCAGTGCTGGCTAGAGTTCCAAATCCCATCAGCACAAGCAGATATAAAGACAGCTCGAAATACTTATTAATCGCTTGCGAGACTGGTATGACATCGAGTTTCTGAACGGACGAAGGCATGGAGGGTTATAGAGCTTCTGCGAAGTGCATTCTATTGTTCGATAGAATCCACTTAGAAGGAAGCTTTTCCTTTCCTTTTCTTGCATCGAAAGTCACCAGCCTTTTGCCCGATCGCGCTTCCGGACTGCAGTCCGACGGAATTCGGAGTCAAGTTTGCTAGAATGATTTAAGTCAGGCATCGGTCTCACGCGACGTACTCTCGCCAACCCCGCCAGGTCCGGAAGGAAGCAACGGTAACGGGCTCTTGCGTGTGCAGTGGATCGCCGGTGCCTGGCTTATTCCTTCCCAACGAACCAACCTTTACACATCCTTTACAACTCTTTGCGCAAGAAGAGCCCTCCAACCGCGTCCAACTAGGTAGCCGCTTCTTTAAATACAAAATACCGAGGTTCAAGGCATGCGCAATCGTCCCGCCAAGGCAGTCTCTCCAAGTGTCACCATACGGGTTGCTGGCTCGTTGTCTCAGGGCCATCTGGCCTACCTGGACCAACTTGTCGCTTCCGCCCTGGATTGCTCCTTATGGCCGCTGCTCAATCTAGGGGATTTGCAAGAAGTGGATCGCGTGGCGCTGCTGTATCTCGTTGGCGGGGAGGGCCGCGATTTCGGAATCCTCGCCTGCCCGAATTTCATCCGCGAGTGGATGGAGCACGAAAAAGAGCGCGCTGCTGCCTGATCACCCAAGCGGGCCACAACACGCTCCAAATCGACTCCCGGCTTCATCGATTCGCATTGAACCACCCATGCCACCGGCCCGAGTTAGACATTCCGCCCTCAATCGTTCAAAATACGGGTTCATTTCATCAGGAGCCCTAATTGACCGAACTGACCCAACCCCGGCGCGTCAGAGCGAAGATAAGTGCCCTCGGCACCTATGTTCCGCCTCGTCTTCTCACCAATGCCGACCTCGAGAAAATGGTCGACACTAACAATGAGTGGATTCTGGCTCGCGTCGGAATTCGCGAACGTCATATTGTTGAGAAAGGCGTCGCCACCAGTGACCTGGCGGTAGAAGCCGCCAAGAAAGCGCTCGCTCAGCTTAAATTGTCTCCATCCGACGTCGACGCCATCATTGTAGGCACAGTCACGCCTGATATGTTTTTTCCGTCTACCGCATGCCTCGTGCAGCATAAGCTTGGCGCCACCGGGGTTTGGGGATTCGATCTTTCCGGCGCCTGCTCCGCGTTTATTTACGCGGTGCAGACTGGAGCACAATTTATCGCAGCCGGAACGCACAAGCGGGTGCTTGTCATCGGGGCAGACGTGATGTCTTCCATCATCGATTACACCGACCGCGCCACCTGCGTAATTTTCGGAGATGGCGCCGGCGCCGTGATTCTGGAGCCAGCCGAAGACGACTCTGTCGGGTTGATAGATTTTGTTCATGAAATCGACGGCTCGGGTGGTTGTTTTCTCTACATGCCGGGCGGCGGGAGCTTAAATCCTACGTCCCGTGAAACCGTTGACCAGAAAATGCACTATGTCCACCAGGATGGCCAGCAGGTTTTCAAGTTCGCGGTACGCAAACAGACGGAGGCGTGCCTGAAACTTCTTGAACGTAATGGCCTCAAAGGTTCAGATATCGATGCCTTCATCCCGCATCAGGCCAATTTACGCATTATCAATGCCACTGCCGAGCGGCTGGGGCTTCGTCCGGAAAGCGTGATTGTGAATATCGAGCGCTATGGCAACACTACTGCCGGCACGATTCCCTTGGCCATGAACACCGCCATCGAGGATGGAAAGTTGAAGAAAGGGAGTCTGGTGCTGATGGCCTCCGTCGGCGCTGGATTCACGGTAGGAGCTGCCTTGCTGCGCTGGGCGTTTTAATCTTGAGCCTCCCGCGTCAGGCTGTCCCACTCTGCGTGACGTTCGTAACTTCCCGGTAGTCTATTTTCAAGACTTGTGTGGGCTCAAATTGTTATCTTTCAGATGTGTCTGCCTCACGTGGGGATGAGCCGGACGAGCAAGACCATGGTGCGAGCCACATGCTACTGCCTCCTGTTGGGTCTTTTTGCAACGGCACTCGCCGGTGCCCAAAAAGTTAAAGACGATTCTCAGGAAAACAAGCTGGTGGTAATGGAGCACATGTGGAACGAGGCGCAGGTGAATCGTGACGCCCGCGCGCTCGATGGGTTGCTCTCCTCAGCCTTCGTCAACACCGAATGGGATGGCGAAGTCAGTGACAAGGCCAAATTTCTGGCTGATATCAAAGATCCGCAGTTCAAGCCCACGATGCTTACGATCCAGGATGTCAAAGTCAGTATGTACGGCGATTCCGCCGTCGTTGTCGGAATCTATCACACCAAGGGCACCTATCAGGCAAAGCCTTACGAGCACTTTGGCCGATTCACTGATACATGGGTATTTACGGAAGGCCGATGGCAATGTGCCGGCAGTCATACCAGCCTCCTAAAGAAGTAAATCCACGTCTGACGCGATGTAAGCACTCTTCGTCCGCTAAAACCAAGGCTTCCGATCCATGCGATTAAAAAAAATCATCGTAAAGTCTGGGCCTTGTGAGTGCAGCCTCTGATCTAAAGCCATAGGCAATTCGCCTTGCGGCTTATCCACCATGCCTCAAGTGGAACCAGTTCGACCGCCCCGCTGGAAGACGCTTCTGGCGTTTGGCATCATTTACATAGTTTGGGGATCCACCTTTCTCGCGATTCGTATCGGCGTTCAGGAAGTTCCGCCGTTTCTCCTCGCTGGAATTCGATTCTTCGTCGCTGGAATCGTGCTTTGTGCATGGATGCGCGCGCAAGGTACTTCCTTGCCAAGCTTCCCGGAGTGGGCCGCAGCTGCGCTTCTGGCTGTCCTCATATTCGTCCTCGATTACGGACTACTCTTCTGGGCGGAGAAGCGTGTACCGTCGGGAATCGCAGCGGTGATGATGGCGATGATTCCGGTATTCATGGCCCTCGCCGAAATCGTTTTCCTGCGCACGCAGAAGCTGACTTTGCGACTGGCGTTCGCGCTATTGACCGGCATAGCCGGTGTTGTCGTTCTTGTCAGCCGCGCCGCGCGTTTTTCTGACACGGCCATCGATACTTCCGGAGCCATCGCCCTGGTCGTTGCGGCAATGAGCTGGTCCCTAGCTTCGATTCTCACGCGCAAATTGTCGCTGCCCGAATCGAAAGTCATGAGTTCCGGCGCCCAGATGCTCGCGGGAGGAATTCTGCTCATCATCGCAGCCGCTATTTTGGGAGAGTTTAGAGGATTTCATTTTGGGGCAGTTTCTTCGCGAGCGTGGTTGGCATTGGTCTATTTGATCGTCGCTGGCTCGATCGTCGCCTTTACTGCCTACGTATGGCTCATCCACCACGAATCCCCAACGAAAGTTGGGACATATGCTTATGTAAATCCGGTGGTCGCGGTTCTATTGGGATACGCTTTGGGCGGGGAGTTGCTCGGACCGCGCACGATCGCGGGAACGCTGCTGGTGCTGGTGAGCGTCGTAGTCATTACGACCACGCCCAAGAAACAAACGGAACCCGTTGTTAGCGAAGCACTAGAACTGGTGGACCAATAACGCGTCTCAATTCAAGGTCGCGTCATCTTCTCCGGCTTTACCAGTTGATCAAATTCTTCGCCGGTAAGATGCCCCAGTTTCACTGCCGCTTCGCGCAAGCTGCTATGTTCCACGTGTGCGGTATGGGCGATCTTGGCAGCATTGTCATATCCCACTTTCGGCGCGAGCGCCGTGACCAGCATGAGTGAATTTTTCACATACC
The DNA here is from genome assembly GCA_963846215.1 of uncultured Acidobacteriaceae bacterium. GTDB lineage: Bacteria > Acidobacteriota > Terriglobia > Terriglobales > Acidobacteriaceae > Sulfotelmatobacter. The sequence continues at coordinate 139,895 of CAWJVC010000005.1, read as the reverse complement.
AGTCAACCTTAGCGCGATCCACCTCGATGCCCTTGATCATGTATTCAACGTAGCCATGGCAGGCGTCCGCAATTAACGTGACCGAGTGCAGGAAGTTGTAAATGATCACCGGCTTGTATACGTTGAGCTCGAAGTTGCCCTGCGATCCTGCGAATCCGACCGCTGCAGTCGCGCCGTGAACCTGTACGCAGACCATGGTCATTGCCTCGCATTGCGTGGGGTTCACTTTCCCCGGCATGATCGACGACCCCGGTTCGTTTTCCGGGATGGAAAGCTCGCCCAGTCCGCAGCGCGGCCCAGAAGCCAGCCAGCGGATGTCGTTCGAAATTTTCATCAGCGATGCCGCCAGCGTTTCCATGGCTCCTTGGGCAAAGACGATCTCGTCGTGCGCCGAAAGAGCCGCAAACTTATTGCCGTGCGAGCGGAATGGAAGACCAGTTAACTCGGCAATTTTTTTGGCAGCGCGTTCCGCAAATTCCGGGTGAGTGTTAAGCCCCGTCCCCACTGCTGTTCCGCCAATCGCCAAATCGTAAAGGCCGTCCAGCGCTTGCTCTAAACGCTTGATATCGCGTTGCAGCAAGCTGGCCCACCCGCCAAACTCCTGCCCGAAAGTCAACGGTACGGCATCCTGCAAGTGCGTACGCCCTATCTTGACTACATCGTCGAACTCCTTCGCCTTGGCGGCGATTGCATCGTGCACGCTTCGGATGGCGGGAATCAGCGTGTTCTTCACCCTGTCCGCAGCCGCTATGTGCATCGCCGCTGGAAATGTGTCATTCGACGACTGAGACATGTTCACATCATCGTTGGGATGAATGGGCTTCTTCGATCCTCTCTTACCGCCCGCAATTTCAATAGCGCGGTTCGAGATGACCTCGTTCACGTTCATATTGGTCTGCGTGCCGCTGCCCGTCTGCCATATTCGCAGAGGAAACTGGTCGTTCAGCTTGCCGGCAATCACTTCGTCGGCCGCTTGCGCGATGAGTTTGGCTTTCTCCGCCGGCAATTTTCCCAAGTCCTGGTTCACCAGTGCACAGGCCTTCTTCAGAATGCCAAAGGCCCGGATCAATTCCGGCGGCATGGTATCGCGCCCGATGTTGAAATGCAGAAGTGATCTTTGAGTCTGCGCTCCCCAATAAACATTCTCCGGGACTTCGATCTGTCCCATGCTGTCTGATTCAGTGCGCATGCGGGTTGCCGGTTCGGTTGAGGTTGGCATAGTGTGTCCTAGGTAAGAGTGACTGATATGAATGGCGCAACGGGAGATTATAGCGCGGAGCGCACATCGAACTGTGATTTGGCTCACGTCAAGCGGTGAGCGAAACGGAAAACCCTCGTCTCGCATGCTAGAATCATCGGTCTCTGATCTAGCGCATCTCGCATTTGTGGAGATATTAGCCAAGGAATCGATGCCCGACTTTCTCACTGCCGAAGACGTCGAGACTCTGCCCCAGGTAAAGGCGGTATCCCACCCCGAGCAGCGCACAGACGTGCTCGTGATCGGAGCCGGACCCACAGGACTTGCCTGTGCAATCGAAGCCCAGAAAATCGGCGTTCGAGTCATCATTCTGGACAAAGGCTGCCTGGTAAATTCGCTTTACCACTATCCTGCCAATATGTCGTTCTTTACCACTCCGGAGTTGCTGGAAATCGGGGATATTCCATTTACCACAGCCCGGCAAAAGCCTACTCGCGAAGAAGCCCTGGAGTACTACCGCAAAGTTTCGGAGCATTACCATCTCGACATTCGACAGTATGAGTGGGTCAAGACGGTCAACGGGCAAGATGGGGACTTCAGCATCACGGCCACCGACCGCGCCGGCCGTCCCCACGACTATCACACTCGCAAGGTAATCGTCTCGACTGGCTACTACGACCTGGCGAATCAACTTTGCATCCCCGGCGAAGATCTGCCCAAGGTTTCGCACTATTACGGAGATGCACACCCCTACTTCGACACGGACGTACTGGTGATCGGCGGCAAGAATTCCGCAGCCATTGCGGCGCTCGATCTATGGCGTCATGGTGCGCGTGTAACTTTGGTTTATCGCGGCACGCAACTCCATCATCACGTTAAATACTGGATCAAGCCCGATTTGGAGAACCGTATAAAGAACAACGAGATTGAGGCTTATTTCGAAAGCACGGTTCAGGAAATTGGCGTGGACCATGTAGTGATCCATACGCCTCGTGGTCCTATTCGTCTGAAAAATGATTTTGTATTAGCCCTGATCGGATATCACCCAGACTATGATTTTCTGCGCAGCATGGGAATCGAACTCTCAGCAGAACAGCATCGTCCGGTCTGCGACCCGGTTTCTCTTGAAAGCAATGTGGCGGGCATCTATGTTGCCGGCGTAATTGTGGCGGGATCGCGTACCAACGAAATCTTCATCGAGAATGGGCGCTTCCACGGTAAGCAGATTGCTGAAGATCTCAAGATCAAACTGCGGCCGCAAAATGACCATCGCGCAACGAGCCAGCTGTGACCAATCGATACGGTCAGACGCCGGTCTCCGTATGGCTCGCAACGCTAGTAGCGTAAACCAAGACCAAGATCCCGCGCTTCGCTTGGGATGACATGCATTTGTCATCTATTTCAGCAAGTACTCCTTCACAAAAGTTACGGTTGCATAGAACTGGTAGTCCCGGTTTTTCTTTTTTCCAAACCCGTGCCCTTCATCTTTGCCTAACAGCCACCACACCGGCGTGCCGTTCTTGCGCACGACTTGCACCATCTGCGCCGATTCGCTTGCAGGTACTCTCGGATCATTCTGCCCGGCAATAACGAACAGCGGCTTGGTGATGTTTTTTGCATTGTTAGCCGGCGCAATGCGCTCAAGGAATTCGCGCATCTTAGGATCGCGTTCATCCCCATACTCCACACGCCGCAAGTCCTGCCGATAGCCGGATGTGTGTTCCAGGAAAGTTACAAGGTTCGACGGTCCCACTACATCCACCGAGCAGCAAATTCTGTCGTTGTAGTTTGTCGCGACCGCCAACGTCATGAATCCACCATAGCTGCCGCCGGTAATCATAACTTTGCTCGAATCGAGGTCGGGCTGTGTCTGGATCCAGTCCAGCAAGGAATTAATGTCCTTATAGGATCCCTCGCGCAGGAATCCATTGTCGAGCTTCTGGAACGTCTTGCCGTATCCGGTCGATCCCCGAACATTGGGATAGATAATCGCGACGCCAAGTTCGTTGATGTAATAGTTGTCATGTCCAAGAAAATCTGGGCGGACTTGGCCTTCGGGCCCACCGTGAATGTCGATGATTACTGGCCGTTTGCCTGGGAACTTCGTGCCTGGCTTGTAGAGAAAAGCCGAGATGGATCGGACGTCCCATGATTTCCAGTGAATTAATTGGGGTTGTGCAAAGCTCGAGGTGTTCAGGCCGCCAGTCTCGCTGAACGTCCAGCGGTCAATCTTGCCCGAGGCCATGTCCAGTGAATATGCATCATAGGGTTGGATTGCTGTGCTCAGCGAGAAACCAAGTTCACGGCTGTTCTTACGCCATTCCAAGCCGCCAATAACGCCCACCGGTATCTTCGGCACGGACACTTCCTGATTGGTTTTCGTGTCCAGCACATGCAAGACGCTTATGCCATCCTCGTTGGCTTCGAACGCGATCCAACGGCCGTCTTTGGAAAGGTCGAACTCGCCTACATCCCAGTTAAGCGAAGGAGTCAGTACCGTGGTCTTTCGGCTCGCCAAATCGAGGTTGGCCAAGCGCTGGAATTCTGAGTCCTGATCGCTGGTTAGGTAAACGCTTTTGCCGTCCTTCGAAAACCGAGCGTTGCTGTACGCTGCGGTTTCTGCGCCAGGCTTCGGAGTCAGTAACTCTTTTTTGCCTGAAGTAACATCCACTAACCACACATAGCTTTCAGCCGCCGATACGTAGTTCGCAACCAGCAACTGTTTTCCGTCGGGCGACCAGTCAGAGACACTCCATCCACCCCCTTCAAATTGCGAGACCATGCGCGCGCTGGTGGGATCGTTGGCATTCACCACCCAGATATCAACATCGTTGCCGTTGCGCTTCGTGGAGCCGTAAGCGATGCGGTCGCCCTGATACGACCATCGCGGATCCACATTGCGCGACTTGCCGTCAGTCAAGCGAGTCACGTCACCCGTGGCAAGGTCATAACGGTAAATCTGAAAAAATTCGCCGCCGCCCACATCCTTCAGAAACAGGAAAGAATCGCCGTGGACTGGCTCGTAGAGGGCATAAGCAACTCTGTCCGGATAGAACGTCAATTGCGTGCGCGCTCCGCCTGGGAGCTTTACCTGGTGCACCTGTGCCGTGTCGCCGAAGCGTGTTGTGATCAACATCTCGCGCCGTTCGGGATGCCAACTGGTAAAGCTGGCGGAACGAAACTCGTTGTAGCGCCCAACAACTTCGGCTAGAGAAGCCGGAATCTTCGGAATTCCTTCGACCACGAGATTCTCATTCGGAACGATTTCATCGCTCTGCGCGAAGGCAAAGCTGGCGAAGAGAATGACCGTGAGAATGCGCAAACACAAAGCTCGTTTCATCAATCGACTCCTCGAGACCTCGGACGGTTGAAGCACAGTTCGGTTAGCGGAAATGGCAGCGTGCATCTTAAGGCTGGCTCCGAAACAGAGTCAACCCGAGGCGATTTCTGAGGTCCCCATTTCAGTGACAGCTCGGAAAACCGAAAGCCGAAGCTCACTTTTTGCTACCCTACCATTTCACATGGATCCCCAACCTGAGCAGGCAGCTCCGTCGATCTCGCTCGCCTCCTACCTGCGTCTGGTGAGCCGCAACCACAATTTCCGGCGGCTCTGGCTAGCGCAAATTGTGAGCGAGATTGGTGATTGGTTCTATACCCTCTCCATCTACACGCTGCTTTTGCAGTTGACCGGTCACGCCAGTTCGGTCGCTCTCGCGCTGATCCTGCAGGTTCTGCCGCAAACGTTTATCGGCCCAACTGCCGGCGTAGTGAATGATCGCTTACGCCGCAAGCACGTCATGATCGCCGCGGACCTGGTACGCGTGGTTGTAGTTCTCGCCATGCTACTGGTGCGCTCGGCCTCCATGGTATGGCTTGTCTACCCGTTGCTGCTGGCGGAGACCATGATGGCTGCCTTCTTCGAACCGGCACGCAGCGCTGTAATCCCTAACATCGCGGCTAAAGGAGAAATCCTGATTGCCAACACCCTGTCTTCGGCCACATGGTCGGTGAATTTGTTGATTGGTGCTTCGGTCGGCGGAATAGTCGCCGCTTTTTTTGGAAGAGACGCTGTGTTTGTCCTGAACGCGCTGTCATTTCTGATCTCAGCGGTTCTTATTGGGGGGATGCACTTCTCGGAGCCCCACGCCGAGGCGGCGGCCCCACTGCGTCCGCGCGACCTGATCGATTTTTCTCCTGCACTCGAAGGCATTCGCTACGTACGGAATCATCGCACGATACTGCCTACGGTTTTCGCGAAGGCTGGTGAACTCATGATTGGCCCAAGCTGGGTGATCTTCACGGTCATGGGTGCGCACGAGTTCGCGGTCCACTGGCGCAATGTCGATGCCGCCCGCGGGGCGATGCTGGGAATGAGCATCCTGCTCGGTGGCCGCGGCATAGGAGCGCTCGCGGGCCCGCTGATTGCTGCCCGCTGGGCGGGACGCAGCGACCGCAGGCTTCAACTCGGAATTCTGTTCGGCTACCTCACCATTGCGACCGGATATGGAATTCTCGGAAGCGCCCGCACGGTGTGGATGGCCTGCGCCTGCGCCATGCTTGCTCACGCTGGGGGATCAACCGTCTGGGTGTTCTCGACAACTCTGCTTCAGCTTCATACCGACGACCGCTTCCGCGGCCGCGTCTTCGCCGCCGACTTGGGCCTCTGCATGCTTACGATTGCTGCAGGGGCTTACTTGTGTGGACGTCTTCTTGATTCCGGAGTTTCGGCTCGCGTGGTTGCGACCGGTACGGGAGTTGTCATGCTAATTCCTGCCGGGTTATGGGCGCTCTCACTGCGAGCGAGAAGGGAGCAGCCGGATCCGGAGACGCCGACGAAAGCTTGAGTTCTTAAACGGGCTGCTTGAAACCCTGATGTTTTCAAGCTTGGAGGCGTTCAATCTTCGCCGCCATTATGAAATCACTCTCGGTGAGGCCATCGACCTTATGCGTCCAAAGCTTCACTTCAACTTTTCCCCATGCCAGAAAAATATCAGGATGATGACCCTGTTCTTCCGCCAGCGCTCCAATGCGATTGACCAACTGCAACGCCTGCGCAAAATCAGAAAATTTATATTGCCGCGTCAAATGATGCTCGTCGACTACCTCCCATTTGGGTACGAGCCTGTGCAAGTCTTCCAATTCTTTTCCTTTGACTGGCGGAACCCCGCCGCGGCACGGTACGCAGGTCTTATCGGCTAAATCTTGGGGCATAAATTTTCTCCGCTGGACATCATAGACGAAGTCGGAGCCCGCTGTTGCCGCGAGTCAAACACACTATCCGAACAAGCTTGAAACCTTCGCAGGTGTCGTCGCATCTGTACATGATCGTTGCACCTGAGGCGCGGGGCAGAAAGAATGACTCCACAACCGGCGAACAGCGGTCCTGCCCCAGCGGGGAATCCATGGTTAGTCGCAGTCGCCGTGATGCTGGCGACTTTCATGGAAGTTCTCGATACTTCCATTGCAGCTGTCGCTCTGCCGTACATCGCTGGAAGCCTGTCAGCCACCAACGACGAGGCTACGTGGGTGCTGACCAGCTACCTGGTGGCAAACGCAATTATCTTGCCCGCAAGTTCCTGGTTCTCTCTACGCTTTGGTCGTAAAAGATTTCTCATTGCGTGCATTGTAATCTTCACCGTCTCCTCATTCGCTTGCGGAGCTGCCACCGGGCTGGCTTTAATTCTGATTGCGCGGGCGGTGCAGGGCGCAGGCGGAGGCGCCTTGCAGCCTCTCTCTCAATCGATTCTGCTCGAAACATTTCCTCCGGAAAAACGAGGCGCGGCCATGGCCGTCTTCGCTCTGGGAGTTGTCGTGGCGCCCGTTCTCGGCCCAACACTCGGAGGCTGGCTCACTGATACCTATTCCTGGCGATGGGCGTTTTATATCAACATTCCGATTGGAGTTTTCGCCATTTTCATGATTTCCCGCTACGTGGTCGATCCTCCTTACATTAAGGATGCCCATCCCGGCAAATTTGATGGCATCGGACTCGGCCTTCTGGCTGTATGGCTAGGGTGTTTGCAAATCATCCTCGACAAAGGGCAGGAAGACGATTGGTTTGGCGCCACGTGGATTCGTTGGGCAGCGACGATTCTGGTGATCAGTTTCGTAGCATTTCTCATTCACGAATTCCGCCACAAACAGCCTCTGGTGGATCTGCGCGTCTTCCGCCATCGCAACTTCGCCATTGGATGTTTGCTGATTGGCTTGTTCGGCGCCGCGATCTATGGACTCGTTACTTTGCTGCCCCTTTTTTATCAGGAGTTGATGGGATACACGGCGCTGGCGGCGGGGTGGGCCGTGAGTCCACGCGGGATCGGAGCGATTCTGGCCATGCCGATCATTGGATATCTGACCGCCAAACTGGATAATCGATGGCTGATCGCCTTTGGCTTCTCTCTGTTCGGCGCCGCCAGTTTATGGTTTGGCGAGGTCAATCTTTCGATTGGTCAGTGGACTTTTTTGTGGGCGATTCTGATCAGCGGTTTTGGCTCGGGCTGCGTGTTCGTCCCGCTCTCCACAACCTCAATGGCGTTTCTGAAGAACGAAGAAATCGGCAACGCCAGTGGTTTGTATAACCTCCTCCGCAACATCGGAGGCAGCATCGGAATTTCAGTCGTCAACACCATCGTCTCGCGCCACGAGCAGGTTCACCGCAACGAACTGGCCGCTTCGCTGGATCCAGGTCGGGTGACAGTTCACGGTTCAATCCAGGGAATCGAGCAGTATTTGAGCGCACACGGAGCTTCCTCGGTTACCGCAGTGAACCAAACCTACGGATTACTCAATCAGGCTCTCACCGGGCAGGCGCGCCTCTGGGCTTACGTTGACGACTTCCGCTACATGGCCCTGATGTGCTTTGCCTGTGTGCCGATTGTCTTTGCGCTGAAGAAAGCAATAAGGAAGGGTCCAGCAGGCGCAGCGCACTAGTTAAAGCAAGGCTTCCAATGCCTTCGTATCCGAAGGCGTTTAGGAGACTCTAATCTTGCAAGATTTTACATTGCTGGAACCAACTAGAACGGAATGTCCTCATCCGTGATCGGCCCTGATCCAGCGCCAGCGTGCTCCGGTTCAGGCATCCTCTGGTCGAAATTGTTGCCGCCTCCCGCCGAGGCGCTCTTTGAGCTTCCGCTGAATTCTCCGCCGCCTTCGCCGCGTCCACCGAGCAGGATCAAGTCACTGGCGACCACTTCTGTCATGTATTTCTTTTGGCCGCTGGTCTTGTCGTCCCAGGAACGAGTCTGCAGGCGGCCTTCAATGTAAACCTTGCCGCCCTTCTTCAGATACTCTCCTGCGATTTCGGCAAGCCGCTGCCAGAGAACGACGTTATGCCATTCCGTGCGATCCTGCCATTCGCCAGCCTTGTCCTTGAACCGCTCATTCGTGGCGATCGTCAGCTTAGCCACGGGTGTGCCCTGCGGCGTGTATTTAATTTCAGGATCCTTGCCAAGATTGCCGATCAGTTGAACTCGATTAAGACTTTTTCCTGCCATATAAGTGCTCCCCCTGGGGCTCGCTGAGCGTGAATGCCTCGCCACGAGATCCGCAGGTCTGGAAGCCCACTATATCAGATGACAACACACTTCGAGGTATCCTGAGCCTAGCCGAACCAGCCTGTTTCCCACATTGGTTAGGTCAATCCTAATCTTCGACTCTGGGTGATTCATGATTGATGGATCGCCGCACTTGGTTTCAATCTGAGCCCTCCGCTCATGAATTCGATCGTCATTCCATCGCGGATCAGCTCGTTGGGCCGCGTATCTAGAAATGCCAGATGAGCCCACCGCCGACAAGGTAATTGTTCTGGCGAGTCTTTCCGGTGTCCGCCAATGGCAAATTCGGAGTTCCGGAATAGAAGTCACGAAACTCGCCGCGAAAACCAAATCGCCTGAACCGGCCTCGAAACGGGTTCACGTCAATTCCCACCCCACCTTGAAGCACGCCAGAGGTTGACGAACCACCGGGATTGGTCCCGTAGTAGTTCAAGTTATTGCCTTCAGTGAAATGCGCAAAGCCTCCCCCGAAACTCACCCACGGGGAAACTGCGGTGGAAGGAAACAGATTAAGGCGAACCGCAGGAGTGACGAATATCTGTTTATAGTCGGAGGGGACAACATTGCCACCCGAACCAAGATCCTCATCCAGATTGAAGACAGCCGGAATTTCTCCCGAAAGCGCGAAGATCGGGGTCGCAATCAACGTACGAGAATAATTAATCTCGAAAGTCAGGCCTTTGCCCGATCGGACAAATGGATTAACAGTGGGGGCGTTTGGTCCTTGAATACCCTGGTCGCTGATAAAGATCCGACCGAGAATACCGGTAAGCTCGTTCTTCTCGTCCTGCGCCGCACTCGAGGCCGCGAGGATTGACACGATCATCAGGACTGCCAATACAGCCTGTTTCCCAGACATTGCCCCTCCAGGTCGCGGGATCGTTGCCTCTTTTTCGATTCACTAGCCTAGCATGAAGCTAAGATTTTTAATCCACAGCTTGCTGCCGTTTCATGTTCGCCCTGTTCGGGATGGTTCAGTTGAAGGCCGAAGAAGGGTTTTTAGTGTACTGCAAACATGTAGACCTCGATTGAACTGCCTACCCAAGTGGCGAAGAAGTCTAATCAGATGGGGGCCCCGGGCGGAGTCGAACCGCCGACCAACGGTTTAGGAAACCGCTGCTCTATCCAACTGAGCTACGGGGCCGCTGTGGTGGGTATATTATCTCACGTGAATTTTGGCCTATCTCGGTTAGCGTGCAGCGCAGTTCCGCAACTACTCCTGATTAGCTCTGGCACAGCCCTAACGGCCTGGCAGCGTTTGCCGGATCCGAGGTAAATGATTTACTCTCGCCGCAGCCACCATGAGTCCAACCCGCAGCCACTCCGACAATCTGCGCGATGATTTCTCTCACGCCATGCGCCGGGAGATCTACGAACAGCCGCACGCGATTGCAACCACCGTGGATCGCCATCTGCAGAATGACATTCTTTTCCCGGGCGCTCTGCAATCGATCGAGAGCGCGTTGTTGACCTTTGAAAAGCTGATCATCGCCGCTAGCGGGTCGAGTCGCCACGCCGGATTGGCCGGCGAAATCATGATCGAGGATCTTTCCGGCGTTGCCGTCGATGTTGAGTATGCCAGCGAATATTGTTATCGCTCCACGCACGCATCTGTAGATCCTATCGTGATGGTGGTTACTCAGTCTGGCGAAACCGCAGACACGATCGCCGCGCAGCGTGAAGCGCTCACCCGCGGCGTGAAAACGATCGCAGTCTCAAATGTGGCCGACGCGACGATTCCTCGCGAAGCCAGTGCAGCCCTGATCACCGGAGCCGGTCCGGAGCTCGCGGTGCCTGCCACCAAGAGTTTCACTACGCAAGTGACTGTTCTTTATTTGATGGCTTTATTTCTTGCACGAAAACGCGGCCGCATGACATCAGAAGTCACTCGTTCGTATTTGAAGAGGCTGTTGCAGCTACCGGAAGCGATCAATAGCGATCTCGGCATTTGGGACGACTTGGCCGAACAATTCGCACAAAAACAGTTCCAGGCAGAAAAATTCTTGTACCTGGGGCGCGGCGTTCATTACTCGATCGCTCGCGAGGGCGCGCTTAAACTGAAAGAAATTTCCTATGCTCACGCCGAAGGCTATCCAGCCGGGGAACTGAAGCATGGGCCCAATGCGTTGGTCGACGAAAAACTTCCCGTAGTCGTACTGGCCACTTGCGACCACCACGATCCGGATTCCGTTTTGCGATATCGCCGGACGCTCGACGTGATGAAGGAAGTGAAATCAAGGCACGGCCGCCTGGTAGCTGTGGCCACAGAACGAGATGCTGAAATCAGCGCGATTGCCGATGATGTTTTTTTCGTCCCTGCCGCTCCAGAATTATTGCTGCCCATTGTGGAAGTGATTCCTCTCCAACTCTTCGCCTATCACGTAGCAACGAAGAAAGGTTACAACGTGGACCGCCCCCGCAACCTGGTTAAGGCCGTGGTCACCGAATAGTTTTGCGGAGAACTTTTCCTGGGGCCGACATCGTTGACGAGACCTATGCCCGGTAATCCATCGCACGTGGACTTGCAAGCGATCGCAAAAGAAATCGTGCAGGAACACGGCTTTAAACCCGATTTTTCGCCCGCCATCCAGTCACAATTAGCCGATCTGCGTATTCATCCTCCGCCAATCGCCTCCGGGAAGGATGTGCGCGACCTGCGAAATCTTTTATGGTCGTCGATCGACAATGACTCTTCCCGCGACCTTGATCAGATCGAAGTGGCCGAACGCCAGCTAAGTGGTGACGTGAAGGTTTTGGTCGGGATAGCCGACGTAGATGCCTTCGTACCCAAACAAAGCGCAATCGACCAGCACGCCGCCAGCGAAACAACCACAGTTTATGCCGGTGTTCGAAATTTTCCCATGCTGCCCGAGGAACTATCCACCGGCAAGACGTCGCTTCTTGAAAATCAGGACTGTCTCAGCGTGATCATTGAATTCGTTGTCGACTCTGGAGGCCATGTCGCTGCGAGCACCGTTTACCGCGCTCTGGTTCGCAATTATGCGCAGCTCCAGTACAACTCAGTCGGAGCCTGGCTAGAAGGTAGCGGCGCTGCACCGCCGAAGGTCGCCGCCTCTTCCGATTTGCAGGCTCAGCTCCGCCTGCAGGACGAAGCGGCCCAGCGACTAAAAAATCAACGCTTCGAAAATGGTGCACTTGCCCTTCAGACGGAAGAGCTGCATGCTCTGATCCTGGACGACCAAGTGGTGGACATGCAGAACGAGCAAAAGAATCGCGCCACTGAGCTGATCGAAGACTTCATGATTGCGGCTAACGGCGTGGTGGCGCGCATGCTCCAAAAGGTTTCATCCCTGCGCCGCATCGTGAAGCAACCCGAGCGCTGGGATCGTATCGTTGCACTGGCTGCGACGTATGGAGAAAAGCTGCCGCCTGATCCGGACTCCAAGGCTCTCAATGATTTTCTGCTGAAGCGCAAAGCGGCGGACCCTGATCACTTCGCCGACCTATCGCTCGGCGTGATTAAGTTGATTGGCCCAGGAGAATATGTGCTCGAGCGACCCGGCGACCCTTCCCCAGGACATTTCGGGCTCGCCGTGCAGGATTACACGCACTCAACCGCTCCCAACCGGCGCTTCCCTGACATCGTCACGCAGCGCCTGATCAAAGCTGTGCTCGCCGGCCGGCCAAACCCGTATACCGACTCCGAACTTACCGCGATTGCTGCCAATTGCACCGAGAAGGGAGATGCCGCACGCAAAGTGGAACGTGAGATGTCCAAGCGTCTCGCCGCGGTCACCATGCAAAATCGCATCGGCGCCACCTTCGATGCCATCATCACCGGGGTCACTCCTAAAGGAACCTTCGTGCGTGCCCTGCAGCCCCATGTGGACGGGCTATTGACCCAGGGCGCCCAAGGGCTCGACGTTGGAGACAAGCTTCGTGTCAAACTCGTGCGCACCGACATTCAGCACGGGTTCATTGATTTCGTCCGCGCCTAGCATCGACTCCCTGTTCGAATGCCCATACCCCCAAATTGAGCCCTCGCAGCATCATGCAAGGCAATATCCGCGGGTCAATTAGCCAGCTATCCTTGCCAAAGCGGGTGGTGCGGAAAAAGGGCGGAGCTCACTTTTGCGGAGATGGCGAAACCTCGTTTGTGGCGCGTTAAGTATCCTCGTGCCCGCTTCTCTTTCAGCTCAAGACACCGATCGCGCCTTACTTCGAACTAACGGAGGCACGATGCTGAATGGAAGCGCTGCGCCGAATCCCTCCGCAATTTTTCCCGACGCTTTGATCCAAACTCAAAAAGGGTACACCGCTCAGATCGACGCCGACGGCACGAGCGTTACGATTCAGCCTGAGACCATGGTGCAATTCGAAGGCTTAGAACTCGTCCTCGACCATGGCAGCCTGCATATCAACACCATCCGCGGGACGCGCGTACGCGTGAATTGCATCACCATAATCCCGTTAACGTTAGATCGAACACAATACGACGTCACGGATGTGGATGGGAAGGTACATGTGGTGGCTGCTAAAGATGACGTCAAGATACACGCGAAGGGGGCTGCTTACCGTGCCGCAAAAAAAGGCGCCTCTTCCGACGCAATTGTGCGGGAGGGAGAGCAATCGACTCGCACCGAAAAGTGTGGCGCAGCAAAGCCTACGGATGGAGTGGCGGCGGAAGGACCTATCTTGGACAGGCTTGGAGTCAAAATCACGGCGTTGGCTGGAGCGATCATAATTACTTGTCTCGGAGTATGTCGTGACGACGATCCCATCAGCCCCTGGACACCCAAAACGAAGCCACGATTTCTGAGTGCGCCACTGGCGGCCGGACCCAACTAGTGTTCATTTTTCTGAATGCATGTTTGCTCTAGGACGGCTACAAAGGCCGAACCCACAGATGCATTAGGATTGCCGCGCATAATGAGATAAAGAGGGATATCGGCATCGCGACCGCGCCGACTTTGAGAAAATCCCAGAAGCTCACGTCGAGTTTCTCCTTCCGCAACGCAATCAACCACAAGATAGTGGCTAATGAGCCAGTTACGGACAGATTAGGTCCGAGGTCGACTCCGATCAGAACGGCAGCGGTAATCAGACCATTCGCATGCGCCGCCTGCACGGTACTCCCGGCGATCAATCCCAGCGGAAGATTGTTGACCAGATTATTCGCAATGCCCACCACAAATCCTGTGATCAACGTTCCGCTGGTTGTCCCAAGTGTCTGAGCCCACGCCAGCCACTGGCGTGTATATTGCATCGCCCCGATACTTTCCATCGCATCTACCATCACAAAGAGTCCGGCAACCAAAGCTAACGTTCCCCAACTGATGCCACGAGCGAGGCGCACCGGATTGCCTCGGGCCTTGATTGAAACCAAAACTGTAACGACGAGAGCCACCAGGCACGTCGGCAGGCCGAGGTCTTTCCCAAACGACGAAGCCGTCAACAGCACGACGATCATAGAGGCCAAGCCTGCCAACACGAGCTTCCCATCATCCCGTAAGGGCCTAACTTCTACTTCCCAATCGATCGCCGCGCAGATTTCCTTTCGAAAAAGGTAGCGCAACACGAGGAATGTCGAGCCTATCGACAGCAGCGATGGCATGCCAAACGATAAGAGCCATTCACCTAACGGAGGCATTTGGTTATGGAAGACGACCAGATTTGCGGGATTCGAGATGGGCAAAAGAAATGAGGCCGCATTGGCGATAAAGGCGCAAACAAATAGATACGGCAAGGGCTGGACCCTCGCTTTACGCACCGCCGTCAGGATTGCCGGAGTCAGAACCACCGCTGTCGCGTCATTCGACATGAAAATCGTGACCAGCGTCCCGACCGCATAAACCAAAACAAACAATCTCGAACACGAACCGTGTGCGCTCCGCATCGCAACCGAGGAAAGCCAATCAAAAACGCCATGCTCGCGCGCGAGTTCAGAGAGCAGCATCATCCCGATGAGAAAAAGACACACATCCAACGCCTTCGCGGCTGCCCGACCCGCGAGTTGCAGCGGTATTAAACGGAGGACGAGCAGCAGGACCACGCCTCCGCCGATCCAGTACGCCTCTGGAATATTGCGAGGGCGGATCAGCATCAAGAGGACGCTGATGCCGATGATGAAGACAAGTAGGACATGGCCGAACGAGGGCGAAATCATCTATTACTTTTCTCCCGTTCTTCTTCGGTCCCAGTTGTTTAGCCCCTGCGTCCTCAAAGCCGCGACCCCACTAGCCCTGCTACACCGGACTCGTCAAAGTTTGTCATTGCGCAAAAGCTTTCTTTTCTGTTCGCGATTCGATTTCCGAGTCAGAAGTTGAAAGAGTTTCAGGAATAGTAAGCCACAAAAGAATAAACGCGAGTAGGGCGATACCTGCCAATCCGAGAAAGGAGGCGCCGTAGCCCAGATGCTGAATTAAGGTTCCACCGATCGCGTTGCTGGTGGCGGCGCCCACACCAACCATGGTTGCTAAAGCTCCTGCTGCAACATTGAAACGGCCGGTGCCGCGTGTCCTATCTTTGATAACCAAAATCGAAACGATAACGAATATCGAGTTTGCGATGCCGTCGAGTGTCTGAATTGCGATCAGCAAACCAGCGGCGTGGGTCAACGTATAAAGCACTCCGCGAATAGGCAGGACAGCGAATCCCAGCAGCAGAAGCGGCTTCCTCCCGGTCGTGGCCGCCCGCTTTCCAATCCACGCTGCAGTCAAGGTTATGACCAACTGCGTCACGATGACGCACGCCGACATGAAGGGCGCCGCGGCTTTAGGGCTATCCTTCGAAAGCATCTCGCCCAATTGCGGCAACATCGCCGCATTGGCTAAATGAAATAAGAAAGCGGCCACCAAAAAGCGAAAGAGGATGCGGTCCCGAAGCAATGCTGAAAATCCTGCCGCTTTAACTTTAGCGCCCTCTTCGACGCCTCCTCTGGCTTGTGCATAATTGATTTGCTTGGGATCGATCATGAAGAGGGAAATGGCGGTAGGAATGGCCAGCAGCGCTGCGATGGCAAACATGGCGCGATAGCCAAATTTGTAGCTGATGTAGGCGATCACCAGCGCGGTGAAGACATTCCCGGCTGCGTTGAACGATTGATTCCTGCCGAACTGTTTATCAAAAGCTCTGGCTCCCACAATCCCCAGTGTGATCGCTGCAACGGTGGGAGCCAGGAAAGCCCCCGCGCCGCCGATCAGGAACTGCGCGGCATACACCGCGAGAGAGCTCAGATGTCCCCTGAGAAGAAGCGCGCCCGACACCAAGACAACGAGGTTGAGCGCGAGCAATGCACGCTTTCGACGTGCGGAGTCGATCACCGCACCAGCCGGGGTTTGCAGCGCGACACCGACCAGTCCTCCGAACGTCAATGCATAACCTACACGAGCCGGATTCCATCCGCTGGAAGCCAGATAGGCCGCCAGGAAAGGCCCCAGACCGGTCTGGACATCGGCTAGAAAAAAGTTCATCGCTTCGAGCGCCCTCAAGTTCCATCGCTTGTCTCGCTTCCCAGGGTTCACAGCGTTTCATCCTTAGGCTTGTCTGCGCGGGGTTGCAGATTGAGATAAGCCAAGCTCGTTGCCGACGCTCATGCTTTCGATGCTTGCTTTCGATGCTGTCGAATGGTCCGGCGTCACCAAAACATACCTTCTCTTTCCCTACCAACCGGTTCCGTCTGCGCCTGGAGGAAACCTTAAGGAAGGGAGCATTTTTTGTGGAAGGAAAGCGTTCCGGCATTCCATAGCCTCGGTAGTCAGGTTTTGCCGAAAAGAATCTGAATGAATTCAGCACATCGTTACCCCTCGATTCCTAGGTGATGTGCTGTATTGATGTCTTTTTAGGGGCGCTCTACGGTTTAGTATCGGGAGATTTCCTTATGAAGATGATGTTGAAGAGTAGTTTCGTCGGGCTGTTGATGAACTTCGCATTGACGGCAGCGCTCGTCGCCCAGAGTAGCAACACTCCGCTGTATCCGACCGATCCCCATCCAAATCAAGCCCCCAATAGCGATCAGGATCGCGCTCCGCAGGAGATGAATCAGAATACCGGGCAGAACGACATGCCTGTTTACCGCGTCACCGTCACGGAACGAACCACGAAGGCCGTGAATTACAGAAATCGCGGAGGTTCGACCGAAGTAGATTTCCGCGGTACAGATTTAATGCCGGGAGTCCGAGGGCACGCCAAGGTGGAAGGAAAAGGCGGAAGGTTGACCGTCAATACCGAGTTCGAACATTTGGAACCGGTGAAGATGTTCGGCGGCCAATACCTCACTTATGTATTGTGGGCCATTACCCCGGAGGGGCGCGCCGTCAATTTGGGAGAGGTGCTGCCTGGCGGGAACGGAAAAGACAAGCTGGATGTGACGACCGATCTGCAGGCCTTCGGAATGATCGTGACCGCCGAGCCCTATTACGCGGTGACGCACCCAAGCACCAAGGTGATTGCTGAAAATATTGTGCGGCAGGGGACTAAAGGATTCGAAGAGCCGATTGATGCGAAATTCGATGTGCTCGAGGGAGCGCAATACACGATCGATATACCGGTCGATCAATTGCCGTCGAGCCGCGCGGACGATAAAGTTCCTCTCGACCTGCTGGAGGCGCGGAATGCCGTTGTGATTGCAAAGGCGGCGGGCGCGCAGCAATTTGCGCCAGACAGTTTGACGAAAGCGGAAGACATGCTGCAACGCGCGGAAGACTATTACCAACGAAAGCAGGGACGAACCCCAATTGGAACGGCCGCGCGCGGAGCGACGCAGATGGCGGAAGATGCTCGCGTCCTGACTCTTCGTCGAAAAGAGCAGGCCAAGCTGGATGCCGAACGACGGGCGCGGGAAGAGGCGCAGGCCAGAGCTGAAGCCGACGCAGCTGCGGCACAGCAGCAGGCAGCACAATCGCAGGCGCAGGCCGACGAAGACGCTAGACGGCGAGCAGAAGCTGAAGCGGCGGAGGCTGAGGCGCAGCGTCAGCAAGCAGCTGCTCAAGCCCAACAGCAGCAGGCGCAAGCCGCCGCAGCAGCTGCGCAACAGGCTGCACAGCTAGCCGAACAGCAGAGACAAGAGGCGGTCCGCCAGAAAGAAGAGATGCGAGCGAGGTTGTTGGCGCAATTGAATCAAGTCTTACAGACGCGCGACACGGCGCGAGGTTTAATCGTCAGCATGCCAGATGTGTTGTTTGACTTCAATAAATACACATTGAAGCCGGAGGCACGGGAGCGGCTGGCACGAATCTCAGGAATCGTTCTCGCCTATCCAGACTTAAAATTGCAGATTGAGGGCTACACGGATTCGATCGGGAGCGATGAATACAACCAGACGTTATCCGACAAGCGGGCGGAGGCGGTTCGTGATTACATCGTGACCTCTGGCGTTTCCATGAACAATGTAGCGGCCCGCGGGATGGGGAAAGCCGATCCCGTGGCCGATAACAGCACTGCGCGGGGACGGCAGCTGAATCGCCGGGTCGAGATGATTGTCTCGGGCGACGTGATTGGGAACCAGGCCGGACCCAATGCGGATCAGTCACCCGTAAGCCCACAATAGTCGGCGCTTTGCAGAATCATCAGAGCAGAGGCATCTGTTTCAACGCAGATGCCCCTGCTTATCCGATTAAACGAAACACCTTAGAATTCCTCGGTCAAACACCGGATTGACCTTTCGCAGTCCTTTGGGCAGCCTCTAAAGAAAAGATGCCCTCCCGCCGTTTAGAAGACCGTATCTGCCACTTGTGCCAGAAAGCTCTGGCAGCTAGCAATTCCGAATTGGATGCGAACTTTTCAGCCCTAAATGAAGCCCTGCGCGAGCACACAGCACGAATTCGAAGGCTGATGGCGGCAAAGCTTTCAGGCAAAGTCCATAAGCAACCGCCGGACCGACGCGCTGCGTAAAGGGCCATCGAACAGACTTGCCCTCCGAGTAGTTTCAAATACTAAGGTGAGTCGGAAGGCCCGCGGACTCCGCACTAAGAGCACGCCGAATTTCAGCTGAGCGAACGGCCTGACTCTTGAACGGTCCCAACTTTGAGCTGCCGATCGAACTCGACGCGCCGTTTACCAACTCATAACTAATTTTGCTACAATCTCTTGCGTATGAGCCCACAAACGTCGTTCGTCGATGTCCCTGCAGCCATCGAAGAGATCCGTGCCGGCCGCATGATTGTGGTGGTGGACGACGAAGATCGCGAGAATGAGGGCGACTTGACTCTCGCTGCCGAAAAAGTTACTCCCGAAGCAATCAATTTCATGGCCAAGTATGGGCGTGGCTTGGTTTGCCTCGCGATGACGGAGGAGCGACTGGATCACCTCCGCCTCGGACCGATGACAGCAGAAAATACCTCGCAATACGGAACGGCATTTTGTGAGGCTATCGACGCGCGTTTCGGCGTCACAACCGGCATATCGGCCTATGATCGCTCACGCACGATTCAAGTGGCGATTGATCCGGCGACCAAGGCTTCCGATTTGGCACGCCCGGGACACGTCTTTCCCCTTCGCGCCCGCAAAGGCGGCGTACTGGTGCGCGCCGGACAAACCGAAGCGTCGGTGGACCTGGCTCGTCTGGCAGGGATGGTGCCGGCCGGAATCATTTGCGAAATCATGAAGGATGATGGAACCATGGCGCGGGTTCCGGATCTGATCGAGTTCTGCCACGAGCACGGAATGAAGATGCTGACCGTGGCCGAACTGATCCGCTACCGCATGGCGCACGAGCGCTATGTTCATCGCGTCGGCGAGGCGCTGGTGGATACGCGCTTCGGGGAATTCCGATTGATCGCTTACGAGAGTGAAGTCGATGGAGGAGAATCGCACGTGGCATTGATACGCGGCGACATTGAAAATAGCGACGCCCCCGTGCTGGTGCGCATGCACGCGCATTGCTTGATGGGCGACGTGTTTGGTTCCACGGGATGCGAATGTCACGCGACCCTGGAAGGCGCGCTGCGAAGAATTGCCCATGAGGGGCGCGGGGCCCTGATCTATCTGCACCAGACCTCGCAAGGATTCTCTAAGGAAAAAGTCGGCGAGCGCACCGCACTCACCTTTCATCGTGGGCGGAAGTTACCCGCGCTGCTGGATAATGAACGGCAGACACAGCGGGAGATTGGAATCGGCGCGCAGATTCTTTCTGATTTGAATTTGAGGCGGATTCGGCTGCTCACGAACCGTCCGAAAAAGGTGGCGGCGCTGGAGGGCTTTGGGATCGAGATTGTCGATCAGGTGCCGGTGGTATTGAGCGGAATGCAGACCAGCACGACCTAAAGGCCGTGGCGCATTGCCCTGCTCTCCACTAAAACGGCTTGCGAACAACCACTTCGCTGTCGCGAATAAAAAACTGCGCGGAACATTGCTCTGAACCGCAAATGACCGGGACCAGACCGTTAATTTGGCGGCGCGTGATCAGACCCAGCATTCCGCAAGAGGGACAGGATAAAACGGCCCAGTAGGGGTCTTCCTTCTCGCCGACCTCGCCGGCGTTTTCCAGAACAAAAACGGTTCCGGGCTGCATATGTTCCGGGATCCATTCATTAATCATGTCCAGTTCGCCGACCATGTTTCCCCCTTGTGAAACTAGCTTTTGAACCAAAACCCCGGGTCTAAGAGACCTTTCTAGCACGGCGTCGGTCCGACGACGGTATTACGGAAGTACTCGTTTTTCTGGCAACGACCTCGGCGCGCACTTGGCGAACCGCGTCGCTGAGGCAAATCCCGAGAATCGGCTGGCTGGAATTTTTCAGGATATCGACGATTTGCCGCGCCGATGTTTCGAGATAGAGATGTGTCCCGTCGCTGAGGAGGTGGACATCGGAGCCTCGCCCGACAGTCTCGGCAAGTCCTTGACCAAATTCCCGCTCCAGGAAGCGCATGACCTTTCGTACCCCCTGCAAGGAGATTCCCTTCCGCCGGAGTTCGCAGATCACCGCCACCTCGGTCAGATTCTGCATGGAGTAGAGGCGGCGATGGCCTTCCCTCTCGGGCTTGACGACGCCACGCTCGTCCACCATTGCAACTGGCGGGCGGTGATGCCGGTCAGAGCGATTACTTCTTGCGATGGAAAGCGATCTTGCATTCGTCTCCGATTTTGTTCGAAACAATCTACGATGTGAATGTTTGAAACATTTTAGATTTGGAACATTCTAGAGAGTGGCGGGCGGGAGTCAATCAAGATTCGCAGGCAGGGTGTTAACCAGAAGAGTACGCGTGAACTATGAGCGGCGCCCACCACCAACGAAGTGGACGATTTCGAGGCTGTCGCCGTCGTGCAGAACCGTCTCGGACCAACGGTCGCGTGGGGCGATTTCACGGTTGAATTCCACCGCAACCCGGTCCGATTTCATGGACAGAGATTCGATTAAATCTGCGATCGTGAATTGCATCGAGGGCGCGAGATCCGGGAAGTGACGATCTTCTCCGTTGATTTGCAGTTTCATTTTCCCAATATTTTACAGGAGAACCTGGATCAGCGGTTTTGTCACTCCGTTTTGCGCAAAACGAATTTTCGGGTCACAGTGCGGCCTTCGTGATTGGCCTGCACCATGACGGACGAATCCGACAAGGCTGACTCGTCGACCTCGAACGAAATTGTCGCGTAGCCTAGGGCGTCGCTGTTGGTCTGGGTGTAGAACGGAACCGCTTCCGGGCGGGCGAAACGAAAGGTAAGGCGAGCGTTAGGCACGGGTGCTGCGTCTTCAGTAACCCGTAGTCGCATCGTGAGGTTTCGATTCGCGTGAACCGACTCTGCATTCTCCCATTGCACATCCAGTTGTTTGATTTGCGCCAAGACCTCGCTTTCGGCGCGGTCGAGAATATTTTCCAGCTTACCTTCCCGAATGGCTTCGAGCACGAGGCGGTGCTGGTCGCGCAGTTGCTGTTCTTTTTGCGTATCGCTAAAGCTGGCGTCGAGGGCAGAAGTGGAGTAAGAAGTTGCTTTTTTCCCGATGCAGCGCCCACGCACGAAGACTTGCGTCTGCAACAGTTTTTCACTCTCGCGCGCTTCGCTCTGCACGTGGTAGATGGTGTCGCCATGCTTCACATCCGTGTTAAAGCCGAAAATCATAGGTCTTCTGAGTAAGAAATTGAAAAAATTTGCGATTGAAAATCTCAAGACTTCTAAGGTTACAACGTTTGTCAGATCATCCGGATTTGATTTTTAACGCCATGCGTGAAGATACGACAAATTGTTCCTACTTCCCTTGACACTCTCGCGCGTCAACACCTAATCTAGAATGTTTACTTGAGCTGCTTCGCGCGAATTATATATACGCTCTCCTATGCCAGACAATTACTTCGCACGCTACCTCCCGTTCCTGATCCACATTTTGCTTGCGGGAGGCATTGCGACTGCCATTATCACGCTCTCGTGGCTGATCGGACAGCGTAAGCCCACTCGGGCAAAAATGGAAGCTTACGAGTGCGGCATGGAGCCCGTGGGAGATTCGCGGGGCCGCATTAACGTTCAGTTCTACCTGGTCGCCATGTTATTCATTCTGTTCGACGTTGAGGCCGTCTTCCTCTATCCCTGGGCAGTGATTTTGCGGGACCTAAAGCACTTTGGGTTATGGGAGATGTTTGTCTACATTGGCATTGTGCTGGTGGGTTTTTTCTACGTCTGGAAAAAGGGCGTGCTCAGTTGGGGTCCTGATGCTGGGCGGCGGGGAGCGCGTTAATGGCTTTGGCCCCCGCGATTACCGATCTTGAGCAGCTTAAGAGTCATCCGGCTGTGGCGCGGCTGCTGGCCTGGAACCCATCGTCGGTTACTGGAGCGAAGTTCGACCGCGATGAGATGACAATCTATCTCGACCGCGCAAACATTCGCGATGCTTGCGCGCTGTTGCGAGAGGATGCCTCGTGTGCTTTCAACTTCCTCTCTGACGTGACCTGCGTAGATTGGTATCCGGCAGAGCCGCGTTTTGAAATCGTTTATCACTTACTTTCGATTCCAAATAAAGAGCGCATACGGCTGAAGGTTCGCCTGGATAGCGCAAATCCAGTCGTGGAGTCGCTCACGCCTACGTGGCCGGCAGCGAACTATTTTGAACGCGAGATATTCGACCTATTTGGGATCCGTTTTGCCGGGCATCCTTACCTGCGGCGGCTACTAATGCCCGAAGATTGGGAAGGCCATCCTCTGCGCAAAGACTATCCGGTGGAGGGCTACCGCTAACTCCGACATGGCCCACATGACACCAACTCCGGTTCTGGAGCCCGGGCAGGATCGAACCATGATCCTGAACATGGGGCCGCAGCACCCTTCTACACATGGCGTGCTGCGTGTCCTGCTCGAGATTGATGGCGAGACCGTCGTCCGCATCATGCCGGACATTGGTTTCCTGCACACCGGAATCGAGAAGACTTGCGAAGCAAAGTTTTATCAGCAGGTTGTGCCGCTGACCGATCGCATCGACTATTTGTGCCCCATGACCAACAATCTTTGTTATGTACTGGCTGTGGAGAAATTGCTGGGGCTGGAGATCCCTCCAAAAGCGCAGTGGATGCGGGTGTTGATGAATGAATTTACGCGGATCAATTCTCATCTGGTGTGGCTGGGGACCCACGCGCTGGATCTGGGAGCCATGACCGTATTTCTTTATTGCTTCCGGGAGCGCGAAGAAATTTTGAAGATGTTCGAGATGATCAGCGGGCAGCGCATGATGACTTCCTATTTTCGCATCGGAGGTTTGGCGCTGGAGCCGCCGCTGGGCTTTTTCGAACGAGCGCGGGAATTTGCCGGGCGTTTTCCGGCCCGCGTGGATGAATACGAAAATCTGCTGACCGGAAACCCGATCTGGATGATGCGTACCAAGGGCGTTGCGCGAATGACGGCGGAAGATGCCGTCGCCTTGGGAGCCAGTGGTCCCACGCTGCGCGGCAGTGGAGTCGCTATCGATCTGCGGCGCGACATGCCTTACTCCGGGTACGAAAATTTCAAATTTAACGTTCCGGTAAGGCAGGAGGGCGACGTGTTTGCGCGGTATCTTTGCCGCGTCGCAGAATTGCGCGAATCGATCAAAATCGTTCAACAGGCGCTCGACGGCATGCCGGAGGGCCCGATCAAAGCGAATGCTCCGGGGGTAGTGCTGCCCGATCGGGAAAAGATGAAGACGCAAATGGAAGCTCTCATCTATCACTTTAAGATTATTACGGAAGGCTTTGCCGTATCAGCCGGCGAGGTATATCAGGCTGTGGAATCGCCGCGCGGCGAAATGGGATATTACGTGGTCAGCGATGGCACGGCTAAGCCCTATCGTGTACATATGCGGGCCGCTTGTCTGGCGAATCTGCAAACCCTACCGAAGATGTGCGAGGGCGGACTGATCGCGGACGTGGTCGCCGCGATCGGCTCAATTGACATCGTTCTTGGGGAAATAGATCGATGAAGTTCTCGGACGAATTCGAAGCGCGCTTCGCGGAGATGGTTCCTCACTATCCGACGAAACGGTCGGCTCTCGTGCCCACCCTTCTTTACGCGCAGGATGAAGTTGGATTTCTCTCCGACGAAGTCATCGTCGAGTTGGCAGGGCGACTGGATTTGACGGAACTCGAAGTGCGCAACGTGATCAGTTATTACTCCATGCTGACGACGAAGCCGCGCGGCAAGTTTAACGTGCAGGTCTGTACGAATATCAGTTGCCTGGTACGCGGCGGGGAAGACATTCTCCGCCATTGCGCTAAGAAGCTAGGCGTTGGGAATAAAGGGACCACGCCGGACGGATTATTCACTCTGGAAGAAGTGGAGTGCATCGGCGCATGCAGTTGGGCTCCGGCCGCGCAGGTGAACTACGATTTTCACGAAAACCTGACCCCTGAGAAGATAGACAAGGTTCTGGACGAGTGACCGGAAGAAGGCAACGCAGTAATTTTGTTATGGCGGATCTGGTCTCACATCCCGACGAAGTAAAAGTCGTTTCCCGACGCTTTGGGCAGGGTGCGACGAACATCGATCGCTATCTCGAACTGGACGGCTACAAAGCCGTTCAGAAGGCGATTGACATGGGCGCAGACACCATCGTGAACGAAGTAAAGAATTCCGGTCTGCGCGGACGCGGAGGCGCTGGATTCTCCACGGGAATGAAGTGGTCGTTCGTACCGAAACAATCCGCCAAACCAAAGTATGTGCTCTGCAACGGTGACGAAAGCGAGCCAGGAACGTGTAAGGATCGCCTGATTTTTGAGCACGATCCGCATGCGGTGATTGAAGGCGTAATGATCGCGGCGTTGGCCGTTGGCGCGGCGAGCGGCTACATCTATATTCGCGGCGAGTATCGATATTTGTCGGTCATCATGCAGAAAGCAATTCGCGATGCTTACGCGAAGGGCTTTCTCGGCAAGAATATTTTTGGCAAAGGGCGCGATCTCGATATCTTTTGGCACGGCGGCGCTGGTGCCTATGAGGTGGGAGAAGAATCTGCGCTCATGGAGTCACTCGAGGGCAAGCGTGGCATCCCGAGAATTCGACCTCCTTTTCCCGCCGTGGTTGGACTGTGGGGCGGACCCACCGTCATTAATAACGCCGAGACTCTTGCGAATGTTCCGCACATCATTCTCGGGGGAGCCGAATGGTACGCCAAGCTCGGCACACCCAAGAATGGTGGTACGCGCCTGTTCTGTCTGAGTGGCAACATCGCAAAGCCGGGCGTGTACGAGCTGCCCATGGGTTACAACCTCAAGAAGATGATCTACGAAGTGGGTGGTGGAATTCCTGGCGGCCGCGGGTTAAAGGCGGTGGTGCCGGGAGGATCATCTTGTCCAGCTCTGAAGGCGGATGAAATCGATGTTGCGATGGATTTCGATTCCTTGCAGAAGGCGGGATCGATGCTCGGCTCAGGCGGCGTGGTAGTGGTCGACGACGCGCAGTGCATCGTAAAGTTCGCTTTGCGAACCATGAAGTTTTACAAGCACGAGAGTTGCGGCTGGTGTATCCCCTGCCGCGAAGGCACAGACTGGCTGGAAAAAACTTTGACTCGATTCCATCGCGGCGGCGGATTGAAGAAGGACATCGACAACATGCAGTATCTGGCAGAAAACATGTTGGGACGAACGTTTTGTCCGCTCGGTGACGCGGCAGCGATGCCGACGATCGCATTCGTCAAGAAATTTCGCAAAGAATTTGAGGATCATTTGGAAGGCAGGCCGTGTCCCTATGAAAAAGAGGGTGCGGTCGATGAGTTACCCGTGTTGGCGCACTAGATCAAGAGCACTCGATAAGAATGGATCGATCGTAAATCGTTAAATTTCTCATGGCTGACGTAACACTCACAGTAGACGGCAAGAAGGTCACGGCTCCCGCGGGCACGCTGTTGATCGAGGCATGCAAGACGGCGGGCATTGAGGTGCCTTCGTTTTGCTATTACCCGAATCTTTCGCTGCAAGGCGCCTGCCGGATGTGCCTGGTGAAGATTGAGAAGATGCCCAAGTTGCAGACCGCCTGTACGACCGTCATCAGCGAAGGCATGATCGTGACCTCGGACAGCGACGAGATCAAGCAGGCGCGAAAAGCCATGGTCGAGATGCTGTTGGGAAATCATCCTCTCGATTGTCCGGTCTGCGACGCGGGCGGCGAATGCGAACTGCAGGACATGACGTTCTCCTATGGCGCGGCCGAATCAAAGTTCATGGAGGCCAAGAACCATAAGGATGAGCAGCAATGGTCTCCTGTAGTGTTCTTCGATCGTCCGCGATGCATTTTGTGTTACCGCTGCGTACGCGTGTGTGGCGAGGGAATGGATGTCTGGGCCCTCGGAGTGCAGAACCGCGGCGTCAGTTCGATCATCGCGCCTAATAAAGAAGATCATCTGGAATGCGAAGAGTGCGGCATGTGCATCGACATATGCCCCGTGGGAGCGCTCACTTCCGGAGCGTATCGCTACAAGACGCGGCCATGGGAGATGAAGCATGTGGGCACAATCTGCACGCATTGCGGGGACGGATGCAAGACGACCTTGGGCGTGCGTCGCGCCGACAAAGGAATGGAAATTGTTCGTGGCGACAATCGGGACAAGAGTGGAACTAACGGAGATTTTCTTTGTATTAAGGGACGATACGCCTTCGATTTTGCGAATCACGAAGAGCGTCTGACCCGTCCACTGATTCGAAAGAATGGAAAACTGACTCCCTCCACCTGGGAGGAAGCCTTTGAGTTGGTCGGAAAAACGTTTGCCGAAATTCGTGACGTAGAAGGTGGCACCGCGATCGGTGTTGTAGGTTCAACCCGAACCACAAATGAAGAAAATTACTTGCTTTCCAAGTTCGCTCGGGTGGTCCTGAAAACCAATAACGTCGACCATCACCGCACCGCTGACTTCCCTGCCCTGGCTTCTGCGGTGCGCGCAAAGAGCGAAGCGACAGCCAGCATGACGGAAGTTTTTACTGCTCCCGCAATTCTGCTGATTGGAAACGATCCAACAGAACAGCATCCGCTGCTGGCATGGCAGATCCGTAATAATGTGCGCTTGCATCGAGCGCGCTTGCATGTAATGAATTCACAGCCGATCAAGCTGCGGCGGCAAGCAACTAGATTCACTCAGATATCGCCCGGCACGGAAGCTCAGGCCATTGATTTCCTCGGAGGCAACGATTCCGTGCTAGACGGCCTGGTCAGCGCATCCACAAATAAGGAAGCGTGGATCGCCTTGCGCGACAAACTCCGAGGCGAGCAGAACCTGATCATCGTTTTTGGGTCGGAGATTCGCGGGAACGATCTCGCCAATTTGGTGAAGTTCGGATCAAGCATTGCAGGTGCCAAATTTGTATGTCTGGCCGATTACGCAAATTCGCGCGGAGCGGCGGACATGGGACTCTACCCCGACCTGCTGCCTGGCTATCATCCGATTGCAGGAAATAGCCGGTTTCATGAGGAGTGGGGCGAGATCCCGCAGTCCGCTGGACTCGATATTGATGGCATGGTGGAAGCGGGTAAATCCGGCAAATTGAAAGCGCTTTATGTCGTGGGATCAAACCCGGTGGGCCGCTTGAATATCGATCCGTTTGCGTTCTCGAAATTTTTGTCGTTGTGCAAGACATGTTTTTGACCGAGACAGCTGTCATGGCCGATGTCGTACTGCCGGCTGCGAATGCGTACGAAAAGACGGGCAGTTTTACAAATACCTGTGGCGATTTGCAGTTGGTAAAAAAAGCAGGCGAGGTCACGGGAACGAAATCTGATTTCGAAATGATTGTCCGCATCGCCGATTCGATGGGGAGTCATGTTCGCAGGCTCGTGCCTTTCGGCGGCGGCACTTACGCTGACATGGGACAATCGCGCGGGGCCCAGTCCGGCGAGGCCGATCGTCATGCCGTATGGCTTGAGGCTCGAGGGCTGGAACCGAAGATGAGCCCGTTTGATCCCGTGGCGATTCTGGATGAGATTCAGCGCCTGGTTCCCGGCTACGACGTGTCTCGGATGAACTTGCTGGCGGGCAATAGTCAGCATACGTCCATGGCCGAGGCTGGAACGGGAGTTGCGCATCGACCAGATTCCATTGCGCCCGCCAACGATACGCTTTTCAGTTCCGGAACTCTGGGGCGCTATTCACGCGCTTTGCAGTCAGTCATTGAGAGTCATGAAGTAAAGCCTGCTGAAGTCGCGGCAGACTATTCGCATTTTAAATCTCGCAACCAGATAGAGAGGAAGCAAAGGCTTGTCGGTTGGCGTTTTCATACTCGTATCGGTGATCAAGTCGCTGCTCGTCCTGATCATTCTCTTGACGGCGGTAGCGTATACGGTATGGCTGGAGCGCAAAGTCGTAGGCCGCATGCAGAATCGGTGGGGGCCGACCCGGGTGGGACCGTTTGGGCTGCTGCAACCCGCGGCGGATGGACTGAAATTTCTCTTTAAAGAAGACCTGACGCCGCCCCATGTCTACAAGCCGCTGTTTTTGGCGGCGCCGATGCTTGCGGTGATCTTCGCGCTGACTTCGATCTCTGTAATTCCTTTTGGCAATGTGTTGCCGATTTTTGGCTACGACATTCCGCTGCAGATCACAGATGTAAACATCGGACTGCTCCTGATCCTGGGCGTAACCTCGATGGGGGTATATGGCGTGGCGCTGGCGGGATGGTCCTCCAACAACAAATATTCTTTACTTGGCGGATTGCGAGCCAGCGCGCAGATGGTCAGTTATGAAATTGCGCTGGGCCTCTCGTTGGTTGGAGTGCTGATTCAGTCGGGCAGCTTCAGTTTGCGTGACATCGTGAATGCGCAGGGCGGCCGCTTTCTGGGCGTGATTCCCCGATGGAACATTTTCCACGGACAATTGATCGGATTTTTCATTTACCTGATGGCAGCCTATGCGGAAACCAACCGCATCCCGTTCGATCTGCCGGAAGCTGAGACTGAACTGGTAGCCGGCTACCACACGGAATACAGCTCGATGAAGTTTGCCATGTTCTTCATGGCCGAATACGCCAACATGATCACGGTGGCCTGCGTCGCCACGCTTTTGTTCTTTGGCGGATGGCACGGTCCGCTGTTTGGCCCGCCGCTGCTGCAAGCGCTGTTGCCGATATTCTGGTTTCTTGCGAAGGTTTTCTGTTTTCTGTTTCTTTATATCTGGGTGCGTGGAACGTTGCCGCGCTTCCGTTATGACCAATTGATGTCTTTCGGCTGGAAATTTTTACTGCCGCTGGCGATTGCGAATCTTGTCGCGACCGCAATGAGCAGTGGCTTGGTAATCCATAGTCCCATGAGTTTTCATCTCATTCTTATTTTTGGCGTTTGGGGCGATTTGCGTAGGCGGAGCGGTCAACCTGCTGGCGCAACGTCATCCGATCAACAGCGCCTTGTCTCTGATTGCCGTGATGGCGGCACTCGCCGGGGAGTATTTGCTGCTGGGCGCGGAGTTCGTGGCTGCCGTGCAGGTGATTGTTTATGCCGGCGCCATCATGGTGCTGTTTGTCTTTGTCATCATGCTGCTGAATGCCGGCGAAGAAGAAGAAACGAAAGGGAGCCGGGTTGCCCTGTTACTTGGCGTTCCGGGGATGTTAATCAGCAGCGTGCTGATGGCTTGGGTGGTATTGCGACATTCCGGCACCGAAGCCGTACCCATCGGAGCTCTGCCAGGACATCCGACGGACATCGCTCAATTACTTTTTCACGACTTTCTACTGCCGTTTGAAGTGACCTCAGTTCTGATCCTGATCGCGATCATGGGTGCAGTCGTGCTGGCAAGCAAGCCGGAATCTACGGCAAGGAAGGTGGACTGATGGTTCCTCTTTCTTACTATTTGCTGCTCAGCGGATTTCTATTCGGATGCGGCGTGGTCGGATTTCTGATCAAGCGCAACATCATCACGATTTTCATGTCGATTGAGTTGATGTTGAACGGAGTGAATCTTTCATTTGTCGCGTTCGCAGCCCACTGGCATGCGCTTTCCGGCCAGATATTTGTCTTCTTTGTAATGGTGGTAGCGGCTGCGGAAGCAGCGGTTGGACTGGCCATTATTATCTCCGTGTATCGGACCCGCGAAACTTTGAACGTGGATCAGGTGAACCTGCTCAAGCTATGAACCCAATGCTTAATCTTTGGCTGATCCCGGTTTTGCCGCTGGCGGGGGCCGCGATCAATGGCTTTCTCGGCAAGAAGTCCTCGCGCCGGGCGGTCACGACGATTGCCCTGTTTTTTAGCGGCGCTGCGTTCGCGATGGCTTTGTGGGTTGCTCTGCGATTCTCGTCGTTAGCCCTTCCCTATCACGAATACTTCGCGCATTGGATTCGCTCCGGCAACTTCAGCGTCGATTTCGCTTTTTATCTGGATCAACTCTCTCTGGTCATGCTGCTGGTTGTAACAGGAGTCGGGTTCCTCATCCACATATATTCGGTTGGATACATGTGGGAGGATCCCAGCTATTACCGATTTTTCAGCTACCTGAATCTGTTCATGTTTTTCATGCTGACGCTGGTGCTGGCGAATAACTACCTCGTGATGTTTATTGGATGGGAAGGCGTCGGCTTGGCGTCGTATCTGCTGATTGGGTTTTGGTTTACGAAAGATTCGGCGGCGTCGGCCGGCAAGAAAGCATTCATCGTCAATCGCATCGGCGACTTCGGCTTTTTGATTGCGCTTTTCCTGTTGATCAAGCACTTTGGCTCGCTGAATTTCGATCAAGTCTTCCAGAGCGTAGCACCTCTTGGTATCGAGACGGCTGGGGCGGGCCTTCTGACCGCGATTGGCATTTTGTTGATGGTAGGCGCCTGCGGCAAGTCAGCCCAGATTCCTCTATATATTTGGCTTCCGGATGCGATGGAAGGTCCGACTCCCGTGTCGGCCCTGATTCACGCTGCAACCATGGTTACGGCGGGCGTTTATATGGTTTCGCGCTCCCACATGATTTTCGAGCGCGCGCCGAGTGCTCTTACAGTAGTAGCGATCATCGGAACCCTGACCGCATTTTTCGCAGCCACGATCGGCATCGCACAGACCGACATCAAGAAGGTTCTAGCATATTCCACCGTGTCGCAACTGGGATACATGTTCATGGCATGCGGTGTGGGTGCCTTCTCAGCTGGCATTTTCCACTTGATGACGCATGCATTTTTCAAAGGCTTGCTCTTCCTTGGCGCGGGTTCGGTAATCCACGCGGTCGGTGGCGAACAAGATATGCGCCAGATGGGCGGCCTGCGTACAAAGATTCCTTGGACGTTCTGGACCGTCACAGCTGGCACTTTGGCAATCGCTGGGATTCCAGGACTCGCCGGATTCTTCAGTAAAGATGAGATTCTCTGGCGCGCTTATCAGGCGAGTTGGGCTTACTGGCTGGTAGGCCTGATCACTGCTTTCATCACTTCGTTTTATATGTTCCGGCTGTGGTTCATGACGTTCTTTGGGGAATATCGTGGCCAGGCCGACGCTCAACATGGTCATGGAAATCATTCGGCCCACGATGATCATAAGAACGAGGGGCATGCGCACGGCGGGATTCACGAGAGTCCGAAAGTCATGCTTATCCCGCTGGTCATTCTTGCGGTCCTCTCCGTGATCGGCGGATACGTTGGTGTTCCGGGCTCGCTCGGCGGGAACAATCAGTTCGAGAAATTTCTAAGTCCCGTGTTTCACGCTAGCGCCCCTGCCGACGCTGAAAGCGCCGCGATGGTTGAAAAGGGAGCGACCGAGCAGGAAACCGAAGGTCCCGAACCCAAAAAGGGCGCTTCGACTGAACTCATGTTTACCGCGATTTCCGTCCTGGCTGCGTTGCTCGGCTTCGCGCTGGCGTGGCAACTGTATTATCGAAATCCCCAACTGCCAGCAAAGATTGCCGCTTCCATGTCGGGCGCTTATCAAACGTTGCTTCACAAGTACTACGTGGATGAATTGTACGGTGCGATCTTTGTTAGGCCTCTGCTCAACGCCTCCACGCGAATTCTTTGGCATGGAGTAGACCAGAAAATCATCGATGCGGCTGTGAATGACGCTGGATACGCCGCGGAACATGTCTCGGATGAAGTTCGGCACATGCAGTCGGGCAACATTCGCTCCTACGCCGGATGGGTGGCGGCAGGATCCGCAATCGTAATCGCGTTACATGGTTTGGATATGGACGGGAGTCCGATGAGCATCGAGAATCTCAGTTCCATCATCCTGACGCTGGTGACGTTCGCGCCGCTTGCAGGGGCGTTGTTGCTCATCGTTTTCCCCAGGCGTGACCGTGACATTCGGATTTTTGCGTTAGTCATATCGCTGCTTACTTTTGTCTTGTCTCTCCATCTGCCAGTTCACTTTCGCCGGGGACAGAGCGGATTTCAGTTTCCGATCGACGTGCCATGGGTCTCCACCCCGAACATTCATTACCACATGGCCATCGATGGAATCTCTTTGTGGCTGGTGGTACTCACAACTTTCCTCACCCCTCTTTGTGTTCTGATTTCCTGGAAGTCCATCCACGAACGGACTAAGGAATTCTTCATCCTTCTGCTGATCCTGGAAACAGCGCTCATCGGGGTGTTCACTTCACTTGACCTTTTCCTCTTCTATTTTTTCTGGGAAGCAACCTTGATCCCGATGGCGCTTTTGATTGGAATTTTTGGTCATGAGCGCAAAGTGTATGCTGCCGTGAAATTTTTCATGTACACCATGGTCGCTTCGGTGTTCATGCTGGCGGCAATCTTGTGGCTCTATGCACATACCGGCAGTTTCGACTTTGTGGTTATCCGCGACCAGATTGCAAGTGGCGCCGTACCGGGTTTTGCCGCGGCCGCCCAGTGGCTTTTCCTGGGATTCTTTCTGGCTTTTGCGGTGAAAGTTCCCCTCTTCCCCTTTCACACATGGCTGCCCGATGCGCACGTGGAAGCGCCCACGGCTGGTTCAGTGTTTTGGCTGGAGTGCTGTTGAAGATGGGAACGTACGGCCTCTTGCGCTTCAACCTCGGACTTTTCCCTGAGCAATCGCGGCACAACGCTCCTTGGGTAATGACCCTCGCGCTGATTGGAATCATCTATGGGGCGCTGGTCGCGATGGTGCAGCCCAACATGAAAAAGCTGATCGCGTATTCCTCAGTCAGCCATCTTGGGTTCGTAGTGCTGGGAATTTTCAGTTTCACCCAGGCGGGGCTGAATGGCGCGATGTTTGTGATGCTCGCGCACGGCATTTCTACTGGCGGCTTGTTCATGCTGGCTGGGATTTTGCACGAGCGGCGTCATACCTACGAGATCACCGAGTTCGGTGGGCTGGCATCGCCGATGCCGGTTTATGCCACATCCTACTTGGCAATCGTATTGGCATCCGCAGGGCTGCCTTTGTTGAATGGTTTTATTGGAGAATTTTTGGTACTGAGCGGAGCGTTTCAGGCGAGGCCAATCTATGGAATCCTCGCGGCCACAGGCGTCATTTGGAGCGCTGTCTATCTTGCTGTGGATGTATCAGCGGGTTTTCTTTGGGAAGGTCACCCACGCGGTCAACAATACTTTGGCCGATCTTACCGGATTTGAAAAATGGGCAGTGTGGCCGTGTGCAGCAGCGGCACTGGTTATGGGAGTCGCTCCGATCATGTGGCTGGGAGCGATTGATCCAGCAGTTCAAGCCGCGCTCATGCCCTTCGTGCGAGTGGTAAGCCGTGTGGTGGGACAATGATCTCCTCATTCCCGCGATCATTGGCTTATTCTCAGATCCTTCCGCAAAACGCTGATTACGTTCGCATCCTGCCGGAAATTGTCCTCTCCGTCTTCGGCATCATCGATCATGATGATGGAGCCTTTGCTTGATGAAAAAACCGGACAAAAGCTCTTAGGAGCGGATTGCGTTGGTCGGCGCCCTTGCGGGAATTGGCGCAACCTGGTTTATGGCGCAATCTCCGGGGATCAGCATTCTGGAACATGGTGCAAGTAATGGGTTCAGCGTCTTCTTTCATGTACTCGATCATCGCCATCGCGGCAGTCGTGATTCTCGAGCTCTTACGAATACATGGCGGTGCAGCGGATTCGCGCGGGAGAATACTATGCGCTGATTCTGTTCGGCGTTGTGGGCATGGCGCTGATGTCGTCGGCTGTGGAGCTTGTTCTGATCTTTCATCGCGCTTGAGATTTCTTCGATCTGCATCTTACGTGCTGACGGGCTTTCGGCGGCATGAGGCCGCCAGCGCGGAAGCGTCGCTGAAATATTTCCTGCTGGGATCCTTCGCCACCGCATTTTTTCTGTACGGCGTCGCATTGGCTTTCGGGGCTACGGGATCAACGAATATCGACGCAGATCAGCAAGACGTTGCGCGCCGGTCCAATTCCATTGCTCGCATTTGTTGCAGTCGCATTGATGTTTGTAGGTTTGGGATTCAAGGTCGCGGCTGCACCGTTTCCATGTGTGGACCCCCGACGTGTATGAAGGAGCACCCGCACCGATTGTGGCACTGATGTCGACTGCGCCGAAGGCAGCGGCGTTCGCAGTGTTGTTGCGCATCTGTCTTCGTGATCAACGTTCCTGGAAGAATTTGGCTGGTCTGGATTTCCGCGGCGCTTTCCATGACTCTAGGCAACGTGGGCGCATTGGTTCAAAACAACGTGAAGCGACTGCTGGCCTATTCCTCGATTGCGCATGCGGGATACTTGCTGGTAGCTTTCGCAGCCACCCCTGAGCTCGGAACTTCTGCAGCCATGTTCTACACGGCTTCTTATGCGGCGATGAACCTGGGCGCGTTTGCCGTCGTCAGCCATTTCGCCAACGCCGGCGAACGCTATGTGACGCTGGATGACTATGAAGGGCTGGGGCGCAGCTCCCCGCTGCTGGCAGCGACGCTCACAATCTTCCTGCTGTCGCTGATTGGCATTCCGATGACTGGCGGCTTTTTCGCCAAATTTTACGTTTTTAGCGCGGCTGTGAAAGCGAACTTGATCTGGCTTACGATTATCGGCGTACTCAACAGCGGCATCGGCGCGTACTACTACTTACGAATGATCGTGGTGATGTATATGCGCGAAGCGAGTAAAGCAGTTCCTTTGACTCGCGATTCCCTTCTCGCTTGGCTCTCGCGCTCATTGCGGCCTGCGTTGTCGCTACGATCTATCTCGGAGTCTTTCCCCAGCGAGTACTGCAGTATGCGCAAGACTCCGCACAGCAGCTTGTCATGACGTCTTTGCCCGAACCTGCGACTCCGTAGATCCCGGCCGTTTCCGACCATCGGCGATCACCCTCCCCGGAACTTTAACTCGATTTTGTAGTAAATTCTCAATACTTGGGTTTGACAAGCGGCTCAGCCTGCGGCATCATGGGACTCACCGATTGCAGTTCTTCTCGTCTGGCGGTAGCGACGTATCGGCTTGGAGGGAAAGCATGTCCGAATTTATTCGCAGGATTATGGTCGGAGGATGAGGGGCAGGATATTGCCGAATACGCAGTGATGCTGGCGGTCATTCTGGTTTTGGTGGTGGGCACGATTCGCCTGATCGGATCCAACGCCAATAACGCTTTTTCAAATGTGGCCAGTTCGATTCAGTAGGTCGAGCTCGTTGAATCCGCGTGGCTCGCAAAAGCGGATTTATTCTCATGACGCGATTTACCTCGTTTACCGGGCAGTTTCGCTACTGCGGTTTACCGGAGTAGCGGCTGCGGCGGTGCTTGCGGGGAGATCGAGTCAGCACATGATCGACTAGATTCAAGCAAGTTCAGCCAAAGGCCGCGATCCAGAATCGCGGCTTTTGCTTTTTTGCAGAAGCATCAGGAGGGAAGACCCATGATCGTCAATATGTCGGAAAAAGCCACCGAGCAGGAGATTGCGCATGTCATCGAGCGCATTCGCGAAGCGGGCTACCAGCCGCATGTCACGCGGGGAGTGGAGCGAACCATCGTGGCCGCGGTGGGAAATGGCCGCCGCCACGAAATCGAGGCTCTGCTGGTGGCGCCGGGCGTGGAGAATGTGGTCGCCATCGCACAGCCTTTCAAGCTGGTCAGCCGGCAGGTCAAGCCGGAGCGAACGGTTGTGAAAGTGGGTGGGGTTGCATCGGCGGGCCGGGTGTTGTGATTATTGCCGGGCCCTGCTCGGTGGAATCGCGCGAGCAGTTGCTGGACACGGCGCACGCGGTAAAGCGCGCCGGCGCAACCATGCTGCGTGGCGGAGCTTACAAGCCACGAACTTCTCCCTATGACTTTCAGGGGCTGGGCTGGAGGCGTTGAAGATTCTGCGCGAAGCGCGCGAGCAGTCGGGGCTTCCGGTCGTCACGGAGGTGATGAGCACGGAGGATGTGGACATCATCTGCGAGCACGTGGACATGCTGCAGGTGGGCGCGCGCAACATGCAGAACTTCGCGCTGCTGCGGCGGCTGGCTACGGTCAACAAGCCGGTGCTGTTGAAGCGCGGACCGTCGGCGACGGTGAAAGAGTGGCTGCTAGCGGCGGAATATTTGCTTTCGGGAGGAAACAGCGAGGTGGTGCTTTGCGAACGCGGCATCAAGACGTTTCGAGACGGAGATGCGGAATACGTTTGATCTGGCAGCGGTGGCGCTGGCGCGAGATCTTTCTCATCTGCCGGTGATCGCGGATCCTTCGCACGGAACCGGGAAGCAAAGTCTGATTGCGGCGGTTTCACGGGCGGCCGTCGCGGTGGGAGCAGACGGGCTGATTATTGAAGTGCATCCCTGCCCCGAGCGGGCGCTGTCGGATGGCGCGCAGTCGCTGGATTTTGCCGGATTTGAAAGAGTGATGAAGGCCATCGCGGAGCCATTGCGGCGAGCCGCGGTGTTGCAGGATTTGGCTCGAGCCTAGAGCCGACGTTTCGCTAGTGCGCAGGATTCGCGACGGGAGGCTTGATCTGCATCGCGGGATCGCCTAACAGATTATAGGTCTTGCGCACATCAAGATCGGTGATGCCTGACTTCGCTTTGAGAATGGCGTCTCCCAGAGCGCGTTGGCGATGGGCCCATTGCGTCCCTGCACCGCCAGCTTGTCGAGAATGTCTGCGGCGGAGCCTGATTCAGGCCGCTGGAAGCCAAGACCGCCACGGCACCTCCATTCGGGGCGAGCATCAGAGTGACGGCCAACGGATCTTCGTAAACATCCTGGAAGAATCCGTTCAGACAATCCATGATGAAAAATACGGGCAACGAATTGCCGTTGGTCAGCGCCTTGGCCGTATTGTTGTCGAAAAGATCATCGCCAGACCATTGCTCCTCCGAACCGTGTCCGGCATAATTCACGAACAGTTGGCCGGAATTGATGGCCGCAAGGATGGCATTGCGCGCATCCTGGGATGGCTCATCGAACTGGCAAATACATCCGTCACCTGCAGGCTGAGCAGGCAGCTGCGCCTGCACGATCTGACTATCTTGCGTGAAGTTCTCGGTGTCGTTCACGTCCGCGACCATCAGGGCCTGCGAAGTCCATGGGCCGTCGGTGGATTGGCCTTCATATGTGGCAATCCTTGCCAGCGACAAGTTTCAGCTTCGGTCGGCGTGCTGACGGGCAAACGTCCGGTGGCAATCGTCGGCATGCCGCTGTTGTTGAAGTCGGAGAACCAGTCGTCGGAGGCGGTCATCAAGCCGGTGACTGCAACAATCTTTGTGGGAACATAGTCCAGATGGCCGAAGCCCAGATAATTGCGCGGATCGAAGCGACGCTCGGCCGTTCAACAGCAGATAACGCGGCGCAGTGTGCCAGTTCTGTACCGCCGCCTTGCAGGAACGTCTCGAATCGCCAGCGGACTGTGCTCACCGAAATTAAATTCGTCATAAAGTTCGTCGATCAAGACCACCGTAGATGACTTGCCTTCCGCCTGGTGTGCGTGAAGGAGCGGTGTCAAAGCGCCGGCAAAAGCCTCGGCCGATACCATGACAATTTCGCTGCCGGCCTGAGCGCGGTGCCAATGGGATGGATGATTCTGGCGCAAACCGGCCGCTGTGGCTACTTGATCATCGGCAACTGCCATAAGAATGTGCCGTGCCGAGCTTGTCGAATTCGATGTTGACCAGGGCACTTGAACCGCAAATCCGAATTTACCGGCGTTCGAATTGACCTCAGTCGCGACCTGTGAGGTGAGTTGAACCGGCTGGTCAGGGTTCGTGATGTCGAGAACTACGATCTTGCCCTGACTGAAGCCAGTGACCTTCAATTCCTCCCCTGCCCGCCCCGAGAATATCAACTCATCGGAATCTGCCACATAGGTGTGGGGGTAAGTGATGCGAATCGACTGCACCAGACTGCATATCGTACTCGCCGTTTTGTGACGTCAGGGTGACCGTGTTCGTGCCACTCTGCAGAAGTCCGGCAGGAAGGCTTACGTCGTATGTACCTTTATCTTGACCGGTGAAAGTCAAATCGCCCAGCGTAGTTCCGTTCAGTTCGACGGTCACATCATGCGGGAAGCCCAGAACTACGCCTTGAAGAATAACCTTTAGCTTGGCGGATGCCGTAGATGTCGAATCGAGATGCGGCACCTGTAGCGTCTCGCTCAAGGGCGTATTCGAAACTACCGGGCCAAAGAATTGATTTCCCTTCGATGTCGTCAGCGCGGAAAAATACGTAGTGTGCGGCGTGATTTCCACGGCATAGGGGAAACTCGCTGGAGGCTGATTCGAGCCAGTTGAGAGCGGCATTTGCTGAATCCGTGGACCCTGCGATTCTTGCGCCGCCAGCCAATAGACTCTCGTCCCCGAATATAGAGTGTCGATCGCCCGTCCGTAGAAATAGATTGCGGCTTGCGGTCCAAACCCTCCAGGACCAGAGGTCGCACCGGTGATCTGGATGGGTTGCTCGATGGCTTCGGTGTAAAGATGCAGGGTTGCGGGATCGACGTTCGGGTCCAGACCTGCCTGCACTAGGTCCGGCTGAGTCACGCAATACCAGCCTTCGTGCTTTACAAATATCTTTACTGCAGGATGAGCAGCCAGCTCGAACTGTTTCTGGTGTTGAGCCAACGTAGGCTTGTTGGTTGCCCAATTCTCAACCCGGTGGCTAACATCGCTTGCGTTTGCACTCGGCTGAGATTGGCTCAGTTGATTCGACGTAATGGACTCAGCCTGAGCGGCATCAGAGGCCTGTGCGTTGGTTACTTCCGCAGCGAACACAGGTCCGTGTAGGACACGAGATCCATTCACATCCACGTCTTCCAACCAGTAAGGACCACCGCTCGCGTCGCTGGAAGAATCAATCCATGTATAGGTTTTGCCGGAATGTTTCGGTAGAGCACCGCTCATGAGCAATGCCGACCCGGCGATCAGAGAAGAGTTCAGCTGAACTCGTTCCCCTCCCTGTTCGCGATAAACATTAAATCCGAGATTGTGCACTTCCCCACCAGTTTTCCAAAGCAGTGCGACACGGTTCTTACCGGTTTTGTCGACACCGCGATGAGCTGAGAACGACACCAGCTTGATGCTGGTAGCCGCGGTAATGGTCACATTTTGCGTGGAACTATTGTTCGTAAGGTTGGGATCGGACTGATCGGCAGTCACACTTGCGGTATTGGAAGCAATTCCGGGCGCGCCGGCGAGCGTGAGAATCGTGATACTCGCAGTTCCGGCGTTGGCCATGGTTCCTAATAAGCAAGTTACGGTGCCGCCCGCATTTGAACATGTGCCCGCTGATGATGTGACGGAAAAGACGCTAACGTCTGTAGGCAGGGGATCGGTCACAATAACATTCGTCGCGCTGGCGGGACCATTATTCGTTACCGCCAACGTATAGGTCAGGAAGTCGCCGCTCGGTACAGTTGTGTTGGGACTCGCTGATTTGACGATAGCCATATCCGCGCTGTTGGCATTGGCCACAACCACGGTTGCGGTAGCGCTGTTGCTGGTCAGATTGGGCACGATG
Source organism: uncultured Acidobacteriaceae bacterium (assembly GCA_963846215.1). Classification (GTDB taxonomy): domain Bacteria; phylum Acidobacteriota; class Terriglobia; order Terriglobales; family Acidobacteriaceae; genus Sulfotelmatobacter. Next base: position 99,964 of record CAWJVC010000005.1, on the reverse strand, counting down.
TTGGTCGCGGTTGCCGTAGCAGTTTCGGCGATATTGGTTCCCGACGCAGTGCTGGCATTGACCTGCAGCATCAGTGTGAAATTGGCCGTCGCATTCAGTGCCAGAGTGCTTGCCGTGCAAGTGATCGTCCCTGCCGCACCCACAGCAGGCGTGGTGCAGGTCCATCCAGCAGGCGATGTAATCGATTGGAAATTCGTATTGGGTGGCGTGATTTGCGTGAAGCTCGGTGCGGCCGCCGCTAGCGGTCCATTATTCGTAACGCTCTGTGTGTAAGTGACGTTACTTCCGGCTGCGACAGAAGATGGCGATGCGACGTTCGTCGTAACGAGATCTGCCTGGGTTCCGAGAGCAACCACGTCGGCTGCGGTGGCTGTATTGTTAGCTGAGTTGGGGTCAGAGATCGCCGAACTAACCGTTGCCGTGTTGTTTACGGCTGTTCCTGCTGCTGTTCCCGCTGTAACTTTCAAAGCCACACTAAAGCTCGCCGAGCCCGCTGCAAAGCTCGGATCGGTGCAGTTGATGGTGCCGGTGGCACCGACTGCAGGAGTTGTGCATGACCAACCAGCTGGCGGCGTTACCGACACGAATGTCGTGTTCGCCGGAGTGGTTTCAGTGAGGCTGGCAGTAGTGGCCGTGCTCGGTCCCGCGTTCGTTACAACCTGCGTGTAAGTAATGTTATTGCCGGCAATCACCGGAACCGGACTCGCTGTATTCGTAACCGAGAGATCTGCCGAGTCGGCGACGAATACATTCGTCGCGGCGCTGTTATTCGCGCAATTCGGATCACTCGCGGCGCAGGTGACTGAATCCGTTTGAGTGATGGTAGATCCAGATGCGACGTTCGTGTTCACTTTCGTCACGAAAGTAAAATTCGCAGTTGTATTCGCCGCGAGAGAAGCGATCGTGCAGGTCAGGCTGCCCAGATTGCACGTCCATCCTGCAGGACCCGTCAACGATTGCGGAGTCGTATTTGCCGGAGAGCTTTCTGTGAAAGTGATGGCGCCCGCGGCCGCGGGTCCGTTGTTGGTTACAGTCTGCGTGTAGGTGATATTGTTGCCCGCGGTGACCGGGTTCGGACTTCCGGAGCTGGTAACGCTCAGATCCGCCTGGGTCGCGCTCGCCACGGCAATGTTAACGGTGGACGAGTTGTTGTTCCAATTCGTGTCGGACGTGGTTGTACTTCCCGTAGCGGTGTCGGTGATGATGGTTCCCGCAGGCGTCCCTGCATTTACCGTCACAACCACGGTGAAGGTACTGATGGATCCTGGCGCGACGCTAGGGTTGGTGCAACCCGCGGCGAATGACGTGCAAGTCCACCCAGCAGGAGCGCCTCCGTAAGATGTGAAAGTAGTATTGGCCGGAATCGCCTCATTGAAAGTAACGTTGGCGCAATTGCTTGGACCACTATTTGTGACGACTTGCGTGTAAGTGATGGTGCCACCAGCCGCGACCGGATTCGGAGTACCGCTATTTGACACCGCCAAGTCGCAAGCTACAACAACCGGTGTCGTGGTCGTCGTGGTGCTGACGGTCGAATTCGTCGAAGAAAGGGTCGACGTCGCAGTGATCGAGGCGACGGTCACGGTCGGCGCAACATTAACCGCAACCAGGATCGTTACCGATGTATTGGCAGCCAAGCTCGGATCTGTGCAGGTTACGTTTCCAGTTCCGCCCACGGCCGGCGTGGTGCAAGTCCACCCCGCTGGCGCCGATACCGAAGCGAACGTTGAATTCGCCGGCACCGCCTCCTGGAAACTCACTCCGGTAGCGGCGGCAGGTCCATTATTGGTTATGGTCTGAATGTAACTAATATCATTCCCGGGATAAACGTAGAGTGGTGTTCCGGCGGTGCTCAGGACCAAGTTGGCTTGGGACGAAGCAGATACCACGGCATCGGTTACAGTCGCGGCATTGGGTCCGAGAGACTGGTTCGCAGCATTCACCGTGACCGTATCGGTAATACTGGTCCCGGAGTTCACCTTGTATGTAACCGTGAATGTGCCGGATGATCCTGCACCCACACTGGCGTTCGTACAAACTGTCGGAAAACCTGCACAGCTCCATCCCGGTGCTGGCGTTATCGATACGAACGTCGCGTTCGCAGGCGTCAGTTCGGTAAACGTTGCGGTGGTTGCCGCCGCGGATCCAATATTGCTGACGATTTGCGTAAATGCGACATTACTTCCCAGCACGGCTGGAACCGGAGATGCGACATTACTGACGGTCAACTCCGCGCCCGCTACTGCGCCAACCACTGTGGAAGCAGACGCAGTGTTATTACTTGAATTGGGATCACTCACTGCGGAACTCACACTGGCCGTATCGGTAATCACAGTGCCATTCGCCGTCCCAGCCGGAACCTTGGCGACTAGAGAAAATGTAGCTGCTGTGCTGCCAGGCATGTTCAAGTCGGTGCAAATCACGTTCCCAGTTCCGCCGACCGACGGAGTCGCGCAGGTCCACCCTGACGGCGCGGAGATAGAAACGAACGTTGTGCCTGCAGGAATCGCCTGGACGAAACTGGCGTTGTCCGCTGCGCTCGGACCATTATTGGTAATGACTTGCGTATAGGTGATGTTATTTCCGGCTGCGACAGGATTCGGCGATGCAGTATTCGTGATGCTCAGATCCGCAGTCGAGATCACATTGGCAACGTCGGTGGCGGTGTCATTCGCCAGGTTAACCTCTCCGCCCCCGCTTACCAGAGCCGTATTCGTTTCTACGGAAGGAGCTGTCTGCGCCACGTTCGCAACAACGGTGATCGAAGGATAGAAACTACTCGCCGCCAGTACCGTCGGATTGACGCAACTGACCGTTTGAGATGCGATAGAGCACGACCATCCTGTACCAGTCGCACTGGTCGGAGTAAGGCCCGTTGGCAGCGTGTCGTTCACGGTTACGATGCCACTGCTCGGGCCGAAAGCGCTCAAGTTTTCTACTGGAATTGTGTACGTCGCCGTTGAACCGCGAGTGAAGTTGCCGACATGGCTCTTCGCCAGGGTCATGTCAGGAGTGCACTGCGCGCCAGACTGAGTTCCGGAAGTTTGCGATATCGAGGCATTCGTGACGCTTGTACCACCGGTCCCCGGTGTCGCGCCATAGGCCACACCTGGGTTTAGTGTCAGGCCGTTCGACCCGCCACCCACGCTGATTGCAGCCGGCGTACCCGAGACGAGCACAACCCCGCCGCCACCACCACCTCCAGGACCGTGACGATTTCCGATGGTGTAAGGCTGAGCGGACCAGGCATTTCCGCCGTTACCGCCGTTCGCCTGCAGTGTGAGTCCACTCTCTCCGCCATTCGCGGAAAGAACAACGATACTTCCGCCAGCGCCACCGCCGCCACCGGCATCGTTAGCGGTTAGGTTGTAAGCGGAATTTCCGTTCGCGGTAAGCGTCGCACTTCCGCTGAGTGCATACGCGCGAATGATGATGATGCCTCCGCCGGTTGCTCCGGCGCTGGCCTGGTTGTCACCGTCGGAATTGTTACGGGTGCCTGCGCCGCCGCCACCGCCCATCGCGACGCGGTTGATCGTTGCCGGAAAAACAACGCCACCTTCACCACCCACGCTGAGGTTGCTGTTCCAGGAATCTCCACCGAAGCCTCCAGCTCCCCCGTTACCCCCGCCGCCTCCGCCCGCGTTCTGATCATTGTTTGCAGGGTCGCCATCCGTACCCCCGGCGCCTGCGTTCCCCGGAGCTCCTCGCGCCATACTTCCATCCGTGCCCGTCGTTCCGCTGGGATAGCCCGTATTCGTTTTCAAAAAGCTGATGCCCGATTCCACCCAGAGCGGAGTTCCAGCAACTCCTTCGGCCTTGTTTGAGTCGTACCCGGCAACGCCGCCCGCAGCACCGGTGTACGCGGCAGGTGCAGGTTGACGGTAATCCGTATTAGCGCCGGCGCCGCCGGTCAGTTGCATTCCCGCTCCACCGCGAAACCCTTGTCCGCTCACAGATACCGTCGCGCCGTTCAGCGTGAGAGTACTCGATGCATCCAAGGCAAGAACGCCGCCCGTCGATCCATTCCAAGGAAGCGCCGTCGGAGGCGTGGCTGCGTTGAAGGACAACGTCGTATACTGCGGCACCACAATCACCTGATACGTACTTTGACCCGCGGCCGCTGACCATGCCGCGGAATGATACGCAAAAACTGTGCCGCCGCCCGTGCCCGCTCCGGAAATCGTTACCGTACCACCCGTCGTGGCCACAGCGCTTTGCGCAGTGACGAACTCGTAGTCGCCAGCGCTATTGATCGCGGTGAATCCCTGGCCTGTGCTGCCGTTGCCATAAGCAACCGTATTCGTGCTGTTGATACTGGCATCCTGCATCTGGATGATCAGCAATAGATTTCCCGCGGCGATCGCGCTACCCGCTCCAGTGGCCGCACCCACGGGGATGGAAGTGGCTCCGGCCGCCACACTGGCGGTTCCCGGATAATACGTATTTAAAACTCCGCCGACATTATTCCCTGCGGTTGCTTGCGACACGGTTGCGCAAGCGACCGCTTGAACCGTCGCAACCGCAACATAGGTATTGTTGCCCGTGTTGGGATCTGGAGGAGTATTGGAATCTGTGACGGTGGCAGTATTAGCGTACGAGCCTGATGTGCTTGCCTTCTCAACCACAGTTACAGTGGCGGTTGCTCCGTTGGCAAACGGAGTGGGCAACGTACAAGTGATGGGCCCGGTTCCGGCACAGGTGGTCCCTCCACTCGGAGTCGTCGAGACCAGCGTCATCCCTGCTGCCAAAGTGTCTACGAGTTTTACGGTGTTCGCGGCCGAAGGGCCGTTGTTGGTAACGGTGATCGTGTAAGTTGTATTCTGGCCAACGAAAACGGCGCTGGCTACGCTCGTGGTCACGGAAATGTCGGCCGTGCTGGGATTCAGAGATACGGCCCCAAGCGACCAGTTGAAGGTGGCATTGGTGGTTGCAGTTGCGGCGTGCGTTTCCGCAACTCCTGCCGCATTGCTGCACGTCAGCGTAGTCGACGTAGACGCCGTACACGTGAAAGTTCCGTTGTTCCCGGCATTAGTGAAGCCCGCAACCACAAAGCTGTCTCCTGCAAAACCATTCCCCGCGCCGCCCGTAATCGTTCCCGTGTAAACGGTTCCAGTCCCGGTCCCGTTTCCAACAGTGGCTGTTCCAGGATTTGTTTCCGCAATCCCGGCGTTGTTGCTCAGCGTCAGCGTAGTTGCTGTGGATGCGTTCGCTACAAATGTTCCATTGTTGGCGGCGTTGGTGAAACCCGATATGACTACAGTGTCTCCGAGGAAAGCATTGCCTGCGCCGCCTGTAATCGTTCCTGTATAGACGGTAGTCGTGATCGTCGCCGTTCCGGCGTGAATTTGCGCACTCCCACCTGCGTTATTGAGAGTAATGGTGGTGGCTGTCGATGCGGTGCAGACAAACGTCCCGTTGTTGGCGCCGCGACTGAAGCCTCCTACCGTGACCGTGTCGCCCACAAGAGCATTGCCTGCGCCGCCCGTGATCGTGCCCGTATAAACAGTATTTCCACCTACTGCATTGGCAACGGACGTTAGATTCAGAACTACAGTCGAGGGCGCAACAGACGTGAGATTAAATATCGCCCCGTTGGGCACAGCCGCCGTAAGGTTAAGGCTTCCGTTAAAACTCTCTGATATCGGCACACTGGGCGCGCCCGTTCTGCTGCTCGCTGTGCCGACTACATCCTGATTTGGATTTGTTGTTCCCGACGTCACGTTCCACTGCGCGACCTGGGGACCATTGACCGTAATCGCGCCGACTCCCACCGCCAGCGTGTCAAAGACCATGCCATTGATCACACTCGGAACGTCAAGTTGAGAGTTCGTCGCCGCTGCCCCATCTGCCGAGACGAATGTACCTAACGGCGAAGTCTGATCGACGTCCGTGAAAACAGTTGCCCCGGCCGTTACGCCAACCGTCGCAGCCCCCGGAACATTCACGGACACTACGATAGGCAGGTTGGTTCCGCTTCCGGGATTCAGCAGATACCACATTTCCATACGGCGCGTATTTCCCGCATCGTTGTGCGCGCCCACGAACGATAAAGCAATTCCGTTGTACGTGACGCCCACCACGCCAGTCGTGCCGCTGTTCGCAATATTCATGGAAACCCCAACCATCAGCGCGCGATTCGCTGTGGCCGAGGTCGTGTGATTAAAAGTGAGGGTCTTTGTGCCGGGGCCAACCAAGTCGGCGCTTGCACTCGTACTGGCGCTCGTATCGACCACGACCTGCCCTTGCGAGGCGTTCGTCGCGAATAGAATCACAATCAAACCCAGGACGCTGAGCAGAGGGTTGATCTTATTGCCGCCCCCTTGCGATGAGTGCAGAAATCCCAGACGATGGAAAGCCTTGGTCGCCAGATACTGGCCGCGGGCCGCGGCTCGCAGCATCTTTCCCCGTATACCTTTTAAATGAGTGCGCACAAATTTTTTTCCTAGCCGAACATCTTTGGCGAAGACGATGCCCAAAATTTGTTCGGCGCTGACCGGAGGATCGTTTTGCATTCCGCAATCGCCGCGCGTGATGAAAAGGTTCTTATCATGATCGATGGATACGAGGCGGTGAACTCGGAAGCCGCTACGGCCTTTCGTAAGTACAATATCGCCCTTTCGTAATTTGCTCACGATTACGCCGGTAACATGGACAATCTCCCCGTCACGTATGCAGGGCGACATGCTCCCGCCCCGCGCTTCAAATCGCACGCTCAATCCCTTACTCAGCAGTTCGCGGCTGAGGGCCTCGAACCTAGCTGAATCGGAGTTGGGGTCGGTCATTTTCAGTCTCGGGCTTGGAAATGCGCGGCTTGAGACGCAGGCAGTTTAAGCGCACGGCTTTAGCCGCAAGCTCGAGGGAAGTCGGAAAGCACACGGCCCTAGCGGAAAGACGAAGTTTCGGGCAACGCACGCTCTAGCCGCAGGAAGGCTCGGGAAAGGCATAGCTTTAGCCGTGCCGCAGGAGCATGGGAATTGAGCGGGCTTTAGCCCCTGAGGGAGCATCTCCGAGCCATCCAGCCCACTAGTCATTCAATTGGAGAACTTTTTCTACGGCGCGCTCGTCCGGCTCGAAAGAATAGCGATAGCATGGCACCGAACCGACTAGCTGTTCGAGAAAGTTGATGGCGTTCTCAATATATTCGTGGCGATGGAACGGGACGAATGCGCGTGCGAAAAGTTCCCCGACGGCCTGGCTCGGTGTGAGCCGCGTGATCACATTGCCGTGGCCGTGTTCGAGAACAAAAATTCGCTGCAACGGCGCGCGCTGCGGCAAAGCGAAACACCCCTCACCATGCCACGGGGTGCCATACATGAAGATTTGCTTGGGATCATCGCCTGCACGAAGTTCACGAGCCGGACTTTCACGAACGATGATGCGATCGTCACTCAGAATCTCAACCTTATGGAGCGACGTCCACAAGCGTGCCGTCGTGCTCTTCCCCGCCCCGGAATGTCCCACAAACAAATTGCTCGCGCCGTCCGGACCCACGATGCCCACGCCGTGAAGTTCAATCGCGCGCTCCTGGGTGAGGCGGTGCATGATCAGCAGTTCGTCCAGAGGATATTCAAGAGGCTCGGCTGGCTGCGCGGCTCGCGACAGACACTTCCCGTTCATTTGGAGCATCGCCCCTCGGTATTGGCCGTCTATCAAGAGTCGCTTGTAAGGCTGGTCTCCAAGGAACGGAGCGTTAAAGTCAAACATGAACGCTTGGCTGTCTTCGTAGAGTCGCCAACTTGCGCCAGAATCGAATAGCTGACGGCCGTGCGATGGACTCAAACTATCGACTCGCTCAACTCGTACATTGATGTTGGTTGTACCGGTTTCGGCACGGAAAGGCTCTAATGGCAAAGCCAATGCGACGTCAGCGTCGGTCTCGCCCGTCATCTCAACCGAGATTCCGCCCACGCGGAACATACTGCGGCGGACGGCAGTTGTTACATCGAGAACGTTCGGCATCGAGCGTAAGAAACAGTAGCTCATCATTGCCCCAACTTCGCGTAAGTTCTATGACCCCTGGGTAGGGCACCCTCCTACGAAGCCGCAGGTACCGACGAGGCCCGATCCAGCACCAACGATCTTGCAATGCCCGAGGACGGCCTCTTCCGGGCGCAGGCTGATAGTTGTCAGTTGCGGCGGCTCATATTTTTTTCTTCCGTCACTGTGGCTCAGTTCTCGATTCATTCGGCTCCCACGTTTCCCTAGACACGCTACTTGCAAGCGTCCCCGCGTCTCTAAAGTCGATCCTCAATCAGCGGTTCCCACAACTTCCACAACCTCCCGCAGTCACACTTGAATTATTCAGAATCGGCAGGATTTGTTCCGTTGCCACCCAACTCTCAACATCGATGTCTTTGTTGCGAATCCGCTGAGCCGACTCCAGTACTTCACCATGCTGGGTGCCCCCAGCGCAGAATTCGCAATTCCCGTGTCGGGGAACCTCGACTCCGATAACGGCTGCCCGGAGGTGCGCAACATTACAGAGAAAATCGACTGGGCTCTCTTTGTCGCCATTTTCCATTTCGCCATTTGCTGGACACATCCCGCATAGCGAATGGATGCGGCATTCGACGCATTTCGTCACGCTAGTTCGCTTGCGCGATCGCACGTCGTGGAGAGACTGGTCCCACGTTGTCCTGAGACTGTTTCGCCGAATGTCGAACGTCTCCTGCTGGGAGATGACACAAATACTCATTTCTCCGTAAGCATTGACGGCAAACGCATTCACCCCACCGCCGCACGAATAAACGGTTTCATCTTTCGTTTTTGGCGTCGGTGGCTTCTCTAGTTCATGCATAACCAACTTGCGGTATTCAGTCGCCCCCTTTGGGGCATGCATGTCGAGAGCGACAACTTCCTCTGGCGTAAGCCGCACAGCAAGCGGACTCTGGGAGCAGTCGATGCGTGGATTGATCTGTCCATCGAACTTGAACTCTACGCCCAGTTCATCTGCGAAGTTCCGCATTGAAGTGACTTCGTGCTTGTTAATGCTGGTCGCCACAGTCTTCAACTTCAACGGCAGCCCTCGCTCCTTCAGCAACTTAATCCCGCGCAGGCACCGGTCGTACGAGCCCGGAATCATCGTCAGCGCTTCATAGGTTTCTTTGGTACGTCCATACAAAGTGATTTCAATGGCGAACGGCGGCCACTCTACCAGGTAGTCCGCGATCTTTTCGTTGATGAGTGTGCCATTAGTGAAGAGGGTGATCAGGAATCCCTTCTTCTTGGCGTAGGTATAGATTTCTAGAAAATCTTTGCGTGCAAAAATTTCGCCGCCAGTGTAAAGCAGCCAGAAGCAGCCCATCTCGACCAGTTCATCGAGCATCTTGAAATGCTCTTCCGTAGTCATTTCACGGCTGCGGGCATCCTGATCGCCCATCGGAAGATTGTTATAGCAATGCTGGCACTCCAGAGGACAACGCCGCGTTACTTCAATTGAAACCTGCATCGGCGCACGCTGGCCCGATTGGCGCTGGTGCAGGTCCGCGCTAAACGCTCCGTAACTCAGTTGTTCCATGGTCCCCCTACTGCGTCCCATTGACCGCTGACCGTAATCAGCGCGAGCCAGTCGACTGTAGTTCTCCCTGCGATGTGGAATGGATGGCTGCAATCGAAACCTGTTCACGAACCTCAACCAAGCCCACAGATAAATGTCACTGAAGAATTGCTTCACGTCCCGCTCGGCGGTTTCGCGCTCAACCGCATATTCTTGCTGGACCGCGGCTATCAAGTCGCCCAGTACTTTGGGCGATTCGAGCGTCTGCCAGATCAAAGATCCGGTTGCGTTGAAGCTGTAGATCGAAGCCAGATCTCCGACTTTGCCCCGCACCGGAACGATCAGAGTTTCTCCGGCAATGCGGCGCGAGACCACCGCTTGCGAGCGCACGTAAACTTGCTCCAACTGCGATTCGCCGCCCTGCTCTTCGGCGAGTTCGGTTTTTCGTAATGAGAGAGTGTCCATAGAATTAAAGAAGTTCCCGTGTTTTGGATTACCGCAGAACCGCTCCCATAAAGCAATTGCGCCTTTGGGCGGGGGTATTCGATTAGTTATCGCCCTTGCTGGTTCCCAACTGTAGACGCCACAAAGACTTGCGGCATCGTCGCAACCTGAGAACGCATCGCCAACGGAGAACGGAACGTAATCTGCAACGCGCTTTTTCACGCGCGACTACCGAGTTGGTGGACAAAGAAACGTAATCGTTATACAAAGAAGTGCGAACGATGCCACGTTTTGATGTCACCATCGCCGGCGAAATCAATCTGGATTTGATTTTCTACGGCGTTCCCGAAGAACTTCCGCGCGAACGCGAACTCTTGGCCAGCAACATGATGCTGACCTTGGGAGGATCGTCCGCGATTCTGGCGCACAATCTTGCCGCTCTCGGAAGCCGCGTCGGATTTCAGTCGCGCATCGGCGATGATGATCTTGGAAATATCGCTCTGCAGCCGCTGCAGCAAAGTGGCGTGGATGTCTCTCGGGTGCATCGCGCTCGCGCGATGACATAAAAACTGGCCTCACCGTCATTTTGCAGCGGGACGAATGGCGCAACATGGTGACGTATTCGGGCACCATCGCAGATCTTCGCTGCGATGATCTCGACTTCGCCTATTTGACCGACTCGCGCCACTTCCACGTCTCCTCTTTTTATCTGCAGCGCGGTCTGCGTCCGCGAGTTCCAGAATTGTTCCGCAGAATGAAAGACGCAGGGCTCACCATCTCACTCGACACCAACGATGATCCCGACGACACATGGGCAGGGCGGTCTGCACGAGGCACTGCGCTATGTTGACATCTTTATGCCGAATGAGCGCGAGGTGCAGAAAGCTGCAGGAGTTGACGATCTCGAAGCCGCAGTGCAAAAACTTGCAAAGATCGTGCCATTGGTGTGGTGAAGTTCGGACGCGAAGGCGCCATGGCACAACGCGGAAACCGAGCGCTTTATCAGTCCCGCAAGCACCGTCGAAGCCGTAGACGCGGTTGGCGCAGGTGACAGTTTTGACGCGGGTTTCCTGCATCGAGTATTTGCGCGGCGGCGACTTGCCGGAATGTCTCGCGGCGGGCAATCTGGCTGGAGCCTTTTCCACTACGCGGCCCGGCGGAACCGAGGCTTTTCGCGACGCTGCATATCGCAAGAATTCTTCGAGAACACGCATTGAAAAGATAGCAGTAAGAATTCGCCCTCTTCAATCCAACGCTATCGCCTATTCAACTGGATCGAAATTCACATTGTTACTCTGGTTACCATCCAGCATTCCAGAACTTGACTATGATTGAGCCTCAGGTGCAGTCATGAAAAAACTTAGTTTCCTGGTCTCGCTCACAAACGACGATAACGATTACCAGCAGGAGCAAGCCGGCGGCGGCGGAGAAAGCTGCGCGGCGTCTGGGACGTGGATGTGAAGATCATTCACGCCAGCAATGACGCTGTAACGCAGAGCCAGCAATTGCTGCACTACATCCAAGGCTCGGCGGCGTCGCGTCCGGATGCCATCGTGTTTGAGCCCGCGGGTGGAACCGGTTTCCCGCAAGTGCGCGAGCCGCCGACGGCCGCCGATATTGGCTGGGTCGTCTCTGAACCATGACGCGGATTAATTCAGGCAACTGCGGGCAGGCTGTCCCATGTGCCGGTCTTCTCGATCAGCTCCGATCACGAGGAAGTTGGCAGGATTCAAGGGAAGCAGTTTGCAGCGCTTTGCTCCCGCAAGGTGGATCGTTCTTTACATCGAGGGTCCGGCCAACAGTTCAGCGGCAAAAGAGCGGACGGCCGGAATGAACCTGACCAAACCTGCGAACATTCAAGTCAAGACAATGCGGGCGAACTGGACCGAGGAAAGCGCGTACCGAGCCGTAAGTTCCTGGCTCCGCCTGCGCACTTCGCAGGAAACGTCACATCGATCTCGTAGGCGCACAAGACGACAGCATGGCGGCAGGGGCACGGAAAGCGTTCTCGGAAATCGCCGAAAGCGACCGCGAGCGATGGCTCAAGATTCCCTTCACCGGCTGCGACGGCTTGCCCAAAACCGGGCCAGGCTTGGGTTCGCAGCGGCCTGCTTGCGGCAACAATTTACATTCCGCCCAATACCGACATGGCGTTGGAAATGCTGACCGAAGCAATCCGCACTGGATCTCAGCCGCCAGAACGCAAGTTGATTGCGCCCGAGTCCATACCTTCACTCGAAGAACTCGCAGCTCGCACCGCCAAAACAGCGGAATCCAAACTTCATCGTCCGGCCCACGCCTAAATCGACGGCAAGATCAGCCCTGGCCGATCGGTTGAATGTCCTCGCGTAGCTGTGTCGACAGCTATCCCAAAATATCTTTCGCCGCCTTCGCCTTTGGCAGTGACGCAAAGGCTCCGAAGCAGTAGAATTGCGGGTTCTTGTTCCTTCAGCACCGGCCTCGCGGCTTCCTGCCTTCATAGACTGCCGGCGCAAATCGCAACTCCTTGACGAGAGGCAAACATCATGGCTGAAATTCGAGACAGAAGTAAGACAGCAGTTGAAACCAACGAAGCACAGATCGCGGTTCACTGGCGCGAAGAAGAATATTTCTACCCCTCGCCGAAATTTATTGGACAGGCAAATCTCACCGACCCTGCGGTGAACGAGCGTTTCAGTGAGAACAATTTTCCCGAATGCTTTCGCGAATACGCCGACATGCTGAGTTGGGATCAATACTGGCACACCACGCTCGATACTAGCGATCCGCCATTCTGGAAATGGTTTGTCGGAGGAAAACTGAATGCCTCTTACAACTGCGTAGACCGTCACCTCGACCAATACAAAAATAAAGCCGCGCTAATTTTTGTGCCCGAGCCGGAAGATGAGCCGATGGTCTCCGTCACCTACCAGGAGTTATATGTCCGTGTGAACGAACTGGCCGCGCTGCTTCGGGACTTTGCAGGTCTAAAGGCCGGAGATCGTGTGACCATTCACATGCCCATGATCCCGGAACTGCCCATCACCATGTTGGCTTGCGCTCGCCTGGGAGTCATTCACTCCGTCGTATTCGGCGGGTTTAGCGGAGAAGCTTGCGGACGCCGCATCGCTGATTCGGGCAGCCGCGTGTTGATCACCACCGATAGTTATTATCGAGCCGGCAAATTGATTGATCACAAGGCCAGTGCACAGACTGCTCTGGATGTCGCACAACAGGAAGGTCAGAAGGTCGACAAGGTTCTGGTGTGGAAGCGCCATCGCGGACAGTATGGATCAGCGAGCCCCATGGTTGCCGGACGGGATTATTTTGTCGACGAGGAGCTAAAGAAATTTTCTGGTCAACTCGTCGCGCCGGTTCCGATGGATGCGGAAGCCCCGTTGTTCCTTATGTATACCAGTGGTAGCACGGGAAAGCCCAAGGGCTGTCAGCATCGCACCGGCGGGTATCTCGCTTATGTGACCGGCACTTCTAAATATCTACAGGACATCCATCCCACCGATGTCTACTGGTGCATGGCTGACATCGGCTGGATCACCGGACATTCTTATATCGTGTACGGCCCCCTGTCTCTGGCTGCGACCAGTGTGATTTACGAAGGCGTGCCAACCTTCCCCGATGCGGGACGAGTGTGGAGAATCGCGGAGCGACTCAACGTCAATATCTTTCACACATCGCCCACCGCCATTCGGATGCTCCGGAAGTCAGGACCAGATGAGCCGGTCAAATATAACTATCACTTCAAGCACATGACTACCGTGGGAGAACCGATTGAGCCGGAAGTTTGGCGCTGGTACCACGATACGGTTGGAAAAGGCGAAGCCGTAATTGTGGATACCTGGTGGCAAACCGAGAATGGCGGATTTCTTTGCACTACGAAACCTGCGATTGATCCCATGAAGCCGGGGAGTGCCGGTCCCGGTGCGCCGGGAATATATCCGACCGTGTTTGACGAGAACAATGCCGAGGTCATGGCCGGATCGGGCAAGGCCGGAAACATATGTATACGAAATCCGTGGCCCGGAATCATGCAGACCATCTGGGGCGATCGCGATCGCTTCGTGGATCAGTACTACCGAAAATACTGCAAGGATTCCGAAGAGCAAAGACTGGCATGACTGGCCGTACTTCGCCGCGGATGGCGCGGTGTTGGCCGCCGATGGCTATCTCCGCATCCTCGGTCGCGTCGATGACGTGATCAATGTTGCCGGACACCGCCTTGGCACGAAAGAAATCGAATCGGCATGCCTCACTCTGCCTGAAATCGCCGAAGCCGCAGTCGTGCCCGTAGTAGATGACATTAAGGGACGCGTGCCGGAAGTTTATGTCTCACTCGCTCCCGGCATCAAACCGAGTCAAGAGATCGCGGACAAAGTAACGAAGACGATCGAAACCATTATTGGAAAGATTGCTCGTCCCAAGCGAGTTCACATCGTCCCGGATATGCCCAAGACTCGGTCCGGTAAATTGATGCGTCGTGTTCTGGCGGCAATTTCCAACAATCTTAGCACCGGCGACATAACCACCCTCGCGAATCCGGATATCGTCGAGAGCGTTCGCGAAATGGTTCAAGGGAAAGACGCGGTCGCCTTAAAAGACGGACCCGATGATCTGAAACAGTTTGGCGGAGTGGAATAGAAAACAGGATTGAAACAGCCGCAGGAATTTGTTTCTTGCGGCTGTATTAAAAGCTTCGAAGTCGAAGCTTGTTCCGCCGTTACAAAGTGCGTCTGGGCTCAGGCGCCCGGTCCACAACCATGTCGGGATGGAGGCGGCGAAAAGTTTCGGCGACGTGGCAATTCCAGCAGATCGGCTGATGATCAGAAAAGACGTCAAGTAGCTGCTGCGGGCGCAATTCGCGCCATTCGACGGTTTTGTGCTCCGGACTCAATAATGCCGGCGCATGATCGAGATGGCGAAGCGGCCCGATCGTCTTGTGACAGAAAGCGCATTGTTTCCCGGTGTACCAGTCGGAAACAATATTCCAAACCAGGCAGTTCTCTCCATTCACTTCGATTTGCTGCAGGCATTCCTGTCCGCAGTCCTGCCGCTCCGGCCAGCGGGAACATTCCTTCAGGCGCAACGTAGGCTCGGACAGAAATGCGCCAACGGCTGCCTCACCCGCCGCAACGTCTACCGCCTCCGTTTGATGTGTCTCCGGACAAGTGATAAGCCGCTTACCCTTGTAGCCAAAATAAGCTTTCAGGCCGGGGATTGCGCGAAAGGCGAACAACCCCACCGCCAGTATCAAAACCACAGCGGCCACTAAAATTGTTCCAGTCATACCTCACCTCGTGAGACGAGCGCGCACTGCTTCAGCCGTTACTCCTTCGGACTTCGCCGCCACACCGGCACATTTGGATTCCAGTGATGAACGTCTTTGTTAAAGTCTCGGCTCTCGGGCTTCGAGGCGCTCACGCTCGCAAGTTCACCAGAATTGGATCGCAGGAGTTCGGCAACATAACTCTCAATCTGCCGGCAAATCTTAGGATCATGCAACGCCGCCAGCAGTTCCGGCTTATCAACATGCGTGAAACCGCCGCACAACGGACACTTCACTAAATCATCATTGACCATGCTTCACCCCGGAAGGCCTCAGTCGATATCTCGGAGTTCTATGCAGCGCTCCTTGCCCTTATTACAATCCTTCGGTCCAACACCCGGCAGTGACAATAGTCGCCGTGGTAAGTGACTCGAGTCACATTGGAGACACGTCTGGAGCCTGCGATTGAGTTTTAACGGAGGAGCGACCGGTCAGCGTCCTCGGAAGCCGGCTTATTCCTACAGCTTTACCATTTCCCTTCCGTCAGATATTCGTGAATCGATTTAGCCGCGCGCCGGCCTGCACCCATGGCAAGAATCACGGTGGCCGCTCCGGTCACAATGTCGCCGCCGGCGAACACTCCCGGCCGCGTAGTGCGCTGGGTTTCGTAGTCAGCTTGAATGTAGCCACGCTTGTCGGTACCTAAGCCGGGCGTGGTGCTTTGCACGATCGGATTCGCTGTCGTGCCGATCGCCATGATCGCCACCGACAGCGGCAAATCAAATTCTGAACCCTTGATCGGCACTGGCCGTGCGACGTCCGGAAGCATCCGGTTCGCCCAGTTCCATGCGCACGCAGCGCGCCGCCGTCAGCCAGCCTTTGCCATCGGAGAGAAATTCCACCGGCGCGGTCAGCATCTGGAAATCAATCCCTTCCTGCCGCGCATGGTGCACTTCCTCCGCTCGCGCCGGCATTTCCGCTTCACTGCGGCGATAAATCACATAAGCTTTGCGCGCGCCCAGTCGCAGTGCCGAACGAATCGCATCCAGCGCCGTATTGCCGCCGCCGATCACCGCAACATCTCTTCCCGTGAAGGTCGACCATCGGCTCGTCGTATGTGGGGAACTTGTAGGCCTTCAT
This sequence comes from uncultured Acidobacteriaceae bacterium, assembly GCA_963846215.1. Lineage (GTDB taxonomy): Bacteria > Acidobacteriota > Terriglobia > Terriglobales > Acidobacteriaceae > Sulfotelmatobacter. The sequence goes on along the minus strand of CAWJVC010000005.1, from coordinate 83,624 downwards.
CAAATTGATGCGCGTGAGAAACTCATTCGCCGAGTAGACGCCATTGAGATGCTCGCCCGGAATTCCCATGAACTGCGGCAAGCCGGCGCCGGTGCCAATGTAGACCGCATCGAAGCCTTCTTCCTGCATCAGTTCATCGATCGTGACCGTTCGGCCCACCACTACATCAGTTTCGAACTCCACCCCCATCTCCCGCATGTAATCGAGTTGCTCGCGAATAATCTGCTTGGGCAGGCGGAATTCAGGAATGCCATAGACCAGCACTCCGCCCAGTTCGTGCAGCGCCTCGAACACTCGCACCTTGTGGCCCTTCTGAATGAGATCCCCAGCCACAGTCAGCCCCGAAGGCCCGCTGCCGACGACCGCAACTTTCTTTCCCGTCGGCGTTACATTGGGCAGAATATGGGTGCCCATGCGCTGCTCGTAATCGGCAACAAAGCGCTCCAGATAGCCGATGCCGAGCGGCTTCACTTTTTTCGACAGCAGGCACTTCCCTTCGCAGTGATCTTCCTGCGGACAAACTCGTCCCGGTCACCGCAGGCAATACGTTATCTTCGCGAATCTTCGCCGCTGCTCCCAGAAAATCTCCGGCCACGATCAGTTCGACGAACTCCTTCACTTTCACGCCCACGGGACAATTGTCGGTGCACGTTGGCTTTGCGCACTCCAGGCAGCGCAGCGCCTCCTGCCGCGCCAGTTCCGGGCTGTAACCCAGATTCACTTCGCTGAAATTCTTGTTGCGCTCATCCGCAGGCTGCTCCGGCATCAGCTGCCGCGGAACCTTCATGCGCTCCTTGAGCGGAAGCGGATTGAGCGATTTGTTCGCGGTCGGGCTCATCGTTCGCCTCCTCTGCGCGACGACGCAATTTTTTTCACTCTGTCTGCCACAGCAACCGAGCTTCTGACTCCGCTGTTGCGCGCTGGTATTCTCCCAGCGACTCGCTGCTCCGCATCGCGATACATCCCGTTGCGCTGCACCAGCACTTCAAAATTCACTTTATGCGCGTCGAATTCCGGCCCATCGACGCAAGCGAATTCGCTCTTGCCATCGATCAGCACCCGGCAGCCCCCGCACATTCCCGTACCGTCGATCATGATTGGGTTCAGGCTCACCACAGTGCGAATATTTTCTTTGCGCGTCAGCTCCGCCACGGCCCGCATCATCACGATCGGACCAATCGCCAGCACCAAGATCAATGCGGGTGCCGTTTTCGATCAGCTGCCGCAAGTTTGTCGGTGACGAAGCCCTTATCCGCGTAGCTGCCATCGTCGGTTGTAATCATCAGCGCATCGCTGACCTCGCGCAACTCCTGCTCGAGAATCACCAGCTCTTTGGTGCGCGCTCCCACAATCGAGATCACGCGATTTCCGGCGCGCTTGAACGCCGCCGCCGAGGGATATGCCATGGCCGTTCCTACACCCCCACCAATCACCACGACCGTGCCGAACTTCTCGATCTCCGAGGGTTTCCCCAGCGGCCCGACCACGTCGAGAATGCTGATCGCCCGTATTCAGCGAATTCAGCAGATGCGTCGTTTTCCCCGCCGACTGCACCACGATGCTGATGGTGCCGCGCTCCGGATCGGAATTCTCGATGGTGATCGGAATCCGCTCGCCTTCCTCGTAAATACGAAGGATGACGAACTGTCCCGGTTTCTGTTTGCGGGCGATGCGGGGAGCTTCCAGGATGAACCGTTTAATGCCAGGGGCGATGAATTGTGCGTGAATGATCTTGAACACGTGCTCTCCATCCAGAAAATGACACTTTGATTCTGAGTGGAGTCGGCACGGGGGGCAGTGACTAAGATCACAAGCCTTTGTGAGCAGAACGAACCAATCAGGGTCTGAATCTTGGGCGCGACGCAGGGATCGACCGCCAAGCGTCATACCTTGGGCGGACAGCGATCCGCCCTAAGCCGGCACGGTCAATACAGGGCAACACGCGTGCGCCACAACTTTGTGAACCGTGGACCATGGCAGATGCGTGGCGCCGTCTGCCGGGCGTGCACCCATCACGATCAGGTCGGAATCTCGTTCCTTCGCCGCATTCAAGATCCTCTGCGCCGCAGGGCCGAATTCCATCACGAATTCTGGAGCGTATGCCAGACGCGCGTCCCTGGGAAGCACCGCCTGCAGCCGTTCCATCGCATCTTCCGTCGGATCCGAACGACTTCCCAGATCGGAGTAATCCTCCAGAACATGGAGCATTGTCAGTCTGGCTCGAAATGCTCCACTCAACGCAATCGCCACCGGCCCAACCGTTATCGATGCTGGAGTGAGCTTCGCAGCGCACAGAACGTGGCGTATTTCCAGTTCCGTCGTCGCCAGTTCGCTATCTTCCTCCGGCAGTCTTGCTCGGCCGCAAATCTCTGGGCCGACCGTGAGCACCGGGCAGGCAGAGTGCCGCAGAATGTCTTCCGCCACTGAGCCCAGCAACAACTTTCCTAATCCTGTGCGGCCGTGAGTTCCGATCACGATCAGATCGATTGAATTCCCTTCGACGATATTGCTCAGGTTCGCCCACACCTTCCCGTGCCGCACATAGGCGCGATTGGGAATTTTTCCCAAGCGGGCCGTGACCTTATCAACTTTGGCTTTCGCCACGTTCTGAGCATCTTCGTAAAGCGTCCCAAAGCTGACGTAGTCCACCCCGCCCGTCATGAGCAACAAGCCTACGTCGGAAAGTACATGTACGACGTGCAATGTGGCGCCGAATTGCCGGCAGATCGCAGTGGCGTAAGGTAAGGCCGATTCCGATATCGCGGAAAAATCGGTTGCGTAAAGTACGTTCTTGATAGAAATCGTGGAGCATGGCTGCGCGATTTCGGGGGCGTCCTGCTTGAGTTCCAGAACCGTCATACAAACACCTCCGCACCCACACTCAGGGTTACACTTCGACCCGAATGCGGCCATGCGCGATGTCACTTCTTTATGTGATTATGGTCACGCAGCGGGGGCCCTGCGCCTCTCCGATCGCCAACTCTATAGATCGAGAAAGGCACGCACTGAAGTCATGTCTTCTTCCGCCCGGACCCGGAACCCCAGGCGCTTCATGATAATCTGCATGGCCAGATTGTCCGTCAACATCTCAGCAGAAACCTGGCTGAGTTTTTCATCTCTGGCGACCTGCACAACGCGTCGCAGAATTCATCGCCCAATCCAAGTTTCTGATACTGATCGGAAACCAACACGGCCACCTCCGCCTCATTGCGGCCGTGCAGTTTGCTCAGTCGCCCACTGCGATAATGCGGCGATCCGTCGTCACTGGATCAATGAGTTCCGCCACCAATGCCATCTCGCGATCGTAATCTCCGAAGCAGATCTTCAGCAGCCTTTCGTGGGCAACTCTTCTGCTAAGACTGAGCGAACAGAAGTAGCGTAGATAAACGCTTCGGTCAGAGAGCGTCTCGTGAAACTTAACCATCAGCGGCTCATCTTCGGGGCGGATTGGACGGATCGTAACCTGGTTCCCATCTCGCATCGTCCAGCGCGAAACGTATTGCAGAGGGTAGGGACGAATTGCGGGCTTGGGCAAATCCTCGAGTCGTCACTGTCGCTGGATGCAGGACGATCCTGGCATCGAGCGCCAGCAGCCTTTCCGAAGACGCCAGCAGCGGATTGATATCAATTTCCGAAATCCAGCGCTGCTCCAGCACAAGCTGGCTGAACCGCACCAGCAAATGCTCCAGTGCCGCGATGTCGACCGGCTTGCGTCCGCGAACTCCTTTCAGCGCGGTAAAGATTCTGGTTTGCTCCATCATTCTCTGCGCCAGAGTCGTATTCAACGGCGGCAGCGCCAAGGCTCGATCGCGATAGACCTCTACCAACTGGCCCCCCGAGCCAAACAAAATCACCGGCCCAAACTGCGGATCGACGCTGCTGCCGAGAATTAATTCGTAGCCGTCCAGCTTCACCATCGGCTGCACGGTGACTCCGGAGAATTTATCGGCCCCGGCTTTTTCCGTACCGAAGACTGAATCGCGCGATAAGCCGAGCGCACCGCCGCTTCATCTCGCAAATTGAGTTTGACTCCGCCCACATCTGTTTTGTGCGTGATGGTTTCAGAAAATACTTTCAACACAACCGGAAATCCGATTTTCGCCGCGAGCGCCGCCGCTTCATCTTCGCTCGCAGCAACCTGCGTCTCCACAGTCGGAATGCCATAGAGCGACAACAATTGCTTCGATTCGAGCTTCCGTCAGCAGCAAACGCCCGTGCTTTCGTGCAGTCTGAATGATCTGCTCGACCTGCTGGCGGGAGGCATCGTCGAGTTCGGAATTTTCTGTAAGTGCGGGAGTTTCGTAGAGTCCACGCAGGTTGTATGTGTAGCGCCACATGTACGTAAAGCCCGCGCCGCCGTATCAGGAAACGGGAAAGTTGGAATGCCAGCCGCATTCAGCGCAGCTTCACCCGCCGCAATACTGTTTCCTCCCATCCAACTCGCCAGCACAGGCTTGCCATATTCCTTCGCATAAGGCTTGAGCCGTTCCGCAATGTGCAGCGGATCCGTCATGCCTTGCGGAGCGAGAATGACCAGCAGTCCGTCAGTGTTCGGATCCTGGGAAGCAATTTCCAGGGCACGCGCATATCGCTCAGGATCCGCGTCCCCAAGAACGTCGATGGGATTGTTATGGCTCCAATGCGCAGGCAGGAATTCGTCCAGCCGATTCAGGCTTTCCGTCGAAAGCCAAGCCAGCTCTCCGCCATTCGCCACCAGCGCATCGGTCGCCAGCACCGCAGGTCCACCAGCATTGGTCAGAATGGTGAGCCGCGGCCCTCGCGGTCGCGGCTGCCTTCCCAAGCACCTCCGCCATGTAAAAGAGGTCCGCGATGTTGTGCACCCGTAATACCCCCGAGCGGCGAAAGGCTGCATCCAGCACTTCATCGCTTCCCGTCAGCGCTCCGGTATGCGAGGCGGCCGCGCGCGAGGCCGCTTCCGAGCGGCCGGCTTTGATCACTATGATCGGCTTGCTGAGCGCTACCTCCCGGGCGGCCGATAAAAACGAGCGCGCATCTCCCACCGATTCCATGTAGAGCAGAATGCTCTTGGTCTGTGGATCATCGCCGAAGTAATAAATCAAATCGCCCCACCCCACATCGAGCATGGATCCGGTCGACACGATCGCGCTGAAGCCAACCTGTTCGCGATGACTCCAATCCAGGATTGCGCTCAACAACGCCCCGCTTTGACTCAGGAACGCAACACTCCCAGCCTGCGGCGGATCCTTCGCAAAAGTCGCGTTGAGCCCAATCGTGGGATTCATAATTCCCAGGCAATTGGGGCCAATCAGACGAAGCGAACTGCGCTGCAATTGCCTTCTTATTTCCCGCTCGAGTTCCGCCCCTTCTTCCCCGCGCTCCTTGAATCCAGCTGAAATCACGACCGCTGACTTCACCCGCGCATCCACGCATTCCGCAATGATCTGATGAACCGTCGCCGCAGGCGTCGCCACGACCGCCAGGTCAACGCGCTCGGGAACATCCCGAATGCTTTTATAGGCCTTCCGCCCCAGCACCTCCTCATGTTTGGAGTTAACTGCAAAAACTTTCCCCCGGAAATTCTCGCGCAGCAGATTTTCCAGCACGGTACGGCCTACCGTGCCCGGACGACTCGTCGCTCCAATTACCGCTACGGAAGCCGGCAAGAACATCGCGTCCAAACCAAGTTTCTCGTCGGTTTTCTGTTTGTCTTCGCGCTGAGTTACATCCATGAAAGACTGTCCTCAATGAAGAAATCGGGGCCGGGCATTTCCTTCGACCTGCTGCCAAGGCAGCCTTTTCAGAGGATAGCTCAACCATCAGCCTTCGGTGGGAAAAGGTCCGCGCCCTATCCTACGGGCACGGCAACTGCTATGAGGGGTTCGAAAACCTGCTGCACGGCGAGGGCGCGTGATACGACACACAAATTCTTGGCCGCACGCATTAATTTGATGGCCCGATCGCGTTCTGATTCATCAGAAATCATCAGGTTCGCTCGAATATAGAGTTCGGCGAAACTATGACTGGTTCCAGTCCGGTTCACTACGCCTTCGACCTCCACCTCGAGGTCGGTATGTTCGAACTTCGCATTCTCCGCCAGCGTACGAAACGTGGTTGTGTAAGAGCTAGCCACGGCGGCCAGCAACAGGTCCTCCGGCGTCCATCTGCCGTGCATGCCGCCAAGGGCTACCGGTGAAGTGAAATGAATTGTATTCGGCGCGGAGTCCGACTGCGCAATACCATTCCTCTCGGCAGACCACCACGCTACCACTCGGAACTGGCCTCCATCGTCCATAGAAACACTTCCCTCGCATCTACTGCTCAAGCCAGACTCACAGCCATCAAGAGAGTTGGAAGTTTACCGTGATCGTCGTTTCTACCTCGACCGGCTCTCCATTCAGCAGGAACGGGCGATAACGGAACTGTTGCACGGCTTTGATCGCAGCTGGCACCAGCATCGGATGTCCGCTGACCAGCACCAAATTCTGGATCTCGCCGGTTTTCGAGATCACCGCACTCAATACGACCTGACCCTGAATACGCGCAGCTTTCGCGATTGTCGGATACTCGGGTTGGATCTTCTGAATCAGGCGGCCTTCCGTAACACCCTGCGAAATACGAACGCGCTTAGGAGGCGCTGGAAGTGCCAGCTTGGGAACGGAAGACAGATTGTTTGTGGCGCTGATGATGCCGCCGATCACTCCACCGAGTTGTCCTCCCGGTATTCCGCCCGGAACGCCACCCACTACTCCTCCAGTCGCCAACGCGGGAGGTGTGTCTTCTTCATGAAGGATCTGCACTTTTTCCGGAATTCTTCCCGGCGTCCGCAAGTGCCCGTCATTCAGCTCGCTGATCCGCTGCACCACCTTCGCGGGCGCTGCCGCCGCCGGTGGTGGTGGCGGAGGTGGTGGTGGGGGCGCAACCAGAAAAGACAGTAATTGCTGTTTGGGTAATGCCTCAGTAAACATTAACGGTATGATGACAGCGAGCCCGAGAAGACCGCATTGAACGGCAAATGAAAGTATGGTCGCAACGGTGCGTCGACCGCTTTTTCCCGTGTGAGATTCCAACAGGCAATCTGAAAATAACGGTCTGGATGATATCGGTAGTGAAGATACCTTTGCTGCCTGACGCTTATCGTCGACCGGTGTTTTGACTTCCGGCTCATGGACTTCGGTTGCGGTGCTCATGGAACCTCCGTCGGCACAGCTTCCATAACTCCCGTGCACATTTCATTCTCGCCGCTGATGAAATCCGAGGCCATGCCTTGAGTCACGCTTTTCGGTGATCATGATCACTTGCAGGTCGGTGATACAATTCAGGTGAAGGCGGTGCAATGCGGGCTCCCTACGGGCTGAATATTCTCGACAACTGCCTGACTTGTCCAGTGCGGGAAGAACATGTTTTTTGCAACTTGCCGGTAGCGGCGGTGCAAAAGCTGAACGAGATCAAATCCACGGCCGTCTATCCGAAATCCGCAATGCTCTTCATCGAGGGCCAGCAACCGCGCGGCGTTTTCGTGTTGTGTGCCGGTAAGGCTAAACTTTCCACCTCTTCCTCTGAAGGCAAAACCATCATCACAAAAATTTCAGAGCCAGGAGATGTTCTCGGCCTTAACGCGACCATCTCTAATCGCCCGTATGAAGTGACTGCCGAAATGATTGAGCCAGGTCAGGCAAATTTCATCGCACGCGACGCGTTGATGCAATTTCTGCGGGAACACGGTGAAGTCGCTGTACGTCTTGCGGAACAGCTCAGCCGCAATTACTACACGGCGTACGAAGAAATTCGCACGCTCGGCTTGGCCAGCTCTCCTTCTGAAAAATTTGCCAAGCTGCTTCTCGGATGGTCCAACGCTCCCGGCAACGGAAATCCCTTGCAGCTGAAATTAACTCTTACTCATGAAGAGATTGCCGAAATGATCGGCACAACTCGCGAGACCGTGAGCCGTCTTTTCTCTGACTTTAAAAAGCGCCAACTGCTTCAACTGAAAGGTGCCACGCTCGTCATCCGCGACAAGTCCGCGTTGCAAAAGATGGTCAACTCCTGACCCCTCAGCTCCTGACTGTAGTTTTTCCCTTTCCTCTTTTCTTTCCCTAACGGCAGATCGTCAACACCGGGCAATGCGCACCGCAGATCACTTCGTGCGTAAGCACCCAAGGCATGTGTGCCGCCACCCGAGGGAGCGCAGTTCGATTCGTACCGAGCACAATCAACTGAACGTCGTTCCTTGCTGCCGCATCGAGAATCCCCTCTGCCGGATAATCCGTACTGACCAGATAGTTCGGCTCAACCGACAATCTCGCATCGTCTGGAATAAGTTTTTCCAATTTCTTAATACTGCGATCCCGCATGGTGCGCTGCCAGTTCGTAAAGTCGTCAGCTGCATAAGCCGACGGCCCATAAGCCGCAGGACCAAGATCCCCAGCCGGCATCGGAGACAACATGTGCAGCATAAACAATTTCGCTTCATAGTCCATTGCCATCGACAGAGCGTATGGAAATGCGCACTCGGAGGCCGGCCCGAAATCTGTGGCAAAAAGAATGCGCTTGAAGGCCATCGCACCAGACAGCGCCGCCGTAACTTTCGGACCCACCGTGAGCACTGGACAGCGCGCCATCCGCAACACTTGTTCCGCAACTGAACCCAAGGCAAGCTTCCTAAGTCCGCCGCGGCCCCGCGTGCCCAGAACTAAGAGATCTATGTTCTCGCGCTGAATGTCTGCGGCGATCACATCCCATACGTTGCCTCGCTCCAGAATTAGCTTGTAATCGATGCCGTCGAGTCGAAATTCATCCTCCAGATGTTTCAACTGTCCTTCTGCCTCCAACCCTCGCCGATCTAGTTCCGGCGGTATCAGGTCGATCGGAATCCGGTCGTGAGGTTCCCCGGGAATGGCGTGAACCACAGAGAGCTTGGCCACGTAGCGGCGCGCAACCGCAACCGCAAAGTCCAGTGCTCGCTCCGACGCATCGGCGAAATCCGTGGCCACGAGAATGTGCTTGAATGCAATGCTTTTCTGGCTCACTGCTTCTAGTGTCGGCATATATGCCTCCTGCGCCAACGCTCGGCCCGCGAAATCAAGATGTCTTCGCCATTGGCCCCGTGGCGCTGCGATTCAGTGGCTGCTTTACCTTTTCGATCGGGTCCGGCAGCGGCACCACCTGCACACCGGCGGCTTGAGAAACAACCGTCATCTGGCTTGCGCATTCGGTGCACAGCCAGAAACGCTCGTGCTTCGACCCTCCCAGAAAACTCACCGCTGAGGTGCCTCTGGCTACGTGAAAGATCGTGCCCTCATGCAAATATCGGAAGGTGTTCAAACAGGAAGGATTCGCGCACTTCGACAACATAGCCGCCTCCATTGCCCGCCCAGAATCAGCAGCAATTCGTTCTGGACGATGCAATTGGCCTGCGGGCCCGGTTACCAACGTACTACCCAATCTCCAAAGCTGATGTGACCGGGAGCACTACGGCAGGTGTATTCCATCACCCTAGTAGACACTCCTTTCCGGGACGGTCCGATAGCGCCGGCACTAACCATCTCAAAGCTCGCCGCCCCTTGCCATGTAGTCCCTAATCGAGGGGATTCCAACGAGAGGCCTTCCACATCCCGCTGTGATCCATGTCACAAGTACGGGTGCCCCCTGTCATAGCTGGATTACCCACCTAAGATCGAAGATTCAAGCAGTCGAGGAGGGGCGTCGATGATCCTTGCATATAGACTTCTGCGTTTGGTCGAGACCCACTCGGATGCGCTCGCCACTGCATTGCTGGAAAAGACTCGTACATCCCCTTTCCTGCCCAGCTATAACCACGTGCCCTCCGAGGACCTTCGGGAACGAGTCCACGAAATTTATCAACATCTCGCGGAGTGGCTGCTCGGCAAAGGCGACATGGATGTCGAAAAACGCTATCTGGAAATTGGCGCACAACGCGCCCGGCAGCAGGTACCGCTCAGCCAGGTGATTTGGGCCATCATCCTTACCAAGAAGAATCTGTGGGACTTCTTGAAACAGGAAGCCGTCCTGGATCGGCCGGTCGAAATTGCTGGAGAGCTCGAAGTCGAAGAACTGGTGGATCAATTTTTTGATCGCGCAATCTACTACGCGGCTGTGGGTTACGAGGGGTTCGCGGAACCCCATAGGAAACAAGCCGGCCAGAAGCTGACTGCGGTTCCATAGTCGGCGCCGGAATGAAGTGGACGAAAACTGGGGAGAACTTAATGACTTGGGAACTGGATTATAAGAAAAAACTTCGCACAGCCGATGAGGCCTTGCAATGTGTGCAGTCGGGGATGCGGGTCTACATTCAGCCGGGTTGCGCGGAGCCTGAGACTCTTGTCGAGGCATTAATGCGCCGTGGTCCCTTCGTGGAGGACGTGGAAATCGTTCACATGATGACCATGGGAGCGGCGCCTTATGTGGCTCGCCAGAAATGGCGGGGCACTTCCGGCATAACGCCATGTTCATCGGCGGCAATGTGCGCGAGGCCATCAACGATGGCCGCGCCGACTACACGCCAATTTATTTGAGTGAAATTGAAGGCTCTGTTCGAGAGCGGCGCCATGCCGATCGATGTCGCCCTGTTGGAACTTTCACCGCCTGACTCTCACGGATTCTGCAGTTTCGGCGTTGGCGTCGACACTTCGCTTACCGCCGCCAAGTGTGCTCGCTACGTGGTCGCCCAGATCAACGATCAGATGCCACGCACCTACGGCGACAGCTTCATTCACGTAACCGAGACTTGACGCCATCGTCGATGCATCCCGCCCGCTGTGCGCCATCAAGCTTCCGCAAATCACCGACATGCACCGGGCCATCGCCGCGCAACGTGGCCGGCCTGATCGAGGACGGTTCCGTTCTGCAGACCGGCATCGGCGGCATCCCGGATGCCGTGCTGCCATTTCTTATGGACCGCAAGGATCTCGGGGTCCACAGCGAACTGGTTTCTGATGGCGTGATTCCCCTGATCGAAGCCGGCGTGCTCACCGGCGCTCGCAAAAACTTCAAGCCTCGGAAAATTATCCTGGGATTTGCATCTGGGCACGAAGAAGCTGTTCGATTTTGTCGACAATAATCCCATCTTCGAATTCCATCCCACCGCCTATACCAACGATCCCGCACTCATCGCGCGCAACGACAACATGGTGGCCATCAACTCCGCCCTGCAGGTCGATCTCACCGGGCAAGTCTGCTCCGATTCCATCGGGAGCCAGTTCTACAGCGGCATTGGCGGCCAAGTCGACTTCCTGCGCGGAGCCTCGCGCTCCAAGGGCGGAAAGCCAATTATCGCCATCTCCTCTACCGCAAAAAACGGAGCGATTTCGCGCATTGTGCCCGATGCTCAGTCCGGGAGCGGGAGTAGTCACTTCGCGCGGACTGATCCGCTACGTCGTGACCGAATACGGAGTAGCGTATCTGCACGGCAAGACCATTCGGGAACGGGCACAGGCGCTGATCGACATTGCCCATCCCAAGTTTCGCGAAGAACTCTATCAATTTTGCGAAAAAACCAAATGGCTGCAGCGGCCTTTAGCTGACCGAAGCGCAGCGAAGTTGACGAGGTGAAAGATGGCAGGCCAAGCGCGCGGTAAAGTCACGGTCGATGTCGAGGAATGCAAAGGATGCGGGCTATGCGTCGAGTCCTGTCCACCGAAATGCTTGGAACTGGCGCCAGAATTGAATACTTACGGAGCTCATCCCGGCGCGCTACACCGGACAGAACTGCACGGGTTGTGGAATCTGCTTTTATTGTTGCCCGGAACCCGGCGCGATCACCGTCTACCGCATGAAAGCGAAAGCGCAGAGCGTTCGTGTCAGCGCAGGGAGGCGACCGATGCGGCAGCTCTGTAAAGGAAACGTGGCGGTGGTCAAGGGCGGCGATCCTCGCCGGATGCCGCGCGTATTACGGATATCCCATTACGCCAGCCAGCGAAATCGCCGAATCGGCCGCGCTCTATTTCCCGCAGGTCGGCGGAACATTTCTGCAAGCGGAGAGCGAAGTCGCCGCCATCAACATGGTCTATGGAGCGGCGGCCGCTGGAATTCGCGTCATGACTGGATCCTCCGGTCCCGGCCTCAGCCTGATGCAGGAAGGTATGTCGTATCTGGCGGGCGCGGAACTGCCCTGCGTCATCGTCGATGTCATGCGCGGCGGACCGGGCCTCGGCAACATCGCCCCCGAACAAAGCGACTATTTCGCCATGGTCAAAGGCGGAGGCCACGGCAACTACCGCAATATCGTGCTGGCTCCCGCGTCGGTGCAGGAGATGGCCGATCTCACCATGCTGGCATTCGAACTCGCCGACAAGTACCGCAACCCGGCGGTAGTTCTCACCGATGGCTTCGTCGGACAGATGATGGAACCGCTCGACCTCGAATATCGTGAGATTGCAGAAGCCGCTCCGACAAACCCTGGGCGGTAAAGGGCACGCCAGAGACGCGAGCCAACCTGGTCAGTTCCATTTTTCTGGAAACCGACGAACTGGAAGACCACCAGCGGCAGATGGAAGCCAAGTATATCCGCGCGCAAGCAGCCGAACCGCGCTGCGAGCTCTATCAACACCGACGATGCAGAGGTGCTGCTGGTTGGCTACGGCATCGTTTCGCGGGTTCTGCTCTCCACCGTCGAAGCGCTGCGCAAAGAAGGCGTGAAGGCCGGTCTGTTCCGCCCCATCACTCTGTGGCCCTATCCCTCGGAAGCGCTGTCGAAAGCGGCCGCCAAAGTGCAAAAGGTCTGGTCGTCGAATTGAGTAACGGACAAATGGTGGAAGATGTGCGCCTGACGCTGAACGGCAAAGTTCCAGTGGAGTTCTACGGCCGCGTAGGCGGCAACGTGCCTTCAGTGGCAGAGCTAAAAGAACAAGTGTTGGACCGCATGGCGGTAGCGGTGTGACGGGGATTTGGTAATAAGGACAATGAAAATGCCAAACGAAAACGCGATCTCGTTGCTGACTCCGATGTCAACTCCGAAGCAAAACTTGAAGGCGGATCGGCAGTGATCCCAGTCGACGACAATGGATACGAAGCCGTCCACTCCAAGTCGCCGCTGTTCTACGACCTGTACGAGCGCAAGTCAGAACTGCAGCATCAGACCCACTACTGTCCCGGATGCGGACACGGCGTTGCCCACAAGCTGATTGCCGAAGCGCTGCAGGATCTTGGCGTGCAGGACAAGACCATCTTTGTAAGCCCCGTGGGCTGCTCGGTCTTTGCCTACTACTATTTTGACGTAGGCAATGTGCAGGTCGCGCATGGCCGCGCCCCCGCTTCAGCCACCGCGATCAAACGATCGTGCCCAGATAAAATCGTCATCTCCTATCAGGGAGATGGCGACCTGGCCGCCATTGGCACCGCCGAGATCGTGCACGCCGCCAACCGCGGAGAAAAGATCACCGTCTTTTTCGTGAACAACGGAATCTATGGCATGACCGGCGGACAGATGGCGCCCACCACCCTCGTCGGACAGAAAAGCACGACTTCTCCCTGGGGACGTCGCCCGTCGAACGAAGGCTTCCCGCTGCACATGGCAGAACTGCTGGCCACGCTGGAAGCGCCGGCCTATATCGAGCGCGTCGCGCTTTCCGACAATAAGAACATCATGAAAGCGCGGCGGGCGATCCGCAAAGCGTTGGAGATTCAACGCGATGGCGCAGGTTTCTCGTTCGTCGAAATCCTGTCGCCCTGTCCGACCATCTGGGGCAAAGATCCCGGTCGAAGCGCGGCGCTGGGTTTTCGACAAGATGATCCCCAACTTTCCCGCTCAATGTTTTCCGCGATCGCCGCCCTGAAATGCCCGTGGGCAATGAACCGCCGCAACGCCCGGTGGCGGATGTGCTGGAGATCACTCCGAAACATCGCGCGACGTCCTCTCCACAACGAAACATGCACATCGCTTCAAAGACGTGAAAATCAAGATCGCCGGCTTCGGAGGACAAGGCGTTTTGCTGCTCGGCCAGCTGCTCATCGAAATGGGAATGCGGGAAGCGCTGGAAGTTAGCTGGCTGCCCTCCTACGGCCCGGAGATGCGTTCCGGCAGCGCGCATTGCCATGTCTGCTTGTCGAAAGAACGGATCGGATCGCCGCTGGTCTCTCATCCCGATGTGCTGGTGGCCATGAATGAATTCTCGCTTACGGAAATTTGCTCATGAAGTCGCGGGCGGCGGACTCATCCTCTACAACGGCGCGAGCCTTCCCGCAGACTTCTCTGCGCCAGGAGTGCAGCTGGTCGCGATTCCGGCCGCGGAGATCGCCGACAAACTCGGTTCGACCAAGGCAGCGAACATCGTGATGATGGGAGCGCTGCTGGAAGAGACCGAATGTCTGGCGCCCGGAACCGCGATGAGTGTTCTTGAAGACAAGGTTAAGAAACTCGATCTGCTTGAAATTGACCGCAAAGCGCTGGCCGCCGGCACGCCTGTTTATTGACGACCAGGCGCACATCGGCGCGGTAAGTCAGCCGGACGGCTTCGCTTAAACTCGCTCGTAAATTTTCACCAGCACTCTGGAGGCTTCCAATGTCTACGGCGTGGACGGCGCGATACGCTCGCCGTACCAAGGGCGTCACCAGCTCGCAGATCCGCGAATTGCTGAAGATCACCCAGAAGCCCGGAATGATCTCGTTCGCAGGCGGCCTTCCCGCCTCCGATGTTTTCCCTGTCCAGCGCTTTGAAGAGGCTTGTCATAAAGTTCTCTCCCAACAGGCTCCATCTGCCTTGCAGTACGGCGCCACCGAAGGCTACGAGCCTCTCCGCGAATTGATCGCCGGCAACATGGCTCGCTACGGCATCAACGCGAAAGCCGAAAACGTTTTGGTCACCTCCGGCTCACAGCAGGCGCTCGACCTGATTGGGAAACTCTTCATCAACTCCGGAGATCGCGTCTTAGTGGAAGCGCCAACCTATCTTGGTGCGCTGCAGGCCTTCAACGTTTATGGCGCGGAATATGTTTCAGTCCCCGTCGACGATGATGGCCTCCGGACCGAACTGGTAGAAACCGCTTTGCGCTCCGGCCCGAAGTTCATGTACGTGCTGCCCAATTTTCAGAACCCCGCAGGTACCACCCTGTCTGAAGGCCGCCGTCACCAACTGGTGTGCTCTTGGCCGACAAGTATGGCATTCCTATCATCGAAGACGATCCTTACGGCCAGTTGCGCTATGAAGGCAGCCACGTTCAACCTCTGGTCGTAATCGATCGCGAGAACCTGCGCCGAGACAGTGGCTACTCCATCGGCAACGTCATCTACCTGAGCACGTTCTCAAAGACCCTGGCTCCCGGACTTCGTTTGGGATGGATCGTGGCTCCTCCCGAAATTATCAGCAAGCTGGTGCAACTCAAGCAGGGCGCCGACCTGCACACCTCCACCTTCACGCAATTCATAGCCTACGAAGTCGCTCGCGATGGATTTCTTGACCAGCACGCCAAGCTGATTCGCCAGGTGTACCGGGAGCGTCGCGACGTGATGCTGCAAGCCCTGAGAGAAAACTTTCCGCCCCTGGTAACCTGGACTCATCCTCAAGGCGGGTTATTTCTCTGGGTCACTCTGCCCGAAGGACTCGACATGCAGGCAATCTTCAAATCGGCGATCGAGCACAACGTCGCATTCGTGCCGGGCAACTCTTTTTACGCGAATGATGCTCGTGAAGGGACCCGCCACATGCGACTGAATTTTTCCAACGCCTCACCCGAGCAGATTCAGGAAGGCATGCGCCGCCTCGCGACCGCCGTGAAATCTCACATGCGCACCGCGTCGCTGCGATTACAACTGCCGGTTGGCGTTTAGCCCTTACCCTCCTCTGATGCGTCGATCGACCCGCATCGCTCCCCACTCAATCCCTTTCAGTTGAAGTTTTCTGCAAAGCGTGTAAGTATCGTCGTCGCCCGCCAGCCCAGCACTTGAGATGGAAATAATATGGAAGCCCTGCTCACCAAAGCGGAGAAACTCATTGTTCTAGCGCTTGCTTTTCTGCTTTTGATCGTTGTCGCGCTTTCAACGGTACATCTCGGCTTCATGATTGCCGAAGAAATGTGGCAGCGTCCGCGATTTCTCATCCCGGTACAGGGCCTCCTCGAGATCTTCGGTTTTTTTCTAATGGTGCTTATCGGCGTTGAATTGCTCGCGACTTTGAAGGCCTATCTCCGGGAAGATACGCTGCACGTTCGTGTGGTCCTCGAAGTGGCGTTAATCGCGATGGCCCGGAAAGTCATCATCATGGAGCCTCACGACTTTTCCGGTCTGACGATGGTTGGCGTTGCGGCCTTGATTCTCGCCCTCGGGGTCGCCTTTTACTTTGAAAGACACGAGCGAGCGCAGCATCCCGATTAGGGGGCAGAAGGAACCAAAGGAGCAGTTCACCTGCCCCTTCGGCGTTTATCGCAAACTTCTATTCCAACACAAAAATATTCTTTCCCGCGCACATCTCTTTCACCACCTTCGGCCAGACCGTGACGCTCACTTCCCCAAGATGAGCCTTGCGAAGTAACAGCATCAATGTCCTCGACTGCCCGATGCCTCCGCCAATCGAGAGCGGAATCTGATTCTCCAGAATGGCCTGGTGGTACGGCAGTTTCATGAAGTCCAATTGCTTCGACAGGGTCAGCTGTTTCTTCAGAGTTTCCGCTGTTACGCGGATTCCCATCGACGTCAGCTCGTGTCGCCGCTTGGTCACAGAGTTCCAGACTAGGATGTCGCCGTTTAGCCCGTGCGTATCTTTGCTCGTCTGATCGTGCGTGTCGGTGACCCAGTCGTCGTAATCGGCCGCTCGCATTTCGTGAGGATACCCATCCTTCAACGGCCAGCCAATGCCCACAATGAACACTGCAGGGTATTTTTGCAGCACTGCGGTCTCCCGCTGTTTGCGCGGCAGGTCAGGATACATATCGAGAATTTCCTCCGCATGGAGGAAAATCAATTCCTCAGGCAGGTCGGGATAACGATAATCCTTTAACTGCGGAAACAAGGATTGCGCGAATTTCTCTGCCCCAACGACTACCTTCCATATCTTACGAACGGTCGCCTTCAAAAAATCAAGGTTGCGCTGCTCGCTGGTCATCACCCGTTCCCAATCCCATTGATCCACATAAGCGGAGTGGTCGTGATCCAGAAAATAATCCTTGCGCACGGCGCGCATATCCGTGCAGATGCCTTCGCCAACCTTGCAATCGAACTGTTTCAGCGCAACCCGTTTCCACTTGGTCGCCGCCTGCACCACCTGGGCTTCGATCGGATGCACATTGCGGTCATTCGAAATGTGAAACTGTACCGGCGTGCGGGATCCATCGCGATCCAGCATATCGTTCACTCCGCTCTCCACATCGACGATGAGCGGTACTTCGACCATCATCAGATTGAGTTCTTTGCACAGGTTATCTTCGATATACCGTTTCACCTGGAAGATCGCCTGCTGGGTTTCTTGCGGAGTCAGCAACGAGCGATAACCGCGCGGCAAAATCTTTTCTAATTCTCTGTAGTCTCCGATTCCCGGGCCTGCCAGATCGGCTTTTTTATCGCTATCCAGCACAAGCGTGCTCATGATATTTCTCCTTTTACGAATGAGATCCGTGCCGGCGCGTTTTCAGCACCCGGCTGATAATTTCTTGTTCTGCGGTGAGGACAATCCAGGAAGTTTCACAACGTGCAGCGAACGCATTGATAAGAGATGCGAGCGTGGCATGCTCCCGAGCCAGCGCACAGCCCTACTCAGCCCAGCCCCACACAGCCAAACGCCGAGGAGCTGCGCCATCCCAACTAGAGGCCGATTCCACTAGCTCTGGCTCATTCTCTTCCCTAGAGGTGTGGCCACGCTGTGACCGCTATCACCCTCGCATGTAAGCCTTTTCCCACCAGCTACTTGGCTTCATCCCCACGGGTTCTAAGAGTCACCATTGTGGGTGACCTGGATCACTGCAGCCAATCCCAGCATTGTTGAAACTCTCAACTAGGCGGCGGTCGAGTTGCTGCGTTCTTTTACATACAGTCGTAACCGGTTGCAGGTATCAGTGCTCACTTCCGCAACAGGAAATCGCCAAGGATGTGAGGAATCGCCGCTTTTTTCGAGTGCACAACTACTTAAGGAGAAAAGACGAAATCATGAAGACCACAAAGTTAGTGATGCTGGTAATGACGATCGCGGTAGGGCTATTCATTCTGATCCCAAATCTGTCATGGGCCGCTGATGACGGAGCTTCCCTTTACAAAACAAAGTGCTCCGCCTGCCATGGTGCGGATGCGGCCGGCAAGCCCGCAGCCAAGATTCCGAGCTTGATCTCCGACGAAGCAAAGAAAGCTTCGGATGATCAATTGGCCAAGAACATCACTGACACGGCAAAGCATCCCGCGGCAGTCAAGAGCACCACACCTGATCAGGCCAAGGCGCTCGTGGCCTACATTCGGACGCTGCAAAAGTAGTTGCCGTGATCGACTGTTCCTCTTTGCGCACCCGCCGTCGACGCGAATTTGCGGGCGGCGGGCCAAGCAGCGTGAGGGAGTATGAAGATAGGCGGCTCAATTCGGCCCAATGGACGAGGTACCTGCCGATGCGTTGCCAGCCAGCGTCCTCCTCTCTCGATCGCTCCGCCTCATGGAACAGTCCGCCGGGCCGCGGATGCTGGCCAATCCCGGTCCGGCCTTTCTTTTTCGTTTAGCTGCGGAAGATATTCCGCGCACTTCCTCGCGCTGTTCCGTCATCATAAGCACTCTTACTTAATTTCTCTGCAACGGAACCTCGCACCGGAAGCGCCGAGGAGAAATTTCCATGAGTAAGGCGCTCTTATATGACGCGACCATGTGCATCGGCTGTAAGCAGTGTGAATCAGCCTGCGCTCAGCAGAATCATCTACCTTATGATGACAAAGTAGCCGCCGAGTCCGTCCAATCAGAACATAAATACACCGTCGTCATGAATAAAGACGACAAGTACATGCGGCGGCTCTGCATGCACTGCGAACATCCCGCCTGCGCCTCGGTTTGCCCCGTCGGCGCCTTTCACAAAACTAAAGAAGGGCCGGTTGTCTACGACGTATGGAAGTGTATCGGGTGCAGGTATTGCATGGTGGCCTGCGCCTTTGCCCAGCCTAAATACGAATGGGGCTCGCTCAATCCCCGCGTCCGCAAGTGCATCATGTGTCCAGACCGCGTGGTGGCCGGCAAGCAGACGGCTTGCGCGGAAATCTGCCCCACGGGCGCGACGAAGTTCGGCGATCGTGACGACCTGATCCAGGAGGCGAAAGATCGCCTCCGCGACAATCCATCCAATTACCAGCCGCGCATTTATGGCCTCCACGAAGTGGGCGGAACTTGCGTCCTCATTCTCTCCAGCATGAACGTGGAAGAGTATGGCTATCCCGCCTCCGCAAAAATCGGCGACATCCCCATGCCGGAATATACCGGCCGCGTGATGGAGAGAGTTCCAGACTTTATCCCCGTCTGGTCTCTGGTATTGGGCGGCATTTACTGGATTTCCCATCGTCGCGAGGAAGTCGCCGCCGCTGAAGCAGAAGAAAAAAATGGGAGAGCGCGATGAAGATCAAGTTTACCTTCTGGAGAGTTGTATTCCTCGTGATCATGGCCTTAGGCCTCTACTCCACCTTTATCCGCTACTTCCATGGCCTGGGCGCGGTTTCCAACATGTCCGACCAGTTTCCCTGGGGCCTCTGGATCGGTTTCGACTGCCTCTGCGGCGTCATGCTCGCCGCTGGCGGCTTCTGTATGGTGGGTGCCGTCTACCTGTTCAACGTCGAGCGTCTGCATAGCGTAGTAAGGCCCGCAGTTCTGACCGCCTTCCTCGGCTACATCCTCTTCATCGTGGGGTTGTTATTCGACCTTGGCCGTCCCTGGTACATCTGGCACCAGCTCATCTACATGAACCCTCACTCCGTCATGTTTGAGGTCGGCATGTGCGTGATGACCTACACCACGGTCCTCTTTTTCGAATTCCTTCCCAACGTGTTGGAGCGCTTCAATCTGCAGACCCCTATCAAGTGGATTAAGAAAATCTATCCAGTCTTAATCGTCGCCGGCATTCTGCTTTCGACGCTGCACCAGAGCTCGCTCGGATCGCTTTATCTCATCATGCCGAGCAAGCTTCATCCCTTCTGGTATTCGCCTGCCCTGCCCTTCTTCTTCTTCGGTTCGGCGGTCGCCGTTGGACTGGCTATGACCATCTTTGAATCCACTCAGAGCGCAAAGGCTTTCGGACGCCAGCTCGAACTCCCCGTCCTGGTCACCCTCGGCGGCGCGTTGCTCGTTGCTCTTTGGGTCAACGCCCTGCTGCGCTTTGAAGACTACTTCCATCGTGGTTTGCTTCGCCAGGTTTTTACTCCTAGCTACGAAGCCTACTTTCTCTGGCTGGAACTGACCCTGACGTTTGTCATTCCCATCACGATGCTCAGCTTTAAAAAAGTCAGGCTCTCCCCGCAACTCTTGTATCTGGCGTCCATCTCAACCGTGCTGGGATTCATTACCAACCGCCTCAATATCGCTCTGATCGGATTCGAAACTTATGTAGGACATCACTACGTCCCCAAGTGGACCGAGTTCTCCATCACCCTCATGATTATCGCGATGGGCTTCGCGCTCTTCGGTGTGGCCGCGAAGTATCTGCCGATTTTCGAAGACGGAACAAAACATACCCCGAAACCCGGCGTTCCACTCCAACGCGTACCTGAGGGCACCCCGGTATTGAGCCATGCAGGAGATTGATCCAACTCGCGGCTCTCCGGCTTGGAGGCGCCTCAGTCGCAGCCTCAGCACAAAACTGATCGGATCGCTGCTTCTCGTCATGGTTGTAATCTTCGCCCTGCTCGGATACGTAAATATCCGATTGCAGCGCCAGCATCTGGAGGAAGCCACCCTTACCAGCGCCGAGCGCGTCAGCGACGTCCTCAAGCGCAGCGCCACTTACTACATGATGCGCAATGATCGCGAGGGCCTTTACCACGCGATTCGGACTATGGCGGACGAACCCGGCATGGTCAAGGTTCGCATCCTCGATCAGGAAGGCCGAGTCAGCTACTCCACGGATCCCGCCGAAGTGAATCACGTCCTCGATAAGACCGCAGAGGCCTGCTACGGCTGTCACAGCCAGACTCAGCCTCTCGCCCGCCTGAATCGACCCGATCGTTTTCGCATTTATCGCAACGGCGGCGGACAACGCGTCCTCGGAATCGTCACCCCCATCGAAAATCAAGCCAGCTGCTCGAATGCCGAATGCCACGCTCATCCTGCGGAGCAGAAGGTGCTGGGAGTTCTGGACGCAAATCTTTCTCTCGCCAAAGCCGATGCCCAGATCGCTGTCAGTAGCAAGCGCTCGCTCGCCTACACCGCTGCAGCGCTTCTGCTTGTCGCCTTCATGAGCTGGTTGTCCATCTGGTGGGTGGTAGACAAGCCGATTAAAGCCTTGAAAAAAGGAACCGAACGCCTCTCCCAGGGAAAGCTTGGCTATCAGATCGAAGTGCAATCCCAAGACGAAGTGGGCAATCTCGCTCAGTCATTCAACGCCATGAGCCTGCAGTTGCGCGCGGCCAACGAAGAAATCGTGACCTGGGCCAAAACTCTCGAAGATCGCGTGGATGAGAAGACCAAAGAACTCCGCAGCGCTCACGAGCACATGCTGCACGTTGAAAAAATGGCCTCCCTGGGAAAGATGGCCGCCGTTGTCGCGCACGAGGTCAACAATCCTCTCTCTGGCATTTTGACCTACGCCAAACTACTGCGAAAGTGGGTTGGCTCCGGACAGGCAGCGCAGGAAAAACGCGAAGAAGCAATGCAATGCCTCGACCTCATCGCCACCGAAAGCCGCCGCTGCGGCGACCTCATCAAGAATCTGCTGAGCCTTTCCCGCACCGCGCCCATGAACGTTCAAACAACCGACCTGCACGCCGTCGTCGATCGATGCCTGATGCTGGTGCGGCACCAACTGGATCTTGTTGGTATCGAGTTAACCCTGAATCTCTCGCAAGATGTGCCTCGCGTGCCCTGCGATCCCGCCCAGATCGAACAAGTTCTCATCGCTTTGATCATGAACGCCGTCGATGCCATGCCGCGCGGGGGCTCGCTCTGGATCGAAACTCGCCTCAATCTCGACGAAACCGAAATCGAAATCGAAGTTCGGGACGACGGAGCTGGCATCGCCCCCGACATCCTTCCCCATATCTTTGAACCTTTCCTTACCACCAAAGAAACTGGCCATGGAGTTGGACTCGGCCTGGCCATCAGTCGCGGCATCATGGAACGCCATAACGGCCGCATTGACGTCAAATCAGAACTGGGGCGGGGCACCACTTTCATCGTGACCTTACCAACGGATGCTGCAGCCGCTCCGCTGGCAGCCGCCGGCAGTACCGCTGCGACCAACATGAGGTGATCGAGTGACTACACAAGGGAAGCTCTTAATCGTAGACGACGAACTAAGCGTGCGCGACTCGCTAGGCAAATGGTTTCGTGAGGAAGGCTACGAAGTCGCCACCACGGAAAATGCCAGCGATGCCCTCACCCGGCTGGCAGAACAGCGTTGGGACGCTGCCTTAGTCGACATCAAAATGCATGGCACCGATGGCATCGAACTCCAGCGGCGCATGCACGAAGTCGATCCCGAGCTCACCGTGATCATGATGACCGGCTATGCCTCGGTCGAAACCGCTGTGACCGCTCTTAAGAATGGCGCCTACGACTATGTCACCAAGCCTCTGGATCCCGATGAAATCGCACACCTTGTAAAAAAAGCGCTGGCACATAAACGGACGGCGCAAGAAAATGTGCTCTTGCGCGAGACCGTCGCAGAAGTGGCTCGCCCCGGAGAGTTGGTCGGGCAAAGTACCGCCATGCGCAAGATCTTTGACGCCATCGAAACCGTTGGACCCACCGACGCAACCGTTTTAATCACCAGCGAAAGTGGGACCGGCAAGGAATTACTGGCTCGCGCCATCCATCAGGCTAGCCCGCGTAAATTCCATCCTCTGGTGGTCATTCACTGTGGAGCCTTGACCGAAACACTTCTGGAAAGCGAGCTCTTCGGACACGAGAAAGGCGCCTTCACCGGAGCGCAATATCGCAAGAAGGGTAAATTCGAAATCGCCGAGGGCGGAACCGTTTTCCTGGACGAAATCGGCGACATCTCCCTTAAGACTCAAACCGATTTGCTGCGGGTCTTACAGGAACGCGAGATCACCCGCGTGGGCGGCAATCAAATTATAAAAGTGGACTTCCGCTGCATCGCCGCCACCAACAAAGACCTCGAGAAGTTGATCGAAGAAGGAAAGTTCCGGCCGGATCTTTTTTATCGCCTCAACGTATTTCGTATTGAGCTGCCACCTCTGCGCGAACGTCGCGATGATATTCCCTTGCTCGTCGATCACTTCGTCCGCAAGCTTTCACTGGCCATGAACAAGCGCGTCAATCGCGTTTCTCCAGCCGCCATGAACCTTTTGCAGCAGCAGCCCTGGCTGGGCAACGTCCGCGAATTGGAAAACGCGGTCGAGCGCGCCATGGTCGTCGGCCAAGAGCCCGAATTGCAGGAGCAGGACTTCATTTTCAAGTCGCCCAACGTAGCCGGCTCCAACGGCTCCAGCAAGACTCTTGAAGATATGGAGCGGGCCCACATCCTTCGCGTTCTTGAAAATTGCGGGGGCAATCAGAGCCGCGCCGCCGAAATGCTCGATATCGATCGCGTTACGCTTTATCACAAGCTCAAGAAATACGGCTGGTCGCGGCCCTCGGCCGATCGCGACAAGAAGACCGAAGAAATTGCCCGATGAAGGCCGGCGATGAAGACACTGCATCTGCTGCCGATCGGGAACATCGAGGACGGGCTACTGAAAGATCTTTGCCCCGCCATCGAAGACATTCTTCACGTTCCTTGCCGCGTCCTCCCCGTCCATCTCGATCCTGAATTTGCCTACCACGGCGAACGCCAGCAGTATCATTCCTCCGAGATTCTGCAGCGCATGCAGAGTTTCTTGACCACCGATACCTGGCGAATGCTGGGCGTTGGCATGGTCGACATGTATATCCCAATTCTCACGTTTGTTTTTGGCGAGGCGCAGATGGGTGGCCCTTGCGCCGTAGTTTCCGCGCACCGGCTGCACCAGGAATTCTACGGACTACCCTTTGACCGCAAACTCTTCCGCCATCGCCTGGTCAAAGAGTCCGTACATGAAGTCGGACACACCCTCAATCTGACCCACTGCGATGACTACCGCTGCGTCATGGCATCGTCCCACGCCGTGGAATGGATCGACCTGAAAGACAGCGCACTCTGCGATTCCTGCCGCAACGCGGTAACGCAGACACCGCAAGCCCAGCCTGCGCAAAACTACTGAGGCTCCGTATACTCTACCTCCGCGTCGCCCCGGGGCGGCTGCCGCGCGCCAGATACTGCTGGTCGAGCGCCTGGCGTATGAGTGTCTTGATCACTGCCTGGCGGCTGACATTCAGCTCATTGGCCGCCCGATCAAGTTCGTCCAACATGCCTGCAGCCAAATCGACATTCACCCTCTGGATCGGCTCTATCATTTGGCCCGTATTAGTAAAGAACCGTGACACATCCTTACCTCGGTCGGCTTGGCGAGCGATGGTTTCTGCCGGCGATGGCTTTCGCACCTTACGAGTGCTCTTCATGTAGTCGTTGCTCCTGCCCAGTTGCTTTCCATAGAGTCACGAGATGGTAATACTCCCCTTCCTCGTCCTCCCGCACTTCGAAAATGACGGCGTACAGCTTTTCTCCTACCCAACCGATCGCGCGGTATTGCTCAGGCCAGTCTGAGCGCTGGTCGAGGTAGTAGCGGTGGAAGAAAACCTCTGTACTTCTTCGAACCCGACACCTCTCCTTGGGTTTGATCTTAACTGCTCACTCTTGCGCTCATCGAAATGGAATCGCATGAGTATAACTGTTATACCACATTGATGCGTTTTTCTGATTTCACAAGATCAGGATCGGACGCCAAAAAGCCGGCCGCCCGGTGTCCTGGCAGGTTTGCCTTGGACCCGGGCGGTCGGTGGTTCTACGGTCCTCCGCGAGCCATCGCGGAGTTCGCGGTTCACTTATGACAGGAAGAACTCTTTCGCTACGCTCAGCCAATCCTGGTCTGGAATCAGGGTTGAGACGTTATCGATCGCCGCTCCACCATCTTGCGCGTAGGCGCCGGCCGTTGCCATCATCGGCATATGACGCTGCAAGCGGCTTGCCGACTCTTCTGTCCACCAGCGGGCCATGGCGCCGCCCAGCAGGTTGCGGAAGCTTGTCTTCGCATCGGGGGCCTGCACCGTTACCAGCCAGCCTTCGCCGTACGGATCTCTCAGCGCCAGTTTAGGATCCGACGCCAGCGCCTGGTTGATGTCTGAAATCGTGCCTTCGATCGGCGAGACCATATCGACCGCTTTGTCATCGCGATAAAGCGTGCAAAGCTTCTGGCCCTGACGAACCCATTGTCCGCGTTGCGGAAGCGTGATGTTCTCTACTTTGCCGGTCAGTTTGGAGGCGAAATCATCCATGCCCACACGGACCAGGTTCGGACTCTCGCTCAACGCCCAAGTATGACCTGGGTGATAGCGCAAGTTTTCCGGTACTTCAAAGCCACCCACCAACGCGGGCTGCAAACGCGGTGCGTTCGCTTCCTGTCGCGGCGCGGAAACCTGCAACGCCGGCTGCACTACCGTATGACGACTGTGAAAATGATCGATCAGTAAGAAGCTTACGAATGTGAAGAGAACCAGTAGGACTGTCATAAGTCACCTCGTCGGAGGGCCGTCTAGCGAGCCGCTCAACACTTTCATTAAGGCAATCGCCATGCCAACTTCGCAGAATGTACGAACGCCTACGCTATCGGCCTTCGAATGAACGAGATAGAAGACGAACAACCGTGATGGGAGTTAGAAAGCGTTGCGCTTCGCAACGAGGCTTTGATGGAAGTTGCAACAACGAAAAGCTGCCGATTCGCGCTCGCAGAGGCGGGAAATTCGCGTCACCGTTTGCAATCAACAACTTGTGCGTACGAGCAACAACGATGAATCTCGCAACAGTGGGAGTTGTAAATTGCAACGCTCTTTGCGGGGACGCCTAAGAACGGCAGATGTTTTGAAGACAACACGGCCGACGCGGTCACCTTCCCTGGCTTCAGGTAACCTTACTCCGGTGAGTACTCCAATTGCAGCTCAGCATCCGCGACGCTGGGAGGCGCGGTAAGAGCAACCGCTCCATACTCTAATCCCTTTTCAAACGCCTTCAGGTTGAGATCGAGGAAACTGCGTGGAACGGAATCGGCCACGGCCTTGCGTACCGCATCGGGATCCAGAAACCGAGTAACCGCGGTAAAGAATCCCACCATCACCGAGTTCAACACCATGCGCTTCCCCAGTTCCTCGGCGATCCGCGTGGCTGGGCAACTATAGACCTGCATCTCCTGTTTGGTATCGGAAACTCGCACCAGATCCTGCTCAACGATCAGAATGCCGCCGTCTTTAGCTTCCGGCACGAAGCGCACATACGCTTCCTGCGACATTACCACGCAGAATGTCCGGTTTCGTGACATAGGGATATAAGACCGGCGAATCCGATAGCACGAGCTGAGCGCTGCAGGCTCCGCCCCGCGCCTCCGGACCAAAATTTTGCGTCATGGTGGCGTAAGCGCCCTGATAGATCGAGGCGGCCTTGCCCAGCAGAATCGCTGAAAGAATCACGCCTTGGCCGCCGAAATCCGGCGACTCGAATCTCCGTTAGCTGCATACTGGCATCTCCGGCTCGGCTTGCTCCACGAATCGTCCCCAACGATTCCGTGAACTGAGCTGCGCATCATGGTCTGATAATCCGGGACGATCGCGGTCCACGAATTTACCCTACAACGATTTCTCCTGTCATGGTCAGGCCGACTTCGCTGGTCGGCGCCCCGTTCCGTACTTTGCTCTTCTCTTTGTAATACTTCATCGTCTCCAGGCCATCCCCCAGCTTGTTGCGGCGCTGGTAAAGCGTGGGACACGGCGAAATCACTTCGATGAACGAGAAGCCCTTTCTTCTTGAATGCCTCGCTGATCGAGCGCGCGAGTTGCCGCACGTGGAAAGTCGTCCAGCGCGCCACGTAAACCGCGCCCGCCGCTTCCACCAGATGCGGCAAATTGAATGAAGGCTCGAATGTGCCGTAAGGATTCGTCGACGTGGTCGAGTGATCGCGGCGTCGTGGGCGCGGTCTGGCCCCCGGTCATCGCATAAATCAGGTTATTGACGCAGATCACCTTCAGGTCGATATTGCGCCGCGCGGCATGGATCAGATGATTGCCGCCGATCGCCGAAAGATCGCCGTCCCCCGAATAGACGACGACGTTCAGCTTGGGATTCGCGAGCTTCAATCCAGTCGCGAACGGAATCGCGCGGCCGTGCGTGGTGTGGAATGAATCGAGCTTCACATATCCCGCAACGCGCCCCGTGCAGCCGATACCAGAAACCAGCGCCAGCGAGCCCAAATCGATTTTCGAATCGATCAGTGCGCGGGCGAAAGAATTCACTGTAGTTCCGATGCCGCATCCCGGACACCAGATGTGCGGCATTCGATCAGTTCGCAGGAATGTGTTCGACCGGGTTGACGCCGGCATTCGTATATGCGATCAAACTGTCTGACATCGGCTTGCCTCCACGATCACCTTCAGGATGTCTTCGGGCCGATGCACTCCGCCGCCTGCATGCGACACCGCGAACGTTTTCGCACTGACCACGCCGCAGCTCTTTCTACTTCGCGCACCATCTGTCCGAGATTCAGTTCCGGAACCACGAACGCCTTCACCTTCCCTGCCAGCTCCCGAATCTTCTTTTCCGGAAATGGCCAGGCCGTTATCAGCCGCAACTTGCCGACTCTCAATCCTTGCTCACGCGCCACCCCGATGGCTCGCTGTGCCACCCGCGAGGTGATCCCGTACGAGACCACCACCACATCCGCGCCCTCCAGATCTTCTTCCTCAAACATCGCGATCCGGTCCGCGGCATCGCGAATCTTGTTCTGCAGGCGCCGCACCAGCTTGTCCTGAACCTGCGGAGTCATATTGGGATAGCCATGTTCGTCGTGTGTCAGCCCGTGACGTGGAAGTTGTAGCCTTCGCCCGGCATGCGCCATTTCGGGCACCTGGTCGCCATTGGTGCCGTACGGCAAATAATCTTCCACCGACTTGTGTGTATGCTTGCGCGGCACTACTTCGATCTCGATCGGCGGAGGGAATCACTACCTTTCTCGGTCATGTGCCCCACCACTTCGTCCATCATGAACATCACCGGCACGCGGAATTCTTCCGCCAGGTTGAAGGCCTTGATTGTCAGGTCGAAACATTCCTGCGGAGAATTCGGGCACAGCGCAATAATCTCGTAATCGCCGTGCGACCCCCAGCGCGCCTGCATCATGTCCGCCTGCGCGGGTAGCGTGGGCAGCCCGGTCGACGGACCTCCGCGCTGCACGTCGACAAACACGCACGGCGTTTCTGTCATCGCCGCGTACCCGATGTGTTCCATCATCAGCGAGAATCCAGGGCCAGAGGTAACCGTGAAAGCCTTCGCTCCTCCCCACACCGCGCCCTGCAGCGTGATCGACGCCGCCAGTTCATCTTCCATCTGTATGAAAGTTCCGCCTACCGTGGGCACTCGGGAAGCGAACCGCTCCACAACTTCGGTCGAAGGAGTGATGGGATATCCCGCCGCGAACCGCGCTCCGGCTGCCAGCGCTCCTTCACAACAGGCGTGATCGCCATCGATAAAATGGTGCCGGTCAAAACTCCGCTGGGATCGGCTTTCATTTTTCACCTTCCTTGGTACCTGCATTCTTGGTGGCGAAAATTGCGAAATCGGGGCAGTACATACCGCATAAGTCGCATCCGCTGCACTTCTCCGGATGGACCACATGCGGCGGATGGTACCCCTTCGAATTGAATGCGGAAGACAGAGCAAGTACGTGCGATGGGCAAAACTCCACACAGAATCCGCAGGATTTGCAATGCTCCACGACGATCGAAACGCGTCCTTTTGGCATGAGAACTCCAGGCTTGAGCTGGGTGTACCCCACAAAACCTCTGCAATTATGCTTTGTCGGATCGAAGCACGGTGTGACAGGAGTCACACATCTATGTGAAGAAGCGCACCAACGCGCTCCTTAATCCGCCGCTAAAAGCACAGCCCTCCGCCAATTCCCCACCAAGCGCGAATAGGTCTGCTGTGATAATCAACACCTTTGGTTGTGGCGTCGGTCACAGTATTAGCCGGCAACTCGGACTAAAAATGGATAGAGATCGATTATTAAGTAAACATCGCTATCATTCCCCGCTCCTGCTCCCTGGCACCGAGCGTGGTACTTTATGAGCGGGCTCAAGACGCGGAAGAAGAAAACTTCGGTTCAAAGGAGAACAAATACATGTCGACCAAGAATCTGATTCTGGTATTTTCGGCCCTGATCTTGTTAATGGGCTTCGCCGCTGCACAGGACAAAACTGCGGATCAAACTAAGCCAACCATCCAACACACGGCAGTCAGCTCCACCTCTCCGGTATCTGGAAAAGAGATGTTCACCGCCTACTGTGCCGTATGTCATGGAACGGACGGAAAAGGCGACGGTCCTGCCGCCAGCGCCCTCAAGATGCCTCCCACCGACCTCACGCAGCTCAGCAAGAACAACGGCGGAAAATATCCAGCCCTGAAGGTCACGTCCGCCATCCGCGGCACTTCCGCCCTTCCCGCGCATGGCACGAAAGATATGCCAGTTTGGGGAGATTTATTCTGGAATATGTCTCACGGACACGAAGGCGAAGTACAGCAGCGTGTAGCCAATCTGACTCATTACATCGAGACGCTGCAAGCCAAGTAGCCAGCCGATTGAGCTTTCATTCAATCGTCTTTCATTCGACAGTGCCTCATTCGACCTTGGAGAGGCGGGCGTTGAAACTGAGTCGAGCCCGCTTCTCGCACTTCCCGCCGATCGCCCCTATTAGCCAGCGTTAAGATCTTGCCAGGGCGATCTAATTTCCGCTGAGAACTCTCCAGGCTTCCTTGCGGTTCAATATCACGTGCTCGACGCTCTTGACCGCCTTCATATACTGCGCTCGTTCGAACGCTGAAGGATTCGGGCAGCGAATCTGACTCATGCTGCCCTTCATCTGCTCCACCGATTCGTATTCGTGCTTGGTCATCCATTCAATCAAGCCTGCTTCAATGTCGCCCAGATGGCTGATGCCATTGCGCAAGAGGGTCGAACAAAGCATAGTGACGTCCGCCCCAACCATCAGCAGCTTAACCACATCCTCGGGACCATGCACCCCGCTGGTTCCCGCCAGCTTGGCCCGCAAGCGACCATAGAGTATGCCAATCCACGTCAGCGGCAGCCGCAACGCCTGCGGCGTGCTCAGCAACACATTCGGCTGAATCTCCAACTCCTCCAAGTTGATGTCAGGTTGATAGAAGCGATTGAACAACACCAGCGCGTTCGCCCCCGCATCGTCTAATCGTTTCGCCATGTTCGCCATGTTGCTGAAGAAAGGACTCAGCTTCACGGCCACCGGAATCGACACCGCTGCCTTTACCGCCCTCAATATCTCTATGTATTGCTCTTCGATCGCGCTTGAACTCAGCGCGGGATCCGCGGCGATGGAATAAATGTTGCACTCCAGGGCGTCCGCTCCAGCCTGCTGAATGAGCTTAGCGTACTGAATCCAACCACCCACGGTAGTGCCGTTCAGGCTGGCGATAATCGGGATGGATACCTCTTGCTTGGCCCGGCGGATATGTTTCAGGTATCCCTCCGGCCCCAGGTGAAACTCGTCCGGCTGTGGGAAAAAGCTCGAAGCCTCCGCAAAGCTGTCCGTGCCTTGTGCGAGATGATGCTCTAACTCGAAGCTTTCTTGCCGCAGTTGCTCCTCGAACAGCGAATACAAAACAATGGCGGATGCGCCTGCATCTTCCAGGCGGCGAATGCTATCGATTTCCTGCGACAGCGGTGAGGCTGATGCCACCAGCGGCGTGCGCAGCTCTAATCCGAGATAATTTGTCTTCAGGTCAATCATGATCGCTCCTGGGAACTATGAAAATTTGCGAACCACGGCTTCCGCTCTGCCCGTGCAACTTTTATAAGGAAACTTTCTATGTGCGTCACCGCGCTCCGCCGCAACGAATTTCCGCCAGTTAAGACTTAGCCGGCTCTTTGTCCTCTTTTCGCTGCGCCATATATTCGTACAGGTGGAAGCGAGTCATCGCATCGTGTTGCGCTTCCTCCCACAGATGCTTGGCGTCTTCCGGCCTGCTCTTGGTGAGCATCTTGAAACGCGTCTCCATCGACATGAAATCCTGCACTTTGCGGGTAGGAGTTCTCGAATCTAAAGTGAGCGGATTCTCGCCCGATGCCGCCCGCTCCGGGTTATAGCGATAAAGCAGCCACTGCCCCGAATCTACCGCAGCTTTCTGATTCGACATGGCCGTCGTCATGTTGATGCCATGCGCGATGCAGTGTGAATACGCGATGATCAGGCTGGGTCCGTTGTATGCTTCGGCCTCAAGAAACGCTTTCAGCGTGTGCTCATCTTTCGCGCCCATCGCCACGCTGGCCACGTATATGTTTCCGTAACTCATAGCGATCAGCCCAAGGTCTTTCTTCGGCCCCGGTTTCCCGCCTGCCGCAAACTTTGCTACCGCTCCCCGTGGAGTCGATTTGGAAGCCTGCCCTCCCGTGTTTGAATACACTTCCGTGTCGAGCACCAGTACGTTTACGTTCCGGCCGCTGGCAAGCACGTGATCGAGTCCGCCGTAGCCAATGTCATACGCCCAGCCATCTCCGCCCACGATCCATATACTTTTCTTCACCAGCAAGTCGGCGACGGAAAGCAGTTGTCTCGCCTCTGTCGAAGTTGCTCCTTGCAGTTTTTCCTTCAGCAGATCTACGCGCTGCCGCTGCTCGTAGATATCCGATTCATCTTTCTGCGGAGAACTGATGAGCGCCGTCGCCAGCTCCTCTCCAATCGTGCCCGCAAGCCGCTTCACCAGTTCGTGTGCGAATTCCGTCTGCTTATCCACCGAAAGCCGGAAGCCCAAGCCAAACTCCGCGTTATCTTCGAACAGAGAGTTCGACCAGGCCGGCCCGCGTCCATCGGCATTTTTTGTCCACGGCGTTGTCGGCAAATTCCCGCCGTAAATCGACGAGCATCCCGTCGCGTTAGCCACAATCGCGCGGTCGCCAAATAATTGCGACATCAATTTGAGATATGGAGTCTCTCCGCAACCCGCGCAAGCACCAGAAAACTCAAACAACGGCTCCTGCACCTGCTGCTGACGGATGTTGCCCACTTTAATATTCCGGCGATCCATCTCGGGGATGTTAAGGAAGAAATCCCAGTTATCGCGCTCCGGCACTCGCAGCGGTGGCTGCGGCACCATGTTAATCGCCTTCAACCTGGTCTCTGCCTTGTTCTTCACCGGACAAATTTCCACGCAGATGCCGCAACCCGTGCAATCTTCCGGCGCAACCTGAATCGTGTACTTCAGCCCTTGCCACTCTCGATCGCGCGTCTCCGTTGACTTGAAAGTTGCCGGCGCCCCCTCCAATTCCTTCGAATCGTAAACCTTGATCCGGATTACCGAGTGCGGGCAAACCATGGCGCACTTTCCGCACTGTATGCAGATCTTCGAATCCCACTCCGGAATCTCAAGCGCAAGATTTCGCTTTTCCCATTTCGCCGTTCCGGTCGGGAACGTTCCATCCACCGGAAATGCACTCACCGGCAACTCATCTCCTCTACCCGAGTAGATTGTCCCCAGCACATCGCGCTCAAACGCCGGGGCCGACGTAGAAAATGGCGGCGGGATCTCGATCGTGCTGGTAAGTTCCGTCGGAACTTTCACCTCGAACAGGTGTGCTAGAGTTTCGTCCACCGCCTGCATGTTCTTCTGCACGATCTCTTCGCCCTTTTTGCCATAGGTATGACGAATCGATTCACGAATGGCCTCGATCGCCTGCTCCGCCGGCAACACCGCAGAGATCGCAAAGAAGCAAACTTGCAGGATCGTGTTCATCCGGCTGCCCATGCCGGTATCGCGTGCTACCTGGTAAGCGTCGATCACGTACAGCTTTGCGCGTTTTGCAATGAGTTGTTCCTGCACCGGACGCGGCAGATGATTCCACACTTCATCCGGTCCGAAGGGACTATTGATCAGGAACGTCCCGCCCGGGACCAGGGCGCTGAGCATGTCGTAGCGCTCCAGGAAGATCCACTGATGGCATGCTACAAAGTTCGCGCTTGATACCAGATAGCTCGAGCGAATCGGTTGCGGCCCGAAACGCAGGTGCGAAATCGTCGCCGCTCCCGACTTCTTCGAATCGTAAACAAAGTAGCCTTGCGCATAATTGTCAGTGTTTTCGCCGATAATCTTGATCGAATTCTTATTCGCGCCCACCGTGCCATCCGCGCCCAATCCGTAGAACATCGCCCGCACAACGTTGTTCGGTTCAATGGAGAATCCTGCGTCATACGTCAAACTCGTATGGCTGACGTCGTCCTGAATTCCGATCGTGAAATGGTCCTTTGCCCGCTCCTCTTTCAGATTGTCGTAGAGCGCCTTCACCATTGCAGGCGTGAATTCTTTGGAAGAAAGTCCATACCTTCCGCCAATCACGTCCGCAGTAGTTTTTCTTGGACTCGCGTTGCTCTTTACGCCCTCGTGCAGTGCGTTCACCACATCGAGATACAACGGTTCGCCGATCGCCCCTGACTCCTTGGTGCGGTCGAGCACCGCGATCTTGCGCACACTCTCCGGCAACGCCTCCAAGAAGGCTTGCACCGGGAACGGACGATACAAATGCACCTTCAACAACCCAAGCTTTTCGCCTTTCGCGTTGAGGTTTTCGACCGTCTCATGAGCCACTTCTGCTCCTGAACCCATCATGACGATCACCCGCTCGGCGTCCGGCGCACCTACATAATCCACCAGGTGATACGAGCGGCCAACCACTTCCGCGAATTTGTTCATCACCGATTGCACAATCTTGGGACAGTCAGCGTAGTAAGAGTTTGCCCGCTCCCGCATCTGGAAGAACACATCGGGATTCTGCGCGGTCCCGCGCAGCACCGGATGATCCGGCGACAGGGCCCGCTGCCGGTGTTCGAACACCCGGTCCATATTTATGAGCGCGCGCATATCATCTTCCGTCAGCATCTCGATCTTGTTGACTTCGTGCGAAGTGCGGAACCCGTCAAAGAAATGCAGAAAAGGAATGCGCGATTCCAGTGCCGCGCCGTGCGCGATCAGCGCCATATCCATCGCTTCCTGCACCGAATTCGAGCAGAGCATGGCATACCCTGTAGCACGGCACGACATCACGTCCGAATGATCGCCAAAAATCGATAACGCATGCGACGCCAGCGTCCTTGCCGTTACGTGAAACGCCGTGGGCGTGAGCTCGCCCGCAATCTTGTTCATGTTCGGGATCATCAACAGCAGTCCCTGCGACGCCGTAAAAGTCGTCGCCAGCGATCCCGTCTGCAAAGCGCCGTGCACTGCCCCCGCTGCCCCGCCCTCGCTCTGCATCTCGATCACATGAGGAACTGTTCCCCATATGTTCTGGATCCCCTGAGATGCCCATTCGTCCGCCCATTCCCCCATATTCGAAGACGGGGTAATCGGATAGATGGCAATGACTTCGTTCACCCGGTAGGCAACGTACGCTACCGCTTCGTTTGCATCCATGGTCTTGAACTTGCGCTTCATGAGCACTCAACCGCCTTTACGTAGAAATAGCTGAATGAATTACTTAGCTTCCCCACGCCACAAGCATGGACGATGCAGCCGGTGAAAGCTGCAAGGCAAGTCACAGACGATTGTGATTTGCGTCACAACGCTAATCAGAACGGGAATTGTGAGGGACGTCACATCAGCATGTATCTTGCAGCACAGCCAACCGGTCGAGACCGTCGCAAACTGTTTTTGACAAGACCGGCTCAAAAGGACAGCGGATCGCCTGCAGACGCGATCCTTGCCGGCCGGCCTTCAGGGTTCCCGCAAGTCGGCTATTGGAGGCTCGTATGCTCTCACCCTACGGAATGGAAATTGTCGAAAGCTGCATTACCTGCAAGCTTCGGGCTGATCGCATCTTTTGTGATCTCCCCCCCGTTGCCCTGCAGAATTTCGAGAATATCAAGTTCGCTACCGCCTATCCGCAGGGTGCTGTCCTATTCGTCGAGGGCCAGGTTCCCCGCGGCATATTTGTCATTTGTAAAGGCGGCGTCAAGCTTTCCATCAACTCCCCCAGCGGCCGAACCATGATCGTTAAGCTGGCCGAGCCCGGCGAAGTGCTGGGCTTGAGCGCTACGATCTCCGGAAAGCCCTATGAAGTCACAGCCGAAACCATTGACCCTTGCCAGGTCAATTTCGTGAAGCGCGATGACTTCCTTAAGTTCCTCCGCGAAGATGTGGATGCCTGCTTCAAAGTCGCCGAACAGCTGGGCGAGAAATACCATAATGCCTGCAAGGAAGTCCGTTCCCTCGGCCTATCCCACTCCGCTGCCGAAAAATTGGCCACACTTCTTCTCGAATGGAGTTCCAAGAACGGCGAGGGTACAAAGCCGGAGCCCCGTCTGAAGCTCAGGCTCACCCACGAGGAAATCGCGCAGATGATCGGAACGTCGCGTGAGACCGTTACCCGTCTGTTCGCGGATCTGAAAAAACGTCAAATTGTGCAGTCGAAGGGCTCGACTCTGGTCATCCGTAACACCCCAGCGCTGCGTGACATTGCCAATCACAACTAGCCTGGCGACCACGCGCGCCATTTATTACTGCCCGCGCTATTGCTGCTAACTGGCTTATGCTAAACAGCTTGCCCCTTGGTGATTGAAATCACAATTTCAGGTGATGATCGTCACCGCCACGCGCCCTCTTCTCTTTTATCTTTGCGCCGTGGGTGGGGCGACCAAACGCCCCGGTTCTAAGTGGAAGGGATAGACCAAATGAATACTTCCGAAGGCAACGGCATTCATTCTCATACGCAAACAAGTTCGAATCCGCCAACCCAAAAACCGCGCCTCATTTTCTGGGAACTTACCAAAGGCTGCAATCTGCGCTGCATCCACTGCCGCGCCAGCGCAACCGAGCTAAGTTCTCCCTCCGATCTCTCGACCCAGGCCGCGCGTGACATCATCGATCAGATCGCAGAAGTTTCTTCCCCCATCCTAGTTCTCAGCGGCGGCGAGCCACTCTTCCGCTCCGACATTTTCCAGCTGGCGCGTTATGGCACAGATAAAGGTCTCCGCGTCGCGCTGGCCACGAATGGGACGCTGGTCACGAAACAAGTTGCGAAAAAGATCGTCGACAGCGGTGTGAAGCGCGTCGCCATCAGTCTGGACGGCGCAGATGCCGCCACCCATGACACTTTCCGCGGAATCCCCGGCGCCTTCGACGCAGCCATTACCGGCTTCCGCAACCTTAAAGAGCTGGGCATGTCGGTTCAGATCAACACCACCATCGCCCGCCATAATGCTCATCAACTTCCCGACGTCCTCGCCCTGGCCAAGTCTCTCGGAGCCGATGCCCTGCACACTTTCCTCCTTGTTCCCGTGGGCTGCGGCGTCGATATCGCCTCCGAGCAGATGGTTCCACCCGAAGAATACGAGCGCATGCTGAACTGGTTCTATGATCGCTCCGTCGAAGGTGGCATCGAGATGAAAGCCACTTGCGCTCCCCATTATTTCCGTGTGGTGCGGCAACGGCGCGTGGCAGAACATCGCTCCGCAGCCGCGGCCGAAGCGGCTCATCAGGCTCCCGAACTTCCCCCGTCAGCCCCAGATCATTCCCATATCGGCCCTACCGAGATGGCCATGCCCGGCTCGACTGGCATTGAACTGAAGCCTAACGGAATCGGCAAAGCTGTAGGACATCCGGGAACTCATCCCACGGACATGAATGCAATGACCAAGGGATGTCTGGCTGGAACCGCAGTATGTTTCATTTCGCATCAGGGCGAAGTTTATCCCTGCGGATACTTGCCCGCTCTTGCCGGTGACCTGAAGAAGCAGGCGTTCGCCGATATCTGGCAGAATTCCCTGGTCTTCAATCAGCTGCGTGACACCAACAACCTGCGCGGAAAATGCGGCTGTTGCGAATTTCGCAATGTTTGCATGGGCTGCCGCGCTCGCGCCTACGCCGTCACCGGAAATTATCTCGACGAAGAGCCGTTCTGTGTTTACGAGCCCCACACCAAGGTTTTAAAGGAGAAAGATATTCAGCCCGCGGAAGTCGTAGGCTAAGCCAAGTAGTCGTTTCACACAGAGACGCAGAGTCTCAGAGAATTTAAGTCAGGAAAATTTCGTTAGCCAGCCCTCCCCCGAGGTTTAGACGAGGTTCCGGACGATGCTCTCTGGGACTCTGCGCCCTCCTCTCCCAATCATTCCGAGTCGGGCCAAAAAACACGGTTCAGCGCGATATGCCGCTAATCCCACAATCGAAACCCTCTTCCACTCCCTGCAACTTTCCCACTAACTGACTGAAACGACTAGTGATCGCCAATCTAAGCTGGCCCACAAATTCTTTGGCACGCGGGATGCTTTCATAAAGGTGTCTTACAGGAGCCGATCTCGTGGAACCCGCTTTGATGGTGGTTGGCCTCAATTACCGTACGGCCCCGGTTGAAGTGCGGGAACGCTTCTGGATCAGTGAAAGCCGGCGCTATGAAGCTCTCGTGCAATTATCCCGGGCAGAGGGCATCGACGAAGTCATCGTGCTCGGTACCTGCAACCGCACCGAGTTCCTGCTCTGGGCAAATGATGTCACTCTCGCCGCCAACTCCGTCATGCGTTTCCTTGGCGCTGAATATGGACTCATGCTGTGCCAGTGGAAGCACTTCTATCGCCTACTCGACGAAGCCGCCCTCCTCCACGTCTTTCGCGTTGCATCCAGCCTGGACTCCATGGTTCTCGGCGAGCCTCAGGTCGTCTCTCAAGTAAAACAAGCCTGGCAGTCGGCTCAGAAAGTTGGCGCAACCGGACGCTTTCTCGATGCCGTCATGCAGAAAGCTCTGACCGTCTCGAAGCGCGTGCGCAGCGAGACCGCCATCGGCAACGCCGCGGTTTCCATCCCCTATGCCGCGGTAGAACTCACACGTCAGATCTTCGGCACACTTGAAAACAAGAAAGTTCTTCTCATCGGCGCGGGCAAGATGAGCGAACTCTCGGCGCGCGGACTGCTAAACCAGGGAGCCTCCTCAGTCTGCGTGATCAACCGCACCTTTGAGCATGCGGCCGAACTCGCCGCGAAACTCAACGGCACCGCCATCCCCTTTGACGATCGTTGGCAACATATGGCCGACGCGGATGTCATCATCAGCTCTACCTCCTGTCCGCATACCATCCTCAGCCGCGACGAAGCTGCTGTCATGGTTCAGCATCGCAAGGGCAGGCCCCTCGTGATCGTGGATATCGCCATGCCGCGCGACATCGATGCCTCGGTGCGCGAGGTTCAGGGCATCTTCCTTTATGACTTGGACGACCTGGAAAACGTCGTCGACCACAACGCGGGCGAGCGTGAAATCGCCGCCGCTCAAGCACAAAAAATTCTGCAGTCGGAGGCGCAAGGCTTTCGCCGGCGGCTGATGGCGGAACGCGTCGTTCCCACCATCGTCGCTTTGCGCCATCGACTCGATGAACTTTGCCGGCAAGAACTGGATTCCTTCCGACAAGAGAACGGGCCATTTTCCAAGGACCAGGACGAAATGTTAGACGCAGTCATGTTTCGTATGACGCAGAGGATTGCTGGGTCCCTGGCTCGTGAACTCAAGGAACTTCCAGAAAAAGTGGAGCAGGAACAGATGGCCTCTGCATTGCAGCGGCTGTTCCATTTGCAAGCGCCGGAACGGGCGATTGCCGGCACCATTTCTATTGGTCACTGACGCACGACTTCAACCGGCAGCACCTCCTCCCTGCCGGTTGACTCCATCCCAACCTCTCCCCTTATAATTCCCCGCACTCAATCCTCGCCAGAACACAGTCGTCTATCGGAGGTTCGCTTGGCTTTCCTTCGCTCTCTTATTTCTTATCTCGTGGTCGTAAGTCTCAGTCCACTCAGCTCAGCACAATCCGGGCCGACCTTAACCCAAGACTCATCCCGTTTGTCTGGCTACTCCTCGCAAGCCTCGAAAACCGAACGCGACTGGGAAAAGAAACTTCAGGCTGGCATTGTCTCTGAAAACTTACGCGCGAGCATGCAGCGTTTAAGCGCGCGCCCCCACCATGTCGGATCGCCATATGACAAAGACAATGCCGAGTGGATTCTCGCGAAATTCAAAGAGTGGGGTTTCGACGCGCACATAGAAACCTTCCAGGTGCTCTTTCCCACCCCGAAAGAGCGCATCGTCGAAATGCTCGAGCCCACCAAGTATCGCGCCAAATTACAGGAGCCTCCCGTTCCCGGCGACCCCACTTCGAGCCAGACCTCCGAGCAACTCCCCACCTATAACGCCTACTCGATCGACGGAGACGTTACCGCCCCGCTGGTCTATGTGAATTACGGCAACCGCGAAGACTATGAACAGCTCGATCGTCTGGGAATTTCCGTCAAAGGCGCCATCGTCATCGCGCGCTACGGCGAAGGCTGGCGCGGCATCAAGCCCAAAGTCGCCGCCGAACATCAGGCCATCGGCTGCATCATCTATTCCGATCCTCGCGACGACGGCTTCTACAATGGTGATGATTATCCCAAGGGCGGCTGGCGCCCCCGCGAAGGCGTGCAGCGCGGCAGCGTGATGGATACCGATTATCCCGGCGATCCCTTGACTCCCGGAGTCGGCGCAACCGAAGGCGCCAAACGGCTCGCCATCAAAGACGCGAAAACCATCACCAAGATTCCCGTACTCCCGATCTCCTGGGGCGATGCTCTTCCTCTTCTCTCCGCCTTGCAGGGACCAGTCGCTCCCGAAGGTTGGCGCGGTGCGCTGCCCATCACCTACCACGTTGGTCCGGGCCCCGCGAAAGTTCATCTGAAGGTCGCTTCTAACTGGGATCTGAAGCCGGTGAATGACGTAATCGCCACCCTGCGCGGCTCCGACACGCCCGACGAGTGGGTCATCCGCGGAAATCATTTCGATGCCTGGGTGAATGGCGCGGACGACCCCATTTCCGGGATGGTCGCCGTTCTAGAAGAAGCTCGTGTGCTCGGCGACCTGCATAAACAGGGATGGAATCCCAAACGCACGATCATCCTCTGCGCCTGGGACGGCGAAGAGCCCGGCCTGCTCGGTTCCACCGAGTGGGTTGAAACGCATGGCGACGATCTTCAGAAACATGCGATCGCCTACATCAACTCCGATAGCAATGGTCGCGGCTTTTTCCGCGCCGGTGGCACGCACGACCTGCAACACCTCATCAACGACGTCGCCCGCGACATTCAGGACCCCGAAAAACACATTCCCGTCCAGCAACGAGCGCGCTTGCGCCAGATCGCTCAGGCCCACAACGCCGAGGAACGCGCCGAGATCCGAAGAAATAACGACGTACGCATCAGCGCTCTCGGCGACGGTTCCGACTACACCGCCTTTATGGATCACGCCGGAATCCCCTCTCTGAATATCGGCTATGGCGGCGAGAACGACGCCGATTCCTACCACTCCATCTATGACGATTTCTACTGGTACACAAAATTCGTAGACACCGATTTTTCTTACGGTCACGCGCTCGCGCAAACCGGTGGCACCGCCGTGATGCGTCTGGCCGATGCCGATGTCATTCCCTACGAGTACAACGCCGAAGCCGAAACCATCGAACGCTACGTCAAAGATCTGGAAAAGTTGCTGAAAGACAAGCAGGATGAAATTAACGAACGCAATCTGGAACTAAAAGAAGGCGTCTTCTCCGCCACCGCCGACCCGCGCAAAACCGCCGTCCCACCCCCCTCCCGGACAGTTCCTCCATTCATGAATTTTGCCCCGCTCAAGAATGGAGTCGAGGCCATCAAGAAAAGTGCGGAGCGTTATCAGGCCGCATTTTCCAAATGGCAGACCAGCGGCGCCGATATGTCCCCTCAGGTCGCTGCCCAATTGAACGCGCAACTCATTCAAATCCAGAGAACTTTCCTGACCGACAAAGGATTGCCCGAGCGCCCCTGGTTC
The DNA here is from genome assembly GCA_963846215.1 of uncultured Acidobacteriaceae bacterium. Taxonomy (GTDB): domain Bacteria; phylum Acidobacteriota; class Terriglobia; order Terriglobales; family Acidobacteriaceae; genus Sulfotelmatobacter. Next base: position 42,554 of record CAWJVC010000005.1, on the reverse strand, counting down.
AGGCATCAGGTTTACGCTCCCGGTGCCTATACCGGATACGGCGCCAAGCCCATCGCAGCGGTTCGCGAATACATGGATCAGGAAAAATGGAATGAGGCCGACGCCCAAATTCCCATGGTAGGCCAGGTTCTCGAGAATGTTGCCGTCGCCATCGGCAAGGCCGCCGACGCCCTGGAGCAAGCTAGATAAAAATTTCTTGACGCGGGAAGTCGTAGCTCTGGCTGACGTTAACGCGTGAAGTCTACTGTTCCTCGCCGATAGCGGTCTGCGCGCCTTCTTCGTCCCCGCGGATCAAGCCGAATTTCTTGAGCTTGTAACGCAACGCATCGCGGCTGATGTCGAGCAGCTTCGCAGCGTGTGTCTGATTTCCGTTCGACTGCCGCATCGCCAACTCCACCATCGCATGCTCAACTTCTTCCAGCGATGTACCCCCTTCAGGAATATAAAGCCGCGGCAAAGTTCGGCCGTTGGCCAGCGTCTGTCCGCCATCCATCGGCGAAGTTCGCTCGAACACCGTTCGCCCCCCTGATTCCCCCACCGAGAACGGCAGATACAGCGGACGCAGCAGCGGTTCATCTTCCAGAATCATGCCGCGCTCAATCGTATTCTTCAGCTCGCGAACGTTGCCCGGCCAGTTATGACTCTGAATCAGTCGCCGCGTCTCCTCCGTAATTCCGCGAATCGATTTCTTGAACCGCCGGTTGTAGCGATCAATGAAGAACTCCACCAGCGGCATGATGTCTTCTTTCCGGTCGCGCAATGGAGGAATAAAAATCGCAATGATCGCCAGCCGGTAATAAAGATCCTGCCGGAACTGGTTTTCCCGCACCGCTTTTTCCAGATCGCGATTCGATGCGGCGATCACGCGCACATCCACCTGCATGTCGCGAATTCCGCCCACCCGCCGGATCACCTGATCTTCCAACACCCGCAGCAGCTTTGCCTGAAGCAACGGAGAAAGTTCGCCAATCTCATCCAGAAATAACGTGCCCCCATCCGCCGCTTCGAACAGGCCTTTCTTCATCTGCTTGGCGTCGGTGAACGCGCCTTTTTCGTGGCCAAAGAGTTCGGCCTCCATCAAAGTCTCAGGAATCGCAGAGCAATTAATCGCGATGAACGGCTTTTGCTGTCGCGAGCTCTCGTAGTGGATCGCCTTGGCAATCAAATCTTTGCCGGTGCCGCTTTCGCCCTGAATCAGAATGGTCGTGGCTTCACTGGCCGCCACTTTACGGACAAAGTTCATCAGCTCCGTCATCTTTGACGAAACACTCACCACACTGTCGTAACCCGCGCCCCGCCGCACTTCGCTGCGCAGGGTCTGCACTTCCGTCCGCAGGCTCGTCGCTTCCAACGCATTCTTAATCGTGACGTGCAACTCATCAAAGTCCACCGGCTTGCCTACAAAATCGTAGGCTCCCAGCTTCAGCGCGGCCTTGACGTCATCCAGTTGCGGATCGGCAGTGATCATGATGACGGCGCGCGCATCGCCATTTTTCTTCAACTGATCGAGCACTTCAATGCCGCTCAGGTCGGGCATCCGCACGTCCAGCAGCACCAGGTCCGGTGATTCATGCTGAGCCAGTTTCAGCGCAGGCTCGCCCGAATCCGCCTCGATCACCCGGTATCCCCACTCCTCACACTTCTGACGCAGCGACCAGCGCACCAGGCGCTCGTCGTCGACCACCATGATCTTTTCTGCAGGCATGCGTTTTTTAATTTACTACGAATGAACTCAGACTTGTTTTCGCTCACCGCCCCAAATCAAACCCTCGATCGCCTGTTTCGGCTCCCCCAACGATCTCAGCAATTTAACAGCGGGGACGCAGAGTCGTTCCCTCAATGATGCATTTCCATATCTTATATCGACCCGCGCGGTTGCGTTTAAAATCAGGCCTTTTAGGCCGATCCGCGAGTAACTCTACGCCGCTTTCTCGGTACCCTTGCGCAAACCTTCAATCAGGTATTCAGAAGTTCGCAGCGAGAATGCCAGAATGCTCAGCGTTGTAGTTTTGTCGGTGCAGTTCAAAAAAACGCTGGCATCGCAGACGTACAGGTTCGGCACATCGTGCGTCTGCCCAAAGCGATTGGTCACAAACTTCGTCGCGTCATTCCCCATCCGGCAAGTCCCGGTTTCATGCAGGCTCCATCCCGGAATTTCCGGCTCCCGCCCCGTACCCTCCACTACACCGCCGGCCGCGCGTAGCGCCTCGGCGCACACCTGCTTCGAATGGTCCCACATCTTCATCACATTTTCGTCCCACTCGAAATGCATGCGCGCCACCGGAATGCCGTACGGATCCTTCACCTCCGGATCAAGATCCATATAGTTAGTATCCGAACGCAACGATGGCGCCTGAATCCCAAAGCTCACGGGCGTCGGATAGCGCCGCTTCACTTCCTTTTTGAAGGACGATCCGAACCCGTCCATCGACGGCGCAAAGCTCGGAAACTCTTCGCAGCCGCCGTCCGGATAAACCGAATACCCGCGAATAAATTTTTCTTCGTGCGGATCTTTCAGATTCTGCCAGCGCGGCATCCACGCAATCGTGCTATCCGCTACGTGATCCGGAAAGCTCGGCTGCCCCAAAAGTTGCGGCAAATACCCTCGCGCCGATTCCCCGTAAAGATGATCGCAAAGATTTCGCCCCACTTGCCCGCTGGAATTCGCCATGCCATTCGGCCAATATCGTGACTTCGAATTCAGCAGAATTCGTGCCGATTCCACGCATCCCGCCGCCACCACCACCGTCCGCCCATACACTTCCACTTCCTGCTTCGTCAATCTGTCGATGTAAGCCACGCCCGCGGCCCGGCCGTTCTCATCTACCAACACATTCTTCGCCAGCGCGTTCGTGCGCAACTCAAAGTTTTTCGTGGCCTCCGCTTTCGGCAACAGGAAATAAGGTGTGGAGAAAAACGCGCCCACATCGCAGCCCGTCGTGCACTCTCCGCAGAAGTGACATGCCGGATGCCCTTCATGCTCCTGCGTCAGCTGTGCGCATCGGTCCGGCAGATACGGCACTCCAATCTTGTTGCATCCCGCCTGCAAAATGTAGTCGAGGCAGCGAAAATTGAACGGCGGCAAATAAGATCCATCCGGATTGCTCGGCCGGTTCTGCACCGTGCTGGCCACCCCAATCATCTTCTCCACTCGCGTGTAAAAAGGACTGATTTCGTCATACGTCAGCGGCCAGTCCACGTCGTATCCATCCAGCGACGCCGCGCGAAAATCGATGTCCCCAAAACGCGCCGAACTCCGTCCCCAGAAATTCGTCTTGCCGCCCACCGCGTTGCAGCGCGGCCACATCCACTTCGTGCCCGGCGCCACCGTGAACGGGATCTCATGATCCCACGCCGCCTTCGTATACTCGTTGTCCATGTAGCCGTAGCTTTCATCGTGGCGCTTCGGATCGTCCAGCCCGCGGAACTTCATATCCCACGGCATCCGGTGATAGCGGAAATCTTTCTCCGGATCAAGCCTGCGCCCGGCATTGATCGCGCACACTTTCAGCCCGGCTTCACACAGCGTCTTGATCGCCATCCCGCCGCCCGCGCCCGTTCCAATTACGATCACATCATAGATTTGTTTCGCCATATTTATTTGGAAGATTTTTCGATAACCGTCAGGACCGTATCGATGACAACTGCCTATGCTCCGCATCGCCCTTATGCGGACACCCCGGCGATTCCGAGTAAAACTTCAGTGCGGGATTATCCAGCTCTTTGAACCCAATCTCGCTGGTGTAGAAACCCATCACCGTGTATTCGCGCATCGTCGCAAAGAATTGCCGACCAATCTCTTCACCTGCCCGCGCCTTATCTTTGCACCCCAGCGGCTCCAGCAACGACACCTGCTCGGCGAGGGGGAGTTCCGCAAACCGCTTCCCCATTTTCTCTTCGCTATGCGCGTTCAGCCATGTCAGCCCGGTTCGGAATCCATATTGCGCGTCTGGATCGTTCGCCACCATGAAGTCAATGAACTCCGCCACCCCCGCCTCTTTGGCGCCCGGCGTCGCGTCCGTGGGAATAATGATTTCCGTCAGCCGCTCAACCATTCCATATTCCCCCGCGTTAAAAAACTGCGGACGATACGTCGCTGGCTTGATCTGCAACGCCGCATTGCCCACATGCCCGCAGGCGAATCCCCACTGGCTGAATCCTGAAAACTGCGCCGCTGCCGCGGCCGTTCCCAGAATCTGTAAAACCTGTCGCCGTCCCACTCCTTGTCCCGCCATCCCGTTCTCCGCTGGTTTTTCCAGCTATAAGCCTAAGCAGCTATAAGCCTAAGAAAGATATCCCACCGTCTTCTCGATCAACTCCTCCGTCGCTTTATAAGGATCGCCCGCCGCATCATACTCAATCGAGCAATATCCCTTGTATCCCGATTTTTTCAGGATGCCGAACGTTCGCGCCAGATCCACCTGCACAATTTTTCCCTGCTCCGTAGTCGCGCTGTCTTTCACGTGGCAGATTCCATACGCATGCGCAAACATCGCAGCAATCCCGCGATAAGCGTAATCCTCATCGCGCTCCCCTAGCGTGTTCCCAAAGTCGGGCAAGGTCCGCACCCAGGGGCTGTTCACTTTTTCCACCACTTTTACGATGAAGAACGGATCCTCACTCACCGCATCATCATTCTCCAGATGCACCACCACATTCTTCTTCGCAGCATATTCCGCCGTTCGTTTCAGATTCTCCGCCACCAGCGCAACATCTGGCTTTGCTTCCTTGGCGGCTTGCACATGCGTTCGAATGCTGGGCGAGCCCAGCGCTGCGCCCACGTCGATCCATTGCTTGCTGAAGGTCAGAGCCCGCTCTCGCTCCTCTGGATCCGGGGAGTACTGGCTGGCATCCCCGTCCACTGCGATGTCCACCACCGCGGAATGAGCGTTCTCCACCGCGCTGCGTAAGCTCTCGATATATCCGGGATCGATCGATGGGAAGACGCGGCTCCACGGCTCAATCTTGTGAATGTTGAACTTCTCCGCCACGTGCGCGGCGAAATCTTTCAACTCCACTTGCTGCGCCACCGGAACGGTGCTCGGAGTCTTGCCGTCCCAGCCTTTCCATCCCACTATAAATTCGCGAAAAGGATACGCCGCTACCGCCACCCGCTCCCTAGGCGCTACAGGAAATTTGACGGAAGGTTCCAGCTTCGCCGTCGCCCGCGCCAACCCAGGCAGAAAGCAAGCTCCGCCCGTGGCCCATGCACACTGCTCAATAAATTTTCTTCGCGTAATCCGCTTCACGCGCGCCAGTGTAACAGAGAACGCTCGTCAGAAAAGTACAGCAGAAACCGTGCCGCCCAAGTCGCCCAAGTGCACGCCGGAATTCTTACCACCCAACCTGTGACATCTGACCATCCCCGACCAGTGCAAAACTTCTGTCAACTTATATATTTAAGCCCTTACCCCTGAACGCCATGCAGCTATTCCCCACTCTGTTACTCAGACCTTACTGCTATAATGCATTCCATAGTGGTTAGCAAAAAGAAATACATCGCCATCGATCCCGCCGACGAATTCGACCGTATGGCTAAGTCCATTCTTTCTGATATTTTAGCCGCAAACCCTTGGATCGAAAGATTTTGCGGCGGAGCTTCCCTGTCTCTATCCGGCAAACACCACAATCCAAAGAATTTAGCTGTAGGCTATGCTTTTTTACGAGGTCTGAATCTGATGTCCGTCAACCCCCATGTCAAAATTTGCACCCACATCAAGGTCACCGGCGTTCCCTGCGGTTCTCCTGCCTTGAGCGGGCAGAAATTCTGTTACTTCCATCAACGCATGATCCGCGGCGTCCCCACCCCAAAACATTCGCGCATTCACCCCATGGCTCTTCTTGAAAGCGAAGAGGCGATCCAGGTTGCGCTCATGGAAACCATCAACGCTCTCGTGCGCAACCATATCGATCTCCGCCGCGCCGAGCTCATCATCAAGGCCCTGAATGTCGCCGTTAAAAACGCCAGCCGCGTGCATTTCAATTGGAGTGTTTCGGATACGGTTCGCAAACTTCCCCAGGCCGAGCCCGATGCGCCCGTCGCCAACTCCCTGGCCGCGCCAACCGCAGCCGTTCCAGCTCCCTCAGAACCCGCGCTGCCTTCCATGGCCGAAACAGCGCCTCTCGTACCCCGCAAGCCACCCGCCCGCGCCGGGGACGCCACTTTTCCCTTCGCGGCTTCCGCTGCAAAGGGCCGGCAACTTAAAGAATGAACCCCCTTCTTCCTTAGTCGGGGGTCAGGCCCAGGAAATCCTCGTGGCCCTGGAAGATTTCTTCCAAAAGATTCCGCCGCTTGGGAGCGGGCGGCGCTGGCCTCTTGGTTTCTAATTCGGCCAGCACTTCCTCTTCAATTTCGAACTCCACTTCAGGGGGAGCAAGCAGACTGGGTGCCATCGGAGTTCTCCTTTTCGGCAATATGAATTCGCTTCGGGTTTCCGGTAAAAGGACGATCGATTAAGCTCAGGTCGGGGAAACCCAAGAACTTCCGAGTGCTTTGGGAAGAACCCGGAACTTCACCTTAAAGCTACTTGGCAGGAGGCACACCCGCCTATGACCGCGGTCACGGCACCATGTGATGAGGGGTGGACGAAGGCTTGGATGGAGGATGGATTCCGCTCCTGGCGGGTGTTTTGCCCCATCTATTTTTGGTTGATTACGAGCAAAATGAACTGGTATCCTGCGTGGGGCGAATTTCAGTTGTGGGGATACCTATGTTTCGGCACTCTCCTCTTTTCCAGTTTGGCTACGGCGATCACCTCTGCGTTTTTTACCGTTCCAGCGACAGTTTGTTCGAGGTCCTTACTCCCTACATCGCGGAAGGCATCTTGAAAGGGGAAAAATGTTTTTGCGCCCAGAAGCCGGAATCCCTCAAGCGCCTCATCTACGACCTCAGATTTTTGGGCATCGATACGGATCGCGAAATGAAGCGCGGCGCACTTGAGTTGCACACCGAAGACGAAACCTATCTTCCCGAAAGTCGCTTCGAACCCGAGGCCCTGGTCGAAATGTTGGCCGGCGCCATTGACGATGCTTCGCAGAAGGGCTTCTCCGGCATGAGAACCGCGGGCGAGATGTCATGGGCGGTGCGTGGACGCAATGCCTGCGATCAGGTCCTGGTTTACGAAAAGATGATCGACGAATGCTTTCCCGGCAAGGCCGTCATCGGGCTCTGCCAATATTCCATGAACGATTTTCCACCAGACATCCTGGAAGCGGTGCTGGAGAGTCACCGGCTACACCTTTGCGATACCAATTCCAATTGCCTTCATTCCAGCCTGCACGTTCGCAATGGCACATACAATGCGGAGGTCGTGGTCGATAAACTGATGCTGGATCCGCGGTTTTACTATGTCGTGGAACAAAGCAGGTCGCGGGAGGTTCTGGGTTGGGGCGTGGCGCCCAGCTTTGACTCGGCCGCGGCACAGGCGGAACAACTGGCACGGGAGTCTGGCGCCGCGAGTATGGCGTAGCTCCTTTGCAAAAATAGTTCGCGCTTCGTGGCCGCAAGCCCCTGAATCGGCAACTAAGTCTTCTCTGTGTAGTGAACTTTGACTGGGAGGAACTTCGAAATGTCTATTCTGGCGTGGATTGTGCTCGGTTTGATTGCCGGTTTCATCGGCAGCAAAATCGTAAATAAATCGGGTGAGGGCGTAATTCTCGACATTCTTTTAGGAATTGTCGGCGCCGTACTCGGCGGATGGTTGTTCAGCAAGTTTGGCGCGGCAGGAGTAACCGGGCTTAATTTGTACAGCCTGCTGGTTGCGGTCATCGGCTCGGTACTGTTCCTGGTAATCTATCACGCCATCCGAAGGGTTTGACCACCGCGGGTTGTCCGGCGTCATTCAGAAAGTGCAAGGCATTTGGCACAATTGCACCGGTACGAAGGATGGCCGGGCATCTTGGCGTGGCCGCAGGTGGGGCATAGAAACCACTCTCCGTCGGCTCGAGCCTTCATTTCCTTGAAACGTCCTTCCTCGACGCAATAAGGGCAGCGAAGAACAGAAGCATGCGAACTTCTCTTGCCTTTCAGTTTAATCAGGAAGGAATGGCACCTCTTGTGCACAGGCTGACCGAATTCGTCGGTCGCAGCGGTTTCCGGCTCGAGGGGTTTCGTGCAGATGATACAGTGGGCCACTTTCGCAGTCATGAATGAGGAGCGCAATGAATAGAGTACTTGTACTGCGATAGGGTTGCTTTGTATGTATGTTTGCGAACAATCCTCGATTTTATTTTTCTGAGAGATCAGAAAACTTGCGTGAATCAAACCGAGATCGTCGTGGAAGGCGAGGGGACCAGCGGCAGTGGATTCAAGAGTTGATGAAAGCGAACGGCATTGGTTAGAACGTCGACCGAATAATTTTGACGAGTGCTGCCGGCATCGATATCGTGGCCCTTCGAATAATGGTAGTAAGCCCAAAGCCCGCAGTTGTAAGCCGAGACGGTAATGCGCAGGAGATCGTCAGCAGGGATAGGATTTCCGTCGAAGAAATAGGATTTTCCGGCAACGCTTTTCAATTTAAGGTTTTTCCTTCCCGCTGCGGCGGCGATGCCGTCGCGCCTGGAAGCCAGTATCTCTGAGGCTTTGGCGATGCAGAGGTGCGCATCCATCCAATCGCCCGACTTCACCCATTCCGGATAAGAGCGGATGTCAATCTGCATGAGACCGTAGCCGTGCCCGTTGTCTCCGGGAATCTTGAGATACTTCGGGTCAAGTCGAGATTCTCGATAGCCAATAGCCATCAGCAATTCCGGTTCGAACGAGTGAGCTGCGGCACAAGCCCGGAAGAATGGAATCCATTCGAGCAGCTGGCATCTCTCGAACGCGGCAGTGAGGGCATCGACCGGCACGGACGGTAGACCTCCGAACTGCGGAAGTCTACCGCGAAGTCTGGGCACGGGGAACAAGAATCCGACAAACTCAGCGAGCCTATTCCCGTTATGGAAGTTTATTCAAGTAACAGGCTCCGTTGGTGACTTGCGCTGGAGGCTTGGGTGGAGTCATCCAAGGTGGCTGGTTGAAGTTGAAAAACTCGGCCATGCTTTTCTGCGCGGCGTCCCGCTTGTTCAGCGCCTTCAACTTAAAGCGAGTTTCGATGAACCGCACGACGGCGGTGTAGTCCATCACGGTGTGCGAAACGTAGTGTTGTTTGGCGTAAGGCGACACCACGATGAGCGGCAATCGGTAACCGGTATAGGTGAAATCGCAGGTGGGGCCGGTGGATTGCGAGCAAATATCACCGGGAAGATAATCGTCCGGCTTAATGCCATCGGGACTGACGGTGGTTTGCGGCGGGTAATGATCGTAGAGGCCTCCACCTTCGTCGTAGGTAAGAATGAAAGCAGAATCTTTCCAGGAAACGCTGGTCATCAGGGCGTTGATCAGAGATGACACATAGTTAGCGCCGAGTTGAATGTCGATCGGATATTGATCGGAATCGGAGCCATGTTCGTCGAGTCCCGCGGGGGACGCGGGTTCGATGAGGGCGACCTGGGGCAGAGTACCGTTCTGCACGTCGGAGAAATACGTCGTCATCGTCGCGATGTTATTCGGGTAGTCAGTGGGAATTGTTTGTCCCCAGCTGAAGTCCTTTACGTAGCTGAGAGTGAGTAAGCATTGTGGCGTGGGATTGGACGAGCAAGATGTGTTATCGGTATTGACGTAAATTTTCCAGGAAATTCCGGCGCTCTGCAGTTCTTGAAAAATAGTGGGCGCAGTCAGCAGGGCCTGATCGCTGCTGTCGGTACCGATGGGATAGACATATCCCTGAGACGTGGCCGAGATAAGGTAATCGCGATTCGGTTCGGTGCGCGTCATGGCCGGCGAGAACCAGCGATCCGAAGTGGAGAACTGCGAAGCCATGTAATAGTAATAGTTGAGATCGGTCCCGTCGTAATATCCCATGCCGCGAATGCCATTGGTGTCGTAATAAGGTGGATTGTTGTTTCGGGCATCGTGCCCAGCAGTCCATACGAAACCGTCGAGTGTAGGGGTCGCGGAGGTGGGGTTGTCGAGATTCCAGTCTTCGTGGCTTTCATTCCAGGAGGGACTCGTGTTTTCAGTGCACTGCGTGATGAGGTGATAGGAAGTGACAACTGGGCTGTTGCTGTCGATGGTGCAATCATCGGGCGGGGGGTACGCCGGATCGCATCCTAGATTTGTGGGCGGTGGTCCATAGAGAGGCGCGAGTCCAGAAGTGGGGTTGAACTGGGGCAATCCGTCGAAGGAGCGATCGGCAAATCCATTGGTTTTCCAGTAGGAACGAAGAGCGCCGAAATAATTATCCAGGCTGCGATTTTCCTGCGCTAAGAAAATAATGTGATTCAGAACCGATGAGGTCTGGGAAACATTGAAAGTGGCAGTGACAGTTTCAGCCGCGCTCATCGTAAGCTTGCACGCGCCCGTGCCTTTGCATGCGCCGGACCAGCCCGCAAAATAGGCTCCTTTGCCTGGCGCCGCGCTGAGTGTGACGACTGTTCCCGAAACAAATGACGCGGTGCAGGTGGGTGAGCAAGAGATTCCCGCGGGAGAGCTTGTTACCGTGCCAGTCGAAGTACCGGCTAACTTGACGGTGAGTTGGTAAGAGGTAGCGGGCACGCCGGCAGCCGCGGTATCGGATTGAGCGGCGAATCCTGCTTCAGTGGCCAGACACAACGTGATTGCAGAAATAGCCATCAGAACAAGAGCAAGTTGTCGGGTCACGGGGAAACCTCAAGGGAAATGAATTCCGAAAAAGCGGCGAAACGTAAGATGACAAGGCGGGTCCGCAGGTTGCGGTCGAGCCGATCAGAGGAATGCGGATTTGCGGTAAGCCTTGCGGATCCTGTGGTTTCGGAGAACAGAAGAAATTCGAGGAAGAAAGGATTCTGGCTGCGAAACTCTTTTTTGACGGCAATGTTGTTGACGTCGATCGTCAAAATGGACGTCGCTTCGTCGCAGACGAGTGCACCCACCAATCAAGAGGAGAAATCTCCGAAAACTCGAGTGATTGGCCGCAAGCTGGAGGAAAAGGGGGTGCCGAATTTTGGCGAGGTGACGCCGACGCTTTATCGAGGAGGACTACTGAACTCGACTGGTCTGAAAGCGTTGGCGAAGATGGGCGTGAAAATAGTGGTGGACGTGCGCTCCAACAACAAAGCAGAAAAAGAAAAAGTGGAGAGTGCGGGCATGGAATACGTATCGATTCCATGGCACTGTCCGTGGCCTCGAGATGAAGTGTTCGCGAAGTTTCTCAAAGTCTTGCAAGAGAATAAGGGGAAGAAGGTTTTCGTACACTGCCGTTTAGGAGATGACCGCACCGGGATGATGATCGCGGCCTATCGCATGGCGGAAGAAGGCTGGAATGCAGATGAGGCAATGAATGAAATGGAGACCTTCGGGTTCACGCGGGAGCATCATTATATTTGTCCGGGGCTGGCGAGTTATGAGAAACATTTTCCGGAACGATTGAAGGAAAGTATCGCGTTCAAGGGCGTGCGGGTGAGGGAGTAAGTGCCATGGGTGCTGAAAGAGATAAGCACGAGAGTGAGCGATACATTGCTGATCCAAAAGTAAGAATCGGACACGTGCATTTGAAGGTAGCCGACCTGGAACGGGCGCTGCGATTTTATGCGGGAGTGCTGGGACTGGAAGTGATGCAGCGCTATGGGGAGGGCGCGGTTTTTCTGTCGGCTGGCGGATACCATCATCACATCGCGCTGAATACGTGGGAAAGCCTGGGCAATTCGCCACCGCCTTCGGGTGCAACGGGGCTTTACCACACGGCGATTCTATATCCTTCGCGGTCGGCGCTGGCGACAGCGTTGCGGCGAGTGCTGGAGGCAGGAATTCCTTTGCAAGGCGCGGCGGACCATGGGGTGAGCGAATCAATTTACCTGAACGATCCCGATGAAAATGGGGTGGAATTGTATTGTGACAAGCCGCGAGAGAAGTGGCCGCGTAGTGCGGACGGGAAATTGGAGATGTACACGCGGCGACTGGACCTTCATGAATTGTTGAAGGAAGAGCCTGAAGGAAGCGAGGTGCAAAGCGGGCCTTGGGATTTGTAGATACACGGGCTAAAGCCCCACATCTTTTAGCACGCTTTACGCGGCCCTGAAGGGCCGCTCTTCCACGGTCGTGCAGGCGTTCGTCTGGGTTCCCGTTCGAGGCGTTAGCGTGGGTTCCGCTACAGGCGTTCGTCTGGGTTCCGTTAAAGGCGTAAGCGTGGGCTCCGCTACAGGGGTTCGTCTGGGTGCCGTTACAGGGGTTCGTTTGGTTCTGTTACTGGGGTTCGCCTCGGTTCCGTTATTCTCTTGCCGGACTTTCCGGGCAGTCAATGAGCGATTGCGGGCGGCGTTCTGCGGCTATGAATCCAGGAAACGACTTCGGTCTCTAGGGTTCGGCGTAGGGCAAGTATCGTAGCGGCCGAAGGTGCGATAACGATGGCGTGCAACGACGTGGTAGACCGAGTCGCGGAGAAATCTGGGTAAGAGTTGCAGGAAGAACGCGATCTCGCGCCAAGGGGCGCCGAGGTGCTTGAGGACAAAGAGGGCGGCGTCCGAGCGGGAAAGTAAGCGTTGCTCCGACGCTTGCGAGTCCGGATTGGTGACGACATAGACGGTGTCCGGCGCGCCGGGAGTGAGGACATGTAGCGCGAGAATATTTGCGGCTGCCGGGCTCTGCAAAGAGGCGAAACGAAAGATGGCTTCGCGATCGTGGCGAAGGATGAACTGAACGAAGCGGTTGCAAAGCCCGCAGACACCGTCATACAGGAGGATGGGGGACGTCGAGGGTTTAACGGTAGGAATCAAGCAGAGATGCTTTGGTCTTCATCTTGGCCTGCCGAGGATCGGGAGAGTTTTGTGATCTGAGCGCGGAGATCGTGTGCTTCGAGTTGCAAATCCTTGGCCATAAGCCAGTGATTTTCCTGCTGATCCTTTTCAGGAGTTTGGGAAGCGAGGTTGGTGAGGCGCAGGATTTCGTCCTCTAATATTTTCAGGCGGGCTTGAAGCGCTTCGGCTGCCACGGGTCGACCTATGAGAAAAAGTATAACCGAAATATAAGGAGGTTTGCCCGTGAGTGGTTCGGCGGGCTTTGCCCAGCCGTGACAGCCGAAGGCGGCTGTCGCCACGTGAGTTGTGGCAATAGTTCTCTGTTTACGACCCGAGGCGGAGGAGTTCGGTGCGGAGGCGCGAGTGGCGCTGAGTCTCGCGAAGATAGGACATTTCATTGCCGGCGGACTTGGCACGAATAATTTTGATGAGTTGTTGTTTTTCAGCGGAGGACCAGCGCTGGAGGTCAGGTATTAGCGAGAGAACGAGAGACCAGGTTTCAAGCGAGTGTTGTCGGGCTGGAGTCAAGCGGGTTGGGTCGATTTTGAGAGCGCGAGTGATAGCTGTCGTAGAGGCGTGGCGGATTTTTTGAGCGTCTCCGGCGAATTCGCGAGCCATACGGCGATTGACCAGTAAGCCCAGATTGCGAGTGGAGAAGGTATCCCAGTCGCCTCGGGGGCTGAAGCCCCGCTGCTTCGATGAACTCGTTACGCGGCCCTGAAAGGGCCGCTCTTCCACGATAGAGCCAACCTCCGAGATGGACTCGAAGGGCGCGGGTGTGGACGGCTCGGTAATGACCTTCGCGCGAAGACCCGCCGGCTGAGCAAGGTCATAAAACATGTGGGCTTTGGCGAGGTGCTTCAAGATTCTCGCGGGGGTTTTGTAATCAGGGTTCGCGGCTATCTTCTTCTCTTCCCTTTCACACAATTCACGCAGATCCGCACGGCCGGGGCGGAAGCCGAGTTTGCGATAGAACCAGAAGGCGCCGGAGTCGATGGCTTCGTCATTATTCTGGCCGATCTGGTAGGGATAGATTGAAATCGTATTGGCCCCGGTAAGGGCGCGGAGGCAGCGAAGCGCCTGGGCGTAGATCCAAGCAGTTTCGCCCTGACGGTAGGTGTAGAAAGTGTTGAAGCCAACTTCGATCCAATCGCAAAGGCCAATGGCTTCGATGTAGTTGATGGGAACTCCGTTTTTCAGAGTGTAGCCGGCAAGGTAGGCGCGCAGCGGAAGACGACGAGTGGGAGGCAGTCCCCAGAAATGCATGACGACACCGCGGCCAAGGTCAGCGCGAACCACGGAGTGAGGATCACCGAGTGTGGTGCCGTAAAGTTCGCGGTAGCGCACAACCATAATTTCCCGGATGGCGTGCATGACGGATTCGCCGGCGGGAAAAGAAAGTTTTTCGAACTTGGGCGCAGGCTGGGCGAGTTCGCGAGAGAGAGAAACTTCTTTGCGCTGAAGCAACGGGGACTGATGGAGATAGAAACGGCGGGGATTTTTCCAATTGCGAGTGCGCGAAATTTTCAGATTTTCGAGATTCCAGCGAATAGGTAGACGGAGAGAATCATAAAGCTCGGCGCGTTGACGGTCCGGAAGCAGGAGTTGCTCAAAACGTTGCAAGAGCCACGGAAGCGGATTCTCGCGGCCGCGAGCGGCATGGAGCCAGCGCTGCCAGGGTATGTTCGCCTCGACATCAGCGTCTTCTTCTAAGAGTGGAATAAAGCGTGGCCACATCGATCCGCGAGCACGCTCGGATTCGTAGTCGTCCCAATAATCGTCCCATGCAATGTCGACATTGCGAGGAAGGCGGCGCGCGAGCCAGTGAGCCACGTCGAATGAAAGCGCGTCCTGCATGGTGGTCCCGGCGATCCCTGAAGTATCGAAGTCGTCGAAGAGGGACATATCCGCTCCAGCTCCGCGAAGTTTCTCGATGCGCTGGTGAAAGGTGTTGAGCAGGCGTTCGACGCGCGGTATTTGAGATGACGCGTGAGGAAACGCACGAAGAAAAAGCAGGCACTCATGGAAGCGGATCAGCTGGTGAGGATCGTTGAGTTGGAGCTTTGCGATTTGCGTAAGGAGCCGGGCGACGACGGCGGAGTGGCCTTGATCAAAGTTGCCCTTGGCGGATTCCAGTTCAGTGAGAAGGCGGTTGGGATCCTTGAGAGTGGGCGGCATGGTGGCGAAACAGTGTAACGCAATCGGCACGGCGAAGCAGTGCGCGGAGTCCGGCGCCAGGCGAACCGCAAGAGACGATGATTTTTATTCTAGTGCGGAGTTACGAGACGTCCGAATGTGGGCTTCATGGCCATGTTCTTGGTGTTAGTAAGTTGATGGATTTTGCCATTGGCATCAAAGGTGAATAGTTGGTATTCTCCGGTCCACATTTCGCAGTGCGGACGCTCTTCGCCGAGGGCTACGTATTGAGTCGAAACACGATTTAGAGAAGAAAACGCGATGAGGCTGCCATCCAACGACCAAGCCGCGAAGCAATAATCCTGACGCTTGGAAAAGATGAGACGGTGCTGTTGACCACCATCGGCGGCCATAAGGAAAAGTGCGGGATGCTCACCTTCGCGATCCGAAATGAAGAGGATGGAGGCGCCATCGGGAGCCCAGGCGGGGGCGGAATCTTCTCCTTTGTCTTCGGTGAGGCGGCGGACGTTGGAACCGTCGGAATTCATGGTGAAGATCTGAAACTTTCCGGCTCGATTGGAGGCGAATGCGATCTGCTTATCGTCGGGAGACCAAGTGGGCGAGAGTGCGTGTTCGGTGAGTTTTTTCAGGTTCGAGCCGTCGGGATCCATCACCCAGATTGCAGGATTGCGGCTGGGATGAGGCAGCGCGAACTGATAGAAGGCGATCTTCTTGCCGTCGTGAGACCATACGGGACCGCAGGAGTCGCCGGTGGAGATGGTGGTCAAGCGCTTCTGGCCGGTGCCATCAGAGTTGGCGACATAAATCTGCGAATATTGGTCATCTCGCAAGGAACAGAAGGCGATTTTAGTGCCATCGGGCGAGACCGAGGGATCGAATCCGTTCACGTGCAGATCGGTGATTCCTGAGCCATCAGGATTCATGAAAGCCAGCAGATTCATTTTGGCTTCAGAGGTGGAATGAAACTGCATGTTGGGATTATCGACGGAGTTAATGGCAACGGCACCCTTCGGACTATCGGCGGTTCCCGTACCGGTCCCACGGGTGTCGGCGGAGAGCATCGCCATAGAAGACGAAGTGGTGATGATGGGGTCTGGACGAACGAAGACGATTTTCTCTTCGGGCTTGCCGGCGGTTTGCGAAAAGGCCGCCGTGGCAATGAAAATGAATACCAGGGAAAACCGCAACGAAGATCTGAAGTGACGCATTTCCCTTCCTCCACCTACGAACGATCTACTTTTCAAAATCGGCACACCTTTAAGTCGGCACACTGTAAATTGGCGAAACGATCCGCGTGTTTTAAGCAGACACATTATGCATCTTTCTCTTCGAAAAGCTGGGCAAATTTTTGCCTGCGTATCTGCCGTGGTTCGAGGGTCCGGGTTAGCGATTCTGGAAGTGCAACGTGATCTCCGCAGGAATTTCGAGCGGGGTCCCATCACAGGTGGCCGGCGTAAAGCGCCAAGCGCTGAATATTTGCAGCGCCTCCTGGTTGAGATCCTCGCGCTCGGAAACATCGATGCTCACTTCTCGAACCGTGCCATCTGTGCGGACCGTGCCGTGAACCATGACATCGATGTTGGCGGCGCCATTGCCAGGTTTCGGTTGGGGCATGAATTTTCCGAAGGGAGGCCGGTAGACGGTGCAGGCAACGCCGATAATTTTTGCATCGGGCGGGGGAGTCAGAAAGTCGGGATCAAAGGGACCACTGGTTTCTTTCTTGGTCTGGTCGAGTTCCATGCGCAGGTCATTTTGCTCGTACACGATGCGCGCGGGGAGATAGGTATCGCGATAAGGAAAGAAATCAGAATTGGTGATGGTCTCATCGTTGGCGTGAACGCGGACGAGAATGCCGTACTCCTTATCGATGCAGATTTCGTTGGCGGATGTTTTGTCGCCCTTTACAGTGTCGAATTCGATACAACGAGCGGGACGGCCGTTGAGTTCGCGATCCTGAATGGAGCGAATGATGTCAGTGTCATCGAAGCGAACGATATAGGGATGATTCAGGCGAGTCATGCGGCGGACCTGAACCGGGGCGCGAGAGCGATCTCCCACATCGGCGACCATTCCGCCATTGACGACGACGAGCAGGCGATACTCTTCAAATTGGTATTCGTCGCGGTAGGAACGTGGCCCCTGAACTACGCTAGTGAAGCGGCCTTGCTGAGTGCCGGCGGAGGAGAAGGATCGGAAGGAAATCGTCTGCTCGTAACTATGGAACTCATGGGGAGTGCTTAAAGAGTCGGCGCGCTCAAGGAGTGTTTCGGCTTGCTGGCGCAGGTGCACGTCCTGGGCTGCGCACACGGCCCCGCAGCATGAAACGAATAATAATAAAGAGGCAAAGGTTAACCAGAGACGAGGCATAGCTGGCACCTACCTGGGAGGGCATATTAGCACAATAAAGTTGATTCTTCAGCGCCCTTTGCCCGATTCGGAATGGCATCCCTTAAGTGCGGCAGAGGCTCCGGTTATTTTTAGGGGATGGCAATGTTGATGCATCCGAAATGCGGAGAAAGATGCAACTTAGAGTACTCTATTGCATCTCTTACCGAAGCACGTGAGCTACCTCGGGTCAAGAACGGTCCGTCGTCTTGAGTTGGTAGGCCTCGTCCTATTTTTGTTTGGTTTGTCTGGGACGGGACATGCGCAAGGCGTTTTGCGCCAGGGAGTGCCTCCGCGCGATTGGGATTTCAGTGTCTGGGTAGCGGGCCAGACGGGAGAGGAGCTTACCAACAATTTCAGCGAAGCTCAGATTATGACCGCAGGATTTGTTACCGGTAAGAGTCTCAGTGGGGAGATGGGACATGGTTGGCGGCGCGGCTTCTTCGAATATGGCTTCAACGTGATTCCGGTATTTCGACAGTTCCGCCCGCAGCCGATATATGGCGGGGGATTTGAACCTGTTATTTTCCGATGGAACTCCAGCGCGCGCCTGGGAAAAATGGCACCCTACATCGAACTGGCGGGAGGGGGAGTTTGGACGAATGCGAACTTGCCCGCGGGCGATACTTCTGACTTCAATTTCACGGCACGCGGGGGCGGCGGGATGCAGATTTTTAGAACGGGAGGACGCACGATTGACATCGGCATCCGTTGGTCGCACATATCGAACGCGAATCTGGGGACAAAGAATCCCGAGTTCAACGGAATCCAGGTCAGCCTGGGGTACCACTTCTCCAAATACAAATACTGAGGCTATTTAAGGCCGAGTCCACCGTTGAAGTTTTGAATGACGCCATAACACTCGCAGGCTGCGGCTTCGAGGCTCTTACGATTCACGATTTTCACCGTACCTCGCAAGTTCTCAATGAGCCCGGCATTTTCCAGAACTCCGGCGGCGAGGCTGACGCTGGGCCGTCCAGTACCGAGCATCTGGGCGAGGAAGTCGTGAGTGAGTGGAAGAAGCTGGGAATCGAATCGATCCTGGCACATCAGCAGCCAGCGGGCCAGACGCTGGTCAATTCCATGAAGACGATTACAGGCGGCGAGTTGCGCGACCTGCAAGCCGTGCAAGAGTCCGAAGTGGCCCAGGCTCGATCGCAGTACCGGCGCACTGAGCAGGACATCCTGAAAAACTTCGGCACGAATACAAACTCCGCTGCCGGCCATTTGCATGATCGCGCGGAAGATTTCGCGCTGCAGACCGGCGGTCAGTGACATGCCGATCATGCCTTCCTTGCCGACGATACCAACTTCTACACTTCTTCCGTCATGGCTCAAAGCCACCAGCGAGACCATGCCTTCGTTCAAGAAGTAAGCAAAATCGATCTTTTCGCCGGGCTGTTGCAGAATCTTGTGCTGCGGAAGGTCGACCGGTTCGAGATGAGGGCGAAGCAGGTTGTACTCTTTGTCGGGCAGCGACAACAGCACACGATTACTAACGGCCTTGCCCCCCGCATCGGAGCGAGAGCCTGGGTTCAATGAGATCGGTTTAACTCTCTTAACGATGATCGTACCTTCCGTTAAGGCATCAGTTCCCATAAGACGTTGGATGCCCAGAAGCTTCTCCCGCTAATGGCGGAATGCTGTATTCGGGGCTGTCATCGCACTGACATTAGGAGGAATATGAAGGTAGAGAATACCGAGAAAATTCCTATCATTTTCCCAATGGTTGACGCCCCCAGATGTTGATTTCTTCAACAGCGAATGCGACTCATCTTCCATCCACGCGGACATCTAGATATTGTTTCGGTCCCGTGCCTTCTCCGGCCCGTCCAGGTCTTTGGCGGACAAGACGTGATTAAGTTCCTGAATAAGTTTCAAGAATTTCTGCCGATCTTGCTCCACGGCGATTTTTGCGCAGAGCTCTTGAATGCGCTCACTCTGAGATTGGCTCATAAGCGAACGGGAAGTATTACAGGATTCTCTGTAGAAGGTATGTTCGATGTCGAACGCTGGCGGGGTTAAGATGCGGATGGTCTGGGAAGATTGGAGAGTGAAAGCCTTTCAATCCAAAACCTCATCGCGACCGAGCAGGCGACCGTGCGCCGCACGGTAGCGTCTGAGTTCAGGCCAGAGTTTTCCGTCAGCGAAACCAGCTCAGTCAAAGCCTTTCTTTTTCCAGACATCCCAGTCGTGACGAATGGATTCCAGCATCGTTTCGGCAGCTTGGTGCAGCCACCGGCTTTTTTGTTTGTCGAGGTGGCGGAGAATCGCTTTGCGCGCGGAGTGCGTGCCAAGATGAATGTTGGCGGCTTCCCTTCCCATGGAATGAATCAGGCGAAGTTCAGTGTTGGGAGCACGCAGGGATGCCAGCTCGATCCGGGAGCAGAGCGGTCCGAGTCGGCGGACGATCCAGCGTCCACGGAGTTGGACGAAAGGATCAGGACAGCGGACGGCGCGGTTGATGATGGTCTGATAAAGAATGTCGGCGGGACCCTGGTTGTTTTGCGCCCACCACGCGGAGGATTGGACGAGGGCTTTGGCTTCGCGGGCGATGCGTCCGCCGTGCCAGTCGGCGATGGCGACATAGCGAGCGTGGCCGAGACTGCCAAGTCCGGCAACCCGGTGCGCGAGGCGGTACGGAATGCCCGGAGCGGGAAGCAGGTGTTCGATAGCATCGACCGCGCTGACCGGTGGTTCCGTTTTCAAGGTGGGAAGGGCATCCATTTTTCTCCAGAAGACGACGGGGTCGCGGAGTCCGCCCTCGGCAATGAAGCGCAGCCATTGATGGTGTTCGCTAAGCACGAAGGGATAACCTTCATCGCGAATGCACTCGTGATATCCCTCAAGCATGGTGCCGCAGATATCTTCGCGCTTGAGGGGAAGCTTGCCCGCTTCTACTGCGAGATGAGCGCTAACGGCCAGCCGAACCAGATCGATGGTGTAAGCCATTGGCCAGGCTTCGTCGAAGTCGTTGACGCCCCAGATGAGGCGGCCTTCAATGTCGCGCCAGGTGCCGAAGTTCTCGACATGCAGGTCGCCCACGGCGAGAACGTGCGGAGCCTTGGCGAGGTCGGGGCAGACTTCCGGCCAGAGTTGCGCCCAGCGGTAGTATGTCGCGCGAAAAAAGGGAAAGAGTTCCTCTCTCATGCGAGCGTGTTTAAGGCGTAGATCTTTTTGATCGAGATGAGTGCGCTGGGCTAACCACGTCTCGAACTGACGAGTGGCCTTGACGACGTTCATGGGCCAACGATAGCGATGAGAAGAAGGAGAAGTCAAATCAGGGGTGCGAGGCCTGTTCGCGTCTGAGAACTCGGCGTCCTCGAGCGAAGCAAAGTGTTTGTTATTGAGATCTGCTTAAGGGATTCGTTCTGTCTAGAGGAATCCATAAGCAATGCCGGGGACAAAGATAAGATCGGCGCTGGGGCATGGTGTCGATTCCATGGCCAGCGCCGTAGTGAGCCCTCAGGAGGAACGAAGGGCTAGCGGTTAAAGTGTGCAGCGTTAGTCTCAATAAAAGCCTTTTTGTCTTCAGGGACATCCTCAGAGGGGAGGATCGAATCGGAGGTGCAAGCCGGAACGCAGGCGCCGCAGTCGATACATTCCGCAGGGTCAACGAAGAGTTGCTTGGCTTCTTCGAAGCCAGGCTCGTCCTGCTTGGGATGAATGCAGTCGGTGGGGCAAACATCGACGCAGAGGGAATCCTTGATGCAGGAGTCAGTAATTACGTAGGGCATGATGGAAATCTCCGGAATGAAATATTGGTCGCAACTCGATTCTCAGTGTAGGGAGTGCGTGGGGATGAGGCCGTGACGGTTGTCACAGTGCGTTGTGCGCGGCATGGCGCGGGACGAAATGGCGTTTCCGCAATAAGGAATCGAGATGACTTGCATCACGCAGAGGCGTGATCGCAATCACCGACATGAAAAAAACACAATGGCAGAATGCTGACATTGAACTAGGCCTTCTAGTTGAGATCGCCCGGCCCTAACCCACAGAACCCCACAGAGCCGTTACCCCAGACGGCAGGGGCCGGGCGCCTTAAACAATCGAAGCGACGAGTGAGCTAACCCTCCCCCACCTCCCTGTTCTCGTGAACTTAAGTCGTTGCCATCTTGGGTCGGACTCCTTATTTATCACATTCAACGGACTATCAAGCCGCACTTTACGGCGGCGCTACGTGTGTTCGCGCTGACACAGTGTGTTGATCCCCGCCTTGTTTTCGATTGACTCATTCCATCTTGCGCTTTGTTTTCAACTGGATGACGTTTGGAGATGTTTCTGCCTTCTTGAATAGTGCCGGGAGGACAGGCGATGAAAAGTGTGAGAGCGGAGACCACCGTTGGCCGGACCGCACAGATGCTGATCGCGATTCTGTTGACGATGGCTGCAGTTCAATAGATGGCTAAAAGTTTTGACACGGAAACTCTGAGAAATTCCGCGGAGACAGCGGAGAAACCTGGCCGGATGGGGAGGTGGGTATGCAGATGGTGATGACATTCATGGCAGTGGTGGCAGGAATGATTTTTTCGCTCGCGGTGGCGTTGCTGGCGGAAGAACTGATCTTTGGGCAAGTGTTCCGTTTGTTTTTCGTGCGGCAGGCGGCCGCGGTGAAGTCGGAGCAAAAGCGCTAAGGCGCAAAAGGAGAACGACAATGCTGGCGTTGAAGTACTTGCTGGTTCTGGGCGGCGTGGGAATGATGATCGCCGCGGTATGCATTCTCACTTACGATCTGTATCGCGAAATGCTATACCGGCGGGCGCTGGAGACGCCGGGAGGCGCGGTGGCCGCGGCACCGGTGGTGGTTCGATGGCGGACTTCACTGGCTCTGGCCATGCTGGCGTGGGGGCCATTGCTGGTGGCATTCAGCATTGTGGTTGTGCCCAGCGGAATGGCCGGAGTGCGAGTGAGCGAGATGAGCGGCACGGTGCCGGGAACTTTGTATCCGGGAGCTCACGCGGTAATGCCGCTGGTGGAACAGGTAGCGCTGTTCGATACTCGCGATCAAATTTTTACGACGGGGATTCCGGAGGATGGGAAGAGTGCGACCGCTCACGTGGCGACCAAGACTCAGCTGCTGGACGTGCAGGCGAAGGAAGGATTGACGCTGGGCCTCGCAATCACGGTGCGTTACCGGCTGGATCCGAAGCACTTGGATTACATTCAGGGAAATTTACCGCGCCCGGTGGAGAAGGAGATTGTTCCGCCAACGGTTGCGAGTGTATGGCGTGAGATTGTGCCGAACTACACGGTGCGAGACGTTTTTTCGGCAAAGCGCGAGGAAGTGCGTCAGAGGGCCGCTGGGTTGATCACAGCGAAGTTGGCAGCGGACGGCATTGTGGTGAAAGAGGTGATGTTGCGCGACATTCAATTGCCTCCCGAATATGCCAAAGGATTGGAAGAGCTTTTGCTGAAAGAGCAGGAGAACGATCGCATGGGAGTGGAGACGGAATTGAAAAGCAAAGAAGTGCGAATTGCTGAGCTCGAAGCCGAAGCGACGAAGGTGCAGCAAATCAAGCAGGCCGAAGGCTCGGCACAGGTTCGGGTATTGCAGGCAAAAGGAGAATCCGATGCGATGCAGTACACGCTTCCTCTGAAGGAGAAGCAGATTCAGCAGAGCCGGCTGGAGGCCCAGGCGCGTAAGGAGGCCACAATTCAGAATGCGGAAGCCGAAGCGCAGGCCAAAGTGATCGACAGCAAGGCGGAAGGCGAGCGCCGGAAATTGTTGGCGGATGCGGAGGCGGATCGCATACGGGTAACGGCAGTCGCCGACGCGGAGCGGATGAAGAGCGAAGCAGCGGTGCTGAAAGAGAATCCTTTGTTGATCAATAAGATCGTGGCAGAGCGACTCTCGGATAAGTTGCAAATCATGATGGTGCCGGCGGATGGCAAGTTCTTCTTCGCCAATGACGTGTTGCGCAGCATGAGCGTGGCGAACCAGAGCGGAGCGGCCGAGCCGCAGTCGCGCTGACCGGCCTAAGCTGAGTGTCGTAACGGTGTCAGTGGTCCGGGATTTAGTCCGTATCTCTCTGGCCACTGACCGGCTTGAACAACATAGAAAATAATAAGAGTGTCCCGGTTACGCCAATGCGGATTGCCATTCTAAATTCGATCCTATTGTGTGCGATGTTTTGCTTCTCGTGCAGCCTCCGCGCGGTCGCCAGTACGTCGGCGGATTGGCGAGATCCCGCACAGCAACTGGCGCGAAAGATTGTGGCCGTGACGGGACCGGGAGCGGTGGGCATCACAATCGAAAACCGGTCATCGATGACGAAGAAAGATTTCGATACGATCAGCAACCTGCTTAAAGTTGAACTGAAATCGATGGGAGCGCGTGCGGCGACCGCTGATCAGGCTGCAGCGTTGGCAACAATATCGCTCTCGGAGAATCCGTTGTCCTATGTGTGGGTGGCCCAGGTCACCCAAGGCTCTGCTCCCTCTTCCGTGGTGATGGTCTCGGTTCCGCGGCGCAAAAAGGCGGGATTCGGACAAGAGTCCATGCCATTAACGCTGCGCAAAATTCCTTTATGGACGCAGGAAGAGCGCATCCTCGACGTAGCAGTTCTCGAAGAAGACAGCGAAGCCAGGTGTATCGCCGTACTCGACCGTGAGAAAGTCACGATCTACCGTTTACGAAGTGGAAAGTGGTTGCTCGATCAGCAACTCGTAGTCAATCACGCGCGTCCCTGGCCGCGGGATTTGCGCGGACGGCTGTTGGCGGCGAAGGACCATTTGATCGACGTCTATCTTCCGGGGGTGTTTTGCCGGAGTACAAGCAGTGTGCCGCTGGCGTTGAATTGCCGCGAGAGTGACGATCCATGGCCGCTCATGAGTCAAGTTTCGGGCAGCTTTACCTCGGTGGGCGGAGCGTATTCGGTGCCACTCCAAGGTGGATTTTATTCCGCGTCGCGAAACTTCTTTACAGGAGCGCTGACGCCGGGAATCGGAAAGCTGACAACGGTCGGGAAGTTTTATTCAGCCGCTGCGCTGCCACGCGAAAAATACACGTTGTGGGTATTCGCCGCGGTGGATGGACAGATTCATTTTGTCGATGGAGTCACGGATCAAACCGCAAAGCTGGGATGGGGCAGTGACATTGTGAGCGTTAAGACCGCGTGCGGATCGGGATGGCAAGTTCTGACGACCGGCGCCGCGGACAATCGCACGGATACTGTGCAAGCTTACGAGATCGCGGATCGGGATCCGGTAGCAGTAAGTACCGCACTGGAGTTTTCTGGTGAGGTCACGGCGTTATGGAGTGAAGCGAAGGGCGACAGCGCGATCGCAATTCTAAGAAACCGGGAAGCGGGCGAATATGAAGCATTTCGGCTGGCAGTATCTTGTGGCCAGTAGTCTATTGCTGGCGGCGGTCGCGGGAGCGGAAACTCGTCCGCAATACGGGGGAACGCTGCATGTCGCTATGCGCGAAGCGCTGGAGTCTCTGGATCCCGCTGACTCCTCGCAACCGGATACGCTCGCCCGACGAAATGTGCTGGCGCTGATTTTTGAAACCTTAGTGACGGTCGATGATCGAGGAAGGACTCATCCCTGGTTGGCCGTCGATTGGCAGGTAGGTCCGGGGAATCAGCGATGGCAGTTTCGATTGAGGAAAGACGTCATCTTTCATGATGGGTCAAAGTTGACAGCGGAGATTGCAGCGTCCTCTTTGCGTACGGCAAACCCATCGTGGAAGGTTTTTGCCGATGGCGACTCCGTGATCATAGAGCGTGACCACAGTGATTCGCATTTGCTTTCAGAGCTCGCACTCGCTCGCAACAGCATTGTGAGAAAGGGCGCCGAGGGAAACGTCAGCGGGGCTGGCCCGTTTCGCATCGAAGAGTGGCTTCCGGGTAAGAAGCTGACTTTGGTAGCAGAAGAGAATTACTGGCGGGGCCGGACGTTCGTGGATGCGATTGAAATAGAGATGGGTAGAAATCTCCACGAACAAGCCGTTGAATTGGATCTCGGAAAAGTGGATGTGATCGAGATCGCACCGGAACAAGCTCACCGGGCGGCGATGGAAGGGCGGCGAGTGAGTAGTTCGCAACCGATGGAATTCGTGGCCCTGGTGTTCAAAAGCGATATTCACACCGCAGAAGAGAAGATTCTGCGTTCCGCTCTGGCGCACAGTGTGGAGAGAAGCTCGATGCGCAGCGTGCTGTTGCAGGGCATCGGCCAATCGGCGGGCAGTTTTTTGCCCAATTGGATGACAGGCTATGCATTTACATTTTCGAGCGAAGCGGACCTGGCTCAGGCGCGCCACGAACGCGAGCAGGCGCGTACGGCAGCAAATTGGACGGTGGGGTATGATGCCAACGATTCGGTGGCGCGGCTCATGGTGGAACGGGTCGCGCTGAACGCGAAGGATGCGGGACTTACGTTGCGCCCAACCGCCGCGACGGGGGCGGATATTCGTCTGGTAAGAATACCGCTGACTTGTGCGGATCCATGGATCGCGCTGGCACACGCGGCGGAATTCCTGCAAATGACTTTGCCCAACGCGAAGGGAGACTCGGTGGAGGACCTTTATAACAGTGAGCGCACAATGCTGGCCGAGCAGAAAGTGATTGCACTCTTTCATCTGCCGGCTAACTACGCGTCGTCGCCATTAGTCAAAGGTTGGCGGCCTGCCGACGATGGAAGTTGGCGGTTGGCCGATATCTGGATGGGAAAAGAAAAGCAATGATTTTTCGTCGGAAACTCGTCGTCGTGTTTGCACTGACGGTGTTTCTATCGGTCGCTGCGGTGGCATGGCTGGTGTCTGAGGTCACACGGCGGGCGTTCGGACATAGCGATGACGAAAGGACTGCGGAGCTGGTAGCGCAGTTCCGGCGTGAATTCTCACGGCAGGGGGACGAAGTAGCGCGGCGAGTGGAAGGCATTGCGGAGTCAGACTCAGTGAATCGAATGGCAACGGCATTGGCTCGCTCGCCGGCGGATTCAGGGCCATATTTTGAGCTGGCAAAAACCATCGCGGAGAATGATCGACTGGATTTTCTCGAGTTTGTGGAGGGCGAGGGAACGATCGTTTCTTCCGCGCAATGGCCGTCGAAGTTTGGGTACCCTGAGCAAGCGTTCGCGAGCCTGCAGCCCGCGAGCAAGCAAGGAGCTTTCTTAAAGCAGGAACAGCTGCAGGACGGATCAGCGCTAGGATTATTTGCGGTAAGGCCGACCCGGGTGGGCGATCGTCCAATCTATGTGGTCGGTGGAAGGCGACTCGACAAGAATTTTCTTTCTGCACTCGATTTGCCGCAGGACATGCGCGCCTTGTTGTATCAGAATCGAGGTGATCGATTCGCGACGCAGTTCCTGATCGATCCCTCGACGCCAGTTGCGGGCGAGATCCGAGCCTCTGATAACCTCGAACCACTGATCGACGCCGTGCGAAAGTACGGCGAGGAAATGTCGGCGGTAGTTTCGTGGAGCAGCGATCAGGCGGACGATGAAGTGTTTCATGCCATACCGTTATTCGGGTCGGGTGCAGAAAAGGATCGTCCGCTACTGGCGATTTTGTTGATCGGCACATCACGGAGAACGTACGTGGAGTTGAAGCGGCATATTCGCTCGGCGGCGTTGCTGGTGGGGGGCGGAGGAATTGTGCTGGCAATTCTTCTCAGCAGTTGGGCAGCGGCGCGGGTGACCCGGCCCGTAGAACGATTGGCCGAGGCGGCACGCGAGGTCGCAGGCGGTAACTGGAACACAAGGGTCGAGGTTTCCGGGCGAGACGAATTGGCACAACTCGCCAATGCATTCAATCGAATGACCGCCGAATTGTTGCAGCAAAAGGAACGGCTGTTACAAGCTGAGCGTGTGGCAGCGTGGAGGGAATTGGCGCGAAGGCTGGCGCACGAACTGAAGAATCCATTATTTCCCCTGCAGCTGACGGTGGAGAATCTGGTGCGCGCCCGACAGCAGAGTCCGGAACAATTCGACGAAGTCTTTCGGGAAGGTTCGAGAACATTGTTAGCCGAAATCTCGAACCTTAAAGGGATTATTGGACGGTTCAGTGAATTCTCCAAGATGCCGCAACCGCAGTTGCAAACCGTGCAGGTCAATGAAATCATCCGCGGCGTCGTGCAGCTCTTTCAGGCGCAACTCGAATCGCCGGGGCGCTCGAAAATTACTTGCGGGCTGGAACTGGATCCGCGCCTCGCGCCGATCGCAGCCGACGCAGAGTTACTGCATCGGGCGATATCGAATCTGGTGCTGAACTCCATGGACGCGATGCCGCAGGGCGGCGTACTTACGCTGCGAACGCGCGCTGCAGGTGGTGGCGTACAGATCGAAGTTACGGATAGTGGATCAGGCTTGACGCCGGAGGAATGTGAGCGAATTTTTACTCCTTACTATACGAGCAAGCAACATGGAACCGGGTTAGGACTAGCCATCGTGCAATCGGTGATAAGCGATCACCGAGGCAGGATCCGAGTAGAGAGCCAGCCTGGCCAAGGCACAACTTTTGTGATCGAGTTGCCCGCGGGTTTCGATGCACACCAAACGGTGGGATGAAGTCTTTGAGCGATGGGAGGCCATTTGCCAAGCAAAGCACATTTGCTGATTGTGGACGATGAAGCGAACACGCTGGCATCGTTATCACGCGCGTTTCGCCTGACCGGACACGAGGCTACAGTGTGTGACAACGCAGCAAAGGCGCTCGAACTGGCGAAAGCGCAGAAGTTTGATTTGATCCTTTCGGATGTGGTGATGCCTGGAAAGGGTGGTCTGGTTCTGCTGGAAGAACTGAAAGCACAGGGAGTGACGGCGCCTGTAGTAATGATGTCAGGCCAGGCGGATATAGAAATGGCAGTACGGGCAACACGGTCGGGTGCGCTCGATTTTCTGGAGAAACCGATCTCGACGGAAAAACTTTTGCTCACTGTAGAAAATGCGCTGAAGTTGCAACGGTTGGAGAGCGAGAACCGTCAGCTTAAGCAGCGGCTTGGCAAGCACGAAATCGTCTGGCAGGGTGCGGCCATGCAGCGGGTAATAGCGCAAGTCGAGCGCGTGGCGGCAAGTGAGACCCGGGTTTGCATTCAGGGAGAAACGGGGACTGGAAAAGAACTGGTGGCGCGAACCATTCATGAGCGCAGCACGCGCGCCAGCGGCGCTTTTGTGACCCTGAATTGTGCAGCAGTGCCGGCGGAGCTGATTGAGTCGGAATTATTTGGTCATGAGAAAGGATCATTCACCGGGGCGGCGGGACGTCATATTGGAAAGTTCGAGCAGGCGGATCATGGCACCATTTTTCTCGACGAGATTGGCGACATGCCGCTAACCATGCAGGCGAAGTTGCTGCGCGTGCTGGAAGAAGGAGAAGTAGAGCGCATTGGCGGCGAGAAGCCAGTAAACGTGGATGTTCGCGTGGTGGTGGCTACCCATCGCGACCTGGAAGCGCGGGTGCGCGAAGATAAATTCCGACAGGACTTGTTTCATCGCATTTATGTTTTCCCGCTGGTGTTGCCGCCACTCCGAGACCGTCGGGAAGACATTCCGCTGCTGATCGAGCACTTCGCGGCACAGGTGAGCGCGCAGAACGGATGGAAGCCAGTTCCCTTTTCGCCGGATGCGATGGCTGCATTGCAATCGCACAACTGGCCTGGAAATGTACGCGAGTTAAGGAATATGGTGGAGCGGCTCATGTTGCTGGCCACCGACGGGAAGGTTGATCTGGCAACCGTAGAGATCGCACTGCCGAAGGGCGCGAGCTATGGCACCAAGCTTTCGGCGAGCTTATCCTCGGGCTCTCTGTCTGATCGGGTGGATGCCTTTGAACGCGAAGTGATTCTGGCGGAGTTAAAGCACAGTCATTCGAATGTAAGTGTGGCGGCGAAGTCACTGAGATTGGAGCGCAGTCACCTTTACAAGAAAGCGGAACATTTAGGAATTGATATGCGGGCTATGCGGCGGGAGCAAGATTCGACGACCGAATGATTTATTCCACAGAACTTTATTCCACTGAACCATGCAGGAGCTTGGCTTGAGCCCGAGCGCGCGTCTTCGGATAGTGTGTTTCGCTTTTCTTTATTTTTTATTTTGTCCTTTTGTATTCCCTGCCAAAGTTGAAGCTAGCGAGCCACCGTCTCCGTCCGTGTACGGCGTACGCATGGAGCCGGCTTGGATTCCAATGAGCGATGGAGTTCGCCTCGCAGCAACGCTCTACATGCCGGAAGGAGCAAAGCCGCGCGAGAAATTCCCAGCCCTGCTCGAATATTTGCCCTATAGAAAAGATGATGGCACGGCGGCGGGCGACTATCCGAAACATGCCTACTTTGCGCGCCGGGGATACATAAGCGTCCGCGTAGACATAAGGGGATTTGGCGCGAGTGAGGGCGTGCCGCCGGAACGTGAATATTCCGAGCAAGAGCAGGTGGATGGAGAGCAAGTGATCGCATGGCTGGCGCACCAGCCATGGTCGAACGGGAATGTAGGAATGTTCGGTATTTCATGGGGAGGATTCACAGCACTGCAAATGGCGATGCGGCATGCGCCGGGCTTGAAGGCGATCCTGGCGGTGGATGCAACCGCCGAACTATTTCACGACGACGTACATTACGTGGATGGCATCGCCCACATTGATGAATTTGAATTGAACATGGATATGGCGCAAGGCTGGACTGGCGCGCCAGATTACACGCTCGACGAAAAAGTTCTGGGACCACGATTTGAAACGCCGCCTTGGTCGTTGCTGTATCTGAAGCACCAGCGGGATGGATCGTTCTGGCGCGATCGCGTGCGTCCGTTGAAAGAAATCACAATCCCAGCTTTTTTGATTGGCGGCTTGCTCGACGGCTATCGCGACAATGTGACGGACATGCTGATGAACGCAGGCGGGCCGGTGAAGGCGATTGTCGGTCCGTGGAACCATACATTCCCGAACGATGCGGTGCCGGGGCCGCAAATCGAATGGCGCAATGAGGCGGTGCGCTGGTTTGATCACTGGCTCAAAGGACGCGACACTGGCGTGGAAAACGATCCTCGACTGGCGATTTATATGCAGCACTGGCATCCCCCAGATCCGAGTCTCGAAAATGTGCCTGGCGAGTGGAGGCGAGAAGATAAGTGGCCTCCGAAGGAAGAGAAGGCTTCAACATTATTTCTGGAGTCGAATCATTCACTCTCAGAAGCCGCCGCAACGAGTGATACACATCAGCTGAAATATGTACCATCGGTTGGAGTGGAGGCAGGATTCTGGTGGGGTGAGTTGTTGAGCGATCCACGGCCGGTCGATGCTTTTAGCCTCGTGTATGATTCCGCGCCTTTGAAGGAAGATGTAGCGATTCTCGGTCGTCCCCACGCTTTGTTGCGAGCGTCGGCGACCGCTCCGCTGGCCGACTGGATCGCGCGGCTCTCTGATGTAGCACCGGATGGAACGGTCACACAAATCACGGGAGCGGGCATCAACGGCGCACAGCGGGAGTCCATAAGTGAACCACGAGATCTGGAGCCGGGGAAAATACATGCACTCGACGTTGAAATGCATTTGACCTCCTGGGTATTTCCCAAGGGCCATCGGATTCGCGTGGCAATCTCAAATGCGTTGTGGCCCATGATGCTGCCGACGCCTTATTCCATGACCACTTCGTTGGAACTGGGTGGAAGGGATGGATCGCGGATAGTATTGCCGGTGGTGCCGGAACACAGTATAACGCCACCGGCCTTTTCATCGCCGGAGCCCTCGGAAGAACGCGCAGACGTAAAGACGGAAGGCTTTCCGTGGCCGGGGGAATGGACGGTGGAGCGCGATGAAGCTCGGCACAAAACCACCGTACATTGGAAGGGGAAGGAGGGCGGAACTTATCCTTGGGGAACGGAAGCGGATTATGAGAATTTGACTTACGAGTGCGATGATGCGCACCCGGAAACGACCTCCGTGCAGGGCGAGGCGGAGACGGTATTTGCCTTGAAGGGGCGCACTCTAACTTGGCGCGGGCATTTGCTGGTGACTACGGATCAGAAAAATTTCTATTACAAGTACACACGGGAGTTGCTCAAGGATGGGAAGGAAATCAGGTCAAAGAGTTGGCAGGAAACGATCCCTAGGGACCATCAGTGACATTGCTTCAATTGCGCAGTTAATCTGCCGGCCATTCGTACGGAAATAATTTGCCCGCTTCTTCGGGTGTCAACTTTGCTCCCGCGAGTTCCGCTGCTCGAGCCATCGCCGGGTCGCGACCGGCTGCAAGATCTTCAGGCATGGGAAGGACACTCTCATCGGGAGTCACTCCGTTGCGCTCCAGACTTTTGCCATCCGTCATGATGAGGTTAGCTTTTGTGATCTGAGTTAGATAAAAGAGTGGAGGCAGGCCTGTCGTGCCCAGATGATATGTAGACGACATCACCAGGCCCGATGTGCGATCGCCTAAGACAAAGCCGCGCTTTTCGATTTGAATCGTTCGAGCAAAGAGTTCGGCAGCCGAACTGGAGCCGCTATCGACCAAGACAATCAGTTTCCCGTTGAAGGCATCGTGGTGGCTGCTCTTCGTCTTTAGAACCGTGGTCTTATTTCGCGTGATCTTATCCGCAATTTTAACCTCGTGGTCGAACATACTTCCCAGGAGATCCTGGAGTTTCTCTTCTTCACCACCGGGATTGTCCCGCAGATCGAGAATGAGCACTTTGTGCTTGCAAGCATCAGCCCTGATTTTTTCGCCGTCAAAATCCCGGAATTCAAAAATGGGTAGTTTCACGACCAAGATATCGTCGCCAAGTTCCGCATATCGGACCCTTGAGAGGTGCACATCGGCCCACCACCCGCGCTGATAATAACCCCAGTCGACCCCGGATGGATGATCGAGTTGGCTAACCGCGTGCGGCAGCACAACCTTTGCGGCTATCTCTACGGAGCGCGGACTAGCAGCACCCTCTTTCAGCGACACCTGCAGACTCGCCTGTTGCGACAACCCATGGATGGCATATTCGATCTTTGGAAGGCTCTCCCGCGTAGGCCTGATCTGGTCTAAAGTCAATAACTGGTCTCCGGGCCTCACTCCTTTGGCCTCAGCGTCGCTATTGGGACGTACTTGCGTGACATAGCAGTGAACCCCTATGACCTTGAACTGCCAACCATAATCTGTGCGAACTTGGGGTTGCGGAGGGAAAAAAGCAGTGTGCGAATCATTTAAGGAATCCGTGAGAACCGCAATTTCGATCATGGCTGCGTTCCAGGAATTTGCCTTGGCAATTCCTGCTTTAGCTTCTGCAACCTTCGCCTCCCAATCGATCCCATGAAATTTTGGGTCGTAGTACTCCTTGCGGATATCCGAGGCGACCCCGTCCAACACGGTCTGGGCACGCTGGCGGTCAAGACCAGACAATTGAGCCATCGACGGAGCGGCCAGAAGTGCGAAGAGCGCAATGAGGCAAGAAATCCGAGTCGTCAACCCGACGAAGTTCATGTTTTCCTCCCACGGCTCGACAACGACGAAACCGGGAACGCGACATTCTATAACTCGACGGGACCGCGGCCAAGCCGAAAATTTATTGGTTACTGGCGGGTGAGGAGGTTAGGCCGCCTTTGAGATCGGCAGCAAGCAAGCGGTGAAACAATTGCTCGCCCGCCTCGCGGCGGACGGAGAGGCGTCCCGCGCGATAGGCGCGCGACTTCAGGCCGCGCTGCACATCTTCGCAGATGCCGAGATCTTCTTCTTGCACGCGATTGCCAATATTGACCGACTGTTCGTTGTACTCGCGGCTCGCCTCGCTGGTATCGGCGAAATAGAAATCAAAGATTACGGTGCAATGATCCACATCGACGGGGATCACGAGATTGGTGTCCATGTAGCCGGCGTAGCAGTTGATCATAAGATTCGGATGCTGCCAGAAATACCAGGCGCGGTCACCCTTGCGGACAGCGCCGGTGGCGGCATCCTCTTCCGATGCGACCATGGGGCTCGATTGTAAACAGTAGCGATCTTCGTTCTCGATGGTGTACTGCTTGTAATCGAGGACGGAATTAAGACCTTTATGCAGATGCGGCACGTGGTAGCCGCCGTCCAGATAGTTGTCAACGAAAACTTTCCAGTTGCACGCGATGTTATAGGTGCGGCGATCGAAGTAGTGAAGTTTGCTGATGCCGAGCGGTGCAACCCGGTGAACGAGTCCACCGAGAAAATCGGCGAGGGGAGCTGCATTTTCGTCGAGGTTGATAAAAACAAAACACTCCCACGTCTCTACACGGATCGGAACCAAGCCGTTCTGAGCGCGATCGAAATCTTCGACTCCTTCGAACTCAGGCATGCCCTTGAGCGCCCCATCCAGCCCATAGTTCCAACCGTGATAAGGACAGTGTAGAAGAGTCGCGTGACCGCACGGCTGGGTAACCACAGCCGCGGCGTGATGACGGCAGACATTATAGAAAGCGCGCAGTGTACCGTCATTACCGCGAACAACAACGATGGGCTCTCCAGCCACGGTGGTTGAAATAAATTGTCCCGAAGACTTCACCTGCTCAGTGCGTGCAACTAATTGCCATGTCTTGCTGAACACGCTCAGGCGCTCGAGTTCAGCGATGCGCGGATCAACGTACCATGCGGCGGGAATGGTTGAGGCCTGAGAGAGTGCAGCGCCCTCGTCGTAGGAACACAATATTTGTTCGACCGTGGATTGCATAGTGTGAAGTTTTTCCCCACATGTAGTTAATTCAATGTCGCCGGACTTATACCTTACGAAGACTTCGCCTTGGTGGCTAGCTCCGATGCGCTCTTGCTCTTCTGCGGATTTCGCCCGCTGAGGCCTGAAACGGGTGTGGTGGCTCCCACGGCGCGCTGCAGTAAAGCAACGAATTGCTGGATGCGAGCTTCCCTTTTTTCTGGCATTTCGCCCCGCTTGCGGAACAGACCGGGATCGAGTTCAGCCGTGAGCAGCGCATCCTGAAACCGCTCGACCGTCCAATCCAGAATGGAAACTATCATTTCAATGTCCATGTCTTTGCGGAGTTCGCCGCGATCGAGCCCGAACCTCACGAAGGCTACGGTGCCATAGGGATCTTCGTTCATAAGAAAGCGATTGATTTCGCGCTTCAAAACCAGATCGGTTCCGTAATTGCCGAGCAGGGATATCCGGTAAGGAATCCAGTCCTCGCGCAGAAGATGCTCGGTGCGAACCAGCCAGTAGTGCAGGATGGCGAAGAATCCTGTGGCGCGCGCATCCGCAGGCGCGTCCAGGTATTTCGGGAACGAGCGCACCGCCCGCTTATAGACCTCAAAGAACAGACCGTCCTTGCTGCCGAAGTGCTGAAAGATCGATCCCTTAGCAATGCCGAGAGCGGCGGCCATGTCGCCAACCCGGGCTTCATGGTACCCATTCTCCGCAAAGTGCTGCATGGCGATATCGACAATACGAGACCGCTTGGCCTCGGAACGCGGCCGAGGGACGTTACTGCTGAGGTAGCGTGGTGGCTCGAATGGATTGCTCGCAATTCCGCTCATGCGTGACTCCAAGTCACGGAAGCATATCTGAGAAGGCTCTGATTTTCAACTTTATTTTTATAGAGTTTTCCAGTAACGTTAGCCGTTCTTGAGAGGCCCACTTTGACTCTGAGTCAACTTCGTTGAAGCAAGGAAAAAGTCTTATTTATGACGCGATTGTAGTTGGTGGCGGTCACAACGGGTTGACCGCGGCCGCATATCTGGCACGCGCAGGCCTATCGACATTTGTGTTGGAGCGTCGAGAAATCGTGGGGGGATGTTGCGTTACGGA
Source organism: uncultured Acidobacteriaceae bacterium (assembly GCA_963846215.1). GTDB lineage: Bacteria > Acidobacteriota > Terriglobia > Terriglobales > Acidobacteriaceae > Sulfotelmatobacter. The sequence continues at coordinate 7,505 of CAWJVC010000005.1, read as the reverse complement.
AGAAATCGCTCCGGGATGCAAGGTATCCACAACTTCCTATATCGCGAGCATGTTACGTCCGGAAGTAATTTCGGAATTGAGGTTGGCTGAGCACGGACTTCGCATGATTCCCTGCGACCCGGCGATTCAAGTTCCCTTCCCTGACGGGCATGTCGTGCCGTGGTGGGCAGATCGGGAGCGGGCGAAGGCGGAATTCGGAAAATATCCGGAAAGATGCTGCCCGGTTTGTAGAAGTCGACGATCAACTGAAAAAACTTGCGCGGTACCTCCAACCGTTTTTTATGGAGCCGCCGCCCGATGTCGATACGTCGTCGCTGCATGGATGGAGTGATTTGTTTCGGGTGGGCAAACGCTTTTGTGGGATTTCGAGTGCGGAGATTGCACAACTGGTTTCGTTTCTCACAGGAAGTCTGGGAGAGTTTCTGGATCACAACTATGAATCGGAAAAGATGAAGACGATGTTCCTGGCGAACAATGTTTACGGAAAACATGGAGGCCCCTATCAGCCGGGTACAGCAATCGGATTGCTCTTTCATTTGCTGAGCGGTGGGGAGCATGAACTGCAGGGCTTTTATGGTCATGTGATGGGCGGGATGGGATCGATTTCACAGGCGCTGGCAGCGGCCGGAGAGGGACTGGGAGTGGAAATCCGAACCTCCGCTTCTGTCGCGCGGATCGAAGTTCGCAACGGGCGAGCATACAGCGTCGTGTTGGAGGATGGCACGGAATTGCGCGGGCGAATGATTCTTTCGAATGCGCGATCCGAAGCGGACTTTCCTGCACATGATTGCGGCCAGGGAGCTGCCCGACGATTTTCTCTTTGCCGTGCGCGGCATCCGGATGGATGGACCTTGCGCCAAAGTTAATATGGTTCTTTCGGATGAGCCGCGCTTTACTGGAACCTCTCCGCAGGCTTCCGCGCTTGGAGCGCACGTTTTACACGCTGGTCCCGTCGCTGGAGTTTGCAGAACGGTGCTATGACATCGCGAAATTCGGTGAGATTCCGGAAGAGCTGTGGGTGGATTGCGTGGTCTCGTCGAATGCGGATGCTTCGCTGGCGCCCGCGGGCAAGCACATCCTGACCTGCTTTGTGCAATATGTACCTTATAAATTGCGAACCGGCAATTGGGACGAAAATCGCGATCTGCTCGGCGATCGGGTGGTAAAGAAGATTGCCGAATACGCGCCGAATGTTCCGAACGCAATCGTTGCGCGGCAGGTGTTAACACCATTGGATCTGGAGCGAACGTACGGGTTGACCGAAGGCAATATCTTCCACGGCGACCTGCGCTTGGAACAACTCTTCTTTATGCGTCCCGTGCCCGGCTGGGCGCAATATCGCACGCCGATTCGCGGGCTGTACCTGTGTGGAGCGGGAGCGCATCCTGGCGGCGGAGTTACCGGGGCACCGGGGCGCAATGCGGCGCATCAAGCTCTTCGCGATTGGAAAAAGGGCCAGTTTAAAGTTGCGGCAGCATGAGGTAAGGATTTGCATGAGAGCCGCGGGTGTCTGGAGTTACCGCAGGCATAAATTCTTCGAAAGGATCACAAGATGAAAAAGAAAGGAATTCTCGAAAGACTAAAAGAAGGACCGGTGTTGGGCGATGGCGGATACCTTCTGGAACTGGAAAAGCGCGGGTGGGTACGCGCGGGTCCGTTCACTCCCGAGGTTGTGCTGACGCATCCGGAAGCATTGCGGGAATTGCATGTTGAATTTCGCGAGGCGGGCTCGGAGGTGCTGCAAGCCCTGACCTTCTACGCAAGCCGGGACAAGCTGGCCACGGTGGGGCTGGAAGATCGAATCGACGATATGAATCGGGCGGCCGTCCGGATTGCGCGCGAGGTCGCCGGCGATCAGTGTTTAGTGGCCGGCAACCTGAGCCTCACGTGGATGTACGAACCGGGGAGCGCCTCCGCTGCTGATCGCGTGCGAAAAACTTTCGATGAACAGTTAGCTGTGCAGGTCGAAGAAGGCGTCGACTTCATCATCGGAGAAACCTTTTCTTTTCTCGGTGAGGCGCTGATCGCCGTGGAACGCGGCAAGAAGACAGGACTGCCAACCATGGTTACGATCTGCTTCGAGAACACAAATGAAACGGCAGATGGCAAGTCCGCGGCCGATGCTGCAAAAGCATTGCTTGACGCCGGCGCCGATATCGTTGGCATGAACTGTCTTCGCCCTCCGGAACATATTCTGGGACCGATGGAGGAGATGCGTAAGGCGGTGTCCGGCTATCTGGCTTGCCAACCGGTTGCCTACCACACTCCGAAGCAGAAACCTGACTTCACGAGCCTCCCCGAATTTCCGTACGGGCTAGATCCGCTGCAACTGACGCGGAAGGAAATGGGCGATTATGCATTACAGGCCCGTGATATCGGGATTAACTTCATCGGCGCCTGCTGTGGCACCGTGGCCATGCATATTCGTGAAATGGCGCGCGTGCTCGGGAAATTACCGGAAGATTCGCGCACATGGAAAAAGGGTGGAGAGAAACCGATGTCCGCTTATGAATATTACGATCACGATAATCTGAAGGCGGGCAGCCGATCGTCAGAAAGAAACTAAAGATGCAGAAAACCTAAGATTAAAGACTAAAGATAAAGGTAAAGAGCAGACTCTCGCAAAGAGAGTCTGCTCGCACTTATCGCTTCGAACTTAGCTGGCGTTCCGCAATCGAGGCTGCTCGGCTTCAACCAGCGGGACATCGACCAAGTGCTCGCTGAGAAACCAAACCTGCAATTCGTTGGCGCGTAACACGTCGCTGACCACCAGGTCGTTGGTACCGTCGTCCCCCAACTTGTCCGCACGCTCCGCCAAGCTCGCGGCAGTGTCCGATGATGATCTGATGAGCATCCAGCAGGCGGGAGATCTGCACCGGCACCTCTTCCCTGCCCTTCGGCGGACGCTCGATGCGAGTGGTTTCCGCAACATCGGGGCCATGGCAATCGAGATGCCGCCGAGCAACTGAATTCGTTCGGCAATTGTATCGACGATTTCGGATTGTTCTCCGTAATGCTTGTCGAACAAGAGATGCAGTTGATAGAAAGTTGGTCCGGCGACCTGCCAATGCGACTTTTTATAGAGATCGCGAAGGGTCATGGTATCGGCGAGCAATAGATTGAGTTGCTCAGTCATTTCCAGGCGAACGGGCTCTTCCAGATCCAGAGGAAGCATGTGCGAAACGGTGCCGTAGGCTTGAATTTCCGCAGCACGCTGGTGCAAGACGAGGCTGCGCGCTTATGTTGCCCGCTCCGATGAGGGCGATTTTGCGTCGAGATCCTTCTTGGCCATGGTGTTCTCCTTGCAACGTCGAATTTTCAATTCAGATTGGTCGATTCACACATCTAGGCATTCTTTGGATGCCGGGAAACATCGCGAGGATGTGATTCCTGAAGAAAGACAGAAAAACAGATCGAGTGTACATGTCCCAGCGGTCCACAATCTTTAGAACGAGTGCATCCACGCAAGGGAGGAGTGCGCAAGGTTTGACGATGTCGTAGGCATTGTTTATGATCGAAATGCGGGGTGGAGCAGTCTGGTAGCTCGTTGGGCTCATAACCCAAAGGTCGGTGGTTCAAATCCACCCCCCGCAACCATTTACGGATTTGAGGGACTACCGGCGTAGTCCCCAATTCCAAAATCACTGGATCGTGGCTGTTTCGGGCCTCAAATTCTTCAGGGAAACTTCCTTCGCCCTATCCTTCAGCTGGCTTTTGATCGCGGGCGGCAAAACAAGATCTGCTACCCGGCTATTGGCTCGGCGCTTGGTCTTCTCAAATGCTGAGCCGTAGGTATTCATGGTCGTCTTGATGTCGGCGTGCCGCATGAGGCGCTGCTGCACCCCGAGCGGCGTGCCGATATCATCAATCAGCGTTCGATAGGTGTGCCGAAAGCTGTGCCACCCCACTCCTTGCAATCCGATCTTTTCACCCGCTGGTCGCAAGTAGTCTTTCTGAATGGCATCGCCGTGGACTGGGCGTTTCGTATCCGCATTAGCGAATAGCCAAGCCTCCGGCGTTTCGACACATCGCTTTCGCCAATCCTCCAGAACGGACACTAGCTTGGAATCCAGAAACACTTCGTCCTCTGAAGCTCCGGTTTTTCCGCCGTTCCAGACGTAGCGGCCCACAATCGATCGGGTCAACGTCAGTATCCGCCCCTTCAAATCAAAGTCCTGCCACTGCAATGCCCTGATCTCACTGATGCGCAAGCCCAGGCACATTGCAATCATGACCATCACTTGAATGTGGTACGGAAGCTCTGCGAGAAGAGCCTGATATTGCTCGACCGTAAGCACAACTTTCTTGCGAACCCGTTTCGTCACGCCCTTGATTTCGACTAACTGCATCGGGTTTCTCTGAGTCTCCAAAATTTCCCATTTCATCGCGTACTCAAAAATGCGATGCAGGAGACCCTTTATGTTGGACTTCGTTTTGGGAGAATGCTTCAGCTCCTTCAACCACTGTTCCACCTTGAGGGGCTTTTTCACTTCGGCCACGGGAGCCTCGCCCCATTGTGGCAAAATGTGCACTTTCAAAATGGATACGTAGGACTTCTTGGTTGAATACCGTTCTGGCATTGCTTCGTGCATGTATCGCCTTACCAATGCTCCGAACGATTGACTGGAAGACTGCTCCATCCGCTGGTATCGAAACTCTCTCGACCCCTGCCAGGCATGATCTTCCGTTGGCCACGCTTCCGCATCTCCCGCTAACATTACGCTGCGCTTTCGCGTAATGCCCATCTCGTCCGTTTCGTAAAAGCGCCAAACCCAGGCATCTGGGCCTCGCGTTCTCCTCTTGCGGACAATCGTGCCCACGTCTTGCTGTGTGCGTTTCAAGAAGCTTTCCTCCTTAAAGCGCGCACGGATGACGCTTCCGACTCTACACGACAACGCATGTGCGAAACTAGCTCTGAAATTCGGAAACGCCAGCGCTTGCGGACTCCGCTGCCTATGGGATGTGCGGGAAGCCAGCCCTCCCGAGCCATCTTCTTCACGGTCACCGGGCTGATCTTCAAAAAGTTTGCTGCTTCTTCGGGCGTTACGAAGGGTTCGTTGTCTTCGGCTGGATTCATTTTCTACTCCATCCCGGAACTTCGGACGGGTTCATTTGGCTGAGCGTGCAGCAATCCCTGCGACGTAGGTCGTCCGACCGGGGAGCAAACGTTGCACTTGACACTAACGCACGTGTACCAATACAGTCAATACGTAACGTTACGATATTTTAGTGAGGCTGACCCTTTGGCAGACAAGACCCCAATCCTGCAGCAGCCGGTGATCTCCATTCGGATTTCCGACGAGCTGCGTCAAAGACTCGACACTTTGAAGGAAATCATGGCCTCCAAGAGTGGCGAACCCGTCTCAACATCGGAGGCGGCAAAGCAGCTCCTTGAGTCCTCTAAAGAGGAGCGATTAGAGTTCGTAAATCTACTCTCAGAGCCAACCGATTCCCTGGTGAAGATTCGCGGGAAGGTAGACGCAAAGCTGCCACTTTCGCAAGCCGAATGGACCCTAGTTGCTTACTACTGTCAGCAGGGTGCGGAGTTATTTGCAAATACCGGCCAGACGGACATTTCGTTTGAATCTCTCGCCGGAATTCTCGAAGCTTTCCTTGCCGTTTATGGACTTGTATCTAAACAGAGAAAGAGGGGCCCGATGGCCCCTTATCTCCTCACCACTCTGCCGTCACAAAAGCAAACTGAGGCGAAGCAGTCAGAGGAGATCGTAAACGATGATGTGCAGCGGGCCGTGAACCGAACCATCCACACGCTAAAGAACGCTGACAGCGAGACTGACCGACCGATTCATACCGCTCGACTTCTCTACATGGTTCTTGACAACGAAAAGTTTCTAAACATCGAGAAGCTGAACGAAGCGCTGCGACCGTACTGGCCGATTCTCTGGCGCGTGTGCGCCCGTGGCCATTACCTCCGCCATGAAGAACCCTTACGCGATGGTGCATTTTGGGGTGCCGATTCTAGGTTGAGAAATCCTGGGCCATTGCCTTCGTTTCAGGAAGGCGAATACCGTCTCGAATTTCACCGGGGGCCGGAGACGGAATTTTCTACCTGGTTGTATTTTCCCGGAAGATTTGCTCTGCAATATCCGCTCTTCGATTACCCGAGAATTGCGGAACTTCGGACGATACTAGAAGGGTTGTCGCTGCGCGACACACTGATCTTCTGGGAAGGTCGCTATTTCCTCGCGTCTACGTGGTTCGACGAAGAAGAAAAGGTCGGCGTCGTATTTCGCTCTCGGGACCACGGGATCGCCCTCACATTTCATCATGACGATTGGCAGGCTATTAAGAGTCTGTTCCGCCGCGGCTGGCAGGCGCCGGAAGTGGTCCGTCTGTGGAATGCGTTGGCGAGGGAGTATGGCGAGCTGTGAAAGGCGCGGTGCTTCGCACCGGAAGAATTTTGACACTCCACCCCTTCGAGGGAACTGTAGGGAAACTTGACATCTTTCTGGAGGAACCATCCTGGCATCCAATAGATAGCGTGGGTGGGGGTTCCGTAAGGAAACCCGTGACTCCTTGCGTAAACGCGGGTGCTGGGAGGTTGGAGCGATGGCGCTGCTCGATGAGAAGAACCTTGCGGCGGAAGCGGCAAAGCGGGCGCGGTTCCGGGTGCATCACGTGGGGACAAAGCTGAACGAGGCGGAACTGCACGAGCTGGAGGGGCTGGCGGCGAAGCGGAACGAGACGCAGGCGGAGCTGATCCGCGGGCTGATCCTGCGCGAGATCGAACAGGACAAGACGGGGCTTCGACCCAGTGCGGAGATGGTGGAAATCACGGCGTGCCGGCTGTTGTTGGTGAACCTGCTGGGTCCGCTGGCGAAGGGCGAGGCAATGACGCAAGAGGGGTTCGACGGGATCGTGGACGAGGTCAAGAAGCAGAAGGCGCGTGTGGCGCGGGACCGCCTCAAAGACCACGAAGCGCGGCGCTGAGCAGCGGTGGCCGATGAGAAGCTGTCCGTCACCCGCAAAGGCTGACCTATGTCTCCGTCTCGCGTGGACGCTATGACGCGCAGATTTATACGAATAATGCAGCGACGCTGGGGCAGGAACCCAGCCCCGATGTGTCCCATTCGCACGCGATTCAGCAAGAGCCAGCGATGCATAAAATAGAACTACAAACCACGCACACGAATCAGATCAGTCAGGTTTTCGGTTTAGGTCTGTGATGCAGCATTCCCGAATGACATGCCCCGGATAGCCAGAGCATAGCCGAGGCCCGGCCAGTGTCAAGGCCGCGCTTCGCGCGCCGCGTTCGCGGTCGAAGAGCCTTGACACTGGCCTTTGCGCCTCGGCTTATTATTCAGCTATCCGGGGGATGTCAGATTGTCTACTTCCACGAACCGGGCTCCGCGCCGAGTCGAACCGCTGTCGGAGGAGATCTGGGACTTGAGAAAGACGTGTTCAAACAAGCTTTCTCTTACGAGCATGAGAATCATTACTTATAGCGACCTGCATCTTGAATTTGGCTCGGGCTGGATGTTGCC
>CAWJVC010000004.1:0-22989 GCA_963846215.1 uncultured Acidobacteriaceae bacterium | reverse complement strand
TCCACATATTCGTAAGGATGCTCACTGAACGTCACGTTGTGCTCGCGGAGAAATGCCGTCGCTGGAGTTTCCGAAATGTGCTCCTTGCGCGCCATGAATCAACTATCCGAGTCTTGTAGAGTTATTTCGCTGCCGGCAAATTTGCCGCCTGATACCGGACGATATCGACTTTTTGCCATTCGCCCTGCATTATGCCTTCGCGAATTTGTGCGGGAGTCTTTCCCTTGCGCGTCTGTTCGTACGAATAAAACGCTTCGCGCTGGCAAATGTCGCATCCTGTCCCGTGATGGCTTACGAAGCAATCCAGCAAACTGCCATGTCCCTGGCTGCGATCGCAGTGGCAGTAGCATGGCTGCTGGTACAAAACTTTTTTCACGCGCCCGGCCACCGTGTACGAGTTGAAGATCAGCGGCTCGGTGAATTGCGCAGGGTCCATTGTCGGCGGCAGCGCGTCTTTCGCCGGTTGCGCGTGGAATGCCGGAGTCGGCTCATTCGCCGCAGCGTCGTGATCCATTCCCGGCATTTGTTGCGCCTGCGAAGCCGCGAATTGCGGCAACAACAGAATCGCCGCGCCAGTGAGCAGCAGTGCGCTGCAGGTTAGGAATTTTCCGAAACGTTTCATGCGAACCTCTCTCCGGCTGGATGAATATCTTTCCACTTTAACGTGCTCTGCCGTCCAATTTCCAGTTGCATGACCCGTTCAGTACTCTCAAATCAAATCTTTCGTGGAGTGCCTAGTTAGGCCGCAGACCACTTTGTTTCACTTATGGCAAATGCACCACTGCGATGCGCACCGGCTTGAGCCTGGTCATATCCAGAATATGTTCCCCATTCAAATTGTCGATCTCGCTGTTCACAATGAAATAAAAATCATCTCCGCGCAGCGCACCGGTCGTCGGAGTTGCCAAACCATTCTCCAGCACCACCGCTTTCCCCACCCGAAGACCGTCCGGCGACAACCGGAACATCGCAACCCGTGGCGTGCCGATTCCGTTCTGTACCGCCACCAGACTCCCTTTGTGCCAGTACAGTCCATCGATCCCCGCCAAGGTGTTGCGCGGCCCCGGATCCACTTCCGCGCTTTCTCCACTCTGCAAATCAATTCGCATCACCCCAAGCTGGTCCGCCACATACACGAACTTCTCATCGTCGGTGACCGCGATGCCGTTTGGAAATAACACCTGCCGTGTCAAACGCACCGGCGTGAACGCGCCAGATTTCGCGTCAAATCGATAGACGCGATCTGCCAACGTGTCCGTCAGCAAAACGCTTCCATTCGGCAACACCACCAAATCGTTGAAATCGTGTTTCCCTTCATCCGTCGCCGGATAGCGTCCCAGCAGCACGCCCGCGCGATCGAAATGCAAAAGCTCCGACTTCCCCAGTCGTCACGCGACGAAGCGCTCCAGATCGTTTGGTCGCTCGGATCAATCCGAATTCCTTGCACTGGCAATAAGTTGTAGCGGTCCGCAGCGACAAAATCCTCCACCTTCCCGTCACGCGAGATCGTCACAATTTTCCGGCGGTACATGCTGCTGAGATACAGCGAATCGTTTCCGGGGTCGTACGCCAGCCCTTCCGGAAACAAATCCTTCTCCGTGGTGGTGAACGCCACGTGCGACTCTTTGACCGCGGGAAAATCTTTGTGCACTTGCTCCAGCAACGGTTTGAATTCGCTCGACGCTTTCAATCCCGCGAACGCATTCTCATTGGTAGGATCGAAGCCTTCCCGCAGCGCAATACACTCCTTCAATTGTTGGATAGCCGGAAGTGTCTCGTGCAGCAGTGCATGCGAAACCGCTAAAAAATATAAAACTGCCCCGCGATCGTGAGTCTTGCTGATCAGGCTTTCCGCAATCGCCATTTGCGCGCGGATTTCCGCCGCGTCCGCAGGTTCCGCTGGCGCGCCCCGCGTTTCGTCGGGTTCTTGCCCAGCGATTGTCGCGGCGGCGAAAATTGCCATCACCAACGCAAAACCCAACAATCTTAATTTTCGAGTGATCGATGCTTTGCGGCGAGAACGACGTTCTTCATGCTTCGGCACGCCGCACGTGTGCCCGCTCAGATTTATTCCAAGCCTTCAATGCGGCCGCATCCACACACCCAACCGCCAGGTCGGTGCCGCTAGGCTCCGGTTTGCGCCAGCGCCACACCGCGGCTCCGTGCAGCTCCGCTTCCCGGCAAGCATCCAACGCGGAGAAAAGCGAATATGCCGCGGTCGCGGAGTCAGAAGCCGGCAATTCTCCCACCCACAGCGGCTTATCCAGCTTGGCGATCGTCGCCAGTTGCACCCCGATGTCGCCGCCCTCTGTTTCCGAGCCGGGATAAAAGTGCGCCTGGTAAAAATCCAGCCCTACTTCGCGCCACGCTGGCATCCACATTAATCGCGCAGAACCCAGCGTTACCGGCACGTTGCCAAATTCATGAACGGCTCGCGCAACTTCCGTGGCGAATGCGCGAAAATCCGCGATATGCATCTTCGCTACGGGAATAGGATGGAATTCGCGAATCGCCCATTCCGGCTCGTTGGCAATTTCCCACGCAAAAAGTCCCGGATGCGCACGGAATTCCCGAAAAACGGCATCAACACATTCTCCAGAAATGCTTCGCGGCTGGCTGTGAACTGCAACACCTTTGATTGTCGGCTCGCCCTCTGGTCCACGATCTTGCAACCACAAATGATCCATCAGCGAAAAACAAATCTTCAAGTCGCATCGCTCCGCCACTTGCAGCGCCGCCGCTAACTCCGGAATCAGAAAGGAATCCGGCCGCTGCGGAATTCCGTTGTTGCTAAGAAATCCGCCACGGCCATCAGCAAACACAAACCACCGCACCACCGTCGCGCCACACTCGCGAATCCGCGCGAAATCTTCCGCGATAATTTGTCGAGTAGCGGAACGCTTACGCCGGTGTGCCCGTCGCTGTCTGGCCAAAATCCTGCCCGTAACGAACCCACGGATAATTCACGCCAAACAAAAATGGACTTGCAGTGGTTTGCAACATCGCAGCCTCGACAATTTACAGCTCAACCTGCCGCAGCGGGCTGGTAGGGGTAAACGTGCCGACTGGCGCGCTCTGCCAGGTGTTTTTCGCGCAGATGCCGTTGCACGCGGCCGCCCCAACCCTTCACAAAGGTGTAGTTCAGGGCTCCGCCAATCGCGGAACTCGCCAGCGGTATTAGCTGCCCACCCACTTCTCGGCGCTCTCTTCACCAATGCGAATCGCCAGCCGGCCCGCGATCCGCGGCGCCAGCTTTTCTACCATCTGTTTCTCCGCGAGATCCTTGCCGAAATCGATGCCCGCAGCGACCGCCGCTGCCTTCCACATCTCCAAGCGGCGCTCGAACCCTTTTCTTCGAATCCGTACAGCAGACACAAGCGTTGAATCAGACGCAGCGTAATCACCGTCAGCAAACTCGCGTCTGGCAACAACGTGATCATTCCGCCCAGGCCAAATCCTGCGCCTTGCGCCAACGCCAGCCGTTGCGCATCGTGAATCAACCGTGCCGCGATCGCATCTAGCTTCTCGATAGGCACATCTCGCATGCGCCCGAAATGCGGCACCCAAAGGCCATGCTTCTCTGAAAGATAGGTGCGGAAGTCCTCGGGATCGATTTCCACCGAACGCATTCCGCGCAGCACGCCGAAGCGCAAAAACTTGCCCACGGTCTTGCCTGCCAATGATTTCCGTAACCTAGCCATAGTGTTAAGCATCCTATGGCGGTTAGAACCGGTCAAGACAAGGTTCGTTGTATGCCCTTCCCCTCGGATAGTGACCGCACCTCGCCTCATCAGGACCCATGTCCTACTTGACGCGGACAAAGTTTTCGGTAAACTGCGATTTTCCTATATGGCCACGATTGTCCAATTCATGCCGGCTGAAATCACTGCAGACCTGGAATTCCCGCAGCGCGAAGCCGCTTTTTTCTATGGTTTGTTTCTGCGAGGTCATTCTCCAGAAGCTTTGCGCCGCGATATCGAAGTCCCGCCAGCCGTGTTGGCCAAGTGGCATCGCGAGGCGGAACGCGAACCGCAATTGCGCAGCATCTTCTCCCGTATGGTCGAATATCGCCGCCACGTGTTGGCCATCTTCGATTCCCTGGTCGGCTCAGAAGGCCAAAACCGTCGCGTACAGTAGTTCGAACTCAAAACTCCTGCCAAGACGCTCGCTCCTCCACGAATCCCTCTTAAACTGCATTTCTCAGGCAACTCCCCTCCTATTTTCACGTCTAACCGTCAAGAACTCTAAGTATTTTTGAATGAGAAGGATTCCGGAATTGACGGGGTGGGTGCTCCGGATTAGAATCCAGAGGTTGTAAAGGTGTCTCCATGCCTATCACGTTTCGAGCCTTCTCGGCTTATCTAACTGCGTTTGCGCTGTTCTCCCTGCCGGTCTCTGCTCAACAGAGCCAAGCCCCCGCGCAGGATCCCGGTCGCTCAGCCGCCGCCGCAAAATCAGAAGCTCAGCAAAGAACAACGCCAGAAAATTAAGAAGACCCTGAAGGAACTCGATACGCCGTATCGCACTTGGCTCAACGAAGACGTCACCTACATCATTTCTCCGGAAGAGCGCTCCGCTTTCCTGCAGTTGGAAACCAACGAAGAACGCGAGCAGTTCATCGAGCAGTTCTGGCTACGCCGCAGCAGCAATCCGGACCTGCCCGACAACGACTTTAAGGAAGAGCACTATCGCCGCATCGCCTATGCCAACGAGCACTTCGCCTCGGGCATCCCTGGCTGGAAGACCGATCGCGGCCGTATCTACATTATTTGGGGCAAGCCCGATGAAATCGAATCGCACCCCACGGGCGGAACCTATGACCGTCCCATGGAAGAAGGCGGCGGCTCCACCACCACTTATCCTTGGGAAACGTGGCGCTACCGCTACCTGGAGGGTGTCGGTGAAAACGTAATTCTCGAGTTCGTCGATCCCAGCGGTTCCGGCGAATACCACTTGACCATGGATCCGTCGGAAAAAGACGCCTTGCTCCACGTGCCCGGCGCTGGTTTGAGTTTGCTCGAATCCATGGGCATGGCTTCGAAGACCGACCGCTTCACCCGCTCCGACGGCACGAACTTGCCGACGGCTATGGGCGGAACGCCAGCCAGCATGAACGAATTCACTCGCCTTGAACTTTACGCCAAGGTGCAGCGTCCTCCCGAAGTGAAATATAAAGATTTGGAAGCGCTGGTCACGTCGCGCATGGTGCGCGATCAGGTGCATTTCACCTATCGTACCGACTTCCTGAAGGTCACCAGCGACACTGTTCTTGTCCCCATTACCGTTCAGATTCCCAACGATCAGCTCACCTTCAAGGGCAAAGACGGCGTGCAATCTGCATCGTTGAACATCTTTGGCCGCGTAACCACTCTGACTGGCCGCGTCGTGCAGACCTTCGAAGATCCAGTCGCCAAAGATTTCCCCGACACGCTTTTCCAGTCGGCGTGCAAACAATCTTCTCTTTACCAGAAGGCTTTGCCACTGCGTCCCGGCCTGTATCGTCTGGATATCGTCATTAAAGATGTGGAGAGCGGCAACGTCGGCGCCATCAATACCAGGCTGGCCGTTCCCCGCTACGACGAAGATAAGCTGGAAGCCAGCTCCTTGATTCTTGCCGACCAGATCGAACATGTTCCTGCCAAGCAGATTGGCACCGGCCAATTCGTGCTGGGTTCCTCCAAAGTCCGCCCGCGGTTACTGGCTGACTTCACCACGGCAGACAAGCTAGGCATTTACCTGCAGGTCTACAACCTCAAGCCCGACGACAAGACCCACAAGTCCGACGCCACCTTCGTCTACACCGTGAAAAAGGGCGACAAGCAGATCATGCAGTTCAAGGAAACCACCGCCGAAATGAAGCAGACCGGCGACCAGGTCACCATCGAGCGCCTTTTGCCTCTAGCTACTCTTGAACCGGGGAAGTATACTCTCGAGGTTAGCGCCACGGACATCTTGTCCAAGGCGACCATATCCCGGTCGGCCGAGTTTTCGATTAAGACTGCGGTGGAGCAGAAATCAGCCGCAGCTATTGCTACGCCGGGGAGGTAAGCGAGCGTGAAGCACGGCGGCATTTTGTGCTTCGGATTTTTGTTCGCTACCAGTCTGGGCGTTCTTACCACTTCTGCGCCCGTCGCCGCTCAATCTCAGCAGAAAAATACTTCCGGCATTCTCTCTGGACTGGTTCGCGACACCGCTGGCATTCCGCAGCTCGGCGCCACCGTGGAAGTTTCTTCGGAAACTCCGGGCATGCTGATCGCTCATCAATTCCTCACCAACACGCAAGGTCTTTTCCGCGGCGATAAATTGCAGCCCGGTCTGTACACTGTGCAAGTGACGTTGGCTGGATTCCTTCCTACCGTGGAGCGTCACGTTCGCATCTCTTCGAACCTCACCACCGTAGTTCGAATTCAGATGGAATCGGTGTTTGCTTCTCTCGAACAGTTGCGGCGTCCGCCCACTGCGGGCGTGGCTGAGCCTGACGACTGGAAGTGGGTGCTTCGCTCCGGTTCTGGTTTGCGCCCCGTTCTTCAGTGGCACGAAGACGAAACCGACACCGCTTCATCTCTCGTTATCGACACGCCAAACCCGCGTCCACTCGGCAGACTCGAGTTGACGGACGGCGCGCGTCGTCCTGGTTCCGTCTCCAATCTGGGCAGCGCGCCAGCTACCGCCTTCGCCTACGACCTGCGCATCGATCATTCGAATCACCTCGTTTTTGCTGGTCAAATGAGCTACGACGGCGACAGTCCTGCCGGCGGTCTCGCGGCTACTTGGTTGCCAACCGGTTCACTCGAAAATGGACCGAGGAGCACCATCGTCCTCCGCGAAGCGAAGATCAGTCCCAATGGCACGGTGTTTCGTGGCGTGCGTCTCGACCAGGAAGGCACGCTCACGTTTGGCGATCGTTCCTTGCTCCATGTTGGTGGCGAATACATTTTGCTTGGCGCGCGTTCTTCCGCCTGGAGCCTTCGCCCGCGGCTGAAGTTGGAAAATAAGCTCAGCCAAAATTGGTATCTGGACGTGATCTACGCGTCCCTGCCTATTGGCGCCGCCATGGACGACAGCCTCGTCTCCGAGAAGTCTGGCTTCGCCACTCCCAGCGTGCTCAGCAATGCGCTGGATCAACTCGACGATTTTCCCGCCTTACTTTGGCACGCCGGAAAGCCCGTCCTGGAAAATGGCCGCCACGAAGAAATTGCCGTCGAGCGCCGCCTCGGTTCGCGCGGCCTGGTGCAGTTCGCCACCTTCCACGACGACAGCACCCACGTTGCGCTCTTTCGGTCGCGGCACCGATCTGCCCATCGGCGGCGAATATTTCCCTGACATGTACACTAACGGTTTTGCGTTTGATGGTGGTGTATTGAGCGATTGGGGCGCACGCGCAGCGCTTCGTGAGAAAATTGGCGACGATCTGGAACTTACCGCGATTTACGCCTTCTCCGGTGCGCTTGTTCCCACCGCTAATCTCACCGAAAGCGCGTTGCGTGATGCGTTGCAGTCCGCGGGCCGTCAATCGATTGCCGCCAGCGTGGCTACCAAGCTTCCGAAGGTAAAAACCAGAGTCACCGTTGGCTATAAGTGGGTGGATGGCACGACCCTGTCTCGCGTCGATCCCTATGGCGAAAGCGCTTTCGCCATGAACCCCTTCCTCCACGTCGGGGTTCGCCAGGCACTGCCAAGATTTGCTCTCGGCCATTGGGAAGCCAACGCCGAATGCGACAATCTTCTCGCCCAAGGCTACGTGCCCATGAGCACCCGGGACGGCCAAGTCTACCTGGTGCCCTCCTTCCGCAGCTTCCGGGGTGGGTTGAGTCTGCAATTCTAGAGTGTAAAGAGATTCTGGAAAGCTGTAGTTTACCTACCAGAAACTGGAAGTAGTGTCCGCCCCATTTGCTTGAGTCCTCTACTGCCATGATTTCGTTAGACTTAATGCGTCAGGCATATACTAAAGATTGGAAGGGTAGTTGCTGCACTTTACCCAAAGGAATGGGACTGTCCCAACCACGTTCATGAAGGAGACTCTGCGGGTTAGTGTAGGAGCGGTGGTACTGGCGCTGGCGACGCTGGCGGCGGTCACCTTTGCTTGGCTGAATTTCGGCCAACGCTCCCGCTTTGACTTGGTGGATGACGGCGTGGCCTGGTCCGACAATGCCAATGGCATTGAAGCCTGGAAAGTCGCTCCCGATTCCCCCGCCTATGCCGCCGGAATCCACGCAGGCGATATCCTCATCGCCATCAACGACGCCCCAGTCCCAAGCGCCGCCAATGTCGCTCGGCGACTGTATCGTGCCGGTCTCTGGACCCAGCTACGCTACAAGCTCTCCCGCAATGGCGAAGAGTTTGAAACTCGCCTGATTACCACCCCGCCGCACAAACCGGTCACTGTCGAGATGTACCTCCGCGTCGTCGGTTTGCTCTATCTCTTCATCGGGCTCTTTATCTTTATTCGCAGGTGGAACGCGCCACGCGCGGTGCACTTTTACGTCTTCTGCCTGGTCTCGTTCATCCTGTATTCGTTTCACTACAGCGGCAAGCTGGACACTTTCGATTTGGAAGTCTATTGGTCTAGCGTTGTGGCGCGATTGCTTGCTCCCGCGCTGCTCCTGCACTTCGCGCTGGTCTTTCCGGAGCGCACCGAATCCGCTCGCAAATCATTGCTGAAATTCGCGGCCGTCTATGCGCCTGCGTTTGCATTGCTTCTTGTTCACGTGCTGGTTGCCATCAATGCCCTCGGCTTCGTGCCCACCACTCGCTCGCGTGTTGCTCTTGACCAACTGGAACTTGGTTTCCTCGGGGCTTATTTCTTGGCCGCCGGAATCACCTTTTATCTCAGCTATCGCCGCACACGTTCTGGCGTGTTGCGCCAGCAGTTGAAGTGGCTCACTGGCGGAACTCTGGCCGGCAGTTTGCCGTTCGCTGTCTTTTACGTTCTGCCGTACATCTTCGACGCTGCCTCGCAAGCCTGGATGCAGTTCTCCTCGCTTAGCCTGGTGCTCATTCCACTTTGCTTCGGCTACGCCATCATCCGCTACCGCTTGATGGACGTAGATATCATCTTCAAGCGCGGCTTGGCCTACACCGCCGCCACTGCGGCCGTTGCCGCTATCTATTTCGCGTTAGTCGCACTCATCGCTGAAATTTTCCATACCCAAACCAGCGGCCCCGTCGCCGGCATGATCGCCATCGTCATCGCTGCGTTCCTCTTTCAACCCTTTCGCGAAGGTATCCAGGCGCGTCTCGATCGTTTCTTCTACCGCGACCGCTTGAACTATCGCCGCACTTTGATCGAATTCGGCCGCACTCTCACCAACGAAGTGCGCCTCGAACCCATGCTGGGTTCAGTGATGGATCGCGTCTCGCAAACCCTGCTAGTCGATCGCCTGGCCATCTTCGTCGAAGATGCGCAACGTCCCGGCGAAATGCGCCTCGCGCGCTCCATGGGTGTACGCCTGACGGAACATCTCGATCTCAGTTTCATCGAGCCCACTCGCCCCGAATTCGCGCGCGGTCCAGTGTTCTTCGAATCGCCACGCGCCGCCCGAGATGTTTCGGATTCCGTGCGTCACACGCTCGAGCAGCTAGATCTGAACTATTTCATTCCGTGCCGCATTCGAGAACATACCGTCGCCGTCCTGGGATTGGGTAAAACCGTCGATGGCGATTACCTCTCCAGCGACGACGTCGAACTGGTGCAAACCATCGCCGGCTATGTCGCCATCGCGCTCGACAACTCGCAGCTCTACACTTCGCTCGAGCAAAAAGCTTTGCAAGTGGCGCGCCTCAAAGACTTCAGCGAAAACATCGTCGAATCGCTCAACGTGGGCGTGCTCGCCGTCGATCTCGATGGCACCGTGGAAGCCTGGAACACCCGCATGGAGCAAGTTTTCGGCGTTGCTCGCGTCGATGCCGTCGGCCAGCCGCTAAGCCGCCTGCTCCCTCCCGAGCTTTATCAGGAAATCGCGGTGCGCCGCGACGAAGAGCAAATCACCGGTATCTATAAGCATCGCCTGCTTCACGAGGGCCGCTCGCAAGTCATCAATGTTTCCATCACCCCGCTGGTCGGCAAAGCGGGCGAGCGCATCGGCCGTCTGCTTCTTTTCGACGATGTGACCCAGCGCGAGCGCATGGAAGAGCAAATGTCTCAGACCGAGAAACTCACTTCACTCGGCCTGCTCGCTGCGGGCGTTGCCCATGAAGTGAACACGCCGCTCGCCGTGATCTCCAATTACATTCAAATGCTGGCCAAGCAAATGCCCGAAGATGACCCGCGTCACGCCATTATCGAGAAAATCGTGAAGCAGACGTTCCGCGCCAGTGAAATCGTCAACAATCTCCTGAACTTTTCGCGTACCGGCCCCAGCGCGCTGGCCGATGTCGATCTCAACCGTTTAGTCGAGGAAACGCTTTCGCTCGTCGCCCATCCGTTGAAGACCTCGCAGATTCAAGTGGTCAAGCAACTCACCAGTGGCATCCCTGCGGTGCGTGGTTCAGAAAATAAATTGCAGCAAGTGTTCTTGAATCTCTTCTTGAACGCGCGCGACGCCATGCCCTCTGGCGGAATGTTGGAAGTGCGCACCGCAGCGCACAACGGCAGCGTCGAAGTGGAAGTCGTCGATACGGGCAACGGAATACCTCGCGAGCACATCCATAAGATTTTCGATCCATTCTTCACCACAAAGCCGGGTGGACGCGGCACCGGTCTCGGTCTCTCTGTGAGCTACGGAATCATTAAGGAACACGCGGGCAAGGTGGACGTTCGCTCGACGCCGGGTCGCGGCACTTCGTTCCATGTTGAGTTCCCTGCAGTCAGGAAAGCAGTCCATGTCTAAGGGTTCAATTCTAGTTGTCGACGACGAATCGGAAATCCGCGAGGGCCTCGAGCTCTTGCTGAAGACCGAAGGCTATCAAGTCGCTATGGCGGACACCGGCCAGTCCGGACTCTCGCGGCTAGGAGAGCGTCCGTACGACCTGCTTCTGCTCGACGTCAGCCTCCCTGATCGCAACGGGATCGAAATGTTGAAGGATATCCGCCTTCACGATCCACATCTTCCCATCGTTTTGATCACCGCCTACGGCTCCATCGAAATGGCGCGCGCGGCATTCAAAAGCGGTGCGATGGATTACATCACCAAGCCGTGGTCCAACGACGAACTCCTGGCGCAAGTCGCGCAAGCGGTTGAATCTCGAAAGTTGCGCGAGGAAAACGTTCAGCTCAAGCGCGCTCTCAAACAGCGTTTCAATTTTCCTAATATTATCGGCAAGAGCGATAAGATGCTCACGCTTTTCGACCTCATCACCCAGGTCGCCCCTTCGCGCTCCACCGTTCTAATCAGCGGAGAAAGCGGCACCGGTAAAGAGCTGATCGCCAAGGCCATTCATTCCGCATCTCCACGTGTCGATAAAGCATTTGTCCCGGTGAACACCGGCTCCATTCCCGTCGATTTGCTCGAATCGCAACTGTTCGGACACGTTCGCGGTGCCTTCACCAGCGCGGTCTCCTCCAAAAAGGGCCTGTTTGAAGTCGCCGATCAAGGCACCATCTTCTTCGACGAAATTGCCACTGTAAGTCCTGAAACCCAAGCGAAATTGTTGCGCGTCATTCAGGAACGCGAATTCATGCGCCTGGGCGGCACGGAACAAATTAAAGTCGATGTGCGCATCGTCGCGGCCTCGAACGTCGATTTGCTTTCCCTCGTGAAAGAAGGCCGTTTCCGCGAAGACTTGTATCACCGCCTCAACGTGATCCATCTTCATTTGCCTCCGCTGCGTGATCGTCGCGAAGATATTCCGCTGCTGCTGCATCATTTTCTGGATTACTTCTGCAAGGAAAACACCAAGCCGCTGCGGAACTTTACGCCAGCCGCGATGAAGTTGCTCATGGACTACGATTGGCCCGGCAACGTTCGCGAACTCGAAAATGTTGTGGAGCGTGCCGTCGTGCTTTCCACTCAAGAACGCGTCGACGTCGATCTTCTACCCGACTCCGTTCGCAGCAAAGAAATTGTTCGCGGCGTACGCTTGCAGCTTTCCGAATTCCTGCCGCCGCTTCCCGGCGAAGCGGGTTCGCGTACCGCCGCTGACCATCCAAATCCGTCGCTCTTTCAGATCATCGACGAGGTCGAGCGCCGCATCATTGTGGACATGCTCGAACGCACCGGATGGAATCAGACCGAGGCTGCGGAGCGTTTCCTTATCCCGCTCTCCACATTGAACCAGAAAATTAAACGCCTCGGCATCGATGTGCGCCGTCGCGGCCGCGCTGAAGAAGCGCACGCCACTTCCTTCGGCAAGTAGAGCGGCGCGTTCCGATTTGGCACTGCGCAGCGTCTACCCGATCACTCGCGCTATTTTTCTTGCATACCCGCGCCGCTCTAGGCACATTAACCTTGATGATTTTGCGCCTATCGGACTCCATCTCCAGAGCGCTGGGTGTGATTGCCGCGGTTTTTCTCGCCGCTGCCATCTGCTATTTCGCCGTTCGCATGGCGTTAGGCTCCATCGCTACGCAGCGCGAGAACACCGGCTCCATGAGTGCCGCCACCCGCTGGGAGCCGCGCAATTCAGAATATTGGTACCGCCTCGGCCATTTTCAGGAATTCAATCTTGAAGACCCCGATCCTGTTGGCGCCACCGCCTCCTTTCAGAAAGCTGTGCAGCTCAACCCGCAATACACCGACGCCTGGCTCGACTTAGCGACCTCGCTGGAATTGGAAGGAGACACCCAGCGCGCCCAGGATGCCTATTTGCGCGCCGAGCGCAGCTATCCCAACTCCGCAGAAGTTGCGTGGCGCTACGCCAATTTCTTGCTAAGAACTGGCGACCTGTCCGCTGCGTTTAGCGAACTTCACCGCGCCATTCAAGGCGATCCGCATCGCGCCGCAGCCGCTTTTACCCGCGCTTATCGCGCCGATCCCAACCTCGATGAAATTCTGGAAAAGGTGATCCCGCCGATTCCCAGCGTCTATGTGGACGTGATTAGCGAAGCTACCGCCTCCCAGCGTTTGGCTTTTGCTCAGATAGTTTGGCAGCGCTTGCTCGCTCTTAAACCGCGCCTGCACGTCGGTGAATTCGATCCGCTTGTCTATGCACTTGCCAGCGACAAGGAATATGTTCAGGCGCGCCGCGTGTGGGACCAGGGCACTTCCACCATGAATCTCCCGCCGCTCTTTCAGCCGCAAGGCTCGGTAGTGTGGGATCCGAGCTTCGAGTCCGGCATTGAAGGTTCCACCTTCGCCTGGCACTACAAACCTTTGGATCAGGGCGTGCGCGTCAGTCTCGATTCCAGCGAGAAACTTTCCGGCATTCAGTCGCTGCGGCTTTCCTTCGACGGAAAACACAATCCCGGCCTGGACTTGGCCTGCACCTCGGCCATCGTCACTCCCGGCACGTCCTATCACCTCACCGCCTGGATCAAAGCCCGCGATATCACCACCGAACAGGGCGTGCATCTACGCATCGGTGCTTCCGTAGGCAAAGACGCCTCACCCGTAGCCACAAAGGAATTTCATGGCTCGCTTCCCTGGACCTTCGTCGACGCCACTTGGACCGCAGGCAATGACGTCCACGGCGCCGGTATTTGCATCAGCCGTGACCCCAGCGACAATCCCGACGTCCGCATTTCCGGTGATGTCTGGGTAGACGATGTAAATCTCGTGCCTGATGCTACCGCCGCGGAGCCGCGCAAACTATGAGCGTGGTCCGCGTTGGAATTTGCGTCTTGCTCGCCTTCAGTGTCTTGGCGTTTGGTGCCGTCGAAGAGTGGGCCCAAGCTCTAATCGAGATTGGCACCGCGCTGCTCCTCGTATATTTTGCCGTTTACACCTATGCGCAGAAACGCGATCAGGTCTTCTTTTCGCCACTACTCCTTCCGCTCGGCGCTTTCGCGGTTCTGGTCACCATACAACTCGCGCTGCACAAAACCTTTTCCGTCTACGACACTCGCGTCCAACTGCAACTGCTCCTTACCTACCTCATCCTGATTTTCCTGCTCTCCCAGGCCTACCAGCGCGCCAGCGAGTGGAAGAACTTCATCTGGTTCTTGATGTCGATGGGTTTCTTTGTCTCGATTTTCGGAATTCTCCAGCATCTGACCTTTAACGGGAAACTCTATTGGGCCCGCACCATGCATTACGGCGGCTATCCCTTCGGCCCTTACGTCAACCGCAACCACTTCGCCGGCTTCGCCGAAGTGCTGATCCCCATCGCCTTGGTGCCGCTGGTATTGGGCAAAGTGCGCCGTGAGCGCCTTGTTCTGGTCGGATTGTTTGCCCTCGTCCCTTCCGTCGCACTGATGCTTTCCGCCTCCCGTGGTGGCATCGTCAGCTTCGCCGTCGAAATGACCATTTTGTTTCTTCTGCTGATGGTCCGCCGTATCCGCAGCAAATATGTCTTAATGGGTGGTCTGATCGTCCTGACCGCCGTCATGGTGGTCTCCTGGATCGGGGTGCAAGAAGTGCTACAACGCTTTTCCGCCATGCGTACCAGCGACGTCTCAACCGATAAGCGCGCCTCCATGCGCCGCGATACGTATCGTATTTTCCTCGAGCATCCTGTCCTCGGTACCGGCTTAGGTACCCTGCCGCTCGTCTTTCCCGCTTACGACTCCCTATACGACGCCAAATTCGTCAATCACAGCCACAACGATTACCTCGAAACTCTCTCCGACACCGGCATCCTTGGCGGACTCTGCTGCGCCTGGTTCCTGGGCGTGCTTTTCATTCAGGCTCTGCGCGGCATGGCGGACCTCGGCGGCTCCTTTGCAGCGGCCCTGAATCTCTCCGGATTGGTCGGCTGCTGCGGACTTTTGGTACATAGTTTGGTAGACTTCAACCTGCATATCCCAGCGAATGCATTGTTGTTTTTCGTTGCCGCCTTTATGGCCACTGCCCGCCTCCAAACCGCGGCCCCGGGCATGCCGGGGGCTTCATCATCTCGAAAGCGAAGGCGAAAACAATAATCTGGCTGCATCTTACAAACGGTATACTAATCGCAGGGGGTCTTCTCGTTCTATGGTTTTAGCCTCAACTTGGGGGCGTGGTGTTTTCGTTCGCGCCGGTATGCTAGCTGGGCTCTTCATTTTTGCCCCGGCGTTGCGCGCGCAAGACGTCACCGTCGGTGAAACGCCTCAACAGACCAACGAGCGGATCCGCAACCTTTCCTCAGGCATAAAGAACATCCCGCACGACTACATCCTTGGTAATGGCGATCTCCTCGAGATTTCGGTGTTTGATGTACCTGAACTGACCCGTTCCATCCGCGTTTCTCAGACCGGCATGATCAGCATTCCTCTGGTTCCGGTACGCCTACGAGTTGCCGGGCTCACCGAGCTGCAAGCGGAACAAAAGATTGGCGAAGTCTTGGAAGCAAATGGTTTGGTCTCTCATCCGGAAGTTGCCGTAATCGTCCGCGAACACAAGAGCAAACCCATTACGATTGTCGGTGCCGTCGGGCATCCTATGGTTTATGAAGCGGACCGCCAGGTCACCTTGCTCGAGGCGCTCGCCGAAGCCGGTGGCGTTGCGGCCGACGCGGGCGATACGATTCTCGTTACCCGCCAGCACGCAGCAACCTTTGTGGAACTGAGCGGCAATCCTTCGCCATCCACCGATCCCGCTCCTGGCACTGGCGAGCCTCCTCCTCTTGATACTCCAGAAGCCCAACCCACACCGGCCCAGCCACAAACCGCACCGC
This sequence comes from uncultured Acidobacteriaceae bacterium, assembly GCA_963846215.1. Lineage (GTDB taxonomy): Bacteria > Acidobacteriota > Terriglobia > Terriglobales > Acidobacteriaceae > Sulfotelmatobacter. Next base: position 7,299 of record CAWJVC010000004.1, on the reverse strand, counting down.
CCAGCAGCAACAACGCCTTCCCGCCTCCCGTCGCGGGACCGCCAGCAACAACCCCGGCAACTTCCTCGGCTGCCTCCAGTTCGCCGCTTCCTAATTCCGGCGGGCCCATCACCATTAATCTTCACGAGCTCCTCGAAACTGGTGATATGAGCAACAACATCCCGCTACAGGCCGGAGATGTGGTAACCGTGCCGCATGCCGGCATAATCTACGTTCTTGGTGCGGTAGCTCGGCCTGGCGGATTCGTGCTGGCCAACGATCGCGGCCAGCTCACCACTTTAAAGATTCTTTCCCTCGCTGGCGGCGCCACCAACATTGCCAAACTCGATCATGCCGTCATCATTCGCAAAGACGAGCAGGGTAAACAGTCTGAGACCGAAGTTGACCTGAAAAAAATTCTTCAGCGCGAATCCGAAGATTTGCAATTACGACCCAGCGACATTTTGTACGTGCCCAACAGCCGCACCAAGCAGGTTCTCATTCGCGCCGCTGAAATTGGCCTTGCTGTCGGCACCTCCGTGGCACTTTACCGCCTCGCTTATCAGTGAGAAGAGGGACATGTCAGAAGACTCACAAATAACTCCACGCGGTCCAGCCTCCAGCCGGACTGTCGACCTGATCCCGAACAATGCGGCTCTGCCCGCGATCGACCTTTCGCCGCGTGAGCCGCACCTCTACGACTACCTGCTCATCCTCAGGAAGCATCAGTGGCTGATTTTGTCGTTTTTACTTACTGTCGTAACCATCGTCAGTATTGCCACTTTCCGCATGCTTCCGGTGTACGTCGCCACCGCCAAAATCGAGATCGACCGTGAAAGTTCGAACATTCTTCCATTCCAGGGAGCCGATCCCTACGGCTTCGAAATGGATGAAGAGAATTACATCGAAACGCAGTCCAAGATTCTGACCAGCGAGACGCTGGCCCTCCTCACTATTCGCAATAGCGGTCTGGCCAACCATCCCGATGGGTCCGGCAGCAATGGGATCTCCGACGCCATCGCCACCGGTAGTCTTAAGAATCAAAAGCGCCCGCCAGAAATCGGCGCATTCCTCGGCAGCCTCGGCGTTCGCCGCATCCCCAACAGCCGCCTGATGGAAGTTAGTTTCGAATCCACGGATCCGCAGCTCGCTGCCAAGATCTCTGAATGCACACCTCGACAATTTCATCGAGCAGAATTACAAAAGTAAATACGACGCCACCATGGAGGCTTCCCGCTGGCTCGAGGGCGAACTATCCGAGTTGCGCGTCAGGATGCGCCAATCTGAAGATGCCCGCATTGCCTACGAGCGCCAGAATCAGATTTGGACTCTAGACGATAAGTCCAACATCACCACCCAACGCCTCTCCGATTTGAATCGCCAGCTTACTGATGCGGAAACCGACGCCCTCAAAAAGCGCGCTTTGTATGAATATGCTCAGTCCGGCGAGATGGACGCTGTCCCCCTATTGCGTGACAACGGCGTAATTCAAGACATGAATCATCGCCGCAGCGAACTCACCATGAGCTATACCGAGGCGGTTAATCAGTATGGCCCCAATTTCCCCAAGGTCCAGCGCATCCAGGCACAGATTAAAGAACTCGACGATCAAATCACCAAAGAACGCAAAGGCATCACTTCGCAATTGCAGAGTGATTACAACGAAGCTAAAGCTCACTACGACCTGCTGAGCCAACGCCTCGACCAGCAAAAGGTCGAAACCAACGCCATGTCCGAAAAGTTGGTGCAATACAACATTCTCAAACGTGAAGCCGAGGCCAACAAAAGCCTCTATGAAGGCCTGCAGACCAAGCTCAAAGAAGCTGGCATCTCCGTCGGCCTCAAGTCTTCGAACATTCGCATCGTCGATCCCGCAATGGTTCCCTCGACTCCCGCTCGCCCCGCAAAAACGCGCAATATCGCGCTAGCTTTTCTGGTCGGCCTCGTCGGCGGTGTTGGCCTTGCACTCCTTCGCGAATATCTAGACAACACGGTTAAGACTCCCGACGACATCGAGACCTTGGCCCGCTTGCCTTCTCTCGCCGTTGTGCCGATGTTCGGCGATGTCGCCAATGCTGGTGGCCGAAAAGGCTTCTTCAAGTCCAGCTCCAACAATGGCTACGACAAGCGCATCGAATTGGTCGCGCAGCATCTGCCTAAATCGCAAATGTCGGAAGCCTTCCGCGCACTGCGTACTGCGCTGCTTTTGTCTCAGCCCGATCGTCCGCCACAAGTAATTCTGGTCACCAGCGCGCTGCCGCGTGAAGGCAAAACCACCGCTGCCGCGAATCTTGCCGTCACTCTTGCTCAGCTTGGCGATAAGACCGTGCTGGTCGATGCCGACTTGCGCAAACCGGGTGTCGGCCGTCTCTTAAATCTTGGCAGTGGAAAATATGCGGGACTAAGTTCCTACCTCGCCGGCGTCTCTACTCTCGATCTGGTCACCATTCAGCACCCGGCCATTCCCAATCTCGCCGCAATTCCTACCGGTCCCTTGCCTCCCAATCCCGCCGACCTTTTGTCTTCGCATCGCCTGACCGAAGCCATTGCGGAGCTGCGCACCAAGTACAAGTTCATCGTCATTGACTCGCCCCCCATCATGGCCGCCACCGACGCAGTAATCCTCTCCGTGCAAACCGATGGTGTCCTTCTCGTGGTGCGCAGTGGCGAAACTCCCAAGGAAGCATTCACCCGTACTCGCGACTTGCTGGTCAGTGTTAAAAGTCACCTCCTAGGCGTCGTGCTCAACGCCGTCGATTCCAGCGCTCCGGATTATTACTATTCCTACCGCTACTATCCTTATTCCTATGGCTACGGCCCGCAGGAACACCTGGAAAACTCGCAAGAGGATTCTCCCGCGCGCGTCCCAGCCCATTCGTCGGACATGGACGACTCCGACAAACTCTGAGGAGCATAAATGCGTTACCTGATTACTGGCGGTGCGGGTTTCATCGGTTCCCATTTGGCGGAACGCCTTCTGGAAAAGAAGGACCGCGTCGTCTTACTCGATAATCTTTCCACCGGCAGCATGGAAAATATCCGGCATCTTAAAGGTTCCGAAAATCTCGAATATCATCTCGACGGTATCGAAAATCGCCACCTTCTCGCTGAACTGGTAGACGATGCCGACGTCATCGTGCATCTTGCCGCGGCCGTCGGCGTAAAGCTCATCGTCGAGAGCCCCGTCCGCACCATCGAGACCAACGTAAACGGCACGCAACTTATCCTCGAAGCAGCCTGCAAAAAGAAAAAGCTAGTCCTGATCGCTTCTACATCCGAGGTTTACGGCAAAAACACCAATGTTCCCTTCCACGAAGACGCCGATCTCGTTCTCGGCCCAACCACCAAAGGCCGCTGGAGTTATGCCGCCTCCAAAGCGCTCGATGAATTTCTGGCTCTTTCCTACTGGAAAGAGAAAAAGCAGCCGGTCATCGTCGCGCGTTTCTTCAACACCGTTGGCCCCCGTCAGACCGGCCGTTACGGCATGGTCCTGCCCAACTTCGTAAAGCGCGCCATGGATAATGAACCTATCCAGGTGTATGGCGATGGCAAGCAGTCCCGTTGTTTCTGCGATGTTCGCGACACCGTTGAAGCCCTGTTGCGCCTGATGCCTCTCGATCGCGCGGTCGGCGAAGTCATCAATATTGGCAATACGGAAGAAGTCTCCATCGAAGATCTCGCCAAGATCGTCAAGAAGCGCCTCAACAGCTCCTCCTCCATCGAATACATTCCCTACGACAAAGCTTACGAGCCCGGTTTCGAAGATATGATGCGCCGCGTCCCCGCGATCGAGAAACTGCATTCCCTCACCGGCTTCCGTCCGCAGACCTCGCTCGCAGAAATCATCGATCGCGTGACCGCCTACTTCCGTCAAAAAGAAGGTTCACGGACCGGCTCCGGCTCTCCTGCCGGTTCCGCTGCCGTTTCGGTTTCCGCAAAGAGTTCTCTCGCTTGAATTGACGAATCGATAAACTTTCCATGCGACTCGTCTGCGGCTTTCCTATACACTGCACTCATCAGGTTTCCATGTTTTCCACGCGAACCCGCCACATCTTCGAAAACTCACGTGCCTCATCGCATTCTGCGGCGCGGCCCATCACGCTCAATTGATGACTGAGCTTCACAATTCGCGACGGCTCGAGCGCTACCTGCTCATCATTTTCTTGCTCACCTTGCCCATCCTCAATCCCTGGGTGCGCGGCGATGGCGTTGGCTATTACGCCTATGCGCGTGCGCCGCTCATCGAGCATCATTTCGACTTCACTCGCGATTATCAGCGTGCCAACGACAGTTTCCGCGTCGATCGTCTCGACCAAACTGGCATGCCCAAGGCCATTTTCTACACGCGCACCGGCCATCTCGAGAATCATTTCACCATTGGCCCCGCTCTTCTCTGGTCGCCCTTTCTCGTTACCGCTCACCTCGGCGTGCTCATCGCCAGAGCCCTCGGCTCGTCTATCCCCGCCGACGGTTTTTCTGCTCCCTACCGCTACGCCATGGCGTTAGGAACCGGCATCTACGGCTTCCTCGCCCTCTTGCTATCCCTCCGCCTAACTCGCAATTTCGTCCATCCCACTTGGGCTTTCCTGGCAACTCTCGCCATTTGGTGGGGCAGTTCTTTGCCCGTCTACATGTATTTCAATCCCTCCTGGTCCCATGCCCACTCCGCCTTCGCAGTCTCTCTTTTCCTATGGTATTGGCTCCGCACCCGCGAACATCGCAGCCTCACGCAGTGGGTTATCCTCGGCCTGATCGTCGGCCTGATGCTAAACGTGTACTACGCCAATCTAATGATCGTTTCCGTGCTTCTGGTCGAGGCCCTATTCCAATATCGCGACGCTTTCCACCGTGCGAATTCTTCAAATGGAATTGAAGCCCCGGCCCTTTCTCAGTTATTCGTGCGCCATCTTCTCTTCGGCGTCGTCGTCTGCCTCACCATGCTTCCCACCTTTCTCTCGCGCTACATTGTCTATGGCGGACCCTTCGAAACCGGTTATCTTTCTGTTCGAGACTTCCTCTGGCACTCGCCCGTGATGCTGCAGGTCCTCTTCTCCTCCGATCACGGCCTTTTCTCCTGGACTCCCCTCCTGCTTTTGTCCTTCCTCGGTTTGATTCTCTTTACTTGGCGCGTTCCCAGGATTGGCCTGCCCTTTATGGCTGCGCTCATCTCTTTCTATTTATTTTTCAGTCTTTATCCCGATTGGGATGGCATCTCGTCCTTCGGCAACCGTTTCTTTGTCTCGCTCACTCCATTTTTCATCTTCGGCCTTGCCGTTACTCTCGAGCGTTTTGCCGCCCTGTTCCGCACTCCCCGGCTCGCCACAGCTGCGGCTTCCGTCGCACTGTCCTGCTTCGTGCTTTGGAATCTAGGTCTCATCTATCAGTGGGGCACCCACCTGGTTCCCGCGCGCGGTCCCGTCTCTTTCCGCCGGGCCGCCTACAACCAAGTTGCCGTGGTACCTCGCCAACTCTCCTCGCACGTGGCATCCTACTTTCTTCGCCGCTCCGAACTTATGCGCGAACTCGAAGAAGAGGATCGAGAGCAGCAGCAGAGGCAAGTTGAAGATCCCTAAAGCAGGCTTTAACGTAACGCCACCCGCCCCGCGCTTAGCTCTTCGCACTCCCCAATCCGTGCCGCTTCTTCTGCTACTCTGGTATATGCGATTCGTTATCCCAAAGAGCTCATTCGTCTTATGGCATCTGTGACTTCTCATCCGCCTGTACTCGACGAGCCGTTGGCAAAACCCCTCGCCAGCGTGCCCACCGTGCGCATCCAGCCGCCCCGTGGCTGGTTCAGCCTTAGGCTCAAGGAACTCTGGGCCTATCGCGAGCTAATCTATTTTTTCGTTTGGCGCGACGTCAAAGTTCGCTACAAGCAAACTGCCATTGGCGTCCTCTGGGTCATCCTCCAGCCGCTTCTCACCATGCTGGTGTTCACCCTCTTCTTCGGACGCCTCGCCAAGCTTCCTTCCGGCGGGCTTCCCTATCCCGTTTTTTACTTTGCCGCCGTCGTTCCTTGGATGTACTTTGCCGCTTCCCTCGCCCTCGTCACCAACATCGTGGTCGATAATCAGCGCGTCATCACCAAAGTCTATTTCCCGCGCCTGGTCCTTCCGGTATCGGCTACCCTATCCGGCCTCGTCGATTTCGCTATCGGCTTCATCGTGCTGCTCATTTTCATTTTCTCCTATGGAATCCGCCCCGGCTGGCCCGCTCTCTTCTTGCCATTCTTTGTCCTCTTGGAAATTCTCACTGTCCTTGGCATCGGCCTGTGGCTTTCGGCATTAAACGCGCTCTATCGCGATGTGCGCTACCTCATCCCTTTTATCATCCAGTTCTGGATGCTCGCCTCGCCCGTCGCCTACCCCAGCTCCATGGTGCCCCCGCGCTATCGCTGGCTGTATGGACTGAATCCCTTGGCTGGCGTAATCGACGGCTTTCGCTGGGCCTTAACCGGCCGGGGCGCGGCTCCCAGCGCCGTCTTGATCGCCTCCAGCGCCATGGTAGTCGTGGCCCTTTTCGGCGGCTTGCTCTATTTCAATCGCATGGAAGGGAGCATCGCCGATCGCGTATGAGCGCTCCCGTTATCCAATCCGAAGGACTGGGAAAGCTCTATAAACGTGGCATGCCCGCGTCCACCGGACTCCTTCGCGACGCCATCGCCCGCGTCTTCAGCTCTCCGCAAAAGGCCTTCAATCGTTCCAGCAGTCTCCCCGAAACTTTCTGGGCTCTCAAAGACGTCTCGATCGAAGTCCAGGAAGGCGAAGTGCTAGGTTTGATCGGCCGCAACGGCTCCGGCAAGAGCACGCTCCTGAAAATTTTGTCCCGCATTACTCAACCCACCGCAGGCTGGGCCGAAATTCACGGCCGCGTCGGAAGTTTGTTGGAAGTGGGCACCGGTTTTCACTCCGAATTAACCGGCCGCGAAAATACTTATCTCAGCGGCGCCATTCTTGGCATGAGCAAGCAGGAAATCACCCGCAAGTTCGACGAAATTGTCGCCTTTGCCGAACTCGAGAATTTTATCGATACGCCCGTCAAACACTATTCCAGCGGCATGTACGTCCGACTCGCCTTTGCCGTCGCCGCCCACCTCGAACCGGAAATCCTGCTTGTCGATGAAGTGCTCGCCGTCGGCGATATCAAGTTCCAGAAAAAGTGCCTGGGCAAAATGGGCGAGGTCGCCCACGCCGGCCGCACCATCATTCTCGTCAGCCACCAGCTCAACCAGATCCGCCGCCTCTGCCACCGCACCATCTGGGTGGACAACGGCGTCCTCCGCCAGGCAGGCCCGACTCCAGAAGTAGTCAGCGCCTACGA
>CAWJVC010000003.1:0-43053 GCA_963846215.1 uncultured Acidobacteriaceae bacterium | reverse complement strand
GTACGGCTTCGGCTTCACTTGCAATCCCTGACGAACCTTCTGTATGCCTTCGGCCACCACGCGTTCGCCCGGCTTAAGTCCCTCGCTAATGAGCCATAGGTTACCGACGCGATCGCCCACCTTTACGAATCGAATGTCCACTTTGTTCTCGCTATCCACCACGGCAATTTGATAGCTGCCCTGAAGCTCATTCACCGCGCGCTGAGGAACCAAAAGGGCGCCGGGTTGCACTCGCAGCGCCGTGCGAACCCTGCCGTACTGGCCGGGCCGCAAGGTGTTTCCCGGATTCGGGAACAGTCCCGCCACCCGGATGGCGCCGGTCCGGACGTCGACCTGACGATCCGCAAAGTAGAAAGTCCCGTTTGGGGATAGATAGTTCCATCCGCCAAAATGAGCTCCAGCCGCAACCCCTTCCTTTCCGCGTCAACAATGGTGGGTGTCGAATAGCGCCGGTGAAAGTCGAGGTATTCCTGCTCGGCAACGGTGAAATAGACCCTGATCGGATCCAGCGTCGACACGGTGGTGATGGTCGGGCTGGCCGGACTCACCAGCGAACCCACTTGCTGCTGCGCGATTCCCGGAATACCGTCGATGGGTGACGTGAGCCGCGTGAATCCAAGGTTGATCCGCGCCGTTTCGGCGGTGGCCTTGGCCGATTGAACGGCGGCGTTGGCAGCGACGATCTGCGCCCGAGAGGTCGCTACTTGGGCCTGAGCGGACTGCACCTGCGCCTTCGCTGCCAGATTGTTCTGCGTCGCGTTGTCCAGGTCCTGCGTCGTGATCGCCTGCTGCTGCGCCAGCGGAATATAGCGATCCACGTCCAGTTGCGTGCGCCGCTGATTGGCTTCCGCAACGGTCACCTGTGCTTCGGCCAGCGACAGTTCGGCTTTGGCCTGAGCTACCTGGCCTTCCGCTTGGGCCTACCTGGCCTTGCGCCTGGTCCAAAGCAGCTTGAAACGGGCGCGGGTCAATTTGAAAAAGCAACTGCCCCTTCTTTACGAAGGTGCCTTCGTTATAGGCCTGTTCCAGAAGGTACCCAGACACCTGAGCCTTGATGTCGGCGTTGACGAACCCATCTAAAGTCCCGATCCACTCGCTATAAATCGGGACGTCACGCTGGTCTACGGCGACAACTTCCACTTCCGGGGGCGGAGCGGCAGCCGTAGCTCCATGAGTCTCGTTGGAGCAACCACTGGTGGTGAGCGTTGCCGCGATCACCAGACAAAGCGCAACGTCGAATCCACCAATTGCCTTGCTCAGCATGCGTTCTGTCGGCCCTCTTCGGGAACGATACCAAGTTTGTGCATGCGATGCAAAAGCGTGGTGCGCGGCAATCCCAGCCGGACAGCGGCGCCGCGCCGGCCTCCCACTACCCAGTCCACTTGCCGCAACACTTCCAGAATGTGACTGCGCTCCGCGTCGGCCAGCGTCAGGCCGCTGGAAGATTTCGGCGCCTCTGTAAAACCACTTCAAATCGCCCAGGGGCGCCGCCAAAACCGGTCCCGACGACAGGATCACCGCGCGTTCGATGAAATTCTGAAGTTCCCGGATGTTCCCCGGCCAGCTGTGCCGTTGAAGGACCTCCATCACGTGGTCCGGGATGCTGTCGATCTCCTTGTTCATGCGCTCGGCGAACTTGCGCACGAAGTGCCACACCAGAAGCGGGATGTCATCCGCGCGCTCGCGCAGAGGCGGAAGCGCGATGGGGAAAACGTTCAGACCGGTAAAACAGATCCGCCCGGAACCGGCGCTCCTGGACCATCTTGAGCAGATCGCAGTTCGTCGCGGCGACGATGCGAACGTCCACCTGAATAGTACGCGTGCTGCCGAGCCTTTCAAATTCCTGCTCCTGCAGCACGCGCAGCAGTTTGGGCTGTAGTTCGAGGGGCATGTCGCCGATTTCGTCCAGAAACAATGTTCCCTGATGCGCCAGTTGGAAGCGTCCCACAGCCGAGTTGAGAGCGCCGGTGTAGGCTCCCCGCTCATGCCCGAACAGCTCGCTTTCCAGAAGCCCGCTCGGAATCGCCGCGCAGTTCAGCGTCACAAATGGTTCGTGCCGGCGCAAGCTTTGGTCGTGGACGGCTCTGGCAATGAGTTCTTTGCCGGTTCCGGTCTCGCCTTCGATCAGGACCGCCGAGTCAGTGGCGGCCACCATACTGACGGCCTTCAGGGCCCGCCGCATTCCGAGGCTGGAGCCGATCAGCTCGCTTCCTGATCGCGAGGGTTCCAGCCGGCGGCTGGGCATCGTAGTAGCCAAAGTAGCCATGATTAATTGCTCCTTCTCATCCGATGCGCAAACGTTGCGCCTCGATGATCTAATTTGCGTCAACCGAGCCTGAGAATCATCCCGATATGGAAGGTTTTTCTAGTACCACTGTTGGCGACGGGCGCAGATAACTCGATAGTGTTACCCGGCAATCGCGCGGGAGGGTTATTGTTCGGGGCGGTGAGGCGGTGGGGGGATGATAATTTCGCGGCGCCCGAACAGGCGGGCATCCATCGAAAAGGCGCCCGGTCCAAGGAATATGATCGCCACGGTCATGATGCCAGCAAAGATGAGCGACAGCTTGGCATCCAACAGATTCGGCTCCGGCACAGGGAGAACGGAGAATCCCGCGCCCAGGGTGCCCAGGGCCACTGCCACGCCCGCCACTGGTGTCAGGAAGCCCGCCAGCAGCGATCCTCCTGCGGCCAGCCCGAGCAAGCCCAGAGCGGAGTAATCCAGCCGGATAGATACAACCCGCCCTGAATGAGCGCCACTAGCCCAACGGCCGCGCGAAGCAAAAATAAGCCTACGCCGGGCCAACCACCCGGGAAGGCCGAAAATAACCGCTGCAGGTGGCCTTTCCTCCGCTTTCTTTCTATCTATCCAAACGCACCTGTAGCTAGGGTAGGGGATAAAAGTATCGAAGGAATCCCAATAGCTCGGAATTTTTGCATACCACTTTCGTGTTATTAAGGTGGCGAACGCACTCGTGCGTGCCGCGCCCGGCTAGACCAAAGCGCTAAAGTTGGATGATCCCCCTCCGTACCGCAATCGCCACCGCCTGCGTTCGATCGCTTGCGCCCAGTTTCTCCATGATGTGTTTGACGTGAACCTTCACGGTTTCCTCCGAGATGTAGAGCTGCTCGGCGATGTCGCGATTGCGGTTGCCGCCGGCCACGTGGCGCAAGACATCGATCTCACGGGTTGTCAAAGACTCGTCACTCAAATGTTCGGCGAGGGAGCTGGCCACTTCGGAGGGCACTCGCTTCTTCCCCGCGTGGACCTGGCGGATCACTTCCACCAACTCCCGCGGAGGCATGCTTTTCAGCATGTACCCTCGCGCGCCAGCCTCGAGCGCCCGCTGGATCTCGACGTCGCCCTCAAAAGTAGTGAGCATGATGATGCGGGCATCCGCGAATTCCGCGCGAATCGCGATCATGGCGTCGATTCCGCTCGCATCGGGCAGCCGGAGGTCCATCAATGTCACGTCGGGCCGATGCTCGCGATACTGCTGCACTGCTTCGCTCGAACTGGCCGCTTCCGCCACCAACGACATGTCCGGCTGACTGTTAATAATGGCGGCGATTCCCTCCCGGAGCAGGGGATGGTCGTCGACTGTCAAAACGCGGATACGGGCCTGATCGGTCATTTCTCTGTGCCTTTCACCGATCTCTCGGTGTATTGGATGCCGGGTCTTGGCACTGGAATAAAGCCGCGCAAACCACCGGGGCACGCGGGAAGACCGAGATCTGTAAGCGACGTGGCTGGGGACGGAAAGCTCCACCTCGGTGCCGGCGGCGGGACTGCTCCAGACATGAAGTTTAGCGCCAATTCTGTCGGCGCGCTCGCGCATGCCGGTTAGCCCCCAATGTCCGTCGCGTCCCGACTGCAGCAGTTGAGGATCGATGCCGCAGCCGTTATCGCGCACCAGGACGCGCAAGTGGCTGAACGCGTATTCCAGCTCAATCTCGATGCTTTTCGCCTCCGGAATGACGGAATGCGTTGACCAACGCCTCCCGGCCGATGCGATAGACTTCATCGCGCAGGACGGGATGCAGCGGCCGGGCTGCCCGTCCACAATCACACGAAACCCGGCGTCGCCCTGGGGTGCGAGTTCCTGTTGGATACGGGCAAATGCCTGTTCCAGATTGAGGGAACCGCTATGGGGCGATGCGCAAGCCACGAACCGCGTTACGGCCCTCCTCGATCACCCGGCCCATCAGTTGAAGCACGCGGCCCAGCCGGCGGCTTCTCCGGCGAATCCTCGGGCAAGCGGTCCACCGCGACGTGCAACTGCATGGAGGCGCTGAGGAAGCCTTGCAGCAGTGTATCGTGCAGTTCCTGCGCGATGCGGGTGCGCTCGCCGAGCCGCTCTTCAAAGCGCAAGTTGAGCTGCCGTGTAAGCTGGCGCAGCCGCAAGCGATAGAGGGCCAGAATCGCAAGGGCGCAGGCCCCGACGACGCAAAGCCGAAACCACCAGGTTTGCCAGAACGCAGGCGCCATTTCAAAATCGAGCGTGGCTTCCTGCCCGTTCCACAGGCCGTCTGAGTTGCTGGCCGTCAAATGGAAGCGATAAGGGCCGGGGCTAAGGTTGGTATAGATGGCTTCGCGCCGTTCCACGGGTCCTATCCAGTCGCGATCGTAGCCATCCAGTTTGAATCGAAAACGAACCCGATCGGGAACGGAAAGATTCAACCCCGCGAAACCCCAAGGTAATTCGCTGATGGCCGGATGGAATGTGAATGGAGGATCCCATGCTCATGGGGACGTTATCCGCCGCGACGGATTGTATATGAACGAGTGACCGGCGCCTCGCTGCGGTTCAGGCGGGCCGGATCCACCACCGAGATTGCGCGATTCATTGAAAACCAGATTCGGCCTAGCGGATCCGCCACCACGGACTGATGACGCTTCACGCCCTCAACGCCTCGCAAACCATCGGCGATTCCGAATTCACGGATATCAGCTTCCGTCAGAACGCCTCGCATCAGTTTGTCGCGGTTAACACGCAGGACATGATTGGAAGTAGCGATCCACAACGCTCCGTAGCGATCCTCGGCCATGCCAAGAATCTGATCGTGCAGGGACTCGGGAGCTTCGATAACGGGTTGAAAACCGCCGGTGCCCCGAAAAGCGAGGCCCTCCGCGGTTCCCACCCACAGCACGCCCGTGGAGTCCTCGAAGAGACAGTTCACGTTTTCCGATGGCAAGCCGTCGCGCGGCGCATAGGAAATCCAGCGGTCTTTCGCCAGCGCGCTCAGTCCAGTGGGCGTGGCAAACCACATGGTCCCGTCAGACGTTTCCAGAATGGACGCCACGGTATTCGACGCCAGGCCCGTAGCGGTCGTATATGTGGTGAATTTGCCGTCGCGGAACCTGCTCACGCCACCGCTGAGCGTTCCCGCCCAAACCGTTCCGTCGCGAGCTTCGTACACCGAATAGACGCTGTTTTGAGACAGCCCGTTCGCAGTGGTGTAAGTGTCCGCGCTGAATAGAGCCGGAGCCTTCCTCGGCACGAAGCCGCGTCAATCCGCCGCGTTCCCTGCCAAGCCAAAGTTCGCCCGCTCGGCCTGCGATGGAATAAACCACGTCTTTTTCCAATCCGGCTTGAGCAATCCGTCCGCTCTGTCCATTCTTCACCCACCACAATCCTCCGTTCGCTGGAGGGAACCACATCCGGGTTTCCGCATCGACGAACACCGGGAGGCTACCGTCGGTGGCCAAGCCTTCGGGTGCGGAATAGGAAACAAAGGGGCTGTCGCGGAGCCGTTCCAGGCCGCTTGCGCCTCCCGTCCAGAGGTTTCCTTCGCGGTCTTCAAACACGGCGGTTACGGCCTGCTGCGGCCCTTCGCCTGGCTCATCAAGGGACGCGACGCTTTCTCCGTTCAGGCGCAACAATCCTCGCGAATCGGTCCCCACCCATAGGTTTCCATCCCGATCGCGAGTCATGGCCAGAGCCTGGAAGCCATTCAGGCCCGTCGGGATGCCGGTCGAGGTGAGTTCAGACCCGTTCCAGCGCACGATGCCGTTGTCGGTACCGATCCACAGGTCGCCGCTTCCACTCGGCAGCAGGCAGTTGATCTTCGTGTCAGGCAGCCCTTTGAGAACCGCAGAGGCGCCTCCGGCCGAGGCCCGGAAAAGTCCCGCGTCGCGCGTCCCCATCCACAGGTTCCCGTCAGGCATCTGGGCCAGAGCGAGCACTGGGGAGCGAGGCAGGTCGGCGCCGGAGGCCAATACCTGGAATTTTCCATTGCGATAAACGAGCGCGCCGTTTTCGTTTTCCGCGATCAAAAGATCGCCTTGAGAGGTCCGGGACATCGCGGTGATGCTGGCCTCCGGCAGAGTGCCTCGTGTCGTAACGGAGATCGGCGCGCTCTCGAACAAGTCGTTGCGATACCGCAGCAGAGTCATGTATTGCAAGCGCACCCACAAGCTTCCGTCGGACGCCGGGGCCAATCCCAAAACGTTTGCGATCTTGACGTTCCGCGAGCTGTCGCCGATCATGCGAAAGTTCCACCCATCGAAACGAACCAGCCCGGCTTCCGTGCCGATCCAAAGGTAGCCATCCGACGTCTGGGTGATCGCATAGACGGCGCCTCGCGGGAAACCCTGCTCGGGCCCCCATCGGTCGCGGATGTATTGCGACATGGCGCGGCTTGGATCCATCGCGTTCATGCCGGCGGCTAGCGAAAGCAACCAGAAAAAAATTCCAGCCCCCACCGCATTATGATCAAGGCAGGTAATCAAATTTTTCAATTACCACCTCAACTTCATGTTGCAGCGGACTTTTCTTATTCGCGAAGACGTACAGGTTCAAATGCACCGCTTCTCCGCCCGGTAGCGGAACTCCCGATGTAAATGTGTGTTCGGCGACTTGGCCGCCCGTGCTGCCTGGCTGGCGAATCGTCTTAAAAGTCACGCGCCCCGGTTCCCAGCGAAACGAATGCGTGAGACGTCCGGCCGGCGCCGAGAATCGAACCACATTCGCCGGAACGTAGTAGGGCTGCACAACGTACTGCGCATTCTTCCCCTCCGGATCGCCCCAGCGGCTGATCTCGGTGTCGATTTCCCGATGATTGGGGTCCACCGAAGATTCGTCCCAGGTAAACATACCCAGAACTGCCGCCGGATCCAACTGCGAAACATCCCGTACATCGAAGAGATACGATCCGTATCCCAAGCTACGGGTGAGAGTGATTTCGGCGCACGTCCATTCGCCCAGGCCGCGGGCGATGCGGAGGTGCAGCCATCCGTTGGTATCCGTCCAGGCATTCGAAGGATCGTAGGTATTCGTCGCGCCTCCGCGGTTACTCGGCACGCCGCGGATCTCCCATTCATAGCCGCTGAAATGCAGAGTACGGGATGCCGGACGCATGGACGCTTCGCCGGTTGCGGTGGCAACAGCGACCACCGCTCCGCCCTTCTTGGGCAGGTGGTCGATGGTTTCCGGCGGCCGATACCCGGGCATTACCAGCAGAGCAGCGTATTCCGTTCCCAGATGCGTGGAATTCCGCCACTGCAGGTCCGATCGGATTTCTGTGAACGGATGATTGGCAAAGGGCTGTACCCACCAGATCCCCGCGCCGCTCTTGGCAAATAGAACGATTTGTTCGCCTGCCTGGGCCCCCTCGACGTGTCCCTCGATAAAGGCCAGGCTTTCGGTGCCGCCGTTGTCGGCCCGGGGAAGGCGGCTGAATTGGATGGTCGGAGCGGCGTCCGGCCGTGCCGATCCGCATCCGTTTAAAAAGATACAAATCAACGCAAGCGCGGCCGGCCACTTGCTCAATGGACTCCCAGGCTCTTTCAGCACGTCAAACCTTGATGATAAGGCTCCAAGCTAATAATAAAGCTTCAGCCCGATTTGAAGCTGCCGCGGCTGATTGGCCTGCCTGCTGATTTCGCCGAAAGTGGCGTCTCCCACGTTCGTATCGGGAGGCCCGAACTGAACGCGATTCAGAACGTTGAAAGCTTCCAGCCGAAACTGCAGTTTGGCGCCTTCGTGGAATCGCAGTGACACCTCTTTGAACAATGATCCGGTAAGATTATCGGTTCCCGGCATTCGCGCATTCGATAGCACGCGCGGCGCATCGCCATCGCTGTAGGGCGCCGGTTTCACCGCCACTTGCGGATTCGCGAAATACTGATTCAAGTTGCCGGTCCCTGCCACCCGAAGAGGTGCCAGAAGATCGGGATATTGGTTGCCATAGGTCGGCAAACTAACGCTGCAGCCGCCGCACAGGAAGAGCTGCAGGGGAAGCCCGTTGTCCACTCGATAAATGCCGTTCACCTGCCACCCGCCCAGCAGCGCGCCAGTCCATCCGCGCAAATGCTTTCCGAAGGGCAATTGATAAAGGAAACTCAGTTGAACGATTTGCGGAATGCTGAATACCGAAAGTGAACGATCCAGGCGCAGGTTGTTTGGATCACGTGCGCTGGATTCGCTGGTGGTTGAACCGCCGGTCAGAAACGAATAGCCGCTCGATCCGAGCGAAGAATCGTCGATGCTTTTCTGGAAGGTATAGGAAAACAGGAACTGTAGTCCGCCCGAAAAGCGCTTGTCGATCCGGAGCTGTGCCGCGTTGTAGATGGAGTTGGCCCATGGAACGAAGCTGCTGCTGATCCCCGCTGCCGTTCCCGAGCTGTACTGCGGGTACGGCACGTAGAGCTTCCAGCGCGGAATTGTGGAGCCCGACAAATCTGGACTGTTTGGGAGCAGCCCCTCGAACGGATTGGGGATCTGTGCGAGGTAATAGGAGGGGTCGGCGCGAAATGCAGTAGCGACGTTCGGCGGCAGCGCGTCCAGTTGGTTCGCATATCCCATTGCATAGAGGTGCGTTCCCTTTCTGCCGATATACTCCGCGTCGACGAGAATGGACCAAGGTAGCTGGTGTTGGATTCCGAAGCTCCAGGATTGCTCTTGCGGCGCCTGATTCAGGTTTCGGATTGGGATTTGGCTAATCGCCTGCCCGAGCAGCGTGGAAGCTCCTTTTCGATTACCCACCGCGCTTTGGATTCCAAACGGAAATGGATTGCGCAGAAATTCCAGGGGAAGCCACGGCGCTGAAGGTACGTTGTTCACTCCCGTAGTCACCGCATCGTAGCCTAGAAAACCGCCGGAGACGGCATTGCCTGCGACGCCCACATCGGAGGGATCGTAGTAGATTCCATAGCCGCCGCGCAGCGTCGTGTGGCTGAAGATCTGATAAGCCAAGCCGAACCTGGGTCCAACCTCGCCCCAGTAGGTGTTGAACTCAGTCCTCGGATTTCCGTTTACACCCACGTACTCGACGGCGCCGTGCAGATTCAATCCAGGAACCGAGATCAGCGCTGGCGCTTCTGGATCGAAGTAGCTCATCTGGTTGTAGCGCTCGGTTCGCGGTGTTTCCACGTCGTAGCGCAATCCGAGGTTGAGCGTCAGCCGGTTACTGATG
Organism: uncultured Acidobacteriaceae bacterium; assembly: GCA_963846215.1. Taxonomy (GTDB): domain Bacteria; phylum Acidobacteriota; class Terriglobia; order Terriglobales; family Acidobacteriaceae; genus Sulfotelmatobacter. The sequence goes on along the minus strand of CAWJVC010000003.1, from coordinate 33,636 downwards.
CGCCAATTGTCCTGAATGAATCCACCCGTCTGGTAATTCTGCGTCGTGGTGAAGGGAGGGATTTCGTATTCGGTAAAGGCGTTGTCCACATAGCCGATCATCAGCCCGGCCAGCGCATCGCCACCCGCTCCGTAAGTTCCCGAAGCCGTCCCGCTGTTGGTAAAAGCGAACAGGCCGTTAGGAGCTCCCGCTTGCAGGAAACCGATGCGGTGACGCCGCAATTCACCGCCCATCTTGATCTCGTGTTTTCCCATGACATGATCGACGGATCCCACCAGATGACCGGTTTCGCTGGCGAACTTAAGAATGGAATACGCCTGGCCGCCAACACAGCCGTTAAATCCATTGCATCCGTAGGCGCTGAAGAGCCAGACGGAGGGCGGAGTCAAGAAGCCCGACGTATCCATGTAAGCAGGCATCCCCAGAACTTTCACCGGGTCGAAGCCGCCAAACGACGCGGCCACGCCGTCGGTGGGATACCAGTTGTGCGCGTATCCCAGGGAAATGCTCGCTAGCGTTGCCGCGCTGAACGTATACACGAAATTGACATCGCCAACCAGAGCGGCATGCTTGGTGAGTCCCTGCGTGTTTGTGTCGTAGACGCTTCCAAAGAAATTCGGATTTTCGCCCGCGTCCCATTCGTGCGAGAACCGCACGCTGGCGACGTTCTTGTCGCTGAAGTGCTGGTCCAGCTTGATGTCGAAGGATTGCTGGCTCAACGGGCTGGAAGCCGTCGTCACCCAATTGCGATAAGGGTTGTAGGCGGCGGTCCCTACGTTCAGATTCGGAAGCGGAAACGCCTGGATGAACTTGGCTCCCACCGGGTCGATCAGGTTGCCGGGTGTGAGCAATACGTAACTGAACGAAAGGCACGACATAAACAATCGCCAACCCTACGCCGTCCGGAGACTCCTGGGCTTTGCGGGTTCGAATGATCCGTCCCTGGCAAAGAACGCTGCTGTTCTTCTGTCCGGAAATTTCTTCCGGCATCTCGAAAACCATTTCTACCAGGGTGTTGTCGGGAAACTGCTGGGGGCCGTGCAAAAGCACGCCCGATTGGCTCAGGTTTTCAACGATACCGTCATACCAAGTCCCAAGGTTTTTCACCCGGTAGCGCACCGCAGCGTCAAGTTTCAGACGGCGGGCTCGCGGCACCCAGCTGGGCTTCTTGGTAGTGGTGCGTCCCTTACGGGTAGCGGTCGTCTCGGAGGCGCGATCCACGCGCTCAATGCGGCGCATCGTCGTCCAGTCATACTTGTACTCAACCGCGCACAACAGGCATACCTGATAATACTGGCTATCGGCTGCCCGCCGTGGCCAGGAGAATTCGTGGGAACAAGTGCGCAGCATGAGGGCGTCCAATAACTTCTGAGCCATGATGGTTTCCAGGGCCGAAACACCGGAAAAGACATCATCTAACGGGTAGCCGGAATTGGATAGGTTACTTTCGTGTAGTACCTCTCAGTATTTCCGATAAACTGATGAAGAGGGAGGGGTTAGGGCTTTCCCGTTTCGGGAGCGAGGACACGAAAGGGGTGCGTGTATGATCGCTGCGTGGAAAACATGACAGCCTTCATCCTCGCGGGCGGGAAAGCTCACGCATGCGTGCGGACAAGGTCTTTTTGGAGCTGAATGGCCAAACGCTATTGGCTCGGGCCCTCAAACTGGCGGGTGCGGTAACGCCGGTGGTCAGGTTACTGGGAGACAGGCACAGATTGGCGGCCTTCGGAACGGTGATTGAAGATATTTATCCTGAGCGCGGCCCCTTGGGCGGCATCCATGCCGCGCTGACGAGCGCCACGACGAATTTCAATCTAATGCTGGCGGTTGATCTTCCTTTTATCAGTACCGAGTTTCTGCGATATTTGGTCGCGCAGGCCGAAGGTTCGAATGCAACCGCAACCCTGCCGCGCACCGGTGGAATGTTTCAGCCTTTGTGCGCGGTCTATCGAAAAGAGTTTGGGGCAGTGGCGGAGCGTTCATTGCTCGCAGGCAAAAATAAGATTGGCGCGCTCTTCAACCTGGTGAATACTCGAGTAATCGAAGAGCAAGAGATGAGTCACTCGGGTTTCACGGTCGAGATATTTCGAAATTTGAATACACCGGTGGAGTGGCAAGAAGCTCAACGGGAGTTCGAGAAAAAAAGTTAGACTAAGGATATGGCTGAGAACGAACAGAGTGGGCCGTACATCGAGTTCAAGGAGGTTTCCAAATCTTTTGGAGACAAGAAGGTGCTCGATAACGTCAGCTTCGATGTGATGGCGGGGGAGACCGTCTGCATTCTGGGTCGCAGCGGCGTGGGAAAATCCGTGACCCTGCAAAACATCATGGGATTTCTTAAACCGGATTCGGGGCGGGTGATTGTGGCCCATGAAGACATCACCGACTACTCCGAGGAACAGATGGAACAAATCCGGAAAAAGGTCACCATGGTCTTCCAAAACGGCGCGTTGTTTGATTCGCTCACCGTCGGTGAGAATGTTGCGTTTCCGCTGCGTGAACGAAGAGGCCTGGGCGAAGAGCAGATTCTTCAGATTGTGAATGGATTACTGGAGATGGTGGGCGTTGGCGAAATGCGCGATCTTCTCCCCTCCGATCTGTCGACCGGAATGAAACGCTCAGTGGCAATTGCGCGCGCTCTGGCGGCCCAACCGGAATGCGTACTATATGACGAGCCTACCACCATGGTCGATCCGCTTATGGCGCAGCTGTTGGGAGATCTGATCAAGAGGCTGAAAATCCAGTTGCATTTGACCAGCGTGGTTGTGACTCATGATATGCGTCTGGCCGAGAAATTAGCCGAGCGGATCGTTTTTCTGCATGAAGCGAAGGTATTGTTCTTCGGTACTTATCCAGAGATGGAGAAGTGCGAAGAACCGATCGTGCAGGAATTTCTGAAATTGGATGAGTTGTCGTTGAAGGGATAAGCAAAGCCGGCCATGGCCTTGCTCATCTTCGCGTATTTTTTTGATGCTCAAAAACCTTCCCGGACCAGCTCTGCCACCGTGATTGCGCTGTTTGCAGATTCTCCACGCAAGATCTTCTCTACATACTTAGCGATCATGTCTACTTCCAGATTTACCGGATCTCCAGGTTTTAACGACTTGAGATTCGTCATCTTCACGGTATGCGGGATGATTGCGACCGTCACTTTCGTTCTTTCGATCGAGGCGACAGTCAGGCTGATGCCTTCGATGCAAAGCGATCCCTTGAAAATGACATAGCGTGCCAAGTCCGTTGGAATTTCGATGTGCAGGGCATAACCGCCGGCAGAAAGCTTTTGGAGCGCGAGGAACTTTCCCGTGCCGTCGACATGGCCCTGGACAATGTGTCCACCGAAACGTCCATTCGCCTGCATGGGCAGCTCGAGATTCACCAATGCGTCTTTCTTAATTCTCGAGAATGATGTGCGTTTCCAGGTCTCATCAGCCAGGTCCGCAGTGAAGGATTGGGGCGTGATGTCTACTGCCGTAAGGCAGACGCCGCTCACTGATATGCTCTCCCCCTGTTTCAATTCCTTCGCCAAATGGGATGCCGAAATGGTCAGTCGGCGACTGCCTTTTTCGTTCGCGATGCGAGCGACGCGGCCAACTTCTTCGATAATGCCTGTGAACATAAATTTCTCCGAAATCTTGTCATCCTCAGCGCAGCGGATGTTCGCAAAGTTAACATCTGCGGAGTCGAAAGACTGACCCTATGAGCGAACTGCCGGTCGCTCATAGGGATCTCTTAAATATCCCTCTACAGCGAAGTCTTCTCCGAAGCGATGCAGGCGGAAAGACTTCACGTGGCGTGCTTCATTCATGCTACGAAATCCTTCGCCCGAGGCGAATGGAACTGAATTTGTTCCCCCCAGTATTTTAGGGGCATAGAAAAGAAATACTTTGTCGACAATTCCTGCCGCCAGCGCCGCCCAATTCACTGCAGAGCCGCCTTCAATCATTAAGCTGGTGATTTCCATTTTGCCGAGGGCCTCGATGACGCTCTTTAAATCAGGGCGGCCATCTGCGGTGACGTCCGGAATTTGTTCGACGCGGATGCCATGATCTTGAAATTCTTTCCTTCTATTTTCTTCAGCGAACGAGCAGAAAACCAGCACATCGTGGTTGGCGGTTTTGACTAGTCTCGATTGCAGCGGCAAGCGGAGCCGTGAATCCAGGACCACCCGGAGGAGCGGACGGCGCCGCGACCGTCCGCTGCGATCGGTAAGCAGCGGGTCGTCGGCAAGCGCCGTCCCGACGCCCACCAGGATCGCGTCATTCTGATGGCGTAGTTCCTGCACGTGAGCGCGGGCCGGTTCACTGGTAATCCAGTTTTGAGTCTTGCCACTACTGGAAGCGCCAGGAGGCGGCGCGATCTTGCCATCCAGCGTCATGGCTGCTTTTAGAGTGACGAACGGAACATGACTCCGGACATATTTTGCAAAACCTTCATTCAACGGACGCGCTTCATCTTCGAGGATGCCGGAAGCAATGGCGATGCCCGCCTCTCGAAGTCTTGCGAAGCCCTGGCCACTCACCCGCGGATTCGGGTCTTGCATGGAAGCGACCACGCGGCGAATACCGGCGGCGACGATTGCATCCGCGCAAGGGGCGGTACGACCCTGGTGCGAGCACGGCTCCAGATTGATATAGAGAGTCGCACCGCGGGCCCGGTCTCCCGCCTGTTCGAGAGCGAGGATTTCCGCATGTTTTAGGCCTTCATACCTGTGCGAACCAGTTCCCAGGATGGTGCCCGAATCGTCAACGATGACCGCGCCCACGCAAGGGTTCGGCGATGTCAGCGCCACGCCTTCCTGGGCCAGTTCAAGTGCCTGGTGGAGGAAGCGTTCATCGGTTTCGCGGGATGTGGTTTTCTCGGCCACGGGATTTCTTCGTTCGACGACGCTGTGGTAACCCCGAGTTTAGGTGAACAACGAATCCACAAATTCCTTGGGATCGAATCGCAAAAGATCACCAATTTTTTCGCCGACACCGACGTAGCGTACGGGCAAGCCGAGCTCCCGAGAAATTGCGACCACCACGCCGCCCTTAGCGGTTCCATCGAGCTTGGTCAGCACGATGCCAGTGACCCCCGCCGCCTCGGTGAATAGGCGCGCCTGTTGTAAACCATTCTGACCCGTCGTGGCATCCATGACCAGTAGAGTTTCATGGGGCGCGCCGGGAATAATGCGCTGTGCCGTGCGTCGCATCTTATCCAGCTCCGCCATAAGATTGGTTTTGGTGTGAAGGCGCCCGGCTGTGTCCACGATTACGTAATCGCTGTGGCGTGCGGTGGCGGCCTGAAGCGCATCGTAAAGCACGGCCGAGGGATCGCCTCCGGGTTTAGTGTGGATGACTTCCGTCCCAGTGCGTTGTCCCCAGACTTCCAGTTGATCGATGGCGGCGGCGCGGAACGTATCGGCTGCGCAGAGCAGGACGGTCTTTCCATCCGAGCGCAGGAACTGAGCCAGCTTTCCGATTGTCGTGGTCTTGCCCGTGCCATTTACGCCGACCACAAGGATGACTTCAGGCACTCCGTCGACGCGCTGCACCGGCTGTTTGTTGGAAGCGTCGAGAATCGTAAGAATCTCTTCTTTCAACAGGCGCTTCAGCTCAACAACGTCCTTGATTTGTTTTCGATCAGCTTTGTCCCGCAGCTTCTGGAGAATTTCATGAGTGGTGGCGCTGCCGAGGTCGGCGCCAATCAGCGTCGATTCGAGGTCGTCGAGGGTATTGCGATCGATTTCCTTGCCGAACGAAACCACTTCCTCGATCCGCTCGCTCAGGTTTTCCCGCGTGCGCGTGACCGCCTCTTTCATGCGGTCAAAGAAGCTGGGTTTCTGTTCCGTGCTACCAAAAAGAGTCTGAATCATGGGGTATGAAGGCGCTTTAGCCGCGAAACATCAATTATAGCGGTCAGGGAGGATTTTTGAGCACAGGGAGATCGAGTGCTTTAACCGCAAAAAACGCTAAGAAAAGCAGCAAGGGAGTTCAACGCGCCTTCGATGCAAAAAGCAACTCAAACTTTGAGCGCCATGGTTTCGTTCTTCCTTTGCGTTCTTTGCGGCTTTTCTTAGCGTCCTTCGCGGTTAAAAGCTTCACGCGCCTGAAGTTTGAACGGCAGCAGCGGCTTCGAGTGGAGCAGGCGTCTCGACCGGCGTTGGAATTGGCGCGGGCGGCGCCTGGCGCTGAATGCGGATCTCGCCGCGTTGATAGACTGCGTCCAGAGCGAACACCGCTTTAGGATCGAGGCGTTTTCCCGAGAGCGAGTGAATAATCCGCAAAGCCTCATTCACCTCATACGCGTGTTGATAGGGACGATTCGTCGTGAGCGCGTCAAACGTATCTGCCACGGCAATGATGCGGGGCAGCAGAGGAATGTCCTCGTCTTTATAGCCATGCGGATAGCCACGGCCATCAAGCGACTCATGATGCAGTTCGATCCCGGGAATCATTTCTTTTAATTGCGCCACACCCTTCAGGATATTTGCGCCCTTGGTGGTATGCGTCTTCATGATGTCGAATTCGGCGGGGGTTAGCGCGCCCGGTTTTTTCAGGATGCGGTCTTCAATGCCAATTTTTCCCACGTCATGGAGTTGGGCCGAGATGCGTACGATCTCGATAAACTCATCCGGCAGCCCCAGTTCGCGCGCGATCATCATCGAATAACGCGTGACGCGGTCGGAGTGTCCACGCGTGTACGGATCTTTTTCGTCGACTGCGCCGGCCAGCATCTGGATGGAGCTCACAAACAATTCGCGATTCTCATTTGCGGCACGTTTGAGATCGAGCACAAAATGCTCGAGTTCGTCAGACATGATGTTGAAGGTAGCGGCGAGTTCACCGATTTCAGTACGGCTCTTCAACGTTACCCGTTGGGAAAAATCTCCTCGGGCAATGGCGCGACTCGATTCCGTGAGCACTTCGAGCGGACTGGTGATCCGGTGAGCGGCGAAAATGCTAATTCCAATGCTGAAAATCACCGCCCCCAGGGCCAGAATGCGGGCGCGAAGCTGCATTTCGTAAACTCCGCGATAAGCTTCCGCACGGGGCTTTTGCACGATCACCGCCCAATCGAGATTGTTGACTGGACTGTAGGTTCCGAGCATCATGGTGCCGCGTTTGCCGTTGGTGGAAAATTCATGGGTGGCCACCACCATTTGCGCCTTGCCGCCCTGGTCGACAAAATTCTTCACGATCTCCAGATTGGTCATGTCCTGACCGGTGGCGTAGTCAGAAGTTGCGCCGGCAACGAGGCGTCCCTGGCTGTCGACGACGTAAGGCGTGAGTCCGCCGCCGTTGACTTCCTGAAGGCGTCGAATCAGGAACTGCAAATCCACCACCGAGCCGATCATGCCCAGGAATCGTCCGCCATACATGACTGGAGTGCTGACCAGCATCACGGTCCGAGCCGACTTGCCACTGCCGACGACGAGCGCTTGCCCGTTGTAGGCGCGACCCTCGCGCGACGCGGTGTAGGCACGCTGCAATTCGCTTTGCAGGAAATCGTCTGGAGCGATGCGTCCGGCGGAAATTCCTTTCGCATCAGAGTTCAAGACCGTTGCGTAGGCGAGATCGCCTGAAGACGAAACGAAATTTTCAAGTAAAGCGCGCAACTCCGGGGCCTGCACATGCTCACCGGTCAGGTCGCCGCCACTTGATACCTGTAAAGCAGAAGCCAGGTTCGCCAGCATCATGCGGAGCGATTCCTGGTGCTCCGAAATCTCGTCCGCCAGGGAACGAGTGACGGTGTTTTGCAGCAGCCGCTCATTCGTGATCAGGAGTTCACGGTTGCTGGATTCCACCTTCGCCGAGTAAAAATACATCGGCACCACGCTCACCAGAATGAGCACGCCGAGGATAACGTACAGAATGGGAATGCGCGATGGCGTGGATAATTTTAGCGACAAAGTGGCCTTGCAGCCGCGTGGCGAACAGGGGCTGATTCCTGCAAGAATTCTACTTTGTTCGCGCCGCTAAAATAGCGGGATTGCATGGCTGCAACTGTTACGAAAGTTACTCATCAGCCGCTGATTCCTGGGGGTTTGGCATGGGAACGCAATCGGGTACACCCCTGGCGGTTCTGGCCGCTGATTCCATTAGAATTGCAGATAGAAAGGCGGTTCCGTGGCGACTGGGCAACTGGGCCCGTGGGGTTACCTGGTAATGTGGGAGTTCGAGGTCAACCCGGGAATGGAAGCCCGGTTTGAAGAAGTTTATGGACCCTCCGGCTCCTGGGCACGCTTATTTGAGCAGGACGAAAACTATCTGGGCACAGAATTGAACCGCGCTCAGGGACCTTTGCCACGCTACATCACTTTGGATTTTTGGACGTCTGAAGAAGCGTACCGAAACTTTCGCGAGCAATGTCGCGTCCAGTACGAATCCATCGATCGAGACTGCGACCGATTGAGGGCCAGTGAACGTAAATTGGCGGACTTCGTGCGCTTTTGACCTTAAGAACTGCTGAGTCAAAAAGCGAAGTTCAAAAAGATGATGCCAATCGCTCGCTTTTGACACTGCGCGTCATAAGATCGCGGATCGCGTCGCTCGGTGATTTGCCGTTGTGCAGAATGGCATGCATCTGCTCGGTGATCGGCATCTCAATCTGATGAGAGCGGGCGAGACCGACGGCAGCATGAGTAGTGAAGACGCCTTCCGCAACCATTCCGTGCATGCCGGTAATGATTTCAGGGAGTTTGCGGCCGCGGCCTAATTCCACGCCGACGGTGCGGTTGCGCGAAAGGCCTCCGGTGCAGGTCAGGACAAGGTCGCCGAGTCCGGCCAACCCGGACATAGTTTCCTGACGCCCGCCGCATGCGATTACCAGGCGCGTCATCTCGGATAGGCCACGAGTGATGAGTGCTGCGATTGAATTGTGTCCAAGTTCCAGGCCCGCGCAGATCCCGGCTGCGATCGCGATAACATTTTTTAGCGCGCCGCCCAGCTCAACACCAATCATGTCATCGTTGGTATAAAGGCGGAAGCGCGGATCGCTGAACTCGCGCTGCACGGTTGCTGCCAACTCGTTATCGTGAGAAGCGATCGTGATTGCCGTGGGATCTCCGCGAGCTACTTCTTTCGCGAACGATGGCCCGCTCAGCGCCCCGATGCGGGGGTCGAATCCCATTGCAGTTTTCACAACCTGCGTGATGACTTCCGTCATCCGCATGTGGGTCTCGTTCTCCAATCCTTTGGTGGCGCTCACCAGCAGCATTTGTGGCTTGAGATGATCGTGCATCTTTCCGAAGATGGCGCGACAGTGGTGCGACGGCACCGCGTTCACTACGATTTCTGCATCGTGGATCGCTTCCGCCCAATCATTGGTCGGAACTACGGTGCCCGGAACGGACTGTTCAGGCAGGAAAAGTTCATTCACCCGGCCCTTTGAGATGGACTCACGAACTTCTTTTTCATGGGCCCACAGTCGCACCTCGTGTGTGCCCTTGCGTCCCAGAACAATTGCTAGTCCCGTTCCCCAGGCCCCCGCGCCGATGATCGCGATCTTGCTCATTTATTAACCGTGCCTCAATTGAAATCGCGATTCGGTCCCGGCCAGGAGCCGGCGAATGTTTTCATGATGCTTCGCGATAATCAGAATTGAAGAGACAATCATCAGACCCAGTATCGGATACGCATGGCCGTAGCCATCGAGAAGGCTGGCCAGTATAGGGAACAGGGCTACACCAACCACCGAAGCCAGGGACACATAACGGAAGGCCAGAACGAGGACGATGAAAACACAAACCATCACAAGAATAGCTTTCGGCGCGATCACCGCAAACGATCCCAGGCCAGTAGCGACTCCTTTGCCTCCGCGAAATTTCAGCCAGACTGAAAACATGTGTCCTAATATGGCAAACAGAGCGGCGATTACGGCGAGCAACGTTTGGCCAGGGAATAAGGCACGGGTCGAGAGAACCGCAGTGAGTCCTTTGAGCGCGTCGAGAACCAGCGTGAGTATGCCCAACCCAGGCGATGAGCGAGCGACGTTGGTCGCGCCAATATTACCGCTGCCAGTCTGCCTTACATCTTCGCCGCGAAAAATGCTGAGCAGGATGTATCCAAAAGGAATGGACCCCAGTAGATAACTGAAACCAGCGACGATCAGGAAGGCGGGCATGAAGTTCATTGCAAAGGGAACCGTGCGATCTTCGTGTACCGCGATCCGCCTGATGAAAGTTGACTTTTGTACAGACAGAACTCGCGGGCGGTCATGGTACCAAATTCGGGCGTCGACCTGGCGGCCAATTTCTCTTGCAGTCGGACGAAGCGCAAGTTCGGACGATCTTCCTTCTGTCGTGGCGGCGCACCGGACCGACCTCCACCGCGCGCCAGCGTCAAATGTGGACTGAAAGCGTGCTCGTCTTTCGGGACACCCAATCTGACTACCGTCTCGTCGAGCGTTTTGGCGAGGCTCGCGAGCTGCGGACCGGCCCCAATCCCGATCCAAAAGACGCGGGCAGCCTTCGCTCCAGGGAAAAAGCCGTGGCCGCGAAAGGTCAGATCCAGCGGCCCGGTCTTTATTTCAGAAAGAGCTTGTTTCATCTCGTCGACGGCTTCTTCCGGCTTCTCGCCAATAAACTTCAAGGTGACATGCAAAGATTCCGGTCGAACCCAGCGAACATCCGGCGCAAATTCCCGCACGCCGTCAAGAAAGAGCGCGATGCGTTCTCGAATTTCGTCGTCGATGTCGAGCGCGAGGAAAAGGCGCATAAGAAAACTTCTAGCTTTTGGAAGCTAGCTTCCGGCTTTTGGCCACTAGCTTCCAGCTAATTCCCTGACTGCGAACTCTAATTTCTTCTCGAAACCGATTTGCTAGTGGCTAGAGCTAAAAGCTGCCTTACATCACTTTTCTCCTGACCATATCCAACGCCGTCTGGCTTGCAAATCGGCGCACTCGTTCGCGATCGCCGGGAAATTTGCGTTCGATCACTTCTGAATCTTGTTCACTGGCAAGAGCGTGGAATACCAAACCAACCGGTTTCTCGGTCGTGCCTCCGGCAGGCCCGGCGACGCCGGTGATTCCCAGTCCAAAGGTTGCGCCGCATCGTTTGCGAATGCCTTCTGCCAACGCGATTGCAACTTCGCGGCTGACCGCACCGTGCTTTTCGATCAATGCGGGGGGTACATCGGCGAATGCAGTTTTGAGCTCATTCGAATAGACGACCGCACCACCGAGAAAATATCTTGAGCTGCCGCTCACCGATGTGATGCGTTCTGCGACCAGTCCTCCGGTGCAGGATTCGGCGACCGCCAGCGTGGCGTTTCGCATTTGCAGGTAATAGCCGACGATCTGCTCCAGCGAATCTCCGTTGTCCGAAAAAACCAGATCACCTAACTCTTCTTCAAGCGCTCCGACCAACTCATCCAATGTTACTTGCGCGGAGTGAAGAAACGGCGCATGTATTTTCAAATGAAGCTGGATTTCTCCCGCCCCCGCGAGAATGGTGGTCTCAACATCGCTGTATCGTTTGTAAATCGGCGCCACGCGGCCGTCACAGGCTGACTCGCCGAGGCCGGTAATCTTGAGGACGCGAGTCACGATCACCCGTTTGGGTAATTTTGCCCGCAGACGTTCTACACAATGCTGCTCGAATACCGCCCTCATCTCGTGCGGGGGACCGGGCAGGAGTATCACGATTCGTTCGCGGCCTTCGTACCTGCCGCTAATCCACTGGCCAGGCGCGGTGCCCTGAGGATTGGTAAGAGCGGTCGCGCCGACGATCACATCCGCTTGCTTAAAGTTATTTTTCGTTAGCGTATACCCGCGTTCGGCGAAGCGTTTTTCGAGGGACGCTAAGATGTCGGAATCGCGGCGAATGCTGAGTCCTAAGGCAGCGGCCACGCATTCGCGAGTGAGATCGTCTTCGGTGGGACCGAGGCCGCCGCTGAACAAAATGATGTCGGCGCGCGCCAACGCCAGGCGGGCCGCGGCTGTGAGATTTTCGCTGCTGTCGCCGACGATGGTTTTGAAAATTACATCGACTCCGAGTTCGTTGAGTTTTTCCGTCAGGTAGAGCGAGTTGGTGTCCTGGCGGAAGGGAGTCAATAGCTCTGAGCCAACGGCAATTATTTCGGCGTTCACCTTAGCAGTTTAAACGATATCGGTGGCGCGTTATGCAACGTCAAGAGCTTTTGACCGTGAACAACGCAAAGAAGTGCCGCAAAGGACGCTAAGAGAATCCGGGTAAAAAATGAATCAATTTTATTCAGACCAGGGAGAAAATCCTTGAACATTCCAGGAAAGATGATGAACACCGCTGGTGGTGGCCAGAATGACGGAACGGCCGGGAGCGAAAGCGAGGCCCACCAGCCCGGCCCGGCAACCTCCATGGAGGCTTTCCCATCCGGCGTAATCTTCACGATGCCGCGCTTGTCCGGCCAGCGAAGCCGCCACATAGAGATTTCCGTTAATGTCAAAAGCCAATCCTTGCGGGCGCCCCAGGCCACGGAAGAAAGTAGAAACTTTGCCGTGAGGATCGATTTGATAAACAGAATCAAAGCTGGAAGTGGTGGGACCAGAGACGAAAAGATCTCCGTGCGGACCAACCGCCAAATGGTAAGCGGAAACGCTGGGCTCAAGGGTCGCGAAAACAAAAATCTGGCGGTCGCGCGCGATTTTGAAAATGGTTCCGCTGCGGTCGCCGACGTAAAGATTCTCCGCGCGATCGAACGCGATGCCGGTGGCCACACCCATTCTTTCGGCATAGGAAGACATCGTCCCATTGGGGGCTACGCGGTACACCGCGCCTTCGAAACGGGAAGAAACGTACATTTGTCCTGCGCGATCGAAAGCGATTGCGGTGGCATTCATCATGTCCGAGAGAAATGGTTTGACTTTGTAGCTGGTGTCAATTTTGTAAATCGCGACTGGAACTTTTTGCCCACGCGAGCCGGAAAAAGTGACGTAGATATTCCCTTCGGCATCCAGGGCCGGATTGGTCACCGGATGCAGTTCCTCGGCAATGGGCGCAGCCACTTGAATCTGCTGCGGATTGCTGGAGTGCCCGTTTGTCGAGACTACGATAGCTCCGGAAGATGCGCCTTGAGGCACGCGGGCGACCGAGAAAATCGTCAGAGCTGATCACGATCGCGCCTTCGACTTCTCCAATTCGCACGCGCGGATGGCGGAGCTCCTGGGGGCGCAAGCTGCTTCCGCTAATGCGCACCTCGCCGCCGGGCAGCGCCGCGCTGGGAGATACCGCCTCGATGTGAGGATTTCCGTTCACGGTTTTCTTGCCCAGCAGACGGTCTGAAATTCCCATGACTTGCGGCTTTCCCGGACTTATTGAATGATGAAAACCTATCGCGGTAAAACTCCGAAATGGAGCAAAAGTTGCATCACGACCAAAGCGTAAAGGCCAGCGCCCACATCGTCGATCACAATTCCCGTGCCTTCCGGCAATCGCTCCAGCTTCCGCACCGGTGGCGGCTTCACAATATCGAACCCTCGAAAAAGTATAAAGCCCGCCAGCAAACATTTCCACGTAGCCGGCGCCGCGATCAATGCGATGAGCTGGCCGGCAACTTCGTCAATCACCACGAATTGCGGGTCTTTAACGGATGCGGCTCGCGCCACGATGGTTGCCGCGGGAATTCCAACGGCGACTGCGAGCAATGCCAATGCGGCTGCCGTCCAAGGTTGCCACAGCGACGGAATTTCGCGCGTCAGCAGCCACCACAAGAGCACGGTAGCCGCCGAACCCCAGGTTCCCGGCCCAGGTTGCATCCTTCCGGCCCCGAAAAATGTCGCGACCAGCGTTGCCCAGAGCGGAGCAGGCGTCCTTCTCTGGGCTCACTCTTCATTGTCTGGATCGTCGATTCGAATCCGGAGTTGTCGTCGGAAGTATCCTGGGGCGGCGAAGAAATTACATATGCGCCGCTGGCCCATTGCCCCAGATCTATTGTGCGGCATCGTTCGCTGCAGAAAGGAAATTCGGGGTCGTTACGGCGTGACTATCTTTCTTGCAGGTCGGACAACGGAATTTAATGGTTCGTTGCGGGCCATATTTCTGGACAGAACTCCTACAGAATCTTTGCCACCAGATCGTAATCATGCGCTTCGGTGATTTCGCAGCGATAAAATTCGCCCGCCTGCGGCATCATTCCTTCCGGAACGTCGTTGATGAAAACTTTGCCGTCGATCTCCGGCGCGTGCATTGCGGTGCGTCCTTCGAGCAGCAGATCGGTTTCATCCGACATGCCCTTCCAGAAGCAAATCAACCTCGCTGCCGATCAAGTGCCTTCTTCTTGCGCTTGCTGATGCCGCGCTGAATTTGCATCAGCTGTTTGCGGCGTCGTTCTATTTCCCGCTCCGACAGCTTTTCTCGCATCCGCAATGCCTCGCACCTTCCTGATCGGAGTATCCAAAAGCCCCCATCCAATCGAATTCGAGCTTCGCGAACGAATTCGCACAGCTCTTCAAATTCTTTTTCAGTTTCTCCGGGAAATCCGACGATGAAAGAAGTTCGCAGACGTGACGTCCGGAATCGTGCGCCGCATCTTTTCAATCGAACGCAGAAAAATGTCCGCGCCGCCGCCACGTTTCATTCGCTTTAAAACCGTCGCCGACGCGTGCTGCAAAGGCACATCCATGTAGGAGCAAATCTTTTCGTGGGTGGCGATCGTTTCGAGCAGCCGCCCGGTGATCTTATTGGGATACGCGTACAGAAACCGCATCCAGCGCAATTCTTCGAATGGCCGCGAGCTTTTCCAGCAACAGCGCAAGACCGTCTTTCAACCCGAAGTCTTCGCCGTAGCAGGTCGTGTCCTGGCCGATCAGCGTGATTTCGCGCACCCCCCGCGGCCAGCCGCTCGGCTTCGGCAATCACCGATTCAAATCGTCGTGAGCGAAACTTTCCGCGAAATTGAGGAATGATGCAAAAGCTGCAAGGATGATCGCAACCTTCGGCGATCTTGATGTACGCCGTGTGCGCGGCAGTGGCGAGCACTCGCGGCGTCGCTTCGTCGTAAAGATAATTGGGCAGGTCGGCGATGGCGCCATCCCAACTTTCGCGGGAGAATCGGCCTTGAGCGGCGCGGGCATCGCCTTCGGCGCGCGAAGTCAAAATATTGAATGGCGAATTCGTGGCCGGAGCAGAAGAAACTCCTGCCGCGGCCAGAATCTTTTCCAATTCACCCGTCCCGACAACGGCATCGACTTCCGGAATATTCTTTTGAATTTCGTCGCGAAAACGTTCCACCAGACAGCCGGCGACGATCAGTTTCCGGGCACGTCCATCGGTTTTGTGCCGCGCCATTTCCAGAATTGTGTTCACCGATTCCTGCTGGGCGCTGGCGATGAACGAACAAGTATTGACCACAATCACGTCGGCATCTTCGGCACGCCGGGTCAATTCCGCGCCCGCCGTGCGCCAGCATGCCCATCATGACTTCGCTATCCACCAGGTTCTTGGGACAGCCCAGGCTGACGAACCCTACTTTCGTAGGCGGACGGGGACCAGTCCGGCTCGTTTCCGGAGCGTCCAACAGGGCCACAGATGGGTTCTTGTCGGGCATGCAATCTTTCTATTTTAGCATCGATGAGGACAGCTCCAGCTTCTAGCTCCTAGCTTCTAGCAAAGCCCACAAGTTGCAAAGTTTGCCGAAATGCTCCGGTTTTGGGCGGAGCCGTGGCTTCACAACTTGCCGGAAAACCCCGTTTTTGGGTGGAGCAGGGCCTGTGGCCCTGCGCTAAGGCTTTGCCTTGCGTACCGGGTATCTCTTGAGAGCTTTTCCGCCAGCTCTTCCGCGCTGCGTTAATGCTTTTGTTCAAGTATCCCGCTTCAGCGCTTGAGCTACAGCGTGAGACCTTCCAACAATCTGAAAAGGCGAGTAAGCATAGCAAGGAGCTGGAAGCTAGCAGCTGCTTCCCCGCACCAATGCAGCCAATCATTTCCGAAGCCTCAGCGTGCTAGGCTGTGGTTTGCGGGGCGTTTTTGGGAGGTTTAATGACGCGGCAAAGGTGTGGGCTGTTGATCCTTGTGGCGCTCGTCATTTTGGTGGGCATCGCCGCCGCACAGGACGAGGAACTCATTCCCCCAAAGAATGAGATAAGTGGAACGCTGGGGCGCACGTTTATTCGCGACCCGCATGTTGCCAGCTTTGATTCGGATGTTCTACTCAGCAACGGGATTAGCTTCGAGTTGGGCTACGGGCGTCGCTTGCGTGAAAACGAGCTTTATTCGATTACCGCCGAACTCCCGGTACTTTTTCAGCCGCACGAAAAGGTATATTTCATAGATAATTTGACTCCCGACAGCTACAAGTCTTATTTCCTAACACCGTCGGTGCGCGCGAATTTATTGCCTCGCACATATCTTTCTCCCTGGGGTAGCTTCGGTATTGGGTTTGGGCATTTTAGTTCCAGCTCGAATCTGGAATTTGAAGGCGGCCCCAATCCAGGAAAAACTGGAAGCACCGGAGTAGTGATTCAATTTGGCGCCGGTCTTGACGTGCGCCTCACTCACAAATTTTCCATTCGGACGGAAGTCCGGGACTACTGGAGCGGCGTACCGCAGTTAAATGTCGATACCGGGAAGAGCCGTCAGAATAATTTATTCGTCGGAAGCGGAATTATCTGGCACTTCAATTAAGTTTTAGCGGCGCGAACTCTTGCGCCTGCTGTTGGCAATTTCTTCATACAAATCAGGCAGCTGGCCGGCATCCTCGGAGGATTCCCCAAAGCGCGCGCTTTCATATCTTCTTGTGAATTCTTCGACCTGCCGCCGGATGGCAGGGTCTTCAATCGAAATCACAAACTCTCCGGGAGTTTGCACCGGTGATTTACGCCAGCCCTGGCGTGCCACCAAACGCGTCATTCGTTCATACCAAATGGTCGCCGCGAGTTGTGGAGATTTTTCGGGCCGCGCCGCCAGCAGGAGTTTATGCGCTGCTCGCCACAAGCGCGTAGCGTTCGCTCCCAGCAGAATGAGCATCGCCGCCAGAATCCCTTTCACACTCCATCGCAAAGGTGAATTTCCCAGCGAGTCCTGGATGCGGTGCGCGGACGTCAGCAGCGCCTGATACTTTCGCCAGGCCCAGGTTTGGAGACCTTGCAGCAATTCGCGGCCGCTGTGAGTGGAACTGAACGCCAGGTGCTGCTGATGACTCAAATCGTAGTTGACCACCCACTCTCGCCAGAACGAGGCCAGCGCATCGGTATACAGACGCAAACGCTGCCAGCCGGTGGACACCTCCGACGGGCCGGCCGGCGTGGGATCGAAACTGATCCAGCCGTAGCCGGGAAAATAAGCTTCCACCCAGGAGTGCGCATCGCTTTCGCGAATTAAATACTGAGACGTGATGTCGTTAAACTCTCCCGTACGAAATCCATTCACCACGCGCGACGGAATCCGCAGCGTGCGAAGCATGATGGCCATCGAAGAAGCAAAGTATTCGCAGTGTCCCTGTTTGCGCTTGAAAAGAAACTCTGCCAACGGGTCAACGGGAGCGGTTCGCGAAAGTTGGAGGGTGTATGCGTAATGGGTCTGCAGATATCTTTCCATGGCCACGGCACGATCGTAATTGTTGTCTGCCTGGGCCGTGATCTGTTGCGCCAGGCGAGGAATACGGGGATCAAGCGCCGGCAATTGCAGATAATTCAATTGAACCGATGGGGAATAGCTGGCAAACGCTCCGCGCACTTGCACAGGATCTGGCTGTGCAATGTTCGAAGCAGCATCGTAAGCGATAATGGGATGATCGGGATCAGCGTCAAACACCGCGCCTCCATCGTCCATTGCGAGCAGACGATAGTTTCCAGTCAAAGTGCTCGGAGATGCGGCCAGGAAGAAAACATTCGTGCCCATCGGTTCCATCAGAACTTTGTAGTGGATCAGCCGGCTCGGGCCGGGCGACCGAACGGCTTCCGAAGGGACCCGTTGAACCGAGAGCGCAAACGTGTTCCCCGGCAGGTGGGGCGCCAGGTAGCGTTGATGCGGATTCGACCAAACATGGCCGTCAAATAGATTGAGGCTCACACCGCGCCATTTCAAGTCGAAGCCGCCACTCCGATCACCATCAATTTGGATGTGCATCACCACCGCGCTTGATTGTTGGATCTGCCCAATGCGTCCCAGTTCCACATGGTCGGAGAAGCCGGTGCTCAGGTCGCTGCCGGGTGCGTAGGCATTGAGATAACCCGCTGAGACGCGCGGCAATAGAAAGAAAATTCCCGTCGCGACCAGCAAAATGCACAGCACGATTCCGGGCGCCATGAGCGACAGAGAAAAAGCCATCCGCCGGTAGGCCCGCGTGTCCGGAGAATCTTTTGCAGCGATGGTGGCTTTCGATGAGGCGCGCTGCATCTCCATCAAAATGAAGGTGGCGACTGCCATCAACATAAATCCAGCAAACGCCAGCAGGAAAATGCTGTTTACCGTGAGCACTGCAGCGGCCAGCACCATCAGAAATGCGATGACCGACAGAAAATAGTGATCGCGGTCGCGTTGCGCGGAAAACAACCGTACCACCATCACAAAAAGAACGAGGTGGACAGTAGTTCCCAGGAAGGCGCCGGAGATCAGAAAATAATCCAGCAGATAGAATCCGGCATAACCGAGCGTGAGGGCAGTCGTCCAGCGTTCAGGGATGAGCAGAACGCGACGCGTGGC
This sequence comes from uncultured Acidobacteriaceae bacterium, assembly GCA_963846215.1. Taxonomy (GTDB): domain Bacteria; phylum Acidobacteriota; class Terriglobia; order Terriglobales; family Acidobacteriaceae; genus Sulfotelmatobacter. The sequence continues at coordinate 15,038 of CAWJVC010000003.1, read as the reverse complement.
CAACAAGTATCCGCGCAACAGAAGCGCGGCGCTGACCAGTAGGACGGTGACGGTATCTAATCCTCCAGTCGAGGCCAGGGTCCCGAATCCGGTGAAGACAAGCAGATAAAGCGCGACCTCGAAGTAGCGCTGGACCGCGGCCGGCAGTGGAATTCTCGCCGATGTTTTGGTGCTCGCCATAACGTTTCTCTATTGTTTCGCGATCCAGGCGCGAAGGGAAGGGTACTGAGGTGTACGGGAACTTTCGGGTACTCTGAGCAGTTCCGATTTGTAGCAAACAGCTGACGGCTCATAGCCGAGAGCTCGGCAATGCTAAAATCAAATCGGTCAGACATCGGTCCCGCGCGACGTCTTCCCGCCAACCCCGCCAGGTCCGGAAGGAAGCAACGGTAACGGGCTCTTACGTGTGCAGTGGGTCGCCGGTGTCTGACTTATTTTCTGCCGCTCGCAGTTAGACTTTCTGCTCTCAATCATTCACAATATCTGGTTTTATCCAGGAGAAATCATTGACTCAGCTCGTCCGCGCCAAAATCAGCGCCCTTGGCACCTATGTACCGCCCCGAGTTCTCACCAATGCAGAACTGGAGAAGATGGTCCAAACTTCCGATGAATGGCTGGTAAGCCGTACCGGCATTCGCGAACGGCACATCGTCGACAAAGGGGTCGCGACCAGTGATCTGGCGGTGGAAGCGGCGAAAAAGGCCCTGGCCCGCCGCGGCCTTCTGGCCACGGATATCGAAGCCATTATTGTGGGCACAGTGACACCCGACATGTTTTTCCCCTCCACGGCCTGCCTGGTGCAAGACAAGCTGGGAGCAAAGGGAGCTTGGGGATTCGACTTATCGGCTGCTTGTTCTGCTTTTGTATACGCCCTGCAAGCCGGAACGCAGTTTATTGCGACTGGTGCACACAAAAAAGTCCTGGTGATTGGCGCGGATGTGATGTCTTCCATCCTTGACTACACCGACCGCGCCACCTGTGTGCTTTTCGGCGATGGCGCGGGCGCCGTGGTTTTGGAACCGGCGGAAGACGATTCCGTTGGCATCATCGATTTCATTCACGAAGTGGATGGCTCCGGCGGATGTTCGCTGTTCATGCCGGGCGGCGGCAGCCTGAATCCTTCGACACACGAGACCGTGGACAAGAAAATGCATTATGTTCATCAGGATGGCGGCGCAGTGTTCAAGTTTGCGGTGCGCAAACAACTGGAAGTTTGTGAAAAATTGTTGGAGCGGAACGGGCTCAAAGTTAGCGATATTGACCTTTTTATTCCTCATCAGGCCAACAAACGCATTATTACCGCGACCGCCGAACGCCTGGGATTACCGGAGGAAAAGATCGTGATTAACATCGACCGCTTCGGCAATACCACTGCCGGGACGATTCCGCTGGCCATGAATACGGCGATTGAAGAGGGGAAGTTGAAGAAGGGAAATTTGGTGTTACTGGCGTCAGTGGGCGCGGGATTTACGGTAGGGGCGACTTTGCTGCGGTGGGCGTATTAGGCGTTGCGGCGGGGATGACTTAGCAGTGTGTTCGCCACCGTGGGCATGTTCCAGGCCCGCGTTATGAAGGCTGGCGATTTAAGCGTCGCAGAAGCGCGGCTCTTCCAGGGAGGGGATGAGCATTGAGATTCCTCGGCGCTGCGCTTCTCGGAATGACAACAACTCATTAAGGTGTTCTTAGTTCCCAGCGGCGTCCGTTTTCTTCGGCAGCTCGAACGCCTTGGAGAGATATCTGCGGGCTTCGTCCATGGCGCCTTGGGTGTTGTCGTTAGTTTGCAGGGCCTGACGATATTCGTTGGTGGCGCGCTCGCGTTGTCCAGTGACGTCGAAAATCTTGCCGAGCTGGACGTGACTCCAAACTTCGGTCCAGCGGGGATCGCCGTCGCCATTAAGGCATTCGCGATAGGCGTTGGCCGAAGCCTGATAGTTTCTCTGCTGGAAAAATACTTCAGCGATGCGATAGTGCGCCAGCGAACTGTTTTTATTGCTGTCGAGCGCTTTGTTGAATTCGAGCAGCGCTCCCGCGAGATCTCCCTGCTGGGTCAATGCTTGTCCGCGCTGAATCGAGGCCCGGAGTTTGATGTCCGAGGAATTCTTTAGCACGCGATTCTCGGGATCGATCGAAATGCGGCGGGGCTTGCCGAAAGTCTCGATGGTGAAAGCGGAATTGGTGCCCACGACGTCGAGGCGCTTCTCTTCAGTTTTTCCGTCAGTATCGATTTTCAGATCAACCGGCATGCGGAACAGGTCCAAATCCTGGGTGATCTGGCCGACCACTCGGAAGCCCGGCGCTTTGTCGTCCTTGCCGCCGCCCTTTGCGGAGTGGGGCGTGCCTCCAAGTCGATAGACCGTGTACTTCACTTTGAATTCAGGGGCGCCCGTCGAATCCAGCCACTGCGAAAAGAACCAGGTGAGCTGCTCGCCATAATTTTTCTCGGCGACGGCCTTGAAGTCGTCGAGTGAGGCGGATTTACCCGCGTACTGAGCGGCAAAGCTGCGCATCGTCTGGTCGTATTTCTGATCGCCTTCGACCCAGCGCAACATGTGCAGGATCATTGCCCCCTTGTCGGTCACAAGCGACTGAAACTCCGGCGAGAACAGATCAAGCTTGCCCGCGCTGGATAGCGGGACGGTGTCGTAGGCCAGCGCACCGACCGACATATCTTTCACCGTTTCTTCGAGCCCCAGGGTGCCGGCGGCCTGCTCAACATAACGCGCCTCGGAGTAGCGGGCGAATCCATCACTCAGCCACCAATCGTCGTGTGCCGCCGGACTTACGGAAACCCCCCACCATTGATGCGCAATGGTATTTGCCAGCAGGCGATAATTAACTTTTTCCGTGATCGCCCGGCTGGCAATGGCCGCAACTTCCGGAGCCCAGGCGGAGGGTAGAGTGTCATCAGGAAGTTCGACTACGCGCAGTGTCGTGGAAGGTGGTGTGCCATAGAGCGTTTCGAAGTAAGTAAATTCCTTGACGGCGGTTTCGACGTATTCCGCGCCCATAGCCTGATGATTGGGCTTGAAGAAAATATGCAGATCGAGACCGGCTTCGTCGCTTTTGAATTCCTGGAAAGATCCCGCGACGATGGTGCCGGGAAAACTGGGTTTGTCCCAAACGAAACTGAAAGTCTTGGTTCCGGCAGCAGCCGCGGGAGCGCCTTTCTTTGGTACTGGGGGTAGGCCTACGGTTTCCTTCCCGCTGCCAATCACGATCATGTGACTCGGCACCGTCACATTGATGGTCGCAGTGAAGCGATTGATGCCGTAATTATTGACCGGAAACCAGTCTCCGGCGTAGAGCAGATAACTGGTGTCATCGCCGATATAAGCGAGTTTTAGCCCCTGCACCGGGCTCTCGTCGGGCGAGTCGAGGATGCCTTCGTAATCGAAGGTTAACGTCGTCGAACTGCCTTTGGTAAGTGGCGCATTCAGCGGAACGCGCACGCTCGAATCCTGCGTGACGCGCTCGGCAGACAAGGTTTTGCCGGTTGCATCCGTCACTTTGGTGACACGTAAATCATTGTGCAGATTGAAAGTCGCTATATTGAGATCGTCGAGAGCGGTGAATGTCACAGTTGCGTGGGCGGACATCTTGTGGGCATGGGGCGTGAGTTCGACGGAGATCTGATAATCGTCGACGTGCAGACGAGTTTTTTCTGCTGCCCAGGCGGGCAACGAGACCAACAAAAGTGAAAGCGCAATGCAGGCCTCGATGGCCCGACGCTGGCGCCGAAGTTGAAAGACCATCAAGAACCGTCTCCTGGGAAATGCCCCGCTGATCTCTATGATGAAGATTGTCACGCAAAAGATGCTGGTAGGACAAGGCTTACGCGCATTTATTGGCATTTGGAGGGGATTTGGCCCACTCCCTGTCATCCTGAGCGTGGAGTCGAAGGATCCCTACAGAGTTTTTACCGCTGGGGGTTGAGGGATCGGCGAGGATTGGGACGACATCGGTGGAGTGCAGCTTGTAGGGGTCGCTCGACTGCGGGAATGCTGCCCTGCGCGGAGCATTCCCTTCGCTCAGGATGACCAAGATTTAGTGGTGAGGTTGAAGGTTAGTTTTCCAACAGCTTGAAGATTGCTTCGCTGGCGCGGTCCGCGGGATGGAGTTGATTGCCGTCTTTCCGGCTCAGGCGATCTTTCACTTCTTTGAGGCCGGCGAGCATTTTGTCTCGTGCCGGACCGTCGGGGATTATTTCTTTGAGCCGGGCTACCACGTTCTCAGCCGTGAAATCATCCTGGATCAGCTCCGGGACGATCTCTTTTCCAGCAATCAAGTTCACCATGGCAAAGTGGGGGACTTTGACCGTCCTCCTTCCAAGAAAATAAGTGAAGGGGGTGACGCGATAGACCATCACGAATGGCGTCCCCATCATGGCGGCTTCTACGGTGGCCGTGCCGCTGGCGATAATCCCGGCGCGGGAGTGCGCGAGAGCGGGCAAAGCGTCAGGGACGAGACGTACCGCAGCCACGCCCCTGTCTCTCTGCATCACGGCAAGAATCAGATCTCTTGCTATGGTAGGGGCCACCGGAATCACAAAATCGTATTCCTCGCCGAGCAAGTCCGCCGCCTGCAGCATCTCGGGAAGGTTCATGTTCACTTCTTTCGAGCGGCTACCGGGCATGAGAGTAATCCACGGTTTAGTGACGTTGAGTCCGTTCTGCAATGCGTAATCGTCGCGCGAAATCGAGGGCCGGGGGAGATTGCCAAGCGGATGGCCGACGAATGTTGCGTCCACGCCGCGGTCGCGATAGAACTTTTCTTCAAAAGGAAAAATCACCAGCGCCTTATCAACATATTTGCGCAGGAGGCGGACGCGTCCTTGCCGCCATGCCCAGAATTGCGGGCAAACGTAATACGCGACCGGGATGCCGCGCTTTTTCATCTGGCGAGCCACGCGCCAATTGAATGCAGGTGAGTCGATAACAATGGCAAGGTCGGGTTTGCGCTTGGCGGCTTCAGCGATCAGCCTGCGAAATAATCCCCAGATTTTCGGGAGATGGCTGACGATTTCCGAGATGCCCACTACCGAGAGGTCTCTGGCATCGACGACAGTATCGCATCCGGCCGCTCGCATTTTTTCGCCGCCTACGCCGAAGAACTCGATGGAAGGATCGCGGCGGCGCATGGCTTCGATGAGCTGCGCACCATACATTTCTCCGGAGGCTTCACCGGCTGAGATCAGAATTCGCAAGAGAGCATTGTATCGTCAACGGTTGGAGCGGTGATGGGCGTAGGGGGCCTTCGACTGCGTGTCTGCTTCGCTCAGGATGACACGGCCGTTGGGAGTCGGTACGAAATGATAATGTAGGGAACTATTTCTATCTGCCGGCGGTCGCGGACATCGCTCGGTGGTCGGCGGCCAGCAGTTTCAACATAGCCAGGTTGTCGGCCGGACGGGAGTAAAAGTATCCCTGGGCCATTTCGCAATGCAAGTCGCTGAGCTGATTGATATGTTTTTCGATCTCGGCGCCCTCTGCCACAACTTTCAAGCGGAGATTGTGGGCGAGCATGATGATGGTTTTTACGATCTCGCGATTTTCGGCATCGGTGTCCATGTTCATGATGAAAGAGCGGTCGATTTTTAGGGTGTCGACCGGAATGCGTCGCAGGCGGCTGAGAGAGGAGTAGCCGGTACCGAAGTCGTCGATGCTCAGATGGACGCCGATGGCTTTCAATTGCGCAAGCGCCTCGCCGGATTTGTCCTCGTCCCCCATGGCGATGGTTTCCACGATTTCCAGTCTTAGCCAGCTGGGATCGAAGTTCAGTTGCTCGAGAGTTTTTCCGATTTCGTCAGCCAGATCAGGCTGGGAAAACTCTCTGGGGGTGATGTTCACACTCATGGTGAGCGGCGGATTCGCCGGGAACTCGGCCTGCCAGGCTTGCAGGTCCTGACAGGCCTCGCGCAGCAATAGCCGGTTCATTGGGATGATGAGCCCGGTTTCCTCGGCCACCGGAATGAACTCGATCGGGGAGAGTATGCCCTCCGGATGCTGCCATCGGGTGAGTGCCTCAAAGCCCGTGATTTTGCCGGTTTGCAGCGACACGATGGGTTGATAGAACACCCGGAATTCATTTTGGTCGAGTGCCTTGCGCAGGTCGGTTTCGAGGCGCAATCTTTTTACGGCGCTGGCGTGCATCGCGGTGTCAAAGACCTCGCAGCGGGCTTTGCCGGCCTTTTTGGCGCGATACATGGCGATATCCGCGTCGCGCACCAGGTCTTCGGCGTTCAGGTGTGGACCGGCGCTAGAGGTGATCCCGATACTCGCAGAAATCACAATCTTCTGGTCGTTCACCAAAAAAGGTGTCGCTAACTCCTCCTGAACGCGTCCCGCTACTCGAATGGCTTCAATGGGATCGCGAATGTCGTCCAAGAGAATGGTGAATTCGTCGCCACCGAGCCGGGCCAGGGTTTCGTCGCTACTGCGGCCGTCGGACAGGCCGGTCACGCGCGGACGCGACACGGTATCGGCCCGCCGTACCGAGTCTTTTAATCTTTGCCCGATTTGAATCAGCAGTTCGTCGCCGGCCGAATGTCCCAGACTGTCATTAACGATTTTGAATTCGTCGATATCGATGAGCAAGACGGCGAAATTGTAGTTTGGATGTTTTTTCGAAAGCGTGAGCGCGTGCTGGAGACGGTCGAGGAACAGTGCGCGATTGGGCAGGTTGGTGAGCCCGTCATGAAATGCATTGTGGACCAGCATTTCCTCGGCGCGCTTGCGCTCGGAAATATCACGGTTCACGATTACCAGCTTGTCGGTTTTTCCCCGTGCGATCTCGAATCGCGCTGGCAGTCGACTCAAGCGTGCGCCAGGAGCCGTCTTTGTGGCGTATCCGGTATTCGACGCGCTCGCCTTGACCACTGAGCCTCGCCTTTTCCGCCGCTTGAAGCACGCGCGGCCGATCATCCGGATGGATTTGTTCAATCGATGAAGTGTCCTTTAGGTCCTCGGCAGAATACCCGAGCACCTTTCAGGTAGGCGGGACTGTTGTACAGCCGTTTGCCATTGCCGTCGACCAAGGCAATCATGTCCGCGGCATTTTCGCTGATGAGCTGAAAGAGCTGGTCGCGCTCGGCGAGCTGGCGGCGAATGCGGTGAAGCTGCATGTACTGGTAGACGGTGTACATGTCAAAAAGCAGGACCAGGGCCGCGAGTCCGCGCACCCATTCCTTGAGATCAAACCAGTAGGAGACGTCTTTGTCGAAATGAAGCCAGGGAAATGTGAAGGAGACGATTCCCAGGGTCAAGGCCAACGTGACCGCAATGGCAAATCCCCACAGCCACCACTCACGGCCCTCGATCCGACGCATCTCCGTCGGGATGGCCTCGGGGCTGTTCTGGCTTACCTCTTGGAACTCCTGCTGATTCTCCGGCACTCTCGGATTCTAGCTTGCGGAGTTATGAAGGAAAGAGTTACGAAAGTCAGGTTTGGGGTGGATCGGGGATAGAACCTTCTGCATTGCCTCTGTTCTTCACCATTACACGGGCGCGGGCGCCCGCGCCACACTTACTTCCTGGTCTTTGTATTGAAGTTGATAGAGCTTGTAGTAAATGCCGCGATTGGCAAGGAGTTCCTGGTGGCTTCCCATTTCGCGCACTTTCCCTTTATGCATCACGATGATCTGGTCGGCGCGTTGAACGGTGGAAAGTCGATGGGCGATGACTACCGACGTACGGCCTTCGATCATGCGACTCAGGGCGTCACGCACCTTGAATTCGGTCTCGGTGTCGACGCTGGACGTGGCTTCGTCGAGAATGAGGATTTTTGGATTGTGCGCCAGTGCGCGGGCGAATGAAATTAACTGTTTCTGGCCGGTGGACAGGGTGCTGCCACGCTCGTGGACTTCTTCCTTGAAACCTTTAGGAAGAGTTTGAATGAAGTCGGCGAGGTTCACGTCTTCGGCGGCTTTGACAACCTGTTCGTCGGTGATCCATTTCGAACCGAGGCGAATGTTTCCTTCGATGGTTCCAGTGAAAAGGAATGGATCTTGCAGCACGATGCCAAAGCGGCGTCGGAGATCGTGGAGGTCCATATCCTTAATGTCTACTCCGTCAATCCTGATCGCGCCTTTTTGGACGTCATAGAAACGCATGAGGAGGGAAATGATAGTGGTCTTGCCGGCCCCGGTGTGGCCAACGATGGCGACGGTTTCGCCGGGTTCGATCGCGAAAGAGACGTCGCGGAGCACCCAGTCGGGTTCCGTGGATGTGGCCGACTCTTCGAGCCGGAGACGTCCGGGGGCGACCAACCCTACCGGCTCTTTACCGGGAAGCGCCCGATAGGCGAACCAAACGTGGTCGAACTCGATACGGCCTGGGCCCACGGGAATTTTCGTCAGTGCGGCTGAGGTGATCTCCGGCTGCGTATCGAGCAATTTGAAGATGCGCTCACTTGATGCCATGGCCGCTTGCAGAATGTTGTATTTCTCGCTGAAATCCTGAATGGGGCGGAAGAAACGCTGCGCGTACTGAATAAAGGCGGCCAGAATGCCGATCGTGGTCGCGGTGTGGACGACATGGATGACCAGCTTTTTTTGCACGAACCCAACCATGACGCCGGTGGTAATGGTGTGGCGGATAATGTCGTTTCCGCCAAACCAGATCACAGACGCGATGGCTACGGAGGAGAGGACTTCGACCACCGGGTAGTAAACGGCATGGGCCATGATCGCGTCCTTGAACGCGTCCATATGCTGGGCGTTAACTTCGGAAAATTTGTCGTAGGCGCGTTGCTCCCGATTGAACAGTTGCAGCACCATCATGCCGCTAACGTGTTCCTGCAAATGAGCATTGATGCGGGCAATGGCAGTGCGTATGCGGCGGTAAGAGTCGCGGACCTTGTCGCGAAAGATCTTGGTAGCGAAGACGATGAGGGGGAGCACGGCGAAAGTAATCAAGGCCAGCTTCCAACTGACGCAAAGCATGACCCCCAGAATCGCCGTCAACACGAAGACGTCTTCGAAGAGCGAGACCACGCCTGAGGTAAACATTTCATTCAGCGCGTCAACATCGCTGGTGACCCGGGTGACCAACCGTCCGACTGGGTTTTTGTCATAAAAGCCAACATGCATGCCCTGCAGATGGCGAAATATTTCCTTGCGAAGATCGAACATTACTTTTTGTCCGACCCACTGCATGAAGTAGGTTTGCAGGTATTCCAGCAGGAAACTGAAGAGTAGCAGACCGGCACCAAGGGCTGCGATCTGCGCGATGCCGACCAGTGGCTTATTGCTTAGAAAAGAATCGAATGGTGTCCAGAGTCCGGGGACGGGCGCCAGATAGCGATCCATGACCACTTTGGTCAGATAGGGACCCAGCACGTCGGCGCCTACCTTGACGAAAATCGAGCCCAGGGCGATCGCAGTCTGCCATTTGTAGGGACGCAGATAGGTGAGCAGCCGTTTCATCAAACGGCTGTCATAAGCCTTGCCTAATACTTCTTCGTCCTGGGAAGCCATGCGTCAGTCCAAGATTACCTCATATGGATGACACAGCATGAGGCATGGATGGAAAAGTTGACTCAGGGCCCGGGAGCGCAACTATCAGGCGTGGCAGATTTCACTGGCTTGAGTTTTTGGTTGTCGATCGACGTCTTGATCCATTTCTGGAGCGGCTGGATCGAGGTCGTGTCGTCGATTACGTCGCCGGAGTCGTTTCTGCCGGTGGGATCGGCGATATAACTGGAGAACAGGAGTTCCTGAATATCTTTTTCCCGCGGGATGGAGACAGAGACGACAACAGCCTCCCGCATCCGCTTGCTTGCCAGCCGGTTCTGGTGGTGCAAGGTCCTGAGATCAGAAGTTTCGAGTAATTGATTGAGTTCCTGTAGTTCATTCCCAGGAATTGACCCCTCAAAGACTGACGCTTTCATTTTGTACGTGAGCTGCTGATTGCCTTTCTCCATTCGGAAATTGCCGGCTGGGCTCACAATCACGCATGTCCGCTGCAGGACGCCGCCGGAATAATGGTCCATGGAATATCGCATGAGGAATGACTTCGCCTGGGCGGATTGAGGCTTGTTTGTAACGGATGAGGTGTTCGCTTCGGATTTCTCTGTGCGCGGACGGGAAGAATCCTTGGTGCGAATCGTGAGGTGTAGTTTCTTCGGAGTCAGACAATTATTCTTGCCGGCATCTTCGGTGAGGGTCCGGTGCGGTTGCTCGTGCAATTCGCTCATCCAGGTCAAAAGCGGTTTAAGCGCCGCGCCGAAGGGGATCTGGCTGGTTGAATCCGCGAAATAAAGATTTTGCCAATGATCGGTCCGAACCACATTCACCTGTACCTGATCAACCGTCGTATCCAAAAGCGGAGGAATAATCATCTGCTGGGATATACGTTGAAGTTCGTCGTTGTTCAGTGCTCCTTTGAGCGTCACAAGTTCGGCGTCCGGAATTCGCCCCTCCGATACCTCAGTTTCGTCACCGTGAGTGTGTTCGAGGTGGAACTCGCCGTTGCGGCGAAGGAGGACACATACTCGTGAACCTTTTGTAGTGTGTTCGAGCCGCAACAGGAATGGATAATTTGCGATCTGGTCCGCAACACTGTCCTGTGGGGCAGAGGGCAAACAGAAAGCGAGGAGAATGAGACCGGCAACGCAGCCAGGAAAGCGCATTGCAGGGCGCAAAGTAGTCACAGGCGTTCTCCGCCAACACGATATCCGCTACAGATGCTTTAACAGTAGCGCAGAGTTTTTTGATCCGAAGCCGACGCAATTGCAGATGGCGTGTTCGATGCGGCCTTGCGGCCGACTTCGGGAACATAATCCAGATCGCATGATGGATCGGGAACATCGAGATTGATGGTCGGAGGAATTTTGCTGTGCTCCATTGCGATGAGCGTGGCGGCAAGACTGGCGGAGCCGCAAGCGCCTTGGGCGTGCCCGATTTGCGACTTCAGTCCAGACATGGGAACTTTGCCGGCGTGCCCGCCGAAGGCCAGTTTCAATGCGCTGGTTTCGACGCGGTCGTTCATCTCCGTGGATGTTCCATGCAGATTTACGTACTGAATATCCTGAGGAGCGAGCGCGGCCTCTTCGAGAGCCAAAGCGATAGCGCGTGCCGGCTCTTCGGGAGAATCGCTCATGCGCACGCGATGAAACGCCTCGCAGGTTGATCCGTAGCCGACGATTTCAGCATAGATGCGAGCGCCGCGGGCGCGGGCGTGCACGTAATCTTCGAGGATGAACATCCATGAGCCTTCGGCCATCACAAACCCGTCGCGATCGGCGGAAAACGGACGCGAGGCGCGTTCGGGTTCCTCATTCCAGGATTGAGTCAAGGCGCGCAGCAATGTGTAGCCCTTGATAATTCCTGGAGTGATTGGGGAATCCACGCCGCCGACCAGAAACATGGGCTGCACGCCCGCCTGAATATGCTGATAGGCGTATCCGATGGCGTCCGTGGATGAGGTACATCCGGCGGTGACCACGTGGCTGTAGCCACGAAAGCCGAAGCGCATGCTGATTTCGCTGGGAATGGTGCCCATAGTGCCGCTGGGAATGCAGAACAGGCTGACTTGCTTCACGTGTCCGGAATGCCAGAGGCGATATTGCTCTTCGGAAAATTCCTGGGCGCCGCCGCCGGTGCCGAGGATGACTCCGATCTCGCGCTTTTCATCCATGGACATCGCGGCGGGATCAAGTCCGGCATCTTGAATAGCTTCGTGCGAGGCTGCGATGGCGAGGGGAACAACGCGGGAGACATGTTTGCGCTCGCGGGGATCCACCCATGCAAGTTCATCGAATTCGGGAATTTCTCCGGCTATCTGCACTGGGAGCGCAGAAGCGTCGAAACGCGAAATTCGCTTCACGCCGGATTTGCCCGCGAGAACGGCAAGACAAAACGCCTCTTTGCCAATTCCATTAGGACTGACGACGCCCATCCCAGTGATCACGACGCGAGGACATCCATAGATGCTATTCGCCTACGAGTGCTCAAACACACTAACTTAACGCGAGTCTGCGGTGCCAAGTGGGATAATCATGTGCCATGCCGCTGGGTCTGTATATCTCCGTACCGTTTTGCCGCAGCAAATGCAGTTACTGCAACTTCGCATCTGACGTTTTCTCTCGCGCCAGTCCATCAGAGCTATATCGCCCGCGTATGTGACAGCATTGAACATGCGGCCGCGTCGCTGAACAGACTGGCGGCCATTTCGAACGCGCCGTAGACTCCATATTACCTCGGCGGCGGAACTCCTACTCTACTCGATATTAAGTCAATTTGAGCGATTATTTGTCACGATCCGGTCAACTTTTGATGTGCAGCCAATGCGGAGATCACGGTAGAGTGCGCTCCGGGGACAATTACGGCAGCGGTGCTTGAGGCTTTTCGGCGCTCCGGAGTCAACCGCGTGAGCCTGGGAGTGCAGTCGTTTGTGGACCGGGAAGCCGCGTCTGTAGGGCGATTGCACAAACATGAAACGGTTATTGATGATATCGCACGGTTACGAGCGGCGGGAATTGCTGACATTAATCTTGACCTGATTGCCGGGCTGCCGCACCAAAATGCGGAAAGCTGGAAATATTCGCTTGGACAAGCTGTGCATCGAACGTGCCCCATGTCAGCGTTTACATGCTTGAGGTTGACGAAGACTCGCGCCTGGGGCGCGAACTCATCGCTGGAGGGACAAAATACCACGCGCATTTTGTGCCCAGATGAGGATCTGGTTGCCGATTTCTACGAAGAGGCTTGCGCTGAGTTGAATCGCGCAGGGATACGTCAATACGAGATTTCAAATTTCTCTCGAGCTGGATACGAGTCGCGCCATAACCTGAAATATTGGACCCGGCAACCCTATTGTGGATTCGGAGTTGACGCGCACTCGATGCTTTGCGCAAGAGATTCGGCGAATCGAAGCGGTGCGGTTTTCTGCGTCCGATTCGTTGGAGCAATTTATCGCTGGAAGTTCGATCAATGTCACTCCAATTTCCTGGGAAGCGGCGCTTGAGGAGACATTGTTCTTGGGCCTTCGACTTAATGGGGGCGTGGATGTAGACGAGGTTAAACATAAATTTGGGCTTGGGCCTGTCTCCCAGATGCTAAATGTAGTTGATGAATGTGTCGGCGAGGGACTAATCAAACGGCGGGGCAGAAGAATCAGTCTGACTTCGCGTGGTCGTCTGCTGTCGAACGAGGTGTTTGAACGATTTATTTCGGTCAAGACGTAGAGCTACGTCTCTTCCGTAACTTGATTACGGTTTCATCATTTCAACCAACCGGTCGGTTTATGCTCTTCGCTCTCTGTTCCTTCGCATGTTCTAATTAAAGCCACTGCACAAGATGGAGTGCACCCAATAAACGCGCGGAGGGATTGTGGACTTTCAACTCAACGAAGAGCAACTTCAATTAAAAAAGACGGTCAGTGAGTTTGCCTCGCGCGAAATTGCGCCCAATGTTATGAAGTGGGATGAGGCCGGCGAGTTTCCCCTATCCACGGTTAAAGAATTGGGCAAGCTGGGATTGCTTGGAATTATTTTCCCGACAGAATACGGCGGCGCGGGAATGGGGTATGTCGAATATGTGACGGCGATTGAAGAGCTGTCGCGCGTGGATGGTTCCGTCGGAATTATTGTTGCGGCGCATACTTCGCTTTGCTCGAATCATATTTTTGTCGCGGGAAATGAATCGCAGAAGAAGAAATATGTAAGCAGGCTTGCGACGGGGGAATTCATTGGCGCTTGGGGATTGACCGAACCATCCTCCGGCTCCGATGCGGGTAGTGCGCGGATGACCGCCGTGCGCAAGGGCAATAATTGGGTTTTGAACGGGACCAAGACTTTTTGCACGAATGGGCACTACGCGGACGTGTTGGTAGTCGTGGCTGTCACTGATCGTGCGGCGCATACGCATGGCCTCTCCGCATTTCTAGTTGAAAAAGAAACCAAGGGATTTCGTCCGGGGAAGAAAGAAAACAAACTTGGATTACGCGCGAGCGATACGGCTGAATTAATTTTCGAAGACTGCGTTCTGCCCGCGGAGAATCTGCTCGGAACCGAAGGCCAGGGATTTGTGGATGCCATGCGCGTGCTGGACGGTGGAAGGATATCGATCGCGGCATTATCTCTGGGTATGGCTGAAGGCGCTTACGATGCGGCGCTGAATTATTCCAAGCAACGCAAGCAGTTTGGCAAAGCGATCAGTGATTTTCAGGCGATCCAATGGAAGCTCGCAGATATGGCGACCGAAATCGAGGCGGCGAAATTGCTGACACTGCGGGCCGCGTCCATGAAGGACGCGGGGATGAAAACCACGCTGGAATCTTCGATGGCGAAGTTGTATGCCAGCGAGGTCGCAGTGCGCTGCGCCAATGAGGGTGTGCAGATTCATGGGGGGTACGGGTTCATCAAAGACTATCCCGCGGAGAAGTTTTATCGCGACGTGAAACTGTGCACGATCGGCGAGGGGACCAGCGAAATACAGAGGCTGGTGATAGCCAGGCAGTTGCTGAAAGATTAGTTCAGCTAATGCTTAATCAGTTGGCTGGCGACCGTGGCGGATATGCAGGATGTAAACCGTTTCATCCCTCGTCATGAAGAGTATCCGATAAACATGTGGTGCGAGGCCGTAGAGCAGCTGGCGCACTTCGAAGGGAAGATCGCGCTTTCTGGAGCTAACGCACACCGATCTAGAAATTGCGAAAGTGACGCGATCGCATCTCGTAGGGCCAGGAACCACCGCGTGCAAACGTCTCCAGCATGTTGGGACAGCAACCAATCAAGAATTGCATCAGCTTCTTGCTCGGCCGCTGCTGTCGTTTCAACGCGGAAAGTCATGCTTCCGGCGCAGGTCAGCGAGGAATTCGGCGGCTGGTCTGGTGCGCCCTGCCTTCAGGTCGTCGTAACCGCGACGGATGCCCACGCGTTTGCGAAGTCCTGGCGTTCCCATTCAGATAGGTAGCCAAGACCTCAATCAGGTGGCGGCAGGATCCGTCCGCGCCGCTTGGCGTACTCTTCCAGTTCCGGCTTACGCTCGGCTTTAGTGGGACCATATCCATAGGCTATCCCTTATCGTAGGCGGAGGGGTG
>CAWJVC010000002.1:0-421213 GCA_963846215.1 uncultured Acidobacteriaceae bacterium | reverse complement strand
GTAGTCACGCGCCGGCATGGGTTGATTGAATGCTGGGCATTCCCCTCCCCGCCTCTCGCCGAGGAGGGGTCAGGGGTGGGGCTCCGCGGGTCCAAACTCAAAGCGTCGCTCCGCCCCCACGAAGAGCCCCACCTCCGGGCCCCTGACCCGCAAGAGTGTAAGAACGGGGAGGGGAGAAGCGCGCGTCGAGAGCCGGTGAGGAACATCAAGGCCGCTCGGCGCGGGCGAGGCGTCCTTCGATGAGAGCGACCACAGGCATGAGGTCGGCGACGAAATTTGATCACGTAGTGGGCGCCGGCACCGTAAAGAGCGTTATGAGCCCGCGCGCGAAGGCGCAGCGAAGTCTTCCGCACCAACGCCTTGGCCTCGGCGAGCGAAAGACCGAAAGCAATTGCCGCTGACGGCGACGCCGACCGCACCATGCGCCCGCGTTGAGGCCCTCGGCGACGCCGACGGTCGTGTCGTCGACCTTGATGGCGCTCCATGCCGGCCAGACATTAAGGTCGATGAGGCTTTTGTAAAACATCAGCGGACTTGGCCGGCCCTCGGAGGTGTCGCCTGTGCATACGAGACTATCGGGCGCGAATCCTTGCTCGGCCGCGCGTGGCGTGATCCTCGCCATGATTTCGCGAGTGTACCCGGTCGACGAACCAATCTTGACGCCCTCAGCGCGCAACGCCCTCACGACCTCGGCGACGCCGGGAATGAGGTCGGCATAATCGGCGGCGACTGAAACGTTCTTCGGCACGAAGACGTCGTAAAGCGCATCGATGTCCTTGTCGGTCGGCGGATGTCCGTGTTTCTGCCTCCACGCCTCGGCGATCCGCGGCGACGAAACCAGGGCGGCGATGTGCGGTCGTTTGGCCATGCCCATTGGCCCCCGCGCCTCGTCGATAGCTGATCGCGACGCCGAACTCGGCGAAAGTCTCGACGAACGCGCCCATCGGGGGCGAGCGACCCGTAGTCGACGATGGTCCCGGCCCAGTCGAAAATGACCGCTTTGACGTGTTTCATGTCAAAGTCTTCCTCCGCTCAATCGTAGCGAACTAGATGCCCCTTCGCGCCTCGTCCTGAGCTTGTCGAAGGACGTTCCAGGGCGCACGAACGTCCCCGCCTACTGGATCATCCTTCGACAAGCTCAGGATGAGGGACTCGTCACTACACCGCCGTTCGTCACCCGCCCTTGGGAGTTACACTCAATCGAGAGGTCCGCGACGACTTCCTCGGCGATCGCGAACGACGTGCTGGCGCCGGTGCCGCTGGTGACGATCACGATGCGAAGCGCATCCGACGGCCTGTCGACGAGCATCAGCCGATCCTTGGCCGAAGCGTAGGTTCCCGTCCAGCGCTCCGCAATCCGGCGCGCGGACCGGCGAAGACGTGGGCGTATTCGTCGAGGATCAGTCCGTCGACATGCGTCGGCGCGAACAGATCCGGCGTCGCCGCATAATGGTGGGAGTCGCCGACGACGAGCGGATTGTCGCCTCCGCGGACGACGATCAGATGAACGCCGCCGGCGACGTGAGCACCCTGTTCTGCCCGAAGACCTTCTTCCAGCGCTGCCGCGGCAGGCGACTCCGAATAGCCGAGATATAGGATCATGCCGAGGTCGGACATGATGGCGGGAAGCTTCGCATCGAAGCGTTCCGGCGCCAGATTCATCATGTGCAGCTTGCAGCGCGTCAAGCCATAGGCCGCTATCCGATCGGCGCAGCAGCGTGTGGAAGTCGTCACCCGGGCAGACGACGACCGTCTCGGCTTCGAGGGTTCCCTGGCTCGTCTCCAGCCGCGGCGGCGCTGCGACGCGCGCGATCGTCTCGCGCCAGAACGTTACGCCGAAACGCTCAGTGAGATAAGCCGCCAGGCCGGGCATTGCCTTGCGCGACTCCACCCGTATAGCAAGGCCACCGTAACCGAGAGGCAGCAACATGTACGTTCACCCAAAAGATGGAAATAGCTAGAGCGACCATTAACCTCTGTGCACGAGAATACGGGCTCGAATCGTGGTTGCAACTGCTAGGGCGGAATTATTTACGACGTATTTGAATCCAGACTACCTAGAAGAACAGAGCCTGTTACGATTTCCATCCCGCCGGAGCAGAAGTTCGTCTCCCCTGAACTCAAGCCCGGCAAGTACACGCTCGGCATGGAGTTCACCAGGGAAAGCGCGGGCAAGTACCAGGAATCAGTTGGCAAGACGGAGCTTTATGTGAATAACAAGGTAGTCGCCGAAGGTCCGATGCGCGCGCAGGTGGGCAAGTTCACGCTGTGCGGCGACGGTCTATGTGTCGGATTCGACAGCGCCGACGCGGTCAGCCACGAATACGCGGGCGCCAATCCGTTCAAGGGTGGGAAGATTCTCGGCGTTGGCGTTACGGTCGAGAAGGCCCAGTATCTCGACCTGGAGAAGCTGGCAGCAGGAGCGTGCGCACGCTTCGAAATCGAGCCCGCACCTACGGCGGCGAAGATGCAGGACTCAAGTAACTTTGTGACATTCTCGCCAGACTAGAACGCAGCGCTAGAAATTTCGAGGCGAACGCTTTCCAAACGCCCTTTGTCCGGTTGGTCACATTGTGGTCACAAAAACCGCGGCCGCTGAGCGTCCGCGGGCGGTGAGGATTTGCGCTAAGTGATTGAAATGATGGTGGCCAGGGACGGAGTTGAACCGCCGACGCCAGCCTTTCAGGGCTGTGCTCGATGAGTGCCACTTGCTGCAATTCAAACTGTACCCAGTTTTGTGCCCAGTTGCCGCTTGCATGCGTTTGTTCTACTGGAGCTACGGAACCTGCACATTCCCAATTTCTTTAAAGAAACTCAACTGGTACAAATGGCGCTAAGTCGTTGATTATTCGTGCGGCAAGTCCTCCGGAGCAATAGGTCGGGAGTTCGAATCTCTCCGGGCGCACCAGATCTTCCAGATCCTTCGCCAAAAACCAGTTCAGGATTTCGGCTACGGGATCGCACTCCGCTCACGCCCGCAGAGCGCTCAAAATCAAAAGTGACAGGTGAAAAAAACGCCGCCGTAGGAGCGAAGGCGGACACCCACGATTTGTTCGAAGGGTTCAGGATTATTCGGCAGCGCTAGAATCTCCGTAGTTTGCCCTGTATATCCGCTGGCGATTAACAGATTCAGACCCAGATCAATGCGCTTGCTCGGAAAATTGCGCAAGATCGCTGCGCGAAATTCCTTCACCGGTACGGCAATAAATCCATCGCCAAGCGGCTTTTGTCCGACGTATTCAAATTCGCCTTTGGCCTGCAGTCGGAAAGGCATGCGATCCAAGGAACCTAATGCGTCGATGATTGTTCGCGGGGCTTCCGGAGTCGGCTCGCCGGTGGACAAATCCCGAGCATCGGCCTTCGAAAACGACCCTTGCAGCAATGCGGCACCGAAGCGATGACGAACGGTGAAGGTGAGAAATCGAAGCCTGCCGGGTCCTTCGTTTTGCTGTAAGCCGGTGTCGGGGTCGATCTTTGCGAAACTCGCATCGGTTGTCACGCGCCCCAGAGTCAGGCTGACGTCGGTGTTGCGAAACAACTTATCCGCCACGAACTGATACGAACGAGCTCGCTCTACCAAAGTCCCCTGAGAGGTTCCGGTCCCGATGCGGGGATCGTTGGTGAAGAATGCTTTTCCAAAACTGAAGGCCGCTGTCGGCAACCAAGAACCTGGAGCGGGTGCGTAGGCCAGAGTTCCTTTCGGTAAATTTGCGCCGACCCAATGGTCGAACGAGTTTGCCGGAGTCAACAAATCCACATTGTCAAAGCCGATCTCGTCGTGCCGAAATCCCAAATAGTAGCGGACATGCTTGAGAAGATTCCCTTTCACGGCGACGTAGGGAGCGACATCGCTGATGGTGACATTGTTGGCGGTGATCGGCTGAAAGGGGCCGTAATAAGCCGGATTCGTCGATTCGTAGTGATCCAGGTCCAGGCGGCGAGGCGCCTCGCGCGCATAATCCATTCCAGTCAGAATCGAGATGTAGTCATTAAGGTGATTGATGTAGGTTGCGTTTCCACCCGCGACGGTCCGGAACTCACTTTGCCGAATCAGTCCATCACCGAAATTTGAGAACAGAGAAAGGTTGTAGCTGCGGAACATTCCCGAAAGTTGCAACTGCTGCGAAGAGGTCAACTTCCATACATCATTGGCTGCGATCTCAGCGGTATGCGTCTGATCTTTTTGGCGCGGGTCGATGGTGTCGTGAAGTTCAGGCTGGTTAATCGGGGTCAGGCCCGGCACGTAAGAGAATCCGTAATAAGCGATGCCGAACAGCGTCAGCTCATGAGCGCCAATATTAAATGTGCGCAGCGCATTTAATTTGTATTGCTGACGATGCTCCAATCGGTCGAGGGGTCCGTTACCATATGCCGCTTCCAGCGCAATCCACCAAGGTGAGTTGGCTGGACTGATTACGGCCGCAACATCCACATCGCGATTGTCGGCAGTTGCAGTGATGAACGGACTGATATTCGGCCGGAGCCCATACGCGGCAGCCAGGTTGAGCGCGTGATTGCCTTCCAATACATTGAAGGCGCCACCATCCACTGCGACGCTATCAATCACCGGCGGAATGAAAATGTTGGGATCGGCATACCCGTTGCCGTGAGCATTTGCGGAAAGATTATTCGGAACCAGATCACTGCCGACTTGGATGTACTGCGCAATCGGCTCGCCGTGATCTCCGGCAACGCCCGGAACAAAATATTGCGGTGCCTTGATTCCTCCGGACGCGGTCTCGATTGGAAGGCCGGGAATGGAGACCGGGGCGCCGGCACGTCCAGGATTCGCATCGATCGTCTCCTGCCGAATCACGATGCGCTCGCCGGGATCTGGCGAACTAATGTTATAGTCGCCTACGTTTGCGGTTACGGAAGCTGATTCAATGTGGGTGGCGAGCTTCGCGAGTTGAATGTCGAGGGTTTTGGAACCGTTACCGACGAGCACGCTCTTCTCCACCGATTGAAATCCTGATGCGTCTGCCTTGATCTGATATTCCCCGTTTGCAATGGCTTTAAATTCGAATTTTCCCTTCTCATCAGTCTTAGCCTGCTCGCCGGACAGTTGACCCTTTTGGAGCAAATGAACCGTAGCACCGGCAATCGGGTTGCCTTGAGGGTCGAGTACGCGGCCGGAAAGTGGGAATTCTGCGCCGACACTAAGGACGGAAAGGATAATTACCGCGAGTCCAATGCGGCCCGCATTGCGAAGATCATCAAAGTTCAACAGTGGCGCGCTGGACAAGAATGAAATTCTATCAGCGGGGCGTCCACTGCGGATGACCGGAAAACAGACCATTGCCGAAGCCAATCTGATAAGCCAAAAAAAGTCCGAAGGCCAAACTTACCAAACCGGAAGCAAGTCCCAGCCATTGCGAGAACTTTTCATTTTTTCTTCCGAAGAATTTGAATGCAGAAGCGATGCTCATGGTGATCAGCATCATTCCGCCCACGGTACCGGCGCCGAAGACCAGCAGGTAAACCATCGCCCAGTGTGGATTGCGGATGGTCGTAAGAATGAGAAGCGCAACCGCCGCGGAACCGGCGAGCCCGTGAACAATGCCCACAACCAATGGACGCAACTGCTGATAGAGACCGATTTTCCCGAAGATCCGATCCAACCAACTGAGTGGAGTCGGGTGGGCGTGAGCGTGCGTTTCAGGCGTATGTCCGTGCGCATGGCTGTGTACAGAGTCGCCATGCACGTGCGCGTGGGAGTGAACCACATCAGACGATTCCGCGGGCTCGGAGATGGTGCGGGCGGAGCGCATAAAGCTCACTACGTTCATTGCGCCGAGAATGATCAGCATAAGGCCAACAGAAAACTCCATTGAGAGACCGATGCGCGCTGGAATCACAACGTCAAAGAGGATGATGGCCGAGCCCACGACGAAAATGGTGAGCGTGTGACCAATGCCCCATGTAATGCCGGTGATTGCTGCTCTAAACAGATTGCGCTGACGGCTGACAATTGTAGTCACCGCAACCACGTGGTCCGGATCGGTGGCGTGCCGCATCCCAAGAAAGAATCCCACCGCGATAATGGATAAGAAGGTAACCATGAGTTGGCGTTGTTCCACCTAGATTACAGCGGTAGAGCGTGATTCCTCCAAACGCTGCTTCAGGAAGCCGAAAAATTGTTCCATTCCTTCGCCGCTCTTCGCGGAAAGTTTGAACACCTGCATACCAGGACGAACCGCCTGTATGTTGGCGCTTGCCGCTTGCCAATCAAATTCAACCGCGGTCGCCAAGTCCATCTTGCTCACGACCGCGACATCCGCGCTGTTGAAGATGGTCGGATACTTCAGCGGTTTATCTTCACCCTCAGTAACAGAGATTAGAACTAAACGCAGATTCTCGCCCAGATCGTAGGAAGAGGGGCAGACCAGATTTCCTACGTTTTCAATGAACAGGAAATCGAGCTGCTTGAGATCCCATTCCTGGAGCGAGTTCTGCACCATGGCCGCTTCGAGATGGCAGAGCGTTCCCGTGATGATTTGCTTGACTGGAGCCTGACTGCGCGCGAGACGCGCCGCGTCGTTCTCCGTGGCCAGATCCCCAACCAGCGCGGCCACGCGGTAATTCTGACGAAGCAGAGTGAGAGTTTTCTCCAGAAACATCGTCTTGCCCGAGCCGGGGCTAGAGACCAGGCTGACCACAAACACCCCGGCAGAGCGGAACTGCTCGCGTAACGCACGCGCCGTCACGTCGTTCTGCTTGAGTACGTTTTTTCTGACTTCAATCAGGCGGGGCTGTGATCCCATTCTTCAATCTCCAATGCCACCACTTCGAGTTCCTTGCCCTGCACAACTTCTCCTGATGGCGTGCCACACTGCACGCAGCAAAATAACTGCACGGAACTGATGGGGCGCTGCGCATCGCACTTTCTGCAAAATACCAAAACTGGCAACTCTTCAATCATCAGCCGTGCGCCCTTTAAAGGTGTATCTTCGCATGCCATCTCGAACGAGCCGAGCAAAGCTTCCTTTACAACTCCTGAGAGAGCGCCGAGTTTAAGATGAACGGCCGTCACCTGCACATCGCGCCGCTCGGATTCTTCCTGGGCCAGTTCGATGATACTCATCGCGATGGAAAGCTCGTGCATAGTGGTCTTCAGTGCTTACGTTTTAAGCGAAGCAAATGCCGCCAGCGCGGCCTGTCCCAGGCTGATTCCGCCATCGTTGGGCGGAACCGCATGATTCGTCCAGATCTCGCAGTATGCGGCCTCAAGCAAGGGCTTGAGATCTTTTAAGAGTAACTCATTCTGGAAAACTCCTCCCGAAAGGACCACAACATCGAGGTTATGCTCGCGGCAAACGGCGGCCACGGCGTCGCGTAATCCCTGAGCCAATCCGAGCTGAAAGGCGCGTGCGATTTCTGCGACGGGACGGTTGCGAAGCCGATCCATCACCACCGCACGCAGCAATGGCCTGAAATCCATTTCATGTTCGGCGTAGGGAAACGGATACGGGTCCGTCGCAATGACGCTGCCCGCCAATTGCTCCAGCCACATTGCGGCCTGCCCTTCGAAGGTAATCTCGCGCGTGAATCCAAGGAGGGCCGCAGCGGTGTCAAAGAGCCGTCCCACAGACGTGGTTGGAAAACTTCGTACACCCTTCTGCACCAACTCCACAGCTTGTTGGTAGCGTTGCGGAAAATTAAATGGTGGCGCAGTCAGATCTGGCAAGCCTTCTATCTCCGCCAGAAATCCGGCCGCGGCTTGAATTGGATATTGTGCAGCCGCATCGCCGCCGGGCAAAGAAGCAGTCCGTAATCGCCCAACCCGATCGAAGCCTGCACGAACGCTTCCGACAAAAATCTCGCCGCCCCATATACTGCCGTCGTCGCCGTAGCCGGTCCCATCAAAACTGACTCCCACTACGCGTCGATCCCATTCACCGCGCTCCGCCAAAACAGACGCGATATGGGCACGATGGTGCTGGATCGCCAGCCGCTGCGGAATTCCGAGAGTTAACGCGTAAGAACTGCTGGCATACTGCGGATGCGCATCGTGTGCAATCAACAAATCTTCCGGTCGAACTTCGTACATTGAAATCAAATCCTGAGTAGCTTCTTGGAAGGCGCGCAAGGAGTCGTAATGGCTGAGATCTCCAATGTGCTGACTCATGAACGCCTGACCGTCGACCACGAGTGTGATGGTATTTTTCAAGTCGGTACCGACAGCCAGAATTGAACGATTGCATGGGATGGTACCCACCACGCCAGGAGCGTATCCTCGTGCGCGCCGCAATATCACCGGGCCGAACGCGCTGTCGCGAGCCACCGAATCATCCACGCGGCGGGCAATCGGGCGCTTACCGATCAGAAACGCGTCAGCAATCCCAGATAGGCGATCAAGAGCTTCGTCATCTTCGTAGGCGATGGGTTCGCTCGAGCGATTCGCACTGGTCATGACTAAAACTTCCGGCGCACCGGCTGCGAAGAGCAGATGATGGAGTGGGGTATACGCCAGCATCACGCCAAGCTCGGCGTTGTCGGGAGCGACTTCCGTAGCAACGCGACTTAACTTTTCCTTCGCAGGCGCAAGCACAATCGGCCGAGCCACCGAAGTGAGCAATTCCTCGGCGGCACCGGACAGCTCGATCAACTGTCGCGCATCGTTAAGCTCACGCACCATAATTGCGAACGGTTTTTCTTTGCGATATTTACGCTTGCGCAAAGCGGCGACGGCAGCGGAGTTTGAGGCATCGCAGGCCAAGTGATAGCCGCCAAGGCCTTTCATCGCAATAACTTTTCCCTCTTGGAGAAGCCTCGCCGCGGTTCGAATGCTTTCTTCACTGCCGCGGAGGATCTGGTCCGCATGCTGCAGAAAATAGGCTGGTCCACAAGCAGCACAGGCCACCGGCTGAGCATGGAACCGACGATTTTCCGGGTCATGATATTCGCCGGCGCAGTACTCATCCAGAGGCCAGCTTCGCATGGTGGTGTTGGGCCGGTCATATGGCAATGCCAGAATCACCGTGTAGCGCGGACCGCAATTCGTACAGTTGATGTAGGGATATCCGTAACGCCGATCGGCTGGATCAAACAATTCTTTCAGACAAGCGTCGCAGACCGGCAGGTCCGGGGAGATGCGAACGGTCGGGCGCTCCTGGCTGTGGCTTTCCCGGATAGTAAATTCGTTCAACCCCAGGGGAGCAGCGCTTAGAACTTCGATTGCGGTGATGCTCGAGGCCGGTGGCGGCTGGGACTTCAGGTCGTGCACGAATGCCAGCAAATTTTTCTCGGCGCCTTCGAGGAATATCTCGACGCCTTCCTCGCCATTCAGCACCCATCCCGCGAGGGTATTGGCGCGGGCCAGTCGATAAACAAACGGGCGGAAGCCGACGCCTTGCACCACTCCGCGAACTCGGATGGAACAAGCGCTCGGCATTTTCATTCTACGTCCACGAAGTAACGGCGGCCCTGTCACTCGACTTCCACCACTTTGCTGCGATAGCCTCTGCGCTGGGCGAGTTGTAAGCTCGATAGGTTGCTGATCTCGGCCACTCGATTCGCTCGAGCCAAACCAGAAATTAGTTCGGCAGTCATCCGCCACAAAATCGGTTACGTCGGCCTGTCGCCGTATTTTACATCTATTTAATGGGGCGCCAGGGGATAAGGCCAATGACAGTAGCCTTGAAAAGAATAAATAAAGGTTCCTTAAAGAGCGGACAGGCGGCGTTGCACCAGCATGAAATAAAGTGCGACCAGAATTAACAAGAATCCATTCACCCCCAGCACCACCGGCGCCGTGAAGATGGGGACAAGCCAGCCGGATAGTAAATTGCCCATAGGCATCCCGCCGCGAAACGCCACGTTATAGACGCTCATTACACGGCCGCGCATCTCGTTGGTCGTGATCAATTGGACCAGCGAATTCACGGTCGCGAAGACCGCCATCATGGATGCCCCCACCAGCACGAGGAGAAACCCACTGAGCGGAACTGATTTTGAAAGAGCAAATCCGGAGATACCCGCGCCCAACAGGATCAGCGCCATAAGGGCTACCCACCCTTTTCTCTTAAAATTGCCGGCACTGGCTATAAGCAGCGAACCGAATATCGAACCAAGTCCCATGAGCGACAGCAAATTCCCGTAGGTCTCTGGACCGCGATGAAAAATATCTTTTACAAACACGGGAATATAGGTCCGCATCGGCATACTCAACGAAGTCATGCAAAACGCCAGCAGGATTAACGCTTCCATCGAATTCTGTTTGCGAGCGAATTGAATTCCCTGCTTCAGACTCACGAACATTGATTCCGCAGTTTTGACTGGTAGAAATCGCGCACGGATGAGCCAAAGCGAGATGATGGGCGCCAGAAACGATAAGGCGTTTAGACCGAAACACCATTTCTCACCCAACTTCGCCAAGGCCTGACCGGCCAGCGCAGGGCCAACCATGACGGCCACATTGAACTGAATGGAATTCAGCGCAATCGCGTTCGGCATGTCCTCCTTTTCTACGAGAGTCGGGATGAGCGCCTGATAGGCGGGACCTCCAAAGGATTGAGCCAGCCCGGAAATAAACGAAAGGCACAGGATGTGCCAGACATGAACCATTCCAGTGGCAACGAGAATGGTAAGCAGGCCAGCCGTCGCCATTTGCACGTACTGCGAGCCCAGAAGGATTTTACGGCGCTCGACGCGGTCGGCTACGACTCCCCCAATCAGGGAGAAAAGAAAAATTGGAATTCCGCCAAGAAACTGATCCAGGGCCAGCAAGAATGCGGAATGGCTCAAGCGATAGATGAGCCAGCCTTGTGCGACAATCTGCATCCAGGTTCCTATGCTGGATGTGCAGGCCCCAATCCACATCAAACGGAAGTCGCGATATTGAAACGCCTTGAAGACTCGGCGGATCACTCAGATGTCCTCATAAGCCCCCGCCAAAGCCTAACACGCGACATCGAATGTTTCCGCAGTACCGCAGCGATCGTAATATGCTCACAACCCGTAGCGGCAGTTATCATGGTTTACTCGGTATTGGACGAAACCCGAGGGCGGAAGAAAGCAGCGCGATTCTCTTTGAAATGTTTTAGGCCAACAGGAGCAGGTTCAATGCGCGGGTGTAATTACAGGAATGCCGTCGGAAGGTTTTTTATGGCGGCAACATTGTTCAGTGGTTCGTTGTTCGTCGTAGCCCAGGCGGACCCCTTGGGGTCTTCCGGCGCGTCCCGGAATGCAAGCCTCTACCTCAAGGTACAACTCGGCCAACCGCTGAAGTTTTCGAAACTGCAGCCGGGGGACCTTGTCGAAGGCGAATTGGCGCGGGATGTTTATTCCTCGGACCGAGAAGTGTTCGCGGCAGGAAGTCACGTTCGCTTGACTGTCGAGCGTATGGAAAAACGGCGCAGGGTTCCCAACGATCACTGGCCGTGGGTGGTGAAAGCCTTCACTCCTCGACACGAGAACTTCCCAGTATTCAAGACCGCTTCTTTTTCCGGCGCCAATGGTCAAAGCGATCTGCAGGTTTCGCTGATCTCGATTAACCGGAAGCGCGAGATTCACCCCCAAGCGAAGAAAAAAGGATCAAGCCAGAGCGCCGTTTCGGAAAATGGCGCCGTCGAGATTCGCGAAATCGATGATAAAAAACGGAAAAAGTCCGATGCTCCGATGATCGTACTGGAAGCCGTTGGCGCGGGAGACGAGAGCTCTGCGAACCCCACCGCTGACTCTTCTACGACCACCGATGCGTCTCAACTGAAGACGCTTCCGGCCGGCACAGCCTGTAAAATTCTTCTGCTCACCGATGTCAGCGCATCCAAGAGCAAGCCTGGCGACCCGATTCAAGCGCGCCTTCTCGAGCCTGTTTTCCAAAATTCACGCCTTGTATTGCCGGCGGGCAGCCAGTTTGAAGGCAAAGTTCTTCAGAAGACTCCGCCGCGCTGGGGTAGCCGGGCGGGATCTTTATCACTCACCTTCACTTCACTTATATTGCCTGGCGGAAACCGAATACCGATCGCCGCATCATTGACTGGAGCGGAGTTGGACAAGCGATCGCATACGCAAATGGATGCCGAGGGAAAACTCCACGGCGAACGGCCGGGCGCAGCGTGGATGGCAATCAATATCGGCGTGACCGCTGGCCTCGCCAAGGAAGTAGATGACGCAACGCAGCTCATCATTGAAGCCATCGTATCAACGGCCACGGATGTTTCGACAGCCGGTACGGCACGAATCGTCTCGACCTGCATTTCTGGGATCTATATAGTCTCGCGGCATGGACGCGATGTGATGCTTCCTCGGTTTACCGAAATGGATATCGCACTGGACCGGCCGCTATCCGTAACCGACGCGCCAGCCGCCGGAATTCCGCCGCTCGTCGTGCATGGGAACTGAATCAGGCCATTGAAGTTGACATCCGTGCGCTGGAAGTCTTGGGGCTGGCTTCTGTAACCTATAGTCTGTAATTTACATTTCACCTTCAGCGACTATTTCTCATGGACTATTACTCATGATCTACGACGCTATTCTTGTGGTCTCTTTTGGCGGTCCGGAATCTAATGAAGACGTGATGCCCTTCCTCGAAAATGTTTTGCGCGGAAGAAACATTCCGCGTGAACGCATGCTGACGGTTGCCGAGCACTACTACCATTTCGACGGCAAGAGCCCGATCAACCAGCAAACTCGAGAACTGATCGCTGCGCTGCGGGATGAACTCGAGGCAATACGGGCTTCCCTTGCCAATCTATTGGGGAAACCGGAATTGGCATCCGTTCTTATCCGAGACTCTGGAAAAGATGAAGGCGGATGGAATCAAGCGGGCAATTGGTTTTGTGACTTCTGCCTATAGCTCTTACTCGGGATGCCGGCAGTACCGCGAGAATATCGCGCGAGCTCAGGACGAAATCGGCCCGGGCGCGCCCGAGATCGATAAGCTCCGCCAGTTCTTCAACCATCCTGGATTCATCGAGGCCACGGTGGATCGAGTACGCGACGCGCTGCAGGCGATTCCTTCGGCGGCTGGCAAAAATGTGCAGATCGTTTACATCGCACATAGCATTCCGGTTTCCATGGCCAACACTTGCGATTACGTTAGGCAACTGGAAGAGGTTCGCAGTTTGGTTTCCGAAAAACTTGGACAAAGCAATCATGCGCTGGTGTACCAGAGCCGCAGTGGAACGCCCGGACAACCTTGGTTGGAGCCGGACATTCTGGATTATCTGCGCCGGGTAAAGGCG
Source organism: uncultured Acidobacteriaceae bacterium (assembly GCA_963846215.1). GTDB lineage: Bacteria > Acidobacteriota > Terriglobia > Terriglobales > Acidobacteriaceae > Sulfotelmatobacter. The sequence goes on along the minus strand of CAWJVC010000002.1, from coordinate 408,026 downwards.
GAGAACGCAGCATCCGCGGTGGTGCTGGCGCCGATTAGTTTTATATCGGACCACATGGAAGTGTTGTACGACTTGGATATTGAAGCGCAGCAGCTATGTGATTCGCTCGGCCTGACCATGGCGCGGGCCAAGACAGTCGGCACGCATCCGAAAGTTCATCAGCGCGATTCGCGAACTTATTCAGGAACGAATCGATCCTAAGCTAGACCGTCGCGCATTGGGGAAACTGGGACCGAGGGCGGATGTTTGCGCGGAGGATTGCTGTCCGGCGCCGCAGCGCGGAGCACCCGCCGAAAAAAAATGAGCTCAATCGAGGTAAATATCCTGGAATCAGCAGGATGCGAATCTGCCGATCGGCAAAAATCTTAGAAACAAACGACTTAACCGCAAAATCTTGCATGCAAGGACTTAGGAGTACAAAGCTCATCAAACCGGCCCAATCTGCGGCCCTTCTCTTCAAAATATTGCATTGAAGGAAGTTAGCTAAAAGCTATTAAATTGTCAAAGGTCAATGCGTATAGAAATCATGGCAGCATGGATGGTCGAAGTCAAGGGAATTGATCGGGCTTACCTCAGGCGCTAAAGCGCGCAGGGGAACGAGGTGATCGGCACGACTAAAGTCGTGCCCTTCCCGAGCCTATTTTTGTAAGATGTCGTGCCCTTCCCGAACCTTATTTTAGTAATTTGTCGTGCCCTTTCCCGAGTTATGAAGTTTCAGGTTTCACGAGGGCAGCGGTGGTTGCGACTTTCCCAAAGCAGAACAGTCGCATGAGAAATAAGGCTCGGGAAGGGCACGAGTTCACTCGTGCCGCATTAAGCTGGCAACGGAGCGGCTTTAGCCGCTGAGGTCCGGTGTCTTGAAACCCACTCGCGCTCTTTCCCCGCATGGAACATATTTCTGTCACGTTCTCAACCTGGCAGCGGCATCGACTTTTCTTCTTGTCTAGGCGTACGTGCAGCTGTTCTCAGGACTCTGTACGGCTATCGTCGACAAGGAAAATTTGAGATGCATGCGTTCGTCGTCATGCCGAACATGTTCACCTCTTGCTGACACCAGCCCATGGCGTCTGCCTGGAGCGTGCGATGCAGTTCATCAAGGGTGGTTACTCCCACGCGTTGAGTGTTTCAGGTAGAAAAGGGGAAGTGTGGCAGCGCGGATTTACCGATCATCGGATTCGAGATAGCGAAGATTTCGATCTGCATCGCGAATACATTCACGCGAATCCGGTGAAGCGAGGGATGGTATCGGCGGCGGCGGAGTATCGGTATTGCTCGGCGTTTCCGGGATTTGGGCTTGATAGCTGGCCCCCAGCGGCTAAAGCCGCGTGATTCGGGACGGACCTATGGCACGACTGAAGTCGTGCCCTTCCCGAGCTAATTGTGATAAACGGAACTGGGGACTTTGGGCGAGGGTTCGTAGTCGGTGGCTTTGGGTTGGCCTTCGACCAAGTGCATGGTGCTGCAGAATGGTTTCAATGACGGCGTTGTTGCCGACGGCGGTATTGAGCATCACGTGGTAGAGGGAGCGGGTGGGCCAAGTGGCATCGAAGTAATGTTTAACGAAGGCAATGCGCTCACGGTCGACCATGTCCTCGGCCTCTGCTTCGGAGGAACCATCTTGTAACAGGCGGCGAATTTTTTCGGCGCGAGGCGCATAGAGGAAGACGTGAAAAGCGTCCGGCTGCTCACGAAGGAAAAACGGAGCACCGCGACCGACCACGACCGCATTGCCTTCCTGGGCAATCTTCGCCGTGATCTCTTCCATCATTGCCATCATGCAATCGGTGTCAAAGGCGAGGCTGGTGAGATGAGAGCTGCGCTCATGGCTGCCGCGCCAGAAAGTTTTGGCCAATCGGTAAAGGCGGCTATCCATGCGCTCGTCGCAGCGCCGGACCGCGGAAGGATCCACATTGGCCAAGCGCGCAATTTCTTCGGTAAGGCGATGGTCCCATAAAGTCCATCCGAGTTTTTGCGCAACTGCTCGGCGATCGCCCCGCCGCCGCAACCGTACTCACGCTCGATTGTAATCAGACGAAACATGGCAACCTCCCCGTTCCATCGCGAAGCCGCGAATTAGTGTACCGCCATTCCACCGGGCTTTCCTTTTCGCATTAAGAACACCAGGGGAATCATGGCAAGAATAGCCCAGCCTAGCAAGCGAAAATCATCGATATAAGCAAGCATGGTGGCCTGCCGCTGAACCGTCCCCTCAATCAAAGCATAGGCCTGCCGGGTGGCGAAAGCCGAACCGAACCGTGGGCGCGCATGGCTTGCGTGGCCCCCTGCAACATCGATTGAAAACTCGGATTACTGGCACTGAGGTGACGAGAGAGGTCATTCAAGTGAACCTGCGTACGCCGGTCGAGCAGTGGTGGTGACCAACGAAATGCCGACGCTGCCACCGATGTTGCGGGCCAGATTCATCAGGCCCGACGCGGCATTGTTTTTCTCCTGCGGGAGATAGGCGTAGGCCGCCGTGTTGATCGGCACAAAAAGGAACGCCATGCCGACGGCCTGCTAAATGCGGGCCATGGCGGCCGTGCGGAAATCAATGGCGAGATCGAAACCGGTCATGTGGAAGAGCGAGCACGAAAGCATGACCAACCCGAAAAGCAGCAGCCAGCGGGGACTATAACGCGACAGCAGGAATCCGACAAGCGGCATCAGGAGCATGATGGTGAAACCGCCCGGCATTAGCGCCAGACCCGATTATTCCGCCGTGTATCCCAGCAGGGTCTGCATGAAGAGAGGCAGCAGAAGCGTGCTGCCCAGTAAGGCAAAACCCAACATGAACATCAAGCAGGTTCGAGATCGCCAAAAGTGCGATCGCGGAACAGGTGCAGATCGATGATCGGATCCTTTGTGCCGCCACTCCCAGATGATCACGAATACGAGCGGAGACGGCAGCAGATGATCGAAAGTATCAGAATGAAATGCGATTCGAACCAGTCGTCGCGCTGCCCTTTGTCCAGAACCATCTGCAGAGCTCCCGAGCCCAACGCCACAAAGCCGAGCCGACGTAGTCGATTTTGGTTTCGCTCAGCTTGCGCCGCTTGAGGTAGGGCGGATCCTGGATCAGGCGCGAAGTCAGCAAGATGGAAATGATGCCGACGGGAATATTGATGAAGAAAATCCAGCGCCAGGTGAAATTGTCGGTGATCCAGCCGCCGAGGGTAGGGCCGATGGCGGGAGCGGTCACCACGGCCACGCCGTAAACGGCGAAGGCCATGCCGCGCTTGGCGGGCGGAAAAGTGTCGGCGAGGATGGCCTGCTCGCTGGGCTGCAGGCCGCCGCCGCCGGCGCCTTGCAACACCCGGCAGACAATCAGCGTGGCGAGGTTGGGCGCCAGTCCGCACAGAAATGAACTGATCGTGAACAGAGCGACGCAGCTCATGTAGAAATTCTTGCGGCCCATGATGGAGGAGAGCCAACCGCTGAGCGGCAAGCACGATGGCATTGGAGACGAGGTAGGAGGTCAGCACCCAGGTGCTTTCGTCCTGGCCGGCAGAGAGGCTGCCCGCGATGTGCGGCAGCGCGACGTTGGCGATGGAGGTGTCGAGCACCTCCATGAATGTCGCCAGCGTCACGGCGATGGCGATGATCCACGGATTGACCGCCGGACGCCATGCATCGGCGTTGTCGAGCGGGCCGCGCAGCCGCGCTCATTGCCGAATCCAGACCTTGGGCATCGACCGACATGCCCGGGCGCAGTTGATGGTCCTTGTTTTCGCCGGGATCGAGCACGATCTTGACCGGAATGCGCTGCACCACTTTCACATAGTTGCCGGTGGCATTTTCCGGAGGCAAGCAGGCTGAAGCGGGCGCCACTGGCGCCGGCGATGCTATCGACTTTGCCCTTATATTTTTTGCCGTTGGCGTCCACTTCGATGGTCGCGGGCTGGCCGACCTTCATGTCCCGAAGCTGGGTCTCTTTGAAGTTCGCGGTGATCCAGATGTCGTTCAAGCGGAATCACTTTCATTAATTCCTGGCCCGGCAGCACGTTCTGTCCGACTTCCACGGTGCGGTCGCTCACCACGCCGGTCACCGGAGCAACGATTTTGGTGTACTGCAAATTGAGTTGCGCCTGATCGAGTTCAGCTTTCTTGCGTTGTGCGTCGGCCAGAGCAGATGCGGCCTTGGCACGAATCACTTGCCATTTGTCTTGGGAGCAGTCTGGCGTTCGCTGCAATTCGCTTGCGGCTTGCAGCAGCTTGCCTTGGGCCTGGGTCACCTGCTGCTGGGCGGCATCAGCGTTGGCGCGAGCGGATTCGACCGCGGCAGCGCTGGCTCGGGCGGCGGCGACGGCCTGATCGTACTGCTGTTGAGAAATTTCCTGCTTGTCGACGAGTTGCTTGTAGCGACCGAGATCGTTCTGGGCTTTCACGTTGTTGGCCTCGGCCTGTTCGAGTTGCGCCTTGGCAGCTTCCAGTTGCTGCCTTGCGGCTGCGATTCCGGCGCGCGTGCGCTGGACACTCGGCCTCGGCAGGACGAAACTGGCTGGTGGTGCTGACCGAAGTGATGGGGACATCGACTCCGGCGGCTGACGGCAGTAGCCTGGGCGTCTTCGAAATCCGCCTTGCGCTTTTCGTACGCAACCTGATAGTCGGCGGGATCGATTTCCACCAACACTGTGCCCGCCTGCACATACTGATTGTCCTGGACGTCAAGCTTTGATCACGTGGCCGGAAATGCGTGGGCTGACGGAGTTGATGTGGCCATCCACCTGGGCATCATCGGTGGATTCGTAGCTGGTGACATAGCGATAAACGAAGAATCCACAACCAGCAGGACGACAATGCCGATGACGATAGCGATGCGGAATCCGGGGCTGGGTGCGCGCGAGGGACGGGTCGGAAGTCCCGCTCCGTGGCGGGCAAGAGGTTGTGGTGCGGCGATTCGGAGACTGGCTCCGGCGGTGCGGAGGGCGGGCTTTGCGTCGTCGGTTCCATAAGTCTATTGTGTTCGCCTTTCAGATATCGTTTCACACCCTGTTCCGCATCGCCGATGGCGCGGGCCAGTTCGACTTTGGCCAGGTTATGCGCGTAGAGGCTTTGGATGTAACTTTCATGGGCGCTGGCGACGGACTCTTGCGCCTGCACTACCTCGCAGATTGTCTGTGACCCCGGCGGCAAATCGATCTTGGGACTGGGTAAGGGCCTGCCTCCGCTAACTCTACCGAGCTTTGCGCGACTTTCACTTGGTCGGCGGCAGAGATCAAGTCCAGCAATGCGCAGCGGACTTCGTAATCGATTCGGCCGCGGAGGTCGCCGAGCTGGGAACGCGCCTGCTTGAGTTGAGCATCGGCTTCGAGACATCACTGTGAACTTTCCCGCCAGCGAAGATGGGGATATTGAGGCCGCCGTTCACTTGCCAAGTTCCGTTGGACTGGGAAGGGTTGACGCCGATGTCGCCGAAATTCGCGTCGACACCTAGAGTCGGATAGCGGCCGGCGGCAGCGGCCGGCGGGAAACTCCGCCGCCCGGAGCTGCAACTGCGCGGACTGGTAGTCCGATCGGGAGGTATAGGCGCGCTGGAGGTACACTTCGATCGGAAGTGGAGTGAGAGCTTCGTAGGGGGCTTTCTCGGTGAGGGACAAATTCCTGACCGGGCGGGAGGCCGATGATGCGAGCCAAGGATAGTTTCTGTTTGGCAAAATCATTGCGCGCGGCGATCAATTGCTGCTGGCGGGTTTGTAATTCGACCTGCGAGCGGAGGGTATCAATCGCCGGACTGAGCCCGGCTTTTTGCTGGTCGGTAGCTTTGTTGAAGAGGGCGAGAGCGTTCTGCACCTGCGCGTCCGTGGTCTCGATGCGGGCGGCGGACGCAATCGCCAACAGGTACGCATTCCCTACGGCCAGCACCACCAGCTCGCGCGCGTCCTTATAGCTGTACTGAGCGGATTTTAATCGCTCGGAGGCGGCTCGTTCCTGCTCTAAATCCCGAAAATTGAAAACCGACTGGGAGAGTGAGGCCCGCAGATCAAAGTAGTTGTACGGGCCAATAATGCGCGGAAGGGGGAACGGAAAGAGGTTGCCGCGGAAGCCTAAGGCCGCGAGGCTCTGAGTTTGGACATCTTCCTGAAGTCGAGCCTGGAGATTTGGCAGTAGGTTGCTGAGTTCCTTCCATCGTTCGCCGCGCGCGGTTAGAGCCTGATCGCCGGAAATGAGAAGCCCGAGATTGTTACGCAGGCCGCGGTCGATGGCATCCTGAAAACTTAGTGGCAGGACATCGGCGGTAGCTTTGCCTTCCGGCTCGCTGCCGCTAAACGGGCTTTGCGATCCCTGCAGAAAAGAGCCAGGCAGTGATGGCGGAGAAGAAGACGTTGAATTCTGGGCGCCAAGGAGTGCGGTAGACGATAGGACAATCAAGGTACAAGCGAAAAAGCGATTCAAGAGAGGTGCGGCGACGTGCATGTTCCGTTCTGAATAGAGTTCCATTATAGAGTTTGCAAAGCGACCTTATCTTATTGCACGCCTACTATAACGCGCCATGTTCGATCCTAACGCCTTGTTATTGATTCACTTAAGGCTTTGAGGGATGCAAAAACGAAAAGCTTGGGCATCTGTGCAGCGATTAAGAATCGAGGTCTTGGATGCCACGAGAACGAAGAAGGTCAACTCTCGGCGCGAATTCCCGCTATGAAGATACCTTCGTTCGTTGGGCAGCGCACTCTATCCCGATAGAGTCGAAGCGGGGTTGGCACATGCGCTATCTTCACACGCTCCTGGCCGCAACCGTTCTCTCGATAACGTGTTTTCCGGTGGATGTCGCACTGGCGCAGAATCATCAGGAGAGGAGAGCAATCGAGAAATCAGTACCGGTTTATCCGGAATTGGCGAAGCGCGGACGGATGAAGGGCATCGTAAAGATAGAGGTTGTGGTTCGGTGCAACGGAACCGTTAAGTCGACCCGGATACTAGGGGGTAATCCAGTCTTTCTAGACTCGGCAACGGAAGCGGTGCGGAAATGGAGGTTTCAACCGGGGGGCCAGGAAACCACGGAATTGGTGCAGGTGGCATTCGAAGCGCCCTAGGGTTGGGTTACTTGCCGAGAGTGATCGAGATAGACGACTGACGAAGGACTGCGCATGTAACTTAGGTCATCTTGTGCCCTGATAACCAAAGGTACAAGCTAGAACCGGGTCTTGGAAAACGTTAGGGCCCATGGCGGCACACTCTCGCCAAGCGAAATCAGATGACAGATTTAAAATCCAGCGGAGCCGTGGGGAAGGATTGGACAGGATTGCTGGCCGACCCTGATCTGGCGAAAAACCTCGGCAAATTACTGCAAGTCTATCGCGATGCCTCACCCGATCGGCGAGAGCAAGCTCTGCTGGCTGCGATGCTTGAAATCAAGAATGCTTCCGGCGCTGCACCGCGCGACTCGAAAATTCCCGAGCCCGTGCCACAGCCGCTGCCTCCTTCGACTTCGCCGGTGCCTCCGTTCGAGCCCGATATCTTCGGGTCGAACCTGGGTCAAGATCGGCGGCGTCATCCCAGGATCAAATGCTTCGTCGCCGTTGAGTTGCGGGTCAATGATAGCGACGTTCCCTTTTGGGGAAACCTTTCGAATACCAGCATGGGTGGATGCCAGGTGGAAACGGCGGCTCACATCAGTGGCGGATCAAAGGTCGAAATCGGTCTCTGGGTGGCGAGTGGCAAGGTTTGGGTCAAAGGCCTTGCACTGAACGGCGTGGTCACGCGGAGCGCTTCGGCCGGGGTTCGCATTCGCTTCGCCAATATGGAGCCTGCGGGGAAAGAAAATCTTCGCCAGTTTCTGAAGTATGTGCAGGAAACCATTCGCTCCTCGAGCGATAACAGCAGCTACCTTCAACTTCTCAAGTAGGCGTTCCTCTCCGTTGTTCCTTGCATTTGCTCGTCAACAAATTTCCTCCCGTTCATCTTCTTTTTACACAGATGATCCGACACGGCTCCGCAAGAAATTGATACACTCGGGGCGTATCTGAAACCCTTTGCTGTCCTCGGAACTCTAATAAGACAAAGCCAGTGGAACAACCCACGTAAATGAAAGCGTTGTCCCTGGGAGGAGTACGCGTCGGATGGTAGCCAGTGAACAAGCGGTGGTAACGGGCAAGCAACTGGACACACTCAGCATCAACACGATCCGAACTTTGGCGATTGATGCCGTTCAACAGGCCAACAGCGGTCATCCCGGGGCGCCCATGGGCCTAGCTCCGGTGGCCTATGAGCTGTGGCAAGAGTTTCTGAATTACGATCCGGCGGATCCTACATGGCTGAATCGGGATCGGTTCGTCTTGTCGAACGGGCACGCCTCAATGCTGCTCTACGCCCTGCTTTATCTGGCAGGGGTGCGCGAGGTCGACGAGAACAACCAGGTTCTTAAAGAGCTGGCGGTGCCGTTGGAGGAAATCAAACGCTTCCGCCAGCTTGGCAGTCGCACTCCAGGGCATCCTGAGTCACACGTCACATCTGGTGTTGAAACTACGACGGGCCCGCTGGGCCAGGGCGTGGGAAACAGCGTGGGAATGGCAATCGGCGCTAAGTGGTTGGCGGCGAATTTCAACCGGCCGGATTTCGAGGTTTTCAACTACAACGTTTATGCCATCTGTTCCGATGGCGATTTGATGGAAGGGATTGGCGGCGAAGCGGCCTCGCTAGCGGGTCATCTGAAGCTTTCGAACCTTTGCTGGATTTACGATCACAACCACATCACGCTGGACGGTCCGGCGAACTGGTCGTTCAGCGAAGACGTGGCCACCCGCTTTATCGGCTATCAATGGAACGTGACGCGCGTCGCCGACGCGAACGATCTGGACATGTTGGCACGCGCATTTGAGACTTTCAAGAAAACGACGGACCGACCCACACTGATCATTGTGGACAGCCACATCGGCTACGGTTCGCCGCATAAGCAGGATTCAAACGCCGCTCATGGAGAACCGTTGGGCGAGGAAGAAGTGCGGCTGGTGAAGAAGTTTTATGGCTGGCCGGAAGACGCAAAGTTTCTGGTGCCGGAAGGGGTTCGTGAGCACTTCCAGGATGGAATTGGCAAGCGAGGCAAAGAGGAACACGCTCAGTGGTCGAAGATGTATGCGGGGTATTCGCAAAAATATCCGGAACTCGCGGAGCAACTGCACCTGATGCAACGCCGTGAGTTGCCTGCGGGCTGGGACAAGAATTTACCGACGTTTCCCGCCGATGCGAAAGGCGTGGCGACGCGCGATAGTTCCGGCAAGGTGCTGAACGTGCTGGCCCAAAATATTCCGTGGATCATAGGCGGATCGGCTGACCTGGCGACTTCTAATAAAACCACACTGAAGTTTGAAGGCGCGGGGGATTTTCAACCCGGGAGCTATGGGGGACGGAATTTGCATTTTGGCGTCCGCGAACATGCCATGGCTGCGAGTGTGAACGGGCTTGTGGTTTCCGGGATTCGCGCGTTCGGCGCTACTTTCTTTAATTTCAGCGACTACATGCGCGCCAGCATACGCCTGGCGGCGCTGATGGAAATTCCTTCCATCTTTGTTTTCACGCACGATTCGATTGGAGTGGGGGAAGATGGTCCAACGCATCAACCCATCGAACAGTTGGCATCGTTGCGCGCGATGCCGAATTTGATTGTGCTGCGCCCCGGGGATGCGAATGAAGTAGTGGAAGCGTGGAAGATCATTGCACAGCTGCAGAACCAGCCCACCGCACTGGTGTTGACGCGCCAACCCCTGCCCACTCTTGATCGAACAAAATACAATGCGGCCTCAGGCACGGCGAAGGGCGGTTACATCCTGGCTGAAGCGGCGAATGGCAAACCGGAAGTAATTTTGATCGGCACCGGTAGCGAAGTTTCGCTATGTGTGGAGGCTTACGAAAAACTCAAGGCAGACGGCGTACAGGCGCGGGTGGTGAGCATGCCCTCGTGGGAAATTTTCGACCATCAAGATGTGGCGTACAAAGAAAGCGTTCTGCCAGCCGCAGTGACAGCAAGAGTGTCGGTCGAAATGGCATCTACTTTTGGATGGGAGCACTACGTCGGCTTGAAGGGGCGCAAAATCGGCATGCATCGTTTCGGTGCCTCGGCCCCGTTGAAGGACCTGCTGAAGTTTTTCGGTTTCACCGCGGAGGCAGTTGTGGCGGAAGCTCGCAAGGCCATTGGCGAAAAATAGGTCTGCGTCCTTTCGCTGTAAATTAATCTTAAGTTTCATCAACAGGACGTCCGCCGTCGGTACTCAGGAGAATTTATGCAACCCACCGCAGTTTTGGAAAACGCAAAAGCTACGAATCCCCTTAAGGCCTTGCTGAGCTATGGACAATCCATGTGGCTCGACTACATCAGGCGCGACCTGTTAACCAGCGGAAAGCTGAAGACGATGATCGAGGAAGACGGTCTTCGCGGGATGACCTCAAATCCGTCCATCTTCGAAAAAGCGATCGCCGACAGTTCACTGTACGACGATATGTTGAAGGATCTGGCGACGCGACGTGATCTGGATGCGACGGCGCGCTACGAGCAGATCGCGATCCGTGATATTCAGGACGCAGCCGACATACTGAAGCCGGTGTACGAGAGTTCGAACTATCGTGATGGCTACGTCAGCCTGGAAGTTTCGCCCCTGCTCGCGCTGGAAACTCAGAAAACTCTCGACGAAGCCCGCCGCTTGTGGAAAACCGTAAACCGGGAAAACGTGATGATCAAAGTTCCGGGAACGGCGGAAGGAATTCCGGCGATTCGTCAACTGATCAGTGAAGGCATCAACATCAACGTAACGCTACTATTCGCGCAGGAAGTCTACGAGAAAGTTGCGGAGGCTTACGTAGCGGGGGTTGAGGACTTGGCGAAGCGCGGAGGAAATTTGAAAAAGATGGCGGGAGTTGCCAGCTTCTTCATCAGCCGCATCGATTCGCTGGTGGATTCCATGATCGACGAAAAGTTGAAATCCACTACGGACCCGCAGCAGCAGAATTTGCTGAAGAGCCTGAAAGGAAAAGTTGCGATCGCCAATGGCAAGCTGACTTATCAGACCTACTTGAAAATTTTCAGCGGTCCTCGTTGGGAAGCGCTGGCTGCGAAGGGTGCTCAGACGCAGCGCGTGCTGTGGGCGAGTACCAGCACGAAGAATCCCGCTTACCGCGATGTGATGTATGTGGAAGAATTGATCGGACCGAACACGGTGGACACGATGCCGCCAGCCACGATCGATGCGTTCCGCGATCATGGAAAAGTGCGCAACAGTCTGACGGAAGACGTGCCGGGCGCGAGAAAGACGATGGACGATCTGGCCAAGAGCGGAATCTCCATGAAGGAAGTTACGACGAAGTTGACGACCGATGGAGTGAAGTTGTTCGCCGACGCATTTCATAAGTTGCTGGGCGCAGTGGAAAAGAGCGTTGAAGAAAAAGGAAAGAAAGCTTGAGCCGATTGAAATCTTCGTTGCCGGAAAGTCTCGCTGCGTCGGTTAAGGCAGGCATCAGCGATTGGCAGTCCAATAAGAAGATGCAACGCCTTTGGGGGCGCGACGCCTCGCTATGGACGGGCACCGACGAGGCAAATTGGTTGGGGTGGCTGGATATCGTCGAAGACCAGCTTTCTCATCCGGTGGAATTGCGGAATCTCGCTAAAGAAGTGTGGAGCGCTGGATTCAAGGACGCGATGCTACTGGGAATGGGGGGCTCGAGCCTGGGCCCAGAAGTTCTTCGCATGACATTCGGCAAGTCCGCGGGTTATCCCGATCTGCATGTGCTCGATTCCACTGACCCTGCGCAGATCAAGGCTTTCGAAAACAAAATCGATATTGCGCGAACCCTCTTCATCGTTTCCAGCAAGTCGGGAAGCACGCTGGAACCGAATATATTCAAACAATATTTTTTCGAACGGACCAAGCAGGTGGTGGGTGCGGATAAGGCGGGCAGCCACTTCATGGCCATCACCGATCCCGGCTCGAAAATGCAAACAGTCGCGGAGGGCGACCAATTCCGCCACATCTTCTTCGGACGGCCATCGATTGGGGGCCGCTACTCCGTGCTTTCGCATTTTGGTATGGTGCCGGCGGCGGTGATTGGAATCGATACCAAGAAGTTTCTAGATCGCGCGCAAGAGATGGTCAAAGCGTGCAGCCCGGGCGCAAGCGTTGAACAAAATCCCGGCGCGGTGCTGGGAATTATTCTGGGAACGGCGGCGATTGCTGGTCGCGATAAGGTCACGATCGTTACGTCTCCGGATATTTCTGATCTGGGTGCATGGCTTGAGCAGTTACTAGCGGAATCCACGGGCAAAGAAGGAAAGGGAATCATCCCAGTCGACCGCGAAGAGCTGGGGGCGCCAGAGGTTTACGGGAACGATCGAGTGTTCGCCTACATTCACACAGAACACGCGACGGAAGCTCGCTGCGAGACCAAGCTCGCCGCTCTGGAAAAGGCTGGCCATCCGGTCGTGCGCATTTCAATGGCTGACATTTACGACCTGGGAGCGGAATTCTTCCGCTGGGAGATTGCTACTGCGGTCGCAGGGTCCATCATTGGGATTAACGCTTTCAATCAGCCTGACGTCGAAGCCAGTAAAATCGCGACGAAGTCTTTGACGTCGCAATATGAAGAGAAAGGCTCGCTGCCGGAAGAGAAGCCGATCCTAGAAGAAGACGGCATCAAACTTTTCACTGACGAGAAAAATGCTGCAGACCTGGCTAAAGCTGCAGGATCAGAGAAATCTATCCTCAGTTACTTGAGAGCTCATCTGAGACGCATCCATGGCGGCGATTATTTTGCTTTGCTCGCTTACGTACAGATGGATGATGCTCACGAGAAGAGCTTGCAGACGATTCGTCATGAGGTGCGTGATAGAAAGCATGTGGCAACGTGTCTCGGCTTCGGACCTCGCTTTCTGCATTCGACGGGCCAGGCATATAAAGGCGGGCCTAATTCCGGAGTGTTTCTGCAGATTACCTGCGACGATGCTGTCGATTTGCCGGTTCCGGAGCAGAAATACACTTTCGGAATTGTGAAAGCGGCGCAAGCCCGCGGTGACTTTCAGGTGCTGGCCGAACGCGGAAGGCGTGCACTGCGGGTGCATCTTGGAAAAGATGTCGATGCGGGGCTGGCAAGACTTTCCAAGGCCGTTCAAGAGGCGCTGGAATAGTTTTCTGGTGGAGAAGATTTTTCGTGCATTTTGATTGCAGCAATTTCGGCGGCAATTTCTAAGGAGCAAACCGATGCAGTTGGGAATGGTGGGTCTGGGCCGCATGGGCTCGAACATGACACGTCGACTGATGCGCGGCGGACATCAACTGGTCGTTTCTGATTTAAGCGCGGATGCGGTGAAGCAACTGGCCGGTGAAGGTGCTGGCGGAGCCTCGTCGCTGGAAGACCTGGTCGCAAAGCTCAAAGCGCCGCGTGCCGTCTGGGTGATGGTTCCTTCGGGCAATGCCACAGAGCAAACGGTGCAGAAGCTGGCAGAGCAGATGCAAGCTGGCGACACGATCATCGACGGCGGCAACTCTTACTTCAAAGATGACGTGCGCCGCGCCGAGCAACTGAAGAAAAAAGGGCTGCATTATGTCGATGTCGGGACCAGCGGCGGGGTGTGGGGCATTGAACGCGGTTACTGCATGATGATTGGCGGGCCTGATGAAGCGGTGCAAAGGCTCGATCCAATTTTCAAAACTCTCGCACCCGGAAGGGGCGACATCCCGCGTACTCCTGGGCGCGAGAAGTTGGGTGGGACAGCGGAGGAAGGATATATTCACTGCGGACCATCGGGTTCGGGACACTTTGTGAAGATGGTGCACAACGGGATCGAATACGGCCTCATGCAAGCGTATGCCGAGGGCTTCGACATCTTCAAGAATGCAACCAGCAAAGATCTTCCGGAAAACATCCGCTACGATCTGAATCTTCCGAATATCGCGGAGGTGTGGCGTCGCGGGAGTGTGATCAGTTCGTGGCTGCTGGATTTGACGGCGATGGCGTTGACGGAGAATCCTACACTCTCGGAATACGAAGGCTACGTGCAGGATTCTGGCGAGGGGCGATGGACGATTCAGGCGGCACTCGAAGAGGCTGTACCCGCCGAGGTTTTAACGGCAGCCTTGTACACAAGATTTCGGTCGCGGCAGCAACACACCTTTGCGGAGAAAATGCTTTCCGCGATGCGGCAAAAGTTCGGTGGGCATGTGGAAGCCGGCGAGGGCTCGGGTGGCGCGGCGGGAAAAATCAAGAAGACAGCATAATGGCTCGGTAGAATTGCGAAGGACCATATATGGCTCAGTTGGCGGAAAAACCTACAGCGACGCTACCGAGGGTTGGCAAGCAAGGCGACCCTTGCATCATGGTGATTTTTGGCGCGGCCGGCGATCTCACGGCGCGCATGCTGATCCCAGCGCTCTATAACCTGGCCCGCGCCGATTTGCTCTCCAAAGAATTTGCAGTGCTCGGGGTAGCGCGAAGCCAAATGTCGGATGAGGATTTTCGTAAGAAGATTTACGAAGCGATCAAGCAATACTGCGGCGACTGCATTCAGGACTCCCTCTGGGAGAGCTTTTCGAAACGCTTTTACTATTTTGCCGGCGACTTCAACGACGACAAACTTTACCCTGAGCTCAAAGCACAGCTGAGCAAGATCGATCAGGAACACTCAACCCATCAAAATGTTTTTTATTACATGGCGACGGCGCCAAATTATTTTGGGCCCGTGGTGGAGAAACTTGCGGCCAATGGATTGTTGGAACAAAACAATGATCACTGGCGACGAGTGATCATCGAAAAGCCGTTCGGTCACGATCTGGAATCGGCCAAAGCGTTGAATCAGCAAATCCTGAAAGTTGCAGACGAGAAGCAGATCTATCGCATCGACCATTACCTCGGCAAAGAGACGGTTCAGAACATCATGGCATTCCGGTTCGCGAACGGAATCTTTGAGCCCATATGGAACCGCCGCTACATCGATCACGTACAGATTTCGGTGGCGGAAACCGTTGGCGTCGAAGGTCGCGGCAGCTATTTTGATCATGCCGGCTCGTTGCGAGACATGGTGCCGAATCACATCATGCAGCTGATCAGCTTGACCGCGATGGAGCCGCCGATTTCGTTTGACGCGAACGCGGTGCGTGATGAGCAGGCCAAGATCCTGCACGCGATCCAGCCCATCAGCGATGAGGAGGTTTTGGTCCGGTCCGTGCGCGGGCAATATGGCGATGGTGCGGTGAGCGGTGAACATGTTCCCGCGTACCGTTCGGAACCCGACGTGGCCCCGGATTCGCGCACAGAGACTTTCGTCGCGATGAAGTTGCTAATCGACAACTGGCGATGGGCGGACGTCCCGTTTTATCTGCGCACGGGGAAACGAATGCCGGCGCGCAATACCCACATTGTGATTCAGTTCCGGCAAGCGCCATTTGTGCTGTTTCGCGATACTTCCGTCGAACATCTGATGCCGAACCAACTCGTGCTTCACATTCAGCCGGAGGAAGGCATCTCTCTGCAATTCGCGGCAAAGGTTCCGGGCCCGGTCATGCGACTCGGAACGGTCGACATGAACTTCGAATATCAGGAATACTTTGGAAAGCAGCCGAGCACGGGGTATGAGCGCCTGCTGCACGATTGCATGATCGGCGATCAGACTCTGTTTCAGCGCGCGGACATGGTGGAAGCGGGTTGGAGCGTGGTGAATCCGGTACTGGACTTGTGGAAGGCGCTGCCGCCGCGAAATTTCCCGAACTATCCGGCGGGAACATGGGGACCGAAGGATTCCGATGAACTTCTCGAACGCGACGGCCGTCGCTGGAGGAACTTCGAGAAATGATTTTAGCCGGCGACATTGGAGGTACCAACGCTCGACTGGCATATTTTCAGACCCAGAATGGCAAGCTTCGTCTCACCTGTGAAAGCATTTTTCCAAGCCGCGATTACAGCCGCCTGGGCGATATCGTTACGAAGTTCATCAAAGACTCTGGCACACGACCGGAAGTTGCCTGCTTTGGAATTGCGGGCCCGGTGCGCAACGGGCGCGTCGAAACTTCAAATCTTCCGTGGGTCATCGAGCAATCCGTTCTGGCGCAGCAGATTCAAGTTCCGGCTACGCTTCTCATCAATGATCTGGAAGCTACAGCTTGGGGCATTGGCGGGCTCGGCGCGGAAGACTTCACTTCTCTCAATGATGTCCCCCGTTCTGTCGGCAATCAGGCGGTGATCGCGCCGGGCACCGGTCTGGGCGAGGCTGGACTGTTCTGGAATGGCAAAGAACACGAGGTTTTTGCCTGCGAGGGAGGCCACGCGGACTTCGCGCCGCAAGGCCAATTGCAGATCGAACTATTGCAGTTTCTGGCCAGTAAATGCGGCCACGTCAGCTACGAGCGGGTAATTTCCGGCCCGGGACTGGTGAGCGTATATGACTTTCTGCGCGGCAAAGGCACGGCCCAAGAAACAGCGGGCTTCGCTGCACAACTCAACAAAGATTCCGCGGCGGTGATTTCGCAAGCAGCGCTCGCCGGGAGCAATCGGCTGGCGGAACAAGCCCTGGAACTCTGGATTTCGGTTTACGGCGCGGAGGCTGGAAATCTCGCGCTGAAAGCTATGGCCACTGGAGGAGTTTTTCTGGCCGGTGGAATCTCTCCGAAGATCCTGCCGAAACTTACAGGCCCGGAGTTCATGAGAGCGTTTCTGGAAAAAGGCCGGCTTCGTTCGCTACTTCAGGCCATTCCGGTGCGAGTCATCACCAACGACAAGAGCGGGCTGATTGGGGCGGCTCGCTGTGCCGTGGCAAAATCAACAGCCGTGCCTGCAGGTGTGTCATGAGCAAGAGTGTGGAGGTCCGCCGCTTAACCACTCCGCAGGATCTTTTCCAGGCCGCGGGAGAGGAAGTCATACGCGCGGCGACTGATTCGATCGCCGAGCGAGGACGATTTACCATTGCGTTGGCCGGCGGATCGACTCCGAAGAACCTGTACACGCTGGTTGCGGCGAACGCCAGCGCCACCCTGCCATGGAATCAGATCTTTTTTTTCTGGGGAGACGAGCGTCACGTTCCTCCCACCGATGCCGATAGCAACTACCGCATGGTGCAGGAGACGCTGCTTTCACGCGTGCCTGTGCCAGCAGCCAACATCTTTCGAGTGCCCTCCGAACTAGCGGACGCCACGGCCGCAGCCGACGCATACGAGGAAATCATACGAAGCTTTTTCACCTTAAAAGCTGGGGAATTCCCGCGCTTCGATTTGATTCTTCTGGGCATGGGGCCGGACGGCCATACAGCATCACTGTTTCCCGAGAGCCCTGCATTGCGAGAGAAATCACGCCTGGTGGTGGCGAACTGGGTAGAGAAGCTGAATACCAGCCGGATCACGTTAACGTTGCCGGTTCTGAATGCGGCGCGTCGCGTCTTCTTTCTGGTGAGTGGAATGGATAAAGCCAGTGCGTTGCATGAGGTGCTGGAAGGCAGCGCCGCGCCTGAGAAGTATCCGTCCAAGCTGGTGCAACCCACCGATGGGAAGCTGATCTGGTTTGTAGACCGCGCCGCGGCCAGCGAACTAACGGTAGCCGTTTGACGAAGGTGGAAGACCCTTCGGGAAGGTATCCCGCCAGCCACCGATCTCCTTAAGGCCCTTGCCGCGCGCGTGTTCGAACAACCGGACGCGATGACGCGAATGCTCAAACTCGTGGATATCGGCCCACACTTCCGCTTGCCAGGGCTTGATGTGCGTAGCGCAGGCACCGCAGGTAGCGCAGCGGGTGTGGAGGCTGGTGGCAGCCGGTTCCGGCGCAACAGAACCCGGCAATTCCAGGAAGATGCATCGCACTTCCTGTATTTCCTCGCGCTCGTCGAGCAGGTGCTCGTAGCGTAGTAAGTAACTGAATCCCAGTTTTCGGGCCTCGAGCTCCGCTTCGGCGCGCGTATGAAAAGGCCCATACTCTGCCCGCAGCTGCTCAGTTGAATCGCAAGCCATCCAGAAGGTTTCTTTGTAGGACATTTACCATCCCATCCCGCATTGTCGCCTCCTAATGAACTTACAGGAGACCGCTTACCCGGGCCGGGCTTCCTCAGTGCAATTTATGGGCCGAGGCGACAATTTTATAAGTCTATGACTTTGAAGGTTTTACGATAGAGCTGACCGACCTACAAAAGTTTTGGCGCAAACGTTTTGCAGAACTTTAGCAAATGAACTAAGTAGACCGAAGCATTTCCAGCTTCGGTGAAGTCAGCAGCGATCGTAAAACCGCGAAAGTTTTCGGCAAGGATCGAAAAGAAACTTCGCCGGAAATACCATCACGGAGCCGCTGTGTACCGCAAGGACATCGCAGCAGTTTGAGAATCCTCAGCCCAGCTTTTTCCTCCATGGGTGGCGACGTACATGGCCAGCTCAAGCCGGGTCCAGACCCCCAACTTATCGAATGTGCTGCGCAGGTGATTCTTGATGACCTGTTCGGACGTACCCATAAGATTGCCAATCTCACGGTTGGTGAGGCCCTGCCAGACTTGCTCGGCGACCCGGATTTCTTTTTCGGTTAATCCTTCGCGTGGCATCATGAGACTAACTCCTGATTCTCGAAGGCGGCGATCGCGAGCTTCACGCGCTTGCGCCCATCGCGAATGCCAGCGCGCAGAAAAAGCGTTCGTAAGTGCTGTTTAACGGTGCGCGGGCTGATACTGAGTTGGCCGGCAATCTCTTTGTTGCTGCAGCCTTGAACCAGCAGATCCAATACCTGCTGATCTCTGGGTGTCACTTTTATTGCGCTCATTTCGGTCACTTGAGTCTCCTCTCAACGTTTTGGATAACCTAGCTTCTGTCCCAGCGAACGCTTGCATCGTTGCACCTACTTCGCCAAAGTTTCGCCTGCCATCTGATTTATTTAAGACCAATGCGTGCTAACACTTGGGGACAAGCGCTTAGGATCTTTTAACGAAAGTAGAAAATCACACCGGCCGAATGATTCCTATTTTGGGCGGGCAGAAAGCGACAAAGTTCGGATGGTCAAGTGTTGTCTATGGGCGACAGCACTCGCTACAGGCTCCGCACGCAGAGCGAATCGGGGACGTTCACCTTTCCCGAAATGGGACCTTCAGTGCCTTATCGATCTTACGGTTACCTTTACGCTTACCTGAGTAACTTGTAGCGTGCCCATGCGAAAAGGTTCCGGAATGAAGGAATTAAACTAGAATACAGACTGGATTTACCGCGGTAAGGGTCCTGGCTGCCAGAGGCCGAAACTGTGACCGACCAGAAAAACAATCCCGGTCTCGACGAGCAGAGTTTTTCAAAGCTGTTAGAAGCCGCATTTGTACTGCAGGAGCACAACCGCCGAGTACGAAAAATGGAAGCGAGCCTGGAACTGCAAAGCGAGCAGCTCCGGCAGCAAGAGGCAGCAAGTCAGTTTGAACTGCAAAAAAGTCTGCCGCGTCCCGCCGAAACGCGGGAGGACACCGACTACACCCTCACTCTCGCGCAAATTGTGGAAGCTCAGCACCAGATCCAGATTCGCCATCTGCAGTCGGATGAAGCGATGGCGGTAGTGGCGGAGAGGATCGCCCGCATGACCCATGCGAGCGGAGCTGGAATCGCGATTCAGGATGGAAAAACCATACGATATCACGCTGGGGCGGGCCCTTCGGCTCTGCCGCCCGGCAGCGAAATTCCCCTGGAAAAAGCGATCTGTGCCATGTGTGTGAAAACCGGGCAAGTGCTGCGCACTCCGGATGTAAATATAGAATTTTTGTTCGATCCGGATTTATGCCATCCTCGCGGGATTCAATCACTCGTCGCCGTACCGGTTTATCACGATGGCAATATTGTCGGAGCGCTTGAACTTTATTTCGATCGATTGCAAGGCTTCGTGGAGCAGGATATACACACCTGCCAGCTGATGGCTGGATTAGTCACTGAGGCCATTGGCCGGGCTTCGGAAACGGCGCTGAAAAAATCGATGGCGGCAGAACGGTCGTCGATGATGGCCGCGATTGAAAAGCTGCAACCGAATCTGACGGCTTCCGAGGAGGCAACCCTACCGGCGTCTAAAGCAACGACGGGTCCTGCGGCACTAAGCGGAGAGTCGGCAACAGTCTGCTGGAAGTGTGGCGGCAAAGTTCTAGAAGAAGAACAATTCTGCGGAAAGTGCGGTGCGCCCAAAGTCAGTGACAGCGATCATGCAAGCATGCAAAGTAAATTTGCGTCCGCTTGGCACATGCAACAGGCGGTGCACGGAAATGAAGCGATGCCGCCGCCCGATGCCCTTGGACTGCACGGTGCTTTCGGCGCCGCCAGTGACGCGGCGGAGGCGGACCTTGGCTTTCCGCACCGGCACACCCCACCCAACTGGGAGGATGGGGAGGCAGAAGTGTCACAATCCAGCCCTGTCGGCGCCAACGAAAAGGTGGAAGCCACTCGCGCGCTCGCGTCATCCCGCCACACAATCGAGCCCGTGTCGCGCACGTTGACGGAGATTGCAGGGCCGGATGGCACATGGGGTTCCGCAGCTAAAGCTCGGGATTTTCTAGCAGCTCTGGCGGAGACCCAATCACCCAGCGCACTCACGCGCTTCTGGCGCGCGCGTCGCGGTGACTTCTACCTCGCATTGGCGATCCTCCTGGTGGCCGGAGTAATCCGATGGGGCATATTGTCAGATCACTCGGTGGGGGCTACAGGAGGCAGAAACGGGAGTGCGGGCACTGCTCGGCGCAGGGCCGCGCCCAACGCGGATCTTTCGGCGTTCGATAAATTCTTGATCGCAGTCGGGTTGGCGGAAGCCCCGGATACACCGGAGGACAAAGGCAATCCCGAAGCCCAGGTGTGGATCGACACCCACACAGCCTTGTATTATTGCCAGGGGTCCGAACTGTACGGCAAAACCGCGAATGGGAGATTCGCCAGCCAGCGCGACGCTCAACTAGACCAGTTTGAATCGGCCTCCCGTAGAGCCTGCAATTGAAATTTACAGGCTAATCGCGTTATTTTGAGTCGCAAGAATTGACAACCTTGTGCCCCGGGAGTGCAATCATATCTATCGCCCGCTCCGGAGAATCGATCACCTTGTCACAATTTAAAGACCAATCTCACGCAGAAGTGCTGCCTGACCCCGAGCTGAACCCCCTCCTGAATCCCTTGCTGGGAGCCCATATGGGACGATGGGCTGAGGTGTATTTCACCAGCCCTCCGGAAAAACGTGCCGAAGCTGTTTCTGAACTGGTGAAAGAGCTTAAAGGTGAAGGTAAGGCGGGCGAGGTCTTTTCGCGAACCGAAGAAAACGACGACTTTTCTCCCGAATATATAGAACACCACGATGAATCGCTTAGCAAAGAAGAACAGATTAAAACTCGCACCGAACCCGCCGGATCTGAAGAACGAAATCTTATATGCGGTTCGTGCGGACATCACAATCGGGCTCTCCAACGTTTTTGTGGTATGTGCGGCACTCCCCTCTCAAGTTGGCCGGAAGAAAACGTTGGCCCTGCTGCGGAATCAGGTCGAACGGCCGAAGAACTAAAAATTCCTCCCGAAGAATGGTTGCCAGCCGAAGCGCAGGTGCCGGAAAATAACGCTCCGCAATACAGTGCTCCGCCATACAGCGTCCCGCAATACGAAGAAGTCGACCGCAAGATCGATTACAAAGTCGACCACGCGGTTGATCACGAAGTTGATCGCGAGGTCGATTACAAAATCAATCGCGAAATGATCGATGAGACCGAGATGGCGGAACGAGAAGCGCGGGCGCAGATATGGCAGAGGCCCGTGCCCTCTGCTTTGCCGTCTTTCGAAGGACTTTCCGAGTATGAATCCGCACCTGCCAGCCACAATTATCGGCTTTATGGTGGCGTGATTCTCGCGATTCTCCTGGGCCTGCTGGTCTACATGACATGGCGCGGGAACTCGGCGTTTTGGAGCAGCAGCGGGGCGCCTTCCTCGTTGCCGCAAGCGGTGCCGGTTCCCAGCGACTCTGGACCGGTTCCGGGGGATCGACCGCCAGCTGCACCGGCTGCCGCGCCTGCACAGCCTGCGCACGCTTCTCATGCCCCCGCCAGCAGCGCTTCAAACACGCCGGCCGCTCCGAAGGTCCCGACGCAAAAACAGCCGAGCGCAGGCGGACGAGAGAAGGTGGTTGAAAAAGCGTCCAGACCAGCAAATCTGATGGCAAGAAACACGCCGGCAAGAACCCGAGTGGCTCCAAAACCGATTGCGGCCGCGCCCAATCCTTCGGTCGGCGCATCTGAGCAATATGGCGCTGAGGAACTGGCGATGGCACAAAAATATCTTAACGGCAGCAACGGCGCACGGGACAGCCGTCAGGCAGCGCAGTGGTTATGGAAGGCAGTGGCAAAACAGAACTTGAGCGCAACCATGCTGCTATCGGATCTGTATCTTCGCGGAGACGGCGTAGCGAAGAGTTGCGATCAGGCTCGATTGCTGTTGGATGCTGCCGCTCGAAAAGGCGGGACGGCCGCTGCATTGCGGCTGCGTAATCTGCAAGCTTTCGGGTGTCAGTAAAGGCGCCGCCAAGAGGGAATCTTGACGGCTCCAGATCCACCAAGAAATCTAAGCAACTGCCGACGGAACGCCAGCTCCCTGCCGCCGCGATTCATACCACAGCGCCAGCTCAACTCGATTCCAGAGCCCTAGTTTGTCGTAAATGACGCGCAGATAATTCTTGACGACGTGTTCGGTAGTGCCGATTTCGCTCGCCACGTCGCGGTTTTTCAAACCTTGCGCGACTAGTTCGATGACACGGTGTTCTCTTTCGCTCGGGATACGGTTTCCGTAGCGTTCGTATGGGAACATGATTGCCTCCGGTATAAGAGTGTTGCGAGTTTTACTCGCTTGATTCCGTCGGTTATCCCGAAACGGAGAAAAAGCCGATTGAAATGCGCCTTGACCGTTCTGCGAGCCATTTTTAATTGTTTGGCGATTTCGGCGTTGTCACAGCCTTGCAAAAGAAGTTCGACGATTTCTTTTTCGCGCGGTCCTAAGCGAACGGACTGCTCGTTCATCACTATTCCCTGCCCCCTGGTCTGAGTTCACATCAACTTTTTGCACAACTGTGGTATTTGCGTTACTCATAGCACCTACCGTGCCACTCCGACGTAAACCATCGTCTCGGGTCGAACTGCCATTTCCACAGGCCATACGTGGCGCGAAGTCGGCTGATTTCAGGGTATTTGGGGGGTATTGCCGGGGAGCAAAGGAAGCCGCCTCGCTGCGTCCGGAGCTGGGCCCAAAGGCGGAAAGGCCAGCATAGTCAGAGGTTTTGGATCCTCGGGCGAATGGACAGTGAGGAATCTCACCCCACAGATTCTGCCTCAGAGACGGATATCAGGGGTGCCAAGCCCTTTGCTAAGGAAAAGGTGGCTTCCGAACGATATCCACCGGGTCGATGTTATAGGGTAAAGACCCTAGGAGAAAACTACTGTCAGCTTGGTATAGATCCTGAATAATTTACATGCTTGCAGAGCGGAAGGGATAGCAGGATTTCGTAGCACGCGGGCTGCCACAACTGCGGATTTGTCGGCAGGTTTATGGAAAGAGCTAAAGTATTTTGCTATCCCGCTTGCGCCGCTCCTAAAACGCAGATGCACGAATGCCATTCCCGCGGCGAGTTATGAAGTTCGTTTCCGACGATGGAAGATGATGATTGAAGATTTTAAAATTTTCAGTACTGCGGAGCACTTCTTCGAATTTGCACTACACTTTCCTCTACACTACGATTCCAAAGATGAAACTTTCCGTAGTCATGCCGGTTTACAACGAGCGCAGCACCCTGCGTGAAGTGGTCGAGAGGGTGCTTGCAGTGCCGCTGGAAATTGAGCTCATCTGCGTAGACGATGGCTCGAGTGACGGCTCGCGGGAGATTCTCAGCGAGTTGCAGCTCGCACATCCGCAGATGAGAATCCTGCTGCAACCCAAGAACATGGGCAAAGGAGCGGCTCTGCATCGCGGCATTCACGACGCTACAGGGGATTTCATCATCATTCAGGATGCAGATCTGGAATACGATCCAGCCGAGTATATTGTCCTGCTCGAGCCGCTCATTGAAGGAAGAGCAGACGTCGTTTATGGTTCGCGGTTTCTCTCCGCCCGTCCTCATCGAGTGCTCTATTTCTGGCATTCTGTCGGCAACTGGATACTCACGGTACTTTCCAATGCGCTCACTAACATCAACCTCAGCGATATGGAAACCTGTTACAAGGTCTTTCGGCGAGATGTCATCCAATCGATTCCGCTGCAGGAAAAACGTTTCGGCTTTGAACCCGAGGTCACGGTCAAGATTGCGAAGCGCAAGTTGCGCATCTATGAAGTCGGTATCAGTTACTGGGGGCGGACGTACGAAGAGGGCAAGAAAATTCAATGGAAAGATGGATTCCGCGCGCTCTGGTGTTTGCTGAAATATTGCATCACCGAGACGGCGGTGGTCCGCGAGAGCCTGCCTTCCGCAAATCACACGGCCGCTTTGCCCGCCGGAACATCGGTTGGCAAACTACCTCCCGCCAATTAGCTCGCGGTAGACAGCTAGTTTTTTGGAATGTGCGGCTTCTGATACTGGGCATTGATTCCAGATCCGGACCCGCTGCCGGAGGCGGCCTTCGTGGGGTTTGGCGGATTGCTCTTCGCGGTTCTGGCGTTAGTCGTTGGGTTATTCGTTCCCGCCTTGATCGTCTTACTGTTTTGCCGTTCAAGGTTAGCGAGTTCGGCATCGGTCTTACTGCTGCTCATTGGCATCGCCGCTCCCGCGGACGACGGTTTGTGCGTCATAGCCGATTTCGGAGTGATCGGCTTAGTGACAGTTTGAAGAGGATCGGGCCCCTTATTCAGGGAAGAGGTTCCCTTGGAGTTCTGAGCAATCGCCGGGGAAAGGAAAAACGCTGCATTCAGGCAAACAAGCAGAGTTGTGGTGTTTTTCATAATCATGCGTAGATCCCCACGTCGGCCAGACCTTTGCTTTATTAGATCATGTTTCGTTTCCGAAGACTCGAAAACTAAACTCCAGAAGGCCGGAGGCGTCGCGCCGCAAACGAAACGGAACAATCGACTCTCAGCGATAATCCAACCATATAATCAAACAAGAGGGAATCCTTCGCTGAACCCAGTTCTAATAGTCTTTCGCAGGCATGGGCAATCGTCGAGGCGGTGCCTCGCTGATCGAATGGCGGGCCATGAACATCACTAATTCCGGGTTCAAGATTCTCGGTCCGCTGTCATTGCCCGAAGACGAAGTCCATCTGTGGAGGGTGGATCTGGAGTCGATCCGGTCTGAGGAATCGCATTGGCAGGAGCTGCTTTCTTCGGATGAAAGACAGCGAGCTTCCCGGTTTCATTTTGACGGAGACCGTCAACGTTTCATCGCAACGCGCGCTCTGTTGCGCGCAATTCTGGCGGGATATTTGGGCGAGCGCCCGGACAATCTAAGCTTTTCCTACTCGGAAAAGGAGAAGCCTTTCCTGGGGCCGCCGCATGCTGAGAGTGGTCTCCACTTCAACCTGTCTCATTCCGGTGGGATCGCACTCTGTGCTTTCTCGCGCGGGCGCGAAATTGGAGTGGACGTGGAACAGATCCGGCGCGACTTCGAATTGGAGGCCATCGCCCACCGATTTTTTTCTGCCCATGAGCAACGACAACTCGCGGATGTTCCGGCGGCGGAGAGGGCGGCGGCATTTTTTCGATGCTGGACGCGCAAGGAGGCCTATATTAAGGCAACCGGTGACGGACTATCTCTTCCGCTGTCGCAGTTCGATGTTTGCCTGCTTGACGGCAGCAGCAATGCACTCCTGGCGACGCGGCCTGAGGACTCGGAAGCTGATCGTTGGCTTTTGAGGGACGTGCCAGCAGGGACGGGATATGCGGCAGCTCTCTGCGTTCGGGGTGCGGACTGGAAACTAAAACACTGGCAGCAGGAATGAGACCAGGCTGGGAATTCATTTAGCCCTGACCGCAATTCTTTTCACATCGAAGAATGAGAGCCCGAAGAATTCCCGAAAAAATCACGTAAGAGCACGCCGGATCAAGCATTTATAATTCGTCTTCCGCATCCGGAAGGCCTGCTAATTGCAGCAATTGGTGGTTATTCGACACAGCGAATCCAAGTTTCTAACTGCGACGCGGAAGTGATACTCTGTTAAACAAGTTTCGGGGCTTTCCTCTCCCTTAGCATCTGCAATCGTTTCTGCTCCGCTCGATAAACTGGGAAATAATCCAGCCAAAGGCGATAAAGGTAATAGACAAGGATAATCCGCACCAAATCTCAGGAGGCTTGCACTTTGACCGCTTCAACCAGCCATCTCATCTCGCCGCACGGCGGCGAACTGATTAACCTCATTGCGAAACCAGAAAGAATTGCTGAACTCAAGGCTCATTCGAAAGAGTGGCCGTCATGGGATTTAACGGGTCGCCAGATTTGTGATCTGGAGTTGCTAATCACCGGCGGATTCTCTCCCCTTCAGGGCTTCATGACGCGCCCCGATTATGAGAGCGTCTGCCAGAGCATGCGCTTAACCAGCGGTGTTCTCTGGCCCATGCCGATTACGCTGGATGTCACCGAAGAATTTGCGAAAAAACTTACCGCGGGATCGAGCAAGGTCGCCTTACGTGACCCCGAAGGTGTGATGCTTGCGGTTCTACATGTGGAAGATATTTGGCAACCAGACCGCAAGGCGGAGGCGAAAGCCGTCTTCAATAGTACCAGCGCGGCCCATCCCGGAGCCGATTACGCCATGAACAAGGCGAACCCGTGGTATGTGGGTGGCAAGATTGAAGCCACACAGGTTCCGGCCCACTATGATTTCCGCAGCATTCGCCTGACTCCCGCCGAAGTCCGTGCCGAGTTCGCCCGCGAGGGCTGGCGCAAAGTAGTCGCCTTTCAAACTCGCAATCCCATGCACCGCGCCCACGTCGAACTCGCTTTCCGAGCTGCCAAGCAGGTCGAAGCAAATCTGTTGATTCATCCCGTGGTCGGAATGACCAAGCCGGGTGACGTAGATTACTACACGCGCGTGCGCTGCTATCAACTGTTGCTTTCTAAATTCCCTCAGTCCACCGCCAAGCTTTCACTGTTGCCGCTGGCGATGCGAATGGGCGGACCCCGCGAAGCTATCTGGCACGCGCTGATCCGCAAGAATCACGGCTGCAGCCACTTCATCGTGGGCCGCGATCACGCCGGTCCCGGCAAGGACACCGACGGCAAACCTTTCTACGGCCCGTATGAGGCGCAAGAGGTTTTCAAGAAGCACGAGGCCGACATCGGAGTAACGATGGTGCCTTTCAACATGATGGTCTACCTTGAGGACCAGGACAAATACGTTCCCGACGATGAAGTAAAAAACGGCGATCGGGTGCTCAACATTTCCGGCACCGAACTTCGCCAGCGCCTGAACGAAGGCCGCGAGATTCCGGCGTGGTTCACGTATCCGGAAGTTGTGGCGGAGTTGCGTAAGAGTTTCCCGCCTCGCCACAAACAGGGCGTTACCATCTTCTTCACCGGGCTCTCCGGGTCCGGTAAGTCGACGATCGCGAATGTGCTGTTGACGAAATTCCTGGAGACCGGTGGCCGTCCCGTCACGCTGCTGGACGGTGATCTGGTTCGGAAGAATTTATCGTCCGAACTGGGTTTCTCGAAAGAGCATCGTGACATCAACATCCGTCGCATCGGTTACGTGGCATCGGAAATCACAAAGAACGGCGGCATCGCGATCTGCGCTCCCATCGCTCCTTATGACGCCACCCGCAAGCATGTGCGGCAATTGATTGAGCCCTTACGGAGGCTTCATCCTGGTGCACATCGCTACCTCGGTGGACGTTTGCGAACAGCGCGACCGCAAAGGTCTTTACGCCAAAGCTCGAGCGGGAATTCTTAAAGAATTCACCGGCATCTCCGATCCGTATGAGGCGCCCGCCGACGCCGAAGTCACGATCAATACCGGAGAGCTTTCTCCAGAAGAAGCGGCTCAGGAAATCATTCTGCACCTGGAGCGGGAGGGCTTCATTGGCAGCACGGCGGAGTCGGCGTAGCAGTTCTGGTCGATGCCTCGAAGGAATGAAGGGCTGAAACCGGTAATGTCAAAGCTGACATAGTCATGGATCTGCTGATCAAGAGTCTGGTGGGTTTTTTTGTCGGGACCCTCATCGGAATGACGGGAGTCGGGGGCGGCGTTCTGCTGCTCCCGATCCTGATTTTCGGATTAGGCGTGCCGCCGCTTCGCGCCGTCGGTTCGGATGCGCTGTTCAACTTCCTCACGAAGATCGGCGCGAGCATTGTTCACCTGCGTAAGGGAACGGTCCGACGCAAAGTTGTTTTGGCGCTCGCGGTCGGCAGCGCACCGGGATCCTACCTGGGCGTAAGCTTTCTCGTTCACCTGCGGAATGTATATGGCAATGGCGTGAATCACTTCATCACGATTGCCGTTGGAATTCTGCTGATCTGTATTCCGACTTTTTTGTTCTTCCAAAAGAAAATTGAAGATCGAGCGGCAGCGAAGCCACCGACGATGAAGTCCTTTGCATGGATGTCTTTGATCGGCCTGGTGGCAGGGTTTTTAGTCGGTATCACTTCGGTTGGTTCGGGCAGCATCGTGATGATGATGCTGTTGCTGTTCTACAGTTTCCAACCGAAGGTGATGGTGGGCACCGACATTGTGCACGCCCTAATTCTCACCGGTGTGACCAGTCTTTTGCATTTTCGTATGCACAATGTAGACGTTAACCTGGTGGGCGCGCTGCTGATTGGATCGGTGCCCGGGGGACTTTTAGGTTCGTACTTGAGCACCAGAGTTCCGGTTCCATGGCTAAGGCGAATTCTCTGCGCGGTTTTGCTGGCGACAGGCGCGCGCATGCTTATGGCCTGATTTCGGGCGTTCCGGCGGGATGCGGTTGGCGAGTTTGTCGCGATTCCCGCCAATAATTGGCGGGCTATTTTCAGAGGCGCCTCCGGCGCCGGTAGGCTGAGGAATTGCAAGATCATGAACTCAAATTCTTACGCACCCATTCTGCAACGCATCCACGCCGCGCTGGAGGCTTCGCGCGCCGTTTTCATGCGCTTTACTCCGGGAGCCATTGAGACCGAATACAAAGTCGGACACGACCCGGTCACTGAAGCCGACCGTGCTCTCGACGCGGTCCTGCGCAAGGAACTTTTGCGCGAAGGGGAAGGATGGCTTTCCGAAGAAAGCGTGGACGATCCTGTCCGTCTGCAACGTTCGCGAGTTTGGGTAGTTGATCCTCTCGATGGCACACGGGAATTTGTAAAGGGTATTCCGGAATTCTGTGTTTCCATCGGATTTGTTGAGAACGGCCGGCCGGTAGCGGGCGGAATTTATAATCCCGCGACTGACGAAACTTTTCTCGGCTCGATGGATTCTGGCGTTACCTACAACGGCAAGCCTTCTCAACCCAGCCAGCGGAAGACTCTGAATGGCGCGCTGGTTCTCGCCAGCCGCAGTGAAGTCAAACGCGGTGAGTGGAAGCTTTCGAAAACTGGCCTCTCAATATCCGTGCCATGGGTTCCGTGGCGTACAAACTCGCGCTGGTGGCGGCAGGCCTGGCCGATATTACGTTTACCCTCACTCCCAAGAACGAATGGGACGTGGTGGCGGGCGCAGCGCTGGTGCAGAGCGCTGGCGGTTTTGTCGCACGCTGGAAAAGACCGACTTGACGGCCAACCGCCGCGATCCTCTTCTCTCGGGACTGATCGCGAGCGGACC
Source organism: uncultured Acidobacteriaceae bacterium (assembly GCA_963846215.1). Taxonomy (GTDB): domain Bacteria; phylum Acidobacteriota; class Terriglobia; order Terriglobales; family Acidobacteriaceae; genus Sulfotelmatobacter. The sequence goes on along the minus strand of CAWJVC010000002.1, from coordinate 378,391 downwards.
GTTTCTGAGTGATGCCTTGCTTGCTCTGGTTGAGCCTCACCTTCACGTTACGGCGGCAAAGAGCCCTTAAGTAGCAGCCTAATCGACCTTTCAAAAACGCTAGTGCACGAGTGGTTGATTGTGGTTCGGACGTAGGCCATACTTATCTTAAGAGAGTTCGGAAAGAGAATGCGGACAGAGAGTTCCGCCACACCTTGGAAGACACCCGCGCAATGATCAAGAATGTCGTATCGGTTGACGTCGAAGATTACTTTCATGCGGAGACGTTCTCTCGCGTGGTTGATCGCTCGCGCTGGGACAGCTACGCCAGCCGTGTAGAGAGAAATACCGAGCGATTATTGGAGTTGCTGGGAAAGCTCAACGTTCACGGGACTTTTTTCATTTTAGGGTGGGTGGCGGAGCGTTTCCCTTCCCTGGTAAGTAAGATTGCGGGCGGCGGACATGAGCTGGCCTGCCATTCTTTCTGGCACCGGTTGATCTATCAACTGGATGCCGCTGAGTTTCGAGAAGACGCCCGCCGCGCGAAAGACACAATCGAGCAGATCGCGGGCCAAACCGTAAATGGCTACCGTGCGCCCACCTACTCGATCGTAGACCGCTCCATTTGGGCCCTGGAAATTCTTGCAGAGCTTGGGTTCTCTTACGATTCCAGCATTTATCCAATCCATCATGACCGGTACGGGATGCCGTGGGCTCCCCGGGTTCCGTTCCGCGTCAACACGGCTTCAGGGCCGATTACAGAGTTTCCCATCACGACGTTTCGCCTGGGTGGTCATAACATGCCCGTGGGCGGAGGGGGATATCTTCGCCTACTCCCAATGCTGTATACCCGGCTGGGATTAAAACGGGTAAAAAAAGAAGGCGTGCCGATCGTGATCTACATACACCCTTGGGAAGTGGATGCCGAACAACCACGCCTTCCGGGCAGCTTGAGTTCACGATTGCGGCACTATACAAACCTGGGCCGCACATATGAACGCTTCCGCCACATATTGCAAGAAGGCTCCTATACGAGTTTCCGCGAAAGCGGATTAGCCAATTTAGCGAAGGACTATGACTTTTATGGCCAGCATAAACTCCACAACCAATGAATCCCAGCAGATAGCCGAGTATTGGAATCGGATTGCAACCGACTTTGACGCGATTTACACGGGCAAGAAAAACCCGATCTCCCGCGGCCTGGACCGGTGGCTGCGCCGCGATATCTATCAACGCTTCGATTGGGTGATGCGTCAGGCGGGAGATGTGAGAGGCCTGAAGGTTTGCGATATCGGCTGCGGGTCGGGACGCTTCGTCGCCAGTTTGGCTAAACGCGGTGCCCAAGTGACTGGAGTCGACTTTGCGCCTGACATGCTTAAGCTGGCGAGTCAATTGGCTGAACAAGAAGGAGTGGCGGAGCGGTGTAAATTTGTTCTCAGCGACGCGCTCGATTGGAAAACAGACGAGAAATTCGATCTGGTCATCGCCATCGGGTTCTGGGACTATGTGGCGGACCCGCTTCCGCGGTTGAAGGTGATCCGCAAGCTGACCAAGACCACTTTTCTTTCGGCGTGGCCTCGCGCCGGAACGTTGCGCATGGTCATTCGCAAGGTTCGGCTGAAGGCAGATGGGTGCCCGGTTTACTTCTGGCATTTGCCGCAAGTCGAGACTCTCCTGCAGAACGCAGGCTTCAAAGTGGAATCGAACGAAGTACTGGGACAATTAAACTGCGTACGGTCGACCGTAATTTAAGACGATGGCCAAGCTCCTGTTCTGGATTGCCACCGGATTCGTGGTCTACGTGTACGTGGGCTATGCTTTGGTGTTGTGGTGCCTGCAAGCGTTCGTGTCCTCTTCCCGTCGCAATGCTGCCGTTCAGCCCTCCGTTTCGTTGCTGGTGGCTGCTTACAACGAGTCGGATGTCATCGCGAACAAAATTCGCAATAGTCTCAGCGTCGACTATCCTCCAGACAAGTTAGAGATTGTGATTGCATCGGATGGCTCGAAGGACGCCACAGCGGAAATTGTTCGTTCGTTTGTGGGAGAGGGCAGCAGAGGACAAGTGCGCCTGCTGAACTTTGAAAACAATCGGGGCAAGATGGCGGCGCTGAATGAGGCGATCCCGCAGTTGCGAGGGGACATCGTGGTGTTTTCAGATGCCTCCAGCATGCTCGCGCAGGATTCCATTCGGATTCTGGTTCAGCATTTTGCAGATCCTGAGATTGGAGCTGCCAGTGGCGTTTACCGGCTGTTGAAGAAGGATCAGGCGAATCTCGGCGCGCAGGAAGATATTTACTGGAAGTATGAAACCTTCCTGAAAATTCAGGAGGCTAAGTTAGGAGCGTTCACCGGCGCTCACGGCTCGCTCTACGCCATTCGCCGGGAACTGTACCCCTTCCCGTCAGCCAGCACGATTAATGACGATTTCACGATTCCGATGCGCATTCTGCAAGGCAAGCATCACGTTGCCTACGAACCGGCCGCGGTGGCCTATGAGGAAGCACACGAAATGGAGGGATTTTCGCGACGCGTGCGCATCGCAGCGGGAAACATCGAGCAACTGCGCGAGCTGAAAAAACTAGTATGGCCTCCGCGGCCGTTCGTCCTGTTTTGTCTGCTTTCTCACAAGACTGGCCGGTTGATCGTCCCGCTAGCAATGCTGATTGCGGTGGCGGCGAATGTGGCACTGATCCAGCAATTCCCGTATGGATGGCTGCTCCTCGCGCAATCAGTTTTTTACATCCTGGCTCTGCTCGGTGCTCGCACGAATCTCAAGCCGAAGATCTTGCGTTTGCCCTATTACTTTTGCATGGTGAACTCTGCTCTGTTCGTATGGATGTATCACGCTCTTCGGCGCGGCCAAATCATTCCCTCACGAGTAGAGCTCGATCAGATGGGAGCCGTCCCGCCGGATGTTAAGTGAATGCTGCTGAGATGCGACGAAGCTTGCCGCAGATGCTTGCGATTGAGGCGAATCCCATTTTTTCAATAGGCCAAACCCGGCGTCCCGCTTGGTGTTTGGTCGATTCAACTTTCCCACTCTGAAATTCTCAAACCCGGAAGTGCATAGTACCTTCGCCATGTACTAGCGTGGCCTAGAGGGCCGTGTTCCTCAGTGATCTGTCACCGCTCTGATCGCTTCTCTATGTTGACGGTACGGACTCGAACAGCAGTCCCCCCAACTTAAGTTCAGAGGCTATCCGTCCATGGAAGACACGCGGCACTTCTATCTGGCCAAGAGTCACCGAGCAGGTCAAGGAATCATCCTTAAGTTTCTGGCGCTAGCTCTCCTGGTAGGATTGGTGCACCTCACGACTGCGTGCGGCAGTTCGGCTGCAGCCAGCCAGAACCGGCCAGTTGGACAGCTTCGAGTAACGATCCCTCCCGCCCAGGCCACGGTGGGCGTGCCTTACAACAGCGTCAGTTCGGTCAGTGGCGGAAACAGTCCTTATGATTTCACTATTGTCAACGGTAGTTTGCCGCCCGGCCTCGCTCTGAATTCAGCGACAGGATCAATCACCGGCACTCCGACAGCTGCGGGCACATATAATTTTTGGCTGCAGGCCGCCACCCGCGGGGCGAACGGTATCGGAACGGGCGGTCAGGGAACCGCCGGATCTAATCTTGCGGGGAACGAGTCTGGCACGAGTCCGGCACAGATCGCGGTTGCCGCCAGTCGCGCTGGAAGCGGCCTTAGCATTTCACCCAGCAGCGCTACCGTTACTTCGCAGGGAAAACAGCAGTTCACCGCTGAGCTGAGCGGCACTGCCGACACGGCCGTAACTTGGTCCGCAAGCCTGGGAACAATTTCGAGCAACGGAGCCTTTACCGCCCCTAAGGTGACCAGCAATACCTCGGTCAGCATAACTGCGACGGCAACGTCCACTTCTGCTGCGCGCGCGACTGCAACCGTAACCGTCACTCCAGAAGGCGCATTGGCAGTGGCCAGCTCTTCACTTCCCGAAGGGAACACCGGCTCGCCATATACAGCGACGTTTTCTGCCACGGGTGGGGCGACGCCATATCAGTGGGCAATCGCAAGCGGGAGTTTACCTTCTGGAATTCAGTTGCAACCCTCAAGCGGCGTGATCTCCGGCACAACTGCGCTTGCAGGTTCTTATCCCTTCACCGCGAAGGTGACCGACTCCGCCGGAAACAGCGCCTCAGTGAGTTTATCGCTCATGATTTCTTCAGGTTCTGCCAATGGTGGATTTGATGGTCCGGCAGAATTGCCGCTGGTTTACATTCAAAGCGCAATGTCCAACACTCCGGCGCCCGGCAATACGGTTTTGGTTAACGCGGGAGGAGACCTGCAGTCCGCTCTGAATAATGCCAACTGCGGAGATACGGTTCAGCTACAAGCCGGCGCAACCTTCACCGGAATTTTTACCTTCCCCGCTAAAAGCTGCGACGACAATCACTGGATCATTGTTCGTACCAACAGCCCCGATACCGCCCTGCCCGCGGAGGGAAACCGACTCACTCCGTGCTACGCGGGAGTGGCATCGTTGCCTGCCCGCCCTACCCTGCAGTGCGCATCCACTAAGAATGTTATGGCTAAGTTGGTGATGGCAGGGGTGGGTAGCGGTCCGATCGTGCTGGGCGCGGGCGCTAATCACTATCGCTTGATTGGCTTGGAAATCACACGTTTGACGGGAATCGGTGTGGTCTACGGTTTGGCGTCCGTGGCCACCGGGGGCACCGCAAACAATATTATTTTTGATCGAGTCTGGATGCACGGCACTGCTCAGGATGAAACCACGCGGGGAGTTGATCTCGGTGGCAGTACGTACGTATCGATCATCGACTCGTTCTTCACCGACTTCCATTGTGTTTCGGTCACTGGCTCCTGCACAGATTCTCAGACGATTAATGGCGGCATCGGCAGCGATCAAATGGGACCGTACAAGATCAGCGACAATTTCCTGGAGGCTGCCGGAGAGAACATTCTTTTCGGGGGCGGGACAGCTACTGCCACTCCGACGGATATCGAAATTACCCGCAACCACATGTTTAAACCTTTGACTTGGATGAAAGGGCAACCTGGGTACGTGGGCGGGACGAACGGAAATCCATTTATCGTAAAGAATCTGTTTGAGCTCAAAAATGGACAGCGGGTCCTGCTGGACAGCAACATCATGGAATACTCATGGGGTGGTTTTTCCCAGGTTGGCTTCGCGATTCTGTTGACTCCCAAAAATCAGGCTGGAAATAACAACACCAATCTCTGTCCAACCTGCCAGGTCACCGATGTGACGATTCGTTACGGCGCGATAAGCCATGTAGCGGCAGGAATGCAAATCGGGAACGGTCTGTCGGATAACGGCGGCATCGCACAAGGCGGTGAACGCTACAGCATTCATGACCTTATCGTCGACGATATTAATGGTTCGGCTTACGGCGGTCCCGGACAATTCGCCCAGGTTTCCACCGGCGCCGGAGCTGCGCTTTTGCAGGATGTCAGCATCAACCACGTAACCGCGTTCCCACCCTCCACAATGCTTCTGGTGGGCGACGAGGTTGCAATCAGTTCGCAAATGACCAACTTCGTTTTCAACAATAACATCGTGAATGCGGGCCCATATCCGGTGTGGTCTACGGGCGAAGGTGGGGCGGCGAACTGCGCGGTACACGATTCACCCCTGGTCACGTTCAACGCGTGCTTCAGCGGATCCAGCTTTGCGTCAAACGCCATCGTTGCCACTCCGTCCGGCTTTCCAGAGTCGACCTGGCCTACCGGGAATTACTTCCCAGCCTCAGCAGCAGCGGTGCAGTTTGTGAACTACAACGGCGGGATCGGTGGCGATTATCATCTGCAGGCCTCCAGCCCCTACAAGGGACTGGGAACCGACGGTAAGGACCTCGGAGCCGACGTCGATGCCATCGATGCGGCCATTGCTGGGGTCGAATAGTTCCTGCGGCTGAGCGTAGCTAGGAAGAAGCCTGCGTCCTTTTGCGGCGTCAGCACAGACATTCGATGGTCGCTGCCAATCCAGTTGAATTGCTCTCCTGATTTACAAGCTGGTAAACTTCATTTAGCCGCCCTTTCGTCGACCTCTTAAAAAAGGGGTTTGCCATGTTCTAAATCATCCCGCTGATTCTCCGCTCGTTAGGATTTCAATGACAACAATCGTCGCAAAAAACAAAAGTCGGCTAAAAGTGGCAGCATCAGTTTTTTTCCTTTTTTTGACCGTGCCACTCCTTCCTGTGCTGCCAATGGCGCAATCGACAACAACGTCCAATGCGGGAAATTTCGATGGTCCAGCCGAACTCCCCAGAGAATATGTAAGTAGTTCGTTGAAAGACACGCCGGCTACAGGAAAAACTTGGATGGTGCGATCAGGAGACAGCATCGAGAAAGTGGTCGCAAATGCTTCTTGCGGCGATACCATTCAACTCGAGGCGGGAGCTACTTTTAGCGGAATGATCGTGTTGCCCGAAAAGAAATGCGATGACTCGCACTGGATCATTATTCGAACCAGTGCCCCTGACTCCAGTCTGCCTGCCGAAGGGTCGCGCATGACGCCTTGTTACGCAGGCGTTTCCTCCCTGCCGGGAAGGCCACCATTCAAGTGCGCGTCTTCGGCAAATGTATTGGCTAAGTTGGAATTCAATGGGAAGGGGGGGTCAGGACCGGTTCAATTTGCGTCTGGGGCGAACCATTATCGGCTCATCGGGTTAGAGCTCACCCGAGCCCAGTCTCCTGCTACTGTTTACAACCTCGTGCAATTCAAGGGTCCCGCAGACCATTTGATTTTCGATCGCCTCTGGATGCATGGGACGGCGCAGGATGAAACAGTTCGTGGAGTCATGTTAGGGCCGAGCCGGTATGTAGCGGTGGTTGATTCCTTCTTTAGCGACTTCCATTGCGTCGCCAAGACGGGCGCGTGCACAGATTCGCAAGCCATCGGCGGGGGGCTGGGCGACAACCCCATGGGCCCCTATAAGATCGTCAACAATTTTCTGGAGGCAGCCGGCGAGAACATTCTTTTCGGTGGCGGCCGCGCAAGCATGACACCGCAGGACATCGAAATCCGGCACAATCACATGTTCAAGCCATTGATCTGGATGGTGGGGCAAGCCGGTTTCGTGGGCGGTACGAATGGGAGTCCTTTCATCGTCAAAAATCTTCTCGAATTCAAGAATGTGCAGCGAGTCTTGATCGAAGGCAACCTCATGGAGGATACATGGGGCGGGTTCTCTCAAGTGGGCTTTGCGGTTCTATTAACTCCGAAGAATCAGGCTGCCGGAGATGGCGGCAATCTTTGCTCGATCTGCCAGGTGACAGACGTCACGATCCGGTACAACGCCATTAGCCACGTGGGCGCCGGCCTGCAGATCGGAAATGGCTTGTCAGATCGTGGCGGGGCCCCACTTGATGGTCAGCGCTACAGTATCCACGACATCGTTGTCGACGATATGGATGGCACGAAGTACGGTGGTCCCAGTGAATTCGCTCAGGTATCTGTGGGACAAGGCGCCCCGCCGCTGCAGAATGTAGCGATCAACCACATTACAGCGTTTCCATGGAATCGGATTTTCATCGTGGGGCTTCATACGGCTACGACTTCGCCTATGAAAAACTTCACGTTCACCAACAGTATCGTGAATGCAGGCCCCTACCCGGTTTGGTCAACCGGGGGTGGTGCCGCAAATTGCGCTGTCCGAAACGCTCCTCTTCCAATTTTCGAAGCGTGTTTCACCAGCTACACTTTTGCTGCTAATGCGATTATCGCTGCGCCGTCCACCAAGTGGCCGTCGAAGAACTTCTTTCCTGCGTCGGCGGCTGCCGTCCGATTCGTTAATTACAATGGCGGCAATGGCGGTGATTACCACCTACAACCCTCCAGCCCGTATAAAGCTATGGGCACGGATGGCAAAGATTTGGGAGCGGACGTGGATGCGTTGAACGCCGCAATCACCGGGGTAGAATGAGCGGATGGTACAGACTGCGCTATCCAACGTCGGACTGGACCAAAAGGTGGCCTCATTCGCGGAGAGACAGAAGTCTCCCGTTTTCGTCTTAGGGTGCCCACGTTCCGGCACGACCGTCTTGTATCACATGCTTCTCTCGGCAGGGGATTTCGCCGTTTACCGGACGGAATCGAATGTCTTCAATCTGCTAGCGCCGCGTTTTGGTGGAATGCGCTCTCTCGGCGATCGCAAAGATCTAATGTCATGCTGGCTGAAGAGTGTGTTATTTCGCGCTTCTGGGCTGGACCCTGGGCAGATCGAAGCCAAGGTAATGGCTGAATGCCAGAGTGCAGGCGATTTCTTGCGCTTGCTGATGCAGGAAATCGCTCGTGCTCAAAGGGTCAATCGTTGGGCGGATTGCACGCCCGAGCATCTGTTGTACATGCTGGAAATTAAACGCCAGATACCGAACGCACTATTTATTCACATCCTCCGCGATGGCCGCGACGTTGCTCTTTCTTATATGAAACAAGGCTGGACTCACCCTTTGCCCTGGGACACGGGCGAACGACTGGGAATCGCGGGACTTTACTGGGAATGGCTCGTGCGCAAGGGACGAGAACAAGGAATCCATTTAGGGGCCGACTATCAGGAAGTTCGATTCGAAGATTTGATCGAGAATCCGCAGCAAACATTATCTCGTCTTGGCGAATTCATCGCTCATGATCTCGACTACGAGCGCATTCAGAGTGTCGGAATCGGCTCCGTCAGTCAGCCTGACTCCTCTTTTGCTGGCGAAACACAGGGAGCCTTCAACCCTGTCGGGCGATGGAGGGAGAAGATATCCGCGCTACAAATCGACGCTTTCGAACAACTAGTCGGCAATTTCCTGCGGGAATTGGGATATCCATTGGGTTCTCTAGCCCGAAAAACAACGAGCCTTCGGGAACACGCCTGCGAACATCCTATTTTGCGATGTTCGAAGCAAAGCATTGGGCCCGCACCCACACTCCGCTAGGTCGGTTGGTGAGGTTAGAGCGAATCGACATTCAGCCGAACGGCGCATAAATGCGTGCCCCACGGCCGTTAAAACGTTAAGCCAAAACTCCCGCGAAAGCGCACTCCAGATTCCAATGCAATCCTTCCAGGGATTTCGTAGGGAGAACACGTGGCAGCCGCAGAAGGTTGTCGCCCTTGTGAACCAGGCCTCTGTCCGTGGTCACCGCCGTTATGTATCCACAATTCCCGCTTGTCTTGACAGTTTGTTCCGTCCAGTGCGGCGACAGAGCCGGGCAGGGATAAGAAAAATGCGCGACCTCGGAGTTAAGTTCGTTTTCCAGACGAATCTTCGATTCCGCCAGTTCCCGGTGCGCGTCTTCTGGTCCTACGTATGCCATATTTGGATGACTCATCGTATGCGAGCCGATGATATGCCCCTGCGCGACTAGAGCCCGCATCTGGTCATAGCTCATCATAAGGTCTCCAGTATCCGGGGGCACACGCGCATCCAGTTGGGCTTCGACGCGCAGAAGGTACTCCGCCTGAAACTCGCCGGAAAGTTTGCAGCACTCATCGCAGGAAGCCAGCAGCGCCGTTTCTCGCTCGCTCTTGCTGCCGAGTATCCAAAGCTTGCCTGAAAAGTCAGTCCAACTTTCTTTCTCAGTGGTTTGGAAAGCAAAACGCAAACGCGAAGGCCAGGGCAGCTTGCGTTGGTCGGCACATTCTACGGTCACATAAAATGTCGCCGGAATTCCTGCCTCGTTCAGGATGGGAGCGGCGATTTCGTAGTTGTCGGAGTAGCCGTCATCAAAGGTGACCACGACCGAGCGACTGGGGAGTTCGCGGCTCTCTTGAAGACAGCGCCTCACCTCGTCCAGGCTGATAGGTCGAAATTTTTGCGCCAATAGCTCCATCTGGCTGCGAAAGACTTCGCGGGAATGGGGAATCCCGCCCAGCAGGTTATCGAGCTGCGCAGGATTCTCAACGACCGAGTGGTACATGAGAATGGCGGCGCTGCTGTGGCGCAGGCCTGCTACGGCCCTTAACACTCCGCTGCGTAACAACGCTGTTTTGGCCGCACTCTTCATCACTTATGAGCAACCGCGCGGTTGGCCCAGGCGAAGTTGTCTGCCGAATCGCCTTCGACACATACGCGTAACCACAATTCAAGATTCAGCAGACGCCAGATGCGGTTGCCGTGATCGCGAAAGCCCGACCGATGCTCTGCGAAAATGCGCTTCAGCACCTCGCCGCGAAACAATCCTCGCTGCAAGGTTCGCGATTCCGTGAGAAGGGCTTCAGAGCTTCCAGCTCCGGACCCGCAAGCCAGTATGCCCAAGGGGTGGGGAATCCTAACTTCTTGCGATGAACGATCGACTCCGGCAGCAAATCCGCCACCGCGGATTTCAAAATACATTTTCCGGCCATGCCGTTAGTCGAATATTTTGCTGGGATGCTGGCGGTAAATTCGACCAGTTCATGATCCAGAAAAGGCACACGGCTCTCCACCGACGCAGCCATACTCATCTGGTCCTGCTTCATCAGCAGCTCGACCAGGTAGGTCTTGATATCGGTGTACAGGAGGCGGTGCAGAAGGTCGCCCCTCGATCGATTCCAGTAGTGCATTACCCCAGCATAGGCGTCGCCCGCGGCGCGATGCGCCTCGGGTGTCAGCAGCTCAGCCTGCTCCGATGCTGCGAAGGCCGAATAAAAATTATCGAGGTAGAAGGAAGTCCAGGACGCCCCGTCCCGCCCTAAGAACGTGTGTTGGAGTTTTCTCTTCGAAGCTGCAGAGAAGGAATTAGCATTAATTTTGTTCCGCAGCAGCTGTCGCCAGGAGGCCGGCAGCAAACTACGGTACACGCTGTCCATCCGCGAGTTCATCAGGGTAAAGGGATAGCGCGTGTATCCAGCCAGCGTCTCATCGCTGCCCTCGCCAGTGAGCACGACGGTGACTCGTTCCTTGGCCAGGCGGGCCACAAAATAAAGCGAGACGCTCGACGGCCACACGATCGGTTCATCCTCATGCCAGATTAATCCGGGCAGAGCCTCGAAGAATTCGTTGCGGCTCAGTTGAACTTCGTGATGCTTGGACTTCAAATGCTCCGCCATGGCTCTGGCATACGGAAGCTCGCTATACTCTTGCTCTCCGTAGCCCACGGAAAACGTCTCTATGGGTTCTTTGCGGATTTTTGTAGTGAGCGCGGCGATTGCGCTTGAATCCACTCCGCCGCTCAAAAAAACGCCGAGCGGGACGTCGCTCATCAAATGGCTGGAAACACATTCTTCCAGTTGCTCGCGGTATCGACGTACATAGTGCGCACGCGATTGGGGGCTAGGATCGGCTTTGCGCTCAAGTTCCCAATATTGAGCGGTGGAAATCTCGCCAAGTTCGTTGGCCGTGAGGGTGTGGCCCGGCAGTAACTTCCGGATCCCCGCGTACATACTATCGTCGCCCGAGATGTAACCGAGGGCGAGATATTCAGCCAAAGTTCCCTGGTTAAACTCCGGTTTAACACCAGGATGGGCGAGAATGGTTTTGATTTCGGAGCCGAAGAGCAGCGTACTGCCGTCATAGCGGTAGTACAGAGGCTTGATTCCAAGGCGATCTCGCGCCAGGAATAAGCTTCTCTTCATCCGATCCCAGATGGCAAAAGCGAACATTCCTCTTAAATGCTCGACGCAATCGCACCCGTATTCTTCGTAGAGATGGACAATGGTTTCGGTATCGCTTTTGGACTTGTAGCGATGCCCCCGCGATTCCAGGTCTTTTCGTAAATCCTGGTGGTTATAAATTTCGCCGTTGAAGACGATCCAGATGCTCCCATCTTCGTTGCTGAGAGGCTGGTGCCCGGTCTTGACGTCGATGATACTGAGGCGGCGCATCGCCAGTCCGACATTTCCTTCAACCAAAAAACCGTCGTCATCGGGCCCCCGATGGGCGATTCGCGCGTTCATCGCCGCCAGCGTGTCGCGGTTCACTCCCTGTCTCTGGTCGGAATAAAAAATTCCACAAATTCCACACATGCTAAACGCCCATCTCCCTGGGATCGTTCCCCTCAACAAGTGACTCGGCGTCCGACCACATTGCATCCAGCGACTGGAGCAACGCCACCGCGCCCGGGTCGGACGTGAAAAGATCACTCTTCGCAACGGAACTTGATATCTCAGCATAGCTCACGTTCCGGTCGCAGCTGAGCACGCGGTGTCCCGCCAATTCAATATAGGATCCATTGCACAAGATTAGCGTGTACTCTTCCCGCACTCGATCGAACGACATGGTCAAGAAGTTTGCATCGCTGGCCCACGGTCCGAGAGTCCACGCACCCGTCTGCCGCGCAAAGTGAAAAGTTTGCTCTTTCTGCTTGCTCAAGTATCGATAGGAGCAAACCGAGGCGTTGGAACTGTTGCTGAGCAGGTGGCCTGGTTCTGGCGGCGAGCTTTCGCTCGCGATCAGCAAAGTTGCGCAGTCCGCGGGAAGTTCCATCCGGCCACTAATATTCACCACGGTCTCACGCTCTCTGTATCCGTACGCCGGCGAACAGAAATCCTGCCGCACACTCCGCGACCATCCCGGGCTTCCGGCAGCCACCAACATCAGGTTCACGCCGTCAGCGGTAAAAACAGATTCGTGGGAACGATCGGGAGCTAGCCTTGAGCCTAAGTGCCACGCAACGTCGAGCTGATGCAATCCGCTGCCTTCGGCCCGATCGCACACCACGTAGAGACCTCCCCTCTCGTGAAACACCCATCTGCGGTGAAGAACCGGTGGGAACAATCGCGAGTAGCCGTCATGACGTCCCTGAAACAGATCAAAGTGTGGGCCGGAAATCCATTGTTCGACTTTGACGTGAGGGGGCTTTTTCCAGGCAAAGGGACCGGCGCTTTCCGCCTGATCCGAGCCGTCTACTTGCATGGTGTTGTGAGCCCCGGTGCCACGCAAGCGAGCGCGATCGCCGGCGAGCCCGGCATATTCCCCCGTTCCCGGATCAATCAAAAGCTGCCGCCCTTTTCTGACCAGACAAATGTTCAATGCACTCGCGTGCGCATGCCCACCCTTTAGAGCGCCCAAGGGGCCAGCATCGATTAGCAACTGTCCTTCATTTTCGTCGCCCATCAGGTAGAGGCCGCCATCGGGGAGCACGGCGGAACTGCAGGAGATGGACGAATTCTGGAGCGAATCAAACCGGTCTAAGCCTGACTTACCCAAAAGCCAAAGTGTTTCTTCTCGTGGACGGCCGGCATAAGCTTTCAAGTCTTCGCGTGCGTACAGGATGGCGCCAGTTGCGAGGGGATCGAGCATATGCTCAGATCGATTGCGCCGCGGATCAAACAGCCTTCCGCCATCGTCATCCCCGATCATGGGGGGAACGCCCGCTCGGCACAGCAGAAGTAGCGCTGTCAACATCCGTTGCAAAATCTGATCGAAAGCAGCGGGAATCGCAATGCCATCAAGGGCAGCCAGGATCCTTGCGTGCAAGAACATATCCAACGCGTACACGTGATAGTGGGTCGATTGTTCAAAATAAAAACCATCCGCACGCACTTGCTTCGCAGCCTCGGCTTGCAGGATTCGCCAGCCTCGATCCCGCCATTTGGCTGCCTTTTTCAGACTCGGGAAGGTAACTCCCAGACAGAACAGTGCCAAAGCTTCACCGACAAGATGCGTATTGGGTGAAAAATAAGTGGAAAGATAGGTTTCGATGTGGCGTCCATTCAGGCTCAGCGCGGCCTTCCATTGTTTGCGCAATGCAATGGAAAAGAGTGGACATTCCCGCAACAGAAAGAAAGTCCATATCCACGAGATGCTCCGAAATGCGACTTCGAGGCTGCTTGCCCAATTGATTCCGATGGGGTAGGGATTTTCTTCGTGCCATCGCGTCCACTGCGCAAAAATCTCGCGCGCGTATTTTTCATCCCCGCTAAGCCAGTATGCCTTGGCGAGCGTGACGAAGTGCTGATGCCGGTTCAGTTCCCATGTAATCTTGGAGTCTCCAACCTGGTCGAAGTTGAGATACTTGACCTTGAACCATGGTTGACGCGGTGCACGCTTTTTGTGAACCGCATCCCAATGCCAATCGATGTCCGCACCGTAATCCAGCCCTTCAAAACCGAGCAGATCGAAACGATGGCTGCAAATTTTTTCCGCCCGGGAGACGATATCCGCGGCTTCCAGTGGAAAAACCTGCTTCAAGGCGCTGCAGATTGATGGGACATCTTCTGGAGTGAAGAAAAAAATGCCCTGCTCTGTAGTATTAACTTGCGAGTCTAGGGAAAGATTGTCGTAGCCCCCGTATCGCAATACGTCTGTGCGCGCGTTCAAATATTGCCCTAATCGATCAACTAATTCGCGCCGGTCCATGGAGGCGACGCGGGCGAGTCTTTCACCCCATTTCGAAACATTCCCCATGGGCTAGCAGTTTCCTCCAGCGCGCTGCAAGAGTTCGGTGTAGAGTGCATCAACCTCGCTCACCAGCCTTTCGAAACTAAAATTCTGGACGAGAAATTCATGTCCGCTTAGTGCCATCCGGCGCGCCGCATCCGGATCGCGCAGGAGTTTCAGCAAGGCTTCAGCCAGTGCCGGCGCGTCTTCGGGTGGAACCACTAGCCCGGTCAAGCCATCCTCGATCAGTTCTACATTTCCGCCAGCCCTGGTTACGATCGCCGCTAATCCCGCGGCCATATACTCCAGCACTGCATTGGGCAACCCTTCAGCCCTGGAAGGAAGCACACCGATATCGCAGCAACCAAGAATCTCAGGGATATCGGAACGCCGGCCCATGAATTGAAAGTTGCGCTCGAGCCCCAAACTGGCGACCTGCCCCTCCAAGACAGGCCGCAACTCCCCATCACCCAGCAGAACGAAACGAGCGAGCGGAAAGTCGCGAATCACCTGCGCTGCGGCTGCGATTAGCCACGGATGCCCCTTTACGTCGGTATGCATATTACCGGTTAAAACCACAACTTTGCCGTCACCAACTCCGGGAAACAAATGGTCGCGATTTTCGCGCTTGGCTTCGAATCTCTCAACCCCAATCCCATTATGAATGACGCGCACCTTCCTTGGATCAAACCCGTCTTCGGCGATCAACGCGTCGCGAATGGAGTTCGCGTTGGCAAGTATGGCTCCCGACTGATTCTGAATCCGGCGCAACCAGGCTCTGCGCTTGCCCTGGTACCAGTCGGAGTGCCCGAGATCACGCCGGCTGGAAACGATGGCCCGCACTCCCGCCAGGCGCGCGGCAGGAACGCCGAGCAGATTTGACCATAAGTCATGAGTGTGCACGATGTCGAACTTGCCTCGCCTCAAGAACCAGCTTAGCCGCAACAGCAGATAAAGTCCCTCTGGGCTATCGAGGCCTTTGCCAGGATCAAACTCCCGCACCACAACCGGCGTTCCCCTGAGTCGGCTCTGCAGGGGCCCTTGGGCGCGCAGACACCCCAGCGTCACATCATAGCCAGCAGGCGGAATCCGCGTTGCAAGTTCCACTGCCTGGGATTCAGTTCCGCCAACATTCAGCGAGTCCAACAGATAAAAAACTCTGCGCCGTGGACGAACAGCAGCTGCTTTTGGGGAAAAATCGACGGAGGTTTTATGGTTAGCAGTCACACCCATTCGGAATCGTGCTGTTCAAGAATTTAATCGTTGGTACGTGCGAGCTGCCACGGGCATCTTCATAAACCTCGCTCACGTGTTTAAATACTATCTTATGAGTTCAAGGATCAGCGTCTTCGGACTCGGCTACGTCGGCACGGTGACGGCCGCTTGCCTGGCCCACAAGGGACATAACGTCATAGGCGTCGACCTTAGTTCATCGAAGGTGACGGCCATGGATGCAGGTCAGAGTCCCATCGTGGAGCCGCGTGTCGGGGACCTGATCTCCGAAAGCCATATAGCAGGCCGCCTGCACGCCACTTCGGATTCGGGGTCGGCGGTCATGAACAGCGAGATTTCTTTTCTGTGCGTCGGCACGCCGAGCCTGCGAAATGGCAAGCTTGATCTGGGACATATCGAACCGGTTTGCCGGGAAATTGGAGAGGTCCTCAAGAAGAAGAACTCGTTTCATCTTGTCGTGTTGCGTAGCACTGTACTGCCGGGAACAGCAGAGACGATTGTCGTTCCGGCACTGGAGAAAGCTAGCGGGAAGAAACTCGGGCGAGACTTCGGGGTGTGCGTCAATCCTGAATTCATGCGAGAGGGTACCGCGGTTGCCGATTTTCTGGAACCCGCCATGACTGTGATTGGAGCCTCCGATTCGAAACACGGCGATGCTTTGCTCGAAATCTACAAATGGGCTCCCGGACGAATGTTTCAGACTTCGTTCCGCTCTGCGGAAATGGTCAAGTACGTCTGCAACGCATGGCATGCCGTAAAAGTTTCGTTTGCCAATGAAGTCGGCACTTTGTCCAAGGAGCTGGGAGTAGACGCGGAAGCCATCGTAGAAATCTTCACTTCTGACACTCGCCTGAATATATCTCCCACCTACCTGAAACCCGGTTTCGCGTTTGGCGGCTCGTGTTTGCCTAAGGATGTGCGCGCCCTGAACTACCGGGCTAAAGAGTTAGACATTAATCTGCCGCTTTTTCAATCCATTCTTGCGAGCAATGATCAGCACCTTGAACGCGCCGTCGAGTTGGTGCTCAAAACTGCGAAGACAAGAGTTGCCATGCTCGGGTTAAGCTTCAAAGCCGCCACCGATGACCTGAGGGAAAGTCCTCAAGTGCAGTTAGTGAAACGCCTGCTCGGCGAAGGCCGCCAAATACGCATCTGGGATGATAATGTTTCGCTGGGACGGCTGATCGGGTCCAACCGGCAATACATTGAGGAAGTAATCCCCCACATTGGCTCATTGCTTTCGACCAGCCTGGAAGACGTTCTCAAAGGTTCTGATGTGGTGGTAATTGCGACCCGCGGATTAAAAGCCGATGAGTTCCGACAGTATCTCCGGCCAGACCACATCGTCATCGATCTCGTGAACCTCGAACACCGCTCGCGGCCCGCGGTTTCAGGCGACTATGAGGGGATCTGCTGGTAAACATCCTGGCATGAAAATCCTGTGGGTAAAAGCAGGCGGACTGGTTCCTCCCGATACAGGCGGAAAGATCCGCAGCTATAACATCCTTCGTCAACTCGCGCGCCAAAATTCTGTCACTCTCTTTTCTTTCTATGGAGCACACGACAACGACCTGCACCCGGGCTTGAACGCCACGTTTGACCGGGTCGTTTGCGTGCCACTAAATCTACCCGCAGCGAGAAGCAGTGCCGAATTAATCGACTACGGTCTGGGTCTTTTCTCTTTTCAGCCCTACAACACCACGAAGTATTGCCGGGCGGATGTGCGGCAGAAATTGGATGTACTGCTCAGGAACGAAACCTATGACGTGATCCTTGTAGATTTTCTGGCTGCGGCCGGTGTAATTCCATGGGACTCGCCGACACCCAAAGTGCTGTTCACCCACAATGTGGAGGCCACCATTTGGCGGAGGCATTATCAGGTTGCGGCGAATCCTTTGTGGAAGGCCATTTCCTGGCTGGAATGGCGGCGAATGGAAGCTGCCGAGCGTCGCTATCTTCGGCTCGCCGACCATGTGCTCACGGTTTCCGAGGCGGATCGCAACGACTTCGCCGCTCTCATTGACGCCCGAAAGCTAACGGTAATCCCGACCGGCGTCGACGTGGACTATTTTCAGCCTTTGCCGGTTGAAGAAGCGGCAGATTCGCTGGTATTCACCGGTTCGATGGACTGGCTGCCCAATGAAGATGCGATCCTGTACTTTGTCGAAGCCATTCTTCCTTTGATCAAGCAACAGTGCCCAGCCGTTTCTCTCGAGGTGGTGGGCCGCAGTCCTTCGCGCCGGTTGCAAGTTCTCGCGGAAACTGAAAAGAGTATTCGACTGACTGGCTGGGTGGAGGACATCCGTCCGTTCCTGGCTCGTGGCTCGGTCTGCATTGTTCCGCTCCGCATCGGCGGAGGTACTCGCTTGAAGATATTCGAAGCCATGGCGATGAGTAAGGCGGTAGTTTCTACGACGATCGGCGCTGAAGGCTTGCCTGTACAGAATGGAGAAAACATTCTTCTGGCCGACACGCCTGAAGACTTTGCCAATTCTGTAGTTTCCTTGCTACGTGATTCCAACAAGCGAAAGGCATTGGGTGCCGCTGCGAGAGCTCTGGTACAAGAAAAATATAGTTGGCAGACGGTGACGGAAAGTTTTGCCCAGATCCTGCAAACCGCAGCAGCCTCGCCTGAATCTTCGGGGATGAAAGAGTAGCGGTTCCAGGATCTTCTCTGCGTTACTGCATTCCTCGGGTTTGATCAGTGGCGGGTAGAGTGCCGAGTTGAGCGCGAATCTGGTCAGCCAAACGGGCGGTGAAGATTTCCGATCCCGCCGCATTCAAATGAAAGTTATCACGATAGAGGTCTTGCGGAAATTCGCCCGGAGGGGAGGGTACCCATACCGGGAGACCCGCGTGGTCCCCCATTTGTTGAATCTCCTGAGAGTGATCCGGCCTCAGCGTTGGTGGAACGAGCAGCACGATTTTGACTCCGTAGGTTTCGGCGAGATCGTGTAACTCGGGCAACCTCTGTTGCGCGGTCGTTAGCAACACTGAGGAATCACGGATGTGCGGGCCATGGTCGGCGATTCGCGCGGCCAGTTCGCGGAAATGGGGCACCAGCAGGATGAGCACGTCCTGGCGAATGAAACCCTTATCAGCCAACCAGTTGCTGAAATGAGCAAACAGATAGTTGCTGGCCGTGGTCTTGTCGAGTTTCATCTCGCGGACTGCAAGTGGTAAGTCTCGGAGACTCAACTGCCGATGCGCAAACGATTCGTCGAGACTAAGCCGGGACGCGAACTGGTCAGTTGCCAATGTTAGAACGATGATGCTGGGGCGCGCGCCCTGTTCTAAAAGGCGGCGGAGCCCGAAATACCAGTCAAAATATTGAGTCTGTTCGATTGCTAGGCGGCTGACGGCGGCCTGCGATGCCAGATTGTCACGCAGCGCGTCCATCTGAACCCCTTCGAGTAATAAAGAATTCCCAGTCAGGAGCAGAGTAGGACGTTCGTCGGCAGTGAACCGGCGAAGCGAACGGGCCGCGACCGATTCGCTCTCCACGCGACGCTCAATGTTGCTGAAACGGTTCAGGATTCGAGGAGAAAGGAGTTCCAATCCGATCAAGATGACGGCAAGCCCAGTTAGGAGCGCAATGATCCCGGTTCGACCGCCACGGTAGCGATCCGCCGGCATGGGCGGCATCTCGCTGGCACTGTCAGAACTGGAAGTAGATAAAGGCATTTGCCTGATTGGCTCCTAAGAAAGCAATTACCAGTGCGCACGCAAGTCCAAAAGCCACGCGCGGCTGCAAGGTTTTCGATTCAAAGCAATATTCATCACCCGACGACTCGAGGTGAAGATCGACCAGCAAGAGTGGAATAGAGAAAATCGCCAGGTAGAGTAACGCGGCGGGAAATTCGGGTCTCCAAGACCAGGCTCCGAGCCCCTTCAGCATCTCCCATGCGGCCCGCAGTGATTGAGCGCGGAAAAATATCCAAGTCAAACAGACGAAGTGAAAAATAAGAACACGCTTGATCCACACCGGAAGTGGCCTACGGATTTTGTTCCGACCTCTTGTCAGTTTGCGTTCGACCGCCAATCCCGCGCCGTGAAGTCCACCCCATACCACAAACGTCCAATTCGCCCCGTGCCACAAGCCGCCCAGCAGCATGGTCAACAGCAGATTGCGATAGGTCTGGCGTTCTCCGTTCCGATTGCCGCCGAGAGGAATGTAAAGATAATCGCGGAGCCAGGTGCTCAGACTAATATGCCAACGCCGCCAGAAATCCTGAATGCTATCCGCGAGATACGGCTGGCGGAAGTTCACCATAAAGTGGAAGCCCATCAACTGGGCACATCCTCGAGCGATGCTGCTATAGCCGCTGAAGTCTCCATAAATCTGCCAGGCAAAGGCGTACGTGCCCAGCAGTACGACAGGTAGGCTCGGTCGTCCAAAGCCTCCGCCAAAGGCCGCGTTCGCGATCAGCGCACAATTGTCAGCAATCACACATTTACGAAATAGCCCTTCCAAGATCAGCAGCATGCCGTCGAAGGCCTTGTCCGCATCCCAATGCCTGGGTTTTTGTACCTGCGGCAGCAGATGTGACGGCCGCTGGATCGGCCCGGCAATCAAGTGAGGAAACAGCGTAATGAACAAGCCGTAGTCGACAAACGAACGTGAAGGCGGAAGGCGTTCGTAATAAACATCGACGATGTATGCGACTTCCTGGAATGTGTAGAACGAAATACCGGGCGGCAAAATGATGCGCAAAAAAGGCAGCGAAACAGAAATCTTCAGCGCCGACAACGCCGTTACTGCCGAATCCGCAAAGAAGTTAAAGTACTTGAAAAAACCGAGAATCGTAAAGTTGATTACCAGCGACAAAACCAGTAGAGATCGCCGCACCCTGGCATCTTCGGTGTCGGCAATTTTTATGGCGATAAAATAATCGATGATCGTGGACCCGATCATCAGGCAGAGAAAACGCCAATCCCACCAACCGTAGAAGAAATAACTGGCAACGAGCAGGAACTTGTTCTGGTTGCGGAAGCCCAGGCACCAATAACAAAGGACCACCACAATCAAGAACAAGAAAAAAATCGGGGTGTCGAAGAGCATAGCAGTTAGTAGACTGTCTGCCGTCCGGCCCACCCGAAGCGAGTGGTCGTCCTCAGCAAACCGCACGTTCTAGCTGATGAAGATAGCAATCTCCGGCCGCAAGAGCAATCGCCGCTAGTTCCTCTTAGCTCAACTGGAAGACTGTTCACTCGCGGCCGAAAGCTTCCACTGAGTGGAATCAGCGCTTATGGTTCCGAAACCATTGCGCCAACCCTTGCAACCCGGGTTTCGGATCACTGAACCAGAAATCATCGTAACGCATGCCCGGGTACCAGGGCACGGAAACCCTCAAGAGTGTGCGACTGAAGCTGGGATAAGGTACCGGCCAACCCGCGGGCGTTCCGTGAAACGTATGCTCCAAATGCGTAAGTTCGCTCACCAACCTGCGGCAGAGTATCCCTCGTTTGTATTCGATTTCGCGTGGTGGCATCTTGCCCTTCAGCAGCCAGTCCACCAGGTGCGCGGGGTAATCGATCCCAGACGAGATTGGGAGTTGCAAGGAACCCCATGGCCGGGCGTTGATCTCCATGAGAACCGGCGGTCCTCCCTTAGATGGCCGTTTGTATTCGACCATCGAAATTCCCTGGAAACCCACTCCGGTGACGAGAGCTTCGCTGAACCCCCGAACTTGGGGCGTGATCGGAATCGACTCCCTGGCGCTGCTGCCTGATCCACGAGGGTCTACCTCGCGAATGCGCACCCACATGAAGGGCAGACAGACGTTCTTTTCTACCGTCATGCAGGAGAATCCGATTCCTTCCCCGGAGATAAATTCCTGGATCAACACATCTCCAGCCTGCCGTAACCGGAGTTCGACCTTTCGCTTCAGGTCGTCTGCAGAATAGGCGTAGGCGACGGATCCAAGAACCGCGCGATTTCCTTCCCAGCGAGCTGAGAAGCGGTCTTTTACCACGATGGGGAAACTGAAATTTGACATCGCGCCAGGGAGATCGTCCATGGATTGTATGAGGACTGTGGCTGGGACAGGTATCTGCAATTCGCGCGCCAGGGAAACTGTTTGGAATTTATCGCCGGCGAATTCCAGCGCGGAATGCGGGCCGAGAGCCAGACGACTTATTCCCTTAAATTGATCCCGCGACTTGGAAAGTGGCACCACGGTCCAATCCGTTACGGGGAGGATCAGATCGATCGCATTGTTTCGGGCAAAATCCAGAACCGCTTCGACAAAACCGGAAGCATCTTCGGAAGGAACGGGATAGGTGATGGCTTGCCGGCAATACCGGGAGAAAATGGCCGGCGCGAGAATACCTTCGTTGGCTCCGACCGCAACCCAGTGTTGGGCGCGCCCGAGGGATCGCGTGATGGCAAGTGCCGCTGCGCTATGCCCGTCCAACACCAGTACTCGTGCCAATCACTCCTCCGAAGATTTCATTGGAATCGAACTGAATTCAGTCGGCAATTTGAGATGCCGTCCCAGCCGCAGCCGGAAGGACAGGACGAGCCGTTTTTCGGATCGCAAGCAGCGATGCCACGCCCGTCAGCCATGCCTCAAACTCGACCGCCGTTCGCACCGATGTGTCCACCAGTCGGGGCAAGAGCAAAGGATTGCTGCTCGTGCATGCCAAACCCGCATCGCAGGTTGTTGCTGAAACTACATTCTCCATTTGCAACCAGGCCAGGAACTCAGAGCGATAGATGCCGCTGGGGTAGCAGAAGTGATTGGCATTCGGGCCCAAAGCGCCCAGACTGCGCCGGTTGTCTTGAATTTCTCTGCGGAACAAGTTTTGGTTAACAGGGGTACGGTGGCGATGCGTATGCAATTGAAAGTCGACTCCCGCCGCCGCCAGTTCTAGTCTCTCTTCCGAATTCAGCAACTGGAACATTCGCTTGGCTAGGATTTCTTCATATGAAATATCGAGTAACTCCGCCAGGTACATTGCGATTTCGTTCTTCTGGTCTCCGGTTAGATCGTTCGCCTGGGCGTTCAGAACCAAGGTCCGCACAATTTGATCGCGACTGGTCTCTGTCCGCAAGTCCAGCGACTCGGGAAGCCCCATCTTATTTCCGCCAGGCAGCACGCTGCCTCGCCGTTTCCAGAGCATATACGAGCACACCACGTTAAAGATCGGCTTCTGGTAGTCGCTGTAATAAGTCGTCTGATAAACAGTAACTGGAAATCCGTAACTCTGAATGACCGGAAAAGCATTCGCGTAGAAATCGTAGCCGCCGTCGTCGAATGTGATGGCCACGCTTCTAGCAGGAAGTTCGCCGGACCGCAGGCGACGAAGCGCTTCTTCCAACGGCAGAACACTGTAGCCGCCATGTTTCAAGGCCTCCAGCCGCTGTCTAAAAATGCCGGGCGGCATGTATAAATTGGGTCGCCACAGATGTTCGTCGTTTCCCGAGATGGCGTGATAGCAGAGGATAAGCAGGCGATTTTTCCGCCAGGCGCTGTCCCCAATCAGACGAAAGACACCAGAGCTGCGAAGAATCTGTAAACCTGCACGACGGATCGGTCTTAACATATTTCCAGAAAAACTGCTGGTTCATTGCAAAGCGAAAATCAGGAGCATGCCCGGTCAGTACCTTCGCAAACTTGGAACATATCGCTTAGGGTTCGCGATATACCTGAATCAGTTTCCCCTCCTTGGTTAGAGGAATCCGCTCCACCCACTGCAGATGAACCGGCGTTTCTCCCAGAAAATGTGTTAGCAATCCGCGTACCTCGGCATCCCGTGCTTCCGAAAACCCCTGACCCCGCAACAGGATATGGAGGCTGCGGTCCTTACGCAAGATCACCTGAAATTGCGCGACTTCCTTCACTTCCTTGAAGAAGTGATTCCAATAGAGGTTGCTGATCTTCCCGCCTCCGGGCAACTCCAGCATACCGCCCACCCGGCCGTGAAGTGCTTCGATTGCCAGAACGCCCGACTCGTTCGAGTCGCAAGCGCGAAACGTGCCCATGTCCTCCACATCGTATCGCAGGAAGGGAGTTCCTCTACAAATGGTGCTCGTCCAAACCAGGCGGCCTACTTCTCCAGCTGCGACCGGCCGGCCCTTATCGTTCAAGACCTCGAGGAAAAGCCATGGCCGGATCACATTCAGCGATCCTCCTTCAATGAACTGGCAAGCCATTACTGAAAGTTCGCGCCCTCCATAACGATTCAGAAGCGGGACTCCAAACGCTTCACGAAAGAGCGCACTCTGCTCAGGAAACAAAGTTTCTCCACCATTCCACGCTGTTCGGACTACCCCCGGTCGAATTCGTCTTCCCATCTCTAGTACCCGCCGGGCGACGAATTCCAGCATGGAAGTAAATCCATACATAGCAACTGGGCCGTGACTGAGGTTCGCGCAAACCCGGTCCACCGTCTCGTCGGAAAGATGGTATCCGTCTACCAAGAGTTGATTCCGCAACCAACCGTTCACGCGATTTCGCAACGTAGTTTGTTTCTTTACGTCACGTTCCGATCCCCAGACAATGATCGTGGGCATTCCCGGATACCACCCCATGCGAATGGCACTGAAGGTAACAGCCGCGGCGATGGTTCTTTGCATTTCGTTATCGTGGAAGAAGTGGACCGGTTCACCGGTAGAGCCGCCCGTGCAATTGGCTTGCCCTGAAAGATTGAACCGGCGTCCAATTTCTGCGGCGGGAAAGCGCTCGCGGAGATCATTTTTGGTGATGACCGGCAGGTCGGGCCATATGCGAAGCAGGTCTTCTGAATTTTCGATTCGCGCTGCCTCTCGCCACTCCGGGAGCGCGTCCTCCCGAGAGCCGAAGTAGCGGATCTGGCGCAGTAATCGTTCCCCCAACTGCGTGCGCTGTTCGTCGGGACGCAGCTTCGGAAAGTAGTCGAGGACGGCCCAAGAGGTCGCATTCCGACGCAGGTATCTACGCCACCAAATGCCGCTGAGTGCGCGGGGAATCATGCTTTACTCGGTCACACGATTAAAAACCGGTTCAACGGATTCCGCACGAGGCGAAAGGCCGCCTTCCATAAGTTCGCAGTGCCCGCGCCAGCCGCGTGGCGGCAAGAAAGCCCGACCGTCGAAGGGAAAAATATTCCGTCCGGATAGCTCTGTATCCGCAGTCCAAACCCGAATCGATTCCGGCGAAAAGTTTGTGAGGGGATAGGGGAAGCCTCCGAACGCTTCGCGAATCAAAGGAATCTTTTCCGGATCGAAGCCCATCAATCGAGCGTGTACCCATTCCGCCGCGGCCGTGCTCAATGCGCCCGTGACAAAACCACTGAGCATCGGAGAATTTGCTAACGGTCCTTCGCCTTCACCACCGATCATGGCATCCGTAATGGAAATCACCGTGCGCTGCGGCGCGCTGGAGAGAGAGCCATCGAGGTTGCCATAGCGAAGGATTCGCTGCAAGTCGAGGCACGTCCTCCAAATTGTGTCGTTTCCGTACCATGATCCTTCAAGGTTCTCGTCGGCTCCGAGCTTCGCGGCGATCCTTGCGGCGGATCCTGCCATCCACGCGAATGTGGATTGTGTCGTGCCGGGCGAATGGCGGTTCGCGACATCCAGCCAATCTTCGGCTGCTCGCTTCCATCTCGGGCCGCCAGCGTAGCAGTCTCCGCCATCCTCCGATCCGCCCTTGCGATGGTGAGGCAGATATTCCTTATTACCATTGATTCCAACCAGATTTTTCAGAGCTCCCGTCACGCATGCCTTCTTGTGAGTCTTAAGCTTCGGAAGGTTGATCACGACCCCGGCATCGATGACTTCTTTAGCAATCAAGTATTGATGGCGTCCTGCTCGGTGCGTTCGTTGCAACAGATCAGGGTTATACATCGTCACCCTGAACTTGTCGGCGTCATCGCTCAGGGGTTCGAGCAAGCTATCTTTTTTAAGATCAAAGAGGACAAAATCCTTGAGATCTCGCGCATCCTCGATTCTCTCGTTGCTCGATTCAGCTTTACGGATCGTCCGGCGAAAATCCACGATACTAATGGGGAGACCTTGACCCTGCAAACGATCGACTACATCGTCGATGCCCGTGAGCCTTAGCAATTGCTCGAATTCGCAGCCCTGAATGGGGGCATCGCCTATGATGATTTGTGCGGGCTTGGTGAGGCCAACGTATTTCGCGACACCCTCAATGACGCTGCTATGCGTAAGCAGGCAGTCCAGGCCGGAACCACGCTGATTCTCGTGGAATACCCAATTTGGCTTGATGACAATCCTGGAGCCACCAGGAATTAAGCTGGCGAGTGGATTCCATGAGGATGTTCCGCAATGTCCCGGATCCAATCGCCATATGCGAAACAATTCGTGGAGCGCAACCTCAGCGGAAGTAGTAGCGCCGCCAATCTCCGGAGCACGACCAGGGGCGTCGCAAACGTCGTAAGCGGCTTTGGTTCGCGCGATCGCGACCACATTTTCCAAGGAATACTCCTGACTTTCTCAGAGTATAACGTATGGCTAGCAGGGGGTTGACCGTGTCGACGAGCGTCTAAAATACTCGAGTAGGTCAAGTGCGCCTGAACTTTCGGTATTATGAAAGAGAGCTCGACGTGTAAGAAACTTGAATGTGCGCCAGCCGAGTTCCCGATGATCTACCGTATCCGTTCCAGCGTTCTTAGCCAACCATGACTCGCCCCAAGAAAATCCTACAGATAGGCAACTATCCGCCGCCGATGTGCGGTTGGGCGATTCAGACGAAGCTCGTGACCGAAGAGCTGCGTCGCCGCGGCCATATCTGCCAAGTCCTGAAGATCAACGAGAATCGCAGAATCAAAGATTCGGCCTACATCGATGTGCAGGGCGGCTCGGATTATCTATTCAAGGTGCTGCGGCATGCGGCTGCGGGATATCGACTGAACATTCATGTGAACGGCCAGTCGAAACCAGGATATATTTTGGCATTGATTGCTACCTTGGCCGGCCGTCTCGCGTGCCATCCTGCGCTAATCACCTTTCATGGCGGCCTATCGCAGGCCTATTTCCCGCGACCAGATTCTCAAAAGCTGCGCCGCGCTTTCCGCTTACTCTTCCATCTCGCGGGAGGGATTGCGTGCGATGACGAATTTGTACGGACGGCAATTCTGGGCTATGGGATTCATCCTGATAAAATAGTCGCCATCGCAACCTTCTCGCCGCAATATCTGGCTTTTCAGTCGGCTGCTTTGGCGCCGGAGATTGAAGGTTTCTTGGCAACTCATTCTCCCGTTTTTTTCTGCTATGTATCTTTCCGTCCCGAATACCAACTTTCGATGCTGAAAGAGGCAATGAGCCGGTTTCGTAAGTACCAGCCAGGCGCTGGATTCATCTGGCTGGGGTTTCCAGATAAAGAACTGCCTCGCGCACAGGAATTTGTAGCGAGTTGGGCCGATGACGAGCGGCGGAGTCTGCTGCTGCTGGGCAATCTTGCACACGAACAATTCCTAACACTGCTTTCCCGCTGTTTCGCATGCATAAGAACCCCAGCCTGCGATGGGGTTGCCGCTTCCGTTCTTGAATCATTAGCTATGGGAATTCCGGTAGTCGCCAGCGAAAATAATCGACGTCCTCCTGGAACCATCACCTATGACGAGACATCCGGCGAGGATCTGTTTGCCAAGTTGGTCTTCCTGATCCAAAACTATTCGGCCGTCAAAGCCAGCCTCCAGCAAATCGAACGGAAGGATAATGTGGCACTGATGGCGGATTGGCTTGCAGGCAACTCTGATTCTCGAACTCAAGCTGCGGTCACGCAGGTAAGCCAATCGCTGTAGCGGCAGCGGTGAATTTGGGTCTCTTCTTGGAAAGGCTAAACCAAATCCATTGCGTGCTTCGACATCAAGGAACCCTGACAAAAACCTTGGTGGACGCGGCTTTGCGGCGGCCTCGCAATCGGGCTTCAGGACCCAGTTAGACCTTGCAATTCGGCGCAAATGCTGGCAATGTAGTTTCAGGTTTCAGCGAAATCCGGAGCTCCTTTACCATTGGCAGCGGCGGATTCTTCAGTTTAATGCACAGTCGAAAGTGTCCTCTCCCATGCACGGAAGTCCCCACATTAAGCACCCGATCCCAGCCGATTCCTCCTATTGCGACAACCTCCGGCTATGTATTGATCGCGTGAAAGGTGTCAGCCGTTTCTCTTGGATGATGGGGCCTCCGCACTTGGTGCCTTGCGAAGAAGCGCTGACGGGGATGTTGGCTATCGGAGAATGAGCTCAAGTCCTCCAGCCCAGCGTGACCGCATCGCCTCGTCCAATCGAGGAGGCCTTTCCTTCTCTCAAGAGCGCATTTGGGTACTTGAGCGATTGCATCCTCGCAATCCCGTGCATAGCGTTGCCTGCGGCTTCCGTCTCAGCGGAGAGCTTGATACGAACGGTTTCCAACGTGCGTGGGACGAACTTTTGAGGCGGCATGAGATTCTTCGAACTGAATTTCATGACGTCGATGGAGCGCCCGAGCCCATAGTCGTCCAGTCTGTTTTATCGCCTTTGAACGTCGATGAGCTAGACGATTTGCCTCCGGAACATCGTCACACCAGAGTTTCACAACTCGCGCGGAACGAGATTCACCGGCCGTTTGATCTTTCCAGTGCTCCTTTGCTGCGAGTTTCCCTTTGGCGCGTGTCCCCGTTGGAACATGTGTTGCTCCTGGTAGCCCATCGCATGGTGTGCGATGAAGCTTCCATGGAAGTTCTCATTCGCGAGCTTGCCTCGCGGTATGGGGTCACAGATAGCGTTGAGCTCGCGCCACTGCGATACGGGGATTATGCAATCCGCCAACGCCAGCCGGCGGCTACGGATCTTTCTTTCTGGAAGCAGCAACTGGCTGGAGCTCCGGCCAGCCTTGAGCTACCTGTTGATCAGCTGCGCCCAGCCGCGCCATCTTTCCGGGGATCGTCCCAGGCGTTTGCTATTGATAATTCCCTCGTGGAGGGCCTCCGAAGTCTCGCCAAGAATAATGGCACTAGCCTTTTTACCATTCTGCTCGCAGCTTTTTATGTTCTTCTGTTCCGCTATAGCAGGCAGGATGATCTGGTCGTCGGCGTGCCGACGTCAGGACGGACCGATCCAAACCTGGAAACGATGGTGGGCCCAATCGCAAGCATGATTGCGCTGCGCGCCCATCTGTCGGCTGCGCAGAAGTTCGGCGAAATCTTGAACACAGTCCGGGTTGTGGCTGAGGAGGCTTTCCTTCACCAGAATGTGCCCGTGGAGGCCTTATTGGATCAGATACAACTCGAGCGGGATTTAAGCCGCAATCCTCTGTTCCAGGTTGCGTTCACACAGCAAAATAATCACCCGCCTTTACTTGCCGGAGGGTTGCGTTGGGAACCAATCGAATTTGAATCTGGCACGGAAGTTCTCGATCTTAGCGTCAACCTGGTCGAGCGCAATGGGAGAGTTGAGGTACGTTTTTCTTATAGTACCGACCTCTTTGAAGCGTCCACGATTGCCCGGATGGGCGCGAACTTCCAGACACTCTTACAGTCAGCCGTAGAGGATCCGGATCTGCAGATTTCTCGTTTGTCCCTTCTTACTGCTTCGGAGAGGAATCAGATCCTCGTCGAATGGAACGCTACTCACCTTGATTACCCTCGGGATATCCCGCTCAATCGGCTTATCGAGAAGCAAGTGGACAAGTCTCCCGACTCCTTGGCCCTGGTTTACGAATCGGAAGAGCTGACTTACGCGCAACTAAACGCCCGTGCCAATCAGCTGGCCCACTATCTAAAAAATCAGGGAGTCGGGCCAGACGTTCTGGTCACGGTTTGCATGGAACGATCTCTTGAACTGGTGATTGCTCTGCTTGCCATTCTAAAAGCGGGCGGCGCCTACGTTCCGTTGGACCCAGAATATCCGAAAGATAGGTTGGAAACGATGTTTCGCGACTCGGCTTCCTCCATCGTGTTGACGCAGTCGCATCTATTGGATCGGCTTCCACCCGATGGGCGTTCGGTCTTCTGTTTGGATCGGGATTGGTCCACGGCAGCGTCAGAAGATTCGAACAACATCCTCGAGGCGGCTGGTGGAAAGAATTTGGCGTATGCCATCTATACATCAGGTTCCACCGGCAAACCGAAAGGTGTTCCCAACGTTCATGAAGGCATCGTGAACCGCCTGCTCTGGATGCAGGATCAGTACAAGTTAACGGGAAACGACCGCGTGCTGCAAAAAACTCCCTACAGCTTCGATGTGTCGGTGTGGGAGTTTTTCTGGCCTTTGTTGACCGGCGCGACTCTTGTGATGGCTCGCCCTGGCGGTCATCGCGACCCTGCTTATTTAGTCAATGTAATTGCCGAGCAGGGGATCACGACTCTTCACTTCGTGCCCTCGATGCTCAGCATCTTCCTCGAGGCTGAGGGCCTCAAACGTTGCAGCTCGCTCCGGCTGGTCTTCGCGAGCGGCGAAGCCCTCCCCTACGAATTGCAGCAGCGTTTCTTCGAGAGATCGCAGGCTCAACTGCACAACCTTTACGGACCGACCGAGGCAGCGGTGGACGTAACTTATTGGGCTTGCCGTTCAAGTTATCAACGAGCGATTGTTCCCATCGGTCGGCCAATTGCAAATACCCAAATTTATATCCTTGACGAACAATTGCAACCCGTCCCGATTGGCGTCGCCGGTGAGTTGCATATCGGCGGAGTTGGATTGGCTCGTGGATATTTGAATCGGCCAGAACTGACGGCGGAAAAATTTATCTCCGCCCCGCTTCACTTGGAACCTGGCGGACGCCTTTATAAAACGGGCGATTTGGCTCGTTTTCTCTCTGATGGCAATATCGAATACCTGGGGCGCATTGACCACCAAATCAAATTACGCGGGTTTCGCATCGAACTCGGCGAGATCGAAGCGGTGCTGGCCGAATGCCCCGGCGTGCGGCAAGCCCTCGTCATGCTGCGCGAGGACAGCCCCGGAGATAAACGCCTGATCGCCTACGTCATCGCAACCGCCGGTTACGAGCTCGACGTTGATTTCCTTCGAAGAAGCCTGAATGAAAAACTGCCTGAGCACATGGTGCCTTCACGGTTCATGGTCCTGAAAGACTTTCCCATGACCACGAGCGGCAAAGTGGACCGGCGCGCGCTGCCTCCGCCGCCCTTCGACCTGGCAGCTGCGACGGCAGCCGTTGCACCACGCAACGAACTGGAATCCAAGCTGGCCTCCATCTTTGCGCACATTTTGAGCTTGCCGTCCGTCGGCGTGACCGACAACTTTTTCGCTTTGGGGGGCCACTCGCTTCTGGCAGCGAGATTGGTTTCCCAAGTGAGCAAATTGACAGGGCACGAACTGCCGCTCTCCGCTCTGTTTCGTGGCGCCACGGTCGAATCCTTGGCCCGCCTGATTGCTGAGCAGCGCGACGCCAAGGATCCCGTGGCGATGGAAATTCAGCACGGAGACAACCATCGCCCGCCCTTTTTTGCCATCGTCCCGCCGGGAGAAGAGTCTTTGGGTTATGCCATGCTGGCGCGGCACATGGGCGCTTCACAAACCGTATATAAGATTCAAGCACATGCTCCAATCGTAGGAAACGAGCGCCCTTATTCCAAACAGGAACTGCGGGCTTTGACTGATGAGTACGTCGCAGCCATGCTTACGGTTCAGCCGCACGGTCCGTATTGCCTGGGAGGTCTGTGTGATGGCACGCATATCGGGGAACAGATCGTTCTGACCCTTGAAGCCAAAGGGGAGGAGGTCGGGTTATTCGCCATCTTCGATACCTGGGTCATGCAGCATAGCCAGAGTGCGCTGGTTGTGGAAGGTCGATTATTACCAACGGCGCTTGCGACAGATGCGTCGCATGAACCGCATCGAGCGGCTCCAGTCGTTGAAGCAAGTGGCGGCCAACAAAGTTGATAACCTGGTGGGCAACAAACCGCCGCGTACCGATTGGCGGGAAACCTACTGGCCCGAGAATTTTATTCCTGCACGATTTCGGGCTCCGGTGATTTTATTTAAGCGCCCTAAGCAGCAGTTTTATTACATCAACGACCCTCAAATGGGATGGGGCCGGAGGTCCGAAGGTGGAGTTGAGATCCACGAAATCGACTTCCATCACCAGGAAATTCTGCGCGAACCCCACGTTCAACAGTTTGGTGAAATCCTAGCGACTTTCATGAAGCGATTCGGCCCGCGGACGACGGCCTCCCCACCATCCCATCCGGAATCGACAAATCATCCGACCCAAAATGTGCGGCAGGATTCATGAAGTTCGATAAAAGCCAACTTGTGAAGAACGTCGGGTCGAGTTGGTTCGCGCTAGGCGTGAACGTCCTTGTCGGCATCTTCCTCTCCCCTTACATCATCCACCACCTCGGAGACGATGCATTCGGGCTCTGGGTCATTATTTTTTCTGTTACGGGATACTACGGCCTCTTCGATCTTGGTATTCGATCCTCCATCGTTCGCTATGTGGCCAAGTATTTCGCTACCGGAGAACATGACGAACTGAATCGGCTGGTGAATACCGCCATGTTCAGCTACAGCGGCATCGGGCTTGTCGCTATGGCCATCACCCTCGTCGCCGCGTACAACGTCAATTCGATATTCCGCATTTCGCCCGAATTCGTCGTTACGGCCCGCTGGCTCCTTCTGATGGTCGGGGCCGCTGTCTCTCTCGGGTTCCCTCTGGGAGTTTTCGGCGGCATTCTTGAAGGGCTCCAGCGCTTCTACCTGCTGAATTTCACCAGCATCAGCGCCACATTGCTACGGGCTGCGCTGATCGTTCTCGCTCTGCGACATGGTTACGGATTGTTGACTGTAGCCTTGATCACCGTTGGCATGCCACTGCTCAGTGCGCTGGTCAATGCTGCGGCCGTGTTTCGCATCTTGCCGTTGCGTTTGGGCGTGCATCATGTAAGCCGGTCTAGCTTGCGCAGAATTGCGAGTTACAGTGGCACTACTTTCCTGATCATCGTGGCCGGGCGCCTACGCTTCAAGACGGATGCGCTCGTGATTGGAACATTTGTATCCGCGGCGGCCGTGACCTACTTCACCATCGGCTCCCGCCTCGTCGACTATGCCTCGGAAACCGTGAGCAGTTTGGCTCAAATTTTCGTTCCCATGTCGAGCCAGTCGCAAGCAAAGGGTGACCTCGATGGTTTGCGGAAGATTTTTGTTGTCGGCAACCGCGCATGTGCCTTCATTATTTTTCCCATCACCGCGGTGCTCACAATGTTAGGAAAGTCCATCATCGAGATTTGGGTGGGTCCTAAATATGTCGCCACCAGTTATCCCGTATTGTTGATACTCCTCTACCCAACCACGCTTATGCTCGCGCAATCTGCCTCTGGACGGACCTTGTGGGGCATGGCAAAACACCGCACATGGGCTTGGGTGGTGCTGGTTGAGGGTGCCTCGAATCTTATTCTGAGTGTGATTCTTGTACGACCCTACGGCATTCTGGGCGATGCCATCGGCACGGCGGTTCCGCTTGCTTGCTCGATGATTTTTTTCCTGCCGCAGCATCTATGCCGGCTGCTGGGAATCAAACTTCGAACCTATCTTTCCCGAGCTTTCCTCCTGCCTCTGGCGCTCTGCATTCCCTTGGTTGTCGCCCTGCTGCTTCTGCATCGCTGGTTCATTCCGCATCATTTTGGCCCGCTTCTGATACAACTGGCTATAGCCGGCTCGGTATACGCCGTAGGTCTGGCTTGGGCTTTTTGGACCCATCGTGCCTGGGACGTCGGGCAGCTCGGATCCAACCAAGAGAACGACGTCACGCTCGCTTTGGTAGAAACATACCAGGAGGAAGCATAACCACCGGCAGTCCCTACGAGGTAATTTGAGATCAGTCAATCGAATCGGAACGTACTTGAAAACGGTAACCTCGGCGGCGATGGGCCGCACTCCTGCGGGACGAGCTTTAACCGTTTTTCCCGATGATATTTTTATCGTTAGTTATTTTCGTTCCGGCAGTACATGGTCGCGCTTTCTGTTCGGGAACTTCCTTCAACCCGACGATCCCGTCACCTTCACGAACATGGAACGTCGGGTGCCGATCATCTACAACCAGTCCGATCGTGTGCTGCGCGGCTTGCCTCGCGTGCTTAAGAGCCATGAATGCTTTGATCCGCGCTATCCGAGGGTGGTTTACATTGTTCGCGACCCGAGAGACGTTGCCGTGTCGTTCTATTTTTATAATTTGAAGGTGCGAGTGATTCCCGACGGATACTCCATGGAAGAATTCGTCGAGCGGTTTATAGCCGCTAGAGTTGTGCCTTATGCAGATCGGGTTGGCTGCTGGCAGGATCACGTTCTAAGTTGGATCCGTCTTCGACTCGGCAAACCCGGGTTTAGATTAGTGCGCTATGAAGATCTCTTGGCTGATCCGGTGAAAGAGCTCACTTCCCTGGCTCAAGTGCTCGGAATCCAACCCACTCCGGAGCGGGTACGAAAAGCAGTGGAATTGAGCTCGGCCGGCCACATGCAGGCTCTCGAAAAAAAACAGTCGAAGGATTGGGTAGCCACAAAAGACACCCGCCAAGACATCGCTTTTGTCCGCGAGGCAAAGGCTGGCGGATGGCGTAACAAGCTCTCCGCGGCCGCGATTGCGAGCATCGAGCGAGCCTGGGGATCAACCATGAAAGAATTGGGCTACGATCTCGTAAATGACACTCAAGCAGCAGATCGTGAAATGGTGAAAGGCTGAAGATCGATGCCCTCAGACCAGACTAGCCTTCAACGGCTGTTTGGCGCCCTGGTGCAAGCCGGGCGCGTGCTTACCGGACGGCAGATTGCCGGCCGCGGCCTCACCGTTTTCCCGGATGATGTTTTTCTCGTTTCTTATCCCCGCTCTGGCAATACCTGGACACGTTTTCTCTTGGGAAACTTGATCGATCAGGCGACCCCCGTCACCTTCTCGAACGTTGAGTCCAGGATTCCGGAGATCTATTTCAATCGCGATCGATTTCTGCGACAACTCCCTCGCCCGCGTATGTTGAAGAGCCATGAAAGTTTTCAACCGCATTATCCGCGCGTGATTTACATTGTCCGCGATCCGCGCGATGTGGCCGTCTCTTTTTATCACCACAACGTGAAGGCTCGAAACATTTCCGATGATTACCCGATTGCCAGTTTCGTACCAAGATTTATTGCGGGCGAATTCGATCCCAAGTTCGGATCCTGGCGTGACAACGTCTTGAGTTGGACCGTCTTGCGTCGGGATAACCCCAACTTCCTGATGCTTCGCTACGAGGACATGAAACGGGATCCCGTTCGCGCTCTAACTCGCGTCGTAGAGTTCCTCGAGCACTGCGCTTTCCGAAAAATTGCACTTAACTCCCAGTCTTTGCAAAGAGCAGTTGATTTGAGTTCCCCAGAACGCATGCGAGCGCTTGAGAAAGAGGAGGCCCGTGGTTGGGTACTTACCAAAGGAACTCGCAGCGATAAACCTTTTGTTCGTTCGGCCATCGCGGGAGGCTGGAAATCGCAGCTTGACTCTCCATCAGCCGCCGCCATCGAGTCAGCATGGGGCGATCTGATGCAAAGCCTGGGCTATGGGTTGACGTCCGGCCGAACTGCGGATTCCCTGGAGCCTACCTCCCTCCCGCGCATGTCCCCGTGATATGGAGCGGGCGCAAACAATGACGACGATTGCGAAGGACATGCTCCGGAAATTTGTCCCTGAATTCCTGCTGAAGCAGCGCGACATTGTCATTCGTCTCGGGCCGCGCGCAGGTCGTTGCTACGCCAGGCTTCGTTTACTCGATGCCGTAGGGATTCGCTCCTCGGATCGAACCCACCTTCCTCATTCCGCACGCTCGTTTCTTTTTGTATGCTTCGGCAATATCATGCGCTCCGCCATGGCGGAATTCCTCATGCAGCAGGTTCTGAGGGAGTCGGAAATAGAACAGAGGGTGGAGATTCGATCCGCAGGCCTGCATGCGATCGCCGGCCGCGAAGCTCATCCTTGGGCGCAAGAGGCCGCCGCCGGCCTGGGAATCTCGTTGGCCGGCCACCGGGCGAAACCTTTGACTCGAGAAATGATGGAAGAGGCAGACTGCATATTCGCCATGGATTTCCAAAACAAGGCGGAATTGCTTACTTTGTACCCGGAGTTTCACGCCAAGATTTTCATGTTGAGTGCTTACGCGGAAGGCGCGGGTCGCGATCGAGAAATTTTAGATCCTTATTTCGGCGATCTAGAAGTCACACGATGCTGCGCCTTGGTTTTGCAAACTTGCGTTCGGAATCTGGCAATCGCAACGCTTCCCCACTCGGGTCGCCCCAGGGAAAAATAAAGTAGTTCTCTCAACCTCATACCGTGCTGAGTGCTCGGCGGCTCACCTTAAGGGGCTTGCTGATCATCGGAGCCGCCTCACTCTCCTGGCTCTGCAGGGCGAGCCGGTAAAGGAGCGTCGTGTAAGTAATCATGTAATAGGGAAAGAGCTCATAAGCGCTACTGGAGAAAAAAGCGCCTAAGGCGTAAGCGGCAAACGATGCGGTGAGCGCTCCAGCGTAGAGATGGATTCCCTCCATCTCGGGGGATCGCGGCATTTTACGTACGCGCCGGAGGTTTAGAAATGCCCTCCACATCAATATCAGGAACAATATCAGCGCCGGTATTCCGCACTCTGAACTCAACTGCGTGTATGTGTTGTGGGTGACCAGCCACAGACCGGTGTACGGAGGGAAATTTCCAGGTCCAACTCCAAATACGGGGTGCGTCGCGGTAACTTGCAGACTCTTTAGCAGCAAGCCCCTTCGCGCTTCCGCTGAACCCAGATCTTTGTCACCTTCTTGGAACTTGCCCACCAGCGTCTCTAAACGCTTGGCGTAGTTTCCCGGAGCTACAACTACCATCCCCACCAGGACCACTGCAGCGATGACCAACAGATACCGCCTCCGTCCACGAATTCCAAACTCCCACAGACAGATCAGTCCTGCTGTCGCGAGTGCCATGAAGCCGGCCCGGGAATAGGTGGCCATCAATGCGTACACCATGATCAGCATCGTGACCGCCCAGAACGCTTTCTTCAGTGGTCCGCGCGCCATCAGCAAAAAAATCAGGCATAGTGGCCAGTTCAAGGCGATGTTCATGGCAAGATCGTTCGGGTTGGAGAGCAACGCGTCGCCCACTCCGGCCAGACGTCCCTTCATTCTGTTATTAACGATGGCGGCGGCTATGGTCATGAGCCCGACCCCCAAAGCTTGCATCAGGATCAGACGCCGCAACTCTGACAGGCGAGTGATGGTCACCGTAAGAGTAAACGAGACCATTACAGCCTTGGAAAATTCGAAGAATACGACTCCCACGCTTCCGCCCTTCCAAAAGGAAAACGGAATTGTCAAAACCATCCAGCCAAACATGGCAAAAATGATCTTGATCTCAAATGGCAGGTTCTTAGGACGTGCCGCCCTCGTGCCCAGCAACAATGCCAGAACTGCCAACACGGCAGTAATGCGCGCCATGTGTAACAGGCTCAGGCCGGGGATAATGTCGCCCGGCCGGAAATAATACAGGAAGGAGAAAACCACCATCACCCAGTAGGCGAAGGGCGACTGTTCGCGAGGCGGCGCCACCACTCCATTCATCCGGGGGGCGGCTAGCGTCGGCATGCGAAGATCTCCCGCATCATTGCGCGCCCCGGCCTAGCAGCACGATCTTGATCGTCTGGAACATGATCAACAGATCCAGACCAATTGAAGCATTCTTAATGTAAAACAGGTCGTATTGCAGCTTTTCGCGGGCATCGTCCAAGGTGTTGCCGTATTTGTACTGAACCTGCGCCCAGCCCGTAATTCCAGGCCTCACCACATGGCGCACGCCATAATAAGGAATTTCGCTGCTGAGCCACTCCACAAATTCCGGCCGCTCCGGGCGCGGACCCACGAAGTGCATATCGCCCTTCAGAACACACCATAACTGTGGAATTTCATCGAGACGCGCGGAACGCAAAAACTTTCCCACCTTGGTAATTCGTGGATCATCGTCGGTCGCCCAAGTCGCACCAGTATCGGCTTCGGCATCCTGACGCATGGTGCGGAATTTATAGCAGTAAAAAATCTTCCCGCGTCGCCCCACGCGTTGCTGCCGATAAAGCGCGGGGCCTCGTGACCCAAGTTTCACCGCCAGAACAATAAAAGGAAGCAGCGGGAGGGCCACCACGAGCGCAACTAAGGCTACCGAAAAATTCAGCAGCCGCCGCATCATCCGGAAAAAATTGCTGAAACGGAATCCTTCCGCAAAAATCAGCCAGCTGGGATACAACTGCTCGACTTCGATTCGTCCAGAGATCTTTTCCAGCCAGGAAGTTGCTTCCTCCACCCTCATTCCTCCGAGGCGCAAATCCAATAGCTCTTCCACCGGCAGGGTGCCGCGACGGTCTGGCATGGCAACAATCACGCGATGGATCCCTTTCTCTCGCGCCAGATTCATTAAATCCGAAGCCACGGCTTCGCGGGTGAGTTCGCCCTCAATATTCCCGGTCCATCCCACCACTTCAATCCCCATCGTCGAACGCTCGCGCAATCCCCTTACTAGCCTCTCCGCACGTTCTCCCGTACCAAGCACGTATACGCGCTCGCGCAAGAACGATTGTTTCACCATCCAGCTATACGCTCCACGCCAGCAAATCAAAGTCACCGTCAGAATGGTGAGTCCCAAGAGCGCTGACCCGTTCCCCGGCATGAAATCAGGAAACAGGAAACCGACGGCTGCGAGCACAAGGGCAAGGAATCCCATTACCAGAAGAATTCGCAGACTCTGTTCCCAGTTTTTATCGAAGCTGGAGGAATCGTAGAGATCTAACCAGTGAGAAATCAGCAGAACGACGACCGTGACCGCGAGGATTTTTAGGTATCCGCCTTCTACGTTGAGAAGCAGCCAACTATCCTGGGTGCGCAGCATCGTTCCCAGAACAAAAGAAACCCAGACGATCAGCGCCTCACCCGCCAGCAGCACCAGCGTACGCAGAGGGTAATAAACTTTGAACAGCCGGATCACGTTTTTCCCATTTCCTTACT
Organism: uncultured Acidobacteriaceae bacterium; assembly: GCA_963846215.1. GTDB lineage: Bacteria > Acidobacteriota > Terriglobia > Terriglobales > Acidobacteriaceae > Sulfotelmatobacter. The sequence continues at coordinate 339,939 of CAWJVC010000002.1, read as the reverse complement.
TGGATTCGGCCGCAGGTTTCTGGTAAGCGTCGTAGTAATAACGTGTGTATGGCATCGCGTCCGCATTGGTGCCATTCAGCACCACTCCTATTAACGCCTCATCTGGAAATTCCTGTCGCGCCCGTCTCGCCATATCCACGGGGGTTGCGTTGGAGCGCACCACCATCAGCACTCCGTCACACGCCTTGGCGAGCACGCTGGCATCCGATACCGGAACCGCCGGAGGCGAGTCGATAATGATCCAGTCAAATAACGCCTCTATACGTTGCATCAGTAGCTTCAGCCGACCATTTGCGACCAACTCGGCCGGATCCGATATCTCCTGTCCGCTAGGAATGAAAAACAGATTTTCCATGGGACCGCGTTGCATGATCGAGAATTCGTCGCACTTCCCCTGCAGGTAATCCGCCAGACCGGGAGACGAGGTTGTGCCCAGCATCATGTGCAATCGCGGACCACGCAGGTCGGCATCGATCAGAAGCACCCGCCGCCCATGCTGTCGCACCAGGACCTGCGCCAGATTGGACGCGGTAAATGACTTCCCTTCTTTGGGCAGCGCGCTCGTCACCAGCAACTTTTTCAAGGGCATTTTTTCGCGCGCATGGTAAAGACGTGAGCGCAGAGTTCGGAATTCTTCCGTGCCCCGCGAATTCTCATCCCCATTGAAAAACAGCATCGTCTTCTCGTCCGGCGCCCACGTCTGCGGAACACAACGCGAAAGCAGAGCATCCAGACTGTAGGAAGTGATCAAGGACGCCATGCTCGTGGATGGCGGTAAATTCCCTTGGATCCTTCGTTCGTCGATGGCAGGCATCATCGGTGTCTCGGGCGCTTCGGTTGACGTGAAAGCGGGCTGGAACTCTGCCTGTGCCGCACCTCCCTGCGACGCGGCCCTCTCTTGTTCCGCTTTCTTCAAGGCCTCGTGAATTCTGCTCATAGTTTCCTTTCCTTCGGGAGGTCTCTTTCTTCATCGCGTAACCGATCAGCTAAGCTGGCTAGCGAACGCAAGGTTTCCATCAGATCAACCTTTTCGTGCCCGCCCCCTGGAGGAGGTGGTGTCGTCATCGCTCCGGCTGCCGAACCGTCACCCAGATCAAAATCTCGCGCCACAACCTCCACCACCGCCGGCCCAATTATTTTTTGCTGGTCCACGAACGCGCTTACCAGACAGTGCTCGCACAATAAGTTGATCACGCGTGGGATTCCGTAAGCATAGCGATGAATCGCAACGACAGCTTCCGGATCGAAAATCTGTTGGCCGCTGGATCCTGCAATGCGTAAACGCTGCTGTATATATGCCTTGGTCTCTTCCAGCGTAAGCGGATGTGTCTTCGCCCTCAGCGTCAACCTCTGGCGCAGTTGCCGTAACTGGGGCTGTTTGAGTTTCTGCTCGAGTTCGGGCTGACCCACCAAAACGATCTGCAGAAGTTTCTCGGTGAAGGTCTCCAGGTTCGTGAGCATGCGGATTTCTTCCAGCACTTCCTCCGTCAGGTTCTGCGCCTCGTCGACAATCAGCACCGCGGTTTCACCCGCACGGTAACGATCCAGCAACCAGTTGTAGAGCCGCAGCAGGGTCTGACTCTTGGCCTTCGATTCACAAGGAATGCCGAAGTCCGCCATCATATAGTCGAGAAACTGCGTCGTGTTCAAACGTGAGTTAAAGATAAATGCGGTTGCCACCTGCTGCAGGCGCAGCCACTCCAGCAGTTTGTTGATCAGTGTGGTCTTGCCGGTGCCCACCTCCCCGGTCAGAAGCACAAATCCCTTGCGGCTCTGGATCCCGTACGTCAGGCACGCCAGCGCCTCTTCGGTATGCCGCGTTAGAAATAAATAGCGCGGGTCCGGGTTCACATTGAACGGATTGGCTCGCAGGCCGTAGAAATCTTTGTACATATCTTCGCGTTAACGACGTTCGCCTAAAACCTGGCGGTTTCCTTTTCCTCCGGCTGCTTATTCCGCTTCCAGAAATGTCCTCTCCCATTGCCGTTCGTCTCAGCCACTTCGGCTACCCATGGCACCGCGACCAGCATGGGAAGGTCGAGCGCCGCCTCAGCATCGGCTTGCGTGCGAATCGACTGGTCACGAAATTCCAGCCACAGCCCTAGACCCAGACCGAGCACCAAACCCGCGCCCAAACCTCCGCCGGCAAATAGTAATCGGTTCGGAAAGCTCGGCAAATCCGGCAGGTTGGCCGGATTCAACAGGTGCATCTGTTCCCCCTGTTGCTGCTGCTCCATCTTCAACGCCATGTCCGACTTACTCTTATCCGCCAGCAGATCCTGATAGACCTTCTGGGTGTTGTCGTAATCGCGAGCCAGCTGCTTATATTGCTCTTCGATCGCCGGGCTCAGCGCTACCCGGCCCTGGTAAACGGAAATTTCCTGTTGCAGTCTTTTCTGGTCGCGCGTGGCTTGCCCAATCAATTCCTCATATTGGTGCACCTGCAGGCGCAGCTGCCGAATCTCCGGTGGGTCTGAAGCCGACTCTTTGTCCGGAGTAGCATTGGCAGTTTTCGAACTATTATTAATTTCATCCAGCTTCTGTTTCACTTGCGCAATATCTGCCTGTGTCTTGATCACGTCGGGATGATCCGCCGTGTACCGGGCCTGAAGATCGATTAACTGCGTCTGCAATTGTGAAAGTTGCTGCTGCAGGGTTTGCGGATTACTGGAAGATTGGGAGTTCTTCCACGCAGATAACTGCTGGGCTAACAAGGATTCCGTATATGCCTTGTCCTGTTGCGCGCGACTCAGGGTTTGCGTATTCGCATCCAGCTGGGAGTTCAACCCCATCAGAATTTTTAAATTGTTTTCTTCATCCCCGGGAAGCTGTCCCATGTATTGCTTTTTGAAAGCCGCCAGTTTGCTATCCAGGTCATCCAGATTATGTTTCGTATCTTCGACCTGCTTGCTGAGAAAGTCCGTGGTGCCGCGAGCTACGTCTTCGCGCGATCTGAGATTTTCTTCCAGGAGCAGAGACGTCAATTCGTTGCACAGTTGTTGAGCTTCCCGAGCGGACGCGGCGGTAAAGCTTACGTAAAAACCAGGAACCGGATTCTGTCCAGGCCTCTTTTTGCCGCCCGATTGAGAGATATCCGTCACGACCGGCTGTACCGTCATGCTGCTGCGAATGTTGTCAATGACGTCATCAATATTCTGCCCCGGCTTTACCAGTCCGGAACGCTCAAGCATCGGCTGCAAACGGCTCTGGCTCAGGACCTGCTGCTGCAGCGTGGCGATGCGTTCGCTCAGATCGGCCGTAACCACCGGTTGCACAATTCCCTCTGGAACTTTCTGGCCTTCGACCATCACCAGGGACTGCGATGTGTATTTAGCGGAAAAAAAATACGAGACGCCAAATCCAGCCAGCGGCGCCAGCAGCGCCGGAATCAAAATGACTTTCATCCGGCGACGAAACATCGCCAGATAATCATCCATGGTCAGTTCACGATTTTCCATAATGCATCTCCCATCCACCAGCCTGACGGCGAGCCCCTGAAAAATTACTCAAGCCGTATCGGCCGAGGAGTCCAATCCAAACCGAAGCTCACGATTTGTCGTTGCGAAATTCGGCTACAAGGTGCACTGTTCCCGCAATACGAACTATCGAAGGCAAGGTCGTTGAACTGGTAACTTGCAAACGCCTTGAACGTCCGCCCAAAACTTCGCCGCACGCCCGCCCCCGCATAACCGTACTGATACACATTCGCGCTTACCCCCGAACAACTCGGTCCAGTCTGCTCGGCAGAGCACGTCGAAGGTAATATCCGGCTGTTATGCGAATACCCTAGATCGGCAAAGCCCGCCCACACCCGGGTCAACGGTCGAGTAACGGAAAGAACCACGATGTTGCTATTGGCGCCGGCAAAGAATCCGGATCCGCTCGTGGTGAAGTGATCGTAACTCAAACTCAGGCTGGTCTTGGGAAAGCGATAACGCAACGAAGCTCGCCCCGCCGCCGATATGCGAAGACTGTTCGTCGGGCACTCAGCACCACCCCGGCAGGCGTGGTTGCGAATTGACATGGAGGAACCGTGTCCCCTGCGGTCGGGTTGTTAACCACAGTCAGCACGTTCCCCAGTTGCGTGAACTGTGGTCCCGCCCCGACCAGAAAATCCATACGTCCGGAAATCCTATGTCCCCACATCAACTGCACGACGTTGCTGTGAAACGTGACACCGGTGGAAAAATCGAAGCCCTGATACCCGTACACGAGAGCCGCCTGATCGTGCGGCCCCAGCAACCGGTTATAACCCACTTGGGCGGAAACTTGACTGTTCCCGATAAATGACGTTCCCGTTCCAGGTTCAGTCCCCAGAAAATGTACAAACCCGTAGCCTGCCGTCACCGTTAGCGACGACTTAGGAGTCAGGGTTTCCACAACATCGACCAGCGCGATATTCATGATACGAGGTACTTGACCGAGCGAACCAAGTGCCGTGGCGCCGAAAAAAGCGCTCTGTCCGCCTAACGCCGCTCCAGTTGTGGCGACAGATCCATAAGCGCTGCCAAAAGTTCCTTCGGGCTGGTAGCTGAAGGCATCGCGAATGCCCAACTCCCCGCGCTTCCATGTGATTTTTTGGTTCACGCCCAACTCTTCAATCTGCTTCAGGCCGACTCCATTCGTGCTGTAGTACCCCACGCCTCCAAGGTAGTCGAGTGCCAGATCGTAATTGCTCCACAGTCGCTGCAATTCCAGACTGCCCAGAGCGTCAGTGATCGTGCCGGTTGAAGATCCGCCGAGCGAATTCTGCAGGTTTGTGCTCACGTTCTCGCTGAAGTGTGCCCCGGGTTGCAGATAACTCAGGGGCGCGCCGTGAGGCTCTAGATTGGGCATATCCAACCCAGAAATAGGAGGATTCTCGCTGATCGAAGGCACACCATTCTCCGGTCCGTAGGCCGGCACCGGCTGCTGTGCATTGGCGGGGGTGTCCGCCGGCGGCTGGGCGTTATTGTCCTGTCCCCAAACGGCGGTGACCGTCAGCAATAACACAGAGAGTGCCCAGAGGCTGAAGCGTTTTTGGCTCATCGCATTTCCTTAGGGCACCACAATTGTGTCACTCGGTTTCAGCATAATGTTTTGCTCGGGATGATTGCCCTTCACGACGTCCTTGTAATTAAACGGCAGCTTCACCTGCCGGCCATTTTCCGTGCGTAAAAGATAGATCGCCTTCACATTGGCAAATTGCGTGAAGCCGGCACTCGACAGCGCCTGCAGCACGGTCATGCCTGGTAAAAGAGGTACAGCGCCGGGGTGGTTCACTTCCCCGGTTACGAATATCCTCCTGCTGTTCATTGCCGTCACTACCACGGTTACGCGAGGATCAGAAATATATTTCTTCAACTTCTCCGTGATGGAAGCGGCAAGTTGCATTGGAGTAAGGCCTGCGGCCGGAACATCGTTTAAAAGCGGAAGAGAAATTTTGCCGTCGGGTCGTACCGGCAAAGTCGCGGTCAAGTCAGGTTCCTTCCAGACTGAGACGTGGAGCGTGTCATCGGCGCCGATCACATAGTCGGCGGGGCTCGCTCCCGTTTGCTGATCCGGAACCGCCGACTTGGCTGCGTTCGCAGCGCCTTCATTGGACCCATTCTGGGCCCACGTGCTGACCGCCAGGACGGTAAACCATGCCAGGCAGGCCAGCTTGGTCACTTTCTTCATGCCATCTCCTAATAGCTCTTAAGATCTCTTAAGATGTTCCGCACTCCGAACATCCTATCTGTTTGACCTTATACAGCAAAGCTTTGTAACTGATTTGTAACTCCTCGGCCGCCCGCCGTCGGTTCCAGCGCGTGCGCGTCAGAGTACGCAAAATCAGCTCCTTCTCCGTCTCCCTCGAAGCCGCGCGCGCCGCCTGTTTCAACGATACGCGGCCGCCTTGATTCGGCGTATCTCGACGCTGCAGCATCGCGCGCAGTCCGCCCATTGCGAGGGCTTCGTCGCCCAGTGCCACGATCGCTTTAGCCGCATTCTCCAGTTCCCGCACGTTACCCGGCCAGGAATATTCCTCGAACAAACGGGTCGTCTCCGCGCTTAACGCCGGCACATTCCGCTGGAAATCATGTCCATACTTTCGCAGAAAGTGGTGCATGAGCACCGCAATATCTTCCTTTCGCTGACGCAGCGGCGGAAGCCTCAAACAGACGCCGCTTATCCTGTAATACAAATCTTCCCGGAAATTTCCGGCCCTCACTTCCGCTTCCAGATCCTTCGCGCTTCCGCAGATCAACCGTGCCGTACCGGGCGCGCTGCCGGATTTTGCATTTTCCTCCGTCAAGGCCCGCAATAACCGCTCCTGCGCTTGCGCGCTTAAGTTCGCGATCTCCTCTAGAAAAATCGTGCCTTCTCCAGCCAAATCATCGTTTCCACCACCGCGAGAAGACCGAATGCAATCAAAAGTGGCGCAGGAAATAGAATTAAAACGCCCCTGTCGCCGAGGCGAAAGCTCATGAATTCGTCGCGCCGTCGCTCGCTTGCCTCCTCCCTTTTCTGCCAGAAGCAGCACCGGAACTTCGCTTTGGGCTACTTTCAGCATCGCTTTCTCGATGCAGCGCATGCTCGGACTCAGACCCTCTACGAACTCGTCCCCTTGAGCGATGTCTATGATGCTTTCCGACATGCGGAAGACTTCAGATTCCATCTTACGGCCTCTTCCCGGAGCCTCGCCATACTCGTTGGGGCCGGTCCCGAGTAGCCAAAATCAAGCACGAGAGATACCATCGCAAGCGCCCTGCAGTGCATCGGCGAAGCCGAGCATAGGGCCCTGTTTTCAAAGAGTTACACACAATTACCGAGCTTTTCAGGCAGAGAAATCCTGCCTCTACCCTACATCGTTGGGCATTAAAGGGAAAGTATTTACACAATCACAGTAATCCCCCTGGCGCTGATTAAATTAACTCGAAGGTATTAGTTCCCAAACTCCGCTAATGTTTTCTCACCAGCCCGTCTAATTCTTGAGGAAATCCAGCTATGACGGTTGGGATCCGGGATGGGCGGGTTTTCGTTGCAGAGGCCTCTAAGTTCGCTTATGCTGGGGAACGTCCCCTTCCCCACGTAGCTAGAGATCTAGAGTGGCATGATTTGAATTCAGTCTTGCAACTCGAGCAACCAGCCTCGCGTTCGATAATCGCCGAGCCAGCCTGGCTTCCTGCCTGGCAGTCGATAGTCCTGGCAGCCCTTTTATTGTGGCTGTTCGCACCGACACTTGCTCGGCTCGTCGCCCAGTGGTTGCACGATCCGAATTTCTCTCATGGATTCTTCGTTCCGCTCTTTGCTGCATTTGTCATCTGGCAGGAGCGAGCGAAACTGGCCGCAATTCGGGCCCACCCATCGTGGTCGGGACTGGTATTGCTAATCTGTGGCCTCGCGCTGCTGGTGCTAGGGCAAATGGGCGCCGAGCTATTTCTTTCCCGGGTCTCGCTCCTGATCGTGCTGGCCGGCCTGATTGTTCTGTTTTTGGGTTGGAAGTTCTTTCGCGCCGTACTGTTTCCTTGGGCTTTTTTGGTGCTGATGATTCCGATCCCTGCCATCGTATTCAATCAAATCACTTTTCCACTGCAACTGCTGGCGTCGAAGGTGGCGAGCGAAATTCTCCCGTGGCTTGGGGTACCAGTCCTGCGAGAGGGGAACGTAATCGTCCTTCCAGCCATGCGTTTGGAAGTCGCCGAAGCCTGCAGCGGCATTCGTTCGCTTATGTCACTCGCGACCCTTGCCATAATCTACGGCTTTTTGATGGAGAGCAGCATCGCTGTCCGGGTCCTGCTGGCGATCGCGTCCCTGCCCATCGCTGTGGCTGCGAACAGCCTGCGCGTGGTGATGACAGGAGTGCTAGTTCAGTATTGGGATCCCGACAAGGCACAAGGGTTTTTCCACGAGTTCCAGGGCTGGCTCATGTTTGTCACGTCTCTTGCAATGCTTTATCTTTTCCATCGGGCGCTTCGTTTTTTTTGGCCTGAGCGCGAGCGAAAGTCATGAAGCCATCCGGAATCCTGCGCTTTCTACTTGCCGTCGCCGCGATTAGTTTGACAGCAATTCTGCTGCAGGCGCGCGGTCGCACCGAAATCATTCCCGCGCGTGCCCCTCTCTCGGCTTTCCCGGCTCAAGTCGGAAACTGGCAAGGAAACGATATCCCCCTCGACAAAGACACTCTTGATGTACTTGGACCTGGAGATTTCCTGGTGCGCGGCTATCGCGATCCCGGATCCGATCTTCCCTATGTGGATCTTTTCCTAGCCTACTTTCCCAGCCAGCGCACTGGCGACACAATCCACTCGCCAAAACACTGTCTTCCTGGTTCGGGATGGACTCCCGAAGAAAATAATCGCGTCACCATTGCTTTGCCGGGACACTCTCCCTTTCCAGCCAATCGTTATGTCGTCTCGAAGTCCGGCGCCCGCAAGCTCGTGCTCTACTGGTATTGGGCTCACGATCGCGGCGTGGCCAGTGAATATTGGGCCAAGTATTACCTGGTCAAAGACGCGATCACCATGAACCGGAGCGACGGCGCATTGGTTCGCATCACCACCGACATGTTGCCCGGAGAATCTCCCGAGGCCGCACAACTGCGCCTTCGCCCCTTTACCTCGGACATCATCCCGCTTCTCGACGACTACATTCCACGGTAAGAAAAAATCCGCCGCCACAACCATGATCAACCAGCGCCGGTTTAACCGTTCCGCCACATTGGAATAATTCCGTAATGCCGGTGCAGCAGGCAAGGGGGAGGGCTTCCCGCCCGCTGCACCCGCTTATATTGCCGAACTCAGGCCGATACGCTTATGCTTCCGCCCGAGGAGCTCCCAGCCGAGGCTCCGGCCGTCGCACTTCCTGATCCTCCACTCGTCGCTGATTCGTTCAGCAGGTTCAGGACAATCTGCTCGTTGCTGTTCGGACTCAGATTGAACGTCACCTGCTGGCTGTTGGATCCCTGATTTCCTACACTCAAAGAGACTTGCTCACCTCCACCGCTGGTGCTGGCCGGCCCAATATTGATCGTGATCTGTTCCGGACTTGTGCCGCTTGTTCCACTCCCATTACTCAGGTTCAGTATGATCTCCGGCCCCGCGCTGCTGGATGGGGACGTACCTGCCGCCGACGAGCTTGTCTGCGGGGAGGACGTGCCCGCGGACTGATCCACCAGGATCGGGCCATGACTTCGGCCGGTTTTCTCCAGCGCCGCGTATGCCGCCTGGGCCCCCGCTAAGTCCCCCGACTGCAGAGCCTGCCCGATCGCCCCAAAGTCTTGTTCCCGATGCGATGAGTAGAATGGATTCCCTCCCTTGAATGGCCCACTTTGCCCTAGTGTGTTGATCGCGTTGAAGGCGGTCTGTGCCTCGCTCAGATTGCCTGAACTCAATGCCGTCCCCAGTTGCTTCAGATCGCTGTTCCTGGTTTGGAAGTACTGCTGCAATTGCTGGTTTAACGAAACGCTCGATACGCCTGATGTCGACATAAGTCTCTCCTCAGAATCGATTCTTGCCGCTGCGAACCCTGCAGAACCCACTGCCGTTCAAAGGCCATATCGGCGAGGAGATGGAGACCTTTAGGCTCGTTGCAGATATTCTTTTGACGCCGCGCTGGACACTCCGTTCGATCCGCAGTTTCGTCCCGCCTTTCCTGACGGATCCATCGCCGGTTGCAAAACGCTGGATTGCGCATGCAATCTGTTACTTATGCCCGAGCTGCCGGACATCGCCGCTTACATCGAAGCGCTCCAATCCCGCATCGTAGGCCAACCACTCGAAGGGGTCCGCTTGGCCAGCCCGTTTTTGCTGCGCACCGCGCAGCCTCCGCTGGCCGCTGTCGAAGGTCATGTAGTTCGCCAATTACGCCGGCTCGGTAAGCGCATCCTAATCGGCTTCGACCCCGATCTCTGGCTCGCGCTCCATCTCATGATTGCAGGACGCCTTCACTGGCGCACTCACGGAGCAAAGCTCGTCGGACGCCAGAGTCTCGCCGCCTTCGACTTTCCCAACGGCTCCCTGGTTCTCACTGAGGCTGGGACTAAACATCGCGCTGCCTTGCACGTCCTCTCGGGGGACGAAAGTTTGAAGGCGCTCGATGCCGGCGGTCTCGACGTTTTCTCCGTCGATCGCGAAGCCTTTCGCGCTACCCTCACCGCCGAAAACCACACGCTCAAGAGAGCGCTTACCGACCCGCGCCTGCTCAGTGGCATCGGCAACGCTTATTCCGATGAAATCCTTCACACGGCGCAACTATCTCCTCTCACGCATACTCAGAAATTAAAGCCCGAAGAATGGGACCGGCTGTTCGCAGCGACCCGTCACACCCTCGAATTCTGGATCAAGCGGCTTGGCGCGGAAGCAAAAGTTTCCTTCCCCGAAAAAGTTACCGCCTTCCGCACTGGGATGGCGGTGCATGGCCGCTACGGCCAGCCTTGTCCCCGATGCGGCGACGAGGTGCAGCGAATCCGCTATGCCGACAAGGAAACGAACTACTGCGCCCGCTGCCAGACCAATGGAAAAGTTCTCGCCGATCGCGGCCTGTCTCGCCTCCTGGGCTCGGATTGGCCCCGCACGCTGGATGAACTGGAAGCCTTGAAGCGACGCTAGCGCAAAAAAGAGAATTTGGATATCGCAACGCAGATAGGAGACGAATCGATGCTCACGAATGTTGTTGCTTGTTGCGACGGCGTTTGATCCAGCCCGGCTCGCGAACATGTTCATCTTCTAACCCTCGCAAGCGCGCTGCCATGATTCCGGGCCTGCCCAGGTAACCCAACACTCGCTTGGGATCATCTGGGGCTACAACTGGGAGGCGTCCAACTCCATTGCGCAACATCTTGGCCGAAGCATCGTGCAACAATTCGTTCGGATAAGTGACCACGACATCCTGGGTTCCGGCCTCAAGCACACTCGCACTCCCAGACGAATCTTTGTCCAGTGCGCGCATCACATCGCCGCGGGTAATCACGCCAGCCAGCCTGTCATCCTTGTCTAGAATCAACAGTCCCTGGTGCTGACAGACTTCTGGGTCACGGCGTGCGATGCGGTCCGCTAATTCGCCCACCTTCATATCTGCTGGCACTTTGGGTACATCTTTTTCCATCGTCTCCGACACCATCACCTGGCGCAAAGCGTCAGCTTCGTATTCCTGATGAATGTGCAGGCCTCGACGCGCCAGCTTCTCTGTCATGATCGAAGCCCGGGGCATCAGCAGCATCGCAATCCCGTCAGCAATCACGCTCACCAGCATCAGCGGCAGAACCGAGTTGTAATCGCGCGTGATCTCGAAGGCAAAAATAATAAATGAGAATGTCGCTCGCGACGCCGCTCCGAATACTGCTCCCATCGCGACCAGGGCGAACGCTCCAGCCGATAAATTCGCCGCCGGAAAAACTCGATCCACTCCCATGGCGAATATGCCACCGAGCGCTGCGCTCGACATGAACATCGGCGCCAACAAGCCTCCCGAGGTGCCCGAACCCAGTGAGATCACCAGCGCTACAGCCTTGGCAACCATCACCACAACGAGCAGCTTCCACGCCAGATTCGCATTCAGAATGTCGCCGATCGTGTCGTATCCGACACCCAATACTCTCGGTACGAAATAGCCGATGATTCCAAGGCCGAGCGCGCCGATTGCAGGCCACCAGAGCTCATCCACCGGCAATTTTTCGAATTGATCTTCTGTCCAATACAGCAATTTGCTGAATCCGACCGCCGCCAGGCCGCAGACTAGGCCCAGAATCAAATAGAAAGGCAACGCGTGAGGGATTCCGAAATCCATGGCTGTAACCTTGAACATCGGCCCGGCACCCAGAAGTTGCATGTGCACGGCGGTCGCGAGGGTGCTCGCAATGACCAGTGGAATAAACGACCGCGCCTTGAACTCAAACAAAAGCAGCTCAATAGCAAGGATGACTCCCGCGATCGGCGTGTTGAAGGTCGCAGACATTCCCGCGGCGGCGCCACACGCAAGCAGCACTTTGCGTTCCGACGCAGTCGTATGCAACACCTGGCCCACCAGCGAACCGACCGCGCCTCCCGTCTGAATGATCGGGCCTTCGGCGCCAAACGGACCGCCCGTGCCGATTGCGATTGCAGCCGAAATTGGCTTTAAGATCGCCACTCGCGGCTCAATGCGGCTGCGATTGAACAGCACTGCCTCCATCGCCTCCGGAATTCCATGTCCCTTAATTTTGGAGGTCCCGTACTTCGCCATGAAGCCGACGATAATTCCGCCAATCACCGGGACCAGAATGACCCACAAGCCGAGCTGGTTGTGACGCGCGCTGATGAACGCCGTCGAGAAGCGATGATAAAAGAAAATATTGGTGAATAATCCGATCAGGTTATAGAGCACAAATGCGATCAGGCCCGCCAGCAACCCAATGCCACCCGCCAGAAACGACATCAGAACCATACGGAACTGCGCCGGCTCGCCGAGCGTCACGTCTCTTGTCTGGACTCCGGTCGCTCCCATCGTTGCGCGACCGGATGCTTTTCTGCCGCTCTTATCCTGCACTTTCATTCCAATGTATATCGTAACACGATATAGTTATGCGAGAACAAGGCCGCCTGTCAATACGCTCCGGAAGGGGTTAGTACAAACGTAGGCTTGCAGCGGACGGAATTACGCAGGCTTCAGGGGCACAAAAGAATGGCTCCTCAGGTAGGACTCGAACCTACAACCCTTCGGTTAACAGCCGAATGCTCTGCCATTGAGCTACTGAGGAGTGTGGGAAGAGCGCGCGCGATGCACACGCTCTTTCAGGCGAATTAATCATAACATTTCGCAGGGGCGAGTGAAAACCTCGCAGCCTTTGGTACGCTATCGGGTTACAGCTCGCGTCACGCGAGGTGCGTCATGAGTGCAGTGGGTTTGATGGTTGCTTCCGTTTTTCTTCTGGTCGGCGCCGCCTTTGCCGCAGACGATGCCAAGGCTCCCTCCGTTCCAACCGCCACATCTGGTCCGCCGCTGGCCGAGAAGCATCCCGTCGAGGAGTCACTGCATGGCGTGAAGATTGTCGACAACTATCGCTGGCTCGAAGACGGAACCACTCCCGAGACGCAGAAGTGGGTCGAGCAGGAGATGGCCTATACCCGCACCGTGCTTGATCCCCTGCCCGGACGCGATTCCATTCACAAGCGGCTCACGGAACTGTTGAGCATTGGCAGTCTCACGCAGCCGGAGATAGGCGGGAAGTATTATTTCTATACTCGCCGTGACGGCATGCAGAACCAGCCGGTGCTTTATGTGCGCGAAGGGATCAATGGCAAAGACCGCGTGCTGGTGGATGCGAATCAGCTTGCCGCAGACGGAACCATCGCTCTCGACTGGTATCAGCCTTCGGAGAACGGTCGATATTTAGCTTACGGTACATCGCCCAGCGGCTCCGAGATGAGCACGCTCCACATCATCGAGACCAAAACCGGCAACGCACTGCCCGACATCATCGAGCGCACCCGAGCCTGCAGCATCGCGTGGATGCCCGACAACTCTGGCTTTTATTACACGCGTTATCCCAACAAAGGCGACGTCCCCGATGGCCAGGAGATGTACAACCGGCACGTGTTCTATCACGAATTGGGTACGAATCCCGAAACTGATCCACGGATTTTCGGCGAGGGTCGCGATCCTGAGGATTGGCCCAGCGTCAGTCTCGACAACGATGGCCGCCTGCTCTTGATCACCGTGGCGCAGGGCTGGGCCAAGAGCGAACTCTTCCTGATGGATTTGAAAAAACGTACGCCCGCCATCCGCATCACTACCGGCAAAAATTTTCTCTACAGCGCGTCGATTTACAACGGACGGATTTACATCGTCACCAACGAGGATGCTCCGCGCTATCGCGTGTTCGTTACCGAAGCGGGAGACTATGAGCGCGACAACTGGAAAGAAATTATTCCGCAAACTGGTTCCGTCTTGCAGGGCGCTGCGGTTTGGGGCGGAAAACTTTTTACCCAGTACGAACAGAACGCAACTTCACAACTCAAGATTTTCGATATTGGCGGCACGCTGCTCAAAGAACTGCCTCTGCCCGCCCTGGGCACGGTTTTTGGCTCCGACGGAAAATGGGATCGTGACGAGATCTTTTATGGATTCCTCTCGTTCACCGTTCCTCCCACAGTCTATCGCTACGACCTGCAAACCGGCGAGACCACGCAGTGGGCTAAGGTCGATGCCCCCTCGATCGATCCCGCCGCCTATGAAGTCAATCAGGAGTGGTACCACTCGAAAGATGGCACGCGCGTTCCCATGTTCGTCGTAAATAAAAAGGGATTGAAAAAGGACGGCCACAATCCCACGCTGCTCACGGGTTATGGCGGATTCAATGTCAGCATGACTCCCGCGTTCAGCCGCACCGCCTATTTGTGGATGGAACACGGGGGTGTGTATGCAATGGCAAATTTGCGCGGAGGCGCCGAGTTCGGCGAAGACTGGCATCGCGCCGGAATGCTCGCCAACAAGCAAAACGTTTTTGACGACATGATCGCCGCCGCCGAACACCTGATCGCGGAAAAATATACCGACACCAATCATCTCGCCGTGCAGGGCGGATCGAATGGCGGCCTGCTCATGGGAGCCATGATCACTCAGCGTCCCGATTTATTTCGCGCCGTCGTCTGCCAGGTTCCGTTGCTCGACATGCTGCGCTATCAGAATTTTCAGATCGCGAAATTGTGGATTCCCGAGTACGGCACTGCCGATAATCGCGAGCAGTTCAAGTGGCTCTATGCCTATTCGCCCTATCACCACGTGAAGCCCGGGACGGAATATCCCGCGATCCTCTTCATGACGGCGGACACCGACACCCGCGTCGATCCGATGCACGCGAAAAAAATGGCCGCCGAGATGCAAGCCGAAGCGAAGAACGGCGCAAGCAAGACCCGTCCAATTTTGTTGCGCATTGAATCAAAGGCCGGACACGGCGCCGGAAAGCCCGTGGCCAAACAGATCGAAGAATTCACCGATCTGTACTCGTTTCTCTTTTGGCAGTTGGGGATGAAGGAGTAAGTTGATCAGGCTCGAACGGCGAAATTTGTTTCGTTGCTTTTCGCCGAGAATCTCTTGCAAGCGTTCTCTTTCAATGGTCAGACCAGCTGGCGCCCGACCCTCATAGTCTTTGACGTTGCCTTGAAAGGGTGCGGCTTAAGCCGCGCCGAAATATCAATCAAAAAATAACTTTGTCATTCCGAGCCGTTCGTAACCGCGATCAGCGGCGAGAACGAGCGAGGAATCTGCTGTCCCTCAAGTCACCCGTGCTGCCGTTGAACCGCCGGGTGCACCATGTCTCGCCGGCGTTGCGAGACGTGGAATATTTCTAAATCGTCCCCTGCGCTTCCATATACGCCCGCAGAATAGCGTTGATCCGCGTCTGGTAGCCGCGCTGTTGCCGGAACCAGCGCAGCAGGTCGGTGTCGAGACGCATGGTCACGATGGTTTTCGGCTCGGGCATGACGAGCTTCGCATTCTTCCAGAAGGCCGCGTCCGTAGGCAGAGCGTCCGGGTCCGCGAGGATACCTTGGCGAATCGCTGCGGCGCTCAATCGATCCAGTCTGCGCCAGTCCGTCTTGCCTTCGCGGAGGCGCCGGGACTTGGAACTATCCCGCTTCGAAGCCTTGCCAGTACTGGCGCCTTTCGTGCGGCTCCGAGCGCCACGCCGAGATGATGCGCCTTTCGTCATTTTTTCTGTCGACATAGATGACCGTTATTTCCCGTCCCTCCACCAGCCCGATCGCGTAGATTCGCTTCTCACCGTAGTCGAAGCGGTCATCGATTCTTTCGAGGGTCGGGCCTTCGAAGATGCGCACAGCGTCTGCAAACGATATTCCGTGCAGGACGACGTTGCGGCGGTTCTTCTTTTCATCCCAAGTGTAATGCATGATGTGTATTTACACAATGTAAATACAGCGACTCCTGATCCTACAACTCGGCCGCTCCTGCCTGCGCCCTCACTCTATTGAAGTTCGCCGTTCACACACTGTGACATCCGACCTTGCCTTCCACAGCCGCACTCCGCAATCATGGCGAAGGCCCACGACGCCCTAAGGCATCCGCGCCCAGAGCTAAGTCCCTTGTTTCTAAGATTTTGCCCCTAAGTCTATGAAAAGAAGAGATTTCATAATGCAGATTCTACTAACCTTATGATTCCATTGGATTTAGCGACGGCAGGGGGGGGGAGGGGGGGGTACCCTTCGTCCTAAGAATGTCACTGGGAAGGCTCGAAGCAGATTAGCGAGTCAGATCCAGCACTGCGTTGTGCTGCAGTTCTATTCCAACCACGCGGCGATCGGTCAGGTTGACCGAGGAGAATCCAATAGTGCCTTGCAGATAATCGGGCGCGCGTCCCTGACACGTCCCGATCAGCAGCACCATGAACTTCTTCTCCGCATTGTAATTGCCCGTCAGCGAGCACGACGCAGCATTCTCGCCTCCGGGATTGAAGGTCAACGTTCCAGTGAGAAGATCGGAATCGTACCGACTGCCGCGCGCGTCGTCCAGCGCATTTGCATTTCGGCCTTCGACTATACGAAGGCTGATCGTAGCTTTCTGGTCTGCGGTTTGGGTGTAGACGCCGTGCCATCGTCCGGCAAGCGTAGCGCGGGCAGGTGCCGGCGTATCTGGAGGAAGTGCCACCGCCGTTGTCGCATCACGGTTAGGCGCGCCTGCCACACGCTGACGAGCCGTTGCTGGACGAACCGACACGTTGGGAGTCGCCGACTTGGGGATACCCGCGGAAGGTTTCTGGCCGCCAGAAACTGGCGATGGTGCCACCGCGGTGGAGGCGGATGGATGGTTGACGGCGGAGGGTTGGGCTTGACTTGCGGGTTTCTTTTTTATCGCGGCTGCACCCGGAAATGACGAGCAAGCTCGCACCTAGAATCAAGGCTGGCAAAAATAAGCGCCGGCAACGAATGATTCTGGCTGCGATCGGGTCGACTTTTTTTGCCTCGCTCATGGGTGCTTCAATCTGGCGTGCGGCAACGAGAATCGCCCGACCCGAAATGCTTTAGATGCCAAATTCTGAGAAACAGGCGCGCTCGGTCTTTCAGCTTTTTTGCGATATAGCCCGTAAGATAGGTCCTTCCTATTTTGTGTGGAAATGAGCCTGCGCTATACTGTGCTCACTGTATTTCCCGCATGTTGACCTGGTAGGGCAAACCGCTCACTGATCCCGATGTTGCTGTGGGAATGTTCTTCTGGCCATTGGTTTTTCTGGTGGGTTCACCCCAAACGGATCAAGCCAAAATCAAGGACTATCAAGTCCATCAATCCCCCTTTTGGAGAAGTCGTTTCATGTCTCACGGTTTAGTTTTTCCATCGAGCCAAGAACATACGAATTCGTATCCCTGTGCTAAGTCCGCCGTCATAGTTGCGATTGTGTGCGCGATTACATTGTTGAACGCATGCGGCGCGTCCCGACCCTCCAATCCCGCCGCTGTAACGAATCCAACTCCCAATTCGGCCAGCTTAACCATTGCGGCGACCATGCCTGCGGCGACCGTCGGCTCTGCCTATAGCGGAAGCGTTACTGCAAGCGGCGGTACCGCTCCTTACAGTTACTCCGTGGTGTCAGGCCAGCTGCCAGCAGGAGTTACGCTCAGCGATTCCACGGGATCGGTTTCGGGGACGCCAGCGGCAAGCGGAAGTTTTACGTTTGCAGTAGCAGCCGCGGATTCCACCGGCCTGTCGCAACAGAAGCCCCTGCAGATGACGGTGGCAAACGCCGCGACCACTGCGCCGACAACCACCTCGCCGACCAGCGCTCCCCCGACAACTTCCGCGCCTACGTCTAACGGGCCGACGACCACGAGTGCCCCGCAGAGTTCAGGGACAACATTCTCGAACCTTCAGAAAGTTGCTGGATGGGGTCAATTCGGACAAGGGCCTCCGAACTTTGTGGACTGTTCTCCGTCGCCCTGTGATGGCATTTCGTTCTGGATGAATCAGGGTGTCGCATCGCCTTCGCTGAGTGGACAAGCAACAGAATTCAATGTAGGGGGATCGACTCCTTACTCCGACGCATTGTGGAACAACCACTTGATCGGTCCGATGTCTACGCAGGGCACGTTTGACACCGATCAGAAGATCGTTCCGAACGTGCACAACTTCACCTACGACGTCTACTTCTACGGGGACAATCTCGAACTCTCACAGGCGTTGGAGTTCGACATCAATCAGTTCTTCAACAATATGGGCTTCATCTTTGGACATGAGTGCCGGATCGCAAGCGGGAACGAGTGGGACGTTTTTGACAATCAGAAGGGCCATTGGGTTCCGACGGGGATTCCCTGTTATCCCAAGAGCAATGCCTGGAATCACTTGACGATCCAAGTGCAACGGACGTCGGATAACAACCTGCTTTATCAGTCCATCACATTGAATGGGGTCACGAGCAATCTGAACTGGACGTTTGGTCCAGGTTCGGCGAACGGCTGGTATGGAGTCACCATTAATTACCAAATGGACGGGAATCAGAATCAGGCATCGTACAACGTGTATCTGGACAATGTGAGCTTCACCTTCGAGTGAGGAGTGTGGGGCGGAGTCGCGTGGTCGGATGAAGGCTGAAGGGACGGGTGGAATGCGCGTCCGTCCCGAGTCGGGCCAATCGCGCGAACCGGGCGAACCGGTAAAGATACGTAAAAGATGTTGACCTGCCAGGGGATTCCGGGTACAGTATCTTGTTCCACGGACATCCAGGAGTCTCTGGGTCAATTTGAAGACACCGACCTGTGAGCCCAATTCAGGAAAAAGAGAGCATCTTTGGGGTCCGGTCACGCATCTATTCTGGGTAGGAATTGCGTTAAATCCTAACAATCTCCGTAAAATCAGTAGCTTAGAAACGGCTTGTTAAGGTGTTGCGATTCTACGTATACCAGGGCGGATAGATATTGCCCATACTCATAAAGGAAGGGGAAAAGACACACATGCGATCGGATCGTGTGTTTGACGCTTTACAGACGTTACGGAATCGTTATATGTTATGCCAGCTTGCCTCCAAGGCCACGCGAAAGTTCCATCGGCCCAGTACCAGAATCCAGGAAACAATGAATGGAGTTTTGGACCGGATCGCAGGCGCGGAGCGACAGGAAATTTTGTCAGAACCGGAAAACTTTGCTGAGGCACAACGGCGGGCTGCTTAACCCAGCCCCGCCCGCCTGCCCGGTGTGAATTGTCTTCCTTTAAATACCCTCCTTTAGAAAATCTCCCGATAACGCTGAAACGATAGTTTAAGTGGACCGGGTTTAGGTGAATCATGACCATCGCTGAACTAAAAGAAAAGAACATCACCGAGCTGACCAAGATCGCAAGGACCCTGGAGCTGCCCGGTGCCAGCGGACTGCGCAAGCAGGACCTCATCTTCAAAATCCTGCAGGCGCAGAGCGAAAAAGAAGGCCACATCTTTGCGGAAGGCGTGCTGGAAATATTGCCTGATGGCTACGGCTTTCTGCGGTCGCCGGACTACAACTACTTGCCGGGGCCGGATGACATTTATGTGTCTCCCTCGCAAATCCGCAAATTTGATTTGAAAACGGGCGATACGATCAGTGGACAGGTGCGGCCTCCACACGAGGGCGAGAAATATTTTGCCCTTGTGAAGATCGAGGCGGTGAACTTTGAGTCGCCCGATGAAGCGCGCAACAAGATTCTGTTCGACAATTTGACGCCGCTGTATCCGCAAGAGCGTTTGAAACTGGAAACGACGCGGGAGAATTCCAGCGCGCGCGTTATGGATTTGCTGACGCCGCTCGGCAAGGGACAGCGCGGATTGATTGTCTCTCCGCCGCGAGCCGGCAAGACCATGTTGCTGCAGAACGTGGCTAACTCGATTACGACCAACCATCCCGAAGTAGTGCTGATGGTGCTGCTGATCGATGAGCGTCCGGAAGAAGTTACGGATATGCAGCGGTCGGTAAAGGGCGAGGTCATTTCGTCGACCTTCGATGAGCCCGCGGCGCGGCACGTACAAGTCGCCGAAATGGTGATCGAAAAGGCAAAGCGGTTAGTCGAACACAAGCGCGATGTGGTCATCCTATTGGATTCGATCACGCGCCTGGCGCGAGCCTACAACACGATTGTTCCGCCTTCGGGCAAAGTGCTTTCGGGCGGCGTCGATTCGAATGCCTTGCAGCGGCCGAAGCGATTCTTCGGCTCGGCACGAAATATTGAAGAGGGCGGGTCTTTAACCATAATTGCAACCGCCTTGATCGATACCGGATCGCGCATGGATGACGTGATCTTCGAAGAGTTCAAGGGCACGGGCAATTCGGAAATTATTCTTGAACGCAAACTGGTCGACAAGCGCGTGTTCCCGGCTATCGATATTCAGCGCTCCGGAACGCGTAAGGAAGAGTTGCTGATTCCGCGGGAAGATCTGTCACGAATCTGGGTCCTGCGCAAGGTGTTGAACCCATTGTCTCCGGTGGAAGCGATGGAATTACTGATCGACAAGCTGAGCAAGACGAAGTCGAATCAGGAGTTTTTATCGAATATGAGTTCGCTGTAAAGTAGGTCGCGGTGACGTCTAATGATGGCAAGCCTCCAGGAGTTCTGGAGGCTTGCTGCTTTTAGGACGCAGGGATGTCGCGCAAGGCAAGTCGCGTTGGCCCTGAAACATGTTCTGGTAGGAACTTTCAATCCGCAATGAGGGGACGATGATCATTGTTCGAGAAGCGAGGTTGCCGGGAGATGCGGATCTGATCCAAGCGATTGACACCAGTTTCACAACGGACACGATCTATACCGTGAATCGTGACCGCGATGGCATGAGTCTTCAACTGAAAACCTTACCAGCCTGCATCACAAAACGTTTTCCACTCAACGATCTGGGCCAACGAGACAAGCCTTGGGAATTCGCGCTGATCGCAATTGTTGACGATCGAATTGCTGGATTTCTCGCGGCTGGCTATAAGGTCTGGAACCGAAGGCTGACAATTTGGCATCTTTACGTCGATGGCCCCCGGAGGAAGCAGGGCATTGCGCGGTTACTGCTTGATCGGGCGGAACACTACGGAATCGCGAAGGGCGCTCTGAACATGTGGCTGGAAACCAGTAGCTTGAACGTTGCGGGCGTACGGGCCTATCGACGCCTTGGATTTGAATTATGTGGACTTGATGCGACGCTTTACGATGGAACTCCTGCGTCGGGTGAAACGGCTCTCTTCTTTGCGCGTCCGATTCCGAAGAACATAGCTTAACGAAGAACATTGCTTACGTGGAACTCCAGGATTAACCCCTCGCTCAACAGCGGAAATCCGCAGGGTAATTCCATCGCTTTTACGTTGCCGTCTCAGGCGAAAATAGCCATACTTCCAGGTGGGCAGAACGTCCGCGCCCACTCCGAGGACACCGTGCTGACGAAGTCAATGGCCTGCAGCCTATCTCTAATTATTTGCCTTTTGTTTGCAACTTCGGTCTGTGCGCAAGCGGGTCGTCCTCTGGGGAGCAAGAACAATCCGAACGAACTACCGGCAGGCGTCGATGAAAGCCGCGACCGGCTCGCGCGCGACATGGCCAAGAAAGCCAACGCGGATCGCCAAGCCGCGCTAAAGATTGATACGGACCGACTGGTGAAATTGGCCGCTGAATTGAAAGATTATGTGGATAAGACGAACGAAAACATGCTGTCGATCGAAGTTCTGAAGAAGGCGGAAGAGATTGAGAAACTTGCGCACAGCGTGAAGGAAAAAATGAAAGGCCCAAATTAAGAGGAATAAGTAATGAATCGCTGCGATGGTTGGCTCGGAGAACGTGCTTGCAGCAGCGGATTTCAGGCGCCAGGTCGGCAAACCACGAAAAGCAAAGCAAATCCTTTCCCCGCAACTCCTGCATGGACTGAGGGTTTCTATTCATTAGAGTCCGCTGGATGCGGAGGAGGACAAACGATATGAAACGGACGATTGCGGGAGTTTTGCTGGTGTTGGGATTGGGCGCCGGAACCATGTTTGCGGATGATGGATGGCACGACCGGCGGGACATTCCACACGACGAGGCCAGGGTTGCGCAGGACCGTCGCGAACTTGCGGCGTGATTTGTACTGCGGAAATTACGGTGCGGCGCGGCATGAGCGCCGGGAGTTGCGGCATGAGTACCGGGACATAAACCGCGATCGCCGGGACTTGTATTGGGACCGGCGGTAGCCTGCGGTGGGGTCTCGCGGCGAACTAAAACGCCATCCGGTTTCCCGGATGGCGTTTGTTATTGCGCCGGCTTTAGAGCACCCCGGCTTTGCCCGGCGGACAGCCGAGGGCGGCTGTCCCCACATAAGCAAGTTTATTTTCCGGTTCTGATTCGCATGCCGTAGAAGGAACGGTAGACGAAGAAGAAGGAAACCAGGAAGAAAGCCACGGCCAGGGCGTTAGTGATCGTCGCGCCTTGATCCCGGGTTAGAGTGACGGCCAACTCAACGGCAAGCAGGCCGAACAGGGTTGTGAATTTGATGACGGGGTTCAGCGCCACGGAGGAAGTGTCTTTGAATGGATCTCCGACGGTGTCGCCGATGACTGTCGCGTCATGCAGCGGAGTTCCCTTCTGCTTCATTTCCACCTCGACAATTTTCTTGGCGTTATCCCATGCTGCTCCGGCATTGGCCATGAAAATGGCTTGATACAGGCCGAAGATTGCAATCGAGATAAGGTAGCCGACAAAGAAGAAGGGCTCGACGAAGGCGAAAGCAAGCGTGCCGAAGAATACGGCAATGAAGATATTCAGCATGCCTTTTTGCGCGTACTTGGTGCAGATGGCGACGACGGCTTTGCTGTCTGCGACCGAAGCCTTCTCCACACCTTCGAGTTTAATGTTGGCTTTGATGTACTCAACGGCGCGATAGGCTCCGGTGGTAACGGCCTGAGTGGATGCGCCGGTGAACCAGTAAATCATGGCGCCGCCCGTGATCAATCCCAGGAAGAAGGGAGCATGCAGTAACGAGAGTTTGTCGACGTTTTCGGTGAGACCACTGGTGAGCGCCATGATGATAGAGAAAATCATGGTGGTTGCGCCGACGACTGCGGTGCCAATCAGCACCGGTTTCGCGGTGGCCTTGAAGGTGTTGCCTGCGCCGTCATTGGCTTCGAGCAGGTGCTTGGCACGCTCGAAGTTGACGGACATGTTGAAATCTTTCCTGACCTCGGCTTCGACGTTAGGAACCTGCTCGATGAGTGAAAGCTCGTAAACGGACTGAGCGTTATCGGTGACAGGTCCGTAAGAATCGACGGCGATGGTCACAGGTCCCATGCCGAGGAAACCGAAGGCCACCAGACCAAATGCGAAGACTGCAGGAGCCAGCATGGTTGCGGCGCCGGCGAGCCCCATGGTGCTGAAGTAGTAGGCAATCGACATCAGCAGAACCATCGACAGTCCGAGATAGTAGCCGGAGAAATTTCCAGCAACAAATCCCGACAGAATGCCGAGAGAAGCGCCGCCTTCTTCGGCGGAAGTGACCACTTCTTTTACGTGACGCGATTCAGTGGACGTGAAGGATTTCACGAGTTCGGGAATCAACGCTCCGGCGAGAGTTCCGCAGGAGATGATGACGGCGAGTTTCCACCACTGCGAGGCGTCCCCTCCGAGTTCAGGGATGATGAAGTAGGAAACCAGGAAGGTGAGGGCGATGGAGACGACCGAAGTCAGCCAGACGAGAGTAGTCAGAGGCGTTTCGAAATTCATTTCATCGACTTTGCCGAAACGCCCTTTGGCGATGGCGGCGTTGAGGAAATACGAAACGGCGCTGGCGACCAGCATCATGACGCGCATGACGAAGATCCAGACCAGCAATTGAACCTGCACGGTGGGATTCTTAACGCCGAGCAGGATAAAGGTGATCAACGCTACGCCGGTGACGCCGTAGGTTTCGAAGCCGTCGGCGGAGGGGCCGACGGAGTCGCCAGCATTGTCGCCTGTGCAATCGGCGATGACGCCGGGGTTGCGGGCATCATCTTCTTTAATTTTGAAGACGATCTTCATCAAGTCGGAGCCGATGTCAGCGATTTTGGTAAAGATGCCGCCCGCGATACGGAGTGCGGCCGCACCGAGAGACTCGCCGATGGCGAATCCGATGAAGCAGGGGCCGGCATAATCGCCGGGGATAAAGAGAAGGATGATCAACATGATGAGCAGTTCGACGCTGATCAACATCATGCCGATACTCATGCCGGCTTCGAGGGGAATCTGGTAAACCGGGAAGGGTTTACCGGGCAAGGAGGCGAAGGCGGTCCGCGAGTTGGCGAAGGTATTCACGCGAATGCCGAACCAGGCCACGCCATAGCTGCCGGCGATACCCACCAGACTGAAGACCAGAATGATGACGACACGCATGGCCTCCATGTGTTCGAGCATGCCGAAGTACAGAAGGATAATGACGGCGATGAAGGCCCAGAGCAGGAGGATGAAACGACCCTGGGTGACCAGATAGGTTTTACAAGTCTCGTAAATGAGTTCCGAAATCTCGCGCATGGAGCGATGGACTGGAAGATTCTTGAGGCGCATGTAGATGACCATGCCGAATGCAAGCCCGAAGATGCAGAACAGGATGCCGATGAGAAGGAGTCGATGTCCGTCGATAGCGCCGTTCAGGAAGCTGACGGATGAAAGGTCAGGGAGTTTCAGCGAGGCTTCTCCGCCTGCAGTTTCGCCGGCGGGTTGAGCCCAGGCCGAGGCGGCGCCGAGGGTAAGCAGCGAGGCCAGGGTAATGGATTTTTTTAACAAAGCAGCTACCACGCGACGTCCTTGGAACGCAGCATTAGCGAGCCAGGTGCGCATAATGATTCCTCCACAATGATTCGGTTTTCAGGAATATACAAACGTGTTTAGGCACCGCCTTCCAGTAAAATCTCCCGCCCGAGCACGCTGCGGCTCCCGAGGAAACTTACTGGAATTCCGAACACGCTTCCACCGCAAAACCTAAAACGGAGTGTTGGAGCTTGGCCGCGTCGGAGGATTGCCCTTCGAGTGCGGAGAGTAAGACTTCGCTCCGCACGAAGAAGCGCAAAACGGGCATTTATAACATGTTGGCAGCAAAGGGTCAATCAGCTGACCCATGCAGATATCCATTTCGGGACGCTAGTGAAAAATGAGCAGCCGCGCAAAACAATTTTTGATCGCCTGTTCGGGTGGCTGAGTTTTTTAAAGCTGCAGGCACCACAGAGTATGCACGTTCTTGCAACTTAACGAAAGAAGTTGCAACACGCGGCGTCTCGAAAAGGAAGATTCCCTCTAGAAGTCTTGCACAGAGCCGCATTCGGGCGCTCTAGGTACTTTATTCTCCCTTGAATTACTTTGGTCACCAGCATAGACTCAGCGAGCCGTTTTGCACTTTGCGAAACTGGTTTTCTTGCTCGGCAGAGAAAAACCCAGAGGAGGAATATAGTGAAAACAACGCTTTTCGCATTCGCGTTAGTGGTAGCGCTCAGCCTCTCAGCGGTTGCAGCGAACTCTAAGAAGCCCGCTACATCCGTCCACCGTGCGGGTGACCCCACAGAACAACTTAAAGCCACCGGCAGCACGCCTCCGGCACTTTGCTCACCGTGCTTGTTTTACGGCGGCGACATCAATACTTCCAGCCTGAACGCAGCGGGCATGTCGGATGAAAACACGCTTCTTATCGTGGGCGGCTCCAGCACGTATGGCGCGGTCAATATTCCCACGGGACGAACCGTTACCATCTACGGCATTCTCTTCAACGTGCAAGCCGATGCGGCCTTCGATCCCTTGACGGTCACCTTCGACGTGCGCACTGGCGTTTCAGAAGGCAATGGTGGAACCAGCGTTGATTCCGGCAGCAGCACCGCAGTGGTGCAGCCGACGGGCCGCAATTTCCTCGGGTTGAACGAATACACCGTAGAAGCCTGGTTGCCGCAGCCTCTAGTGTTGAACTCGGGCGAGTACTGGTTCAACGTCACCCCGCAGTGTCTGAATACGCTGGATGGAAGCTGCAGCGTTTTCCGGCAATTTGTTTCCAACTCGCAACTGGGGAACGCCGTTCACCAAGCGTGGCAACCTGCTCACGAAATGTTCCTGAATTCCTCGTTCTTCGGATTCACTTGGGCCAACTGGTGCGATTCGAGCTTGGGCTTTAACCAAGTTCAGTGCGCCGGCATGTCGTTTGGCCTGGTCGGAACACAAACGAAGTAGCGGCACTGGCTTAAGTGGCAGCGATAAAAGATCGCACGGAGCGGTTCCTGCGGAAAAAGTGGAACCGATGATCCTGAATAAAGTAGCGACAAAATCGAACAGGAGGAATCGAGTGAAAACAACGTTTTTGGCAGCAGCTTTAGTAGTAACGCTTACACTTTCGGCAGCGGCCCAGAAAAAGCCTTCGACGTCGCAACATCTGGCCGGCAACAACGAGCAGTTTACGTTGGCGCCCGCGGGCACCCCACCGGGACTCTGCGCGCCGTGCGTGTTCTACGGCGGCGACCTTAACCCTTCCGATTTCAATGCGGCAGGCATGTCGGATGAGAATACCCTTCTCATCCCCGGCAGTTCCACTTACGGCAATTTCAACGTTGCGTCTGGCGTAAGTGTTACGGTCACCGGAATTTTGTTCAACGTTCAGGCGGATGCAAATTTCGACCCTCTGACAGCGAGCTATGACATTCGATCCGGCGTTTCGGAAGGCAACGGGGGAACCAGCCTAGCTTCTGGCTCGGCAAATCTCACGGTAGCCGCAACCGGCCGCAATTTTCTTGGGCTGAATGAATACTCACTCGCCGTCCAGCTGCCGACACCGCTTCTGTTGGGCCCGGGGAACTATTGGTTCAACCTCACTCCCAACTGCACCAACGGCACGTCAGATGGTAGCTGCAGTGTTGGAAGATTCTTTGTTTCCAACTCAACTCAGGGAACTAACAACGTTCGTGGAGGAAGCGAAACCATTCACCAGATGTATTTGAACTCCAGTTTCTTCGGGTTCACCTGGGCGAACTGGTGCGATCCGTCTCTGGGATTCAACAGCATACAGTGCGCCGGTCTGTCGTTCGGCGTGATGGGATACGCGAAACCGCAGTAACACTACACTGCGGTAATTGTTTTCTGCGAAAATCGCAGACAGAAGCCGGGGAACGATCCTCGGCTTCTTTTTTATTTTGGGCATTTCGCGGCAAGGCCAAAGTCGGCTGAGGATGCAGAGAAGAGTCTAAGCCCAGTAGGTTCGGTCGAGAGAGCGGTACTGGATTGCCTCGGCGATGTGTTTGGGCTCAATCAGGGGAACGTCTTCGATGTCGGCAATGGTGCGGGCGACCTTCAGGATGCGATCGTGGGCGCGGGCGCTGAGTCCCTGTTGGGTCATGGCCCGTTCGAGCAGGCGCTCGCAATCGGCGGAGAGTTCGCAGAAGGAGCGGATGTGGCGGGAGGACATCTGAGCATTGCAATAGATTTTTTCGCGGGAGCTGGAGAAACGTTCCAGTTGTTTGCTGCGCGTGCGCACGACGCGTTCTCGAATCTTCGCGGAACATTCTGGCTCCACGTTAGAGCGCATCTCTTTGTAATTCACGGCAGGCACGTCGATGTGGATGTCGATGCGATCCATGAGTGGGCCGGAGATTTTTGAAATGTAGCGCTGGATCATTGGCGTACTGCAGTTGCACTCTCGAGTTCGATCGTTTCTAAAACCACATGGACAAGGATTCATCGCAGCGGCCAGCATGAATCGCGCCGGAAACATCAGAGACATGGCGGCGCGAGAGATGGTGACGGTGCCATCCTCGAGAGGCTGGCGGAGGACCTCAAGAACGTTACGAGGAAACTCGGGCAGTTCGTCGAGGAAAAGCAGGCCGTTGTGAGAAAGAGAGACTTCGCCGGGCCGCGGAATGGCACCGCCGCCGATGAGACCAGCGTCAGAAATGGTGTGGTGCGGCGATCGATAGGGACGTCTTCCGACGAGGCCGCTGCCGGGATCGAGCACTCCGGCAACGCTATGTATTTTAGTGGTCTCCAGTGCCTCCTCAAAGGTCAGGGGAGGCAGGATCGTGGGCATACGCTTGGCGAGCATGGTTTTGCCGGAGCCGGGCGGACCAATCATTAAGATGTTGTGGCCACCGGCGCACGCGATCTCGATGGCGCGCTTCGCAGTTTGCTGTCCGCGCACATCTTTGAAATCCAGGAAAAATTCCTGGTTCTCGCGCAGCAGTGCATCGCCATCCGCCTTGAGGGGAACAATTCCGTTGCCGGAGTTTACAAAGTGGATGACGTCCAGCAGAGAACGGACCGGGTAAACGTCAACCCCTCCAACCATCGCGGCCTCACGGGCATTTGCTTCTGGAACAACGATCCGGGAAATCTTTCGCGTGCGGGCTTCAAGAGCGATCGGTAACGTTCCCCGAATGCCCCGAACGCCACCGTCGAGCGACAGCTCTCCCACGAACAAGCAGTCGGAAATCCCCTTCTTGGTGAGGCCTCCATAAGCCCCGACGATACCCAGGGCCATGGGAAGATCGAAGCCGGAGCCTTCCTTCTTTATGTCTGCGGGGGCGAGGTTGATGGTGATGTGGGTCGGGGGAATGTCGTAGCCACAATTTTTTAGCGCGGCGCGGACACGATCCCGACTTTCGCGCACAGCGGCATCCGGGAGGCCCACGGTATGAAAGTGGTCCTGGTCAGTTTTGATGCCGGAGCAGTCAACTTCCACCTGAATAATATTGGCATCGATCCCATATACCGCCGCACTGAGGGTCTTGTATAGCATCGAAAATGCCTGCGACTGTCGGGTACCTCAGTCGACACACGAAGGCCTGATCCGGGAAATATCCACCTTATTCGCCAGCGCGTTAGTTACGCTGTGATGGATGTCACGGTGTGCCTGTGGAGAACCGGGCATGAGCGGGCTGGAGGACACGGCTGATCATTTTGCAGGTCACCCCTTTCGTCCAAGCGACCCAATTTGGCCTTTCGAGTCTCCGATGTACCTAGTTTTCCAACAGCGACAGTTGTTCGGGCTGCACTCGGGCAGTAGGATGACTTCGGTAATCGACTCCCTTTTCCGGTCCGTCCCGGGAAAAGAGTAAACTCGCCATGATGCAGGCCTCTTCCGGCACTCCTCGACGCGGTCGGACTCCACGGAATCTGGAACGCGAAGAATCCCAACTGTGGCGCTGGATTCTGCTTTTCATGATCTTGCTGGCCGCGGGTTTTGCCGCGTTGGCGTGGGAGCGCCTGGAAGCTCTTCCTTACCACTTAGGGCCGATGGCACTGGGCGTACTGGTTTTGTCCGTGCTTTTGGCAGTGTATGCCTACGGTCGCCGCAAAGAGGTTGGGGAGCTCAAGTTGTTGCTTCAGGATTTACAAGAGCAGGTTGGCGCCGCACCTTCGGAAGAGCAACTCGATCAGCTGAATGAGCTGATTGCACGATCACAGCGCAGCTTCAAGGAGCTTATCGATTCTTTCGATGATGCAGCCTGTGCCGTTTCTCTGGACGGTACCTTGCGCACCGTGAACAAACGCGTTAGCGAGCTGGTTGGTTTGCCCTACACGGCCATCGTGGGACATAAGTTCTTCGAATTCGTCGAGGAACCAGCGCGAACCAATGTTGAAAGCGGTCTAAGCCGCTTCCTGGAGAAGCGTCATTGGGCAGGTACGGCGCGCGTACGTCTCAAGGGGAACACCCGGCCACTGTATTTTGATTGTGTACTGAATGGGATCGTAAAGGGCGGCGAAGTGGTGGGGTTGAGCGTGCTGGGACGTGACGTAACCGGACAGCACGAGAAGGAACTTCGCTTTACGGAATTGTTTGAGACGCTGCAGGAAGGGGCTTACTTCAGTACGCCAGAAGGAGGCGCTGTTAGATGCGAATCCTGCGCTGGTGGGCATTCTGGGTTATACCAGCAAAGATGAACTTTCTAGCTCCTGGACCCGTCGCTGCTGAACTTCGATCCCGAAAGAAGCGCCTGTCCTGGGCAGGGCTAAAGACGATCGAGGGGGCGTACGCGCTGAGAGATCACTCTGCGCAAGAAGGATGGAACGGCCGGCGGTATTTCTGGATTCGTCCCGCGCAGTTTGGGATACCGAGCGGAAAATTAATTCGCTACCAGGGCACGCTGGTCGATGTTACGGAGAGGCGCAAACTTGAGCGGCAAGTATTACAGCAAGAGGAATTCCGCCGGCGGTTGCTGGAAGGATTTCCCGACCTCATTCTTGTGGTCGACCTGGAAGAACGCTACACGTTCGTCAGTTCCCGAGTGCGGGATTTGCTGGGATGACGGATCCGACGAACTTTTAGGCAAGAAGATATCGGAGGACGCAGACACACTCGCCCGAACTCATCGCTTTTATTTCAGGATTTGGTTGCCGGTACGAAGGTGTTCGGATCGGCAGAGTACAGTTCGCGTCTTCTCGATGGCAACGTGCGAACCATGCGAGCCACGGCCAGCCAGTTCCTGGACGCCGATTCCAAGCTGGCAGGCGTCGTGATTTCTCTACGAGACATCACCACCGAAAAGAAGTTTGAGCAGCAGTTGATCCAAAGCGAACGTTTAGTCGCCATGGGAGCGATGATCGGCGGCGTTGCGCACGAATTAAATAATCCCCTGACCAGCATTCTGGGAGTGAGTGAGTTGCTGCAAGATAGCCAGACAACCGACGCAGCGCGTAAGCAGATTGCTATTCTGCAGCAACAGGCTCGCCGGGCCGCGGAGATTGTTCACAACCTCACCTACTTTGCCACTCCGCCCGTGCCGGGCAAGAGCCGCGTGAATTTAATGGACATTGTGGAGCGGACGCTGAACCTGCACGCTTACTCGCTGCGGAAAAACAACATCACCGTGGACTTTGTGCGCGAGCCCGGACTTCCCTATGTGCAAGGCGATCCCCACCAGTTGATGCAGGTTTTTCTGAATCTGGTATTGAATGCGGAACAGGCGATTCGGGAAGTTCACGACCGCGGAACTCTACGCATTCGCCTGGGCACCAGCGGAGATAGCGTGTGGGCCAGCTTTCTCGATGACGGTAAGGGGATTCCGGCTGAGATTCTCTCCAGCGTCTTCGATCCCTTCTACACCACGAACGTCCCGGCCGCGGCACGGGCCTGGGACTCAGCATTTGCAAATCTGTGATGAAAGAACACAACGGAACGATCGAAGCCGCTAACGCGCCCGGCGGAGGCGCGGTTTTCACAGTGTCGCTGCCGGTGGCGGCATCCCCAAGTTCGGCAGACCCAAGCTAAGCGAGAGCCTCGCAACAAACGTTGACTTTAGTCTCTCTCCACCGCCATCGCAACGGCATTACCACCACCTAAACAGAGTGCGGCGATACCGCGCTTGGCGTTGCGCCGTGTCATCTCATAAATCAGAGTCACCAGGACACGTGCCCCACTGGCGCCGATGGGTGGCCGATCGCTACGGCGCCTCCATTTACGTTTACTTTGTTCGGGTCGAGGCCAAGTTCCCGCATCACGCCTAACGCCTGAACGGAAAATGCTTCGTTGAGTTCGTAGAGATCGACTTCTTCATTCTTCCATCCTGTCTTCTCCCAGATTTTTCGGACGGCATCGACAGGCGCCATCATGACCCATTTGGGTTCGACGCCGCTGGTGGCTTGGGCAACGATTCGCACCATCGGCTTGGCACCAGTTCTTGCGCGCGCAGCGCACTGGTTACAACCACAGCCGCGGCGCCATCATTTACTCCGGGAGCATTGCCGGCGGTGACGGTTCCATCTTTTTTGAAGGCCGGCTTCAAAGAGCGGAGAATTTCGATGGTTGTGTCTTCACGGGGACTTTCATCTTTTTCGAAGAGCGCTGGGGCTGCGCCTTTTTTCTTCGCAGGAAGTTCGACGGGAACGACCTGCGACTTGAATCGACATTCTTTCCTTGCGGCGACGGCTTTGCGATGAGAGTTCACCGCGAACTCATCCTGTTCTTCACGAGTGATGCCATATTTTTCGGCAACATTTTCTCCGGTGATCCCCATGTGATAGTCGTTATAAATATCCCAGAGTCCATCGTGCACCATGGAGTCGATCACTTTGCCCGTCGCCCAAACGATACCCTTTTCGAGCTTGCGGCAGAAGATAAGGCGCATTGGTCATCGATTCCATGCCGCCCGCCACCACTATAGAACTGTTTCCGGTTTGTATCGCTTGCGCCGCGAGAGCCACTGCTTTCAATCCAGAACCACAAACTTTGTTGATTGTCATGGCACCTGTCGCGGGAGACAATCCTGCGAAGATGGCAGCTTGGCGCGCAGGATTTTGACCGAGTCCGGCAGGGAGGACGTTGCCCATAATGCATTCGTCGACCTGATCGGAATTCAATCCGGCGCGCTTCACGGCCTCGCGAACAACGACTGCGCCCAATTGAGAGGCGGTGAGATCGCTGAGACTTCCCTGAAATTTTCCCACCGGTGTACGACAACCGGAAATGATGACAACATCATCGAAAGCCGCCATTGATCATGCTCCCGCGAAGATTTCGCAACTTCATTATAGATGCAACTGCGAGTCAAAAAGGATGAGACGATACAAAATGATCTGAGCACGGCAGCAGGCTCCAGACGAATCACGGTTTGTCGTGGTGCTGCCTCCGCATTTTGATCGCTCGCAAGGTGATGCTCGCGTTGAAATCCAGAAGAGTGAAGTGCGAAATTTATTTCCTCTTCACTATGATCTCGCTGTGACTTTGGTACAGCATCGCTCGTACATCGCATTCATTTTTTTCTTGACTTCATTTTTCATTAACTCTATACAATCAAATAGTTGCAACAAAACAGCGTTGCAGATTTTTCCATGAAAATGGAAGGGAGAATAGAAGCCAATGGCAACCAAGAAAAAGGCAAAGAAGAAAAAGAAGCATTAAGAAGGTCAGTTGAAGTCAAATGGGGGACGCTAAAACAGCGTCCCCTAAGTTTTTGTGCAGAAAGCTTTATGCGCGAGATGCGCCAGCAATCAATCCAACTGCGACAACGGATTCTTGGCGGCCTTCGAAGACGGTTTGGGTGCCCGCTTCTCGCGAGCCGGACACAACCCTCGAAATGCACAGTAGTTGCAGTGATAATCCAGCTTCGGCTTGAAATTTCCCTCCGCAATGCCTAGCGCAACAGCGCGGACTCGCTCGCGCGCTTCCTCCAGCTGAAACTCCACTCTCTTCGAAACCGTGGCGACATTGCCTTCCAGATTGTGAAAGACGAGGTCGCCCACGCGGTAGCCCCACTTTGCATAAGCCGCCATGGCATAAATAGAAAGTTGTAAACTCTCGTCGGCATCTTCCTGCGAGCGAGCCTTCCCGGTCTTGTAGTCCACGATGGCAACGCTCCCATCGGGTTTGCGGTCCATGCGATCGATTCTTCCCGCGACCTTGGTTCCGGCGATCTGAACATCGAACCATTCTTCGGTATGGAGAACCTCAGGCAGCGGAGATGAGTGCGTTGCATCCAGAAAGTCTTTCAACTGCGCCAGCCCCTGTTTCAGATACAAGTCACGCTGGTAGGCATCTTGAATTCCAGATGCGCCCAGGTCGTCACGAAACAACTGCAGCAACTCATCATCGGTTTTGATCCGGCCAAGACGGAGGGAATCGTAATATGTCCGCAGCACGCGGTGCATAGCGGCGCCATACTGCACGGCGGCATGGAGTTGACGGGAAAGCCTCCACTCGCGTTCGAACTTAAACTGCAAAGGACAGGTCTCATAGGTTTCGATTGCGCTGGCACTCAAGCGCGCATCCAAGCCGTCGACCACGGGGAGCGCGAGCCACGCGGGCAATTTAGATCCTTCGATGTGAGTCGGATCCGCTTGCGCAGCGATCTCAATTAAATCTGGCTGCGAAGGCAGAGCGGCTCGCGACCGGAGCCAAGGCTGCAGTTCCGCATTCGCGATCAGTTCGCGCATTAATCCGGCTGGCGTTTTTCTCGCCCAATTCCCTGCTTGCCGTAGATCCGCAGCGAGTCCCGGGCACGGGTCATGGCCACGTAGAAAAGCCGGCGCTCTTCCTGGTCGTTGAGAGTTTTGTCGTCGGCAGCAGCGGCCGAATCCGGATCTCGCAACCCTTGCGGAAATTCGACCAGCGTCTCGCGGTAGCTTTGGGGAAAAGAGCCCTTGGCGGCGCGCAGGATAAATACGTGGGAGAACTCCAAGCCCTTGGCGCCGTGCGCCGTCATCAGGCGGACGGCATCCTCGTCGCCTTTTGAAGCCAGAGGAATGACTCCACAGGCTTCGCGAAAATAAGTGAGGTACTCGATCCATTCGCCCAATTCTTTCGTCTTGGTGGTCTTCTTTGCCTCCCAATCGGCGGCAAACTTCAGGGCGGCCTGAAGGACCGGAGAGTGGAGAGCGAGTTTAAATTTATTCCCGATCAACTGTAGAGCGGTACGCGCGGTCGCCTTCTTTTGAGCCACCTCATCGCGAGCCCGGTACAAGCATTCCAGCACGGCAGCGCCACCCTCCACGCCGCCCAGCACGGAAGCGAGGGGGATCACGACACCGTCCTTGGATTCGCTGGCAATCTTTCGCAGCGTAGTTCGCAGTTGCTCGGGATCTACATTGAACTGCGGCAAAGCTGCAACTCGAAAGAGACTTGCATCCGAGGTCGCATCCACGACAGCGGCTACGCAAGCAAACAAATCCCGAACTTCGGCAGTATCGCTTACGTCCATATTTTCGATGGAGAACGGAATTCCCCGATCCGCCAAGTGCTGCACCACGTCGTCGCGATGGATGTGGGAGCGGTAGAGAACACCAAAATCTTTCCATTGGCAGTGCGATCGCCGCCTGGTCTCCTCGATGATGCTAGTAACATCTGGGGCCTCGGCGTCCTTGCCTGCAAAGACAATCGCTTCAACCGGAAAGTTGGGCAGCGTCTTCCCTTCCGTTTTCGCTTGCTCATCGCGCGCCGATTGGAGAGGAGCACGCCGGTATGCGAGAGGGCCGCGCTCAGCAGGTCCAAAGACCGGAGGATTCTTGTCGACAATGGCGAACGCGCATTGAAGGATGGAAGTTGTAGACCGCCGGTTCTTACCCAGCACAACTAACTTGGTGCTCGGAAAATGGCGCCGAAAAAGATGAAAGGCCGCGCTCGAGGCGCCACGAAAACGATAGATGGCCTGATCGGGATCGCCGACCGCAAAGACGTTTGCTTCCTCACCGGCAAGGGCTGCGAGAATTTCGATCTGAGCGAAGTTCGCGTCTTGAAATTCGTCTACCAGGATGAATCGGGCGCGGGCGCGCTCCTCGGCCAATAGATTCTTATCGCTCGCCAACAGCTCGTGGGCGCGAGTGATCATGTGACTGAACGTGCCGTAGTTTTCCTCGCGGAGCCAGCGCTCCGTAGTTGCGAATACACGGGCAATCTCGTGGCTACGGCCGATGACCTCCGCATCGCTGAGCTGATCTTTCGATTTCGCGACCCGAGGAACCGGAACCTCCCCGCGCTCCAAGCGCGCCACATAGTCAGCATATCTCTCGGGTGTTACCAACTCATCATGGCAACGGTTAAGAAATCGAAGTAGATCATCGAGGAACTGTCCAACGTTTGCGGCGCGGATGTAGTGTTCCAGGCGCAGCTCATGAAGTCGTTTGCGGAGATAGATCCAAAGATCTTTTTCATCGAGCACGCCGAAGTCTTTGCCCGCACGCTTCAAGAGGCCGTTACAGTAGTCGTGGAAGGTGAAGGAATGGATTTCTTTGCCCAGGACCGAGGCCACGCGATCTCGCATTTCGCCGGCCGCCGCAACAGTATAGGTGAGGGCGAGGACTTCCTCCGGCCTGGCGTGCCCCTGCTGCACCAGGTTGGCGATGCGGTGGATCAGGACGGAAGTCTTTCCGGTTCCCGCCCCCGCCACCACCAGCATGGGGCCATGAACATGGTCAATCGCTTCACGTTGCCGCTCGTCAGGAAGGAAGGGATGGGACTTTATTTTGGAGACGGTCTTTATCTTGGAAACAGCCATTAGGGCTCAGAATACCACCCATGTCCGAGATGAGTAACAACGCGGCTGAGGAAAACTACAGCGACGACAAGGCCGAAGTTACGATTGCGGTGGCGGCGATAGCGGCGGTCTCGGCGCGCAGGATTGTGGCGCCGAGCGACGCCGAAATCCATTTGGCCTGATGAAACGATTGCAGTTCGTCCGCAGTCCAGCCGCCCTCGGGACCAATGGCCAAAGCAATTGCGCCAGGTGTTTCGGGAGGCAGCACGTCGCGCAGCAAAGTGTGTTGCTCTGATTCGGCAAGGACAATTCGCAGAGGACAGGAAAGAGTTAGCGACTCTGACAGTTTAAGGGGCGCTTCAATCTCGGGCGGCACCGTGCGACGCGACTGCTCGGCCGCTTGCCGGGAGATTCGCTGCCAGCGCTCAACCCGCTTGGCCGAGGCCGCCGCGAGATGGGAATCGGTTCGACGAGATACCACGGGAAGGATACGCGAGACACCCAGTTCGGTGCATTTCTCGATCGCCCATTCCATGCGATCAAATTTAAAGATGGCCAGGAGCAGATTGAGTTCGATCAAACTGGCAGCGGAGACTTCTTCACCCAGGTCGAATTCGACTCGGCCCGCCTGCACCGAAGTGATCCGTCCGCGGCGAACGGTTTCCTCGGCAACAATATCAAATTCTTCGCCGACGCGCGCCCTGAGCACGCGAACCAGATGATCTGCGTGCTCTCCAATGAGGGCGGCCCGGCCATCTGAGATTTCATCGGCGATCCAGCGGCGGCGGGTCATGGGAAGGATGGCGCCTCAATGGTTTCGTGAACTGGGCATAGTGCTTCGAAAGCTAATCGAACATCTCTCTCATTTTGCCCAGCAAGGAACGCACCAGAGGTTGATTGTCCACCTTAGCCGTGGCTTCGAGTTCCTGCAGAAGCTCCTTCTGGCGTTTGTTGAGTTTGGTTGGAATCTGTACCCGCACTTCTACGTACAGGTCGCCCTTGCCGTGCCCATTCAACACCGGCACTCCCTTGTTTCGAATGCGAAACGTAGTTCCGGGCTGAGTGCCATCCGGAATTTTCAAGGTGTGCTCGCCTTCGAGGGTTGGAACGCGAATCTCGGCGCCCATGGAGGCTTGCGTTATAGAGAGTGGCACGGCGCAGTGGAGATCGTTCCCTTCGCGTATGAAGAAGGGATGCTCCTTCACATGAAGAACGACGTAAAGATCACCGGCAGGTCCGCCAAACGGCCCAGCCTCGCCGCCGCCCGTAAATCGGATGCGCGTTCCGTCCTCCACGCCGGCAGGAATTTTTGCGTCGACCGAACGCTGACGCAAGAGACGGCCCTCGCCTTTGCACTTAGGGCAAGGATCAGTGATCACATTGCCGGTTCCCTGGCAGGATGGGCAGGTGCGCGCAATGCTGAAGAAGCCCTGTTGATAGCGAACCTGGCCGCGGCCGGCGCAAGCTTTACACGTGGTGGGACCTTTGCCGGCGGCTGCTCCGGAGCCATGGCACTCCTCGCAAGCCTCGTGACGGCGGACCATAACGCGAGTCTCAGTGCCGAAGACAGCCTCTTCAAATTCAATGGTGATGTCTTCGCGGAGATCGGCGCCCCGCTGCACACGACTACGGCGGCGACCACCACCTCCGAAGGCATCTCCAAAGCCGAAGATCTCGCCAAATATCTCGCCGAAATCCTGGAACGGGCTGCCGTCAAACCCTGCACCACCGCTGGCAGGGCCAGCGACCCCCGCGTGGCCGAAACGGTCATAGAGCGATCGCTTGTCGGAGTCAGCAAGTATGGCGTAAGCCTCCGTAACTTCTTTAAATTTTTCCTCCGCATCCGGATTGTTCGGATTCCGATCGGGATGCCACTGCATAGCGAGTTTGCGGTAAGCACTCTTCAGCTCAACTTCAGTCACGGTGCGAGTGACGCCCAGTACTTCGTAATAGTCGCGTTTTGCGTTCGTAGTCAGAATAAGAACCCTTCCTTCGAAAGAGATACCACTAGAGTCGGAATTTCTGTGCCTGCGGTTTTATTTGCCGGGATTTCTTGCGACCTTCACCATAGCGGGCCGTAGCAGCCGGTCTTTCAACTTGTATCCGCGCTGCAATTCCTCGATTACCTCGTGATCCGGCGCGTCGGTGGTGTCCACCATCTCAATGGCTTCGTGAACGTGCGGATCAAACGTCTGACCTTCCGCGGGAACGGGTTGCAGTGACATTTTTCCTAGAGTCGTCTGCAACTGCTTGTAAATCAGATCGATTCCGTTGCGAAACTCGGCTGGATCTGCCTTCACCTGGAAGGCGCGATCAAAGCTATCCAAGATAGGGAGCAATGCTTTGATGGTGTCGGCGGCGGCGTACTCGCGAGAATCCTGCTGTTCTTTGAGCGAGCGGCGACGCGCGTTTTCGAATTCAGCTTGCATTCGAGCCAGGCGGTCGAGGAGGGAGTCACGCTCGGCCTTAGTTTTCTGCAACTCAGAGTCAGGCGAGGAGTCGCCGCTGGCGGCAGAGTTCTCCGCGCCGTCCGCGGCGGGCAATTCATGATCAAGATCCAGTTCGCGCTTTTCTACTTCTGTTCTTCCATTCGTTTTACTCATAAATCACTCAGTTACTCCGATTCGTTCAAAATTTTGTCGAAGAGACGCGCGATGTAGGAAACCGCGGTCATGGTGTGTTGATAGTCCATTCGCGTCGGCCCGATTACCGCCAACGACCCGAACATGTCGGTTCCCGAACGCGCCGGGGCGCCGATTAACACAAAATTCTGCATGGAGGGCAGAGCATCATCCAGTCCGATCACGACTCGTACGGCCTCCTGCTTTACGTCCAGGTAGGCTCCCAGTAGCTGCGCAACCTTTTCCTTTTCTTCTAGAGTTTTCAGCATCTCCTGCAGACGTTGGCGATCTTCCTGGCCGGTCACAAGATTGGCGGCGCCTTCCACGAATACAACCTGATTCCCCGATTCCCCCGCCAGAGCGCCTTCCTTATAAAGTTGCTCAATGGAATTCATCAGACCTTCGTATTCGCTGCGTTCCTGGTCAATTCGGCGCGCGAGTTCAGCGCGCATCGATTCCATGGTCCAACCGCGGAAATTCTCATTGATATAGCGGGCTGCGCGGTCAAGTTCAGTCTGCGGCAGATCCAGCCTCAGCACGCGGTCGCGCACCAAGCCGGAGCGCGTCACCAGAACCGCCAGCACCTTTTGATCTGTCAGGCGAGAAAAGTAAACATGCTCCAAGGCGTTTTTTGTGCCGCTGGAGGCTACCGTTACACCTACGTTCCTTGAAATCAGCGAGAGCACGTGCGAAGTGCGCTCCATAAATTCCTGCACATCGCTGACGCCCGCGAGCGAATCCGAAATCATGCTCTCTTCCTGCGGAGCAAGCTTCGCGGTTCCTGAGATTTGCTCAACGTAATACCGGTACGCCTCAGGAGTTGGAATGCGTCCTGCCGACGCATGCGGCTGCTCCAGGAACCCAGCATCGGACAGATCAGCCATCACGTTGCGGATGCTGGCCGGACTCAAGCCCTCGCGATTGGATCGAGATAAGGTACGCGATCCGACAGGCTCGCCGGTGCTGATAAAAGTCTCCACGATCGCGGTTAGAACTTCGCGCTCGCGCTTGCCGATATTTGGATCCGATGGCATTGTGTGTGAAAAATACCTCGAGGCTTTCTGCCTGCGAACATATTTCGGCTAACTAATTTAGATGCAGAAGCTTAGCCTAACGACGCAGACAGTGCTTGCTGCTTGGATTCTAGGAACGCCCTTAGTTCCTGTCAAGGACGCTGCTCACGTGCGCTAGAGCCGGTGCGGCGAACCTAGCCTTTCATCTTCCCTGCGACCCTCGGTCCGCGTATCCTCAACTTCCGTAAAGCAGAATGTCCTTATGGGATCGAAATTGCACGTTGCGGTCATTGGAGCTGGGGCTTTCGGAGGGTGGACGGCCCTTCATCTTCTCGAACGTGGAGCTCGCGTCACGCTACTAGACGCATGGGGGCCGGGAAACTCGCGCGCCTCCTCCGGTGGGGAGACTCGGATCATGCGTGGAACATACGGGCCGGACCAGCCATACAGTCAGCTCGCTGCCCGAGCCCTCAAACTCTGGGACAAATATGAACGCCGTTGGAAGCGCCAATTCTTGCACCGTACGGGCGTACTTTGGATGGTCAGCAGCAGCGATGATGCTTATGAGCGGGGGTCGCTCGCTCTGCTTCGCGAGGCGCAGATCAAATATCGCGAGTTTTCCATGGCGGAGATGAAGAAGCGCTGGCCTCAAATTAACCTTACAGACGTTCACTGGGGAGTCTTCGAGCCGGAGTGCGGATATCTGGACGCCCGAGCCAGTTGCCAGGCGGTTGTGGATGCATTTATTGACGCGGGAGGTAGCTATCGACAACTCGCAGTTTCAGCGGCCGGCTTGGAAAATGCGCCGCTGCATAGCCTGATACTCTCCGACGGCTCACGTCTTAAAGCCGATGCTTATGTTTTCGCTTGCGGCCCGTGGCTTGGTGAAATGTTTCCTGTAGCCGTGGGAGATTTGGTCCGCGCTACCAAGCAAGATATTTTCTTTTTCGGTGCCCCGGCGGGAGACTCTCGCTTCACCGATGCGGAACTGCCAGTATGGGGAGATCATGGCAAGCGTTTCTTTTACGGGATTCCGGGCAGCGACCGGCGGGGATTCAAGCTAACAGATGACACGCGTGGCTCACCGTTCGATCCTACTTCGGGTGAGCGGGTCGTCAGTCCGGCAACCTTAAAACGGGTTCGCGAATATCTCGCCTTTCGCTTTCCCAGCATGAAGGATGCTCCGTTGATCGAGACGCGGGTTTGCCAGTACGAACAAACTCCGGATGGCAACTTCATCGTGGATCGCCATCCAGGCATGGAGAACGTGTGGCTGCTGGGAGGAGGTTCGGGGCATGGATTCAAGCATGGGCCGGCGCTGGGAGAAATTGTCGCGGACTTGGTTATGAAAGGCGGCCAGCCGGATGCGGTCTGGCAATTATCGCGGTTTTCTAGGAAACAGCCAAACGGCTGAAACACAGAGGACACCGAGACACACAGGGTAGTCTTCTGTCCTTCTGCTCCCCGCCGGTGGGAGATTTGATTATTGAATCGAAATCACGCTGGCACCTTCACCCGCTTTGATCTCTCCAACGCGCGCCAGCACTTTTTGCGCAAACTCAAAGATCGACTTGGCGTGGGGCGAGTTCTCGCCTTCAAGAACGACCGGCGTGCCACCATCCCCGGACTTTCGCACTTCGGGGTCGAGAGCGATGTTTCCCAGGAAAGAGACACCAAACTTCTTGGCCATGATTTCAGCGCCGCCACGCGAGAAGATATCACTCTCATGCTGGCAATTCGGACACACAAAATAGCTCATGTTCTCGACCACGCCAACCAGATCTACTTTCATCTGCTTGAACATTTCGATGGCCTTGCGCGCATCTTGAAGTGACACATCAGACGGAGTTGAAACCACCACGGCGCCGGTCAATGGCACATTCTGTACCAGTGACAATGCGATATCGCCCGTACCTGGCGGCAAGTCAACGATCATGTAATCGAGATGTCCCCACTCCACCATTCCGAGGAACTGCTTCACAATCTGATGCAGCATGGGACCACGCCAGATGATGGGCTTGTCGCCGGGATTCAGCAGACCGACCGAGATCACCTTGAGTCCGAATGCCTCCAGGGGCTCAATACGATTCTCTCCGACCATCTTCGGCTGGCCGGTCAATCCCAGCATCAGCGGGACGTTGGGCCCATACACATCGGCGTCGAGCAGGCCGACCTTGTGGCCCATCTTCGCCAAAGCCACGGCGAGATTTACGGACAGCGTGGTCTTGCCTACGCCTCCCTTGCCCGAACCTACGGCAATAATGGCATCGACTCCAGGCAAGGGTTGCGGCCCCTGTGCAGGCTGGCCAGGATGAGGCATATGTGCGTTCAAGGGATCACACTCCAGGAAAAGGGATGAGGACAGATCGAATGCTTCATTATACAGGGGCGAAACGGACGAAGCAGGTCCGGTGCTCTCCGGTTAGTCTGCGCAACTTCGCTCTCTTTGTTTTCTTTTGCTTGTCGGACAGCCGAATCGATGACTGAATGCGCACAC
The DNA here is from genome assembly GCA_963846215.1 of uncultured Acidobacteriaceae bacterium. GTDB lineage: Bacteria > Acidobacteriota > Terriglobia > Terriglobales > Acidobacteriaceae > Sulfotelmatobacter. The sequence continues at coordinate 297,995 of CAWJVC010000002.1, read as the reverse complement.
AGAACTCCGCGGTCACCGCCGAGAAAGCTTAATAGCCTTCGCCTTCCAACCGCACCTTCCCGCGGAACATTCGGAACAAAAACGTGAAGTATCCGAGTGCCAAGACCATTCCTATACTCCACCAGGTGATGCCAACGGTGAGTCCATGCCGTGCAGCGGCGGTGTTGTAGATCGTCAGGTTTAGCGCCGGCTGACTGCTCGAAGGCAACACGATCGGATAGAGTGCGAAGGCTGCGCCCACCAACATCCCCACGATATAAAGGGCAGAGCCTATGAAGGCGATTTTATCCAAGCCCTTACGCATGGCATAGATCATCACGCTGAGACTGCCAAACACAACCACCGGGATCAGATAGCCAATGGCGTGCAGCTTGTAGTTATCGAGGACAGTGGGCCGGACGTAGATGGTTGCGATCAAGCCGACAATGGTTAAGAGGAATTGCACAGGCCACGCCCACGTGGCGACGGCTCGCACGCGCCGATTCAGTTCGTTCTCCGTCTTCACTGCGATGTACAACGAGCCGTGCACGGTCAGCGTCACCAGCGCGATAACGCCGGTGAGCACGGTATACCAATCAAGGATGCCTGCGTTGGCGCCCACTCTAAAATTCGTCCACAGCGGTTCAAAGAAATATCCATCGGCTCCGAGAGGTACGCCGCGCACCACGTTGCCCAATGCCGCACCGAAGAAAATGGCGAGCAGGACGCTCGACCCGCAGAAGATCAAATCGAAGAAACCAACCCAAACCGGATTCTCCATGTGCGCGCGCAATTCAATGCCAATTCCCCGCAACATCAGCAACCACAGCACCATCATCAACGGCAGATAGAAGCCGCTGAAACTCGAGGCATAGAGCAGTGGAAAGGCGAAGTAAAGCGTGCCTCCTGCGGCCAGCAGCCAAACTTCGTTGCCGTCCCATACCGGACCAATGGCGCGCAAAATCTTTCGGCGGTCATCCGTAGTCTTACCTGCGCCCAGGTAAATCGCACCGGCGCCAATATCGAATCCATCCAGCACGACGTAGGCCGCCACCATCACTGCCACGATCATGAACCATAGCGTTTCCATCGATACTCCTAACTCTTACCCTTAATCCAACGTGCGTTTAGACGAGAACTTCTTCCGCTTCGGGCTGCGGTCGCGGGGCAGCTAAACTACTGCGGTCCATGCTCGATTTCCCGGCGCACCAGGAAGAGAAACAAAATGCCGAGCACCGTGTACATCCCAAGGAAGCCCAGCAGCGTAAACATTCCGTTTCCGGCGGAGACCATCTTGGAATATCCATCCGCGGTGCGCATCAATCCATAGACCAGCCAAGGCTGGCGGCCCAACTCAGCCGTCATCCATCCCGCGGTGTTGGCGATGTAGGGAAATGGCAGTGCCAGCAGAAGAATCCACAGCATCCAGCGCGCTCGAAAACAACTTTCCGCGCCACAACAGGAAAGCCGCCACGACCATGATCGCAATGAAGATCGTCCCCAGCCCAACCATGATGTGGTAGCTGTAATAAAGCAGGGCAATATTCTGCGGCCACTGATCCTGTGGGAAGCGATTCGAGCCCCTGCACATTCGCTTTCCAGGCGCGGTAAGTCAGGAAGCTGAGTGCTTCTGGGACTTACAGTGGGATTATCGATCTTCCGCGCCTCCACGTCCGGCTGGCCAAGAATCATCAGCGGCGCTCCGGACTGGCTGACAAATAGCGCTTCCATCGCGGCCAGCGTTACCGGCTGATTCAGCGCGATCATTCGCCCCTGACCGTCCCCAGTGGGAAACAACTGCAGGACGCTGAAAATCAACCCAGCGATCACGCCCACCTTCACGAAAATTCGGCCGTGCTCTTCGAACTTGCCCCACAGCAAATAAAAAGCGCCGACCGACGCCATGACGAATGCACCTGTGATCGCGGCGCCGCCCATGTTGTGCGCATACTGCCACCACGCCCACGGGTTCATCATCAGTTCCCAAAAGCTGGAAAGCTGCAACGATCCATCCGCGGCGTTGACATAACCGACAGGATGTTGCATCCAGGCATCGGTGGCGATAATGAAATAGCCGGACAGCCAAGATCCCAGAAAGACCGCCACCGCCGACCACCAATGCGCCCGCGGGCTGAGCCGTTTTTCGCCATAGAGAAATAGTCCGAGAAAAGCCGACTCCAGAAAGAAGGCAAACATGCCTTCCATGGCCAGCGTTTGGCCGATCACGCCACCGGCATAAGCGGGAGAACATGCGACCAGTTCGTGCCGAACTGAAATTCCATGGGAATGCCCGTGACCACGCCCATCACAGAAATTGATGCCGAAGATCTTGCGCCCAGAAGCGCGCCGCCTGATTGTAAGTCTCGTCGTTTCGGCGGAGGCCAAGTGTCTTGAGCACCACAATCAGAGGTGCGAGTCCCATGGTGAGTTGCGGAAATAGATAGTGGAAGGTTATGGTGAAAGCGAAATGAATGCGGTGAATGAGGAGAGCACTGTCCATAGAGAATCCTCGGTGACTCAGTTATCCTGCTCGAGAGTCTGCATGTGACGTATATCACACGGATTCGAACTATCGCCTGGCTTTGCGCCGTCGCTCCAGTTCGGCTGCGCCGGATTTCGCGGCGGCGGCCGGCATCGTCATAGCGGCGGCGCTGCTCCTCGGTCTCGGGAATCACGGGGGCAACTTTCAAGTGATTTCCGGCTCGCATCGACGGCTACGAACGTCAGATGAGCGGAGGCCACATGCTCGGAGTTATCCGGCAGATAATTCTCCACCAAGACTTTCACTCCCACCTCCATCGAAGTCTGGAAGACGCGGTTCACCGACGAGCGCAGAATCACCAGATCGCCCACCCTCACCGGCACCAGAAAATCGATATGATCCACTGACGCGGTGACGGCATAGCTTCGCGAATGGCGATGAGCCGCCATCGCGCCGGCCAGATCGATCCAGTGCATGAGCCGCCCGCCCAGCAAGGCGCCCAGTGGATTCGTGTCATTGGGCAGAACGATCTCGGCCATCTCCGACTGCGAATCCCGCACGGGCCGCGGCATCAGCATTTCTTGGTTCATGAGTTCCTCTTTCTTCGATTCATTCGCAAACCCTTGGCGTCTCTGCAGACGTCAACTTGCAGCGTTGGCTACTTTCGGCTTTTTTCTTTTGCAAGGTACGATTCCAGAAAGCACTCGGCCATTCGCTGCACGCGCGAATCGCTGTGCTTGCGTCTCCACAGCGCCCGGGGACGCATCGAAATTCCAACGTGCCATGTCCCGCGGGACGATGGTCCCGTTCGCATGCATACGAATCAGAATACGAGCGCCCGTTTGCGAACTGCCATCGACTCCGCGATCCTCGCTCCGAACCGCAACGAATCCCATGCGCGATCTCTGCGGCAACCGCCCACAAGCCTGCCGCGTATCCGAGATTGCAAAATTCTTAATTCGTCATCGTTGCTCCGGAGTTTCTCCTTCATGCCCGGGCGCTGTGCAATGTCCCGTCCATCCAGCAGCCCAGAGGAAGCCGGGTAGGCGTGCAACCAGGCTCCATCTCCAATTTTTCGGTCGGCATGAAAAATGGACAGGCCATCGCCAATCCCTTCAACTAAGAAATGCTATGACGATCGTGCCCCATTCTACGTCATCTAGCGACGCAACCGCAAGCTGCAGCATGAAACAAAATATTGTAGTAACTGCTCATTCCGACCGATTAACGTGCTAAAGAATCGCTGGAACTCTGAGCCTCCATGGACCGCATCGCAGCATCTCAACGACGATTCTGACGCAATCTCCAGAACGATACTTTCGCCCGCTATGGACTCGCCATGGAATATTCCAACGCAGGGCGATTTGGACCGCGCGCTGGCGGAATTCTCGTATCTTGTTGAAAGCCATCCCGACTACACTCCGGGTTACTTTATGGCGGCGCAAACGTTGGTGCGGGCCGACCGGGCTGCCGACGCCAAAAATGATGCTCACCGACGGCATCGCGTCCGCACGGCGTACGGGAAATCTGCATGCACAGTCAGAGATGGAAGCGATGCTGGCGGAGCTGGGATAATCTTGCGCGTTGCCGAGTATAATGCAGGACCCCTGATTCCGCGAATTGTTTCGCCATCCTCCGCATTCCCCACTCCACCACTCCCGGAAATAACTGATAGAGCTTCTACCGGCAGATGCATCGACCAAGGCACGATGACTTCCCGCTTTTTCTTCAGATATCCCTGCATCGTGGCGCGAGCCACCCGTTCGGCAGTAATTCCTTTCACCGACGCCGGCCGCACCTGTTTCTGTTCCTGCCCTTGACCGCGTTTTTGCCAAAGTCCGTCCGCACATATCCCTGGACAGACGGTCAGCACATGAATGCCTTTTTTCTTCAATTCCACGCCCGCAGCTTTGCCGATGGCATTCATGGCAAACTTTGTCGCGCTGTAGCCGCGCATGAAGGGCACAGGAATATGGCCGGCCACGCTGGAAATATTGATAATCGTCCCGCCGCCCTGCTGCCTGCATCACCGGGATCACGGCCTGCATCGCTGCGACGTCCCGAAGAAATTCGTATTGAACATTTCGCGGAGGCTGCCCATGTCCATCCCCGCCACGGAATCTAGCAGTCCATGCCCCGCGTTGTTCACCCAGACATCGATTCGTTGAAAATGATGCAGAGTTAGACCCATGGCGCGGTCGATCTCCTCCCGATGCCGCACGTCGCAAGCCAACGCCAGTGTTCGCTCGGCATGACCGATGCGCGCTCGCGGGCCGCTTCCACTCGCCCGGCATCGCGGGAGAGCATCGCTACGCTCGCTCCCTGGTCGGCGAAGATCTTGGCCATCGCTTCGCCGATTCCCATCGAAGCGCCGGTCACCACTACTACCTTCCCTGCAAGTTCCATTAACCCTCTTCCCTTATCCTGTGCGAGCCTTATTCTTCTTTAGCTCAAAACGTCACTCCGGTACAATCATTTGCAGCCCGCCCAGATTCCGCGCGAACTTTCGCCGCGTCACTGCCCGGAGACCTACGTTGCCGGTCCTGATTCCCGCTATTTCCCCTCGATCTTGTTCTGTTTCCTGGAACGTCCTCTGCCTCTGCATATTTTCGAGCCGCGCTATCAAAGAGATGGTTGCGGAATGCCTCGCCCGGAATCGCCTTTCGGCGTCGTGCGCGCACTCGAACAAGGCCTCGCCGAGGTCGGTTGCACTGCCGAGATCATTACCATTCGTAAAGGAATACGACGACGGCCGCCTCGACCTGGTCACCGAAGGCCGCAAGCGCTTCGAACTTCTAGCCGATCAACCAGGAGCGCTCCTTCCTGCAAGCCGAAGTTCTTGATGATTGAAGATGAGCCGGGAGCGCGCTGCCGCAAGAGCGATACTGCCCGAGCCATTGCCCTGCATGCGGAATTGCTCGCCGCCGGCCGGCAGCGCGACAGGATCTCTCCGAGGCCGATCCCGCCATCATCTCTTTTCACCTCGCCGGCGTCTCTGCCGCTCGATCTTGATTTTAAACAACAGATACTGGCCATGCGGTCGGAAGCCGGAACGCCTGTCGGCTGCTGATCCCTTTCTGGAAACCTTCATCCCCAAGCTTGCATCGCGCCGCGCGTGCTCGGGAAAAGGCCGGGGCAACGGACACGTCCGGTAGATCTCGGTTCCGAATTTGCGCTGGCCGCATCAGCAGCGCAGCGAAGGATATCGTTCGAAGCCTGAGCGCCGGTTGCCGATTCTGGTCTCCGTTCCGCGTATAATCGAGGCAAGTATTTTCCATCGAGGTTCCTTTTCATGAGTCTTCCTCGCACGCTCGGCGAATTGCGCCACAGTGACTTTTCCGAAGAACGTCTGCGCACCCGCCGCGTGAAAGACGAACTCCGTGACAACCTTGTAGCCCGCTTGCGCCAAAGTGATGACGCCCGATTCTTCCCGGGCATCGTCGGCTATGACGACACCGTGGTGCCGCAAATCGTGAACGCCATTCTTTCGCGCCATAATTTTATTTTGCTGGGCTTGCGCGGCCAGGCCAAAAGCCGCATCCTGCGCGCCCTTACGACTCTGCTCGATCCGCAGATGCCCTATCTCGCCGGATGCGAAATCCGCGACAATCCCTACGCGCCCATCTGCCGGCGCTGCCGCGAAGAAGTGGCGCGCCTTGGGGATGACACGCCCATCGCCTATCTCACGCCAGACGATCGCTATGTGGAAAAACTCGCAACGCCTGACGTCACCATCGCCGATCTGATCGGCGACATTGATCCCATCAAAGCCGCCCGCGGCGGCCACGAACTTTCGAGCGACTTGACGGTTCACTACGGCCTGCTGCCCCGCGCCAATCGCGGCATTTTCGCCGTCAACGAACTTCCCGATCTCGCGGGAAAAATTCAGGTGGGCCTGTTCAACATCATGCAGGAAGGCGACGTGCAGATTAAAGGCTATCCCATTCGGCTGCCGCTCGATCTGGCCATTGTTTTCAGCGCAAATCCCGAAGACTACACGGCGCGCGGAAAAATCATCACGCCGCTGAAAGACCGCATCGGATCGGAGATTCGCACGCATTATCCCGCAACCGTCGAGGAAGGCATCGCCATCACGGCGCAGGAAGCCTGGACGCAGCGGCAACGGCACATCGACTGCACATTCCCACATACATTGCAGGAAGTGATCGAGCGCATCGCCTTCGCGGCGCGCGAAGATAAGAAAATCGACAAGCGCTCCGGAGTCAGCCAGCGCCTGCCCATCTCTGCCATGGAAAATGTGATCTCGAATGCCGAGCGGCGCGCCATTCGGCAATGACGAAAAACTCGTAGTGCCCCGCATCAGCGATGTTTATGCTGCCCTGCCCGCCATCACCGGCAAACTCGAACTCGAATACGAAGGCGAGATGAAAGGCGCAGACTTCGTCGGCCGCGAACTCATCCGCACCGCCATCGCAAAAACCTACGATCGAATACTTCACCGGCGCCAACGTGCAGCAAATCGTGCAATGGTTCGATCTGGGCGGCGAAATCCAACTGTCCGATTCCATTCCGGCCCCCGAAGCGTTGCAGAATTTGAAAGAGATTCAAGGATTGATGGAGAAACTTGGCCGCTGAACGTCTCGCAGAAAGACAGCCCCGAGCAGCAAGTCTCCGCCGCGGAATTCATTCTCGAAGGTCTGCACGCCCATAAACGGATCGGGCGCAACGAAGAGCGCGTGTTCAAAGCCGGGGAGAAAAGTGAAGCGCCCAGAACCGTCCGAGCGCGAAAAGGCATTTCGAACGAGAAGAACGCGTACCGGCAGAAGAAGGCAGTTTAATTAGCGTTGGTCAGTCGGGTAGCTGCATCAATGACCAGCAAGGTTCGATAGCTACTGGCCACCGATCAACTGGCCACTGGCCACTGACGATTTTTATGAAGCGCATTCGCTATTCCAAATACGTTCCCGACCCCGCCGGCGAAATGAGCCTGGAAGACCTGCTGGGCGCGCTCTCCGACTACTTGTTGCAAAGCGGCTTCCAGAGCGACATGTGGTACGAGATGCCCGACGGCGAGCAAACCCTTGACGATCTGAAGACGCGCCATCGAACAAGCCTTGATGGATGGCGATCGCCTTCGATGAAGAAATGCGCCAGCGTCTGCAAGAAATGGCAGATGGACGGCCAGCTCGACGAACTGATCGAACAATTAATCGAACGCATGCAGCAGGAAGACTATATTTCCATCGACCAGCCGCATGATCCTACTCGCCCGTCACGTACCGGCGGGCAAATTGGCGAGAATGCCCCGCAGGCTAAATTCGAAATCACCGACAAAAGCCTCGACTTCCTTGGCTTCAAATCCCTGCGCAATCTGCTGGGTTCGCTCGGGCAAATCCAGCTTCGGACGCCATGACACGCGCGATCTCGCCACCGGCATCGAAGCCAGCGGATCGTCCAAGACCTATGAGTTCGGCGACACGCTCAATCTCGATATCACCGCCACGCTCTCCAGCGCCATCCAGCGCGAAGGCCTCGCCCTGCCGCTCAACATCGAATACTCGCGACTTGCAAGTTCATCAGTGCGAGTATCAGTCTTCTTGCGCGACCGTCCTCATGCTCGATTGCTCGCATTCGATGATTCTTTATGGCGAAGACCGCTTCACGCCCGCGAAAAAAGTCGCCATGGCACTTTCGCATTTGATCCGCACTCAATATCCCGGCGACTCGCTCTCGCTCGTGCTCTTCCACGACTCCGCCGAAGAAGTCCCGCTTTCGCAACTCGCCCGCGTCAAAGTTGGCCCCTATTACACCAATACGCGCGAAGGACTGCGGCTGGCGCAACGGATTCTTGCAGCGGCAGAGAAAAGACATGAAGCAGATCGTCATGATCACCGACGGCAAACCCTCGGCGCTCACCCTGGAAGACGGACGCATCTACAAAAATGCCTTCGGCCTCGATCCCCTGGTCGTGAGCCAGACGCTGGAAGAAGTTTCGAAATGCAAGCGCGCCGGAGTATTGATCAACACCTTCATGCTGGCGTCAGATTACGGGCTGGTGCAATTCGTCCAAAAAGTTACCGAAATGTGCCGCGGCAAAGCGTACTTCACCACTCCCTACACGCTTGGGCAATATCTGCTGATGGATTACATGTCGAGAAAGACGAAGACGATCCATTGAAGCCAGTAAACTCCCTTAGGGCGCTGATGCCCACCTTTCTTCGGCAAAGTTTGCGGCGCGGCTAAAACCGTGCGCTTCCAGAGCTTTCAGCTCGGCTTCGCCTTAAAGCCTGCGCTTCCAGAAATTAAACCCTGAACCTGCGAGTTGCCGAACCGAGGTCCATTGCGGCGCCAATTTAATGCTGCGCACTCCGCGAACTCTGGCGTCGCTTCCCAAGGCCAGGGTAGACGTCTTCCCGATCTTTCTGAGGAGTGCTGATACTCTTTACTATACATGGCAAATTGCATTCGATGTGGTCGTCAGCTTCCCGGCTTTTCCTTTGGCAAGAAGATCTGCCAGTGGTGTGTGCAGCACGAAGCTTACCAGCGCGGCGAAATTGTCGAAGACGCGAAACAGCCTGTCATGCGCACGCCGTGGGTCCGCCGCGGCGAATCCACGATTGGGGTCACTCAGGTAATTTTCGGCATGTTGTGCCGCGTTTTTCTCGGCATGGCGCTTGCAGTTCCACCGTCATGGACTTTCCCGGCCATGGACCGATTCGCTGGGGTGCCAACTTCGGACCGCTCACGCTATCGGGAGAATGGTGGAGACTGCTCACCTGCGTCTTCGTCCATGGTGGCATCATGCACATCGCGTTCAACATGTGGTGCCTGTGGAATCTGGGCCCTCGCGGATCGCTTTATGGCCGATGGACCTATGTCGCGATCTATCTGATCTGCGGCATTGGCGCCAGTCTTGGCAGCGTCGCGTGGCATCCCGGGCACCCCAAGCGTCGGCGCCTCCGGAGCCATCTTCGGCCTCGCCGGCGCACTCCTTGCCGCATTCAAGTTAGGCGAGTTCTCTGTACCGCGTTCGGCTCTTCGGCACGCTACGCAGCCTTGGGCATTCGTGGTCTACAACCTGATTTTTGGAGCTGCATATCGGGCATTGACAATGCGGCACACGTCGGCGGCCTCGTCACCGGACTGATCCTCGGCGCGCTGATCGCGGTCCTCGCGCCGCAACATGATCAAGATTCCCGGCGTTTCGTATCTTCGCTGTAGTAATTCTGGCGCTGGGTCTGGGCGCGGCGGGGCTTGCTCGTTACCACGGCTTCCATTTCGCTTTGGACGATCTCCTTTTTATCATTCGGAAAATATCGCGAGTCGGACGGCGCCGCTGTGTGCCACAGTTGAACGGTCTTCATGATATAATCTTTGCGGCTAGCTCTTCAACTCCCCTACCGCCCGCCAAGCCTGGTTGATCGCCTCGTCCGTATAGGCGTAGGCCCCGGCGTCGGCGTTGGCGATTGCGATGCAGCCGTAAGTCTTTCTCGCAACTTCGCATGGAGTCTCGCCGCCCTCGAGCCAGAAAGGATCCCACAGCGAGTTGTATTCGTAGGCGTAGCCGTGCGGCCAGCGGTTCACGGTGATGGCGGCGATGTCACGCGCGGGATCGAAGCCGCCCGCACCGAGCGTGCGGGCAAGCTGGTCGCGGATCTTGCGCTCCATGGTTTCAAATGTCGTGCTGAAAGTTCAATCGCGGCCAGCGCTGTGCTGCTCGCGCGCGGGCCGTCCCGGCTTACACGGAGTTTTCATCATGTGCACCACGATTGGCTCCTCCGGCTTTGCGGGCGCATTCATAGCCGCCAATGCTCACTGCCAGATCAAGGGCCACGCGGGTGTGATAACAGCCGGGAGCATAGATCGCATTCGTGCTCAACTTCTGAAACGATCGTCCAATCGCGCAGCGCCACGTTGGTATAGAGCAAGGGAACTTTCTGCGCGGAGGCCAGCGCTTCCCGTTGCTTCTGCGGGAGCTCTTCGCAGATGTAAGGGATCACAACGTGCCAGCATGCCAGTATGCAATTCTTCGCCTTCGCCGTGTACACCTTGCCACCACGCGCGTAAGCCACTTCAACTTCTTTCGCGCTGGCAGCATCGCCCACATGCTTCACGCGCACCGCAGTGCTGTTGAGCCGAATCTTCACGGGCGAGGCCGCCGAGTCCAGCTTGGAATATTTTGCCTTCGCCAGCACGACGTCGGTGGCGGAGTTTCCCGCAATCACATCGGGAATCAATTTACGCACGAGCAGCCGCGCGATGCTGGCATTGCCATCAGGAAAGTGAAAAAAATATTTCTCCGCCTCTTCATTTGGAATCGCGTCGCGATTCATTCCTTTGCCGGGCGCGGGATCGAGTTTCATGCCATCGAATCCAGGCAGATCCTCGCCCCACGCATCCTGCGCGGAAATGGCGTCAATCCCTAGCCCGAACGTGGGATGCAGCACGGGCTGGTAGAGCTTTACCACGTCTTCATGAACCTTGACCGCATCCCTGAGAAAATTGGCATAGCTCATGCGCGCCAGCTTTGCTTTCTTCTCCGTAGAACTTAGGCCGGGGAAGTAATCGGTGGGCTCGTGATGCAGGCGGTCCAGATCGCTCTTCGCCTGCGGGCCAGCGGAGCATCGGCGTAGAAACGCTTCCACGTCTCGCGATCAGCCGCCGCGACGTAATCCTTTTCGCCGCCTTTCAACGATGGCGGGCCGAGCGCCAGCCGATCCACGCCGAATGTCTCTTTATCGAAAAAGATTTTCGAATGTAATCCCAGATCGAACCATACAGATTCGCGTCGTGATATTTGGGATAAGAAGCGACGTCGATGCCCAGCTCTTCGATCAGGCCGCGAGCTTCTTTGCTGTAAGGCGCGGGACTTTCGATGGAATACGTACCGCCGAAGCCCAGGCGAAAAGCGTTGCCCATGCGGAATTCATTGCGCTTGGCGTGGCCGCCGAAGTCGTCGTGGTTATCGAGGATCAGGATGCGGGCGCTCGCGCCCGCAGACTTGCGATAGAAATGCGCGGCCGAGAGGCCGCTGATGCCGCCGCCTACGATGATGAGGTCGTAAGTTTCACCGGTATCTTGGGGCGGCGCCAGCTGAGTCCCAGAAAGTGCCGTCGCGCAACGAGTGCGCAGCATCGAACGAGCCGGGATGACTGCCGCGCAATCCGGTGAGCGCAGGCGGATAGTATGCGGGCGACTTCTCCGGATCGAAATCATCCGCGGCGAAAACATGCCAGGGCATCATGGCAGCTCCGGCGGTGACGGCCACGCCGTTAAGGAAATCGCGGCGCGTGATATTGCGCTTCATTCCGAGTTCGCGGTCGGTTTGGTCGCTCATCGTTTGTCTAGCCTGAGTTGCTGAGCCTGAGGGGCCTTAGCCATCGGCTTTCTTGACCGCCAGTTCTGCACCCTGGAATCCAATGCGGCTGTGGGTTCCGTCGCAAAATGGTTTGTTCACCGAGCCGCCGCAGCGGCACAGAGAAAACGCGGGCTTGCCGGTGAGATCGTACGGGGTGCCATTAACGTCGACGAGTTCTACGGAGCCTTCGGGAGCTTCCACGCGGAAGGGCCATTGGGACGGACAGTGATTTTGACTTGAGCCATAGTTTGATTCCTCCAACCTTACGGGATTCTAGTAAGGATACAAGATACCACCAAGATGGAAGCGGTGTCGCGAGGCGAAGCTCCGCAGGTACTTCGGCGCTCTGAAGCTCTGACTGCCAGGGAACTGCCTCTAGGGGTGCCGGAAGCGCCGCGCCACCCAAAAGCGGCGAGCGAAACTAGATCGGCAGCTCCTGGGTAGTTGGGAAAGTGATGTTGTTCGCGGCCGACTTTGCCGTCGTACTTGGTCGTCATCTTGAACAGTTCGAGGCGGCCGTCGGAGGCGAGGAAGCGGCACTGGTCGCGCAAGGCTTGCATTTCGGCGGCGGCGAGCGGTTGGAAATTCACCGCGACTTTCAGATTCTGATCGAGGACTTGCATGGTGTCGATCGCCGCTGATCGTGGTGGCGACGGGCAGGCTCATGGCATAGCGCAGGCCTTGCTCGGCAGTGACGGCGCCGTGGCGAACGAGTTCGCCGCTGCCTCCCAGACTTTTCATGCCGAGCGCGGCGATACCGCGACGGTGCGCTTCGGGCAGGACGTGAGTTTCAAAGCTGCGGAAGGTCGCGTCGCAGCAATTGAGCGGCATCTGCACGGTATCGAAGGGAAAATCGTGAGACAGCATTTTCAAATGGATTTCGGGATCTTTGTGGCCGGTGAATCCGATGAAGCGGACTTTGCCTTGTTGCTTGGCGGCGAGCAGGGCTTCGGCAGCGCCGTTCGGAGCGAAGATCAAGTCGGGATCGTTTTCGTAGACCACTTCGTGAATCTGCCAGAGATCGAGATGATCGGTCTGCAGGCGGCGAAGCGATTCTTCCAGCATGCGCATGGCGATTTTCTTATCGCGTCCGTGGGTGCAGACCTTGGTCATCACGAAAGCCTGATCCCGCTTTCCTTTCAGCGCTTTGCCGAGGCGCTCTTCGCTGAGGCCGTCGTGATATTCCCAGGCGTTGTCGAAAAAGTCGGACGCCGTGATCGAAGGCTTTGGCGACAATTTCCATTGGCGGCCTGATCGGTTTCGGCGGAGCCGAGATGATAGCCGCCGAGCCCCATCGCGGAAACCTGCACGCCGGTGCGTCCCAGCGGCTTTTTCGGCACTTCGTCCATCGGGAACCTGTTGCGATTGCGCTGGACTGTTGCTGCGCCATGCTGCCTCCAGCGAATGAGCGGCGCCGCGCCCAGAACGGCGGCTCCTTTGATAAACTTGCGGCGATTCCATTCGAGCTTCGAAGCCACGATGTCTCCTGAATGCGCTACGCAGTTCTGTCTAAAACTGTCTTTTCTGGAAATGGATGACCGGTGTTCTGCGCGGCTCCCAGCATGTCCTTTACTTCGGATTGTTGGGTGTCGAGCGGAAAGCCGTGAGCCAGCCGGGCTTCCGGGTTGTCGAACTTCAGCGATAGCTTGTAAAGTTCGTACCGGCCGTCGGCGGCATCCGGCTTGCAGCGGTCACGCAGTTCGTTCATCTCCGATTCCGTCATCGGCGTGAAATTCTGCGCGATTTGCAGATTTTGGTGGAGCACTTCCAGGCTGTCCATGCCGGTGATGGTGGTGGTGACGCCGGCAGGCTCATGGCGTAACGCAGAGCTTCTTCGGCGGTGATGACGCCGTTCTTGATGGCCTCGCCGTGGCCGTTGAGCGGCTTCATGCCGAGAACCGCAATGCCGCGCTTGTTCAGTTCGGGAAGAACCTGCTTCTCGAAGCTGCGGAAATTCGCGTCGAAGGCGTTCAGCGGCATCTGGACGGCGTCGAAGGGAAATCCGGTGTTCAACATGGCGAGATGAACCTTGGGATTCTGATGGCCGGTGAATCCGACGAAACGGACTTTGCCATCTTTCTTGGCTTTCTCCAGGGCTTCGGCTGCGCCGCCTTTACGAATGAAAAGTTCGGGATCGTTATCGAAGGCCATGCCGTGGACCTGCCAAAGATCCAGATGATCGGTTTGCAGGCGGCGCAGAGATTCTTCCAGCATCAGCAGAGCGCAAGGCTGGCATCGCGGCCGTGGGGACAGGTTTTCGTCATCAGAAAAACTTTGTCGCGGCGGCCTTTGAGGCCCGCGCCCATCCAGATTTCGGTTTTGCCGCGGCGATATTCCCAGCAGTTGTCGAAGAAGGTGATTCCGCCATCGACGGCCTGATGAACGATTTCGACCGCGGTTTTTTCGTCCGGCGCTTCGCCGAGATGGTGGCCGCCAAAGCCGAGAGCGGAAATTTTGGCGTCGGACGCGGCCGAATTTTCGGAGGGGGATGGTTCCGCTGGAGGTTTGTGGCATGGATCTTACCTGAAGTCATGGGCTCTTCCTGAACTGTTTAGATGCGTTGGATGCAGCTGGAGAGCCGGTTGCGAGAAGGTTGACGAGTCGAAAATCAGACGGTAGCCGAAGTAGGCAGCGGGCGAGCGCCCGCTCCACAGCACAGCTCAGGCTGCAATGGAGTCGGAGACGCAGGCTGCGGTAGAGATCGAGATATCGATCGATCATCCGGTTGGCGGTGAAGCGTTCGCGGGCGCGGGCAAAGGCGCGATCGGCATAGGCGTGACGCAAAGGACGGTCGGAATCGAGTTGGCGCAGGATCGCAGCCAGGCTGCCGGCGTCGTTGGTGCGGAAGTAGAGTGCGGCGTCACCCCAGACTTCACGGAAGCTGGGAATATCGTTGGCGACGATGGCGCAGCGGGAGAAAGCGGCGTCGAGCGCAGCCATGCCGAGCGGCTCGTAGCGCGGAGTGGCGGCATAGACCGCGGCGCGGCTGTAGAGCGCGCGCAGTTGAGCTTCGGTCTGAGGGCCGCGGATGGCGACGGTGGCGTGCGCGGTGGAGACTTTGACGTCGGCGCGGATGGGAATGCGCGGGACCGGCACAGTTTGCTCCGCGCCTACGATGCAGATCGGGAAAAGGATGGCATGCTGAGTAAGCAGGAAGACTTGCTTACCGGCATCGACCAGGCGGCCGACGGAAAGCACGGAATCGTCTTTGCTGATGTACGGATTAAAGAAAATGGGATTGCGTCCGGGATAGATCACAGCTTCGCGCCGTGGACGGATGTAAGTGGAGCGCAAGGCTGTCGAGCATCCAGGTTGAAGGCGCGACGACGGCATCGGCAGCGGCGATGCCACGGATGACCGTATCGCGATACCACTTCAGCCAGCGGCGTAGGCCGCGGAGTACACCCTTGTACGGCTTGCGCCCAACTGATGAGGTCGCCATGAGCCATTACCACGCGCGGAATATCGACGGGAAGATCGCCGTGGCAGAACTGGTGGAGATGAAGCACATCAGGGCTGAGATCCGTTCACCAGGCTTGCGAGAAATTCCGAGGATTCGGGGAGATCCTGCGGGGCCTCGTCCATCCACTCCAGCCGAAAGGCAGTGGGATGGTATTCGAGGCCGTGAAGATGATCCATCCAGGCAGTTTGATCGGGGAGAGGAATTTCGCCGAAAGTGACGAGCGTGACACGCACGCCGCGCGTGACCAGACCGGTGACCAGTTCGCGCGCATAGGTCCAGGAGCCGGACATGGTATCGGCAGTGACCAGTACGTGCAAAAAGCCTCCTGAACATGGGGCGAAGCTTGGGACTTCGCCTCAAGAGGCTTTATTTTAGTGGGAATTCCATACTGAGGGAAGGGGCTTCGCCAGCTTATTCGGTCCGAAATGAGCTCCAATGCCGGAACTCCGCCGATTGGAAGGTTTATGAGTGGCCGGGTGCGCGGCTACCTGCCCAAGGTCGATCAGGCCCGGCAGCACTTGAAGCGACTTTAGGTGAAGCCCAGGCGAAGCCGCATTTCGCGCGCCAGGTTATCGACTGCAAGAATTTTCTCCGCCGCTGGACCCGGGACATTTGGGACGGCCATCGCGAGCTCGCAGGAGAGCAACATGGCGGTGAGGCTTTCGCACATTTCGCTACGAATTTGGTGTTCGACGCACAGCCGAGCCTGCGCCTCTTCGCGCTTGCGGCGATGCAGTGCGGAACGCACTTCTCGGACTAACCGTTCCATGCCGCTTACCGCAAAATTTAGGTAGATCGGCAGGGCGGTGCCCAGATGTTCGAGCACCTGGTCACTTTCCGCAGGCTCGTTCTCGAGCAGAAATTGATCGATCACGACTGCGGAATAGGACTGTTCACGAAGCTGGGCGACGGCTTGCCGGAGATTTTCCGCCCAAATGGTTTTCCTTCCGGTGGATTCTGTAAAGTCTCTGCGCACTCTGGACCGCGTGCTGAAGGCGTGATGAGTAAGATCATACGGCTTCTGTAGCACGCGGACCTCCAGAGGGTTGCTGATTGAAGGGATACAAGATACGGGGTTTGAGCAATGTAAAACTCCCGAAGCGGAATTTTGCAAGGCTCCGAATTGAATTCCGGTACAAAACCGGTACCAGTATCAGGCATGCGCTGCGTAGTCTTTCAACTTTCGATAGAGCGTGGTCTTTCCGATTCCGAGGAGGCGCGCCGCCTGCAACTTGTCTCCGTTGAGCTCAGCAATGGCACTGAGGATCGTTTGCTTTTCGAGTTGCGCCATTGGAACAATTTTATTCAGACAGGCTGCATTGCCATTGAGCGGCGTGACAACGTGAGTCCGGGCGATGGCTGGAGGGAGATCGGGGACGCTAATGACAGGGCCGCTGGTAAAGGCGCAAGTGCGCTCCAGACAATTCTCCAGTTCGCGAACGTTGCCGGGCCAGTCGTATGCCACCATGACTTTGATGGCGTCACGCTAAGAATCTTTTCCTGCGAGGACGCCCGCGATGCCCGTTCCATAAAATGACTAATGAGCAGCGCGATATCCTCGCGGCGCTCGCGGAGAGGTGGAATACGCAAGCTGAGAACATTGAGCCGGAAGTAGAGATCGCGACGGAACGCGCCTTCGGTTACAGCCTGCTCCAAGTCACGGTTGGTGGCCGCCAGGATGCGGACGTTGATCGGAATACGGCGGGTGCTGCCGACAGGACGGATTTCTTTTTCCTGAATCGCTCGTAAGAGTTTGGACTGAAGGTCAACGGGAAGTTCGCCCACTTCGTCGAGAAAAACAGTTCCACCTTCCGCGATGGCCAGTAGCCCATCCTTGGCTTGATTGGCGCCGGTAAAGGCGCCGCGAACGTAACCGAATAATTCACTCTCGATCAATGTTGGGACCAGCGAGCCGCAGTCGACAGGGATAAATGGCTTATCGCGAAACGGTCCGGAATAGTGAATGGAGCGTGCCACCATCTCCTTGCCGGTGCCGCTCTCGCCAAGAATCAGCACGGGATGAGAGCTGTTCGCGGCTTTCGCAATGATGCGGTACAGCTTCTCCATTTCTGGAGCGCGACCGACGAGCCCGCCATAGCCTTGTTTCGACTTAAGCTTCTCGCGAAGGATACGGTTTTCGGTTTTAAGCTTCAGGTGATTGGAAACACGATCCAAAAGCAACTTGAGTTCGTCGATGCTAAAAGGCTTGGTTACGTATTCGTAGGCGCCGTGTTTCATGGCCTGGACGGCCGACTGGACCGTACCATAGCCCGTCACCACAATCACCAGAGCTTCGGGACGCTGGATTTTGATCTGACGCAGAGCCTCCAGACCGCCGGCTCCAGGGAGGCGCAGGTCGAGCAGAACGGCGTCAATGGTTTGGGTTTGCAGAAGACGGTAGGCGTGTTCGGCGGAATCAGCGACGTGGGTGATGAAACCCAGGGACTGAGCCACCTCGCGGCATGCTTCCCGGATGGATCGCTCGTCGTCAACGATAAGCAGGTTAAGGAAATTGGCGGCCAGAATTTGCGGCGTTGCGATCACTGGACTGAGAGCGGCGGACGTCATAAGAGTGATTCCTTCTTTTCTTCCTGTAGTGGAGCGGATGCGAGTGGCGGAACGGAGTAAAGATTGGACTTGGCGATGACTTCTACATCGGTTGAGGGTGACGATCGAGGGAGCAGGATCATGACGCGCGTGCCCTGCCCGGACTCGCTTTCGACATGAATCAATCCACGATTTGTGGTAACGATGCCGCGCACGGTGGTTAATCCCAGACCAGTGCCTTTGCCGATTGGTTTTGTGGTGAAGAATGGTTCGAAAAGACGCTTGCGAGTTGGCGCGTCCATGCCATGGCCGTTGTCGCCGACCACTAGGAGAACGCAGGGAAAAGCACTAACCGAGTGGCGCGGCAGTGTCGATCCACTGACACTTTGAAATTTACAGTTGCTGGTCTCAATCACAATGCGGCCGCCGTTCGGCAAGGCATCACGGGCATTCAGAACAAGGTTGAGGATGACTTGCTGAGCTTGGGTTGGATCCATCTTGAGCGAACCGAGATCAGGATCGAGACGGAACTCGAGTGCGATGTTGGATCCGATCAAGCGGGTCAGGAGATCCTGCATTGCTTCGATGATCTGATTGAGGCATATGGAACGAAGCTGCGCAGGCTGGGGACGAGTAAATCCAAGCATCTGCTTTACCAGGCCGGTGGATTGGATGATCGCCGAACGAATTTCCTCAGCGTACCGTCGACGGCGGTCGATGGGATCGAGGCTGGAAAGAAGCAGGTCGCAATACAGCATGACGCCGCCAAGCAGATTATTAAAGTCATGAATGACTCCGCCAGCCACGCGACCGATTGACTCCCACCGTTGAGCCTGGAGCAAACCTTCATCCGTGGGTCCGATTACAGAGGAGGGGTCGCCGAGAATATAGATACGCTTGCTCTGGCCTCGCGGCCGCCAGGCCGTCCAGTTTGTGTTGGTCCAATCCGCACAAGCTTTATTGGCGTGCAGGTGAATGTGCTCGAGTTTGCCTTCCTGCAAATCCTGAAGCAAACGATCGATGGCATCACGTTCCTCATGTGGGACCAGATCGCAAAGGCGTAATGTAGTCAGGTCCAGCTGGTCTTGGCGCAGGGTCCGATTAAAGGCTGAATTTCTTAGTAGGATCAAGCCTCGAGCATCGGAAAACGCGGCGGCAATGGGAGCGTGTTCGAAAATAGAACGAAATTCCATTTCAGCGGGATCTTCTACCGAAAAATCTGACCACGACATTGGAGTTGCGGTGTTCATATCGATACTTTGCCGGGGAAATGTGCCGAATGGAACTCCGAGGTGAGGGGCCAGATACCTAGGTGCTCCCAAAACGGGAGAGGCCGATTAGAATCGCAACCTGCCGCTCACGATTTCGATCCCACTATAGGAGACCCAATTCGACACAGCGAAGGGCAGACGTCACGCGGTTGCGGTGCAAGGCTGTGGAAAAACCAGAAAGGCTACTGCTTTGTTAGGCTTAGAGGTAGCAGAATAATCGCAATCATTCCACGTGCGACCCGTGCGGCACTTACCTTGCGGAATTGGAAGACTGAAGCTCCGCCAAAGTCCTACGGCCCGCGAACTGGATCGGTGCAGTCAGGCGGAAGGTCAGGCGGCGGCCTTTCAGCACTCGAAAACTCTGTGACACAGCACTCATTCCCGCGCTCGCTGGCGCAACGCCGGGAGCAATTGCCCCCTTTGCAAAAAGGCTCGAAGTCTGAAGTACAAGCTCCCTTCCCTCGACCGAGACCGCTCTGAGAGTCAACCGCAGATAACCCGGATCAGGACTCAATCCGGGACGGGTGGCGGAAGGGTGAACCGATTCGATGCGTCCAATTACGGGCGTGCCGGGTTCGATTACAGTCTCGCCGTCTATGGTGATCGGACCGGCCACCGAAGCGATAAAGGTATCGCCTGGGTGAGCTCGAAAGATAGATATCGAATCGTCCAGCCGAACCGTCATGAGTAGGCCTGCCGGCAAAGCGAGGGAATGTGTGGCTGCACGGAACGGAGCGCCACCTGCTGATTTCGGACCAGTCGGAACTGCCGGCCGGGCGCCGTCATTCTCACTGGCATTGGAATCCTGCTCAGAATTCTGATGGAACGGCAATGTTTGTGCGCTCGAAGAGGAGCTTACTTCAACATTGTGGTGTGAGGGATCGAGGTTGGAACAGCCTTCAGTGATGACCGTACAGAGGCAGAGCGGCAGCAGAGCCGATGCGTATCGAAATATGTGCCGAAATCTGGACATAAACCTACTAAATGCTCGATCCTCTCTCGATCCTCCAAAGAACGGTAGTGGCAAGTGAAGTACCAGTTCCGAGGCCAAAGAATCAAGCAGTTAGCCGTCAGCAGCGATAACAGTGAGTGTAGAAGTTGCTTGCAGGGAAAAAATGATCAAGGAATGCGATATTTCGAAGGAGCTGAAAAGTAAAGCCCCACTTCCCGGAAACGAGAAGTGGGGCACCCCAGAGTATAGAGTTAAGTGTTAGTTGGAGCCGGCATTGGCGCTTTGGGACTCGTTTTCCGGCTGCGCAATTACGCCGTCAAATGGAGTTGCCGCAACATAACGTCCATGCACCACACTGATGCGGCGCAGAGGGTAACCGGAATCCGGTCCACGCTGCCATGAACTGCCGCCGTCGTTGCTTTCAAATACAACGCCGGTCTGGCCACTCGTGGCCAGAAGACGTTTGTGCATCCCGTCGTAGACCACCGAAGTGATGTCCTTGTCGGGTAAGCCTGCTACAACGTGGTTCCAGCTCTTGCCGAAATCCGCACTGTGGAAGGCGCCTTCGCGAGCCGCAACGAAAACCTGGCCATCGGGCGCCACGGTCACGCTGCGAATGTTGACGGGGTAGGAAGCCAGCCGCGCGGACTGCCAAGCCGCTCCGCCGTCTGCAGAAACCAGCACGGTGGAACGCGTTGCCGCAACCACCAGCTGATCTTGAGCCTGGACCGCGACGAAGTCTTTTTCGCCGGCGACGGGACCGCCAATCCAAACCTTACCGTGATCCTTGCTGGCAAACAGACCGGAAGATGTCGCCGCATACCAGCGAGTTGAACCGAGATCGGTATCGTTCACGCGGCCGTCGAGCACCGAGTGAACGCGGTGGTGGAGCTTACGCTCTTTTTCTTGCCGCTTTTCAAAGTGACTGTGCGCGAGACCGTCTTGGTGACTTCGACATTGTTGATGGGATGCCAGGTGGAGGTACCTTCTGCGAGTTCAAACATGCCGCGGTTGGTTCCGGCAACCAGTGTTCCGTTGCTGGCCTGCTTCAAAGTGAATACGTCCCGGCCGTCGAGGCCGGAACTCTTCTGCAGCCAGTTCTGTCCGCCGTCATGAGTGTAGAACACGCCGCCGAATTCGCGGTCATTCACCACGCCAATGTAGAGCGTATTGGGCTCTTTGTTGTCGGCCAGAATCGCACTCACGTAACGGTGAGAGTATCCGTGGTTGGAAGTCAGTGAAGGTGGTTGCGGAGTCGTCGCTGGCGAGAACTCCGCTGCGGTCCGTCGCGAGCAAAACATGATGCGAGTTGCGGGGATCGATGAGAACATCATTGACAACGACTTCAGGGCTGCTTGAGAGTTTCCAGTTTTTTCCCTCGTCAACGCTCTTCCACAGACCCTCGGTCGTTCCGGCATAGACAATCGCCGGATTGCTGGGATCCTGCTTCAACACGCGGGTACGGCGAGCGGTGAAAGGAATGCCCTTAATCTTATCGAACAGATCGCCGCCGCTGATGCTCTTATAGATTCCGGAGCAAGCGCTGGCAAAAACTTCAGATGGATTGGTGGAACTGACGATGATCGAGAACACGTCAGAGTCGTCGATCATGCCCTTATTGATGTGCTGCCAGTTGACGCCACCGTCGCTGGTCTTCCAGGCGAGGTGCCAGGTTCCGGCGTAAACCACGTTCGGATCTTTCGGATCGACAGCGATGGATTCAATATTCTTGACGATGCCATCTGCGGGAGAAATTCGCTGCCAATCGTTGCCGCCATTCGTGCTGCGGTAAACGCCGTCGAGGGCTCCAGCCACTACGACTTTAGCGTCTGAAGCTGAGATCGCCATGGCGCGCACGGACTTGCCGTGCATGCGCGGGCAGTGTCTCCCAATCCTTGCCCCCGTTGTGGCTGCGGAAAATGTCGCCAGCACTCTGATCCTGGACGCTCCAGGCGGACACAAAGATGGTCTTGGAGTTCTGAGGATCGAAAGCGATGTGATCGAGAACGTAATCATCGCCGGCCCCGAGTTTGGCAAATCTCGACCAGTTGTGGCCGTTATCGTCGGAAACGAAGATCACCCCGGTGCTGGTTCCCAGAAGAACGCGATCGGGGTTTTGCGGATCATAGGCCAGACTTCGGACATCGCCGCCGTCGGGGCCAAGAACGGCCCACTGATGCGCGCCGGACGCAGCTGCGCAAACGGAAGCCAACATCAAGACTGTCAGCAACTTAAGCGATGCAGATTTCATAATGCGTACTCTGCCCCAAACACGAAGAGTTAGATGCGACAGCTAGCCTGACAGGCTAAACCAGACCACAGCAAGTTACCGAAGGACACGCAAAAAAAGGCCGGTCGCTTTCGCGGACCGGCCCTTTCTTGATTACCGCCGAAGTTACTGCGCTTTCGGTGCAGCCTTCTTTTTGGCTGCTGGTTTGGGATGATCCGGGACTGCTTTCACCTTGGATTCATCCACGGTTTCGGTGCCGGTCGAGTCAAAGGTTGCGCCCGAAGGAACAATCCAGTACTCGGCGGTCTTGCTGCCACCGCTGCCGGTGCGCACTTCGATACGGCTCGGATCGATGTGCTGCTGGGCCTCGCCTTCCGCCAGGTAGAACTTGGAATCGACGGCACGTTCACCCGCCAGATTCTTCCGTTTCTCGGTAGGTTCGGCATTGCCAACAATCACCAGCTTGCTGTCCGGATTTTGCTGCAGGTTCTTGGCTACGTCATCCAAGATGGCCTTGCAGGTGTTATCCACGCGCCAGGGCTTCTTCTCGTTGGGGAAGTCGCACTGGCTCAGCTTGGCAGCTTTCGGGGGCGGAGGTGGCGGATTCTCCACTGTCGCCTGGGTCGAAGCTTGCGCGGTCAAACCACGTGAATCAGTGCAAGTGGCTGTAACCGTAATGCTGCCCGGTGCAGCTCCGTTCGTGTTCAGGCTCGCGGTATTTCCACTTCCGGAGACCGTTCCGCCGCTGGAAGTCCAATTCGAAACAGAAACCGAAACGCCATCCTGGCTGCTGCAGCTGCAGGTCACGTTAACGGTTGCGCCCGCCTGGACGCTCGAAGGATTCGCTGTGCAACTCATGGTCGGCGGATTCTTCGGAGGAAGCGGCTTGATCGTGTAATTCGCCGAGCAGCTCGCCTCGTTGTTGTTCTTCATTTTAGCGTCCGTTACGTGGGCGGTAACGGTATAGCTGCCTGGAGCAGCACCCTTGGTATCGATCTGGGCCGTGGTGTCTTTACCGCTAACCTGGCCTCCGTTGCCACTCCAAGCATAAGTGACGGTGTGCTTGGGATTGAAATTGCTGGCGCTGACGGTGGCCGTGATCGGCTCACCCACCATAACTTCTGTCGGCTGCACCGAGCAACTGGCGGCAGGAGCCACGGGACGGAGCTCCGCCCCAGCTGAAAACAAAACCCGTGCGCAGGCGGACACCTTCAAACGAAGGACGCGCCAGGCTGGAGGCAGTGCCGGTTGAGGCAAACTGAGCGTAGTTATGATGGCCCCAGACGTAGTCCGCTTCAAAGAGTCGGAATGCGACCCACTTCTTGATGGGCAAATCCATGCCACCGCCCAGAATCGCACCGATCCCGTTCTGCGTGTCGAGAGCCGTTGATATCCACACGGTTAAGGCTGATTAACGTGTGCAGGAAGAAGTTTGCATTCTGGGTACGCCACATGAAACGCGGCCCCAGCGAGGCGGTCAATTCATAGTTGTTGTTTCCCCAGTTCTGACCGAAGTCCACTTCTCCGCCCCAGTGGGCGATCGAAGTTGTAAGTAACAGCCGCGCCAAATCCGGCCGACATGTCGGGGACTTTGTACGGAGTCGGGTTGAAGTAGTTGCTGAACGGGGTGGGCACAGTTCCACCCGGATGCAACCACTGATATCCCGCAAACAAATCCCATTTAGGGGGATTCGAGTCGCTCTGCGCAAACGCAGAACCCGAGATGAGTGAGACCGCCAGAAGTGCTAACAGACCAATCGTCAACTGGCCCTTGTGAGATCTATAACGAAATGACATTCCTTCCTCCATGTATCGATGCGCGGTTCATTTGCGCTGAGGGCCCGACGGCAGGGTCGAATACAAAATGCAAGAACCGCTAACTACAAAGTTGAACCTCTATTTCAGGAACCCGTAATTCTAACTCACGATAATCTTAAAGCGGAAGAGAGATCGCAAGAAATATCTGCGTATTGCCAACTGAATTTTTGACAGTTGACATCTCAATTTGTCTCAATTTGACATCACTCTGACGCGGCGCCGGGGCAATTAGGGAAACTTTCGGCCACGTTCGCTCTCTGCGCGCCTTGCTCCTTACGAAGCTGGCCGCGTATGGTTGTACTCACGGTAAATGTGATTGTCAACCTTGGAACCGAAGCGGAAACGAACTAAAGGATGAGCCACGAAAGAATATTAATTGTCGAGGACGAAGAGAACGAGCGCACGGGCTTGGCCGAGTTAATTTCTTCTTGGGGCTACCGTACCGAAACCGCCAGCGATGGACAGGAAGGACTGCAGAAGGCGGTGCAGTGGGCCCTTCCATCGTCATCACGGATCTAAAGATGCCGCGCATGGGAGGCATCGAACTCCTCGAGCGACTGGCTGAGCAGACCGAGGCCATGGCAGTCATTCTGGTCACCGCGCAGGGCACCATCGACAGCGCGGTGCAAGCCATGCGCCTGGGCGCGTACGACTACATCACGAAGCCGATCGATACCCAGCGCTTGCGGGGAATGCTGCAGAATGCCGCAGCGCTTTTAGGTACACGCGCGGAACTCGAAAGTGCGCGCCGCAAGTTACGGGATTCCGGATCTTTGGGACAACTGCGCGGAACTTCGCGCAAGATGCAGGAAATTTTCCGACTGATCGAATTAGTGGCACCAAGCACGGCGTCCGTGCTCATTACCGGGGCGAGCGGCACCGGCAAAGAATTGGTGGCGCGCACCATCCACCAGCTGAGCCCGCGCCGCGAGAGGCCTTTCGTGGCCATTAATTGCGCTGCTATCCCTGAAACGTTGATCGAAAGCGAAATCTTCGGCCACGAAAAAGGGGCTTTCACGGGAGCGCTCGAGCGCCGGACCGGATGCTTCGAATTGGCGGAAGGGGGTACCATTCTGCTTGACGAAATCGGTGAAATGCCGGTCGGTACCCAGGCCAAACTTTTGCGCGTGCTGGAAGACCACAAACTGCGCCGACTGGGAAGCAAAGTGGAAACATCTGTCGATGTGCGAGTCCTTGCTGCAACAAACAAAGTCCCCGATGATGCCGTGGCGTCCGGTGAATTGCGGAGCGATCTTTACTACCGGCTGAATGTCTTCAACATTCACATGCCTCCCCTGCGGGAACATAAGGAGGACATCGCCGATCTGGTGCAGCTCCTGACTTCAGAAATGAGCAGCAAGCACGGCCGGAAAGTGGCAACCGTGAGCGAGGCGGTGCTCAATCTTTTTAATAACTATACCTGGCCGGGAAATGTCCGTGAGCTGCGTAACACGATCGAGCGCGCCGTGATCGTCTGCGACAGTGGCATGATCGAGACCAAACATCTGCCTCCGGGATTCGGGCATGCCATTCTACGCACCAGCGCGAACGATCCGGATGCGATTCGCCTGGGCGTCGGCACGACCGTCGGCGAAGCGGAAAAGATGTTGATTCTTAAGACCTTGGAGTCTACGGGTAACAACAAAACGAAAGCCGCGGAAATCCTCGGCATTAGCCTGAAAACGCTGCATAATAAGTTAAAGGAATATGGCAGCAGCTCGACGGACGGGGACTCGAACAAAGAGGAAGTCGAGCGAAGCAACCAATAATCACTCTCAAAAGTGAGTGCGAAGACGGGACCCGTCCTGCTAATCTGCTCCTTCGTCTGCCTTTGGCCACTAGCCGGACTACGAATCAACGGCTCTAAACACTTTTTCCATGCGACGTAAAACCATCATCGTGATGACCATCACCCTCATGGTGACGGTCATGGTGACTGCATTCTCTTACCTTTATATCTCGCAAGTGCTGCGCCTGCGGATCAATAACAGCTACGACAGCGTTTACAGCCTGACCCAGCAACTGGCCTACTTCGCCGAGAATGATCTGCCAGATTTAAGCAGCACACGAGTGGATACGAATGACCCCAAAGCGGTTCGCGCCGCCTTGGCCGAGTATCTACCCATGGATACCAATCTCCTGAACAACATTGAATCCGATACGGCGCTCTGGCCCATTATTTTGGACGCTTCGGTAGTAGGCACGAATGGCAAGGCATTGCTGCACTCGAATGCGCAGATGGTAGGCAAACAGATTCCGAATCGGCCGGATTTTCACAGCGTCACAACCGCCCACTCTCTGGACCAACTTCGCGCCGTCTTTCAGCCCGCTGCAGTCTACGACGTGACTTACCCCCTGCAGCTAAATGGCGAACCTTTCGGCACGATCCGCATTGGAGTCTCCACGGTTTTTATCAGGAATGAGATCAAGCCTCGACTGATGCACGCGCTGTATTTTTCCGTCGCAGCGATTTTTGCGTCACTCTTGCTGGCGGCGATGATCTCGAACGTGGCCTTTGGTCCGCTGCGAGAGATCAGCCGCAACCTGGACAGTGTGAGTACCGGGGGAAGCGAGGACTTCTCGGGAAAGGAAAATGAGCACGATGAATTTGGATTGGTCACACTGAAGATTGCCAACCTGGGCCGGCAGATGCGGGATACCAGGGAGATTTTCTCCGCGTTAAAAGACAACGTGGATCAACTTATGTCGAAGCTTCAGGATGGCCTGATGCTCTTTACGCGAGACTCGCGCGTGGTGTTGGTGAGCGCTCCTGTCGAGCGGTTCCTGGGCCGGCCTCGCGGGGAATTGCTGGGACGAACTGCGCGAGAGATTTTTTCGCGCGATTCGCAGCTCGGCGCGATGGTCCTGGATGCCTTCGAACGCAAGCGCTCGCTCATGCAACGTGAGTTTACCGCCGCCGGCGGCAGGCGGGTGCAGGTCACAATGGATTTTGTGCAGGAAAAAGGAACCCAGATCGGCGCCATGCTGATCATGCGGGACGCGGAATCCGTACAGCGCATCGGTGATGAGATCGAGATGTCGCGGCGGCTTTCTGCCAGCGGACGAGTCACCGGCGGCGTTGCTCACGAGGTTAAGAATCCGATCAACGCCATCGTGCTGCACTTGCAACTCTTGCAGAACAAATTATCGCAACTGGATCCTGACACGCGCCGCCATATGGATATCATCGGGAGTGAAATCCAGCGGCTCGATCGGGTGGTGCAAACCCTCGTCGACTTTATGAGGGCTCGCGAATTGCATCTGGAAGAAATCGATCTGCGGCGCTTGCTGGAGGACGTCGTTCTTCTCGCGGCTCCGGATGCAGAGATTCATGGCGTGAGCGTCGAGCGAGCCATGGCGGAGCAGCCGCTGATGATCAAGGCGGATCTCGACTTGATGAAGCAGGCGCTGCTCAACGTGGTGCTCAACGGCGTGCAGGCAATGCCCGAAGGGGGAGCGTTAACGATCTCGGCGCATCGCGAAGGCAATGCGGCGGTGGCCGAAATACGCGATCGCGGTGTCGGAATCGCGGAAGATATGCACGAAAAGATCTTCGAGCTTTACTTTACGACGAAGAAGGACGGCAACGGAATCGGCCTGGCACAGACTTATCAAATCCTGCAGTGGCACTATGGTTCAGTGGAATTCGAATCAACCGCGGGCGAAGGGACCACATTCCGTTTTCGGATTCCTTTGGCCGCCTCGCAGTTGGATGCGGAAAACGATTCCGTAAATTTGCAAGCAGCCATGACAGAACCGACAGACTGATTTCTTACAACCTCCATACGTGGCGTAGAATTTAAGGACTTCACGCGCATAGGATTGAGATGACTCTGGCCGCAGTCCTCGTGATTTACTTCGTAAGCTTCGCCGGTCCGCGATCCCCGTCGGGCTGGTCCGCGCCGGCGCAGGAACAAGGCACTGGAGACGCATCTCAAGCTCCAGCGTCTCCTTCCCCGCCTGCGGCCACACAAGATCAACATACCAATCCGGCCGCGACTCAGGCCCAGCCGCCTAACTCCGCTACTTCGAAGCCAACGTCGAAGCATGGCAAGAAACCAGCGGTAAACATATCCGATTGCAGCTCTTCTCCAACTCCGCTCAAGTCAAGCGGGGGGGAGGCCTCTGCAAGCGCAGCGCTTGCGAGTCCGGTGTCTGGAAATAACCAGTCCGCGGCGAATTCCACAAACCAAGCGCGAACAGCACCGCAGAAACCTTGCCCGCCTCCGAAGATAGTGATTAAGAATGGAGGCTCGGATGAGCCCGCGGTTGAGTTGAAAGGAAATACGAGTGCGGAAAAAGCGTCACAGCAGCGCTACACGACGGAGCAACTTACGGCGACGACGGAAGGAAACTTAAAGAAACTTGCCGGACATCCATTGAGCACAAGCCAGCAAGAGATGGTGGCTCAGGTCAAACAATTTATGGAACAGTCGAAAAAAGCCGTAACTGCTGGGGACCTGGAACGCGGTCACAATCTGGCGATGAAGGGTGAATTGCTTTCCGAAGAGTTGCTCAAGCCTTGAACTGCAGCCAGTTAGTTGTTAGCGACTAACCTGCTTCCAACGTCCCGCAACAGCTTTTCCGCCGCATCCGCGGGATCCTGGGTGGCGAAGTCCGGGTCCAGCATAACGAGAGAAATATTGGGATCAATCTCACGCAAAGCCTCGCCAATTGGCTTGCCGCGTAGGGACTGAGTCCGGCTGGAGGCTACGACGAGATTCGCTTTCGTAGCCTTAAGCAGAATTTGGGCGTCGCCCAGGGTGGTCGTCGTGAGGGCGTTATAGCCTGCGCCGCAGAGCAACTCCCGCAAAAAGGTGCAA
The DNA here is from genome assembly GCA_963846215.1 of uncultured Acidobacteriaceae bacterium. Classification (GTDB taxonomy): domain Bacteria; phylum Acidobacteriota; class Terriglobia; order Terriglobales; family Acidobacteriaceae; genus Sulfotelmatobacter. The sequence continues at coordinate 269,111 of CAWJVC010000002.1, read as the reverse complement.
ACATCAGTGGAGGGGTAAACGCAGAGCACGCGCGGGCGCGCATCCCCGGTTTTTCCCCGGGAATATCGCGAACCCAGGTAGGCTGCTGTGATCGCTTCCTCCACTGTCTCGTAGGTTTCGAATTGAGAGATCAGGTTGGTCAACTGAAGCACTTTGCGCACCTTCGGAGGCAGTCCGCTGAGTTTGAGATCTCCGCCTTTGGCGCGTGCGGCTTGCATCAAGCGCATCAACGCTCCTAACCCGCTGCTGTCGAGAAATTCGACTTGTTCCATTTGAAGCACGACATCGCCATGCTTTTCGATGGCGTCCCCTACCTGGGCATGCAGCGTGAAGACTTCATTTCCGGCCACGATTCGGCCGTGGCACTGAATGACCAGAACATCTCCTACAGGACGGCTTTCCAGACGAAGCTGCATGGAGTCTCCTCAGGATGTGAGAGCGCCAGAGGCCGGCGAATCTGGCAACAAGAGGACGGGATCGCACATCATTCGTGGCGAATCTTACGTCGCTGGAGGCGGCAAGTCAATGAATGCATCGGCAAGATTCCTCCGGAGATGCGTCTATGCAAATTGACTCTCGCTTGTCGTATTGCATCCAAGCATTAGCACGGGAGGAGGTTGGGGTATGGACGAAAAAATTGTGCAGGAAGTGCTACAGGAATTGTTCTCCGCTCTTGAGGCTCAGGAGACGCAGAGCACGGCAATCATGCAATTCTTGAAGGATAAAGGAATTATCAATTCAGAAGAAATTGCTCCGTACGTGGAAAAAGCAGGGAATGCGAGTAACGTCAGGTGGCTTGCCGCACGAGTAAGGATCAATCATCTCTTGTCGGCGGCGATGAAGACTGACGAAGATGCCGCGAAGAGCGAGTCCGGTAAAAGTGCAGAAAAGAGTAAAGAGCCCGTCGCGCCTGAAGGCTCGCAGGAACTGAAGGAAAAAACTGAAGAGAAAGATGCCCGGGAGCCGCAAGCGGGCGCTTCAGCCAAGGCGGACAACCTGGAGACGAGTGAGCATGGGACTCGCGAGAATGGGACTAGGGAGAATGCGGCGGGCGAGCGAAGTCAAGAAGATCAAAATAGTGGTCCGTCGAAAAATGCTACGGAGAAGGCAGCTTGATCGATTCTGTTTCGATACTAATTTCGCTGGGGGACGATGCCGGGAAGCGCCGGTCGTCTCGCTCGATCTCTATCTCTGGGTTCGCCGGGCGTGGCTGGTGGTTCGAGAGAGCTTTCCAGATTGACGCTCGAGATCGACGCAAGGTTCGTTCCGTCCTCATCATGAAGCAAAACGTTCAGGAGAGAACTGCTGACGAGAAGATTATCTCCAACTTTGTAGCTTATAAACCCCAGCTTCCTGAATCGGTTCATGAAAAAGCTGACTCGCGACCGTGTCGTCCCAACCATCTCTGCCAGGGTTTCCTGTTTCAGGCGCGGGACGGACATCTCGGTTACGCCCTCTTTGCCGAACTGAGCCATCAGGAGAAGAACGCGGGCCAGCCGCTTTTCGCTGGAATTGAACAGCTGATCCACCAAATCGTCCTGATACCGGATATTGCGCTTCAGCAAGCACTTGAGAAACAGCGCCGCCAACTTTGGCTCCAACCCCAAGGCATTCATCATCGCCTTCCTTCCCACGTGGAGAAGGAGGCAATCCGTCATGGCAACTGCCGAAGACATGCGGACGGGCTGACCGGCAAGGCCACCTTCGCCAAAGAAATCCCCTTCACTCAGGATGCCGAGCGTCGCTTCCCTTCCGGCTTCCGACACAACTGTGAGTTGCACCTTCCCTTTCTGGATAAAAAAGAGGCCATCCGTTGAATCACCCTGAGCAAAGATTGTGTTCTTTTTTTCAAATGACAGCATCTCCCGGCCCTTCCCAATGCTTGAGAGAAAGGTCCGGGGATTGAACACAATTTTTTTCTTGGCTGAGGTCATTCCTATACCAGATGGCCTTCGAGAGATGCTTGTAGTGACCTTCTTATTGTTCAGGATGGAGGCAATTCATTCTGATCAAAAGTGCTCAAAGAATGAGAATGTCCGTTTGGAGGACTTTGTGCAGTTCTGATCAGACTTTAGATTGCTTAAATGCGATGATTCTCATCAGCTGAACGAGGGATTGTTCTGTCTCGCCAGCATCTCTCTGAGGACATCAAATGTGGACTCTATCCAAGCAGTCGAAGCAACTGGCCTCGGCGCATGCGGAACTTGAATCGTTGATTCTGGAACGCACCGCCGAATTGCAGAAACTCTCGCAGCGTCTACTTAAAGTTCAGGATGAAGAGCGGCGAAGACTAGCGCGAGACCTGCATGACAGCACGGGTCAAACTCTGGCCGCATTAAAAATAAGTGTTTCGTTTCTGCAGGAAAGCTGCAAAGCAGACCCAGACAAGCTTGCCTTAGTTTCGGATGTCGAGATGCTGGCGAATCAGGCGATGGAAGAAATTCGCACCATGTCTTACCTGTTGCACCCTCCCTTGTTGGATGAGGTTGGATTCGCATGTGCCGCAGAGTGGTACATCGATGGGTTCTCCAAACGCAGCGGAATCAACGTGAAAGTGGATATCGCAAATTCTGCTGAGCGACTGCCCCGGCGAGTGGAGTTCGCTCTCTTCCGAGTACTGCAAGAGAGTTTAACCAACGTACATCGGCATTCCGAAGCATCCGATGCCACCATCGAATTCAAGCATGAGGCAAGAGAAGTGGTGTTGGAGATCAGGGATTTCGGCAAAGGGATCCCCGCCGAACGGCTACAACTGCTTCAGGGAATGAGCGGCGAGACTGGGGTAGGGCTGGCGGGCATGCGCGAACGATTACACGAATTGAATGGCAAGTTGGAAATGGAGTCCGACAGCACCGGAACCAGCATGCGCGCTATCGTCCCACTCTATGCCATGACGAGGCCGCTTCAGATGGAAGATTGCGGACCGCTCGGGCCTTCGGCCGAAGCCTGAAACATACAATCAATCTGCCGGCATGGGCGCGGGAGGCAGCATCGCGGTACGAGCATTCATCGAGCGGACCCTTCCAGGACTATTCGCGACAACCGCGTTCTCCTCTGCAGCCTCCAGCCACTTTCGAACTGCCGGCAGCGATTGGCGCATGGCAGTTTCTCCGGCACGAATCAATTCGCCAGCGCGCTTGAAGTCGTCGTAGGCGAAACCGGAAACATCGGGTTCGACGACCAAATCGGCGGCGCTGCGCCAGAGATGGCTCATCCTGTCTTGAGCAATGGCGAAAGATTGACCAATCACGTCAAAAAGATGCCGGGGCGCGCCATCCTTAGACCATTGTCCCTTCAAGTGCACTGCCAGAACCCGATCCGCACCCATGTCGCGCAGAGGCTGCGTGGGCACGGGATGAGAAAGCATGCCATCGACCAGCCAGCGTCCGCGAATATTCACCGGCAAAAACATTCCCGGATAGGCGCAGCTGGCGCGCACTGGATCGATGATTGAACCCGAATGAAAAACCACGCCCTCGCCCGTGTTGAAATCTGTGGCTGTTACTCCGAGTGGAATGCAAAGCTCTTCGAACGTCTTGACCATCAAGGTTCGAGTGAGGAATGAAACCATCCGATCATTGGAAGCGAAGCCGTAGCGCGAGACGGTCCAACGGGCGAAAGTGGTAAAGCGGCAGGAGTGCGCGACCTTCTCAAGATCATCCAGTGGCAGCCCGCTGCAGTAGGATGCGCCGATCAACGCGCCTACGCTGGTACCCGCGACAATGCGAACTGGAATGTTTTCCTGTTCAAGAACCTTCAGCACGCCAATGTGGGCCATGCCGCGCGCAAATCCACCACCCAAGGCGATACCGATTGTAGGAACTCGAGGCTCAGGAGCGGTGGCCTTGCGCGAGAGCTCGCGTCCAAAGGCTTGCACCGACCGAACAATCCTGTCGAGACCTTTCACCGCTACCCCACATGCCCGTTCTTTACGGGCACCCACATTAAAGCTCTACTTCAACTGTAAGATAAGATGCCACGGATGCGGCTTTTGCTGCAGGGCCCGATTGTGCCATTGATACGTTACTTCAGGGAGGAGAGCACTGTATGAGTAACCCGAGGGCGGCCCAGCCCAGAGCGAGGCTCGTGACTAACTCCTGTAGCTCTGCTAGTTTACAGATATGGTGCGGGAAATCTCAGCAGGCGGAGTCGTCGTTCGCAACCGGGACGCAACATGGTGGATGGCCGTCATTGAACCAGCCGGTGACCAGACCCGGTTGGCAGAAGGTAAGCTCCTCACTCCTGGGGCCAAGCGAAAAGTTGTCCTGGCGCTGCCCAAGGGCCTGGTGGATCCGGGAGAGAAGCCGCTTGAAACCGCGTTGCGCGAGGTAATGGAAGAGACCGGCGTGACCGCCGAATTCATCACTAAGCTAGGCGACATCAAGTACATTTATTCGCGCAGTTGGGGAGATGGTCAACGCGTTTTCAAGATCGTCAGCTTTTATCTGATGAGTTATGTCTCTGGTCGCATTAATCAAATTGCGCCGGAGATGCGCGTGGAAGTGGCTCGAGCGCGGTGGGTACCATTGGATGACGCTGGCAGATTGTTGGCCTACAAGGGCGAAAAACAGATGGCGGAGCAGGCAAAAGAATACGTGGCTGCACATCCTGAGTTGCAGTCGAAGGGCGGCTGATTTTCGCCAGCCCGCTCTATCGCGCATAATGTTCTGCATGCTACTTCGAAAGAATTTACGCGGCGCACTTCTGCTCGCGTGCCCAATTTTGTGTGGGTTGATTTCGCTGGCGGCCGCCAAGACCCCGTCCGCGGGTCCGGACTCGGAGTATATTGCCGCACTCGCCGCTGCTGACCACTTTCTACAAGCGCGACAGTCCGGGGACGTTGAAAGCGGGATGGCGTTACTGACCGGCCATGCGAAGGAAAAAGTTGCCCTGGAAGGCCTCGACAAATTTTTTTCTGAGCCGGTTAGCGCCTATGAAATCGGTCACGGGAAATTGCTGCGCCACGGGCGCTACGAGTTTCCTGTCGTGCTCGCCAGCGCCTCCACAAACTCGGCACACGCCCACCGCCGCTTCTCCAGCGTTGTGATTGTAAACACTGGTCACAATGACTGGGCGGTGGATAAACTTCCTTAGGTACAAAGCATAAGACCCTTTTATTTGCCGTGTTGATATTTTTCGAGGCCATCATGAAACGCATTAGTAAAGTTGCGGTTTTGGGCGCGGGAACGATGGGAGCGCGGATTGCGGCACACTTTGCCAACGCAGGCGTCCCTAGTTATCTGCTCGATATTGTCCCTGGGGATCTGGCAGCGGGAGCCGGCTCGCTGGCGCGGAACAAGATCGCCGCCGCGGGTCTTGAAGGTGCGAAGAAATCAAAGCCGGCGGCGTTCATGGAGTCGTCTCTTTCACGCTTTGTGACCATAGGAAACTTTGAAGATGATCTGAAGAAACTCGCGGAGGTGGATTGGATCATCGAGGCCGTGGTGGAGAATCTGGAACTCAAGCGTGCCCTGCTACGCAAGGTTGAAGCGATTCGTAAGCCGGGGACGATCATCACCACCAACACCAGCGGCTTGCCGGTGGGCAAGATTGCGGAGGGGTTTTCGGACGATTTCCGGCGCTCGTGGTTTGGGACACATTTTTTCAATCCACCGCGCTATATGCGATTGATGGAAATCATTCCCACCCCGGAAGCGGACCGCGCTGCCATCGATGCGATCGCGCACTTCTGCGACGTGCGGCTGGGTAAGGGTGTGGTGCTCGCCAAAGATACTCCGAACTTTATCGGTAACCGCATCGGTACGTTTTCCGTCTTGAATGTGATGCGGCTCATGCAGGAAATGGGCCTCAGTATCGAGGAGGTCGACGCGCTTACCGGACAAGCCGTTGGCTGGCCGAAATCGGCGACCTTCCGCACCATCGATTTGGTCGGCCTAGACATTCTTGGTCATGTGGTTGGGAACATGACCGCGAACGTCCACGACGAACGCAGCGATCTGCGCTTGCCTGATTTCTTTACCCAGATGCTGCAGCACAAATGGTTGGGCGACAAGACGAAAGGTGGCTTTTATAAGAAGGCGAAAGGCGAAGCGGGAAAAGAAGACGAACGAATGGCGCTCGACTGGAAGACGCTGGAATACCATCCCCGCCAGAAGCCTAAATTCGCTTCGCTCGACATGGCGAAGAACGTTGAAGATACCGGGGCGCGCCTGCGGATGTTGCTTGGCCTCGAAGGCTCTGGATCGCAGAAGATCGACAAGGCAGGTCAGTTTCTGTGGTCGGCGCTCACCGATTTATGGACGTACTCCGCGAACCGGATCCCAGAAATCTCCGATTCCGTAGTAGAGATTGATCGCGCCATGCACCTCGGATTTAACTGGGAGCTTGGTCCATTCGAACTTTGGGATGCGGTCGTAGTCGAAGCGACCGTTGCCCGGATGAAGAAAGAAGGCAAGCCGGTGGCGGCCAATGTCGAGAAGCTGCTCGCGGCAGGCAAGAAATCCTGGTACGCGGATGACCCCAAGTCCTCGTCAGGCCGCGCGTACTTTGATCTGGCCCACGACAATTTCCAAGAAGTAAAAGTTCCCGCAGGCGTGTGGTCCGTAACGGTCGCCAAGAAATCGAACGGCGTGGTGAAGAAAAATTCAGGAGCGTCGCTGGTGGATCTTGGCGATGGTGTGGGATGCATCGAGTTCCACAGCAAGATGAACTCGCTGGGCGCGGACATCATCAGCTTAATCCTGCAGACTCTAAAGCCGGGAGGTCCAGGCGATAACTTCGACGCGTTTGTCATCACCAATGATGCGACTAACTTCTCAGTGGGCGCCAACCTGATGTTGCTGCTGATGAGCGTTCAGGAAGAGGAGTGGGACGACGTGGACTTGGCCATACGGCAGTTTCAGGGGATGACGCAGGCCATCAAGTTCTCGGCCAAGCCGGTCGTGTCCGCGCCATTTGGATTGTGCCTGGGCGGTGGGACGGAAATTTCCCTGCATGCGGCGGCACGCCAACCGCATGCCGAACTTTACACAGGCTTAGTTGAAGTCGGAGTCGGGTTACTGCCGGGCGGTGGAGGCTGCAAGGAAATGCTTTTGCGGGCGGTAGACGGAGCGACCGCCGCGCGTGGTGGCAAAGGTTCCGGCGAGGCGCTGGCAGGTTCGATTGAGATGCTCGAAGCGATGAAGCGCGCCTTCGAAACCATCGCGACGGCGAAGGTTGCCACTTCGGCGCATGAGGCTCGCGGCCTCGGATTCTTGTCCGATAGCGACCGCATCACGATGAATCGTGAGCGAGTTCTCTCGGACGCCAAGGCTCGGGCGCTCGAGCTTTCTCGCACTGGGTACGAGCCGCCGATTGCTCGTACTGACATTCCCGCGCCGGGTGAAAGTCTTCTGGCCACACTCAAAATGGGCGTCCACATGATGCGCCAGGGTGACTACGTTACCGACTATGAAGTGAAATTGGGTAGCAAGATTGCCGAAGTCCTTTGCGGTGGCAACGTCACGCCGGGAACTCCGGTGAGCGAGCAATACATTCTCGACCTCGAGCGCGAAGGCTTTAAGTCGTTGTGTGGAGAAAAGAAAACGCAAGAGCGGATTCAGTACACGCTGAAGACCGGTAAGACATTGCGGAACTGAGGATTAAGTTAATGCTCACTGGAAGATTGATGTTGGCCGTTACTCTATGGACTAGCTTGTTTTTCTTAGGCTCGACGCTGGGAAGCGCTCAGGCGGCTCCCGCGAATGAGCCTCCGCCGGACGTCCCAGACGCGATCCAGGCGCCCGCTGGACTCGAAGTTGTGGTCTATGCCCATGCAACCGGATCGCAGATCTATACGTGCCAGGGCGCGGTGGACGGAAAATTCAGCTGGGTACTTAAAGGGCCTGATGCCGAGTTACACGATCGCAAGGACAAAGTCATCGGACAACATTCCGCCGGTCCAACGTGGAAGTTAAAAGATGGAAGCGAGGTGACGGGCAAGGCCGTGGCGCACGTCGATTCCCTCGATCCGGATTCGATTCCCTGGCTCCTGGTAAATGTCGTGAGCCATGCTGGCAGCGGTCAGCTTAGCAATGTAACGACGATTCAGCGCGTACGCACCCACGGCGGACAGCCACCAACCACCGGCTGTGACGCCGCACACGTTAACACCGAAACAAAAAGCGCTTATAACGCGGATTATTACTTCTACGCTCCGGCCAAGTGAAGCTATTGCACCACGCGACGCATCGAACCAGACTAAGCGAAGCGTGAACTTAAGAAGCGAGAACTCTCATGAGAGAAGTCATTATTGCGTCATCCGTTCGTACTCCCGTAGGGCGTGCATTCAAGGGCACGCTGCGTGCCACGCGTCCCGATGAACTGGCGGCCATCGCCCTCAGAGGCGCGCTGGACCGCGTACCGCAGCTGGATTCAAATGAGATTGAAGATGTCATCCTCGGCTGTGCCATGCCGGAGGCCGAGCAGGGGATGAACGTGGCGCGCATCGCATCTTTGCGAGCAGGACTACCGGTCGAAGTCTCAGCCCTTACGATCAATCGCTTTTGCTCCTCAGGACTGCAGGCCATTGCCATGGCCGCCGAGCGCATCATGAGCGGCGGAGCGGAGGTCATTGTCGCCGGGGGCACGGAGTCGATGTCAATGATCCCAATGGGCGGCCACAAAATTTCGCCGAACCCGTGGCTGGTCGACCACTATCCCGACGCTTACCTGAACATGGGTCTTACTGCCGAACGAGTCGGGCAGCGTTTTGGCATTACACGCGAAGCGGCGGACGAATTCTCGTTGCACAGCCACCAAAAAGCGATGGCTGCAATCCAGGCGGGGAAATTCGATGATGAGGTGGTACCGGTACCGGTGAGCTTTACCACTCCGAATGGGTCGAAACCCAACCGACAGGAAATTATTTTCAAGATGGATGAGGGTCCTCGGGCTGACACATCGTTCGAAGCGCTGAGTTCGCTGAAGGCGGCCTTTCACGTGAAAGGCACGGTAACGGCGGGCAACTCCTCGCAGATGTCGGACGGGGCAGCGGCTGCGGTTGTCATGTCAGCGGAGCGAGCCCGAGCGCTCGGTATCACGCCGCTTGCACGCTATGTTTCATTCGCCACCGCGGGATATAAACCCGAGGAGATGGGACTGGGCCCGGTATTCGCCATTCCGAAGGCTTTGAAAATGGCCGGGCTGAAACTCTCTGACATCGATGTGATTGAGTTGAACGAAGCCTTCGCGGCGCAATCGCTGGCTGTCATGAAAGAAGCCGGGCTCGATCCGGCAAAAGTAAATCCCAATGGAGGGGCGATCGCGTTGGGACATCCGCTGGGATGCACGGGCGCGAAGCTGACGGCGACGATCATCCGCGAACTCAAACGTCGCAAAGCGCGTTACGGGCTGGTAACGATGTGTGTTGGCGGCGGGATGGAGCGGCTGGAATATTTGAGAACTTGAACTGAGTCGACGCGCAGGGACAGTTCTCGAATAGGTCCTTTGGCTTGGACCCCAAAGCGGCCGAACGGCGCTATAATCTGTCGCAGGGATGAAGTCTTATGCTAATCTTCCGTCTCTCTCTCTTTTCCTTTCTGATCGCGATGAGCGTCACCACGGTCGCTGCCCAGTCTTCCCCACTCCAGCCAGGACAGCTGAGTACGTCGAGTCCAGATGTGTTCGCCTCGAGCGCGAAAAATAATGCTAACGCGAGTCCGATGGACCGCATTCTCCTAGGCGATTATCGCGCTCATTCAAGTCAGTTCAGCGCGCCGCAGATCAAGCAGGACGATCCGGAAAGCGTGTCGTGCCTTAAGATGCGCACGTACAAGGTAGCTCGCGATAACCCGCGTTCCGACTCCATGCACCCGGCCGGATATTCCACGTGCACTCCCGTGGCGCGCTTCCGAACTTATTCGGTGGAAGGAGTAATTCTGCCGACGGAACGTTAGAATCTTCACTTTCCTTTACCGAATCGTTACGTTTCCTACGCCATCGCGCACATGTTTTTGAGCGTCCTACTGGGGCGGCGCAGAACCGCCGTTCGCCCATGGCCATCCGTTCACGACGCATATACCTTCACGAGACTTTTCTGCCCTATCATTCCGACCTGCCGCGAACTAAAATGAGATGTTTGCTCGCGATTCTCCGTACCTTTCGCTAAAGAGGACTAAGAGATGGCAACAAGCACGACAGTTCCGAACACCAAGATTGCAGGCGGCAGCTTCCTGCTTGAAACGCGGCGCCCCGATGAGGTTTTCACTCCTGAAGATTTCACCGAACAGCATCGGCTCATCGGGCAGACGGCCGAGGAATTTGCGGTCAATGAAATTCTTCCCAACGCGGAGAAGATCGAGCACAAAGATTTCTCCATTACCCGCGACTTGCTTAAGAAAGCCGGCGAGTTGGGTCTGAGCTGCTGTGGAAATTCCCGGAGGCCTACGGAGGCCTTGAGATGGATAAGGTCACCGCCGCTGTCATCGCGGACCACATCGCAAAATATGCCGGCTTCGCCACGACTTGGGGTGCGACACAGCGGCATTGGCATGCTGCCGATCGTGTATTTCGGCACCGAAGAACAGAAGAAAAAATATCTGCCGCGCCTCGCGGCCGGGGAAATTGTCGGAGCCTATGCGCTGTCGGAATCCACCTCCGGCTCAGACGCCATGAACTGCCGCACCCGCGCCGAACTTTCTCGCTGATGGCAAGCATTACATCCTGAACGGCGAGAAAATGTGGATCACTAATGCGGGATTCGCCGACCTGTTTACCGTGTTTGCGAAAGTTGAGGAGAAAAATTCACCGCGTTTCTGGTGGAAAGAACATTTCCTGGATTTTCGGTGGGCGCAGAAGAACACAAGATGGGCATCCGCGGATCGTCCACTTGTCCCATCATTCTGAATGATTGCAAGGTGCCAGCGGAAAATCTGCTGGGCGAAATCGGCCGAGGGCACGTGATCGCTTTCAATATCCTGAACATCGGCCGTTTCAAGCTGGGCGCAATGTGCGTAGGCGGCGGCCGCGTTTCGCTTGAAAACGCCATCAGCTATGCCAAGCAACGTAAAGCTTTAGCAAGACCATCGGCGATTTCGGCTTGGTGCGCGAGAAGATCGCCAATATGGCGACGCTGCTCTACGTGGGCGAATCTCTCGTCTATCGTACCGTCGGCATGATGGATGTGGCGCTCGCCGAAGTCGATAAGTCTGGCGCCGACGCCATCAAGGAAACGCGCAAAGCCATCGAGGAATACGCGGTGGAGTGCTCGATCATCAAAGTCTGGGGTTCGGAGATGGTCGACTACATCGTCGATGAAACCCTGCAGATCTATGCGGGCTACGGATTTGTCGAAGAATATCCGGCGGAACGCGCGTATCGCGATGCTCGGATCAATCGCATCTTTGAAGGCACGAACGAGATCAACCGGCTGATCATCACGGGATTCCTGTTGAAGCGCGCGATGAGCGGGCAATTGCCGCTGATGCCCGCCATCAAAAAGTTGATGGATGAAGTGCTGTCTGGTCCGGCAGCGAGCGATGATCTTGAGGGCGCCCTCGCAGAGGAGCGCAAATTAGTAACGCAAGCGAAGAATCTGGGCCTGTTTGCCGCCGGAGCTGCTACGCAGAAGTATATGCAGGCAATTCAGGATCAGCAGGAAGTGATGGGCGCGATCGCGGATATGACCATTGAAACTTATGCCATGGAATCGGCGGTGCTGCGGGCGCAGAAAATCGCCGAAACCAAAGGCGGAGCCGCGGCCGCACTTCCGATTGCGATGACTCGAGTTTACCTGACGCAAGCCATGGAGAAGGTAGAGTCAGCCGCGCGAAAAAGATAATCGCCGCCGTGGCAGAAGGCGATATGCTGCGAACTCAGCTGGCGATTCTGCGGCGACTCGCCAAATACCAGCCATTCAATACCATTGAACTGCGGCAACAGATCGCTCAGAAAGCCATCGAGCGCGGGAAGTACACGCTGGCATAGAATCTTCGACGCAGCGGAGGGAGTCGACGAACAAAAAGTGCTTCACATTTTTATTCCACGACTCGTCTACGTTTTCTGCTTCTCCCTAATAAACTTGCCCAATGAAAATCGGATTTCTGTGCCTGCTCTTATTCGCCCTGACCAATGGCTTGCTCGCGCAATCGGCTGCGCCGGCGCCACAGGACTCCGCGACGTTTGATCCGGATGGTACTGCGCACATCACTCGTGTTGTTCCTATGCCCTCTACCATCAGTCCTGAAGCTCAGAAATGGCTGGCCTCTCTCCCCCAGAAAAAATCCGGCCCCGAGACACTCGCCGAGCGTAGAGCGCATACCGATACGTGGCGCGCACAGGATTCTGCCGAAGCTCGCCGGCTTTACCCGGTAAGCGTGCGGGAACAATCGATAGCAGGGGTGCGCACCGACATCATTACTCCGCTCGCAATGCCTGAGGTAAACCGCGTGAGAGTGCTCATCAATTTGCACGGTGGAGGTTTCAACTCGGACTCTGGCTCGCTCATCGAGGGCGTCCCAATCGCGAACCTGGCGAAGATCAAAGTGGTCTCCATCTATTACCGGCTTGCTCCCGAAAATCCGTTTCCCGCCGCTGTAGACGATGTTGTCGCCGTATATAAAGAACTTCTTAAGGTTTACAAGCCCCAGAACGTCGGCATCTTCGGAACTTCAGCAGGAGCGATCCTAACGGCGGAAGTCACCGTGAAACTGAGGCAACAGGGATTGCCACTTCCCAGCGCGCTAGGTATGTTTTCCGTCCTGGCGGACTTCAGCCGCCCCAGTGATTCGCGCGAACTATTTGCTCTGGACGGCTTGCCCGGAGAACTTCATCCGCAAGATCCTAACCAGCCGCCGGACGATCAATACCCGGGAAAAGTGGATCGAAAAGATCCCGTCTTGTCGCCACTCTACGCTGATCTGCACGGGATGCCGCCGAGTTTGCTCGTGACCAGCACGCGAGACATCTTGCTGAGCGATACCTCTATTTTTCACCGTGCGCTGCTTCGCGCTGGCGATGATGCGCAACTGGTCGTCTTCGAGGCACTGCCGCATGCTTTCTGGTATCACTTCCAGTTGCCTGAAACCCAAGAAGCGCTTGAACTGATGGCGAAATTCTTTGACGAAAAGCTAGGCCACGAGAACTAATTCCGCGGTCCGGCAATCGCAGCGTGTAAATAGGATCGTTTTCTGATAAAACGCTTTCATGAAGAAGAGCGCTAATGTCCTCATATCTATCTCTGTGGTGTTGCTTCTCGTCACCGGTGTCGTTTCCCAGGAAAACAACAGCCCCTCTCCATCCAGGAATCTTGCTCTCACTCCGCCGATGGGATGGAATTCCTGGAACAAATTTGCCTGCAATGTCAGCGAAGACATGATCAAAAGCATGGCCGACGCCATGGTCAAGTCGGGAATGAAAGACGCTGGCTACGAGTACGTGAACATCGATGATTGCTGGCAGGTAAGCCGCGAAGCGAATGGCAATATTGTCGCCGATCCGCAGCGCTTTCCGCACGGCATGAAGGCGGTTGGAGATTACATCCACTCACTCGGGCTGAAATTCGGCGTGTACTCAGACGCAGGCTCGAAAACTTGTGCCGGAAGGCCCGGCGGCCTTGGACATGAGTATCAAGACGCTATCCAGTACGCGGCTTGGGGGGTGGACTATCTGAAATACGATTGGTGCAACACCACCACGCAGGACGCGAAGGCTTCCTATGCAAATATGCGCGCCGCGCTCGATGCTTCAGGCAGGCCGATCGTGCTGAGCATCTGCGAATGGGGAACGGCAAAGCCGTGGCTTTGGGGAAAAGAAGTCGGCGGCAACTTGTGGCGCACCACGGGGGACATCACCGACAAGTGGGCAGGACAGGACAAATGGCCGGACGGTAGCTGCTGCTCGAATGGAATGCTGGCCATCGTCGATCAGCAGGTGGGATTACAGTCGTATGCCGGCCCGGGACACTGGAATGATCCTGACATGCTCGAGGTGGGAAACGGCGGCATGACCGATACGGAGTATCGTGCGCATTTCAGCTTATGGGCACTTCTCGCCGCGCCGCTGATCGCAGGAAATGATCTGCGCGACATGCGGCCAGAAATCCATGACATCCTCACCAACAAAGAAGTGATTGGAGTTGATAAAGATCCGTTAGGCCGTGAAGGCGAGCGGGTGCGAAAAAATGGAGATCAAGAAGTGTGGTCGAAACAGTTGAAGGATGGAAGCCGCGCCGTGATTTTGCTGAATCGCGGTAACGCCGAGCAGCAGATCATCGCGAACTGGGAGGACATCGGCTATCCCACGCAGGTGAGCGCGTCAGTCCGCGATCTCTGGCAGCACAAAGATTTAGGAAAGTTCACCGGAAAGTTTTCCGCGCCGGTGGCTTCGCACAGCGTCGTAATGATTACTGTAAAACCGTAGCGATAGGCGAAGGCCTCAAGAAGTTTTGTTCTTTAACTCTTCCATCACGCTCTGGATGAGTTCTTTCGCATCCGTGAGGCTCTTCATGATGATCTGTATATCCATGACCGGCTTGCCTGGCCAACGCTGGCTCTGACAGTAAACACCGTGCTGGCCGACCAGCGCCATGGCATCCGTGATGGTGTCCATAGTTACGGCTAGGCGACCGCGCGGAACACCCATCATGGTTTCGTAGTGCTCCAGTTCTTCCTGCTTTTCATCGAATACCGGCATCGGATGATTGTAACCGTTGCTGCGAATGGCGGATAATCATTGGTCTGCTGACATACTCTGGTTTTCAACGTCTAACACTGGGCCTTAGCAAAATACCTGATAGGAGAAACTATGCGAAATCGAATTGCCGTTTCTGCAATATTAACCATCCTGTTCACGACCGCTGCGTTCGCGCAGATGGGTGGAAGCAAACCCAGCCCCCCAGCCTCAGCCACCTGCGACCTGGGCGGTGGCAAAACGATCAAGACGGACTACTCCAGTCCTCGAATGAAGGGTCGCAAAATATACGGGGATCTCGTTCCCTTCGGTCAAGTCTGGCGAACCGGAGCCAATGAGGCTACCACCTTTGTGCCCAGTGCAGATGTTGTCGTTGGCGGCAAAGCCGTGCCTGCCGGGAACTACACCATCTTCACTATTCCCACCGCGGACAAGTGGACCCTGATCATCAATAAGAAAACTGGCGAGTGGGGCATTCCTTACAAGTATGAAAGTGATGAGTTGGCCCGCGTAGATATGAAGGTTTCCAAACTGCCCTCCCCGGTTGAAAACTTCACCATTGCTTACGACAAGTCGGGGAGCGGGTGCACTTTGCGGCTCGATTGGGAGACCACAAGAGCGTCAGTGGATGTCTCAGCCAAGTAACCTGACTTCGTTGTGAAACTGCTGATTGCTGGATTACATTGTTGATTGGATTGCTGCCAGATTCGATTAACAGTCAGAGCTAGCAATCAGCATTTCTTTTTGGAGTTAACTCCCCCTGGCAGTTCCCATGGGAGGTTTCCTGCTCTACGATTAGGTTTGCCTCGATTGTCTGGAAGTTCCCAGGTGTCCTCATTGTGGCCGTAAGAATGTTGAGCAGGAAGCCGCAGCGTTTTCCGCGAAAACAACATTTAAGTTGTCGGCTTCCAGCGTAGGATGGGCTTCCTGGCAGCCGTGGTTTCATCCAAGCGCGAAACTCGCGTGGAGTGCGGAGCATCGAGGACGAACTGCGCATCTTCTTCCACTTCTGCAGCAATCGACTTCATCGCCTCGATAAATAAATCCATCTCTTCTTTGGACTCGCTCTCGGTCGGTTCGATCATTAGAGCGCCCGGTACGATCAGGGGAAACGCAGTCGTGTAAGGGTGAAAGCCGTAGTCGATCAGCCGCTTGGCGATGTCCATGGTACGCACGCCTTTTTTGGCCTGCAACTTATCGCTGAAAACGACTTCGTGCATGGTCGGCGTGGAATAAGGTAGATCGAAAGTTCCTTCAAGGCCTTTGCGAATGTAGTTAGCGTTCAGTACGGCATCTTCCGTGGTCTGGCGCAACCCATCTGGACCGTTCGCCTGAATATAAGCCAGCGCGCGGACAAACATTCCGAAGTTGCCATAAAAGGCTCGCACTCTTCCCACGGACTGCGGACGGTTATATTCAAAACCTAAAGTGCCATCAGACTTTATCGTCAGCACAGGCGTTGGCAGGAACGGTTCGAGTTTCTTCTTAATCGCAACTGGGCCGGATCCCGGTCCACCACCACCGTGCGGCGTGGAAAATGTCTTGTGCAAGTTGAGGTGCATCACGTCCACACCGAAATCGCCAGGCCTAACCTTGCCTACCAGCGCGTTCATGTTCGCGCCATCCATATAAAGCAGGCCGCCCTTGGCGTGAAGAATGTCGGCGATTTTGTGGATCTCCTGCTCGAAGACTCCCAGCGTGTTCGGATTGGTCAGCATCAAAGCGGCCACATCTTCGCTCATTTGAGCTTCCAGAGCGGCAATGTCGACCATGCCGCGGGAATCCGATTTCAAATTCTCGACCGCATAATCCACCATGGCGGCTGTCGCTGGATTGGTTCCATGAGCTGAATCGGGAATCAGAACTTTCTTTCGCGGACGACCTTGCGAATGGTGGTAAGCGCGCACCATCAGCAAGCCAGTCATCTCCCCGTGTGCACCCGCAGCGGGCTGCAGTGTGATTGCATCCATCCCGGTGATTTCGACCAGGCACTCGCTCAAGGTTTTAATAATCTGCAACGCGCCCTGGGATATTTTTTCTGGCTGGTAAGGATGTCCGTTGGCGATTCCCTCCACCCTCGCCACCGCTTCATTCACTCGCGGGTTGTATTTCATGGTGCAGGAACCGAGCGGATACATTCCGAGATCGATGGCATAATTCCAGGTTGACATCCGGGTGAAGTGGCGAATGATTTCGATCTCGCTCACTTCGGGCATATTGCCGAGATCTTTTCTTTCGGAGGAACCCAGAAGCTTCGCGGAATCCACTTCCGGCACGTCGAGAGGAGGCAGCTTCCATGCGGCCTTTCCGGCCGAAGACTTCTCGAAGATTAATCCTTCATTCTGGTTGACGTGACGCGTGGCCTTGCGGATCTCATTCTTCATCGCGTCACCTCTTCCACGTCTGCTTCTTTGGAAGACCGTTCCGAACGCTCACTCTCCGCAACCAGGCCCACTGCGGTATCGATTGCGCTCCGCGTCGTCAGTTCCGTGCAGCACCATAAAGCCGCATTCCCTAGCTCTGGATAGAATTTTTTCAGCGGGAATCCCCCAACAATTTTGTGTCCCAGCAACCTGCTGTTTATGGCGGAGGAGTCTTCCGTGGTCTGGACCACAAACTCGTTGAATCGTGGACTACTGGCAAATAGAATCTTGCCGTATTTCGCAAACTGTCCAGCCGCATACGCTGTCTTCGCCAAGTTCTGTTTGGCCAGCTCTTTCAGCCCAACTTTGCCGTACACCGTCATAAAGATGTTGACCATCAGGGCGACCAAAGCCTGATTAGTGCAGATGTTGGATGTCGCCTTCTCCCTGCGGATGTGCTGCTCGCGCGTCGCCAGAGTGAGTACGAATCCGCGTCTGCCCTGCTTATCGACCGTCTGCCCCACCAGTCGCCCAGGCATCTGGCGAACATACTTTTCTCGCGTGGCAATCACGCCGCAGTGCGGACCACCAAAACCCAGGGGAACGCCGAACGACTGCGCCTCCATCGCGATGACGTCAGCCTCGCGAGGTGGTTCTACGATCCCGAGTGATACCGCCTCGGCAATCGACACTACAAGCATCGCGCCGTTCTTGTGAGCGATCTCCGCAATCGCATTCACATCTTCGATGGTGCCAAAGAAGTTCGGCGATTGAATTAAGACGCAGGCGGTCTCCGGCGTTATTGATTTTTCCAGTTCCGTTAAACTAAGGCGTCCGTTGTCACTGAAGCCTGCTATTGATAGCGGCATGCCCTGATGCGTCGCGTAAGTCGCAAGAACTTCGCGATACTCTGGATGTAGACTGCGTGCCACTACCACTGATCGACGTCCCGTAAGCCTGACCGCCATCATCACTGCTTCAGCCGCAGCGGTGGACCCGTCATACATCGAAGCGTTGGCTACTTCCATCCCGGTCAGTTCGCAAATCATCGTCTGAAATTCGAAAATCGATTGCAACGTGCCCTGTGAAATTTCCGCTTGATACGGCGTATAGGCAGTAAGAAACTCCCCACGCGAAATCAGAGAGTCAATAATTACGGGCCGGTAGTGAGAATAAGCGCCAGCGCCCAGGAAACTGGTATAACCCTCGCCATTCTCCCGCGAACGCTGGCGGAAGTAGTCCACAATTTCCGACTCCGCCATTTGGCGTGGGATGTTGAGATCACGTTTAAGCCGGTACTCTGCCGGGATTGGAGCAAATAAGTCGTCGACCGAGCGCAAACCAATCGTCTTCAGCATCGCGTCTCGGTCGGCGGGAGATTTCGGTAAGTAGCGCATAGAGAGTATTTAGATGTTGCTCAGGGTCGATTCGATTGTGAAGGCCACCTTAGGTTTTTAACGGTGCGCAAAATTGGTGGGCAGATGGTAAGAATCTGCAAGTCCGATTGGGATGGGAGACTTAGGGATCAGTGTCCGCCCTCTTCAGCAACAAACTTGTCGTAATCCTCGGCGGAAAGAAGTGAGTCCAGTTCGCTCGGATTTCTCAGAGTAATCTTCATCATCCAGGAGCCATGCGGATCTTTATTCACTTTTTCTGGCGAGGTCGCCAGCTCTTCATTCGTCTCGCTGACTGTGCCGGAAGCGGGAGCATATATATCAGAGACCGCCTTCACGGATTCGACAGATCCAAATGATTTCCCTGCCGTTACCTCCGCTCCAACCTTTGGCAATTCCACGAACACGATGTCGCCCAATTCTTCCTGCGCGTGGTCGGTAATTCCAACCGTAGCCGTCGTCCCGCTCGCCTTGATCCACTCGTGCTGTTTAGTATATTTGCGATCTGATGGATAGCCCATGATGGCTTCTAGCTCCTGGCTGTTTGAACCTTACTCAGTTTTCCCTGTGTTTAAGCCTTCTTCGGCCTCTTATAAAATGGCGTTGGCACAACCTTCGCCCCCACGCCCTGCCCTCGAATTTCCACTTTTAACCCTGTGCCCACTGCCGCAAAATCAGGCGGCACATACGCTAGTGCAATATTCTTCTTCAAAAATGGCGCCGGTGATCCGCTGGTCACATAGCCAATCTCGCGGTTGGCGTTGTCGAGAACCTTATAACCATCCCGTGCAATGCCGCGGTCCATCATCTCCAGACCAACCAGCGTGCGCTTTACGCCCTGAGCCTTCGCTTTTTCCAGTTCATCGCGCCCGACAAACTCGGGCTTTTCCATCTTGCAGAAGCGATCGAGGCCCGCTTCCCAAACATTGATCGTATCGGAAATTTCGTGCCCGTAGAGCGGCAGTTTGCCTTCGAGGCGCAGAGTGTTGCGCGCACCCAAGCCACAGGGAAGAATGCCGAATTCCTTGCCGGCGCTAAGGATCTCATTCCAAATCCGTGCGCTGGTGGCTTCCTCTGCGGGGATGTAGATTTCAAATCCATCCTCCGCCGTGTAGCCCGTCCGCGCAATCAAAATGTCCTTCAGTCCAGCGACCGTGCCTCGCGTCACCCAATAAAACTTTACCGCGCTCAAATCCGCATCGGTCAGCTTCTGCAGTACGTCCACACCCTTCGGGCCCTGGATCGCGATCTGAGTGAAGTCATCGGATAGATTCTCCACCGCGCAGTCGAATTGCCGCGTGTTGCCGCGCACCCAGTTGAAATCTTTTTCGCGCGTGCCAGCATTGATCACCAGCAGGTATTCTTCTTCCCCGAGGCGGTGAACAATAACATCATCCACAAAGGTTCCCTGAGGATAGAGCAGCGCTGAATATTGAGCTTGCCCCACCGACAGACGCGAAGCATCGTTCATGGAGATGTGTTGCACGGCAGCCAGGGCCTCGGGGCCAGCTAAGCGAATATCGCCCATGTGGCTGACATCGAAGATGCCTACGCCAGTGCGCACCGCCATGTGCTCGTTCACGATTCCCGCTCCGATAGACGCGGGATATTCGACCGGCATATCCCATCCGTTGAATTCGACCATCTTCGCGCCCATCTGGCGATGGACGGCGTTCAACGCGGTTTTGCGAACGGCAGGAGTAGCCTCAACGGAAGACAAAACTAAACCTCTATATCACGAGCGGTTCGTCGGATTGGTGTGACTGATTACCGTAACACGTGGTTTTTCGGCGGGTCAAACGGGAAGGTCTTCACCATAGAGGGCACAGAGGTTGCAGACGACGCCCGGATTTTGTATTCCAGTGTGTAGCCCTGCGTTCCCTGTGTTTAGGACGTTTCTATCGCCCGAACTGCACCGACACATGCGCGCCGGCGCTCACATGTGTTCCGGGCGGAGGAGACTGCTGTCGGGCCAAGCCACTTCCCACAGCTTCCATTTCAAGCCCTGCGTCCTGAGCGGCTTCCAGGGCTCCGCGCACCGTCTTACCAACGAAAGAAGGCACTTCGATTCCGCCTTGCTCGACGTCTAAGACAACAGTTCCGGTCGTGGGCGATTTCGGTCCAGCGCCAGCATCCGGCGCCTTCGAGGTCGA
Source organism: uncultured Acidobacteriaceae bacterium (assembly GCA_963846215.1). Taxonomy (GTDB): domain Bacteria; phylum Acidobacteriota; class Terriglobia; order Terriglobales; family Acidobacteriaceae; genus Sulfotelmatobacter. Next base: position 248,573 of record CAWJVC010000002.1, on the reverse strand, counting down.
GGCCTGGCCTGACGGACCTTGAACCGTTTCGTTTTGCCGGATCGCCGCTTGCACTACATTCCCCTCACTCCTGGGAGTCGCGAGAACTGGCGTATGTGGCGCGCTTGGCCCACCGGTCGAAGGCGAATCGGAATTGACTTCGGCGGTTTCCAAAGGTTCTCCCGGATGATCCGGCGTTCCCTCTTCCAGATCTTTATCCTTCGTTTTTGCTTGCGCCAGAAGCAATTGATGATTTGGAGCGAGCGGCAGGTCGTGCGGCGTATGCAGATATTCCAGAACTTGCTGCGTCACGCGCCGAAATACCGGGGCTGACACCTGTCCACCTTGGTGCAGACCCACGGCAGAATCCAGTATGACCGCAACAACAATCTGCGGATTGTTGACTGGCGCAAATCCTGCAAACGACCCGATATATTTTGTCTTCGAATAGGCCCCGGTCGCGGGATCCACTTTTTGCGCTGTCCCAGTTTTCCCGGCCGATGTGTAGCCTTCCAGAATTGCCTTTCGTCCGGTTCCCTCCAATACCACTTTCTGCATCATCGACCGCATTTCAGCCGCGGTGTAACTTGAAATCACTCGACGCGAAGTCCCCGGATGAAATGCCACTGTCTGTGGAGTATTCTGCGGCTCGACCGGACCAGCGACGATGCGCGGCGCGATCCAGACGCCATCATTTGCGAAGGTTGAAATCAGTGCAGACAATTGTAGAGGCGAAATGCCGATCTCTTGCCCCATCGAGATGGCGGCGATCGAAACTTTCGACCATCGACTCACAGGCTTCGTGAGGCCGCGGGTTTCACCTGGCAACTCAATGCCAGTCTGCTGTCCGAACCCATACGCGCGGATGTATTTATAGAAGCGGTCTTCGCCCAAGCGCAGCGCGATCTTGATTGCGCCCACGTCGCTCGATTCCGCCAGCACACCCCAGACCGGCAGCAGCCCATGCGGCTTCGAATCGCGAATGCGCATGCCGTTGTAGACGATCGATCCCATCTGGCAGTCGAAGACTTCATCGGGATTCGTCAGCTTCTCTTCCAGCGCTGCTGAAATCGTGACCAGCTTGAACGTCGATCCGGGCTCATACACATAGCTGACGGCGCGGTTGGTCAGCGCGCCCGGTGTAATTTGTTTGCGCAGGTTTGGATTGAAGGTCGGGCGGTTGGCCAGTGCTAAGACTTCCCCGGTGTGCGGATTCTCCACGATGACGGTGCCCGCGATGGCTTGCGTATCATGGATCGCCTGATCCAGCTCCTTCTCGGCAATATATTGAATATTCTTGTCGATGGTCAGGACAAGATTCTCGCCCGGCTCGGGCTGCTTTTCCACATCGGAAAACCATTGCCGGCGTGCGTCAACCGAAATAAACATTTTCCCGGCGCGACCCCGCAACTCATCATCGAAAGCGTGCTCGATGCCACTCTGCCCGGCATCTTCCATGCCGACGGTTCCGACCACCTGCGCCGCCAAATCACGTGCCGGATAAAACCGCTTGGGTTCTTTCTGGAAGTGGATACCCTGCAAGTTCAGGGACTTGATGCGCTCAATCGTCTCGTCATCCGCTTTGCGCGCAACCCAACAGAAAGTCTTGTGATTACGGCAGTCGGCGAGCACTACATTGTGGTCTTCGCCTGTAATGCGCGTGATAAGTGAAATCGCGGTTGGAAGATCTTTCACCTCCGACGGCACAGCGAAGGCCGAATCCACAAGGACAGACATCGCCAACTCGTGTCCGGCGCGGTCATAAATCACACCGCGCTTGGCGGAGAGCGGAATCGCCCGCTGCTGCTGGTGTTCGGCCTGCTTCACGAAGCTGCCATAGCGGAAAACTTGCAGGAAGACGAGCCGTCCGCAGATGGCCAAACACCACAACAATAAAAATCCGCCGAGGAGGTAGAGCCGGGAGTTCTTGCCGATGCTGGAATTGGTTGCCATGAATAAGCTGTGAGACACATATGGCGGCCCCACCGTTCCGGCGGACCGCCAATAAGATCAACTGGAGCGGGCTACCCTACCCTGCTCGGGCCGAAGAGGACTGCCTATGCCGAACCAGCTCGGCTAATTCTTTGCCGCGCTACCGTCCGGCGAGAACCGTAATCGGCGCCACACTCGCCATGACTGGACCCGTAACAGCGTCCGTTGGGCTATCGATGCGGATGACCTGTCCGGGCTCCAAGGGCACCAGACCCATGCGACGCGCCATCACGTCAATCCGTTCGGGGTCGCGCAGGCTCGCGTCTTCCAGGCGCAGCGCGCGATTCGTCTCCGTGAGGTTGCTGAGTTCGCGTTTTGCCGATTCGATCTGGTATCCGTACTCGATGGCGCGAAAATGCTGCCACGCATAAGTGAAGACCAGCATGAACAGGATAGCTAGCGCAGTGCCGAACTGCTTCATCTCACGGTTGCGGCCAGGGTCTTCCACTTTTACCAAGCGCGAATTGTCGATCGGCTTGGCAAAATAAATCTCCGGCGTACCTGTGAAAAAAGCGTTTCGCCGCTGCGCTGGAACCGTGCCCCGAATAGCCGCTGCCGCCGTTGCCATTATGCCGCCCCCGCGAAAATCTGCTCTGTCTCCTGCATAGACCCGGCCCCGAAGAGCTGCTGCAATTCCATCTCTTCAGCCATGCGCTTTTGCTGAACGCTCTGTTCCGCGCGCTCCACCACAGCCATCAGATCTTCAATTAACGTCCCTGAATACATCGCGCACCTTCCAACTCGAATTCCTACCCAGCAGAACCTGGCTTCGAACTGGAAGCCTTTCCACAACGGTGGATCTCTGTCCACCTTTTAAGAACCTGAACGACCCGGCACGGCTTGTACGGCTATGCCGGGGACTCCAGCAGGTTTTCCGGAGCCTAAACTTTTACCGCCGCTCGCAATTTCGCGCTGCGTGCTCGCGGGTTGCGATCTTGCTCTTCTTCGGATGCCGTCACCGGTTTCTTCGTCAGTATCCGGAAGTACTTGTCCTTATTACTGCCCTCGCGGAAGGCATCCTTTACGATGCGATCTTCCAACGAGTGAAAGCTGATCACCACCACGCGTCCACCTGGCTTCAGAATCCGCGGCGCCGCTTGCAGCAGCGCCTTCAGATCGTCCAGTTCGCGGTTTACGAAGATTCGAAGAGCCTGAAAAGTGCGGGTCGCCGGATGAATTCGCCTTTGTTCAGAATTCATTGGCCGGGCCGCGGCTGATATGACATCCGCAAGATGTGCGGTAGATCGTATCGGCCGCGACCGGCAAATGGCTCTGGCGATTCTCCGCGACCTCCTTTCCTCTCCGAATTCGTAAATCACATCGGCAAGCTCGCGCTCGTCGAGGTGGTTTACCACTTGTTCGGCGGTTCGCTCCGACCGCGGGTCCATCCGCATGTCGAGCGGTCCATCCGCCTGAAAACTAAATCCGCGCGCCGCGTCTCCCAGCTGCAAACTGCTCACTCCGACGTCGGCCAGAATGCCGTCGATTGTCGCTGGCTTTTGCCCCTTCGCAATCTCCGCGAAGGACCGCTGCAGCAGCGTGATCTCTGGCCAGTCGGCTGTCGACTCTCGGCTCCCGGCTTCCAGTTCTTCTTGAGTCCGAAAGCCGGAGGCCGAAAGCCGAAAGCCCGCAATCTTGAGCGCCGCAGGATCTTTATCGAGCCCAATCAAATGTCCCGGTGCGCCGAGGCGTTTTGCGATTTCGTAACTGTGCCCGCCCAGGCCCACCGTGGCGTCGATATACGTCCCGCCACGCCGCACGTTTAAAAAGTCGATCGCTTCTTTTAAAAGAACCGGAACATGGCTGAGCTCCCTGCCACCACCATGCCCAACCCCCTGAGGGGTGTCTGTTGAACCCTCGCCCACTAGATGCCCAATTCGTCGAGCGTCTTCTCATCGTCAGGCGTGAACTTTTCTTCTTCGATCTCTCTCTTGAACAGCTCCAGGTTCCGGACGACCAGGTACGTCAAATTCCCCAGAACCGCAACCTCGCCCTTGATCTGCCCCGTCTCGCGCAGCAACTGGGGCAACAACAACCGCCCCTGCCCATCCATCTCGACCTGCTGTCCGTAATAGTTGGTCCGGTCCAGAAACTTTTTCTTTGTAGGATTGAAATTCGAGAGTCCGGCCAGCTTCTGCTCGATCCGTTCCCATTCCTCGAAGGGATACACTTGAGCAACCTTCCCATCGAGGCTGGTGATGTAGTATTGCTGTCCGTACTTCTCGTCGATCACCCGCTTGAACTCGGCCGGGACCTTTAGCCGTCCCTTTTCGTCGACGCGAGTTGGGTGATTGCCGCGAAACATGTCTAAGACCTAACGCGAAGCAGCTAAAAATGGCGCAAAGTTCGGTCAAACTCTTTCGGTTCGGGTTGTTCGTCCTATCTTCGGGTCGGATTTCCACCGGCTCCTCGTTTACGGCTGCCCGTCCCACAAATTCTCCAACTCTGACCACTCCGTACCACTTTGTACCACATCTTACCCGTAAGTCCTTGATTGTCAACACAAAACTTGAAGGTCGCGTGGTGACTAAAGTGCCGATTCGGCAAAATACGAGTACTTGTGGTTAACCACTTAAGCGACCACAAGATGTTGCGTTAACGTTCTGGAGTCCTTCGCTATTGTTTCGCTTCGAATTTTCTTGCATCCCGCGAGGGGTGCGAGGTCTCCTGTGGAAATTCGCGAGGATTGTGCGATCGCTGGCCGCTATCGGCGGTTGAAATGGATGTGGAGTCTGTCCTTGAGGGGTGATCTCCACGCAAGCTGTAGTATCCGATTAGAATCGTGCCTTCCCGCCTTCAATTCGTCGATTGGGTTCCGTTTCAACTTCCCGACGTCTTCAGGTTCTTCTCGAATCCGCGGAATCTGCCGCGACTGATGCCGCAGAAAACCGACACTCGAATTGAGCGGCTGGAACTTGTTCCGCCATTTACACCGAACTCGATACGAGATGCGGCGGGAGTTGGAACCATCATTGTGACGTCATTTCGCCCGCTTGCCTTTCTTCCGTTGCGGGCGCAATGGGTCGCTCGCATCACGGAATTTGAACTGAACCATCACTTCGCGGATGTGCAGCAGAAAGGTCCATTCAAGCGATGGAATCATCGCCACGAATTCGCGCCTGAGACGCGCGAAGGCATCCCGGGCACTCTCGTCCGGGACGTAATCGACTACGAAATAGGATTCGGACCGCTAGGCACACTTGCCAACTCGTTGTTCATCGCGCGCGAAATGCGAAGTACCTTCGCCGAGCGCCAGAAGACACTTCCCCAGCTTCTGGCCTGAACTTGGCTGGCCTGAACCTTCCTCCTACCAGATCACCTTCAACCCTAACTGAATATGACGCGACCCTCCCGAACCAATCACCGGGTTCGACGCTGCCACGTCGGGCGTGTATTGAGCAAGTCCAAGTCCTGCGCCATTCGACAAGTCATGCACCGGATCCGCAAAATTCGGATGGTTGAGGATATTAAACACTTCCCCTCGAAGCTGCAGGGTGAAGCGCTCGCCGAATTTGAAAAGTTTGATCACAGAAAAATCCAAGTTGACGAAGCCTGGCCCGTAGACCACGTTCCTTCTCATATTGCCGAAAGTCCCAGGCGCGGGAGGCGTTAGCACCGTTCCGTTTTGGACATAACATCCGCCAGTGATGCCATAAACGCCGCCGTTCAACTGATTCACAGCAGCCTGCCCTCCCGCGGCAAAGGCAGCGTTGATGCACTGCTGATTTCCGCCAATCACATTTCCGTTGCTGTCGGTGGTGAAGGTTGAGGGATCGATGTAGGGTATGGGAATGTTCTTGGACCAATGAAGATTGGAAGGATCGCCGCTGATATCCCAACGGTCATTGAACGAGCCGGTGAAGCTGATGTCATTTGAGCTGTCATAAAAAAATATCGGTGAGCCACCTTGAGCGGTGAAGATACCGTTAACGCTCCACCCTTGCAGCATCTGAGCATGGCCGGTCACGGCAGGTATCTGGTACGTGGTCGCCAGCGTGAACCGATTTCGAATATCCGAATCAGCATTGGATCTTTCTGCGGCAGGATCGAAGCTGTTCTGAATGTTGAACTGGCGATTGCTGCTCGAATCGTCGATCGCATGCGACCACGTATACCCGGCGACGAAGTACAATCCCTTGCTGGTGCGCTGCTTCACGGTGACCTGTAGACCGTTATAGATCGAGTTGTCCCCGTTTCCGAGAATATAAATATTGCTGAGAGTCGGAAACCTGCTGTAGAAAGGTCGCCCCGTCTGCTCATCCGGATAATTTCCCGAGATCGCGCCCTGATCGTTGGCGAATACATTTTGGTTGATGTCGCGAATGCTGTATAGCTTGTCGCCCCGGTTTCCGACATACGCGATGGTCATCGCTGCGTTTTGCCACAAACTCTGCTCAACGTTCAGGTTCCAGTTGATCACGTACGGGGTGGACAGATTATTGGCGGTCCCGAAGACCGGGCAAGCGTTGCCGGTGACTGTAGGGTCGGAGCAAGCAAGATTGCTGATCGCAAGATTTCCAAAAACCGGAGCGCCGCTTGCCCAGTTCGCGCTCATCATACTGGGGTCGGGGCTAATTGTGGCAGCCGCAATCGTGCCGCCACCCGAACCCACAGGTGCTCCAGCTACCCCTGTCGGATTCAGCGCCAAACCACTCGCATTGGTGTTGTTCTGGCCGATATACACGGAGATATGCGGGATTTCGTAGATGATTCCGCCGCCAGCTCGAACAATCGTCCTTCCGTTTCCGCGAGTGTCCCACGCCACCGAAAGCCGGGGTGAGAAATTGTGATAGTCGGTGTTGTAGGGCTTGCTGATCTGTCTCCCAACTTGTACCAGGCCTACGTTCGGATCAAAATTGCTAAGCAGATTATGTTGTTCGTGAATCGGCAGGCTGAGATCGTAACGCAAACCCGCATTCACCGTGAGCCGCGGCAGCACGCGCCAGTTATCCTCAACAAAAACGCCTATCGACTTCTGACTCACCACCCGATGGCTGCTACCCACGAATACGTAATTTCCACTACTTCGGACGTCGCCGGCAACGAACTGTTCCAGTCCGCTGAACCGGATCTCTCCGGAACCAAACGTATTTCGTACATTGTCGGTGCTGCCCGTACGAAATTCGCCCCCGAAATTGAGGTTGTGTTTGCCGGTAACGTACGTGGCATTATCCGTGAACTGCAACGTCTGATTGGGAGTGGTGTAAAGAGGCCATGACTCGTTGCCTCCCAGCGTATGTTGCACAAAGCCTGTAATACGAATCTCGGGCAACCCGAAATTTATCGGATCCGTTACTCCCGTATTCAATCCGAAAGCCGTAGGATTCGTGTTGCTATCGGCGACAACGTCCTTCTGCCAAAAACGGTTGTATCCCACCCGGGCCTGATTGGTAAATGTCGCGGTCGGACTCCATATCCACCCTCCGCCCACGACCTGTGCCCGGGTCACCGCTTGCGAAAGAAACAGGGGATTGGTCACCGTCGTGTCTTCCTCGGTCTGCACACTGTCTCCAATAAAATAGGTGCCCACAAAAGTGTTCTTGTCGGAGAAGTGGTAATCGACCTTGAGAATTCCGTTGTCTTCGCGGTTCAAATTGTTGAAATCCAGGTTGACGGTGGAGGTTGGGCCGGGATTTGCCGGTAGAAGCGTGGCCAATTGCTGGCTGGTCGTCGTGCACGGCCCGTAGGGTTGTGCTCCGCCCGGACCGCATTCGGCAAAGGCGTCCACTATGCTGGTGGTGGGATCTCCAATCGAAACGGTCACGGGAGTCTGGACCGCAAGCGGATTCCCCACCTTATCCCTCACGCCCTCGTAGTTGCCGAAAATGAACAGCTTATTTTTTACAATCGGTCCGCCGGCGGAAGCGCCGAACTGATTCAAGATCAGCGCAGCCAGCGGATTCGGCGCTGGGTTGAACCAGTTTCGAGCATCCAATGCGGCATTGCGGTTGAAGTAGTAAGAAGACCCGTGAAAACTGTTTGTCCCGGACTTGATTCCAACGTTGATGATCGCGCCGGGCTTAAAACCATATTGCGCTTCCGGGCTGGACTGCACATTAAATTCCTGAATCGCATCGATGGGCAGATGGGTGGCGGGAGTTCCCTGGACGCCTTCCGCATTGATGACCGTCGTCCCGTAGTAGGCATCGTTGTCGTCGAGGCCATCGACGATGAAGTTGTTGTCCTCTGGGCGGTTTCCATTGGCGTTGATCGATAAAAAACCACCGCCGGGCGTACGTTGGATTCCCGGCTGCAGCACCGCCAGGTTCTGGAAATCCCGGCCCAGAAGCGGCAATTCGTTGATCGCCTGGTTGGAAAACGTTACGCCCAGAACGTCGCTGGTGGTATCCACCATCGGCGCCTCCCCGGTGACGACCATGGTTTCGGTGATTGCACCCGGCACCAGTTTGAAATCGACGCGCACATCCTTCGCCACTTCCAACCGAACCGCGGTGTGTTGCGCCTTTTCAAAGCCGGTTGCCGTGACCGCCACAACGTAGGAGCCAGGTTCCAGGTTGGGGGCAGCGTACTCGCCGGCAGCAGAAGTCGCGATATTGCGCACGGTGCCGGTAGCCGGGTTGGTGATCATCACTTTCGCATTGATGACAACTGCACCCGAAGCGTCCGTTACTGTGCCGAGTATCCGGCCTTGCGAAGTTTGCGCCGATAAGCCGGCGGCGCAGATCAGTACAAGCAGCGCTATGTTCGCAGCTCGAGTAAGAGTATTCATGTCGCGGTCTCCTGTGGGGCTCTTCCTGCTATGCGTTCGCTACTTGCTTCGAGCGAGGATCAAACTGCCTCGTCCGCGATCAATCTGAGGTGGGAGATACCGGGTGAACCAGAAATGGATCACAAGCCAGCTTCGAGTTTGCCCGCTTCAACCAGGCATACAACCTGTTGCAGGTTGTCGTCGCTTTCGCGCATCGCGACTGCGAAGCTCATCATTTGTAACCCGTTGGTTTTGGTGCCGCGACAGAATGACAGAGCATCAGAACGGATGTCAATTACAAAACGTCATGCTATGCCCCGCGGGAATGCCTTAGTAAATAGAATTCCCAGAGCGGCTGGTATGGATTTGTCCAGACTCCACATCGATGGAATAGGGCTCTCCGCCTTCCCCATTCCATCCTCTTACGTCAAACGTGGATCCGCTCGGCGCATGGTAGGCCGCCACATCCCGTAGGGTCAGCGGCTGGCCCGGCTTGCAGATTTCCGGGGCAACGGTGATTTGGAGAAAGTAGACTCCCAGGCCTGTGCCGACCACCTTGCCGCGGCCATCCGCTTCCACAAGCAGCGCCGACTTCTCGTCGATCGCGATTTCGCGCGGAGTTTTCGACCAACCATCCGCCACAATGCGCGCCAGAAATCCTAAACTTCTACCCATGCGATCACGTTTCGCGAAATGGCTATCCGTCAAGATGTTTTCTAGTCCCGGCACCTTCAAAAAGCCGCGGACGACCGTTACCCGTTTCATGTAAGGGTCCGCAAGAACATCGCGCGAAGTAAGATCAGGATCTTTGGGCCGGTCTTCCAGACATCCGTAAACGAATTCCCCCAAGACCGCCAACCCCGCGCTGGTTCCGCCGATCGGCTTACCTGCCGCGACGTGCGCGTTGATGGCATCTTCAACCGGCGTTCCCTTCCAGAAGTTGACGTAGCGGGACTGGTCGCCACCGGCAATGAAGATCGCTTCCGCCTGACCAATAATCTCGACTACGCGGGGATTCTGCGCGCCCTTCCGACTCGGAATAATCAGTGTGGCGACCGAATTCGTTTTGCACAAGCCGCTCACGTACGGGTTGTAATCGGTGCTGCCGTGAGCTCGCAGAATCAGGAAATCTCCGCCGTTGGCCTTTCCGCAGAGCCACCGAAACGCCTCATCAAGATCGCTACCGCCGCCCATCATGGCGATTCCAGCCTCAGCGTGGGTTTGCACATCTTGTCGGCTGCCTTGTCGAATGTATTTAAAAGTCGCCCCGCGGCTGATGACCGCCGCTCCGCCCAGCAAAATAACAAGAAGGAATAACCGGGAAAATTTCATAAGCTCCGGATTCATTTCGTTGGCTCTACAAACACGGCGGTGCCATAAGCCAAAACTTCTGTCACCCCCTGCATCACTTCAGTGGCATCGTAGCGCGCCCCGACCACAGCGTTCCCTCCCAGCTCGGCCGCATGAATCAGCATGAGATCGAAAGCCTCGGCACGCGTCTTCTCGCAAAGATTGGTGAGCAAGGTGATGTTTCCGCCAATGAGAGTTTGCAGACCCGCTCCGATCGTCCCGAAGATTGAACGCGAGCGCACCACGATGCCGCGCACCACTCCTAAAGTCCGCGTCACCCGAAAGCCATCCAGTTCAAACTGGGTTGTGACCATGTTGTGCGCCACCATCCGCCCACCGCCGGTGTAATGGGTTGCCATCTCTTGTCCTTTCTGGATATTCCTGCTAACTATAGCGCGAGCTGCAAACGTGATCCCGAGATGCCGGTTTCTCTAGCTCCAGCCGTGGATGCAGCCTACTCCAAATCGGCCGTGATAAAAAACTCCTGCAACGAAGTGTCATACTCGACGCGAAGCAGATTTGGCTTGCAGCAGACTTGGCAGTCTTCAATGTAACTCTGCCGACTCCCCGCGGACTCGTCTACTGAAGTTGCGTTCCACTCGCCGCAACCCGCGCATTGAAAGCCAGCTTCCATATCACAGTCCCTGCCCAACAACTTAACCCTATAATGGCCAAACTGTCATTTTCCTAACAGGGGTGTCCATGATCTCGCGGCGAAACTTTCTTGAGGTGGGCGGCATGGCGGCCGGTATCCTTGCCGCCCAGAACGCATTGAGCGCTTTTATACCCGCGAGGAGCGACAAGTCTGTGGCGTCTACGCTGCCACCGGCTATCGCTCGTTTGAAATCGCGGAAGAATGAAGCCGCTCCCGTCTCTCGCGACGAACGCTCGGCGCGCATCGACCGCGCCCGAATTCTCATGTTCGAGAACTCGCTTGACGCAATCCTCTTGATGCCGGGCACCTCATTGACTTACTTCACAGGCATACGCTGGTGGGGAGGCGAACGCTTGTTCGCATTCCTGCTCCCGGCGAAAGGCGCCGGATTCTATGTCTGCCCGGCTTTTGAAGAAGATCGCGCCCGCGAACTCATCACTGATGCACCTGACGGCGAACGATCTGATGTGCTCACCTGGCAGGAAGATGAGAGCCCCTGTCGCTTGGTTGCCGAAGGCCTCAAGCGTAAAGGCATTACAACCGGTAAGTTGGGGATTGAAGAAACAACCCGCTTCTTCTTCGCGGACGGCGTTGCCAAAGCCTCGCCGCAGCTCACCGTCACCAGCGCCACGCCAGTGACCGCGGGATGCCGCATGATCAAGAGTCCCCACGAGATCGCATTAATGCGCTTGGCGGCGCAGGTCACTCTTTCTGCGTACACAGCCGTATATCAATCCTTGCGCGAAGGAATGACACAGGTTCAGGTGGAGGAATTAATCGCAGCAGCGTACGGACAATTAGGCTTTCCCGGGGACGCTAGCGTTGAGGTAGACCAATACACTTCTTTCCCGCACGGATCGAGCGTGCCGCAGGTGCTCCGCGAAGGTTCGATCGTGATGATTGATGACGGCTGCACCGTGGAGGGTTATCAGTCCGACATCACGCGCACCTTCGTCCTAGGTAAGGTCCCGCAAAACAATGGGGATAAGATGAAAAAAGTTTTCGACGTGGTGCACCGCGCCCAGGCGGCAGCACTCGCCAGCGCACGCCCCGGAGTTGAATGCGGCGCCGTCGACGCTGCGGCGCGCAAAGTCATCACCGACGCAGGCTACGGGCCCGACTATAAATATTTTACTCACCGGTTGGGACACGGCCTCGGGATGGACGGCCATGAATGGCCTTATCTGGTGCGCGGTAACCCCACCCTGCTCGCGGCCAACGTGACCACCAGCAACGAACCCGGCGTTTATATCCGAGGAGAATTCGGCATCCGTCTCGAAGACGATATGCACGTCACCGAAAACGGAGCCGAACTGTTCACGCCACCGAGCCCATCACTGGAAGACCCGTTCCAAAGTTGAGAGACTTCTCAAAATTGGAGCGTACATTTCAGCGCTTCTCGGCGCGATTAATCGCTCCCCCGTTGACACTCTTTCTCATTACTTGGAAGGGCTCACTTGAAGATTGTTCGTCACCGAAAAGATTCCAGGAACCATGTTGGCGCGCATGTTCGCAAGATTCTTGTCTGAGTCGTTATCCACCACACCTTCGAGAGTGACACGCCCGCTCTTCACAATGATACGAATCGGCTTTTGCACACCCAACGCGTATTTTTCCAGTCCCGGATAGCCGTAAATGGATCGATACAAACGGCGGCGCAATCCATCGTCCATAGACGAGGGCGGAAGTATCTCAATTTGGTTATCAACTTTGTCCACGCCTTCGATGCGCTTCACCACATTCCCCGCATCACCTTTCAGCGAAGGCCGGACGACTTGCCCCACCAGTGTTACAGTGAAGCCGTCCACCTTAAATGCGATGTAATCGAAAACGCTGAAATAAGGGAGCATAAGAAGTTCGTGCCGAACTTCTCGAATAATGCGCTCCTGCGATTTGGCCGAAGGCTGGTCGCGATCCTGAGCCACGCTCACAGCAGCAAGCGTCGCCAGGATCATTCCGAACGTCAACAATTTGCGCTTCATAGCTTTCTCCTTACTTTACTTTTATGCTTAGCTCGATCTTCAATAGCGGCTCGGTTGGTTGCAGATCGTGGCAAAATGGAAGCCTGCTCCGCTCGCAAAATGCATGCCCTCACCATTCTTTGCGTAGACCTGAGGTCACCAACGCCTGGGTTTGAACGCACCCGCGCCGTTTATTATGCAGCTTGAGCAGCCCTCTAAGAAAGCGCGGGAAGGCAAAATTTCGCGCTTGCCCCCGATCCTCATCGGTGTTATTCCTAGCACTCTTTATCTTCGCCTGCTTCCGATTCGGAAGGATGCCGAATTGAAGAATCGCGCGCTGGAGCCCGGAGCTTCACTTGCCTGATCCCAGGATGGAATTCCAAGCGTCAAGCAAAGTGCCGAGCAAGACCCCATACATTTCGCCGGGTGTGTCCATTGCAGAGGCCGAAGATCCCAACCGTCCCAAGCGCGTACTCGGATTCCGCGACCTGGTTTTATTTTATGTAGTCACCGGCATCAGCCTGCGGTGGATTGCCACGGCGGCGGCCGCTGGCCCCAGCTCTATCGTCATTTGGATCGGCGCCTGGCTCTGCTTCTATACGCCGCTGGCGCTTTCTGTGCTCGAACTTTCTTCGCGTTATCCCAGCGAAGGCGGCCTCTACGTCTGGAGCAAGCGCGCTTTCGGCGACTTTTCTGGCTTCATTTCCGCATGGACCTACTGGACCAGCAACCTTCCCTACTTTCCCGCCGTCCTTTATTTCGCCGCCAGCAATATTCTTTTCATGCGACAGACTGCGTGGGCGCATCTCTCCAATAACGCCACTTTCTATATCATCTTTTCTCTACTCACGCTTAGTGCGGCTACGCTAATGAATGTGGTCGGCCTCGATGTAGGCAAATGGCTGCACAATGTCGGCGCGCTCGCCATGTGGATCCCCGTCGGTATTGTGATCGTAATGGGATTGGTCGCCTGGCATCGCTATGGCTCCGCAACGCAATTCACTGTGCATTCGATGAGGCCCAGCGTGCACTTCAACGACATTATTTTCTGGTCGGTGCTGACCTTTGCGTTCGGGGGATGCGAGACTGCTTCCTTCATGGGCGAAGAAATCAAGAATCCCCGGCGCTCGATTCCGCTCGCTCTTCTCTTCGGCGGCGTCACCGTCACATTGTGCTACATACTAGGTACCGTTTGCATTCTTCTGGCACTGCCCTCCGGTGAAGTTAACAGTTTGCAAGGTCTCGTACAGGGCATTTCAAAAACCGCATCCCGCGTAGGATTTCCCGGAGTTCTTCCGGTCGCGGCATTCCTGATCGCTCTCAGCAACATCGGTGCAGCCGGCGCGTACCTCGCTGCCGTTGCTCGCTTGCCTTTCGTTGCCGGCATCGATCGCTTCCTCCCACCCGTATTCGGCGCGCTGCACCCGCGCTGGAAAACTCCATGGGTCGCGTTGCTCACCCAGTTCTTCCTGGGTGTGCTATTCATTTTTCTCGGTCAAGCGGGAACCACCGTGAAAGGCGCCTACGACGTGCTGGTCAGCATGGGCGTCATCACTTACTTCATTCCATACCTGTATTTGTTCGCCGCCATGATCAAGTTGCAGCGCGAACCTGCCGGCCCTGATGTGATCCGTGTCCCCGGAGGAAGCACCTTTGCCAAGCTCGTGGCAATTCTTGGATTCTTAACCACAGCAACGACGATTGTTCTCTCTCTTATTCCCCAACCCGATGAGCCGAACAAAGCGTTGGCGCTTCTCAAGATCGTCGGAGGTACCGGAGCTTTGATACTGATCGGAGTGGGAATCTATATCGCGGGCAAGCGGCGAATGGTAAAGGCCACAGAGTGACGCTAAGGAGGAATCTCGGAGGCTGCTGAAAGGGCTCGCTTCGGCATTCGCGATAGACATTTCCTTTGCAAGAACCCAACCGGACAAACCGTACGAGGAAGACAGTGTGAACCCTTTTATACCGCGCTCACGGAGATACTCGGCAGCCGCACCAAGATTCGCGGCCCAAGACCCGGGAGATCCGGCCATCCGGTATGACTCTGATATTTCGGCACCAAATTCCGTCAACAGATCTTCCACTGAGACCGTTTCCACACCGAAAATAATGTTTTCGAATGCATCATTTTCGAAGCGATAGCCCTGCACTCCCTCGAAGATGACGTCCGTGAACTCCGTTGGCTTGTTTGCCGTGCGATATTTGGTACGAAGCGTGATGACCCGTGCTTCGCATCGAACTTCATACGAGACGAGCACGTTGTCGTGAACGGACAGCGCCATCTAGTAATGCCCCTCGCGCAAAGTTTGCCTCCGTGTCTCCGTGGTGAAAAACTCTACCCCGGTGTCGCCGTCTTCCTCGCCGGATTGAAGAACGGTAGCGCCGTGACCTTCACATTGGTCTTCAGCCGTATGGCTTCAATCGTCACTTCCATCTTCAACTGCGTGCCTAGCTTTGCAAATTCAGTTTCAACGCTGGCCAGCGCAATCATTTTCTTCAGAATCGGCGACCAGCTTGTCGTCGTTGCTTTGCCAATGTGTTTATCCCCGGAATATAGAGGTACAGGCACGCGCGAAGCCTGGCTCGGGGCTGCAGGCGTGAGCCCGTACTGTTCATAAAGTGCCTCGACATCGGTCCAGTCCACTTCCACTCCGACCAGTTGGCGCGCCACGCCATTCTTTGCATCCCGCTCCAAAGCGCGTTTACCGATAAATTTTCTTTCTCCAGATGCACCATCTTGGCAAAGCCGAGTTCGTAGGGCGAATATTTCTGCGATGGAATCAGAGCTTTCTTAGAACTCGTGTAGTCCACCTCGATCAGCAGCAATCCTGCTTCCACGCGCGCCACATCCAGGGCCAGCATGCCGGCTGCGTGCAGGTCGAACTTCTTGCCCTTTTCGGCCAGCGCGTCCCATACTTTCACCGCATCATTCCAAGGCACCCAAATCTCGTAACCCAAATCACCCGTATATCCCGTGCGCGAAATATCCACCGGCACGCCGGCAATCTTGCCGCGAGTCACACGAAAATATTTCAGATTCGCAATGTCAGCTTCGGCCACAGACTTTAACAGCTTCGCCGAAGTCGGGCCCTGCAGCGCTAATGCCGCAACTTTCTCGGAAATGTCTTCGATCTGCACATCCATGTTCAGCCCGTTCTGCCGGAACCAGCGCAGGCTCGGGTCGGCTGCCGTCCACCGATAGACATTTTCCTCCAGCCGCGAAATCGTTCCATCGTCGATGACCTTGCCCTCTTCATCACACCAGCAGCAATAAATCACCTGCCCGACTTTCACCTTATTAATGTCTCGCGTGATCACACGATTCACCAGCCGGGTCGCGTCTTTTCCAGTGACAAGATATTTGTAGAGTGGAGAAATATCGATGAGCGCCGCCGCATTCCGGATCGCGTTGTATTCGTGCTCGTGATGCACTTCATACACGCTGACCGTGTAGTATCCCGACCACTCGCGGTAATTCAAGCTTTGGCACAGCGGGAAAGTTCTCTCGTGAAATGCGGTTCCAATCGGCAAAGGTTTACCCTCGAAAAAAACTTCGGCTCGAAGCCGGATTATATGCACCTTCGGACCCCTGCGGCAACTCCAGCGCGCTTGACTGGGGGCCATGGCTTGCGCAAATGTGCAGACAAAAAGGCTCGCTCCCGATAGAATTACGCTTCGGACTTCAGCCATGCGCCCAATGATGCCAATCCTATCCAACGCCCTCCGCAGCTGGAGCGTCCTTCCCAGCGGGCTGTAATTCGCTCTGTTCTAATTTTCCCCATCGCGAGTATCATTGCGTTTCCTAATCTGAAAGCTAACAGCTAAGGGCTTAGAGCTTATGGCGAATTCATACGATGTCATCGTAATCGGCGGCGGGCACAATGGCCTCGTCAACGCTGCTTATCTCCAGCGTGCCGGAAAGAAAGTTTTGGTGCTCGAACGCCGCCACATTCTCGGCGGTGCCGCCTGCACCGAGGAAGTCTTTCCTGGCTTCAAGTTTTCTGTGTGCTCCTACGTCGTCTCACTCCTACGTCCGGAAATCATCCGCGACCTCGACCTCCCGCGCCACGGCCTCGAGATTCTCCCGCTCGATGGCACTTTCACCCCCATGCCCAGTGGCGATTACCTGTGGCGGGTAAATGACCACGGCAAAACGCATCGCGAGATCGCCCGCCACTCCCGCGTCGACGCCGAGGCCTACGACGAATTTGGCAAAGCCATGCAAGCCATGTGCCGCTTCGTGAAGCCAATTCTCAGTATGGTGCCGCCGGATCCCAACACGCTGAACCCGCGAGAACTGATGAAGCTGCTTTTCATCGGACGCCGCTTCCAGGGCATGTCGAGCTACGACAAATACAACCAGGTCCAGCTGATGACCATGAGCGCCATTGATTTCCTTGATCAATGGTTCGAGACCGACGTCCTCAAAGCCACCATGTCGGCCTCCGGCATCATCGGCACGTTCCTCGGTGTACGCTCGCCCGGCACCGCGTATGTCTTGCTCCATCACTACATGGGAGAAATTGACGGCGCATTCCGCGCCTGGGGATTCGCGCGCGGCGGCACTGGCGCAATATCAAACGCCATCGGCGACGCGGCGCGAGAAGCCGGGGTCGAGATCCGTACCCAGGCCGCCATCGCGAAAATCATCGTCAAGGACGGCAAAGCCAAAGGTGTTGTTCTCGATAATGGCGATGAAATCTACGCGGAAACAGTTTCCTCTAGCGTTGACCCGCGGCTTACCTTTAACAAGTTCATCGAGGCCGACCAACTTCCCGCCGACTTTCTAGAAGATATCAACCGCTTCAAGTATCGCGGTTCGTCCGGAAAAGTGAACATGGCGCTGGATGCGCTGCCGAATTTCAAGTGCATGCCCGGACCCGGCGCACACCTGCGTGGTGCGATCTCGATTTCACCTTCAGTCGAATACATGGAGCGAGCCTACGACGATGCCAAGTACGGCAACTTCTCCCGCAAGCCGTATATTGACATGGTCATACCTTCGCTCACCGATCCCTCGGTTGCTCCCCCCGGCAAGCACGTGCTTTCCTGTTTCGTGCAATACGCGCCTTACAAATTGCGCCCCGGCTTGAACTGGGACGATCAGAAAGAAGCTTTCGGCGACACCGTGGTCAACACGATTGCCGAGTACGCGCCCAACATCAAAGACATCATCCTGCATCGCCAAGTCGTGACCCCGCTTGATCTCGAAAGGGAGTGGGGCTTGAGCGAAGGCAATATTTTTCAGGGAGAACTTTCACTGGAACAACTTTTCTTTCTGCGCCCCGCGCCCGGCTACGCGCGTTTCCGAACGCCGATTCGGAACCTATATATGTGTGGATCGGCCACGCACCCCGGCGGCGGAATCATGGGCGCGCCGGGACGACTGGCTGCACTCGAAATGCTGAAAGACCTTGGGGGAGCGGCGTAACATGCCAGAGGCGAAGCGCGACATCGTCATCATTGGCGGCGGCCACAATGGCCTGGTCACCGCTTTTTACCTGGCCAAGGCGGGATTCAAACCCCTCGTCCTCGAGCGACGCGAACAGGTCGGCGGCTCGGCCATCACCGACGAGTTCCATCCCGGCTTTCGCTGTTCCACCCTCGCTCATACTGCGGGACCGCTTCGTCCCGACATCGTTCGCGACATGCAGTTGGAGCGTCATGGCCTGAAGACCATTACGCCAGAAACGTGCGTCACCACGTTTTCGCCCGATGGCCGCGCACTCTCTCTTTATCAGGATGAGAACAAATCCGCGCAAGCGATTGCCGCATTCTCGCAGAGAGACGCAGCGAAGTATCCTGAGTTTGAGAAGTCTCTGGGAAAAATCAGCAAAGTTCTGGCCGAAGCACTTGCCACCCTGCCGCCGGATATCGATCATCCCAGCAGCGGCGATCTTTGGAGCATGCTCAAGACCGGCCGCGCCCTCCGCAACCTTGGCAAGCGGGATATGTACCGCGTCCTGCGTTGGGGACCGATGGCCGTTGCAGATCTCGTAGCGGAATATTTCGAGACCGAGTTGCTGCGCGCCGTCATCGCGGCTCGTGGAATTTTCGGAACTTTCCTCGGTCCGTGGTCCGCCGGCAGCAGCCTGCAACTGCTTATCCGCGCAGCCGGAGATCCTCATCCCACCGGCTCCAGCTTTTTCGCCGCTGGTGGAATGGGTGCACTGACGCAAGCCATGGCTTCATCTGCGAAAGCCGCTGGAGTTGAAATTCGCACAAGTGCGGAAGTCATCGAGATTCGTGTGAAAGACGGTGTCGCAACCGGCGTGCTGCTCAGCACCGGCGAAGAAATCGAAGCAAAAGCGGTCATCTCAAACGCCGATCCGAAACGTACGCTGCTCAAGCTTACCGATCCCGTTCATCTCTCGCCAGACTTCGTGCAAAAGCTGCAGCACTACCGCGGCAATGGAACCGTGGCCAAGGTCAACCTCGCTCTTTCTGCCCTGCCAAATTTCACTGCATTAAAAAATGCTGACAGCGCCGCTCTAAAGGGCCGCATTCAAATCGGGCCGGAAATCGATTATCTGGAGCGCGCCTTCGATGAATCGAAGTACGGCAATTTTTCGCGAGCGCCCTATCTCGAAGTTGCCATTCCCTCGCTCACCGATCCCACCCTCGCACCCGACGGCAAGCACGTCATGTCGATCTACATGCAGTATGCCCCTTACAAACTGAAAGGCGATTGGGAGAGCCAACGCAAGGCGCTGGGTCAAACTGTAGTGCAGACTCTGGCGCAGTATGCCCCGAATCTTCCGGAACTGATCCTGACCCACCAAATTATTACCCCGCAGGATCTCGAAGATGTTTACGGATTGACCGGTGGACAAATCTTCCACGGTGATCTAGCTCTCGATCAGTTCTTTACCATGCGTCCTCTACTCGATTGGGCGCGCTATAAAACACCGATCGAAAATTTATATTTATGCGGCAGCGGAACCCATCCCGGCGCGGGATTGACCGGAGGCTCGGGTGCGAACGCCGCGAGAGAAATCTCAAAGCTTTTAAAGAAATAAAGATCTGTCATCCTGAGGCGCGCATCTCGCGCCGAAGGATCTATGCAGCTGGCCGCTGACGACCGCTTTACCACCACCGGCATGAAGAATTCCGCCATCCTCCTCGTCAGTTGTCCCGACGCCAAAGGCGAAGTCGCCACCATCGCCGACTTCGTCTATCGCCACGGCGGCAACATCCTCCACGCCGACGAACATGCCGACGAAGAATCCGGACTCTTCCTGATGCGCGTCGAGTTCGATCCCAAAGACTTCGACATCGACCTCACCGATAAAGACCTTCGCGACTTCACCAGACATTTCTCCCCAATCGCGGAGAAATTTCAGATGACATGGCGCCTGGCGCAGCCCTCACATCGGCCGCGCATGATTATTCTGGTCTCGAAATATGATCACTGCCTCGTCGACCTTCTCTACCGTCACCAGAGCGGTGAACTCGCATGCGAAATCCCGCTGATCATTTCGAATCATCCCGACAATCAAGCTCTCGCTGATTTCTACAAGATCCCTTATACCGTGATCGCGATCACCAAAGAGAACAAGCAGACAGCCGAAGCAGACATCCATTCTCTGGTAGAGAAACACCAAGCGGATTTCATGGTGCTCGCGCGTTACATGCAGATTCTCTCCAACGATTTTGTCGCGAGATACCCGCAGCGGATCATCAACATTCATCATTCATTTCTGCCCGCCTTCGTCGGCGCCCGGCCTTACCATCAAGCCTTTGAGCGCGGCGTGAAACTGATCGGTGCCACCAGCCACTATGTCACCGAAGTTCTCGACGATGGCCCCATCATCGAACAGGATGTAGTGCGCGTCTCTCACCGTGACACCGTCGAAGACCTCATCCGCAAAGGCCGCGATCTGGAAAAAGTGGTACTCTCGCGCGCCGTTCGATGGCACGTGGAAAATCGCATCCTGCTCTATGGCAACAAGACGGTAGTTTTCTAGGGGCACGCCTTACTCGAAAGTCCATGCCCTTCTGGGAAGCGGAAATCATCGCGTAAGAGTGTCGCTCCGGTAGTAACTTGCCGAGGGAGTAACTTTCATCTTTACTTGAACAGCAGTAAAGAATTCCCTTATTCGACGGGAGAATTTCGCTCGCGGAGCTTTCTTGGCCGAGGATCTTAAATTTGAGTTAGCTATCCTGGCTACTGTCCAGGGTTTTTATCAGAAGCTGCTGCGCGACCTGCTTGGAGGCGAGGTTCCCTTGCCCGGCGGCCTCGACGAGCTTGCGCTTCGCCATATCGATCGCGACCTTCCGGAGACTCTCTCCCGCATGTACCGCTGGCTGCATGTGCTGGACATGGCGATCAGCCCTGCTATGTTACGGCAGGCGCTAACACCAGACACCGATTCGGAAGTTGCCGAGGCTCTCCTCCGCTACTTCGTAAGGCGCCGCGAGCCCAGCGACATCAATCGCGATAAGACGGATTTGATTTCAACTTTCCTGTATCGCCATCCTCGTGTTCACGGGCAATGGCAGCAACAAGGCTACGGTCTGGATGGTGCGCTGCCTCTTTCTCCCTTTGAAATTGCGCTGATCGAAATTCTGGCGGATACGGATGTGCCTTCGCTGCCCGAAGAACATGTGCAGCTGCTGCGAAATTTCGATCCTCTACGCGAGGAAATCGCGCGCTATCGAGACTTCAATTCCCTCATGGACTCGGGAATCGTCTCCCGCGTACGCGAGTTGAAACGCTGGCTGGATTCGTCCTTCTATCATCCCGGCGTGCTCGCGACGGTTGCAGCCCATAACGCGGCATTCGGCGCCCGCTTTGATGAACTATTCTCGAAAGCCTTGAGTGAGATTAAGCAATTTGCCCAGGCCCTCGACGAAATGGGTGGCAGCATTCTCAGCACCGTGGATGGCGTCGAAGTCACCGTGGAACACGTGGCTGCGATCGAACAAAAAGAAATGCTCCAGGCCGATTACGGCAGCGCTCTGGAAAAATTCAGGCGAGTCTCCCGGCTGAAAAAAGAGCTCGACCGGCGTCCCCCCATTCGCAAGTCATTGCTCGCTCCAACGGCAGGACGTGGCATGGCCGCCACCGGAGGTACAGGAGCAGCGGCGGCGGCGAAACCCGCGCGCGTTGCGGTCGCAAAAACTCCCGCACCGGCTCAAGCATTTCAGCCGCCAGCGATTACCGCACAACAAATTTCGGCTGAGGAAGGCAAGTTACGGCGAGTCGAGGAATCGATTCGCGTCTTCGTCCGCGTGGCCGATCCCAAATATCGACAGATTGTCCCCATGCGCTTCTTCAACCTTACCCTGACGCCAGCCGAAGCCGACGCCTACAACGCCGGATTTCTTGAAGAGAAAAGTCTTCGGGCCGACGTCGCACGCACCCTGATACGCCTGGTCTCCTGCATTGCACGAGTGAACACCGAACTGGAAGAGCTCAAGCGCAGCCAAAGCATGTCGTCGTTGTGGAAGCTGCATGCCGACGCGCTCGTAGTCCTACTCGACATCGCCAGCACCACAACCGAAGAAGCCGGAAGTGTTGCCCAGCACGCCGAAAGTAGCGATGCCGCATCCTCTGCGAAAGAAATTCGCGAAACCGTTCAGAAACTGCGTGCTCGCGCAGATATCGCGGTGAAGACTTTGGCACATCCCGGCAGCTAGAACCGATCGCAGGTCATCCGCCCTCCACAGAGTTCTCGCATGTAAATAGAATTCTGCGCCCGGAACCCCCAAAATAGAGAGGGTCTGGGGCGAATGCTAGTATCAGGTCACCTGACCCGAATTTGTGCGAGGAGGTTCCTGGTGGGCGAAAATCGTCTTCCACTTGTTCTCTTAACAGGAGCCTCCGGCTATATCGGAGGCCGCCTGCTCAAGACGCTCGAGAAAGCCGATTGGCCCGTCCGCTGTCTTGCTCGCAGACCGGATTTTCTCAAGACACGAGTCTCTCCTGCCACGGAAATTTTGCAGGCAGATTGTCTGGATCGCGGTTCACTCGCCCCTGCAATGGCAGGTGTACACACGGCCTATTACCTCGTCCACTCCATGGGGTCTCCCGGACAGTTCGAGGCGGAGGACCGGCGTGCGGCGCAAAACTTCGCCGACGCCGCACGCGAATCGCGATTACGGCGCATCATCTACTTGGGGGGCCTCGGAAAGCAGGATCAAGCACTCTCCGCTCATCTGCGAAGCCGCCACGAAGTGGCGGATGTCCTGCGGGGGTCTGGTGTCCCCACAATCGAAGTTCGCGCATCGATCGTAATCGGCTCCGGCAGCCTCTCCTTCGAAATGATTCGTGCGCTCGTCCAGCGCTTGCCCGTGATGATCTGCCCGCGATGGGTTGACGTGAAGGCCCAGCCCATCGCCGTAGAAGATGTGATCGCTTACTTGATGGCGGCACTTGACCTTCCGGCGGGACACGAAGCGATATATGAAATCGGCGGAGCCGATCAGGTGAGCTATGGCGACATTATGCACGAGTATGCCCGGCTGTGCGGCCTGCGCCGGTGGATGATTCCGGTTCCAGTCTTAACGCCTCGTCTTTCCAGCTTGTGGCTAGGCCTGGTAACTCCTGTGTATGCTCGCGTCGGCCGCAAGCTTGTCGATAGCATGCGCAACCCAACACTGGTAAGCGATCCAGCCGCCCTGAAGGCATTTCGCATCAAGCCGAAAGGTTTGACTGAGGCGATCGAGAGAGCGCTTCGGCACGAAGACCAGGAATTTGCAGTAACTCATTGGTCGGATGCGCTCTCGTCAAGTGGGAAAACTAAGACGTGGGGCGGCGTGCAACTGGGAACGAGGCTCGTGGATTCCCGGACTGTACAAGTGTCGGTGCCCCCACCGTCAGCATTTGCTCCGGTGCGGCAGATCGGAGGTGCGAACGGCTGGTATTTCGCCAATTTTTTGTGGTGGCTGCGTGGCTCTTTGGATCTTTTGGTTGGCGGCGTTGGACTGCGCAGGGGACGTCGGGACCCTCACATGCTAGCCCCGGGCGATGCTCTGGATTTCTGGCGAGTGGAGGCCTTTGAACCGGATCGCCGCCTGAGCCTCGCGGCTGAGATGAAAGTTCCCGGCCGCGCTTGGCTCCAGTTTGAGGTTGAACCGGATGGCCGTGGGTCCGTTATTCGGCAAACTGCGATTTTCGATCCTGCGGGATTGCCAGGTCTTCTATATTGGTACGCTCTTTATCCTGTGCATCAATGGATCTTTAGAGGCATGCTGCGGAAGATCGCAGCTATGGCGGAGAGCAGTTCCGCCAAACAACCCGAGTCGGAATCGAGCCGTTGACTTAAAAGCAACCAGGCTTCGCCCAGAGGGAGAGCCGCGAGCCCGCTCTGAGCGGAGTCGAATAAGCGGCTGTCCCCACATGGGCACTGATGGCTACGCTTGATGGTTGACAGCTAATTGATATCGAACTGTTCCTGATGCAGCGCAGGATCGCTCTTCACAATAATCGTCCGCTTGGTGAGTTCTTCCATCTCATTCAGCAGGCGCGCATTGTTTCCCTTCAACTCCTTGGCCACATCCGGATGCACCCGCAGCATAACGTCTTCGTGTTCCAGATGCTTCGCAATCTTGCGCATCTCCACGTAGATCTCATTCGCCACGGTGGTCAGCGACTTCACATAGCCCGTGGATTGGCAGTAAGGGCAAGGCGCGCCAATCGTGCGTTCTAGAGATTGCTTCACTCGCTTGCGAGTGATCGCAACCAGGCCAAAATCGTTGAATTGCAGCACCTTCGAGGGAGCCCGATCGTGACGAAGTTCCTCTTCCAGAGCCTGCATCACGCGCTGCCGGTTGCGCCGTTCATCCATATCGATGAAGTCGATAATGATGATGCCGCCCAGATCGCGCAGCCGAATTTGCCGGACGATTTCCTTGATCGCATCTACGTTCGTCTTTACGATCGTGTCTTCCAATCGCGAGGTCTTGCCCACGTACTTGCCGGTGTTAATGTCAATCGCGACCAGCGCTTCTGTCTGG
This sequence comes from uncultured Acidobacteriaceae bacterium, assembly GCA_963846215.1. GTDB lineage: Bacteria > Acidobacteriota > Terriglobia > Terriglobales > Acidobacteriaceae > Sulfotelmatobacter. The sequence continues at coordinate 223,963 of CAWJVC010000002.1, read as the reverse complement.
TTGATTACGATGTAGCCTCCGCTCTTCAGCCATACTTTGGACTTCAGCGCCTTGTTCATTTCTTCGGCCAGGCCGAACTGCTCGAACAGCGGCGTCTCCTTAGTGTAGAGCTTCACACGCTTGACCAGTCCGGGCTGGAAGCGATTGAAGAAGCGTAGTATGCGTTCGTATTCCGGTTCGGTATCGACCCAGATCACTGAGAAATCGGACGTCACCTGATCCCGCAGAACACGCTCGACCACATTGAGATCGTGATAGATGAGCGCCGGTGGCTTCGACGCCTCGGCGCGAGTCTTAATGTCGTTCCACAGGCCTTTCAGGAAACGAATATCTGCCCGTAACTCTTCTTCGCTGGCGCTTTGGGCAGCGGTTCGAACGATGAAACCGCCATGGCCATTTTCGCGCTCGCTCATCACGATGCGCTTCAGGCGTTGCCTCTCTTCGTCAGAAGCAATCTTGCGCGAGACCCCGGTGTGATTCACCGTCGGCATATAAACCAGAAAGCGTCCGGGCAGCGCGATGTGGCTCGTAATGCGCGCGCCTTTTTTCCCAATCGGCTCCTTGGCAATCTGCACCAGAATTTCCTGACCTTCTTTCAGAAGGTCACTGATCTTCGGAACTTCCTGCTGTTCGCGGCGCTGGAAGCGGCGGCCGCCAGGTCGTCGCGCACCACCCCGGCGATCATAGCCTGGACGCGGACGTGGCGCTCTCTGCGTGTAACCAGCGGTTGAGGCTGGTGCCCGGACTTCCGCCCGCGCATCCACCGAGCCAGTTCCCCGGGCTTCCGCGTCAAGTAACGCCTCCGCTTTCGCCTGAGCTTCTTCCAGTTCCAGTTCCTCGGTGTCTTCCTCCGTCTCTGGTGCGCTGCCTTCGGCTGGTGCCGCACCCGACTCTGCAAGCGACGTCATGTGAATCTCTTCGACGGTCTCACGAACTTCAGAGAACTCGCGCCGTCCTGCTTCCTCACCCGTTTGGCCGGCAGCCCGCGTTTCCTCTTCAAATTCCTCGTAACCCTCGTCAGAGGACTGCTCGTAGCGGACCGTGTCCGCCTCTTCCTCATCAATGGTTTCTTCTTCCAGAGTTCCGGGCGCTGCGAAAGCTACTACCTGTTCGGTAGCCGCCGTAACCGACTCATCGGAAACCTGCGGAAGCGCTCTGTTGCCTTCGTTTTCCTGCACGGTTTCTTGCATCATGGCTGCAGAAGCTGCGCTAGCTGTCGCGGCCCGCTCCCCATCCCGACGGTGAAATTCACGATTCCAATCCACCGACGTTGAGGCCGACTCCACAACTTTTGCCTCGACCGGCTGTACATCCTCATGCTCGGGATGTACCTCCACCTCTTCCGCTGTTTGGCGCGTGACGGATTCGGCGCTGGCAAAAATCGGCTCATCGTCCGGGAAAGTTGCAGCAATGGGTGCGGCCTCTCCACCTAGCTCGGTGGCGGGCTGCAGTTCTCGCTCGTCGCGCGCAAACGATTGCGCGGGTGCCGGTGCTTGCGTCAATCCTCGGTATTTGGAAATCGACTCGCCCGGGAGGATCATGGGCTGGTATCCAGCCGGAGGCCCGAACTGCTGGCTCCTCCCTGACTCTTGTTGTCGAGGAAGGGTTACCGGCGCTGCAGTTTCGATCACCGGCGCTGCCACACGCGGCTCGATTCGATCCCGTCCTTCGCCGCCCCGGCCATCGCGACGACCACCTCGCCGGCGCCGCCGTCCTCGCCAGGCTCCGCGCTCACGTTCTTGCGAATCTCTACCCGCGGATGGTTCGGTTGAACCTGCAACCATCGCCGGTTGCCCCTCCTCCAATTCTTCCGCACCGGAGAAACCAAAACTCGATTCTTCTCCGGGCAGGGCTTCCGTCGCGCCCTCACTACCGGACGCTTCCGGCTTTTCGCTTTCCCCACGCGTCTGCGGAGTCCGCAAATCCTGCACTCCGCGGTTCGCCGGCACCACATCCGTTACATCCTCATCGTGTTCTTCCAACTCCATAAAGTCGGAAACATACAGAAAGGCATCGCGCTCCAAGCCGATGTCAACAAAGGCCGATTGCATGCCGGGCAGCACGCGTGTCACGCGCCCTTTGTAAATGGATCCTGCCAGGGTGTATTCATTTTCGCGCTCGAGGTAGATTTCCGCGAGCAGATCATCTTCCACCATCCCCACCTTCGTTTCGTGAGGCGTGGAAGAAACAAACAACTCTTTATTCATGGACACTCCGGTCCCGTCCTGACTCGCCTAGCGGAGTCGGATGGGCTTCACCGGATGAAGAGAGGAAGGAACAGGTAGGATCGAGCGTCGCGAGACTGGCCCCCAGATAGGGGACGGCTTGGGCTCGGGAGTTTGCTCCCTGACCGAATCCGCTGCACAAGCTTGGGTATCTTCTGCACTTTTCGCTTTCGTCTGCCGGGTTTGTGACCGCACTCTCAGACCGTTTCCAGTCGGGGGGCCGTTTCCCTGCCAGCAGCTTTATTGCTTCAATCCTGCCCGGCCATCAATCTCTCTACCTAACCGGTGAAATGCCCCCTTTACGCGAGGGCGATCGATATTTTGTGGCTGCGCCGGAATCAGCGCAGCAAATTGTTCTCTGCCGTCTTCCCACTTCTAACTTCACGGTCCATTAGCTGGCCCAACCAGCTAATTCACAAACCGGCGCATACGAACATTCATGACCATCCCCAGCGCCAGGAACATGAATAGAACGGAAGACCCACCGTAACTCATTAGCGGCAAAGGTATTCCAGTGACCGGCATAAAACCGACCACCATGCCGACATTGACCAGGATATGGAAACTAAGCACAGCCACCACACCCATCACTACGAACGTGCCAGCGCGGTCGGGCGCTGTTTGCGCGTTCTGCGTCAAACGCATCAGCACAATGAAGTATAGCAGCAGAACCCCGAGCGCGCCCACGAATCCATGTTCCTCGGAAAATGCCGCAAATATAAAGTCCGTTTGTGGAACCGGCAGGAAGGCACCATGCGTTTGCGAGCCTTTCCCGCCCCATAACCCTCCCGACCCCACGGCAATCTTGGATTGCTCAACTTGGTACCCCGTCCCCTGGGGATCATTTTCGGGGTCCATGAAACTGGTTAGCCGCTGCTTCTGGTAGGACTTGAGAACGTGAACCCGGGGAATGAAAAATACCGCTCCCACGCCCACCGCAGCGAGCACTGCCACGAGTAACCCCTGCTTCCACTGCATTCCCCCCAGAAACACTCCCATGATCGCAATTGGCACATAGGTAAGACCGGTGCCCAGGTCAGGCTGCTTCAACACCAGGAGCATCGGAATCACTACGATGGCCCCAGCTTTCATAAAATCCGGCCAGGAAAGTTCGCGGTGTCGCAAGTCTGCAAAAAACTTGGCCATTGCAAGAATCAGAATCAGTTTCACCCATTCCGAAGGCTGGAAGTGATTGCCCCCTGGCATTTTGATCCAACGCTTCGCTCCTAAATACTTTTGCCCAAAAAGCAATACGGCCATTAGCGAACCAACTGCTGCGATGTAAAACCAGTGAATCCGGTCGAGCAGAGCTTGGTAATTCACCAAGCTGATTAAGAACATCATCCCTACACCGGCCGCAACCCAGTAAATCTGCTTGACGTGCGAACCCACAAACTTGGTGTGCATCGTGGCGCTGCGAATCTCCATCACACCCAGCCCACAGATCATCAACACAAAGACCAGCAGCAGCCAGTCAAAATCGCGGAATGAAACGTAACGTGACATAAAGACAGCTTCTAGCTCTTAGCTCCTAGCTTTTTCGCAATCCACTTCGCGCACTCGCATCCAGAATCAGACTTCATTAGTGAATTCCTGGTGCAGCGGCTGCCACCACCAAAGGCTTCTTCCCCAAGTTGACAGGGAAGCTCCCACCCTCCAACTTGTCGCCCTCCGGCGCCGTCCAGAGTCCGCCCATATCAACCTTGCCATCGTTCTTCGTCTTCTCGACCATCTTATTGGGCAAGCGTCGTTGCTTGTCGACATACGCTTTCACCACCTGCGTCGCTACTCTCGCGGCCAACCTGCCGTGCTCGCCACCTTCGAACAGAACGCAAACCACAACGTCGGGATTGCGCCGCGGAGTGAATCCCACAAACCATCCGTTCTGTGCCAGGGCTTCGCTGTTTTTGAATTTAGCCCGAGTGGCCAGCGAAACAATCTGCGCCGATCCCGTCTTGCCTGCAATATCAATCCCCGGGACATGCGCCGAAGGGGCAGTCCCCTCGGGCAACAAAACCCGTGACATCGCATCCGTAATGAACGTCCATCCATTCGGATCGATCGGAACATTCTTGGTTTCCGTCACGTGACTGGTTTCCACGTATCCGCTGGGTAGCCCCTGCGGATCTACCACGTGCGGCACCACCATTCGACCGCCCATGGAGATCGCCGAGATTGCCCTTAGCAATTGCACGGGCGTCAGCGCCACCGCCCCCTGCCCAATTCCAACCGAGATCGTTTCTCCGGCAAACCATTTCTGTTTGAAGTTGCGAATCTTCCATTCTTCCGAAGGCATTACGCCGCTCACTTCGTTGGGCAAGTCGATCCCAGTCTTCTGTCCGAGGCCGAGAGCGGTCGCGTATTTCGCGATTCGGTCAATCCCTAACTTATTAGCCAGCGTATAGAAAAATACGTCGCACGACTGGTAAATCGCCTTCTCCAGGCTGACCGGACCGTGGCCGCCTTTCACCCAGCATCCGAACCGACGTCCGTAGAACTCCGCGCCGCCCGTGCAATTCACATGCAGATCCTGCGCAATGCCTTCCTGCCAACCTGCCACCGACATAATGATCTTGAACGTTGACCCCGGCGCCAGCTGCGCCTGAATCGCCTTGTTCAGCAGAGGCTTGTCCGGATCCGTAACCAGCTTGTTCCATTCATCGCGTGAAACCCGAACCGCAAAATCGTTCGGATCAAAAGTCGGACGGCTGACCATCGCGAGGATCTCTCCAGTATGCGGATCCATCGCGATGATGGCTCCATTCTTTCCTTCCAGCGCTTCCTCGGCCGCAATCTGCAGATCGATGTCGATGGTGAGCTTCAACTGCTTGCCGGGAATCGCGTCCGTCTCTCCCAACAGTCCTACTTCGCGGCCGTGACTATTCACCAGCGCACGGCGCGCCCCATTCTTTCCCATCAGCGCATTGTTGTATTGCCGCTCCACTCCGGAAACTCCCACCACATCGCCCGGGTTATACAACTCGAACTGCGGCTGGTTGAGCATGTCTTCGGTCACTTCGCCCACGTAGCCGATCAAGTGCGCCATAAATCCGTTGCGCGGATACAAGCGCCGGTCAGCGCGGATGGTATCGAGTTCAGGCAATTCGTTGCGATGCGCGTCGATGAAGGCCAGCTCATCCGGCGTGATGTCTTCCTTCAGGAAAATCGGCTGGTACTGCGGCATGGACGCGAAGTGACGGATGCGCGTGCGCACTTCGTTCGCGTCGAGATGCAAGCCCTGGGCAATCAGGTCCGCGTCCGCATTGAGATCCCGGGAAGAATCGCGCAGCAGCAGCGCCGAGAACGACGGATAGTTGTCCACGATGATGCGCCCTTCGCGGTCCAGAATCTTGCCGCGTGGCGCCAGGATCGGCACATTGCGAATGCGGTTCTTCTCCGCCGCCGAGGCATAGTAGCCGCTCTCCATCACCTGCAGCTTCCACAGTCCGTAAGCCAGCACCAGGAAGATGGCCAGGATGATGTACTGCGCCGCCGTCAGGCGGATGGCCGATACTTTTTCGTCGCGACCAAACATCGGGCTTCAGGAATCAGGCTTCGGCTTCAGGAGTGCTTGGGCAAACCCAGGCCGGAGCCAATACCTTTTTATCCTCTCGGGAAGTTGTCTTTATTGTAATGCGTCGCTCGCGTTAAGGATGTTAGCTCCCATAACGAAGGTCACCGGCGAACTCGCTCGCCCTGAAACCGCACTCGAAGGGGCGCAAGTCCGCCTAAGTTCGCTGCTTGAACTTATCCAGCACGAAATACAGTCCCACGCCCAGAACAGCATTCGACAGACCAGCAATGATCCCGCGGCTCCAACTCCAGTGCAGCGTCATATTCACCATGCCTCGAGCTACGGTGAAGTAAACGGCCGCGTGCACCAGATAAAAGCCTAACGTGACCAGAAACCGCGCGCCGGCATTCTCTACGTCCAGCTTCGCGCCCAGCGACGATGCTCCGTAACCCACAACCGTCTTCGCGATGCCGTAGATTCCAATCGGATACGCACCCAGCATGTCTTGCGCGAGTCCAATGGCAGCGCCGGTAAAAAGTCCGGAAATTGGATTGCGCCGCGAAATCGCGAAAAAAATCGTCACCAGTAATGGCAGGTCAAAGTAAATGGCGAACGAGGGAATCAGCTTCGGCAAAAATGATTGCAAAAAGAGTGCCAGTAACGGCACGCCTACTGTCACCGGAATACTGAACCGGTAAACCTCAATCTGCTCCCCTGATGTGTAAGTAATGGGCACGCTAGTGAGGATTGTCGTCCGCCGCCGGTGGTTGCGGCGCCGGAGCCTTAGGTCGGACAGGCGCTGGCTTTGCCGGAATTGTGTCGCTTGATCCGGTTGGAGTGGCAGCACCAGTATTCACGACAGCATCGCCCGAAGCCGCCTTCGGCGCCGGCTTCTTCGCAGCCAAATCCGTGGTCGTTTGCGGCTTGCCGGACACGCTGCCCGCCGCGCCCGCACTGCCCGAAGTCACAATTTTCGCTTTCGCATTATTCGGAGTTACAGCAGTCGGATCTGTAGATCGAACGGCCGGCAAAGCTGCCGCGGTAGGCTTGCTAACAGTGGTGTCCGGTTTTGCTGACCCCGTCGGCACACTGGCACTACCGTTCGCCACAGCAGCCGGAGCAGCAACTTTATCTGACCCTGCGGCGGCATCCACCACAGGCTTATCGGGTACGGAAGGCAAACGTTGCGCCAGAATGTCAGCCGCGCGCACCCGCGTTCCGCTATCGGCCACTGCTTCCTGCTCCCGCTTTTCGGTAACCACCAGCACTTCTTCCAGGCGGCTAAGATCGGCGGCTGGCTTCACCTCGATCTTCAAAAACATTTCCCGCCCTGGGCTCACCTTTGTTACTGTGCCCACCGGCAACCCTTTGGGAAATATCCGGTCTCCTCCACTGCTCAGAATCACGTCTCCCGGAGCAACTTGCTCGTCCGCCATCACTCGTTCCAGAATCACCGCCCCATCCGGAGTTCCCTTCAGCACTCCCTGCAGCCGCGACTTCTCAAGCATCGCGCCCGCGCCGCTGGTTTGATCATTGATCAGAAGCACCTGTGAAACCCGCGGAAACACTTCCAGCACTTTGCCGACGATTCCCTTGGCGTTGATCACCGCAAGATCCTTCTCAATGCCATCATTCTTGCCTTTATCGATGTAGACGATTCGAGAAAGATCGCTGCCTCCGAATCCTATGACCTGCGCCGCGACCGTTTTGCCGATGTATTGCTCTTTAAACGCCAGTAACTCCTGCAAGCGGTGTGCCTGCTCGGCATCTTCGCTGAGGCGCACCTGTTCCAGGCGCATTTCCTCGATCTGCTGCTTGAGTTGGCGGTTCTCCGCCCTCACTCCGCGCAGGAAAAAATAGTTATGCCAGAGATTGCCACTGCTGTTCTGCGTCCAGACCAGCATGCGCTCGAAAGGAGTAATCGTATCGACCGCCCAGATGCGGATCAGACGCGTATTCGCTGCATCCCCGCTACGTTTCACCTGTACCGCAAGCCCCAAGATCTGCAGGAACAACACTCCTACCAGGATGGTCAGGTTGCGGTAACGGCCGAGTACAGATTCCATAATGCTGTTGACAACGCCGAGTATTCAGTACCCAGCAAAGCGTGCGGTTTTGTTTTCCCGGTATAGGTACTGGGCACCGGCTACCCCTTCTACTCAATCGATATCTTTCTCAGCAGCTTGAAATCGCTGAGCATCTTGCCCGTGCCCAAGACCACGCTGCAGAGCGGATCGTCGGCAATAGAAACCGGCAGTCCGGTTTCTTCCCGAATGCGCTTATCCAAGTTCTTCAACAATGCCCCACCGCCCGTCAGCACGATCCCGCGGTCGCTGATGTCGGCAGAAAGTTCTGGCGGAGTCCGTTCCAGAGCCACGCGAATCGCGTTCATGATCGTCGATACACATTCGCTCAGCGCTTCCCGAATTTCTCCATCATCCACCGTAATCGTCTTCGGCACGCCCTCGATCAGGTTGCGTCCTTTGATTTCCATCGTCATCGGCTTGTCCAGCTGATGAGCCGATCCTATTTCCATCTTGATCTGTTCGCCCGTGCGCTCGCCAATCAGTAAATTATATTTCCGCTTCAGATAATTCATGATGGCTTCGTCCATCTGATTGCCCGCCATCCGCACTGATCGCGAGTACACAATGCCGCTCAAAGAGATCACGGCGATATCCGTCGTGCCTCCGCCAATATCCACTACCATGTTGCCGCTCGGTTCCGTAATCGGCAGCCCGGCTCCAATCGCCGCCACCATGGCCTGCTCCACCAGGTGCACTTCGCTGGCCTTCGCGCGGTAGGCCGAATCCATGACCGCCCGCTTTTCCACCTGCGTGATTTCCGAAGGCACTCCAATCACAATCCGCGGATGCACCAGCATCTTCCGGTTGTGCGCCTTCTGGATGAAGTAGTTCAACATCTTTTCCGTGACCTTGAAGTCGGCGATCACGCCGTCCTTCATCGGCTTGATGGCGACGATGTTGCCGGGCGTTCGCCCCAGCATCTCTTTCGCCTCTTTGCCTACGGCCTCCACCTCGCCCGTGTTCTTGTTGATGGCGACAATGGAGGGCTCGTTGACTACAATGCCCTTGCCGCGCGCGTACACCAAGGTGTTGGCCGTCCCCAGATCGATCGCCAGATCGCTTGAGAACAGGCTGAATAAAGACCGGAGGTTATGGGAACGTGATGAATGAAAGCCGTTGCTTGACATGACGAAGTCTTCTCTCGCTTTTGCCTTTTCAATTCCGGGCGAACCCGGCACAAACGAACTACTCCTGCGAATTACTGAATCGACTCACTGAATAATGATCTTCTTCTGTTGCGTGTTCACTCCGCCCTGGGATGTCTGCGCCGTCACCGTGATCACAGCTTCACCGGTCGCCAGCGGTGGCGTGAAGTAATGGAACGTGCCGTCCGTAGTAACCATCGGCACCTCCCGCCCATTCACCATCACGCGGGCCCCGATTTGGGTCTTACCGGTGACTTCAATCACATGTCCGTGCTGAATGAAGGGATCCAGTTCCAGATCGATGGCTTCCGTCTGTTTTCCTTTGGGAATGATGGTGAAGCGATTTTTTTCGCTCTCCACCGACTCTTTCCCTGAGGCTTCGTACGACTGCACTACCCAGTAGTACGCACCTTCCCCCAGACTCGTGACGGTGACGTCGGCGGTGTTCACTCTCTTATCCACCAGTGTAGAAGAAAAATATGGATTCCTCGAGATGCGCAGCCGGTATCCCGTTGCATTGGCCATGGCTGTCCAGGAAAATTCCACATCTTTGGTGGACTCACCCGAAGTGAAAATGGGCGCCATGTTAGCCGGTGATATCGGCGTCGGAGGTCCCGTACCCTTTGCCTTTTCCATGTGCGGAGCTGCTGCCTGGAAACTTACCTTCTCCCAGTTCGCCAATTGCACGGTTTCTCCGTTGCGCGTCACTTCGCCTGCGCCCTTCTTCATCAGGATCTCGTGCTGATCTGTTTTCGGATCATTGTGCACCTGCGCCGTCGATTCGGGAGCCAGCGAAGCTGTCGCTCCGTCCACGATCACCTGCGATTTCGATCCCTGCGAATACGTCGCCGTCGACAGATCAACGGTTCCGGTGCTGACCGCTACAGCCACGTTTGTTTGCTGCTGGTCATTGGCCGAGTTTTCTTCAATCACAATCAAAGAATCCTGCTTCACGGTATAGCTGGTGCCATCGTTGAACACCACCTTCGCCATACCTTCCGAGCCGGTCTGCACCACATCACCTTTATCTAACGGGACGTTATAATCCGCCGCCAGCCAGCTGCTGCTGTTCCCTTTCTTTACCCGCACCGTGCCATCCAGCGCCGTAAAATGCGCCTGCTGCGCTGTAGATAAGCCGCTGCCAGCAGGAGGCGCCATCCCGGCCACCCGCTCCAGGGTTTTGTTCGCCACGTTGCCGGCCGCTTTAATGCTGCTCTCGGTAAACTGCGGAAAGGCCAGCCGCATTCCCAACGCACACACGCCGACCCCAGCCAGTATCATCAGCGCTACACTGCGATACGTGACCGTTGTCCACGCCATGTGGATGCCCGGTTTGCGAGTCGACGAAGACACGTGTACGAAAAACCTTATTCAAGCCTTTTGAATATGCGGTAATTCAAACGTTACCACAAGCCCGTTAACGCCAAGAATAGGTAATCAACGGGGAACGTTACCTTCGTGTGTGGCTCACGCTCAGGCTTAATGTGAGGACAACTCCCGCGCTGAGACGAAGAATCGCGCTCGGGAATCAATGTGGGACAGCCGCTCTCGCTTGCCCTGAGCGGAGTCGAAGCGGCTGTCCGCGGACGAAGCCCGGCAACTGCTGAACGCGCTAATATACTCTTTCGCGTTTCACGCCGTGCAAAAGGTCAGGTTAACCGTTGTCGATTCCTCATTGATACTTCGTCCGTTCGGTCGCCGCAGCCCTTCCCTCGCGGCGTCCCTAAATGACTGAACGAGTTTCCAGGCTTGTGTATTTGTGTGCGCAGGACACGAACCCTGGGCTGACCCCAAGCCAACGTATTTCCTCCAACCAGTTCGAACTGGATGCCCCACCCGTGGCAGCTTCACGGGTGGGCTGCGATGCCGATAAGTTGAAGAAATCCTGCGGTTTCAGGGCTCCCAAAGAAATGCGCAGAGGCGGGTGGCCAGGCTCTTGATCCCGCTGAAATCAGCATACTAAAGGGTGTCCATCTTTGCGTTCTCTCCAGTGCGGGAATCGGGAATGGGTGCATCGAGTTTGATGACGCCACAAAAACACGGCGGCGATGCTGCCGACACCATTGATAGGTTCTGATCTGAACTAGCCGCTATCTCGAACCGTGGCCCGGAACTCTCATGCCCTCTTCGCGTATACTCCCGCATGCACCAAGAAGACCTCCGCCCTGGCAGCAATACCCGATCTATTTTCGCCTCCGGCATGGCCCTGATCTGGCTCATCGCCCTCGCCAAACTCCTCTTCCATATTTACTTCAACAACCGCTACGGCTACTTCCGCGATGAGTTCGATTACATTGTCCTGCGGCGACCACCTCGCCTGGGGATACGTCGATCAGCCGCCGCTCATTCCGTTTCTGACCCATATCAGCCGCGCCGTCCTCGGAGACTCCCTCCGCGCCATTCGCTTCATCCCCGTACTCGCTTCATCGCTTCTCGTTGTCCAAACCGCCGTCCTCGCCCGCGAACTTGGCGGACGCCGCTACGCCCTGCTCCTCAGCCGCGATCACGGCCATCGTCGCGCCGCAATATCTCTCCAACGGAAGCCTGCTTGGCACCAACTGCCTCGAACCCAACCTCTGGATGGGCTGCGCTTACTTCGCCATCCTTGCGATCAAGCGCGATCAACCGAAATACTGGCTGTGGTTCGGCGTGGTCGCCGGTATCGGGACTACAGGAGAAATATTCCATCGCCCTGTTCGGCTTCGGCATGGTGGTCGGACTCTTACTCACGGAGCAGCGCCGCGTCTTCCTCAATCCCTGGATCTGGATCGGCGGTGCGGCCGCATTCCTGATTTTCCTTCCGAATCTGCTCTGGAATCTTCACTACCACTGGCCCTTCCTGGAATTGATGCACAACATACGAGCCGAAGGCCGCGACGTCGTGCTGCCGCTGCCGCAGTATTTCTTTCAGCAGACATTGCTGGTTCTTCCCTTTACCGCTCCGATCTGGCTTACCGGATTATTTGCCCTCCTCTTCTCCGCTCGACTGAAGCCGTATCGCGCTCTCGGCTGGTGCTACCTCGTTTGCTTCACCGTGTTCTTTATCTTGCACGGAAAGAATTACTACCTCGCCCCGGTTTATCCCATGCTTCTGGCGGCGGGAGCGGTGATCATCGAATCCGCAATAGACGGAAGGAAGACAGACGGAAACAAGAAAGACGGTCAAGAACACGCCCCTTCCCGCCGAACGTGGCTCAAGGCAGCCATCGCCATCATTCTTATCGCCGATGGTATTCATCTCGCGCCGATCACCGTGCCTGTATTTTCTCCAGAACATTTCCCCAGCTATCTCAAGACCCTTCCCTTCAAATTGCCAGTCATGGAACACAGCCACGCTGGTGCCGCCTTCCCGCAGTGGTACGCCGACCAATTTGGATGGGAAGAAATCGTCGCCGAAACTGCCGTGGCCTGGAACCGCCTCACCCCGGAAGAACGCAAGGACGAGGCGTGCGGCATCTTCGCACAGGATTACGGCCAGGCCGGCGCCATCGATTTCCTGGGTCCGCAAATATGGTCTCCCGCACTCTCTCAGCGGCCATCAAACCTGGTTTCTCTGGGGACCGCGCGGCTACTCCGGTAACTGCATGATCGTCTTCGACGATGACCGCAAACGTCTCGAAGACCTCTGGATCAAGCGTCGAATACGTCGGCACCTCGGCGCCGACAATCCGTACGCGCTCGAACAAGAAATTCGACGTCTTCATTTGCCGCGGACCGAAATTCGGCTCGCTTGCCCAACTCTGGCCAGAAATAAAACGCTGGCGCTAGCAACGTCCCTTTGAAGAATCTGCGGCAAGCCACCGCCTGGTGTGGAAGGCGCTGTCCGCCGCACGAAGCCCGGCCTCGCCAACAGAACAGCATTCCACCGTATTGTTGAGATCCACTTACCCGACCGCGCTTGACATCGTCATACGCCCTCATCAACAATTCTTTGACACGCAATACTCGATCCCGAATTGCTCCACCCGCGAAAGATTTTCTCGACGAGGTTCTCTCATGATGCTCGCTGCGCGCTTGGCTATCTTCTTCTGTCTTCCGTTCGTTCTCGACGCGCGATCCTCTCCGCTCAAAACGTCTCAGTGCCCCAAGCCTACCATCTGGGCTTCGAAACCGGACGTCGCCGCCTTCGAAAAAATTGAAAATGACCGTCTCGCGGCCGGCCGAGCAGTTCCATCGACACGTTGCTTGCAGTCAAAGGCACGCGCACCATTGAGAACACTCTCGCCCCTCTCGACGAAGCCGTCCGCCAGATAATTCCGCCGGCTACTTCGCCGGACTCATGGAGCAGGTCCATCCCGATTCCGCCTTCCGCGATCACGCCACCGCCATGCTGACCAAGGCCAGCGCCGCGCAGACCGCCATCGCTCTCAACCACGACGTATACAACGCTCTCGCCGCTCTCGATCTCTCCAAGGCCGACGCCGCCACCAAGTATTATGTGCAGCGTCAACTGCTCGAATTTCGTCTCGCCGGCGTCGATAAAGATGATGCCACCCGCGCCCGCCTCAAGAAACTAAACGATCAGGCGACTGAACAGCAGTCCATGTTCGATCGCAACATTTCCGACGGCAAGAAAGTGGTCGAGGCCGATCCTTCCGAACTCGATGGACTGCCGCAGGATTACATTGATCGTCACAAGCCCGATGCCGAGCGGAAAAATCCACATCACCACCGATTATCCCGATGCGCTTCCGGTCTTCTCTTTCGCGAAAAGCGATTCGCTGCGCCGCCGCCTGTCGTTCGCCTTCAATACCCGCGCCTATCCCAACGAATCAGGAAGTCCTCACCAATCTGCATGAAGACGCGCTATGAAATCGCCAACTCTTCTCGGCTATCCCTCATGGGCCGACTACAACGCCGCCGATAAGATGATGGCCAAGGGCCACAACATCGCTGACTTCATCCAGCAAGTCAACGACGCCTCCCGCGACCTTGTCGAAACGCGAATTCGAAATGCTGCTCGCCGAAAAACAAAAGACCAATCCCTCCGCCACAGAAATCTGGGATTATGAACGCGGCCTATCTTGCCGAGTTGGTCCGCCGCACCAAGTACGATTTCGATTCTCAATCGGTCCGGCCCGTACTTCCCGTTCACGGAAGTGAAGCAAGGCATTCTCGACACCGCGGCCGATCTGTTCCACGTCAGCTTTCAGCAAGAACAAAATGTCCCCTCCTGGGATCCTGCCGTTGAAACCTGGCTCGTCATCGACGGCGGAAAGCCGATCGGACGTTTCTATCTCGACATGCATCCCCGCCCGGGCAAGTTCAGCCATGCAGAAATGGCCCCGGTCCTCGACGGCATTCGCGGCAAGCAACTTCCTGAAGCGATCCTCGTCTGCAACTTCCCAGCGCCCACTGCGACTGATCCCGGCCTCATGGATTATGGCGACGTGCAAACTTTCTTCCACGAATTCGGTCACCTGATGCATCACATCCTCGGCGGCCAGCAGCAGTGGGCTGGAATCACTGGCATCACCATGGAATCCGATTTCGTCGAGGCGCCCTCGCAAATGCTTGAGGAATGGATTGCCAGTCCGCAGGTGCTTGGCGAAATTCGCGCGCCACTACAAGACTGGCGAACCAATTCCTGCCGAACTCGTTGCCCGCATGAACCGCGCCGCTGCTTTCGGACGCGGTGGTTGGGTCGGACGCCAAAATTCCTTTAGCGCTCTTTCCTACGATATTTACAAGACCAAGCCTGAGAACGTCGATCTCGATAAGGTCACACTCGACGATGCCCGCAAGTACACCCTCTTCACGCCTCTGCCTGACACACACATGTGGGCTTCCTTCGGCCACCTCGGCGGCTACTCTTCTGCTTATTACACTTATCTCTGGGACAAGGTGATTGCGGAAGATTTCTTTCTGCAGTTCGATCGTCAAAACCTGCTGGCCGGTGATGCCCCCATGCGCTATCGCCGCGTCGTCCTCGAACCCGGCGGCTCGATGTCAGCCAATGATCTGGTCAAGAATTTCCTAGGCCGTCCACAGAACATCACCGCACTCCAGCACTGGATGGCGGAAGAATTCGACAATGGCTCGAACGGCACGAAGCCGGCCGGGCAGTAAGTATCGGGCGCGGCGCGCGTTTTTAATACGTGAACGATTGGATCTCCGTCACGCCGGAGTCGGGACCATCCACGTATCCGCTGCGATTCTTCGGGTTCAACGCAATATGCGTTGATACCACGTTGGAGGCGTTGGAAAAATTAAACCCATTCAGCGACTCGACCAGGTTCCCTTTCGTATCGTAGACCTGAATGCTGCTTCCCGGCCCCGTGCTTGATACCGATTGCGCAACGAAGAATAATTTGTTGACTGGATCGTATTCCACATCCGATCCGCTCTGAATCTGGCCCGTCGCCCCAGGTAGCACGACGGCGAAGCCTGTTTGAGTTGCCAGGTTGTAGAACTCCACCCGGAAATCAACTTCAGTTGTGGTGACGGCGATCCCGTCTTCCGAATCCACTGCCAGCCCGTTGATAAAACCTTGTCGAAATGGCGGCGGCCCGGGAATGCCAGTGAACTCGTTCACAGTTCCCGTCGTGAGATCCACCAACGCAATCTCCGGCGGCGGACCACCTACCGTGCCGTCGGATGCCGCAACCACCGCGAGGTTCGTCACGCTGTCATACGCCACAGAGGGCGCATTCGCGAACTGAAATGTCGGATCCGTTAAAGTCACCGGCGGGTCGAATGTATTCGCTCCGACATTCGAGCCGAATACAGACGTGGCGAAATCATGGGCATTGTTCACAAAAAAAAGCACCGCGGTGGTCGAGACGCGCTGGTTACGGCTGACCCCCAGAATGATGTCGTCACTCGCCAAGGGAGGCGTCCATGTGCCGGTGAATTTATTGGAGGCAAGAGGATTCAGCTCTTCATAAATCCGTTTCACTACATAAATCTGGCCTACGTGTTCGCGCTCCACCAACCCTACACTGGTGCCGACGATGCCCAAGGTTAGGAAATCGTCCTTGGTCTCGATCTTCGACACGACCTTCAGAATCTTGCCAGTCGCCTGATCGAAAGTTTCGACTGCAGCCAGCACCTTGCCGCCACTGATATCGCGGGCTTCGCTCAGCACCCCTTCGGTGCCGTTCTGATCGATATCGAAGCCGAAGATCTGCCCGCCGAACATGCTGTGCACAATGGTCGATCCCGGACCAACTGGACGGTCGACGCTCGCAGCACCCTCTTGAGCTGTCGCCAGCGTTGGCCGAGCGACTGCTATCAAACAGATCAGAACAACCACTCCGGCCTGATACGAAAGATGAACCTTGCTGCGTTTCATGACTTGCTCTCCGCGAACCAGCCTACAGGCGCGGTCTATTGCGGATGTCAGAAACTTGTAAAAAATGCCTCGATCTCTTGCCTCTTGCGCACGAGCCCTGTGGATTTCGCCTGCAAATAATCTTGCATGCTCCGAGTTGGCGAGGTGGGTTTCCGGTTAGTTTGGCGTTTTCGGTCTGACTAGTGGGTGGTACCCCCCTCCCACCTATCCTCGGAAAGCCGCGCGGGGCGCGGAGTTCGCAAAAAGTGTCTGCAAAAACAAGATAGCAAATGAGTTAGAGGTCAAAATCCAGAGAACAAAGGAGTTGCGGCCTTCGCGTCTAAGATGAAAACCCTGCTTTCGCTTTGGCTAGGATGAACTGGTTCGCGGTGGGGAGCAAGGTCAGATGTCACAGGGAGGTTGTGGAAAAGCAAGGTTGTGTTCCGAACGGGAGAAGAAATCGCCCGTCGCCCCGGTCAGGGATTTTGAGTGCTAACGCTGATTTCGACAGTTGGCCGATCAAGGTCACTGAGCAATCGCTTCGACGAACCAGATCAACAAGCAAAGCAGCGAGGAAATAATGGTCGGTACCTCAAGCTGGCCCTTCCCAATCAGCGCGGCTAACACTCCAGCCAGTGAAGCAGGAAATCCGACTCGGAAAGCGAGCATCAGGAGAGGGTGATAGTACGGTAGTCCTCCCGTGAAAATCGCATACACTCCGAGTGCAATGATGACGGCCAATGACATGGTGCTCGCCGCAAAGCCGACAGCGGTTACTCCGCTTCTCCATCGGGGAGCTGTCAGCTTGATCGGACTACGGGACCAACGAACCCAACTTCTGACTACGTAGGAGCAGAATGTGATCAGGAGTCCCCAAACGATAATTCTGCCGAGGAGATCGCCAAGAATGCCACGCATGATGGGAGACACGCCCGCTTGAACCCTCAAATTATGGGCTGGCGAGACCGCGTCACACAACGTTACGCTCGTGCGTTAGTTCCCATGCGGGGTTTTGAGTGTAATCGCCTTCCATGAGAAGGCCGGTCGGAGTCAAGTCGATTCTTCACTCATTGAACAAGGTTTTTTGTTCTCCCGCCGAGTAAGCCACTGTCGCCATGCTTCCATCCGCACTCTTGAGGAGCGATTCGTTTCGCTCGGTGCACATTGGGCGTTCTCGGTTCAGCCGGCGCTGCTATCTGATTGGCGCCCTGTGGTTCTGCTCCTGAGAGAGTGGAACCTGGGCCAGGCGATTAACGCAGTCGCCGGAACTCGGCTTTAGGCTTTGTCTTTTCTCTTCCTGGAACGATTTTGTTTCTTACGCGGCCGCTGCTACTGTAGCTTCGCGGTTGTTGTGCAATGGTTCGTACACTTCTCCGCTCACCCACAGGTGATGCAGCAACACCGCCAGCTTTCTCGCGGTCGCCACGATGGCTCGCTTCTTTCCGTTTCTCCCTCCACGTTCGGCTAGTTTCAAGCCCCAGCGCCGCAGGTCGCAGTCGACACCAAACGGTCCCAGAATGTGCTGCGCTCCCTGCACCAGCAGCGTTCGCAGGTACGGGTCGCCTTCCTTGCTGATGTGCATCTGCGGCTGGCTCCGGCCGGAGTTCCTCCGCCCTGGCTGCAGCCCCAGGTAGCACCCGACGTCGCGGCTCTTGCGGAAACGATGCGGATCTTCCAAGGTCAGCAAGAAGGTCAGCGCGATCAACGTGCCTACACCCTTGATCTGCTTCAGCAGCGCCACCTGCGGGTAACGGCCCTGCGCCAGCTCCTCGATGCGCTCGTTGTACTCGCGAATCTGCTCACTCACCGATTCGATGCACGCCAGCAACGGCTCCAGTGCCCGCTGCAATTCCGGACTCACTCCTTCGGCTTTCTCCGGATTCATATTCCGCACGTTACATCCGCGCAGCCGCTCGCCATAGCTCTTGGCCAGTCCACGTGCCGTGTTGACCAGCCCCGTCCGGGCGCGCACCAGCCCTGCCCGTGCCCGAATCATCATGAGATCGGCTTGTGCCTGCGCGCTGCGATGCTTCACCGGATACAGCAACTCCGGATCGGTCCGGGCCAACCGCGCCAACGTCTGCGCATCCAGCCGATCGTCTTTCTTGCGGCTCTCCCCGATCAGCCGCACCTTGCGCGCATTCGCTACGATCACTGCATGCCCCAACTCGCTGAGCAGGCGACTGATCCAGGGCGAATGCGTCCCGATTTCCAGAGCGATCCGGCTACGCGGCATCTCGCCGAAGACTTCCCGCAACGCTTTCGCATTCGTGCGGACGCGCTGCTCCAGTTGTATCTGGCCGGATTCGTCCAGCACGCAGTACCAGCTGTTGCGATCTCCTAGATCCAATCCAATGGTCAGTTTCGGTTGCCAAAAATTCTTGCTCTGCTTCGCTGCTGCGGTGCTAACCTTCTTCATTGCCGGTCTCCTTTTATCTGTGCCTTGAGCACGTCGATAACTTGGGAGCGTACAGCATCCCGTCCGGAGACCGGCCTTCTCATCCCATCTGGTTACAAGAACTGGCAACATGTGGAAGACCGCAGGTTCGTTTCCGAAGGTAACTTGGACGGCCTCATGCCTATGAATTACGCTCTGGCGAGAGGAGCAATTCCAAATGAACTGCTCAAAACAGATCGCTACCACACTCGGCGTGATCCTGACGTTGATGCTTGCACACCCCGGTTACGGCCAAAAAGACCAATGCACCGAAGAAGAAGGTCTGGCTGCGCTGGAGGCCGTGACGCTTCATAGCTGGGATGCTCTCTACAAGTCGTACGAGTCTTTCCGACTGTGCGACGATGGTGCAATTAGTGAAGGGTACAGCGAGTCTGTGGCACGGATTCTCTCGGATCATTGGAACACCCTCCCTCGACTGTCTCAGCTTGCGGGCAAGGACGCTGACTTCCGAGCGTTCGTCATTCGACATCTCGATGCGACTCTCAACATGGATGACGTTGAAAAAATCAAGAAAAGCGCCAAGACACAATGCCCTAGGGGACTACAGACATTGTGTGGTGACCTTGTGAAGCAGGCAGATTCAGCACTGAAACAGGACGCATCGACTCCATAATGCTGTACGTGACCCTCAACTGTTGCAATATCCCAATTACACTCACCAACCCTCGATGAGTGCTAACGCCTGTTAACGCTCACCAACCCTCGATGAGAGCTAACGCCTATTTATCGGAAGTCGTGCTTAAACTACGGCGAAGCGGTCAGCCATGGCACGATGCATCAATTGGGCGAATGAGGGTGCGACTTCCTGAATAATGCGGATACGGCTCCGCTGCAATATTTCCTCATGATCTAGTTGAACGATTGGAGCATCAGCCCGGTTACGCCGCTTCATGTCGAAGCAAATAGGATCATAGTTACCTTCGTGGGGAAGCCCAAATTGTAGAAAGCCATTCGAGTGCAGCGTGGGAAATAAGCTATTGTCCTTAAAAACCCTAATCGACAACTCATAAAAAACATCATGGCCAGTATTTGCGAAGAGCATCAACGGGCCCACCTCGATGTCGCAGAAACGGTATCGATCAATAAGCGACCGGAAAGGACGGGGCCAGCTCTGCGGAAGCTTCTCGACTAGCTTCTCGACCCACGGATTACAGGACGCAGGCCGAATTTGCCAGTGGAACGTCCCGTAATCGGCAGTTGAGGTACGGAGTTCTTCTGGTATCTGATCTGGAAACTTCGTTTCAAACCCCTCTCCATTCAGATAGCGAACGAAATCGTCGACCAGTACATCTCCGCTTTTACCAATCGTACTCATTTGAGTCTGGTCCAATGATGTGCTCAGTGTATGTAGTGGGGCATGTGCTTCAAAGTGACAGCGGTAATCGGCTCCGTTGTTGATAAACCCTGATTTCACTAATCTACCGGCAGTCAAAACCATTTTCCTTCCGCTCACTTGTGTAATCGCCTGCTTTCAACAGCTATAGTTACCGTGAACGGACAGGAGCGTTATGGACAAATCATTTCTGCTCGTGATGATTGCAGCTATGGCCGTCGTCGCGCTCGCAACGGTCTGGCTGGTGAAGAGGTTCATACAACCGCCAACTGTCGCTGGCAAAAAAAGGCTGACGATCTTTTTACGCTTTGTTGTCGCGCAATACGTGATTATTACTGCTTGTATGTTGCTTTCAGTCGAACACGTATTGCAGCCTCGCTTATTGGGCATTCTCGGGCTTGCGAATTTTGTCGGTAGTTTTCTGATAATGTGGGCGGCCCTGAAAAGAGCACCCATTTCTGATCTAGACATCACGCAAGAGCAGCGAGTACGTGCCGTAAAGAGTTCTAAACTCCTAATCGCAATTTATGCGTTCGCTTTGGTCAATGGACTCCTTCACATCGGGAGCTTCCATTGATAGGTATTGTCGTAGGGATTGCCGTGAACGTGCTCATTTTGACTGCTTTAATTACGAACCTACGCAGAAACCAAGCGAAATTGGACGACGGCAAGCAATGACTGGCGATAAATCCTGATTTCACTCATCATGGGCCAATAAGTGTTAGCGCCTTGAGAGCGTAACCATCCCTTATACTCGGTTCCATGAACGCGAATCGTGCAATCTTAAGCATCTCTCAAATGGCAATAGCGGCTCTCATGTTGGCTCCCTTTGCACTCGCACAGGGCAAGTGTAGCGACGGATACGAAACGCCGTCCTGTCCTCTGAGCATGCCAGTAGCAACTGCACCGATCAAGGCGATGTTCGCGCCAACCGGATGGAGGACCGTAGCGCTTGACCATGTCACGTTCGAGATGCCGGACTATCGGAAGGAAGCAGCGTTCTATGTCGCCTTGATGGGATGGAAGCTGCGAAGCGATGACGGCAGGCAGGCGGTTTGGACATTGGGGAGTCGGGATCTGTGATCTTTCAAGAAGCCCGTGAACAACAATCAGCGGTCGTGAAGAGCTTTTGCTTCGTGATCGAGCCGTGGAACACGAAGACCGTGGAAGCTGGAACTTCAGGAAGCGCGGATTAACGCCCAGTGGCCGAAAACGATGGCAACGGGTTCGAGAGCTTCCACGTGAAAGACCCTGACGGATGGGACCTTCAAATCAGCAACGCCAACGGCCTGAAGAAGTCTCGTAATGCATCAACGGCAAGGCGGCGCTTGCTGCAGCGTTCCATTCGCGCCCACTGGATGGACAACAGTATGGCTGGATCACCTCTCTTTTCGAGTCACTAACTATAAAGAGAGCGCCTCGTTCTACAGCAACCTGTTGGGCTGGAGCCTAACCTACGATGAAGGAAGCCAGCAGGAGTTGATGATCGGCGATGTCGGAGACATTATCGTCCGTGGGGGCAACCCGAACGACCCGAATTTCGGCAAATCCGCTCCGCGTCAGGCGCCGACCTATCGATCACATCTCGTTTGGCATCTCACCCTGGGATACGGACGCTGTCAAGGCGGAGCTCGAGAAACGCGGTCTTGCAGGTCAATGCGGATACCGCCAGTCACGACGATATTCACGCGCCGCCTACAAGAGCTATCACACGACCACGCCCAATGGATACAACCTGCAGATCAGCTTTGTCACACACCAGAACCGGTTAGTCTTGGCGAACGCTGTTAAACCAAAAGCTCTCGACAAATAAGTGGTGAAAAATCGCGATACCACTCATCCTGGCCTTGCTGGGCACTTGAGCTAATGGACCTGTTTTCGACATTTCGTGTTTTTGGGAACTTCGCGACTGCCGAGGTGTCAGAGACTAAGAAGCATCCCTTGCCACGATGAGGCGAGTATCAATCGCGATTGGAGTTGCGGCGATATTGGCCATCGGCGCTCTCTTGCTATACACACACCGTGTGAAGGCTGCTGCGGATGGCGTCTTACGAACTGCGTATGAGCTTTCCCAGCAGCGCCCCAACCCCAGCGTTGCCGACCTTCGGCAACGATTTAGACACCGCCTCAAACAAGTCTCGTCGTGCCCGCCCTCCGAATGTGCTTACACAGTAGCCGTTTCTAACAGAATCCTCGCTCTCCTCCGCCTCGCTCCGTACACAGAAATATCATCGCGTTTTTACGTCAGAGATGGCGTCATGTTGGGGAACATGGTGGACTACACCACGGTGGTTGATCATCGCCGTAGCATCGTCACCCATTTGCAGATTGATCTTTGCAGCGACTGTCAGACGTTCGCCATTCATCCATGGAGTGAATCGTCAGCGTTGGACACCAACGGACTTGTGGAGATTGGAAGTCAAACGTCAGCGCAAAGCATCCGCTCTGTTCTGTTGCTGAACACGGCGTGTCTGACAAGCCTTAGCGGGTGCGAAACCATTGCGGATTTGTTACCAACGGTTTGGAGGCGAACCGCAGACGGGAGGATCGCCTGCCGAGTTGCAAACGACAGAGGGTTCGTCGAAAAGCCAGCGAACTGGCCGTAGGTGTTGAGAAATCCTGATATCACTCACCATGGGTCAATGAGTGAAATGGCCTGTCAACGGAAGTTACATTCAGATCGCTCTGGGGCTGATGAAGAAGAGCCGCCCAAACATCGGGCGGCATTGGTGTTTTAGTTGAGATTCGGGACATTCTCCAAGAGAATCGGAAACTTACCGCTGCAGGGTAGCAGTGACAACAGTGTCTGCGTCCGTCTCAATGGCAAGCATTTCTCTCCCACAATCGACAATCACGAAGCTGAAATTCAATGCGGACCCGCCTCTCGGCGCTATTGTAAGTGTGCCCTTGCAGTTCGCATCGACCGAGTAAGACCCTGTGACTGGTTCCTCAGCGAACGTGAGAATCGTGCCGTTCGCGCTACCCGCTATATGTCCGCTTATCACTCCATCTCCAGAAGCGTCAACACGCAATGTTAACTCGCCGATGAGGATCACTGGGCCCATGAACGGCGCCCCTGCGAGGAAGCTTCCCCGCGCTGCCAACCCAAAACTACCCTCAACTCCGGCATTGGTGCAGGTCGGGGAACCTTGCGCCACCCAGAAACCTCCATTGGTAGCACCTGGGTTTCCGCTAGCGGATTGCAATCCAGTGGAAGTGACCACAGCAGAGAAGGGGTGAGTGCTTCCGGCCTTTCGTGGTCGTGCCGGTGACGGTGCAGTTTGAAGCGACTTCGTATGTTCCAGTAACAGAAGCCCCAGTTTGATCCGTTCCTGAAAACGTGCCTGTGGATGGGTCAAGGTTGAACTGGAAGAGATTGGCCTCGGGCTGACCCTGGGGGCTCGTGCCCTCGCCCAAAGACCCGTAGAGACCACTCACAGATGCGTTTGAACAGGTCGCAGCCAGCGCAGAGGAACTAAGCGCCAAGCTGGCAACAACAATCGTTAAACTGATGCGAAACATTTTGGAAATCATGGTGCTCTCCTTGCGTTCGTATATCTAGCCCCGGAATTTCCTTCTTGGCCCCAAAAACGGCTGCCATTTTCCGCTCAATCCCCGTTCGCGTCAATGTGAAACAACTTGCAACGCCTGCGAGCACACTGCTGTTATGGATTGCTGTCGTGATATCGCGATTACACTCAAGACCATCAATGCGCGTTATCGCTCGATCGTGTCAGTTGGCCGCTCTTGTGGAGCAGATTAGGCATTGGGTAGAGAATGGCGGCGCTGCTATTGCAGCTTCGCGTACTCGGCTTTGGCTTGCTTCAGGATGGGGATGTCGGGATCGGCGTCTTTCCAGAGGGTGAGGAAGTCTTTGTAAGCAGCGAGCGCCCGGCTGCGGGCGGCATCGGCATCCGCGCCCCTGCGAAGTTCTCGCTTGCAAGGCATTCGCACGAGCCACGCCCAGATGCGCCAATGCTCCGGTCCAGCAGTTCCAGACGATGCCGCTGTGGTCGAGAATCTTCTGGAACTCGGCGGCGGCTTCATTGCCCTGTCCCGCCGCGAGATATGCCTGTCCGCGAATGTAGGTGGGATAGAGGCAGGAGATATTCGTGAGAAAGAAAATCTGCCCATATTCAATCGGCGGCACGGCAGGCTGCAGGCTCGCGATGGCCGCAGAAGGATTCTTACGGTTAAGCGCCAGTTGCGCGTGAATCGCCGGCAGCCAGAGCGATTGCATCTGTGTATCCAGGGGATAGCGCTTGTTTAGGTCTCGCGCGATCTGCTCCGCCAGCGCAGATTCGCCTGCCATGGCGAGGGCTAGTGCGGCTTCAACGTCAACGGCTTGACTGGTGGGAACCAACTTCAGTCCTTCTGCAGCGATCTGCTTGGCCTGCGCCGGGTTGCCGAAGGCGGCTTCCCGCTGCGCCGCGATCGCCAGCCAGGTCGCCCCGAGCTCCTTGCTATCGGCGCGAATGGCGGAGTCGAGGGCCCTTCGCGTCAATTCCCGAGCCTTGCCGAGATGGCCCGCATAGGCCTCCGTATCGGAAGCGAGTGATAGCGCCATATTTTCTTCGGGCTTGCCCTCAAACCAATGCAGTTGTTCCGTCATGGCACCGGTATCGCCACCAAGAAAAGCCAGCCCATAGAGCGCATTGTGCAGTATGAAACTATCAGCCTTTCGCGCCTGCGCCTGCGCAACCACTTGCCGCGTTTCATCAAATTTTTGCAAGGTCAGACCGGCATTGGCGAGATGGGTGTAGGCGACGCGGGTCATCAGGGCCGCGCCAACATTTCCTCGCGAAATAGTTTCGCCCCCTTCTCGTACTCCCCTTCCTCAAATGAAATGTAGCCCAGATCCCGTCTCTCGCTGCGTCCCCAGGTAACTCGCAGCCAATTCTTCCATCGCGCGCGCGGCCTTGTCCAACTCTCCGGTCACTTCGGTGTAGTAAGAAGCGGTGATCAGCATCCTCTCGCGAGCGCTGGTGTGTTCCCGCAACTGGAATGCCTTGGTTGTGTATTCGCTGGCGCGCTCACCTCTCCGAGCGTTCCATAATCGCGGGCCATTTCGAGATAGGCCATCGCAAAATTAGGATCAAGTTCGACGGCTCGTTGTTCGTAGGGCAGTTCTGCAGCCGGGCCCTTCTCCGGAAGGCCTTACTGCCTAAGGCATCGGCCTGCAGAGCCTCGAGAGAGGAAGTGGTGGCCTGATAAAGCGGAACGTCAAACTTCTGCACCGAGCCAGCGACTCGCCCAGTTCACCGCGCAGCTTGGACGCTGCCTCGCCCAGCGCGTCCAGTACTTTCTCTTTGGCTGCGGCCGTTGTCTGCTCCTGCGCCAGTGTTGTCGCCGCTCTGGCAATTCACCGCCTTCAATCCCAGCACGTATTGGCTGCCCAGGCTGGCAATGGACCCGGCAATGTATGCCTTGCTGCCCGCGCGCTGGCAGAGCTCACGGGCGACGTCGGGCGTGAGCCTGGTGTCGGGCGGACGTGTCATCAGCTTCAATGTCTCCGTGACTTTGTTCTCGGAAAGCACATTCAAGAACGGCGACTGGTTCAGAGAAACGTTGAGTGCGGTCTTGAGCGTGTCGTCGAAGACCGGATCGCCCGTGCTGTTGGCAAAGTCGGCGAGAACGATGGTGTCTTTGTCGGTGAGAGCGTGCTCAGCGTGTTGGCGTGAACGGTAGTAGAGTGCCGCCAGCGATCAAAGCAGCCACTAGCAGAGCCACCACGAGATAACCACGTCTTCCAGAGATAGCACGTGCGAGGCGGCGGACGCCCTCTTCCGCCCGGCGAGCGAAGCTCGACCCTTGCTCATCTGGCGCCGCAGCCACCGCACCCGAGCTAGCAACCTGCTCGCCCGGTCTCGGTGTCCCGCTTCAGCCGCTGCAGATCGGCCCGCATGTCCGACGCATGCTGGTAGCGCAGCTCGCGATCTTTCTCCAGCGCCTTGTGGATAATCAGTTCCAGTCCTGCCGGGAAGTCGGGATTCGACGACGAAATCGCAGGCCGGAGGACTGATGCAGGATCGCTCTCGAAGATTTCGCCCGAGCTTGCGCCCTCGAAACGGCAGCCTGCCCGTCGCCATCTCGTAAAGCACCGCACCGAAGGAAAACAGATCGGTGCGAGCGTCGAGTTCCTTTGCCTTCACCTGTTCCGGCGACATGTAAGCGACCGTGCCCAGCATCGCGCCGGGACTGGTCAATTGGTCGGACGTCGACCTCGGTTTGCGTGTTGCGCCGCTCGACAAGGCATTCTGAGTGCGCAACCTTGGCCAAACCGAAATCGAGAATCTTCGCGTGTCCACGCTTAGTGACGAAAATATTCGCAGGCTTGATGTCGCGATGGATGATGCCTTCGGCGTGCGCGGCATCGAGGGCATCGGCAATTTCGATGGCGAGCGAGAGCATCAATTCCGTTTCCATGGGACGCCCGGCGATGCGGTGCTTCAGCGTCATGCCGTCGAGGTACTCCATGGCGATGAAGTGCTGACCTTCGCGCTCATCAATCTCGAAGACCATGCAGATGTTGGGATGGTTCAGGGCAGACGCCGCTTGAGCCTCGCGCTGGAAGCGGGCCAGGGTCTGTGCATCCTTGGCAACTTCATCGGGCAGGAACTTCAGGGCGACGAAACGATGCAGCTTAATATCTTCGGCTTTGTAAACGACACCCATTCCCCCGCCGCCGAGTTTTTCGACGATGCGGTAATGGGAGATGGTTTGGCCGATCATGAGAGGCGCCAAAACTTAGGGAGCCATCTTAGGGTTGGGTAGACGCGAAGTCAATCATGGAGAAGGAGTTGGCCGTTGCGGGAAGCCAGGTGGCGTTAAATTGCGATAGCGCTCAACGACTGGCTCTGTGATACTCCTGAGATGAGGATCGGCCCGGATCGAGCTACCATCTCAGTCCATATGAAAGCCGCCGTTTACACCAAAACCAAAGCCGGAAAGGTCCTCGAAATGAAGGACCTCG
Organism: uncultured Acidobacteriaceae bacterium; assembly: GCA_963846215.1. Taxonomy (GTDB): domain Bacteria; phylum Acidobacteriota; class Terriglobia; order Terriglobales; family Acidobacteriaceae; genus Sulfotelmatobacter. Next base: position 196,955 of record CAWJVC010000002.1, on the reverse strand, counting down.
AACAGCCGGTTCCGAAGAACAACGAAGTCGTCATACGGGTTCGCGCCGCCTCCATCAATCCTCTGGACTGGCGCATGAAGAGCCATCGGCCCGGCGTCGATGTCGCTGGCCAGGTAGCAGCGGTCGGAGGAGCCGTGACGCAGTTCAAGCCCGGTGATGCCGTGTTCGGCCTCTGCAAAGGGGCCTTTGCCGAATACGCGTGTGCTCCTGAAGCCAAGTTAGTCAGGAAACCGGAAAGCCTGAGCTTCGACCAAGCGGCTGCTGTGCCAGTTGCAGGGCTTACGGCGTTGCAGGGACTTCGCGACAAAGGACACCTTCAGCCGGGGCAGAAGGTCTTGATTAACGGCGCGGCAGGAGGAGTCGGCACTTTTGCCGTGCAGATCGCGAAGTCATTTGGGGCTAACGTAACTGGCGTGTGCAGCACGAAGAATGTCGAATTGGTGCGCTCGCTCGGTGCCGACCGAATCATTGACTATACCCGCGATGACTTCACTCAGGACAGCGAACGTTACGACCTGCTTCTCGATAACGTGGGAAACCGCACATTGTCAGCGATGAAGCGGGTTTTGACTCCGAGCGGGAAGTGTGTGATGGCGGGAGCGCCTAAGGAACTCTGGGCCGGTACTCATCCGATTGCTCAAAGCATTCGCGTGGTCGCTGTTCATCAGGCAGAAGTTCACATTCTTCATTGCGAAAATGAATGGAGACGACCTGACGACCCTTTGCGGACTTATCAAGGCCGGAAAGCTCACCCCGGAGATCGACCGACGCTATCCGCTGGATGAAACCGCCGATGCCCTTGCCTACGCAGAAGAAGGACATGCCCGGGCGAAAGTCGTCATTGCGCCGGACTGGCGTTCTTAATTCGCAAATCTCTGTGGCGCTCTGTCTGCGATGCGAGCGAGAGCGATTGAGAATTTAAGACGCGTAGCGTTCGCGAATGAACTCTCCAATCGAAGCGTAAGCCTTGTTCAGTGTCTTCTCATCGGGCAAGAAGACGATACGGAAATGCTGCGTTCCGGGCTTCTGACCGAATCCGGAACCATGCACCACCATGACGTGCTTCTGACGAATGAGTTCCTTGACGAAGACTTCATCGCTCTCGGGAATATCGATGCGCGGGAAAGCGTAGAACGCGCCGCGCGGTGCGACACAACTGACCCGCGGAGTGGCTTCGCACCATTTCTGCGTGAGGTCGCGACGCGAGCGCAACTTGCGCTGCACTTCTACCAGATGATCCTGCGGACCTTCGAGGGCGGGCTTGATGGCATACTGCTCGGGATGATTGGCGCATAGGCGCGCCCGCAGCAGGCGGTGAATCCCTTCGAGTAAGGCTTGACCGCTGCAGCGTCGCCGGAGGCGATGCCCCAGCCAATACGCCATCCCGGGACAAGATAGTTTTTAGACATCCCGCCAAAGGTGATGCAAGGCACGTCGGGCGCGACCGAAGCGAAGGCTATGTGGGGCATGACGTCTCCATTCGCATCGGGGAGAATCAGTTTGTCGTAAATCTCGTCCGAGAAGATGACGAGATTATGCCGCCGCGCAATCTCGGCAATTTGCTCGAGCATATGACGCGAACATAGCGCTCCAGTGGGGTTGTTGGGATTGATCAGAACGATTCCACGGGTCCGCGGAGTGAGCTTACGTTCGATGTCGGCGAGTTCGGGCTGCCACGCATCCTCTTCATTCAGGTCGTAAGGGTTGAGCGCAATGCCCAGCTTGCACAAGACCGCCGAATAGAGCGGGTAGTCAGGCTTCGGCGTGAGCAATGTTCTTCGCCGGGATTGACCAGGGCAGAGAGGCAAATATCCACCGTTTCACTGACGCCGGCGGTAACGAATACGTCTCGCACGGTCATGATGCCCTTACGCATGGCCTCGTCGCGAATCGCCTCGAGCGCTTGCGGAATGCCGGGAGAGGGCGCGTAGCCATTCTTGCCATCGCGCATAGCTTTATAGACCGCTTCGATGATGTGCGGCGGAGTTTTGAAGTCGAAGCTGAGCGGATCGCCCACGTTCAAAGGCAGAACTTTGTGTCCCTGCTGGATGACTTCATCGGCCACGCAGGCCAGATCGCGAATGGCGTAACGAACGTTGTCGAGGCGCTTGGCTGCGGTAATCTCGCGCGCTTGGGTAATGGGCATGAAGGGATTCTAAATGCCGGGGACACAAGGAGTGCAGAGAAATTCGTAGAGTCTTTGGAGAGCGGAGTCTCAGGAGCCGCCTATCTCGCCGAACATCGTTGCTGCTTCTACGTCTCGTGCTCCGACCAAGGCATCGATCAGGTTCGGGCCATTGGGACTTCCCCAGCCAGTCACGAGATCGTACCCAATCACGGACGAATACTTGCCATTGCTGCCGCTGGTGACGTCGTGGAAATCGGTGGCGAAGCTTGATCCAACTCCGATGTCATAGAGCGCGGGGTTGAGGAAGCCGAGAGTGGTTCCTCCGTTGGCGATGGATTGTTGATTCGCCATCGCGATGATATCCGGCCCATTGCGGCGCGGCGTAACTGGTGCCGCCGTTTCCGCCGGAACATCCACCGTCAAAGCAGCTGTACTGATTGGTATTCGCCTCGGCGGCAACGTCCGGATAATTGCGCAGCGTCTTCGATCCACCGTTTGAGCGAATTGATGACGCCCGGCAATTTTTGATAACTGGGAATCGGAATTTTATTTTTGGAGGGCGATCCGGCGCTGCCGTTCCATCCCGTTTCCGACTTCCATGCACCGCCAGGGCCAGTCGTGATCAAATCCGTGCCGCCGACGGCGGTGACAAACGGATCGTCCGAAGGCCAGACCACATTGCCCGCAGTGCCGGAGCCCTGGTCGCCGGTGGCGACGAACACGCTCTGACCCTGCGCCATGAATTCTTTGAATATGGGATCGAGGCTGCTTTCGTTGTCACCCCATCCCCAGGAACAGCTCAGTTGTTTCGAGGTATTGTCGACCGCCATTCGATTGAAGATGGAGACATCGCTGCTCCCGACATAGACCACGATTTCCTTGAGTGCGGGCGCCATCGAAATAGCCATCTCGATATCCAGGACCTGTTCGCCATCGTCGCAGGATTGCGGAGGGCAGTTGAGGCTCACACCATTCAGCGATACGCCGTGCACCGGGACTCTGAGCGGCTGCTTCACTTTTTTGAAGAAGTTTCTCACGTCGCTGATTTCGTATCCAGCGATACTCAAACAGCCCGACGGATTGGCCTGCGCCATTGAGCGGGCCAGAGCCGTAATAGGCGGCCCGCATGTCACTGCCGATAAAATTGCCGCCCGGACCGGAACCTGTCGTTTTGCCGGCAGCGCTTGGCTGATCTGGTTGCTGAGACGAGCGGACATTCTTGGCGCGAGGCAGCGTGAAATTGTCGAGCCCGGAAATGTGCAGGAGAGGAACATCGAGATCGAGCGATGGCTCGCGTTCCGGCGCATAAAAAGTTCTGCTCTCCGTGGGATGCTGATAGACGCCCAAGCTCGATGTGGAAGGCGCTTTCGATATCGGCTACGGAGCCTTCGACATCGAGGACCATGCGATTGGCGGAAGCGTCGATCACGTCGAGCCGATTCGCTCTGGCAAAACTTAACGCGGCCGCGTAGTCGCCATCGGTGGGGCCAAATCTTTCGGTGAATTCTTCCATGCTCAGATAGCGGCGATAGCTGGAACTGTTCGGATCGTAAATCTGCTGCAATAGATCGTCGAGTTCCGCCTCATTTCGGAGGGGCAAAGAGATCGCCAGACTCAAACGTTGCGTGCCGGGAAGATGGCCTACCAGCGGCGCTTACTCCGCTCGAGACGGCTTCGGGAACGTGGGTGGTCATGATGGGGCGTTGTTCGGCTTGAGCAGCAATCACTGGGAAGCAAAGTAAAAGTGTGCACAAGGCTGCGGCTATCCGCACCGTAGCAGCTAATGAGTTTTTCATTTGGTACACTCCCACTGCGTTGGAACTGTACAACGCAATGGGACGGTCGACAAGCGGAGGATAGTCTCTAGTTGGAGGGATAAGAGTTGAGCGAGTGTAAAGAAAAATGTGGCGGAGGCCAGGAAGCCCTCGCCACGTTTTTTCCTATCTCCTTATTCTCTGTCGATTTGCGCTTTCTGAAGAGTGTCGGAGTAATCGACGTACACTGACTTCCATTCGGTGTAGAAGTCAATTGCGCCGATGCCGCCTTCGCGGTGACCGTTGCCGGTGGCCTTGGTTCCGCCGAAAGGCAAGTGCACTTCAGCGCCGATGGTCGGGGCGTTGATGTAGGTGATCCCTGCGTAGAGATCGCGAATGCCAGCGAAGGCCTTGTTCACATCTTTGGTGTAAAGCGCGGACGAGAGTCCGTACTCGATGCCGTTGGCGATCTCGATGGCATCGTCCGAAATCATCGCAGGGAATGATGGAGACGACCGGACCAAAAATTTCTTCCTGCGCGATGCGCATCTTGGGATCGACGTCGATAAAGACGGTCGGCTCCATAAACCAACCATATTGGTATGTCGCCCTGGTCGAGGCGATTGCCGCCGCAAACCAGCTTCGCACCTTCGTTCTTGCCGATATCGACGTAACTCAAGTCAGTCTGCAGTTGCTTCTCGTTGATGGCCGGGCCCATCTCCACGCCTTCATCGAGTCCATTGCCGACTTTCAATTTCTTGGCGCGGGTCACGTAACGCTCGACAAATTCGTTGTAAACACCCTTCTGCACGATGATGCGGCTGGTCGCGGTGCAACGCTGGCCGGTGGTTCCGAAACCTCCCCACAATCCGCCGTCAATGGCGAGGTCGAGATTGGCGTCATCGAGGACGATCATGGGATTTTTCCCACCCAGTTCGAGCGAGCAATGTTTGAAACTCTTGGCGGCGATGGTGCCAATGATGCGGCCCACAGCAGATGAGCCGGTGAGGGAAATGGCTCGCACATCCGTGTGCTCGGCGAGCGGAGTGCCTACGTCAGGGCCGAACCCCGCAACGATGTTGATCACGCCCTTGGGCAGGCCGGCGTCAGTCAGAGCGCGGACGAGATTGAAGGTGGAAAGCGGGGTATCCTGCGCAGGCTTGATGATGCAGGTATTTCCGCAGACGATGGCAGGGAGCAATTTCCAGGAAGAAATCGCCATGGGAAAATTCCACGGCGTGATCATTCCGCAGACGCCGATGGGTTGGCGCACGGCCATGGCAAACTTGTTGGGCATTTCCGAGGGCACGGTGGGACCGAACATGCGGCGACCCTCACCGGCGTTGTAGTAGGCGGCGTCAATGGCTTCCTGCACGTCGCCGCGAGTCTCGGCCAGCACCTTGCCCATTTCGCGAGTCATATCTCGGGCGTAGTCTTCCTTGCGCTCGATGAGAATTTCGGCGGCGCGGAAAACAATTTCGGCTCGCCGAGGCGCAGGTACAAGACGCCATTTCGCGAAAGCGCGCTTGGCCGCGTCCACGGCAGCATCCACATCAGCCTTCGCCGATTTTTGAAAGATGCCAACTACATCTCGTGTGTCGGCGGGATTGCGGTCTTCAAAAGTTTCTCCGGTCGAGGATTCGACCCACTCGCCGTCGATGAAATTCTTAAGAACTTTAGTGGGATTGTGGCTAAGAGAGGCGGGTGAAGCCAGAGTGTCGGTTGCCATAATGTCTCCTTATAAATGCCTGAATATTGATGCTACAGAAGGAGTGGAAGGTGCGGCAAGGGAGTGGCGGCCGGCGGATGCGTGGCCCGAAGATCACAAAGTGGCACTCGAGCGCTCTGGCTCTGCCGCCAGTCGCCTAAGAGCTCTTTGTGAGCGATAATGCGTGATTCACGGGGCAAGTCCCCGATTCGTTTTAGCTGGAGGTATAACCAATGCTTAAATCGATCGCTGTCGTTATCGGGAGCTACCTGCTTTCGGTCGTTCTGGTTCTGGCGACGGATCCACTGCTTTCGCTTCTTTTCCCGGGCGATTTCGCCAAAGGCCACATCCCTTCCGAAACCGCGCTGGTGGCGAGCACCGCCTTTTTCGTCGTCGTCTCCATACTCTGTGCATGGATCTGCGCGCGCTTTGCCCCTGGACGCGCAGCAGCCCATGTGCTCTGGTTTTTTGTTTTAGGGGAAGTCATGGGCGTGGGCGCGATTATTCCCAACTGGAGCAAGGGCTGGCCGCACTGGTATTGGCTGTCGTGGCTGCTTACCTGGCCGGTGAGTTGCTGGATTGGCCTGCTGCTGGCGAAGCGGAGGCCGAGTCCGATCCCAGCCTGATTTTCACTTCCGGCGGGAGAACATAGCAATCAGCGTGAAGTATATTTGTGCGTCTGGTAGAGCTCGTGCCCTGCGCAATCTCCGGGTAAACGATACGCGGCTTTCTCTTTCTTCTCGAATCTGCTTAAATCAAAAGTAAGGTGCAAGCGCTGACAGCGGACGGCGTTTTCTAATCGTGGTCGACATTCACTCGCACATTCTTCCGGAAGTGGACGATGGATCCAAGTCCTGGGAGATCTCCGTCGCAATGTGCCGCATGGCGGCTGGCGACGGCATTACGCATCAGGTCGCCACTCCGCATGCCAACGACCGCTACCATTACGACCGGGAATATCTGCAAGGCCTGCTCTCGCATTTGCAGGGACTTGTAGGCAATGCCATCACGCTCAGCCTGGGATGCGACTTCCATCTTTCCTACGACAATCTGCAGGACGTGCTGGCGAATCCCGCTCGCTATGCCATCGAAGGCACGCGCTACATGCTGGTGGAGTTGAACAACTACAGCGTTCCGCAGCAGATCACAGAGTGTTTTACGAAGTTGGGCGATTGCGGCATCACTGGAGTGATCACCCATCCCGAACGCAATCCAATCTTGCGGGAGAGTCCGCAACGCGTGGTCGAATGGGCGGAACAGGGATGTGTGATCCAGGTAACCGGATCAGCTTTGACTGGTTTTTGGGGGGAACGCGTGCGCCGCGCAGCGCAGTGGCTGCTTGAGCGCGACGCCGTCCACGTGCTCGCGACCGATGCTCACGACACCGAGAAACGGATTCCCGTGCTCTCGACGGCTCGCGAAGCGGCGGCCGAAATTTGCGGCGAAGACATTGCGGATGCGCTGGTTGACTCCAATCCTGCGGCCATTATTCACTCCCAGCCGTTGCCTTATTTTCCCAGACCGGCGTCGGGAAGTTATCGCAAGTCGTCCGGCAATTATTGAACAAGCTTCTTGAACAAGTATCTTGAACCGCAGCAGACCGCCCGCACAATCGATTTTGGAATTACTGCGGGCCGGAGGAATCTTGGCTCGTCGAAGGGGCCGGTGCCGTATCTATCGGCGTCGTGGGGCTTGAACTCATGCGTGCGCCAGGTTCAGCGCTGTGGGATACAGGCATTTGCGGTGCGGAACCTACAGAGGCTGCGTGGGAAACATCCGGACCGGTGGTCATTGCGCTCTCAGGATTCAGCAAGTGATCGTGGCTCGGTCCGAGTCCTAAGCTGATTAAAGCACGCGAGTCGGGAACGGTTTTGGATTGCCAACCGTGATCCGCCTGGTAGCGACGCATGGCGTCTTCGCTGGCTTGATTCCACGTCCCTGCCGCTTCGCCGGTCATGTAATGTTCACGGATCAGGGCTTCCTGAATAGCCTGCGCCCGCTCTGGCTCGATCTTCTGTTGTCCTCGCGCCGTAGTTTTCTTCTTGCTGCTCTTGTGCGAGGTTCCGTGCTTGGATTTGTTATTGTGCGCGGCCAGTGAGCTATTCGATTGCGGATGCTTATCCGCCGGAGGATGCGAGGCGGGATGTGCCTTCGCAGCCGGAGTGGTGTTCACTCGGGAAGTTTCGGACTCGGCTTTCGCATGCTTCTTGGGATTGGAAGTCTTCTTCCCGCCCGTTTTCTTGGCGGGAGAAACTGTGTCGGCAGCATTGGATTGCGCCGACGCGCAAGGCAAAATGCAGAAGCACGCCACCGTCAAGACGCAAGCCGCGGCGCCCCGCCAACCCGTTATTTTTTTCGCGCGCGGCTCTGGTTCCAACGTTAAACCTCAAACCTCAGACAATGAATCCCACAGAATTGGCCAGCGCAAACCTACTCCAAATCGAAGCTGGCATTGCCATCATCCCCTATCGGATGACGCAATGCCAGTTCCCGTTGGCTCGGATCAGGTTACGGAAGTGTCCCCGCCACGAAGATGGTTCCATCCTGTCGAGATGACCCGCGCGGGCGTACCAGGAAGACAACGTCTTGCCCGCTCTTCAGACTCGACTCGATCTTGGAAAAATCCTCTTCGCCGTTAACGGGTTGTTTGTTGACTTCCAGAATGACGTCCCCTCGGCCCAGATTAATGTCCTCCGCAAACGATCCCGGCTTCACATCCTGCACGATTACACCCTTGCCGGAAGGCATGTCCAAACGGTCTGCCATCTCCGGTGTAAGTTTCCGAACGGTGATGCCGAACTTGCTCTGTTTCGGAGTGTTCTCGTCGTTGCCGGCCTCATCTTCATTTAGACGAGCGGCAAACAACTTGGATCGATCGGCAATCGTGACTGTCGTATCCTGCTTTTTACCGTTGCGCAGGAATTCGAGTTGCACTTTTGCTCCCGGCTTGCGTGAGGCAATATCCGCCACCAACTCAGAACCTTTCGTGACCTTCTTGCCGTCGACTGTGGTAATGGTATCGCCCACCTTCAAGCCGGCCTGATCCGCAGGGCTGCCGGCCACCACGCTCGATACCGTAACCCCCGAGCCGGAACCATACACCCGCGTGATGGCGGGATTTTCGACCGCGTCAAACATGATTCCGATCGATCCGCGAACCACGCGATGGTCCGGCCCAATCAGCTGGTTATAGACTTCTGCGACAGTATTGGAGGGAAGCGAGAAGCCCACGCCTGCGTAAGCATTGGTCTCGCTCAAAATAGCTGTATTGATGCCGATGACTTCGCCATCCATATTGACTAGTGGCCCACCGGAGTTTCCGGGATTAATCGCAGCATCGGTTTGAATAAAGGTTTGAAACTGGCGTCCAGGAACGATATCTCGTCCCTTAGCGGAAACGATGCCCGCCGTCACAGTGCCGACCTGTCCAAACGGGCTGCCGATGGCCAGAACCCAGTCCCCAACCTGCATGCTGTCCGAATTGCCCAGCTTGGCGGTAGGAACTCCGCGCTCCATATCAATTTTGATGACGGCTAAGTCGGTTTCCTGATCTTCGCCCACCACCTTGGCATCGTGCTGCACGCCCGGGGGATCGTCCTGCAGCCGTACGCGAATGCGGTCAGCCTTATCGACCACGTGACGATTGGTCACGATGTAGCCTTTAGGGTCAACAATTACGCCCGAACCCAGGGAGCGTTCGCGAATCGCTGCGTCGCCCTGCGAACCACCTTGCCCGCCAAAGAAGCGGTTGAAGAAGTCATCCATGCCGCCATTGCCGCCGCCATTTTCATCGTCGTCCGGAGCTTGCTGAGTGCCGCGCCGACGATGCGGATTCTTGATGGTCGACTCGGTATTGATGTTGACCACGCTAGGGCCTAGCTGTTTAGCGATCTGGGAGAACGCATTGGAGAGTTGCTTGGGCGAAGGAACGGTTAGGGGTGTCGCATCAGAGGACGACTTTTGTCCTTCTTTACCCTTCACGCCGTAAGAAATTACGGAGCCGATCAGAATGCCCAGCGCCAGCGTGGCAGCAATGCTGAACGAGTAAACCCAGCCACGGGTCTTCAACCGCAGCCAAAATGCCCGCGAATCCATATATCTGCTTCCTCCGAGACTATAAACGCTTCATTATACCCGTTTGGTAAGGTAAGGCCCGAAAAACGAGCCTTAGGGTACAAGGGGCGGTGAGCTCTAACCGCTTAGACGCAGCGAGCGCCAGTTGCGTTTCCTGCCAATTGCCTTGGAGGTTTTACTTGGCTTCGAAAACCGTTTTGCCTCCTACCACGGTACGGAGAACTTTCGTAGCAGGGATTTTTTCTGCGGCCGTCGCGGCTAAGTCGCGATCCAGGACTACAAAGTCCGCGAGCATCCCGGGAGCTAACTTGCCTTTTTCTTTCTCCTCGAATTCCGCAAAGGCAGAACCCGTGGTGTAGGCGGCGATGGCTTGGTCCATGGTGAGCTTTTCAGCCGGAAAATATTGCTGTTTGCCGTCCTCACTTTTTCGCGTGACGGCAGAATAAAGTCCCCGAAAGGGCGTAACCGGTTCCACCGGATAGTCTGTTCCAAACGCCAGAGGCACACCCTGGTTCAAGAAGGCCGCCCAGGCATAAGAAGTCGCGGCTCGCTTAGCTCCCAAACGATCTTGCGCCCAGTGCATGTCCCTGAGCAGATGGCTGGGCTGCATCGATGCGATTACCTTTAAATCTTTGAATTGCGCAATCTGCGCGGGAGTGGTGACTTGGGTGTGTTCGATGCGCAAGCGAAAATTGTCGTCACCATCCGGCGCTTTCACTTTTTCCTCGCGGGCAGCCTTTTCGGCTTGGGCGAAAGCATCGAGCGCCATCTGGACGCCCTTGTCACCGATCGCGTGAAAACCCAACTGGAAGCCTGCCAACACTCTCTCCTTGGCCATCTCGTTCAGCTTCGCCGCTTCATATCTTGGCAGACCGGAGTTGCCCGGTGCGTCCGCGTAGGGTTCGAGCAAAGCGGCCGTGTGTCCGCCCAGCGACCCATCCATGAACCCCTTCAGCATTCCCGTGTGCAACATCAGGTCGGACTGCGGATGGGAGTCGCGCTTCTTTTGCAACTCTTCCACGGACTCATCAAAAGGCAGCCACTCGGAGATGCGCGCCGTGAGTTTGCCGTCTTTTTCCAGTTCTTCGTAAATCTGGAAATTCTGCCAGTCCGGAGAATAGTCTTGCGCGGAAGTGATTCCGTGTTCGGCCAAATCCGCCAGCGCGACTGCAATTCCACGCTGCAATGCTTCACGCGTCGGCTGAGGAATCACCGCCCGTACCGCTCGCTGAGCCGTATCGCGCAGGATCCCGGTGGGTTGGCCGCTAGCGTCGCGATCAATCTGGCCACCCACTGGATCACGGCTGGCAATCGTAATGTTGGCCAACTGCAACGCCCGCGTATTTGCCACGGCGAGATGACCGTCCACGCGGTCTAGAAGTACGGGATTGCCACCGGATACTTCGTCCAGATCCCACCGCCCAGGCAACACTCTCACGGGCCAAAGAGTTTCATCCCATCCCCCACCAAGAATCCAGTCGCCCGGTTTGGCTTTTTCCGCGCCCTTGCGTACGCGCTCGCGAAATTCATCGATCGTTCTCACGCCGGTGAGATCGACGTTCAACTTCTGCAAACCGGCATCGGCCAGATGCAGGTGGGCGTCGTTGAATCCGGGCATCACGAAATGCCCGCCCAGATCAATGACCTGGGTCTGAGGGCCTTTCAGTTTCTGGATGTCCAGAGTCTTGCCGACCGCTTGAATGCGATCCCCACGCACAGCAATCGCCTCCTCGCGCAGAATCGAACTGAACTGGGAATTGGAGGGCACTCCGGTATAGACGTTTGCGTGGATGAAGATGACGTCGGCCTTCGGCCCGGAAGCCAGCGCTTGACCGGTTTGCGCTGGACTGGTTCCAGCATTCTGCGATTGAGCGAAGCAGATTGCGGCGAATAGAACGAAGGTGGAGCAGCCGATCTTTCGCGTTCTCGGTGAAAAAGCAGGCCCTGAGCGTCTTCTTCCCCTAGTCCTAAAAAATTCTGCCATCATTCTCCCGACCCAGCCAGCGCAAGCATGGTCAATAAAATCCTCTTCAATCCCAATTCCCGGCCATTCGAATCGAACCATTCCTGCAGCGTGTGAGCGCCTCCGCCAGAGCCGCCGCCGCCGATTGCGATCGCCTCCAGACCAAGTGACAGAGGGATGTTGGCATCCGTCGAGGCTCTTTGTACCTGCGCCGCATTATTCAGTTGCGCATCGACCGCCCGAATCACATGCAGAATGCGCGATCCCGTCGCGAGTTCTCCCGCAGGACGATTTCCGATTGGAACCACTTCGCAGTTCACGCCGGAGGGCCGCTTTTGCGCCGAAGAACGCATTTCGGCCGCCATCGTTTCGTCTTCCACCGCGCGATTCAAAGCCAAACGCAGAGTCTGCTCCAGCCGTTCCATCTCGATCATGGACGTGGAGCGGATATCTACTTTCATACTGGCAGATTCGGGAATCGAATTGACCGACGTTCCCCCGCGGATCACACCGATATTAAACGTGGTCTTTGGAGACGAGGGCACTGGGGTGGATGTGAAGGTGTCAATGGCGCGGGAAAGAATAACAATTGGATTGGGCGCGCCGAAATCGCTCCATGAATGTCCGCCCGGCCCGCGCACAACAACCTCGAAGCGACGGCTACCTAAGGCTTCGGCGACGACGGTGTCAGCGCCAGCGCCGTCGAGCACGACGCTGTAAGCAATGGAATCTTTCCATCGCGGCGTGGAGAAAATGTGCCGCATACCGCGCAGATCTCCTTCGCCTTCTTCGCCCACGTTGCCGATAAAGACAAAGGGAAGAGCATGCCGGATGCGCACCGACCGCAACAATGCGGCAATCCCGAGCATCGCAGTCACGCCCGCTCCATTGTCGGAAACTCCCGGCCCGTACAAACGGCTTCCCTGCTGGCGAATATTGAGCGGCGTGCTCGCGGGAAAAACCGTATCAATGTGCGCGCTCAATGCGACGTAGCGCTGTCCAAATCCCGGATGCGTGCCCATCACGTTGCCTACATCGTCGATACGCACATCATCGAGTCCGACTTCGCGAAAGCGCTCGGCCAGCCATGCCCCGCGCGCGGATTCCCCGAACGGAGGCGCTGCAATCCGCGCCATCTCCATCTGCCACTGCGTGAGTTGCGGTTCGAGCGTGCGCAGCCAATTAAAGGCGGAGCGAATCTCCGGCGATGCGGCGAGTCGAGCGACATCCTGCTGGACTGTCGGCGTAACCTCGGGCAAATTCGCACGCGGAGGAGTGGGGCTCATGGGGATATTGCGTCAGTTTACATTAATGACGAACCGCCAAAAACACTAGTAAGAAGGCGTTTCTTATAGCATCTCGGTTTGCTTAACCCGGGTGAATCCATACCTTGCTGTCAGTTTTGCCAGTTCCGCTCCTCCATTCGGTTCACTATTTTGATGGTGGCAGGTGATAAGGGTTTGACATCGTCCATCGGATGGATACTCATCGTTTCAGGGGTTCCGACGTCTGCAGGCGGTCTCGCTGCGTTGCTTTTCCCGAAGCCGGTATTGCAATTCGTATTCGGAGTCAGAGATACCGACGGCATCACCATGCTCCTTATCCGGCATTGGGGCGCGCTGCTCTTCGTAGTCTGCGGACTCACCGTCTATAGTGCGTATTTCCCCGCCACCCGCGCTCCGATTTTGACGGCTGCCATCATCGAAAAACTTGCCATCGTTTTGTTGATTTTTTTCGGTTCCGCGAAACGTACGGTCGCGATGACAGCCCTAGCAGTGATGGATGGAACATTGGTTATCCTGTTTGTTGCATATCTCGCGGGGTTATAAGACTCAAAGTTTGTGAAGGTTCGTCTCCGCCACTTTTGCATTCACTTCTGCCGCTCTTCCGCCTCCCCCAACCATCCTCGGCGAAGCTGTTCCGCGCGAACGCTGGAGAGATACGGTTTGATATCAAGAATGGGTGTGCCCTCCAGCATATCGACGCCGCGCACATGCAATTCGCAGCCGTCGCGCTGGAGAAGTTCAACGGTAGTCATGCCGATCGGGTTCGGACGGCGCGGCGATCGAGTGGCAAATACGCCGTGCTGGCGGTTATCCGATGGCGGCGTACCCAGCAATTCGAAACCGTGCGCACGATCGAACTCCCAGAGCACGATGAGATGCGAGAAGCCATCAATATCAGTGAGGCCTGCCTCAAACTCCGGCAGGATGTTGAGGACTCCAACCGCGTCATGTTTCGCTCCAAGCCCCTTGGGGACCTGGCTCGCGTCCTTATACGGACTACTCACTGTTCCAATAGGCCGCGATGTAAACATAAGGAAGCACCTCCAATTCCAAATTCAGCCAGCGAGGGCCATGCTACAGGCGCCTTGAACGACAAACCCGTGGCGAAATTATGCGCCATTGCAAAGACGATAGAAAAGAGATTATGAAGGCGACGCGGAATCAAGCCATGAATCGAGCCTAGTCCGAAATCCGGTCTCCGTGACTGGGCGGCTGCGAAATTACCAGGATGCGAGCGGCACCGGAGGACGGATTGCTGATCTGATGACGCGAGCCGGGGAGAACGTGAAGCCCCGATCCGGCGCGCAGCAGGGTGTTTCGCCCTTCCACTTCCATGATTACTTCGCCGGAGAGAACATAGAAAAATTGCTGGGCTTTGCCGTGATGGTGGCGGACCTCCGCGGCTCCTGAAGGAATGAACTCTTCAATGACGCTGAGGTTTTCATTCTTAACCAGATGCCAACCGTCGCAATCGTTTCCCCAACGGTAGTGCTCGGCATTTTCTCGGCTAATGGGAACGGACTGGGCAGCACTTTTCATCATGCTTTTCATCGGCTACGAGTCAAGTGTATCCTCTCGGCATGGAAAATCCTGGCGAGCCTGACTCCGAGCTCGAATTATTCCGTCACACCCTGGCCACGCTAGCGTATCGCGCGGCCAAGGGGGTCGGCAACGCTCCAGAACATTTTGCTGACTTCCGCGGAGGCGAAGGCCTGCGGACGCCGATTCAGATTCTGGCACACATGGGCGATCTGTTCGACTGGGCTCTCTCCATTGCGCAGGGCAAGCAGGCGTGGCAGAATTCGAAGCCCTTGCCTTGGGACAAGGAAGTCGAGAGATTTTTTGGCGCACTGCAGAAATTCGATGAATTCCTGGCTTCCGGAGCGGCGGTCGAGCCTCCATTACGAAAACTTTTTCAAGGGCCAGTAGCGGATGCGCTCACGCACGTGGGCCAGATCGCGATATTGCGGCGGATGGCGGGCGCTCCGATAAAGGGCGAAAATTATTACAAAGCCGAAATAACGGCCGGAAGAGTGGACTCCGATCAGGCGCGGCCTAAACTGGAATTCTGAACTTTCCGCAGAAAGTCTTAGGAGCGGTTGCGATACAAGGTTGCATCAACCTGGCCTGCCATCGCTTGCACATTCAAGTCGATTCCCAGAAACTCGTTGAGTTTTCTGGCAATTGCATCAGCGTCGCGCAACACTTCGTGGTATGGAACCCGCAGAGTTTTTACATAGGCCTTACCTTCGAGCCAGGCGTTGACCTCGCGCAAGTGATTCTCAAAAGCCGCCGTCATCGCCGCATTTGCGGCTGCGGGAGTGGTCCCTCGATTCCGCAACATGACTTTCTGGGAGGCGAGCACTTCTGCGAGCGGTCTCTGCATGAAAATGATGCGATAGTCGTGTGCTTCGGGCAACGAGAGCAATAAGCGCGAGATCACTTTTACAACTTTTCCTTCCGCCTCGACGATGGATGCCGGATCTTTTGGGAGCTGCTTGATGCGCTCCCATTCGAGGTATCCGCGCGGGTTGTCGACGTCTGCCCGACGTTCTCCATCGGAGAGGACAGGAATCCCCCCCGCAGCCAGCATCTGCATCATCAGGGAGGTACCGGAACGCGGCAAGCCTGAAACAATAGTGATCATGGATTTTTCGCTGACACCAGGATGAACAAAAATAAGCCCTAGGATACGACATTGGTGAATGCGCTTACGCCTGGTACTTCAAGTACAATGACGCTCGTAAGGGCGAATCCGGCGACCGCTGCATTGAACGGGGGCGAATATCTTGGCGACTGGCGATGTCATGACCTCTAATCCGCAGACTCCAGCACAGCTACCGCATCATAAAGTGAAGATCAAGAAGTCCGGGCAGCGCGCCTGCAACGAAAAAAACGAGAAGGGAAAGTTTTGCGGCGGGCACTTGAAGCGCTGGTTCTACACGACCGACGTGGTCGAACGGGCCTGCGGCGACGCAGAAAAGGCGTGGGGTCCCGATGCCGAGGTATACCGTTGCGAGCACTGCCAGACGCTTTATCTGCCGAATCCCGAGGAAGCGAAAGTAAACGTTGCCGGGCAGGGAATGATTTCAGTGTTTGGTCTGACGCTGCCGCCAAAAGAAAAATAAGTCGCTGGCTACTAGCCTCCGGTGATACGAATTGGATACGGATAGGCTAGAAGCCCGGCGAGAAGCGCTTGCTTGCATGAACACTTCCGAACTCATTTACGACTGGAACAAGAATCATCCGCCCGGACTGAAACCGCCGGGCCCGGTGTTGCTGAACGATGAAAGCCTCCGCGATGGGCTGCAGTCGCCCTCGGTGCGCGATCCTTCAATCCCGGAGAAAATTGAAATTCTCCATCTGATGGAAGCGCTGGGGATCAATTCCCTTGATTTGGGGTTGCCCGGCGCGGGACCGCGGGCGGTCGAACATGTGACGGCCCTGGCGCAGGAAATCATTTCGCACAAAATGAAGATTCGCGCCAATTGCGCAGCGCGAACGCATGAAAACGATATTCGTCCCATTGCGGAAATTGTTCAGAAAACCGGATTGCCCATCGAGGCTGCGACCTTTATTGGCTCCAGCCCGATTCGCCGTTTTACCGAAGGCTGGACCGACGACTTCCTTCTGCGCACCACCGAGAAGGCCGTGAAATACGCGGTTTCGCTAGGTCTGGATGCGATGTATGTCACCGAGGATACGAGCCGTTGCGATCCGGAAACGGTAAAGCGGTTGTACTCGACGGCGATCAGTTGCGGCGCGAAAGCCATCGTCATATGCGACACGGCCGGCCACGCCACACCCATGGGGACATTGGCGCTGGTGAGATTTGTGATGGCAGAGGTCGTGAAGCCCTCCGGTCAGAAGATTCGTGTGGACTGGCACGGGCACAGCGATCGCGGCCTGGCTATTGCTAATTCGATGGCGGCCATTATTGCGGGTGCGGACTGCGTCCACGCCTGCGCCATCGGGCTGGGTGAGCGCGTCGGCAACACGCAGATCGATCAGATGCTGGTTAACCTGAAGCTGATGGGAATTGCGCCGTGGGATCATCAGGACCTGACCCGGCTGAAACACTATTGCCAAGCGGTATCGCGCGCCACGGGCGTTCCCATTCCGGCTAATTATCCGGTGGTGGGCGACGACGCGTTCCGCACCGCAACAGGCGTACATGCGGCAGCGATCATCAAGGCCTACCACAAGAATGACGTTGCGCTGGCCAATTCGGTTTATTCGGGTGTGCCTTCACACGTGTTCGGGCTTGAGCAAATCATCGACATCGGCCCGATGAGCGGAAAGTCGAATGTGCTGTTCTGGCTGGAACGGCGCGGTATTCCAGCGAGTGACGAATTGGTGGAGCGCATCTACCAGCGCGCGAAAACCAGCGACCACACTCTTAGCGATGCCGAAGTCGTGGAGTGCCTGCCGGCCACTGTAACCAAACAGAATTAATTCCATGCCTAACCCATCTTCAAAACCCATGCGGCATGCAATTCTAGGCCCGGGTGGCGTGGGCGGGCTGATGGGCGCCTGGCTCGCCCACTTTGGACACTCGGTCACCCTGGTCGTACGGCCCGAAACGCTTGAGGGTTATCCGAGGGAACTTCACCTGGAGAGTCCCTTCGGGAGCTTCGATGTTGACGTTGCAGTCGCGGCGGAAGTCCCGCCGGTTGACGTGCTCTGGCTTACGGTGAAGGCCACGCAGTTGGAGATCGCACTAAAGTCGTTTAAGAATCCGGATGCGGTGCGCGCAATCGTGCCGCTGCTTAATGGAATTGATCATGTGGCGTTGCTGCGCGAGCGCTACGGTTCGGAGCGAGTGGTTCCGGGAACGTTTGCGGGCGAGACCGAGCGAGTGAGTCCCGGACACATCGTCCACCGATCAGCCTTTGCGCGACTCAATGTTGCGTCGGCTGGACGAGACTTACTCGCGAGCACGATCGATCAGTTACAGAATATTGGCTTTACCTGCCGCTTTATCGATGACGAACCGACACTCCTGTGGGGCAAGTTGGTCTTTCTCGCACCGTTCGCACTTTGCACGACAGCCGCCGATAAAACGGTTGGCCAAATCCTTTCCGATCCAGAGTGGCGAAGCTTGGGAGAGGCGTGTGTTCGGGAGGCATGCGCGGTTGGTGTTGCGGAAGGCGCGAAGGTGGATCCGGATGCGGTGCTTTCCGGCGTGGGAGCGATGCCGGGAAATATGCGCAGTTCGATGCAAAAAGACGTGGAAAATCACAATCCTCCAGAGCTGGACGCTATAGCAGGTCCCATCCTTCGGGGCGGCCGCCGCCATGGAATTGAAGTTCCTGCAACAAGAAAACTGGTGGCCGCAGTGGAAAACAGAGTTCGAGACTTCGAGTCTCGATCGGCCTAGGATTTGATCATAGGATTTGACTCAGGCGGATCATCCGATCACGGTGCTGTTGCCGATCACAATTTTTTGTCTCTTATCACTCCGAACCCGCGCAACGCTCCGCTTAAGCGTTCCCCGATTCCCCTCCCGAATTGCATGTCCAGCAACCCTTCCATCTGTCGTAAAAAATCGGCGCCGTATCCATACCACCAGAGTTTCTTCATGCGAGGCATAAGATCAACGTCCAGATACTTCACGCGCACCATCTCTTCCAGCCCGAAGCGGCCATGGGCGCGCCCCACGCCGCTGGATTTGAAACCACCATGGGGCGCCTCGCTGATGCCGAAGCAGGAAACCACATCGTTGACCATGACCGTGCCAGCGTGAATGCGTCGCGCCAGACGCTCGCCCCGTTCGCTGTCGCGGGTCCACACACATGCAGCCAATCCGAACTCTGAGTCGTTCGCCAGCCGCAGCGCCTCCTCATCCGTATCGAAAGGAGTGACGGGCAGCACCGGACCAAAGGTTTCTTCCTGCATGATGCGCATCTCGTGAGTGACATCGGCGAGCACAGTGGGCTGATAAAAATTCGGTCCGAGTTGCGCAAGATGTGCGCCCCCGGCCAAGATGCGTGCCCCTCGGGCAACGGCATCTGCGACGTGCGCTTCAACGATTCCCAGTTGGCGCGCGTGAATCATGGGGCCAACATCAATCTCTGGATCGATTCCGTTTCCGACGCGCAGCCTCTTCGCCTTCTCGGCACACGCCTGCAAAAAAGGATGATAAAGACTGCGATGCACGTAGCAGCGCTCTACTGATAAACACGTTTGCCCGGCATTCACGAACGCGCCCCAGATTGCTGCACTGGAAGCTACGTCCACATCAGCGTCATCGAGAACCAGCATGGGATCTTTGCCGCCAAGTTCCAGCAGGACAGGCAATAGTCGTTCGGCCGCGAGCAATGCGATTCGCTTGCCGGTGCTGACGCTTCCGGTGAAGACGAGCTTATCGATTGGAGAATGGATCAGGGCTGCTCCGGTGGTGCCATCGCCGATCAGGACCTGGAAAACGTCAGCCGGCACTCCCGACACGTGCAAGAGGGATTGCAATTCCAATCCGACGAGGGAAGTAAATTCCGAAGGCTTCAGGACGACCGCATTTCCGGCCACGAGTGCCGCAAGCGTCTCAGTGGCGGGAATGGAGAAAGGATAGTTCCAGGGAGAAATAATCCCCAAAACACCGTGCGGCTCGCGCACAAGAATCCCATTTTTTAGCTTGGTGGCCAGATTTCCGTGAGGCACAACTTCATCACGGAGCAGCCGGTAGGAGTGATCGATCAGGAATCTTGCCGCGTCCAGCACAACCAGCATCTCGGTGGTTAGCGCTTCGGCAATGGGCTTTCCCGCCTCGCGCGTGATGAGGTGGGCTACTTCCCGTTTCCTTTGCCGCAACGCGCGTTGGAACTCGTGCAGAATTGCAATTCGCCCGCGAAGCGGGAGAGCGGCCCACGCCGGCTGCGCGGCTTGAGCTCTAGCCACGGCAACGCGAACTTCACTCTCACCCGCACATTCGAACTCGCCGAGAATTTCGCCGGTTGCCGGATTCACTGACGAAATCTTTCGCACCGCGGCTTGTAGTTCCGAGGACATCTTCAGAGTGATGGCGAGCACGCTGGGCTTGTGCTCTGAACGGATTCTCGATTCGACCAATCAGTATTCGACATTGACGAGATACAAGCCGCTGGCCGGTGCCGTAGGTCCCGCAGCGGATCTGCTTCGCGCCTCAAGTATCCGCGTCACGTCGTCCGGTTGCAATGTTCCTTTGCCCACAAGGATAAACGTCCCGACGAGGTTTCGCACCATGTGGTGCAGGAAGCCAGATCCCTTGACGACGTAGATAAACTCAGCTGCCTGCCGCGCCCAGTTCGAGGAAAAAATATGACGCACATTAGAAACCGGCATTTCGCTGGCACCACGTTCCGGATCCACCGCCGCAAACGAGGTGAAATCATGTTCGCCCTCGACTCGAGATGCAGCTTGCCCCATCGCATTCTCGTCCAGAGGATAGGGATAATGCCAAACGTACCTGGCCAGAAATGGAGAACAAATGTCGGCACGATCAATGCGATACCGGTACGTTTTTGCTCGAGCGGAGTGCCGGGCATGAAAATCCGCAGGGGCCTCTTCGACCTCAAGCACTCGCACCGAGGGCGGCAGATGATCGTTTAGCGCTCTCACAAAGTTCCTGGTGGGGACCGAAGACTCCGTGACAAATGTCACAACCTGAGCCAGCGCGTGCACTCCCGCGTCCGTTCTCCCGGAGGCTTGGGGCAAAACCTTTTCGCCGGTGATTCGTCCAATGGCTGAGGCAAGCGTCCCTTGCACCGATCGGGCATCGGGCTGTACTTGCCAGCCGGAATATTCCGATCCGTCATAGGAGAGAATCAATTTTAGATTACGCATGCGATGTTTCGAATCTCAGGCAAACGCCAAGTCATCCAAGCTATTTCGAGGTGCGAGGTTTCTCGCAGACGGATGTTTCGCGCTTCCATTGAGACAGATAATTATGAGTGCGAGGAACCTTTCCAGTATCAACCATGCGGGTGCGACCAAAGGCATCCTTGTCCCATCGGATATACTGTGCGTTTCATAGAAGTTGGTTTGAGAGACAACCTCACGCATCGCTGCGTCGCGATGCCGAAGGTTAGCGGCCATGTTATCAACGAAAATTTTCGGGCACAAATTATCCAAAACCCTCGTTTTTCCAGGAACCAGAATGCTCCGGACTGCGTATTAAAGCTTGAGTAGAGTTCCCTTTACAAAGAAGGCCGTGCAGCCTCACGCTACGAGCAAGTTTTTTATGTTGTAAGGCCATAATGAACGGAGATGAGTAGATGCCATTCGCACGCGTAGTCTCAAAGTCCCGGCTGATCATGGCCGCACTTCTATTTGGAACGCTGACTGTCGCAGCCTGGGGGCAAGAACCTCCAGCAGCTCCTGCGCCGCAAAACACGCCGGGAACGCAGCCGCTTCCTGTCCTGAATTATTCGAAGCCGGAGACGCACTTTCCGAATCCGATTGCTCCCTACAAGCCACGGCATGTGGCCCCGCCGAATCTGGCGAATACGGCGCGCATTGATGCTTTGATGCACGATGGCAAGCTATATCTCTCGCTGAACGACGCGCTCGCGCTCGCGCTGGAGAACAATCTCGATGTCGCCATCGCCCGCTACAACCTGAATATCGCTGACACCGACGTGCTGCGCGCGAAAGCCGGCGCCAACATTTTCGGTATCAACGCGGGTGTGGTGCAGAACACCCCTGGCGGCGGCGTTGGTGGTATTGGAGCCAGTTCTGGAGCTGCCAGCGGCGGCACCAGTCTGGGAGCCGGAGGCATTGGGGCTGGCACCAACGGCCTGGTAGGATCCACACTTGGTATAGGACCTGCCATCACAAGTTTCGACCCCGTCATTACTGGTACGCTGCAGGAGGATCATGCAGAGACCGTATCGTCGAGCTTGTTCAACGGAGTTCCGATCATCGCGCAAAATACCGGCACGGTGAATTTTGCCTATAACCAGGGTTTCGCCTGGGGCACCAATATGCAGGTTGGATTCACCAATAACCGGATCACTTCGAATGTTCCATTTACCACGTACAGCCCCGTGATTAACTCAGGGCTTCGCCTGCAGTTGACCCAGCATCTGCTACAAGGTTTCGGATTGGCGGCCAACACCCGCTTCATTCACATCGCCAAGAATAATCGCGAACTGAGTGATGTTGCCTTCCGCCTGCAGATCATCGATTCGGTCGATCAGATTGAAAACATCTACTGGGATCTGGTCTACGCCTACGAAAACGCACGCGTGCAAAACGAATCGCTGGCCTTTGCCCAGAAAACCCTTTCCGACACCAAGAAGCAAGTTGAAATCGGGAGCCTGGCACCGATCGAGACGGTTCGAGCGCAGAGCACCGTAGCACAGGATCAGCAACTCGTGACCACGGCGCAAACCAATCTTCAGCTGGAGCAGTTGCTGATGAAGAACGCGTTGACCCGCACCTTGAAAGACCCGGCGCTGGCCACAGCCGAGGTCATCCCGACCTCTACCATGGAAATTCCAGCGGAAGAACAGATCTCGCCCACCGAGGACCTGATCAACGATGCGCTGCGCCACCGCGCCGAACTGGTGGAAACGCGCATTGATTTGAATAGCCGCGATTACAGCAACAAGGCAGTGCGAAGCGCCCTTCTTCCCACGCTGGATCTTTTTGCTTATTACGCCGGCTCAGGTCTAGGCGGTTCCCAGAGTCCTGCCAACGAGTGCGCAAATCAAACGCCCGACCAGCTGCCGCTGGGCTTCTGCGCTGGCTTAAACCCTGTCACCGGCGCTAACATTCCCCCGGTTTCTTCCGTTAGCCTGCCCCAAACATGGAACCAACTGGTGAATTCCACAGCTCCGGACAAGGGCGTTGGCCTGCAACTGAATATTCCTCTTCGTAACCGCGCCGCGCAGGCCACGCAGATTCGTTCCGAACTGGAATACCGGCAGGCACAGATGCGCCAGCAGCAGATTGAAAACCAAGTCGGGATCGAAGTCCGAAACGCGCAGTATGCGGTGACGCAAAACCGTGCCAGTGTGGACTCCGCCAAGGCTGCGCTTGACTTGGCACGCCAGTCTTTAGACGCCGAACAAAAGAAATTTCAGTTTGGAACCTCTACCAATACTCTGGTCTTGCAATACCAAAGCCAGCTAGCGACATCCGAATCGACCTTGGTAAACGCGCTCGTAGCTTATGAAAAGTCGCGTGTCGAACTCGATCGAGCCACCGGCAATCTGCTGGACCACAATGGCATCAGCATGGACGATGCGGCCCGCGGCCAGGTTACCCGTTTGCCGAACGTTCCTTATATTGCCCCGCGCAAAGACTTGCCGTCTGTAGCGCAGCCCGCGCCTCAGGCACCGCCGCAGTAGCCTGCAGCACCGGAAACTTAAATCAGGGGCGCGGCACCATCCGCGCCCCGCTCCTCGTCCCTTCCGTCCAACAATTCTTTACAATCTAACTTCAGTTTTCTATCGCTCCATCCCGCTAAGATGGAGCGACGCATCTATGTTTTTCGCATCCAATTTACGCAATCTGTATGGTGCTCTTATCCGGATGCTAACTCGTTTTTATTTGAGGAGACGATCCATGCTCTTAGTTCCCGCCAGAATGACAGCGGCCGTAAGTCGTCTGATGTTGACGGTGACCGCTGGCGCGGCGTTAACCTGCGCGCAATTTTCGTCTTTCATGAGTGCTCAGGATGTTCCGGCCGCACCGACGCCACAACCCGCGGCAGCCGCTCCAGCGCAGCCGCAAGCGATTCATACGCAGGATTACTCCAAGCCGGTTCCGGCATTTCCCAACTTCTTGCTGTCTTACAAGGCAAAAGATTTGCCGCAACCCGTGTTCGCCAATTCTCCCCGCATCGATTCGCTGATGCGGGACGGCAAGATTTACCTCTCGATTGATGACGCTGTGGCGCTCACTTTAGAGAACAATCTTGACATCGACATCGCGCGTTACAACCTGAATATCGCCGGAACCGACTATCTTCGGGCCAAGTCCGGCGCTAACATCCTCGGAATCAATACCGGGATTGTGCAGAACACGCCCGGCGGCGGTGTGGGTGGGCTTGGGGGGGCCGTAGGCTCAGGCACCGGCGGGACAACAGTCGCTGCGGGCGGAGCTGGAACCGGCACCAACGGCTTGGTCAGCTCCACCTTGGGAATCGGTTCGCCTATCACGAGCTTCGATCCGATCGTCACCGGGACTTTACAACTGGACAAGGACAATACGGAATCCACCAGCGCGCTCAGCCCGGTTCCGATACTGGAGCAGAATACCTACACTGCAAATTTCGGTTACACCCAAGGTTTCGAGTGGGGCACCGCCCTGACTGCAGGATTCAACAACAGCCACTTCACCACCAACAATCCCACGTCACTGCTCAGCCCGTCGCTGGCTTCGAACTTCCAGGTACGCGTAACTCAGAATTTACTGCAGGGTTTCGGATCTCTCCCCAACACGCGTTTCATCCGGATTGCGAAGAACAACCGAGAAATTTCCGATGTTGCTTTTCGCCTGCAAGTTATTACTACGGTCGATCAGATCGAGAATATGTACTGGGATCTGGTTTACGCATACGAAAACGTCCGCGTGCAAGAGGAATCTCTGGCGTATGCGCAAAAGGCACTCGATGACTCCAAGCGCCAGGCACAAGTCGGGACAGTGCCGCCGATTCAGGTAGTGAGCGCCCAAAGTACAGTTGCCACGGGGCAACAAAATCTGATCGTGGCCCAGAACAATTTGGAGTTGCAGGAATTGCTGATGAAGAACGCACTGAGCCGGAGCAACGAAGATCCCGTTCTCGCGGAAGCTAAAGTGATACCCACTTCGACCATGCAACTGCCGCAACAGGAAACCGTGATCCCGATACAAGACTTGATCAACGACGCCATTCAGCACCGGGCGGAACTGGCTGAATCGCGTATCGATTTAAATTCCCGCGATATCAGCAACAAAGCCGTGCGTAACGCCTTATTGCCCACACTCGACGCTTTCGCCTATTACGGCGGATCGGGAGTCGGAGGCGACCTGGCACTGCCTGCCTGTACCGGCGCCGCTACTTTCCACTGCTACACGACGGTCCCACCGCCATTCCAGAACGCAACCACGGTGGGCTATGGGGGCACGCTCAACCAACTCGTCAACTCCACGGCTCCCGACAAGGGCGTGGGACTCACACTCAATATTCCGCTGCGCAATCGCGAAGCTCAGGCTAACCAGGTTCGCGCCGAACTGGAATATCGCCAAGCGCAGGTGAGGCTCCATCAACTGGAGAATCAAGTACGAATTGAAGTTCGCAACGCTCAATTTGATGTGAAGCAGAACCGAGCCGCCGTGCAAGCGGCCCAATATGCGGTCGACTTCGCACGACAGACTCTCGACGCCGACCAACAGAAGTTGAAGGTTGGACTTACGACGCAAACCGCAATTTTGCAGGATGCTTCCACGCTGACCACATCGGAATCAAATCTAGTTTCGGCCAAGGCCGCGTATGAGAAATCGCGCATCGAATTGGATCGAGCTACCGGCCTATTGCTAGATCACTCGGGCATCGACGTTGCCGACGCCACGAAGGGACAAGTTACACATTTGCCGCAGGTGCGTTACGTCGCTCCGCGGCAGGATGTGACCCCAGGAAGTTCAGCGGCGCCTCAGCCGACTACGCCGCAGCCTCCGCCATCCTAGTGTGCAGCAGCGGAGAGTGATCGAAAGCCCGGCTCAGTTTGCCCGGGCTTTTCTTCTAGTTCGCGTGTTGTTCATGCTTAGAGCAGCCCATTGCTTTTCGAATGTATTCCCATACCATCGGATTACTGAAGGGCGCCATCTGCCGCTGGGCTTGTTGCGGCCACTCCTCCCGGTGAGCATGGACTTCGTTCAGGCCGGAGGCTATCCCCGGATCGCCTCCCGTAAAGCCTTCCACGAGTTTTCCCCAGCGAGCTACCAGGGCCTGCGCTTTGTCTCCGGCCGGATCCTCCCCTTTCGCGACGGCGGCCTCCACGTCGCGAAATAGGTCAGTCCATTCGCGGGTCACACGCTCCTGCAGTTCCGGAGACCACAGCTTCTTGCGCTCTTCGATTTTGGCCTGCGCCTCTTCACTGTAATATTTCTTCGACCAGTTCACGTTGTCTTGCATTTCGATCACCTCGATGATTTTTTTTAGCAACGCAGAGTCAATTGGCTTGCCTGACCCCATTGCGCGTTCAGCGTCCTGGATCGCGGTAATAGCGCGGTCCAGCAACGACCGTTTCTCCTCGAGCACCTTGCGCTGCAGTCGCAACGCATCGGGCAAGTCGAGCGCGCTGCGGTCAAGCAACGTCTTGATCTGCTTCAAAGGGATTCCGAGAAACCTCAGCGCCACGATCTGCTCCAACCGCTCCAGGTCTCCTTGGCTGTACATCCGATAACCAGCCTGCGTCCTGCGGGGCTTGAGCAGTCCCAGCCGATCGTAGTGATGAAGCGCGCGCACGGTAGTGCCTGCGAGTTCCGCGAACTCTTTAACTCGATAAGGCTGGGTGGCGGCTTTAGTCAATTGAGAATCCCCCTCCAAAAACATGGTGGAGCCTGACGCGACGTCAGAGTCAAGAAGAATTTTAGAGATTTTCACCAATTCGCACGTACTCACTAGGCGGGAGACGCTTCGCTGTTAATTCTCGGTTCCGGGCCGGACGTTGTATCCTTCCCCCGTGCTCTTGTCGATCGTCATCATTACTCATAACGAGGAAGCGAATCTCGGCCGCACACTGGAAAGTGTGGAGTCGTTGATTAGCGATGGCGAGGGAGAAATCATCGTTGTCGATTCGGGCATCGACAGACCGCACCGTTGAGATCGCAAAGTCGTTCGGTGCAAAGGTGTTTGTTGAGGAATGGAAGGGCTATGCAGCGCAGAAGAATTCGGCAATTGATAAAGCTGCCGGCGACTGGATTTTGAGTTTGGATGCGGATGAGGAGTTGGGCGATATCGCGCGAAGATTCATAATTCTGGTTCTCTCGGGCTCGCACGATGTTCTAAGCCATTCTGCAGGATTCTGGTTTTCTCGCCGGAATTACTTTCTGGGCCGATGGATGCGCCACGGCGGATTCTATCCCGATGACAAGCTGCGAATGTTCCGGCGTGGGATCGGCCGCTTCGAATCGCGCGCGGTTCACGAGGACGTTCAGTTAATGCCACGCCAAAGCACGTACGACGCTCTAAAGCACTTCGACTTTGGCGGCCGCTTCGACATCCTCCACCACTCCTACCCGACACTCTCTGACTACATCGAACACATGAACCGCTACTCGTCGCTGGGCGCGGAGATGATCGTCGCTAAGGGAAAAGCACGATTCAGCGTGATCAATATTGTTCTGCGTCCCATTGCGACTTTCATCTACAACTATTTTTTTCGTCTCGGCTTTCTCGATGGACGCGAAGGGTTGCTACTGCATCTCTACCATGCGGTTTATGTCTCGTGGAAATATGCTAAGGCGTGGGAGATTGGGCGCGAAAAATCCGGAACTCCTGACCGACCGGTCGTTTAACAAGCTACTGTCCGCCTTGCCGGTAAACGCGCGCTTCCCTATCATCACAACAGAGCACTGGGGTTCGTATGGATAAGAAGCAGTCTAAACAGCGCATTGCGGAAAGTCCTGTGGCGGACGTTTTTGAGAACCGTCATCCGACGGAGGCGGAAAAAGATTGGGCGGAGAAGACGCTCACTCCAACCATCGAAAAGGCTCCTGAGCGCCCGATCGGCGCGCCAACCGGCGTGAACCTTGACGAGTACGGCCGCGCTCGCTTCACCACAATATCAGGAGTTCCGATTCGCAGACTCTACACGCCGGCCGATCTGCCTGAAGACTGGAGCGAAGAAAAATATCTCGGTTATCCAGGACAAGCACCCTACACCCGCGGCATCCATGCCACGGGTTATCGTGGCAAACTTTTTACCATGCGTCAGTTCTCTGGCTTCGCTTCGCCGGAGGAGACCAACCAGCGCTACAAATATTTGCTGGAACATGGTGGCGGCGGGCTTTCGGTTGCATTCGACCTGCCTACGCTGATGGGATACGACTCGGATCACCCGGCCAGCGAAGGCGAAGTGGGCAAATGTGGCGTTGCCATCGATTCGCTCGAAGACATGGAAATTCTCTTTGGCGGCATCGATCTGGAGAAAACTACAGTCTCGATGACCATCAATTCGCCGGCGTCCGTGCTGTGGGCTATGTATCTGGTGGTCGCCGAAAAGCAAGGCGCGGATTGGAAGAAGATCTCGGGCACGATTCAGAATGACATTCTCAAGGAATACATCGCGCAGAAGGAATACATTTATCCTCCCGAGCCTGTCGATGCGGCTGGTGATCGACACCTTTGAGTTCGGATCAAAATTCACCCCACGCTTCAACACCATTTCCATTAGCGGATATCACATTCGCGAGGCTGGTTCGACCGCACTGCAGGAGTTGGCGTTCACTTTGTACGACGGCGTGGAGTACGTGGAGTGGGCCAAGCGGCGCGGACTTGACGTGGATGAATTCGGTCCGCGGCTCAGCTTTTTCTTTAATGCGCACAACGACTTCTTCGAAGAGATCGCCAAATATCGTGCGGCTCGGAAAATTTGGGCACAGGTGATGAAGGAAAGGTTCGACGCGAAAAACGCCCGCACCTGGCTGATGCGATTCCACACGCAGACCGCCGGCGTATCTCTGCCCGCGCAGCAACCGATGAACAATATCGCGCGTGTCGCTTTACAGGCTTGGCCGCGGTATTGGGCGGCACGCAATCGTTGCACTGCGATTCTTACGATGAAGCACTGGCTCTGCCTACAGAGGAAGCAGCGCGAATCGCGTTGCGCACGCAGCAGATCATCGCTTACGAATCCGGCGTCACGCACACCGTCGACCCGTTAGGCGGATCATACTTCCTGGAAGTCTCAACTCTGGAATTGGAAAAAGGCACGTTCGATTATTTCGGCAAGTTGGATGCGATGGGCGGAATGGTCAAGGCCATCGAGCGCGGGTATCCGCAAAAAGAAATTGCCGAAGCTTCGTACCAATACCAGCGCGCCGCAGAGGCCAGGGAAAAAGTAATTGTAGGAGTAAACGATTTTGTGGTGGAGGAAGAGTCTCCCCATATTCTCTATATTGACGAGAGCGTGGCCAGGCAGCAATCGGCCAAGCTGAAGGCGTTACGCTTAAAGCGATCGAATGAGCGAAGTGCGACGTGCACTCGACGCATTGAAAAATGCGGCGGCGCAAGAACCGCGCGCCGGGCGCAAATGGAAATATCTCCCAGGCCAATACGATGCCCTATATCGTCGATGCAGTGCGCGCCTATGCGACGGTCGGCGAGATTTGCGAGGCCTTGCGGGAGGTCTACGGGACTTATACAGAGGTGAGTATCACGTAGGCGCAGGGTGGCGATCGCTACGACCAAAAACGGGAAACCGAATACGAATTTGCGCCATCCTCTGGAAATATCGCAGTGCGTCCCGGAATATGATTGAGGTCACAATTTGTGACCTCAAATGAAGAAAATAAAAACTGCGACACTTCTCAATATGCCTCCAAAACGCCGTGAATCCGGGTTTGCCGTGGAATCGCGTATCTTGTTTCTTCGTCATCAGAGGGTCATTCTCGATGCTGATATTGCCGAGCTTTATGGCGTGCCGGTGAAGGTCTTAACCAACAAGTCAAACGTAATCAGAAACGATTTCCTTCCGACTTCATGTTCCAACTCACGCCAAAGAACAGGCAGTTTTGAGGTCACAATTTGTGACCTCAAAGGAGGGGCGAGGCGGCGCGGCGATACCTGCCTTACGCTTTTACCGAGCATGGTGCGATCATGGCGGCGACCGTCTTAATTCCGAGCGCGCGGTCGAGATGAGTGTTTTCGTGGTGCGGGCATTTGTCCGCCTGCGCGAGATGCTGGCTACCAATCGCAAGCTGGCTGGAAAGATCTGCGAACTTGAAGACCGACTGGACACACACGATTCGACCATTCAGGATCTGATCGACGCGATCAAGGAATTGATGACGCCTGAAGGACCCGCCGCGCCAGCGCATCGGATTTCAGCTGCCTGCAGGGCATAGAAGGCGCTGACGCCAGGAAGGCAGTTTAGTTCAACGCAGATTCAGAGTCGGTGACTGCCGGGCTTCGCTGTAGACCGGGTAAAGATTAGCTTTCCCAAGCTGCGCTGATTCGATCTGTTGTCGTTCGCCCAAGCACCGTTTTTATGATAAAGATATACAGGGCCATGCGAAAAGCGATTAATCCACCTGAAGAAATCTGATCCCGTCATGCGGGCCATCATTGAGCGCATCGGACCGTGCCGCATGCAATTTGGCCCGCCTGAGTTTCATAGCCTGGCCGAAGCAATCGTGTATCAGCAACTGAATGGCAAGGCCGCAGAAACCATCTTCAAACGGTTTGCCGCCTGGCCGGCGAACCGCTCACACCGGAAGGAATCCTCAAACTCAGTGACGAGCAAATGCGCAGCGTCGGATTGTCGAAACAGAAGTCGGCCTATTTGAAAGATCTGGCGACCAAGACGGCTGCGGGAGCTCTGGATTTTTCGCGGCTTTCGGATTTACCGGATGACGAAGTGATCGAACATCTGACTCAAGTGAAAGGCATTGGCGTTTGGACGGCCCAGATGTTTCTGATGTTCACCCTGAAGCGCGAGAATGTGCTGCCGACTGGCGATTTCGGCGTTCGCATGGCGATGTACAAGCACTATCTCGACGCGCAGCGAGCGAAGGCTGCGAAGAAATGCTGGTCGCATCCAGAAAAAATCTGTGGCCCAGAAGAGACGCAAGCGCAAGATCAAGCTGCCCACTCCCGAGCAAATGGAAAAAATCGCAAAGTGCTGGGAGCCTTATCGCAGCGTTGCGTGCTGGTATTTGTGGCAGAGTATCGACACGAAAACGCTTTGAGACAATGCAGGCCGTCAAACGTGTGCTCCTGTGCTGCTCGTGCTGTGGTTAAATGAAGAGCGATGGCTGATCTTAAAATTCGCGTACTGGTCGCTAAGCCCGGACTTGACGGACACGACCGCGGCGCCAAAGTAATTGCGCGCGCTTTGCGCGATGCTGGCATGGAAGTGATCTATACCGGACTTGCGCCAGACTCCTGAGATGATTGTCAGCGCGGCGTTGCAGGAAGATGTGCAAGTGATCGGACTATCGATTCTTTCGGGCGCGCACAATGCAATCGTGCCTCGCGTGATGGACCTGCTCAAGCAAAATAAAATGGACGATGTTCTGGTGCTCGTGGGCGGCATCATTCCCGATCAGGATATTGACGCCCTGAAGAAGCTGGGTGTGGCTGCCATCTTTCAGCCGGGCACAGCGATGGATGACATTGTGAAGTTCATTCGCGCGAACGTTAAGGGTGCGGGCGTTCCAGGCTGATCTAGCGGAGTGGTTCGCAATCTTTGCGAATTCGGCTGCCCGATCGTCGATTTGCCAAGTCACGCAGTTGATAAACATCCTTCAGCTTTCTGCATGGCCACTCCAGATATAACCAGCATCCGGGAACAGATTCAGCGGACGGTCGGACCGGCCCCTTGGTATTGGAGGACATTCCCTTCATTCCATTCTGCTGCTGGCCAACGCTTCGTTTGGACGCATCACGGCGATCGAGGTCCGGTTGGTTACGTGGTCTCGCTGGCTCTCGAGCAGGAGCCGGAGAGACCGCGACTTGCGCTGAATACGTATTGCCGTCCGTTCGATGTTTCCGCAAGTTGCCTCGGCATCTGGTGTCCGGAAGGGCGGACAATTCGTATGCTGGCTTCGATCCCGATCAACTTGCCGCTTTCGACCTGGCAGAGATCGCCGGATGGTTCAAGCAATCGTCTGATCGGATCTACGCAAGGCCCCGCCCGTGGCGGACTTTGAAGTGCCGCTCACGCTAGGTCCAGGAATGCACAAGATAGACGTACCGACAGGATCTGGCCGCGGTTGATGAACTTATCGTTCCTACCAGCTACAAGGCCATGTCAAGTGACGATCCTGCCTTTGCCTTGATGGTGTTTTATATGCAAGCAGGATTGGTTGAGGTTCTACCGCAGGAATGGTTTACGGCGGCGCAGTATCAGGTTGGGAAGGAGTGGATTTCCCGGGCTGGACGAGACTCAGAGTCGCATCGCATTTTCGGCGAATGCTTCGGAGTGGGAACTTTTCTTCTGGAGGAAGATGGATGTCGCTTAGCGGAGTGGATAGAGCGCCGACGCTAAAAGCGATACCCTTTTGTTTTTAAGGGAGTTCCTCCGCAGGAGCTTATGCCGCTCGTGCACTCGGTCCCTGATGTCCGAAACCTATTTCCAGCTCGATGAGCAGTCCGGTGCATTCATCTTGCGGTTGCAGTCCGAGGACGGGACGAATCGCCTAACGCAGTATTGCGTACGCTCTTTGACCACCGAAATCCGGCGGGTCAGCCGCTTCAAACAGCCGCTGGTAATCACAGGAAATGAAAGGTTCTTTTCCGCAGGGGCCGACTTGGCAGAAATAAAAGCACTCAACGGTCCGGCAGCCTACGAGTTCTCTAAGATGGGCCAGAGGCTGATGCAATCGATAGAAGAGTTCCCCGCCGCGACCTACGCTGCTGTTTCAGGATATTGCATGGGTGGGGGGCTGGACTTGGCACTCGCTTGCCGCCATCGCACGGCCTCACCGCATTCGGTGTTTGGACATCGCGGCGCAGTTTTGGGACTCATCACCGGATGGGGCGGCACGCAGCGGCTGCCTCGGCTCGTGGGAAAAGGTGCCGCTCTTGAGCTGTTTGTGGCGGCGGAAAAGATCAGTGCCGAAAGAGCTCTAACCATGGGATTGGTCGACGCCATCGTGGACGATCCCGTCGCAGACGCTCTGCGCCGAATAAGGGCGGGGGCAGTCTCTCGCCAGAATGCCGCGGGTTAGAAAACAGACGATTCGGTGCGGGGCTCGTTGCGCGGCGTTGCGGGAGTGTTATACCGTAAACAGTCCGCTCTCTTTAGTCCACACTCATGGCCGATCGCAGCGAAACTCCCGTATCCACGTCACTCAGGTCTCGAACGTCCTGACCACCAAAGTCGATCCTACCTCGGCGCGATTCGAGGCCAACATGCGCTTTCTGGCAGATCTCATGTCTCAGGTGCGCAATGAAGGCGAAAAGATTTGCGAAGGCGGCGGCACTAAAGCCATCGAGAACCAACA
This sequence comes from uncultured Acidobacteriaceae bacterium, assembly GCA_963846215.1. Taxonomy (GTDB): domain Bacteria; phylum Acidobacteriota; class Terriglobia; order Terriglobales; family Acidobacteriaceae; genus Sulfotelmatobacter. The sequence goes on along the minus strand of CAWJVC010000002.1, from coordinate 163,906 downwards.
CGCCAAGGGACGCCTGACGGCCCGCGAACGCATTGAATTGCTCATCGATCCCGGAACTTTCTTCGAATTGGGACGTCTACGCCGCTCACGGCATGTACGAGGAGTGGGGCGGAGCGCCGGCCGCGGGCGTCATCACCGGGATCGCGCGAATGCACACCCGCATGGTGATGATTATCGCCAATGATGCAACCGTGAAGGCCGGCGCGTTTTTCCCAATGACGTCGAAGAAGGTGATTCGCGCCCAGAACATCGCCATCGAGAATCGTATTCCGACGATTTATCTGGTGGATTCGGCAGGGGTTTTTCTTCCGCTTGCAGGAAGATGTCTTCCCTGACACAGATGACTTTGGGCGCGTCTTCCGCAACAACGCCGTCATGTCAGCCCTCGGCATTCCGCAGATCGCAGCCATCATGGGCATGTGCGTGGCGGGCGGCGGCTATTTGCCGGTGATGTGCGATCACGTTCTGATGACCGATGGCAGCGGATTATTTCTCGCCGGACCCGCGTTGGTGCAGGCGGCGATCGGACAGAAAGTTTCAGCCGAAGATTCTGGGCGGGGCGGCCATGCATGCGGGTATCAGCGGCACCGTAGATTTTCGCGAGCCGGATGATCGCCGCCTGCCTGGCGCGCATTCGCTCCATCGTGGAAAAGTGGGGATACCGCCGCCAGTCTCCGTGGGACCGCAAGAAACCGGTTGAGCCGGCGCTTGGCCGCCGAAGAAATTTACGGCATTTACGATTCTTCTCCGGCGCGGCCCTACGACATGAAGGAGATTTTGGCGCGCGTGCTCGATGGCAGCCGCTTCGACGAATACAAGCCGGAATACGGCAAGACTCTGATCTGCGGCTACGGGCGCATCGGCGGCTTTGCCGTGGGAATTGTCGCCAATCAAAAGCTGCACGCCCAACAGACCGATCATGAAGGCCACAAGCGCGTCGAGTTTGGCGGCGTGATTTATACCGAATCCGCCGAGAAAGCCGCCCGCTTCATCATGGACTGCAATCAGAATCTGATTCCGCTGGTTTTCTTTCACGACGTGAATGGCTTCATGGTGGGCCGCGACGCGGAGTGGAGCGGCATCATCAAGGCCGGCGCAAAGATGGTGAATGCGGTTTCGAATTCCGTTGTGCCGAAGATCACCGTGATTGTCGGCGGATCGTTCGGCGCGGGACACTATGCCATGTGCGGCAAAGCGTTTGATCCGCGATTTGTGTTCGCCTGGCCGACCGCGCGCTACGCCGTTATGAGCGGAGATTCCGCGGCCGGAACTCTGGTTGAAATCAAAGTGAAGCAACTCGAGCGCGGGGGCAAGAAGCTAAGCGACGAAGAAAAGAAAGAGCTCTACGAATCGGTGAAGCGTACTTATGACGAACAAACCGATCCGCGATACGGCGCCGCTCGGTTGTGGATCGATAAAATCATCGATCCTATCGAGACGCGCGACGCGATTACGCAGGCTCTGGAAGCGGCAGCGCTGAATCCGGATGTAGCGGAGTTCAAAGTGGGAGTGCTGCAAACGTGAGAGATTGAGTCGATTGGACGATTGCAGATGATTGAATCAAGTAACTTCTCTGTCGTTTCTGCTCTTTTATCACTCAACAGCTTAATATGTCCGATACCGTCAAACTAATCGAGTGTCCGCGCGATGCCTGGCAAGGGCTGAAAGGCCAGATTCCGCCGACATCAAGCGCGCCTACCTGCAGGCGCTGATCAGCGCGGGATTCAAGCACATCGACGCGGTCTCGTTCGTCTCGCCGAAAGCCGTGCCGCAGATGGCGGATTCGGAAGAAGTCTTGAAGGAACTCGATCCGCCCGATGATGTGGAGATCATCGGCATCGTGGTCAATGAAAAAGGCGCGCAGCGTGCCATCGAGACGCAGGCTGTGCACACGCTTGGATTTCCTTATTCGATCTCCGAAACTTTCCTGCGCAAAAATCAAAATCAGTCCGCGGAAGATGCGCTCGACGAGCTGGAAAAGATCCAGAAAAAAGCTGACGATGCCGCGCTCGACGTTGTGGTTTATATTTCGATGGCATTCGGCAATCCGTATGGCGATTTGTGGAATGTGGATGAAGTCATCGAAGCCATCTCGCTGATGGAAGTCGATAACCTGAAGATGATTTCTCTGGCGGACACTGTCGGCATGGCGGCTCCGGAGCAAATCAGCGAACTGGTAGGCGCGGTGATGGCGAAGTACGATTACCTCGAGATCGGAGTGCATCTGCACAGTCGCCCCGAGCAGGCCGCGGCAAAAGTTCTTGCCGCTTATGATGCCGGCTGCCGCCGCTTTGATTCAGCGATTGGCGGGCTTGGCGGCTGTCCCTTTGCGCAAGATGCGCTGGTGGGCAACATTGCGACCGAGAAAGTGATTGAAGCTCTGAAGCAGCGCGGCGCGGAATTGCCGCCTCTCAAGCCGCTGGATACGCATTGCTGCGCGCAACGGCCGAAATCGGCAGCCAGATACGCGAATTCCGTCGACGATGATTAAGCGGTTCCAGATATGAACTATAAAACCATCCAAATCACTTACGACTCGCGCATCGCGACCGTCACGCTGAACCGTCCCGAGAAGCGCAATGCTGTCAGCTTCGAATTGGTCGGCGAGTTGATGGCAGCGCTGGACGAGATCGAGGCATCGTCTGCCGCGCGTCGTGATCCTCACCGGCGCGGGAAAGGCGTTTTGTGCCGGCATGGACCTGGAAGAACTGAAATCGCTTCTGGGCAAGACTCACGAAGAGAATTTGCAAGACTCCGCGACCATGGCGGCCCTGTTCCGCCGGCTCTACGATTTTCCCAAGCCTACAATCGCCGCGGTGAACGGCGCCGCCATCGCCGGAGGTACTGGCATTGCCACCATGTGCGATTTCACTCTTGCCGGTGCCGGAAGCGAAGTTTGGCTACACCGAAGTGCGCATCGGATTTGTCCCCGCCATTGTTTCATCCATTCTGGTCTGGCAGGTGGGACACAAGATCGCGCGCGACCTTCTGCTGACCGGCCGCATTTTCGATGCCGCCGAAGCCAAACTCTACGGTTTGGTCAATGAAGTTGTTCCGCCCGAGCGCCTGCTGGAGCGCGCCCGAGAACTCGCAGCTCAACTCCTGGAAAACAGCCCAGCTTCGGTGCGCGCCACCAAGAAGCTGATCAACGGCTTCATCGCCGAGGCAACTGGATGAGCAGATTGCGGCGGCCATCGACGACAATGCGCGCATCCGCACGACGGCTGACTTTCGCGAAGGCGTATCGTCCTTTCTGGAAAAGCGCAAGCCGGTGTGGAGCATGGAATGAAAGCAGACCACCATCAGGCGATCAATGAAACCCGGCTGCGCGTCCGCTACGCGGAAACCGATCAGATGGGCGTGGTCTACCATTCCAATCATTTCGTTTGGTTCGAAGTGGGCCGGGTCGAACTGCTGCGGCAGTTGGGTTTTTCCTATCGCGATATGGAGAGCAAAGATGGACGCTTCATCGCGGTAGCCGAAGCCAAATGCCGTTATCGCGCGCCGGCACGCTATGACGAAGAAATTGCTGGTGCGCACCGAAATGTTGAATGTTCGCGATTCGGTCATCCACTTCGGCTATGAATTGCGGCGCAGCCGACGATAGCACGCTGCTGGCGGAAGGCGAAACCACCCATATCGTCACCGATGCGAATATGAAGATCGCGGTGCTGCCAGAAAAATATTTGACAGTATTTCGCGCCGCGGTGGGAAAACTTGATCCCTCAAGAATTAGCCTCTAGATTGCACTCCGGAAACGGAAACCTTCTTGAACGCACTTACACATTAACGGCAACGATCTCACTCTGGAAGCGGTGCGCGAAGTCGCGGATCAACATCGTCCCGTGCTGCTCTCAGCCGAGGCGCGCGAGCGGCGTCGATCGGGCGCGAGCCGTCGTCGACGAAATCGTCGCCAGCAACAAATTGGCCTACGCCATCACGACTGGCGTGGGAAAGCTCAGCGATGTGCGCATTGTCGGCGATCAGATTCGCGAACTGCAAGTCAACCTGGTGCGCTCCCACGCGGTCGGAGTCGGCGATCCACTTCCCGTGGCGGAAACCCGGGCCATGATGCTTTTGCGCGCCAATTCTCTGGCGAAAGGTTATTCCGGCGTACGCGCGATCGTCATCGATACGCTTTGCGAAATGCTGAATCGCGGTGTGACTCCGTTTGTGCCGTCGCAAGGCAGCGTGGGCGCGAGCGGCGATCTCGCTCCGCTCGCGCATCTGGCACTGGCTTTGATTGGCGAAGGCGAATGCGTCGATCTGCAGGCAACACGCATCCCCAGCGGCGACGCGCTGAAGCAGGCGCAGATCAAGCCGCTGGTGCTTGGAAGCAAAAGAATCCATTTCGCTCATCAACGGCACGCAAGGCATGCTGGCCGTAGGAACACTGGCGTTGCTGGCCGCCGAGACACTAGTCGATTCCGCCGACGTGTTGGGCGGCCTGTGCTGCGATGCGCTGAAAGGCACCGACGCGGCTTTTGATGAACGCATCCACAAAGCGCGCCCGCACCGCGGACAGATCAAGACTGCCGCAAATCTGCGCAAGATGCTCGAAGGCAGCGAGATTCGCGAATCGCATCGCGAATGCGGCCGCGTGCAGGACGCTTATTCGCTGCGCTGCATCCCGCAAGTACATGGCGCGGTGCGCGATACGCTGGCACATTGCCGCCAAGTATTTGAAATCGAGGCAAACTCGGCGGTGGATAATCCTCTGTGTTTATCACTCACGGACAGGGCTGCCGACGAGAGTTCCGAGGGCTGACGATGTTATCTCCGGCGGAAATTTCCACGGCGAGCCGCTGGCTTTCGCTCTGGATTTTCTTGGCATTGCTCTGAGCGCGCTGGCTGGCATCAGCGAACGACGCATCGAACGCCTGGTGAATCCCGCGCTCAGCGAGGGATTGCCGCCATTTCTGGCCCAGGGCGCGGGACTGAATTCCGGTTTCATGATGGCGCAGGTTACCGCGGCGGCGCTGGTCAGCGAAAACAAAGTACTGGCGCATCCCGCATCGGTGGATTCGATTACCACTTCGGGCAATAAAGAAGACTATGTTTCCATGGGAATGACAGCGGCGAATAAGTTGAGGCGCATCGTCGAAAACACGCGCAACGTGCTGGCGATTGAAGCCATGGCCGTGGCGCAGGCCATCGATTTTCTCGCACCGCTGAAGACATCGAAGCGCGGACAGGCCGCGCACGCGGCAATTCGATCGGTGTGTCCGACCGTGGAGAAGGACCGGTCATGTACAAAGATTTTGCGCGGATTGCGGAGTTGATTGCCAGTGGGAAAGTGGCGGAGGCGCTGAGGTAGGTCAGGCAAAAAGCCAGGCCAGCCCAGCGGACAGCCGGGGCGGCTGTCCCTACATAAACCGAGTCTAAGACCGATCCTTCGCCGCGCTCCCGTCCAAACCCAACTCTCCAGCAATCCCTTGCAGCGCCGCAATGCAGAACGCAATGTGCTCGTCCAAATCCACGCCCAGTGCGGCAGCGCCGTTAATGATGTCATCTCGATTCACCTTCCGCGCGAAGGCTTTGTCTTTCATTCTTTTCCGCACCGACTTCGCGTCCACCTCGGCCAGCGATTTTCCCGGCTTGATCAGAGCCACTGCGGTGATGAATCCGGCGAGTTCGTCGCAGGCGAAAAGCGCTTTTTCCATCGGCGAATCGCGCGTCACGCCGGTGTATTCGGCGTGGGACATGATGGCGCGGCGGATCATCTTCCGGCCAGCCGCGCTCTTTCAGAATTTCGTTGCCCTCTGTAAGGATGATCTTCCAGGCTGGGATATTTTTCGTAATCGAAATCGTGGATGAGCCCAACGATGCCCCACAAATCTTCTTCAGACATTCCTGCTAAGCTACAGTCGGATACCCGGTTCCCCCATGATCTTTTGCCACTTCGCAAATTTCCGCGAGCAAGCGCGCATGCACGCCTCCACGGCGAGCGCATGCTTGCGCAGACTTTCTGACTGGGTGAACTCAGTTAGTAAACACCACGCTGACTCACGATCAATCATTGCTTTTGCCTTGTCTATCTGCGGGATTTCAGCCGTCTCGCTTCCGGTTTTCACCGGCAAGACGCACGGCTCTATGCATTTTAACCTTGACTTCCACAGGCCTTGTACCGCAGATTGACTCTGCAGTCGGAACCTCTCCCCCAATTTTCAGGTTCCAAGGAGTAGCCGGCTCTGGCACTCCCACAACCCGATGGCCACGAATCTTGCCCCAGTAGATTCCAGGGAAGTCGTCCGTTGCGATCACTGCCTGTTGGTTCAATTCCGTACGGTCAATAACAATTGCCGACGCTGCCACTCGTCCCTGGACGAGGAACCCGAGCCCGAACCGGTGGTGATGACGCCACCAGTAATGATGCCGTGCCCGGGATGGGCCGTGGGCACCTGAACCTCGCGACCTCCATCCGCTCGCTGCGCCTGCGCAGCGGGTTGAGCCAGCGGCAACTGGCCGGACGCATGTCCGTGCCGCGAACCTACGTTTCGAAAATTGAAAACGAGAAAGCCACGCCCACGCTGTCTTCCCTGGAGCGGCTGGCTCGAGCCCTGGAGGTGACCGTGCCGGAATTGCTCAGTGGCGGGGAAAAGAACCGCCAGGACGAAATCAGCGAGCTGATGAAAGATCAGTTCATCGCGGAAATCCTGCCGTTTGTTTCGCAACTGAATGGAATGCAGATGTCGAGCATCCTGACCCAGGTGCGGGACTTGACTTTGCGGCCGCGAAGGACCGCGTAAAGAATAGAGATCCTTCGCCGCAACAGCGCGGCCAGGATTTCGGCTGCGGGCTCCCGCTCCGCTCACGCCCGCACGGCGCCTCAATTTATCCGGGCAAACCAGCCAACTCACGGCCGGGACCAAAACCTTGGTCCCGGCTTTTTTGTTGGATTCAATCTGCGCGTCTGCCGCTGAATCGCCAAGAAGATCGACATACATCTATGCATTATGCATTTGGAAGAATCTCGGAAATTGGTTTCGGCTTCCGACTTCGTCCCTGAATCAGTCTGAAGTTAATCGTCTGGGGAGGACGGAGCACCCCGCGCGTTTCAGTCCAACAGTCGGCATCTGAATCCATCTGCGGACGATGGGTTGCTGGATGCTTACTCTCGCGCGGTAACGGGAGTGGTAGAAGCGCGTCAGCCCTTCGGTGGTGAATATCGAAGTGCATCAATCTGCTGGCCGCACTCGCTCGGGCGAGCCGCGCGAACGGCGGGGCGGAGGATCGGGGTTCGTTTTTACGCCCGATGGCCTGATTCTTACCAATAGCCATGTCGTGCATGACGCGCGGCGGATCGAAGTCACGCTAGCCGATGGCCGGCGCATGCCAGCTACAGCGATCGGCGATGATCCGGCGAGTGACCTGGCGTGTTCGCTGCGGCTCGACGATGAGCCCGGCCTCACCACCGCAGCGTCTCGGCGATTCGCAGCAGCTGCGCGTGGGACAACTCGTCGTTGCGATCGGCAACCCTTATGGCTTTCAATCGACCGTGACCGCGGGAGTGGTGAGCGCACTGGGACGTTCGTTGCGGTCGTATTCCGGACGCCTGATCGATGATGTGATTCAGACCGATGCCGCACTCAATCCCGGCAATTCAGGCGGACCGCTGGTCGATTCGGCCGGCCGAGTGGTCGGAGTGAACACGGCTACGATTCAGCCCGCGCAAGGGATCTGTTTCGCGATTGGCATCAACACCGCGAAGTTCATAGCCAGCCGCCTGCTGCGCGACGGACGCATTCGCCGCAGCTATATCGGCGTCTCGGCGCAAACGGTGCCGGTTCACCGGCGCGTGGTGCGCTTCTACGATCTGGTCAAAGAATCGGGCGCTCTGGTTCTGTCAGTCGAAGAGAACAGTCCGGCGCAACGCGGTGGCGTGCGCGAAAGACGATGTGATCATTGCGCTGGAGGGCCATCCGGTCGCCGGAGTTGACGATCTGCACCGCGTGCTGACTGACGTTCGCGTCGGAGTGAGCTGCTCGCTAACCCTGCTGCGGCACACGGATAAGCTGGAGATGAAGATTGTGCCGGAAGAAGCGAAGTGATGTCCGAGGATTTGTCAGCATATTGGTCGTGAATATAGCATCCAGTTCAGACCGTGATATGACAAAATGAGAAGCGACGCCCGCAACGTGTAGAGTGGCGTCGTTCTCAATTGGCAGCAACTGGCAAAGCCCCGGATACTACAATCTGAGCATGTAGGATGCAACGGCTCGACGCCGAAGGGCAATGCCCACCCACAATCTCATCGTGTGGGTCTACATCCTTGAAGCATAATTGCGGCATCGCCAAGCTCAAGCCAACAACCGCGAATTCTCCCGTCGGGATGGCCTTCGGCACGATCCCGAATCCACTGATGCCTCATTTTGAATCCAGGCCCCTCGACATAGAACAGCAACGAAGATTCCATGTGGGTGACGCCGAAGAACGGGGCTGCCTGCTTAACCTTTGCAGTTGTGATGGTTGCGACGGTCATGATCCACGTCACTAAGCTCACTGCATATCTACCAATCGTTTCCTTGTTTCAGGTAATTGGCGAAACATTCCCTCTACCACCTTCCCCAGGGAGTGCCTTGAACGCGAACAGCGTCTCGCCCGGGGCCAAGCGAATAGTTTGAACATCCTGAAAGCCTGCATGATGCAGTTGGCTGATGAGTTCGTGCTTCGTGGGGAGCCTACCGCCGGTCGATGTTGCCGCACCCCAAAGATTGAGAACCTCCACCCCCAGGCTTCCTCCCTGACAACATGTGATCAGCAATAGAAAGCCGCCCGGCTTGATGAACTGCCTGATGTGTTGAAGCAGCGAAACTCGACTCTCCACTGGGAAATAGTAGATATTGTTGTAAAGCGTAACGATGTTGAAACCCTCCTCCGGAGCCTTCAACCGGATATCTCCGACTTCGATTCTCACTCGGCCTTCGAGACCCCATGCAGCGATATTCCGGCGAGCAATATCCGCGACGTTTGGCTGCAACTCGAAACCCAGCGCCGACAAAGACGTATTTCTTTTTGCAGCGTACTTGATGTAAAAACCGGAGCCGCAGCCGATCTCAAGCAGGCTGGCAGCGCCGGAGGCTGGGAAGAATCGATCAATGGCCTGCGTTTGGAATGCTTCCATGATCCGCGATGACCTTGCAATGATTTCGCCATCCTGATCCTCGAGGTTCCAAAGTTCGCCGCTACGAAGTTTCTTGACGGTCTGTAAGATCAGCTTGGCATGAAGTCCTGCCGCCTCCTGAAGCAAGGCCAGCGCCGCATCGTTCTGGGGCAACGCTAGTTTTTTGGCCAGCCCCTTGAGGACGTAACCCTTGGCGTCCAATTTCAGATAACCAAGCCGAACCCCTAGATCCCAGCCAAGCCTCCAGAGCTTCTCGTTCCTTGTCATCGTCTTTCTGCAATAGACTTCAGCCAGATGATCAAAGCCTTTTGGCACATCGAATAACAGCTCGAAAAGACCGCACTCTTTGGCTGCGACAAGGTAATTGAGTTTGTAGAAGGGCTTAAGCAAGGCACTGCTGCCTGTAAACGCCAAGAGTTGATTGTTCATCACGAGCTTGAGAACCGGCTTGAGTGACATGGTTGCCCTGAATCACCTGATGGGCGAGCTTAGATGAATTGCTTGATCCCGTTGCGAACAGAATCTCGCCCCATGTATTTGAAGCTTGCGATCCGCAAGGCGGTCACTTCTCCGAATCGCGGATGAGGACAATGTCGGATTCCCGGTGCCCGCGGATGATGGCGAGCTGCTTGCCATCATAGGAATAGTCGAAATCGCGGATGAATTCTGACTTGAAGTCGGTGAGCTGTTTTCCCGGGGAGCCATCCAGATTCTGCAGCCAGAGATTATCGGTTTGGCCGTCGCGAACGGGGTAAACGATGCCCTTGCCGTCGCGCGTGAACAAGATCGGGCCGTCTCCGAACATCACGGCATACTCCGCCCGGGGACGTTCAAAGTCCAGGAACCGGATGGGCTGGCTGAAATCAGGAGACAAGAGTCCCACCTTCTCCTTCGCATCGCCCACGCGATTGGAGATAATCGCCACAAGTTTTCCATCGGGAGAAATCGCGATGCGACCGAAAATCGGGTAATCGGGAAACTGTTGTGATGCACCGCCCTCCAATGAAACCTTGTTCAGCTTCGAGTCGGCATCTGCATAGAACACAGTCTTCGAATCGGGCGAACAGGATGGCATAAAGTCGAATTTGCCGGTCGTTAGATCCTTGGCGTTTCCGCCATCTGCATCCGCGCGAAAGATATGAGCTTGAATTTTTCCTTCGGCGCCTCCCATGAAGACGAGGTGTCCGTCAGGACAGGAGTGGGCAAAGCCGGGAAAACGCGTCTGCGAAAATAACGGAGTCTTTGCGCCGGACTCGGGATTGAGCAGGGTCACGCCGGTGTTGGCTACAGACATGAGCAGCTGCCCATCGGTTGTCCAGCCGAGTTCGTAGCTCGGAGAACCTTCCATCACGAGGGGTCGGGCCTGCGTACTGCTGGCGCCGTCCGGCATGACGTAAGCAATGTTGTGCGCCAGTCTTTGAACGGTGGCCAGGGTGTGTCCATCGGCGGCAAGGCTGAGATCGGTATAGGTGTTGGTGTCACGAGTCACCGGAGATATCTTGCCGGCGGGATAAGAAATATGAACGATCTGAATCTGGCTGGAGAACGATGGCTGACCCAACGCCAGCAACCCACTGCCATCTGGGAGCCAAACCGGCCGCGAGAAGTAGAGCTCCTTTGAGATCAGGAATGGTTTGCGCTTGCCACTTATCGCATCAATGGCGTCCAGGCCGCCCAGAGCGTCTCCGGGCTGCGCGAGGGGCATCACAATGGTCTTGCCGTCGGGTGACCAGGCTAGATCGAAAACCACTTCATTCAGCGGCCCGCTCGTGATGGTTCTTTCGTCGCTGTTAGTCTCAACCGAACGAGTGATCACACGGTACTCGCCCACCTTGGGATTATTCCCTAAGAGATAGGCAAACTTCTTGCCGTCGGGAGAAAGGGTGATGTTGGAGTCGATGTCGGTGACCAGCTTCTGCGGAGTGCCACCCAGCACCGGAGCCCGGTACAAGTATTTCAGCGACTGGCTGCCGGGTTCGAGTCGGACGAAATAGAGATAATTGCCGTCCGGGGAAAAGCGCAGGCCATGGTAGGAGAATGGTCCGGGGGCCAAGACCTGAGTGTTGCTGTTGGTCGGTATGTTCTGCAACCACAGACTCTCATGGCCGCCTTCGTTCATGACGTAGAGCAGATATTTGCCGTCAGGCGAAAGAGCCACGAGCGTGGCTTTGCCGGTCACAGTGGCTTTGCTGACGGAAACATTCTGAAATGGAGCCGGGCGAGTGCGCGTCAGGAGTGTGTAGATTCCATAACCGGCAGCCGCCACCAGCAGGATCACGACTGCGATGATGACGCCGAGTGAGACCCTGTGCTCCCTGGCAACAGCGACAACGGACGAACTGCTGGCGTGGACGGCGGGCGTAGCCGCTGAAGAGGAAATAAGCCCATCTGCTGCCGGAATTTGCCGGCTGGAATCCGTGTCGCGCTTCAGTCGCAACAACTCCGCGCGCATCTCCTTGGCGCTCTGGTAACGCAAGTCGCGGTCTTTCTCCAGCGCACGGTTAATGACGTCGTCGAGTTTGGCTGGAAGATTTGGATTGAGACGGATGGCGGGAGTGGGCGCACGCTCCAGAATCGCGTTGAAGATCAGCGCGGAGGTTTCGCCGCGAAATGGCAATGTTCCGGTCGCCATCTCGTATAGCACCGCACCAAAGGAAAATAAATCTGTTCTCCCGTCCAGTTCCTTGCCTTTGGCCTGTTCGGGTGACATATAGGAAACGGTGCCCAATGTCGATCCGGGACTAGTCAGGTGCGGGTCTTCGACGGTGCCCGTCATCGTATTTGCTGAGGCAATCTGGCTGGAGGAACCGGCGGCCGACGCTACTTTCGCCAGCCCGAAGTCGAGAACCTTGGCATGTCCGCGCTCGGTGACGAAAATATTTGCCGGCTTCACATCGCGATGGACGATGCCCTTGGCGTGCGCGGCATCAAGAGCATCCGCGATCTCGATAGCCAGCGAGAGAATCTCTTCATTCTCCATGGGACGGCCGGCAATGCGGTGCTTCAGGGTCACGCCGTCCAGAAACTCCATCGCGATAAACGCTTTGCCGTCCTGCTCGCCGATGTCGTGAATGGTGCAGATGTTGGGATGGTTCAACGCCGATGCAGCCTGCGCCTCACGCTGGAAACGGGCTAGCGTCTGCGGGTCGCGGGCGACGTCATCAGGCAGGAACTTGAGCGCGACGAAGCGGTGCAGGCGGGTGTCTTCCGCTTTATAGACAACACCCATACCACCGCCGCCAAGTTTTTCGATGATGCGATAGTGAGAGATTGTCTGGCCGATCATTCTCGCGTGCTCTTGCTATGGTGGTCCATCTTATGGACGAGGCAGGATTGAGTCAATTGTGGGTGGGAAGGCGTGGTGGTTTGCGGGAGTTGATTATTGGAAGTGGCGATATCGCTTTTTTGCTCTAATCCGGAGGAACAATGAACCTGGCCTTCCCGTCATTGCAAGCGGCTTCCCTGCTGTGTTAGCGTCAAGATTCGGAAGGGGATAGGCCTTGCAGGCAAGAATTCCCGCCGGCCTGGATCGCAAGGAAACCGAGATTTACCGGAAGCTCGATCCAGAGCGGCTCCCAAGACACATCGCAATCATCATGGACGGCAATGGACGCTGGGCGAAACGGCGCCACATGCCGCGCGTGGCCGGTCATCGCGCCGGTGTAGCGGCCGTGCGCTCCACAGTTGAAACGGCTGCGCGGATTGGCATTCATGCGCTGACGCTCTACGCGTTCTCCGAAGAAAATTGGAAGAAGCGTCCGAAGAGTGAAGTGGATTTCCTGATGCGACTGCTCAGCCGTTATCTGAAAGCCGAAGTTCCCACACTCAACAAAAACAACATCCGCCTGGAATATATCGGGCGTCAGCACGAACTGCCGGAAGATGTACAGGAGCGCATGGAGTGGGCACGGGCCAGCACGTCTCAAAATGCAGGCACGATCCTGACTCTGGCGCTGAATTACAGTGCGCGCAGCGAACTGGTGGACGCGTTCCGCGCCATGGTGAATTCGGCTTCGCAGAACGGAGGCTTTGAGCATCTGCGAATCGACGAGGACACGGTCGGTAAACATCTGTACACTCGCCACCTGCCCGATCCGGATCTGGTGGTGCGGACTTCCGGTGAGATGCGGTTGAGCAATTTTCTGCTGTGGCAGCTAGCTTACACAGAGATTTATGTCACACCCACCCTGTGGCCGGACTTCCGCGGACTACATTTATTGGAAGGCATCGCGGAATACCAGAAGCGCGAGCGCCGCTACGGCGGTTTGAATCATGGCGATCTAAACCATAGCGATTTAGGCCATGCCGATTTGAATCGCAGCGACTCTCATCCTCCCAAAGCACCGCCCAAGGTCGTCAAGTAGACCGGCATGCTGAAACGCATTGCGACCGCGCTGGTTCTGATTCCGCTTGTGATGCTACTGGTGCTCCGCGCGCCAGTCTCTGTGGTGGCAGTAGTGGCCGGCGCCGTCGCACTGATCACGACTCAAGAATTTCTGAAGCTAACCGAATCGTATGGCGTCCGTCCGATGCGCTGGCCGACGTACGTTTTTGCAGGGATATTTTTTATTGCGCTGGCTGCAAGCGCGGCGGGGGAAACTCCACAACTTTCCGCAGTTAAGTTTGTGCTTGGTGCCGGATTTGCGTGCGCGATCTCACCGTTTATTTTTTTGACGATCGCCATGCGGCGTGAACAGGTGAGCGGAGCTTACCCGGCGGCGGCGGCTTCGGCTTTTGCGTTTGCCTACATTGCGCTTCCTATGGGCATGCTGGTGCAACTGCGTCAACAATGGGCCGGTGCCTTCTGGATTCTTTACTTGCTTCTCGTGGTATGGGCGGGAGACATTTTCGCGTACTTCGTGGGGCGATCCTTAGGGCGCCACCTGATGGCTTCGCGGATCAGTCCGAAGAAGACCTGGGAAGGCGCGGCGGCATCCATTGCGGCGAGTCTGGTAGTGGGAATTCTCCTGTTCAATCACGCACTGCAGATCAGTTCATTTCTGCTGCGCCTAGGATTGATCGAGAGACGCGACGGACTGTTCGGGCTGGAGAAGCCGGAGATGTGGCCGATCATTTTATTGACGGTTGCTCTGAATATCGCCGCACAGTTGGGCGATCTGGTGGAGTCGTTGATCAAGCGGGGAGCCGGGGTGAAAGATTCGGGGACGATTCTTCCCGGCCATGGCGGCATGCTGGATCGCATCGACGCATTACTCTTTGCCGCGCCAGTGCTGTGGTACTATGCGGCTTGGCGCGTCATGCAGTAGCATTCTCTCCGCTTCCCCAGCGGATCCATGGAAACGCGTAAAATAGAGTTCATTCCTGATTTCGCTAACTATGAAACGAATTGCCATTCTGGGATCCACGGGCTCGATCGGCCGGAGCACGCTGAGCGTCGCGGAGTCGTACCCGGACCGGTTCAAGATTGTTGCCTTGGCGGCAGGCCGAAATGTCGATGCGGCTTTCGAACAGGCTACGCACTGGCGGCCTGAAATCGTTTCAATGGCATCTGAAGCGGACGCGGAGGTGTTACGCGCGCGATTAAAACAGTCTGGCACAAGCGAAATCGAGGTAGTGTACGGCGACGCTGGCACAGTCGAAGTCGCAACAGGCGCCGGCGTTGATTTTGTGGTCAGTGCCATTGTGGGTGTCGCGGGACTCGAGGCGACGTACGAGGCAGTGAAGGCGGGAAAGACCGTCGGGGTGGCTAACAAAGAATGCCTGGTAGCCGCGGGAGAATTGATTACAGCGGAAGCTCGAAAGCAAGGTAAGCCGCTGCTGCCGATTGATAGCGAGCACAACGCCGTGCACCAGTGTTTACGAGGCGGGCGCATGGAGGAAGTGGAGCGCATATGGTTGACGGCGTCGGGTGGCCCGTTTCTGAACACGCCGCGTTCGGAGTTCCCGTCCATTACGGTCGAAGAGGCACTCAATCATCCTACGTGGAAGATGGGAAAGCGAATCACGATTGACTCGGCGACCCTGATGAACAAAGGGTTCGAGGTGATTGAGGCTTGCAGACTATTTCACATGCCTGCGGCGAAAGTGGAAGTAATTATCCATCCGCAATCGACAATTCATTCCATGGTCGAGTTCCTGGATGGCAGTATACTTGCACAGTTTTCGGTAACGGATATGAGGCTTCCGATCCTGTATGCCTTAACATATCCCGAGCGGATTCAGTCAGATATGCGATTCCCTGTGGGTAACTTGCGTCATCTGGACTTCAGCCCTCCAGACATGAGTAAATTTCCTTGCCTCCGTTTGGCGTATGAAGCAGCAGAAGCAGGCGGAGCGAAGACGGTGGCTTTGAACGCTGCGGATGAAGTGGCTGTGGCTGCGTTTCTGGACGGCAAAATCGCGTTCGACGAGATCCCTAGAATAATCGAAGACGTGGTCGAAGCATCATCCTCTGGAACACTGGGTTCGATTCAGGAAGTGCTTCAAGCTGATGCTGAGGCTCGCCGAAGTTCTGAAGAGCGTCTGAACCGTTTGGGCATGGGACGACCTAAAGTAACTTCATCCATCTAAAGAGCTGGTTTCGGAATCCAATAGGTTTGCGGAGTACGTAACGGAATTATGCCTGACTTTCTGATTTCGCTGATCGCCGTGGTTGCAATCCTTGGCTTTATGATCCTGATCCACGAGTTTGGCCACTATGCCGTGGCCAAATGGCTGGGTGTCCGGGTCGAGGTCTTCTCGATTGGGTTTGGCAAGCGCCTGCTTGGCTTCCGCAAGGGCGACACGGATTACCGCGTTAGCGCGATTCCGCTGGGCGGCTATGTGAAAATGAGCGGCGAGAACCCGATGGATGACCGCACCGGCGATCCAGCGGAGTTTCTATCGCATTCGCGGTGGCATCGTTTCCTGATCGCAATTGCTGGTCCGACCATGAATATCATGCTGGCCATTTTCCTTCTGGTCGGCGTGTTCATGGTGCACTATGAGTATCCTGCGATTTATGACGGGCCTACGGTGATTGGATGGGTGATGCGTGACACGCCCGCGGCCAAAGCTGGATTTCTGCCAGGTGACCGGATTACGCGGATCGATGGCATACAGAATCCGACTTGGGAACAGGTGGACACCCGCGAAGCTCTGAATCCGGGCCAGTCACTGGACGTCACGATCGAGCGCAACGGCCAAACCCTTACGAAAACGATCGCGCCGCAGGCTTATGGTGTCGATCAAATAGGATTTGCTGGCTGGGCGGCGAAAGAACCCTGCGTCTGTGTAACGGACCTGACACCCGGTATGCCCGCAGATAAAGCGGGCTTACGCGATGGCGACGAGATCTTGACCGTAGACGGAAAACCCGTGGCTGCGCTGGCAGCAATGGTCGAGATGCTGGAGACCAGCAAAGATAAGCCTATCTCCGTAACTGTGCGCCGGGGTAGCGAGACGAAAGATTTCACAGTTCAACCGGTGCTGGTTGAAAAGAGATATCGCATCGGAATTGGCAGCATGCCGATGAAAGTGAGCAGCCTGTCGTTTCCGGCCGCTCTACGTCTCTCGTTGCAGGAGAATCGCAAGGCATCCCTGCTGATTCTTGAGCTCGTACAGAAGATGCTCCAGGGAAAGATTTCGGTGCGCTCGATCGAAGGCCCGATCCGCATCGGACAAGCTGCCGGAGAAGCTGCCCGACGCAAGGGTTGGACTCCATTGCTGCTGCTTACATCCGCCATCAGCTTGAATCTTGGCGTGTTTAACCTACTGCCCATTCCGATTCTCGATGGAGGCGTCATCTTCTTCCTCCTGATCGAAAGCCTAATGGGCCACGACATCAGCCTGCGCATCAAGGAACGCGTCTATCAGGCGGCATTCGTGTTCCTGGTGCTTTTTGCGGTGATGGTTATTTACAACGATCTGCTGAAGACAATTCCGGGACTAGCGGACCGCCTGCAATGAGGCGGCCCCGCGTCCGTCTTTTAAGTCAACTTAGCTTGGACAACTTCGCTTCGAATCACGCGCCAGCGTCAAACGGATCGTCGCTGGTCACGCCATTGGGTAAGGCGTTGACCGCTGATTGGAAGTTTGACCAGGCACTGCTGGCCGGCTGAGATGTGAGCTTGGCGTACAGTTGAGCCAGCGTTCCCGTATCCCCTAAACCCACCATGGCTGGAGCGATCTGGTCGAGCGCATAGCCCTGACTGATCAGCCAGGATATAAACGCCATTCCGCATCCAATGCTGTCGGAATCCTGATCTGTGGGGTCGACCTTATCGACCCAGTCTGGCAAGCCATCTTGCGCCCACGTGGGGGCAGTAGCAAAGTCTGAGAGGGCATTGTTTCCCACTTGGGCAGCACACCATCGCGACAAAGCTTCACCAGTACTAACGCCGCAAAGATTTCCGCCCATGGAACATTCGCTCAACTCGGCTTCAAACAACGCGGATACGCGAGCTGAATTTCCGAATGACGCACAGACCTCAATCGCATTCCCCGTGGAGTAGTCGCACCCGCCGTGATCAGCCCCGCCGGTTCCATCGGTGGCGCCGCCAAGGGCATAGATGATCACGCTTACGGAGCCTCCCGTGGTGCCGAAAATGGCGTCGTTTGCACTGGCAACGCGGTCTCCGTCGCTGACCAGATCCTGAGCATTTTGCAACCCGGGCGCGCCGAGGGTGGGATCCACGTAGACCGTCACGCGGCCGCTCGGACTCGTCCCGACAAACTGGGAGGTTCCCTGGTAACTGGGCCATTGCGGCGCGGCCGGGCCCGTCGCGGTGGCGGTGCTGTTAGCTTTTGCATTTTGCGAAATCGCGGTCGCTTGTAGTCGGTGATGTTTCACTGGATCCTCCCTGTGCGTATGTAAGGTGAGCAAAGATCGCGTAAAGTTGCAAAATCGGTGGTTCATGTGCACGGGTTTGGACGGTGGGCAAGGATATTGGGATTGTGAACGGGGCAGAGTTCTAAGGGTCGGAAGTCAGGCTCCGCGTGTTAAAATAGAGCTTCCCATGGCTACGATACAACGCAGGAAAACCGTGACTGTTGTAGTGGGCGGAGTGCGCGTCGGCTCAGATGCACCTGTTGTGGTGCAATCGATGACGAATACCGACACCGCCGATATCCCATCGACCGTAAAGCAGTGCGCTGCCCTGGCGCGGGCAGGGTCTGAATTAGTGCGAGTTACGGTCAACAACGACGAAGCGGCGGCAGCGGTCCCCCGGATTGTGGAAGAACTGGACAAACAGGGCGTTCGAGTTCCCATTATTGGCGACTTCCACTACAACGGGCACGTCCTGCTGACGAAATATCCTGAGTGTGCGCGAGATTTGGCTAAGTACCGGATTAATCCCGGCAATTCCAGCATTGGAAAGACGGGCGATTCCAATTTCCGCACCATGATCGAAGTTGCGGTGAAATATCAGAAACCGGTGCGGATCGGGGTGAATTGGGGCTCGCTCGATCAGAGCCTCCTCACGCGCATGATGGACGAAAATTCCCTGCTAGCCGAGCCGCTGGATGCACGCGCGGTGACGATGGAAGCGATGGTGATCAGCGCTTTGAGTTCCGCCGATCTGGCGCAAAAATTTGGGCTGCGGCCTGATCAGATTATTCTTAGTGCAAAAGTCAGTGGGGTGCAGGACTTGATTGATGTGTATCGCGCCCTCGCCGCCCGCTGCGATTATCCGCTTCATCTTGGCCTGACCGAGGCCGGCATGGGAGCGAAAGGCGTGGTTGCTTCCAGCGCTGCGATGGGCGTGGTCCTGCAAGAAGGCATTGGCGACACGATTCGTGTCTCCCTTACGCCAGCTCCTGGCGGCGACCGTACAGAGGAAGTCCGGGTGGCGCAGCAGATTCTGCAATCGATGGGCATTCGCAGCTTCACTCCGCAAGTGACGGCCTGCCCGGGCTGCGGGCGAACCACGAGCACCTTCTTCCAGGAAATGGCGGAACAGATTCAGACTTATCTGCGGGAGCAGATGCCAAGTTGGAAGGGCCGGTACGTAGGCGTGGAAGAAATGAAACTGGCGGTGATGGGCTGCATCGTCAATGGCCCTGGAGAGTCAAAGCACGCGAACATCGGCATCTCGCTGCCGGGTACGTTCGAGGAGCCGAAGGCGCCGGTCTACGTGGATGGACGCCTGTTCACCACGCTGAAGGGGGATCGCATCGTGCCAGAGTTCATCGCAATTCTCGACGAGTATGTGGGCTCGCATTACGCCGCTCGGGAAGTGCAGAACGAAGTCGTGGCAAGTAGAAGTTAGGACGTCGGTCTCGCTATCACTTCCGAACCCCCACCTCAGCGGCAGCTTTCACAGGTTTGAACAACTCTGCGTCCGGGATCTGCAAATCACTGCCCCATCAGCATGAAGATCGGATTCTGGGGGGTAGGCAGGCCACTCGGCTGGGGAGGCCCCGCGCTGGCGGCCGTCAGGAGATCCGTCACCAGAGTGTCGGGAGGTCTCGGTCCGCCCGTGTTATTCGCGTTGCTGCTTGTGGTGTTCACGACAGCAATCGCCCCCGCGTCGCACATCCCCACATACACTCGACTGCTATCTGCAGCCGCCACGGTGAATAAACGGAAGCGGGTTGTGGTTGGGGAATAGGGTAAGGCGGTGACGCAGGACGCCATCGGAGGGACCGCATATTGATTCGTTGCAAAGGGCGAAGTTGGACACTGAGCGGTCGCCGACGGTGTGCAGGCCGGGAGCCACGCTAGCAAACTCATCGTGGGCGCGCTGGGATACTTCACGGTAAAGCTGTTGGCGTCAAAGACGGTCAAGCCGGGAATAATGCATGCCCCACTCACGGTCGCGTCAGGGCAGGCCGTCGCTGATTGATAGCTGGCTACGTAAAAGCGGCTTCCGTCGAGTAGGGCGGTTACCGATACGGGGGTGCATCCTGCGGGACACGGGGTAGAGCCGGCCGTAAACGGAATGGCTGCCAGTTGGTTTGGGATATCGCTGACCACGCCGTTGGAAGTGCCTCCGGTGTCGGAGAAGACATAGACCATCGACGTTACGGGATTGGTCACGTAGAGTCGGTTCAGGTTCGGGTCTATGAACATGAAATTCGCTCCGGCCCCTACTGGAAGACTGCTGGTGACGGTGTCGGTGGCAACGTCAATTGTGACGAGTTGCCCGTCACCCTGGGTGAGTACATACACTTTTTGGCTGTCGCCGCGTGCGATTAGCCAAACGGGCGTTACACCCGTGAACCCCGTGACCAGCCCACTCGCCGTATTGTTCGACAGATCGACAGGACTCAGAGTGCTGACCGTATTGCTGGCCTGGTTGGCCACGTAAAGTTTGAAGGCGTTAGGAGTTTCGGCCAGACTAACCGGATTGGTTCCCACAGCGACGGTATTGGTCACGACGTTTGAAGTGGTGTTCACGGAACTCACTGAATTCGTTCCGAAGTTGGCGACGTACACCGCATTGTTCTGAGTGGTGTTCACGAACACCGGTTGAGATCCGGGCGGTAAGGCTATCGTGCTCACCTGTCCTAAGCCCGTGCCCAAAGTGGATTGGAATACGGGATTGAAGAAGGCGATCGAATCAGTTCCTCCAGAAAACACGCTACCCGCGCTGGCCACGAAGACTTTTGAGTTATTAGGAAATAACGTGGCGTGAGTCGGATTCGGGCCAATGTTAGGCCGATTCAGGTCGTTCGTTGGAGTCTGGCCTACGATGGAATCTCCGGAAACGTCGATCTGCATGGCGCCGCCGGGATAAGACGGGGTGTTGGTGCTGACGGCGAGAACCGCGTGGAAGTTACTTGGTGTGGGATTCGACTCCACAGGACACCCCGGGACACCGCCGGTCGAGCAAGGGATGACCACGGGCCGGTAAACTTGTCCGCACGCCTGCCAAAGGACGATCGAAAGCGCTATGGCTGTCAATGAACCCACACGTCGAATACTCATCGGCACACCGTAGTGGGCCACATAGGAAGAATTGTGATCATAGGAGAGAAGAATTCAATATTCTAACGGCTGGACGCGATTCCGCGCCAGTGCCACTCAAACAAAACGAGCCTCACGGAATGGATGGCGCGCGCTTCTTTCTTTGAGAATTGAGACTCGATCGTGGGATGCGCAGGGGGGTGCCCACGTTGGATGCCCGCGAGAAATACACACGTGCGCGGGGTAAATCTCCAACCTAATTAAGTGACTGCCAGCTTCAACGACGACGTCTTGGCTTGCCAGCCGCAACGGCTTCAGCAGGAGCTTCAGACTTGGCGGTGGCAGCCGGCTTTTTCTTGCCTTCCATCTGAGCAAGACTCTGCTTCAGAGCCGCCATTAAGTCGACCACGGGGGCCAGCTTCTTCGGCTTTTCGACGGCCGCAACTTCCCCACCCTCGAGTTTTGCCTCGATCAACTTTTTAAGATTTTCCTGGAAGGTGTCTTTGTATTTTTCGGGATCCCACTTGTCTGCCAGCGCTTCGATCAACTGGTGGGCGACTTTCACCTCTGCTTCTTTCAGCTGAACGTCTGGCGCGCCAAACCCCTCAACCTTCTTCACTTCGTCGGCGTAGTACATGGTGTGCAGCATCAACCCGCCCTCGGTCGGGCGCAAGAACACGGTGTATTCGCGGTTATGCATTGTGATCTTGGCGATGGCGACGTACTCGCTCTCTTCCAACGCTTTGGTGAGCAGGGCGTAGGGACGGCGTCCTGCTTCCTCGGGAAGCATGTAATATGACGACTCGAAGTAAACGGGATCCACCTCGGTAGACTTTACGAATTCCAGGATTTCCATCGTCTTCGCGGTCTGCGGCTCAATCTTCTTGATTTCCTCGGGCTCGATGACGATGTATTCGTCCTTGCGAAATTCGTATCCTTTCACGATTTCGCTGCGGTCAACCACTACGTTTTCCACCGGGCAAATATATTGCTGCTTAACCCGCACTTTGTCAGGACGGTGCAGCATGTTGAACGAAATTCCGCTACTTCGGGCGCCGGAAAAAAGGCGCACCGGCATGGAGATCAGACCGAAAGTTAAATGTCCAGACCAGACCGACGATGGCATAGTTCCTCTCGCTCGTCAGGGACGCGACTCGTCCCAGTATTTTGCAGCCCCGCCTGCGTAAACTGCCCAGCTTGGGGAGTTTAGCCTAGAAACAGTTCTTGGATGCACAAATCTCGCAGCAAGCGGAATCGAAATGCGAAGCCGAAGGGAATGGGGTGAGGAAGGTAGAAGCCCTAGGGGTTGTAGTTGACTGACGGGGTTCCGGTTCCGGCCCTTTGCAACCCGTAATATACAGCCTTTCTGAACCTCCCGAATAGTTCCGAACATCTTGTGTCCAACAGAGTTTTGAGGGGGAAGAAAAAAAATGATTGACTTGCGCTACCCGATCGGGAAATTCGCTTACGAGGGTCCACTGACCGAAGAGCAAAAACAGAAGTGTCTCGCTGACATCGAACAAGCACCCTCCAAACTCCGCTCGGCGGTGAAGGGCTTATCCGATCAACAACTGGACACGCCCTATCGCCCCCAAGGATGGACCGTCCGCCAGGTTACACATCACGTTCCCGACAGCCATCTCAACGCTTATATTCGCTACAAACTTGCGCTGACCGAAGATGAACCGACTATCAAGCCCTATGCAGAAAACCTGTGGGCTCAGCTCGAGGATACGAAAACCACTCCCGTGGAAGTGTCATTGACTATGCTCGATTCGTTACATGCGCGCTGGATTCGACTTCTGCGGTCAATGAAACCTGAGGACTGGAAGCGGAGCTTTCGGCATCCTCAACTTGGCGAAGTAAGTTTGGAGAAGAATCTTGCTCTCTATGCATGGCATGGACGGCATCATGTGGCACACATCACGAGCTTGCGGGAAAGAAACGGCTGGTAAGAGGAGCGGGGCTCGATTCTGGCAAAATGAACTTGATCTTGTGCGTTGCCCAGCTATGTTCCTGAGTAGGAACGACCGGCCAGCTTTTTGCGCGAACGCCGCTAGTTCATCCCGAACTTCCACACCAGATAACTGCAGGCCTCGCGCAGTACTGCATACCCTCGCTGCATCACGCTGTGGGGACGCGAATCGAGTCGTGGCGCAAGGTAAACCGGCCCAATGCCCTCGTGCTGCAATAGCCTCTTGATTCGGAAGACATGGTAAGCGTCGCTGACCGCAACGCAACTGTGCAGACCATTCGCACGCATAATGACGGCGACACGCACCGCCGATTGGGCAGTATCGGAGCCCTGCGTCTCCGCAATGAGATTGCGCTCCGGAATACCGCGGCGGATTAGATAATCGCGACCCACGCCGCCTTCACTGAAACTGGGATCGGCGGCTGCGCCTCCCGTGGTGATGACCACTGGCGCGATGCCTTTTTGAAACAGATCAAAGGCATGATCTAGACGAGCACGTAGCACGGGAGAGGGATGTCCGGCATACTCGGCCGCGCCGAAAACTACGATAGCGTCGGCAGAATGCAGTTCCTGCCGCGATCCCTCGCGCACAATTCGAATGGCACTGACCAGCAGGAAAGCAGCCAGGGCAAGTAGCGCAAGCAATTCAAGCCGCAGCAACCAACTGCGTCCGGAATGCCGCTTGACTGAATTGTCGTTCATCCTTTGGCAAAGAAGGTTGAGATTTCGTCTGCGGGGATCGCTCCCTCGCGCATGATGCGCCAGCGGGACGCTTCGTCGGTCAAATCAACGATGGTGGATGGAATATCGCGTGGGGAAGTGCCCCCGTCTACGATAATGCTGATCCTTCCATGCAGTTGTACTTGCACCTGATCGGCGCTGGTGCATTCCGCGGCCCCGCTCAGATTGGCGGATGTGGCCGTTATCGGTATCGCGGCGGCGGTCACGACCGCCAGAGGAATCTTGGCATTGGGCACGCGCAGCGCGACATTGCCAGTGTTCGCAGTCACCTTGAGCGGCAACCGCGATCCCGCCTTTACGATGATGGTCAGCGGGCCCGGCCAGTACTTTCGAGCGAGCGCATAAAACTCTTCGGTCAGCCCCTTGGCCAGTTCTTCCGCTTGATCCACGCTCTCGATGAGCAGCGACAACGGCTTGTGACGCGAGCGTGTCTTGATGTCATAGACACGATCGACTGCGCGAAGGTTGAACGGATCGGCCGCCAAGCCATAAAACGTGTCGGTCGGCATGCCGAGCACTTCACCGGCGCGAATCTGGTCGGCGGCATACTTGATCAAGGAACTTTCAGGAGTATCGCAATTGATTTTTATAATTTCAGCGCGCACGGCTTTCCCTTCCTGCCCTGCTTCTTGGAGTATGTGCTTGTGAAACTTAACATAATACGTCATTGGGCTGCGACTTGGGGGCTGGCGTATCATTACATTCACCGATTCAAGTCGCGATCATGAAAAAGTTGGCAGAGTCCGCACTACATGTGCAAGACCGCCTTCGCCGTATTGAAGGGCGACACAATCCATGGGCCAAGCAGTTGCGGCAAGCTTTTGCCCGCGCTGAACTGACCGATGCCGGAGATTGCGCCATCGAGGGCTTGCGCATTTTGGAAGAAGCTATACGAAGCGGACTCCGCTTCAGCGCCGTCTTTTTCCGGGAATCGGCCCAGGAGCGCGCCGAGCGCCTGCTCCCACAGATTGGCGCGCAGGTGGAAACGCTCCTTCTGCCTGACAAGCTCTTCGATAGCCTGGTGCCCAGTGAATCGCCACAAGGCGTGGCCGCATTGGTGCGCCTGAAAGAGTTTTCTCTGGAGGATGTCGCCGAGCGGCTGCACGTCGGACCCATTATTGCGCTGGCGGGACTGCAAAATCCCGGCAATCTGGGAACAATCCTGCGCTCGTCCGAGGCTTTTGGAAGCGCCGGGGTAGTTCTCGGCGAAGGCACGGTAAGTCCATTCAATTCAAAGGTGGTCGGAGCATCGGCTGGGTCCGTGTTTCGAATGCCAATCATTCACAATCAGGGAAAAGTGGCGGCTGCAAAGCTGGAAGACGTATCGAGCAAGCTGCGCGAGAAAGGTGTCCGCCTGATCGCGACCTCGCCGCACAAAGGAACGCCGCTGGATCAGGCAGATTGGAAAAGTTTGTCTGCTATTTTCTTCGGCAATGAAGGCTCCGGCTTACCCCGCAACCTGATGACAAAAATGGATGAAGTGATCGTCATCCCGCACACGGAGCAAGTAGAATCTCTGAACGCCGGAGTTGCGGCCAGCATCGTATTGTACGAGGCGGCAAGACAGAGAAAAGCCTCTAGCCATTCGCTCTAGGCTTTTAGCGAAGAGCCGAAGAGCTAAGAGCTTGTTTTATGGGACTCTTCGACATCCCCAACCCCGCGGCCGCCACAGACCGCACTCGTCCCCTGGCGGACCGAATGCGTCCGCGCACTCTGGACGAGTACGCCGGGCAGGAACAATTGATCGCCCCGGGTAAACCGTTGCGCACTCAAATCGATCGCGACGATACGGGGTCGCTCATCTTCTGGGGACCGCCCGGCACCGGCAAGACTACGCTGGCCAAAATTATCGCGAAGATGACGAAGGCCGAGTTCATTGAATTTTCGGCCGTGCTTGCCGGGATCAAAGAAATCAAGCAAGTGATGGCCGACGCCGAACGAGCGCGCCAATACGGCACCCGAACCATAGTCTTTATCGACGAGATTCACCGCTTCAATAAAGCACAGCAAGACGCCTTCCTGCCTCATGTGGAGAAAGGAAATATCCGTTTGATCGGCGCGACAACTGAGAATCCGTCGTTCGAGATCAACGGCGCATTGCTCTCACGCTGCCGGGTCTACGTCTTGCAACCGCTCGCGGAGGATCAGATCGTCGAACTGCTGAAGCGCGCTCTGGCAGATGAAGAGCGTGGACTGGGCTCGTTACACTTGCGCGCGTCGGAGGATCTTCTTAAGAAGATCGCCAGCTACACCAGCGGCGACGCCCGCAGTGCATACAACGTACTCGAAGTCGCGGCAGGACTCGCCCAGCAATCCGGGACTCAGCCTGCCACGATCACCGACGACATCATTCGTGACGCGCTGCAAAAAAGAACTCTGCTCTATGACAAAGCCGGGGAAGAACACTACAACCTGATTTCCGCACTGCATAAATCCGTGCGCAATAGCGATCCCGACGCCGCGCTTTACTGGCTCGGCCGCATGATTGAAGCGGGGGAAGATCCGCTTTGCATCGCCCGACGCGTGGTACGAATGGCCGTGGAAGACATCGGCCTTGCTGATCCCAACGCGCTTTCTCTGTGTATGGCGGCGCGCGATGCGGTAGATTTCATCGGCATGCCGGAAGGCAATCTCGCGCTCGCGCAAGCCGTGGTCTATGTGTCCGTCGCGCCAAAATCGAACGCACTTTACAGCGCCTACGGCGACGTCCAACACGACATCGAACAGACCGCCGCAGAACCCGTTCCGCTCCATCTGCGCAATGCTCCCACCAAACTGATGAAAGGTCTGGATTACGGCAAGGGCTATCAATACGCCCACGATGTAGAAGGCAGAGTCGCCGACATGCAGTGCTTGCCGAACAATTTGCGAGACCGCATCTACTATCGGCCGACTCAAGAAGGCATAGAAAAGCGCATCCGCGAACGCATGGAAGAAATCAAGCGCTTGCGTTCACACTCCCCCGATGCGCCTGACCCTCGCCAAAAATCCGAGTCCTAGCACAACCCTTTAGCATCGAAGTTACTAATGCGATCGCTAAGGGGATCTGCTCCATGGCAACGCTCCCGGCAAATTTCTTCGACGACACCCAACTGGCCCGGCCTCCACTTGACTCGCAAGTAGAAAGCTTGCAAAAAGTTCAGAAAGCCGCGCAAGCTATCAGTTCGATCCTGGATCTCGACCAGCTCATCGACAACATCGTGAATGACGTAGCCCGTTCTTTCGGTCTACTGGAGACGAGCGTATATCTTCACGACGAGACGCGCGGAGAGATGGTGATGGGAGGCGTGCACGGGTGCTCGCTACACCACAAGGGTTTTCGTCTGAAGATTGGCAAAGAAGGCATGGTGGGTTATGTCGCTTCTACCGGCCAGATGCGCTATGCCCCGGATGTGCGCAAGGACGAATATTACGTTGCTTGCGAACAATCAACGCATTCGGAAGTGGCGATCCCACTACACGTTGGCCAACATCTGGTGGGCGTATTCACCGCATCGCATCCGGATCTCGACGCGTTCCCGCGCCAGCAACTCAGACTTCTGCAGGCGCTTTGCGACCATATTGCCGTTGCCATTTATAACGCGCGCCGATTTCAGTCGGAGCGCAGTGAACGAGAGGCGATGAGCCGTGATGCGGAGGAGGCGCGTGCAATACAGCAAGCGCTCCTGCCGAAGTCCTCTCCTTACGTTCCGGGCTTCGCTATTTCTGGACTCAGCATCCCGGCCCGCGCCGTCGGTGGGGACTGGTACGATTTCATTCCGTTTCCGGATGGTCGTTGGGGATTAGTTCTTGCTGACGTCTCGGGTAAAGGCACCGCGGCCGCACTGCTGATGTCGGCGACGCGCGGCATGCTGCGCTCGCTTGCGGAAGCCTGCTGCACTCCATCGGAAGTCCTGAGCAAACTCAACAAGCTATTAGTCGAGGACTTTCCCGCGGGTAAGTTTGTCACGTTATTGTATGCCGTACTTGATCCGGTCTCACGCTCAGTTACATTCGCGAATGCTGGACACTTGCTTCCACTTTTAGTCGACGAGAGCGGTATGCGCTTTCTGGACACCGAGCGCGGACTCCCGCTCGGCTTGAGTTGCGGGGAGTATTCACAGAGTACGGTCACTTTGTCGCCGGGTTCACACCTGGTTTTTTATAGCGATGGAATTAGCGAGGCTTCGAACGAAAAGGAGGAGGAATACGGATTGGAGCGACTGGCTGAGCACGTAGCCCACGAGGATGCCTCCGCGATCACGATCTTGGATGATGTGAGGGCATTCGTAGACGGAGTAGCGCTCCAGGACGATGCTAGTGTGGTTTTCGTGAGGGCCTGAATCCTGGGAGAGGTTAATGGCGCGGGCTCTGGGCTAAAGACGTGTTATCCGAAGCGAATCTTGTGTTCTTTCAGAATGCAGCGATCCATCACGACAAAAAGGCCCGCATTCTGCGCTTTTTCCGCGGCTTTGCGGTCAATGACACCTTCCTGCATCCAAATGGCAGGCAGCTTTAACTGAATTGCCTGATCCACAATCTGCTCGACAAATTCGGGACGCCGAAAAACATTTACTATATCGACATTCTCCGGCACATCAAACAATGAGGGATATGCCGCCTCTCCCAACGAAGATTCGATCAGCGGATTCACCGGAATGATGCGATATCCTTGGCTCTGCATGTAGGCTGAAACGCCGTGACTCACTCGCATAGGATTATCAGAGAGTCCGACCACGGCAATGGTTTTGGCACGCTTCAGAAGTTCTGCTATAGGGTCGGTTTGAGAAGAAACCGTCATTAGTTTCTATTTCTTGAGTTTCTATTTCTTGGCGGCGGCGTCCAGCTTCTGTTTGTACATTTTCAGCGCCAGCTTGCGTACAGTCTCGGACACTTCTTTATTCGCCGAAATATTTTTCAAATCCTGAGCCAGCAAGTGCTTCATTAGTCCCAATCCCAAGTCGAGAGGGGTTCGCGGATTCGCCACGAGATTTCGGACTACGATGTAATTTTTCATGAAGCGCCGCTTGAGAGGAATCTGGCGCAGCACGGCTTCCAGTACATTTTTCTGCAAAGCAAATTTTTCGACCTCTCCGTCCGAAAGCTTGGGGGCTTCGAGCACCGCCAATGCGACGACCTTGGTACCGTCGCGAATCAGGATGGAGCGCTCTTCTTTGTTGCCTTTCAATGCGAGTTGGATGCGGCCCTTAACATCCAGGCGATTAATCTTCTGCATCGAGTTATCGCGCTTGGCAGGCACTGGAAGCGTGTGGGAGACAGGCTTCGGTACCGGAGCGACGGATGGCGAAGGGGCTGCAGCCGCCGGAGCTGGTTCAGGCTTTCCAGCAATGTCTTGCATCGCCGACACGGGAAAATAATCCGCGCCGAGCAAATCCATAATCCCGCCGATAGGCTGAAAGGGTTTGTCGGCCTCGGCCACAATCTCCGCGGCGTGTTCGGCCAAGTAAGCCGTAACGGCTTCTTCAGGAACGTGACCTTCTTCGCTCCCCTTTTCTTCGCCGCTCGTCACCGTTGCAGGTTCTACAGCTGGTTCCAGGGAATGCTCAGCTGCAGCGAAGACTTCGGCCGGCGTGCTCTCAGAATGGGTATCGGCACTTTCTTTTTTGCCCAATAATTCAGCCAAAACCGAGGCTTCTGCCGGTTTCAAGTATGGATTCGATCGCAGGCATTCCAGAATCGCCGGCGTGTTCTGAACCCGAGGACTCTTCAGCATGGTTGCGATGTTTTCCGGCGAAGCGGAGATGGCCAGCTTCGCCACCTCACTCTCGGCCACGGAAGGGTTTTCGAGCAAGGCCGGCAGTAACTTCGGGCGAAGATTATCGGGAGACAATAGATAGTCCAGCACCTCTTGCGCCGTCTTCGGATCGGAAGCTGCGGCCAGTGACGCTTTTTCGTCCCAGCCGGCCAGGGTCATGCGCGCAAGATCGCCGAAAACTTTATTGTGCCTGGCAAGGTAGACCAAGATTTCAAGATTTTCATCCGGCGGCACGGACAGAGCGCCCCGCGCCGCAAACTGCATCATGTTTGAGGGCAGCTTCGATGCCCGGATTTGATCGATCGTGCGCGCCATCATTTGCTCCCTGCATGGGCCGAGGGCTTCCCTGCCGTAGCTTCGAGTTCAACCACCGCCAGTTCCAACTCGCGAATTAATCGGTTCGGCTTCCCGCGGCGAAACTCCTCCATTAAAGCCCGATAGTACCAAAGGGTACCGTCACGGCCTCCATTGAAGCGTTGCCAAATCGATTCCCCCACTTCCCTGTAATCGGCGAGAATGGAGCGCACGTTATTCAACTTGTCAGAGGCAGAAACCAGGCGGGTGTCAGCATCGGCGTGCTTCAAATGTTGGATGTAGGTTTCTTTGCGCTTCCGCCATGGCGGCTTTGGATCAGTATCAGAGTCGGTGCAGCCATCCACGATCTTGGCGACACGACTTCCGAAGCGACGTTTTACCTCTTTCAACATTGGTGCTCCGCCGCAATCTTCCACAACGTCGTGCAGTAAGGCCGCAATGGCAATTTCCTCGTCTCCACCAAACTCCAGGGCCAGCGATGCTACTCCCATCAAGTGGGCAATGTAGGGGACCGTCGTCGTCTTGCGTGACTGGCCCTTATGCTTCTCTGCCGCAAAATTAAAGGCCCGCAAAAATCGCGGACCAAGTTTTACCATCCCATTCTTCTTCGAGGCTTTCGCTCGCTTTGTCCCTGCCACTATTTCTCCCCTCGCCTCGCCAATAAATACGCCCTGATAAAGGGCTGAAGATCTCCGTCAATCACTCGATCCACGTCTCCCACTTCGGTCTTCGTGCGATGGTCCTTGATCATGCGGTAAGGCTGTAGCACATAGGAACGGATCTGCGACCCGAAATCGTTGTCGAGCTTCGAATCCTCGATCTTCTTGGTGGCGGCGCGCTTTTTCTCCATCTCATATTCATACAGCTTCGAACGCAGCATGCTCATGGCACGCTCGCGGTTTTTATGCTGCGATCGCTCGTTCTGGCAATTCGCCACCAGCCCGGTCGCAATGTGCGTGATCCGCACCGCCGAATCTGTCGTGTTGACATGTTGCCCGCCCTTGCCGCTCGACCGGTACGTATCTGTACGAATATCTTCCGGCTTAATCACGATATCGATGCTGTCGTCGATTTCCGGGGACACAAACACGCTGGCAAACGATGTGTGCCGGCGCTTGGCCTGATCGAATGGCGAAATTCTGACTAGGCGGTGTACTCCGATTTCGCTGCTCAAGAGGCCAAAGGCATATTCGCCGTTTACGGCGAAGGTGGCCGATTTCAGCCCTGCCTCTTCACCCGGCTGATAGTCGTAAAGGACGGTCTCGAATCCCTGGCGCTCCGCCCATCGTAAATACATGCGCAGCAGCATGTCGGCCCAGTCCTGTGACTCGGTTCCACCCGCACCAGGATGAATCGTAACTATCGCATTGAGGGCGTCGTTGGGTCCGGACAGGAGGGTCTCGGTTTCGAGCTTGTCGACCAATTGGCGCAAGGAATCGATTTCGCGACGCAATTCGGTGTCGACGCTTTCGCCTTCGGTCGCCAAGTCGAAATAGGCGGCAATGTCGTCACTCCGGCGCGCCAGGTCCGCGTCGGTTGCCAACAGATGCTCGAGCCGCTTTTTCTCGCGCATAACTTGCTGCGAGCGCTGCGGATTCGACCACAGATTGGGGTCGGCAGACTGCTTCTCGATTTCGCTTAATTGCGGACGGAGCTTGTCCGCGTCAAAGATACTCCCGGAGCTCGCGCACCTTCTTGCTCAGTAATCCGTATTCCTGCTCCAACTCTTGATTCATGAGGGTGATTCCGCTTTCTTGCCTGCGTCCCTGGCACCTTCCTTGGGCAGCACGAAGCGCGTGAGTAGCGCCCCTGCTGAAATTATCGCACACAGGTAGGCGAACCAATCGCCGTGACGAGTGTAGAAAGTGGTTACGGAAGTGAGAGCATACGGAGCAACTGCGGCTCCACGCACTTTTCGGGGAAACCGGGCGACAGTCCGTCCGTAGGGATCGATCGACGTCGTCACACCGGTATCGGTCGCGCTCAAGATCCAGCGATCATTTTCGATGGCGCGCATGCGTGTCTGATTCAAATGCTGAGCGTAGGCGCCACTATCCCCATACCACCCGTCATTCGAGATGTTCACAAAAGCCTCTGCGCCCTGATCCGCGAACTGGCGCACTTCGTCCGGAAATATGGACTCATAGCAAATGAAAATTCCAAGTGGGATATTTCCCGCAACTAGCGGAGCGCGAGAAGTTCCCGGCTTGAATTCACCGACTTCTTTCGTGAGTCCGCCAGCAAATGCGAAGAGCTTGGGAAAAGGTAAGTATTCTCCGAAGGGTACCAGGTGCAATTTGTCGTAACGCGCAACCCATTCGCCTGACGGACTTACGAGCGCTGCGGAATTGAAAATATCCGACGCCGAGCCGCCATTCTGAGAAGCAGGTGTACTGCCGATCGCACCAGTGACGACCCAGGTTTGAGTCTCGCGGGCCATTTCACTGAGCGGCTCGCGAAATAGCGGGTCGGTGGTAAAAAATGGCGCCGGCGATTCCGGCCAGACGATCAAGTCCACCTTGCCCGCCTTCGAGTTCGTATCAAGGGAGGAAGACTTGGAAACAACCCGGGCGACGCTGAGGTCTGTCAGTTCGTGCAGCGTGCGTTGAAAGGCAGCTCGGGTCCAGTTTTCATCGACCGGAATGTTTTCCTGGACCAGCAGTGCCGTATGATCCGCGGGAGAAGCAGGAGCATCTACCAAGCGTCCAGCCTGGAGCACCGTGCCGGCGGCCAGGGATGCCAGCAGTAACGTACTGCGTTTTTTTCTCGGCACCAGGAATGCCGCGGCCACCGCAACATTCACCAGCATGATCTCGAAAGAAACGCCGTAGACACCGGTCCATGTGGTGATTCGACTGAGTGAAATATTGTCAACTTGTGCCGTGCCGAGAAGATCCCAGGGAAAGCCGGTGACTCGAGTCCTCGCGAGCTCGACTGCAACCCAGAGAAACGGAACCGAAATGAGCGCTAGTCGATGGTCACGACCCGGCCCAGCGACCCATCCCAGCAGCAAACCGAACAGCCCATGGTAGAGACCTAGATAAAGGCAGAAGAGAAATAAGGCGAGAGCAGCGATCGGGGCGTTGAGGCCGCCGTGCTCGTGCATGGTGTTATAGATCCAGTAACAGGTGCCGGCGTACCAGATGATTCCAGAGAGGTACGACAGCAGAAATGCCTGAACGGGCGTCGCAGCCCGAAGATTTGCCGCACCATCCACTTCCAGCAGACCGGCCGGTCGCGCCCGCAGGATCGCAACGATCAGGGGTGCAAATGCCACCCACGACAGAACGTAGAGCCCCGGCAAGGGGAAGATGAGGACCTGCAACAGCGACGACAGGCCCACCAACAACCACGCGCTGTAATGAATTTGCCTCACCGGCAAGAATAGCAAAACATCTTTGTCAGAGACTGCACACGGGCAAGTTTCTCATCGACTTTCAGCTCAACTGGGATTGAAAAGTCTTGCGCTGTTCCACGACGCTTCGCACAAAATTTATGATTTCTGGCGTCACATAAGGCGGAGGCGCGATTCTGAACACCGGCACAGCCGCGATAGGTTTCAACGAAACTTTCTGCCACGCTGCTGTGCTCTCTCCACGATCATGCAGGATGACAGCATCGGCCCGATCCAGAAATTCCTGCGCAGAACTTTTGAAATCTTCGGTTCTGGGGTCAAGAACCGTTAGATATAGTTCCGGCCGGATAAACTTCAGCACGCTGTTCGATTCAATGATCACGTTCCGCGAGGATTCGAGCCGCTTCCGCAATGCTGGCATAGCCTCGGCCAATCGACCCTGCTCCGTCCGCACCCAGAGTGTGCGTGCCGCCCCGGCGATCAAGAACCGTGAGGTATCCGATTCGCCTCGACGATCTTTTTCCTCAGAAATGGCCCACGCATGATCGGCAGTGGCGCAGTCGCACGGCTCTCCATTTGCAGAACAAACTCCGTGCCCGTATTGGGTGATCTTCACGGCAGTCCAGTCATATTCTCGGAGAGCCGCAATTAGCCCTGCGACCACGCTGGTCTTCCCCACACTTCGCGAATGACCGCCTACGACTACGATCGCCATAAAGACCGACTTCCTGCTACTTCTTCTTTACTAACTTGGCCACCGCCGCCAGCTGCTTCAAATATTGCCGCACGGGTTGCGCTGGAGTCCCCCAGAACGCCACTCCCTTGCCGCGCAAAACTTTATTGGGCAATACACCGCCCTGCCCGCCCAGCATCACCCCTTCTTCGATGTGCGCATGTTCGCCAATGCCAACTTGGCCTCCGAGCACCACATTTTTATCAATTACGATGCTCCCGGAGAGGCCGGTTTGAGCGGCGATGACGACGTTCTCTCCGATCCGGCAGTTATGTCCGATGTGAACCAGATTGTCAATTTTCGACCCGTGTCCGATCCGCGTCTCATCCAACGCGCCGCGGTCGATTGTTGTGTTGGCGCCGATCTCCACATCGTCTTCGACGATCAAGCGGCCTACCTGCGGGAATTTTTCATATCGTCCGGTCTTCGGATCGCGAACATATCCGAATCCATCACTGCCGAGCACCGCACCGGCATGCACGATGACGCGTTCGCCAATTGTGGTTCCCGAATAAATCGTGACGCGCGGATAAATCTCGCAGTCGCGACCGATCTTCACGCCGCATCCAATGGCGGAACCTGCGCCGATTCGCGTGCCATCCCCGATTTCCGCATCGCGCGAAACTACCGCGCACTCTTCAATGGCGACACCTGACCCGAGACGCGCGAGGGGATGGACGATCGCGCTGCGGTCGACTCCAGACTTGCCCCGATCTCGATTACCGGACTGCAACAAGCGCGCCGCTTGGGCGAATGCGAGCTTAGGATGGTGAACGATCAGCAACGTTTTACCTGAGGAGGACGCCGCGAATTTACCCGCTATCACTGCGCCAGCAGGACATTGCAGCGCCTGCGAAAGGTATTTCTCGTCTTCCACGAAGACGATGTCTTCAACCGAAGCGGACGCAATGCTAGCCACACTCGTTACCTGGATGTTTTTGTCGCCGTACAAACGAGCTCCAACCGCTTCGGCAATCTCTTGCAGAGTGCGCTTCATCGCTTTCACTTTATCGCAGCGCACCATACGGAAGGAAATCAAGGACGTTTTGGAAAGAACCGGTTTGGGACAACAATCGAAAAAAGGCGTCGAGAATTGCGAGAATTAAAAGGAGATGGTGAAATCGTAAGCCCGGAAAAGAGGGATAATCATACATTCGTATTCCGGATACTCTTATGACTTTTTTAAGCGTCCGACATAAGTATGTCTTCGTAGCAATGATCGCCTTCCTCTCAGTGGCATTTCCCATTCATTCTGCGGCACAACAACTGTCTCGCCGGCTGATTCTTAAGGACGGCTCTTATCAAGCCATCACCAAATATGAGGTCAAAGGTGATCGAGTACGTTATTACAGTTCCGAGCGAGAAGATTGGGAAGAACTTCCGTCGTCCCTGGTGGACTGGCCCGCTACGGAAAAGTATGAGAAAGATCGCGCCTCAACTCCGGCCATTCCAGAAGCGAAACTTATCGACAGAGAAACCGAGGCCGACCGGGAAGCGGAAGAGGCACACCTTCCGCAAGTCGCGCCCGGGCTTCACTTGCCGGAGCTATCCGGCATGTTCCTTCTAGACAACTTCAAAGGTCAGCCTCAACTGGTTGAGGTCCAGCAGGGCGAGGGGGACATTAATCACAACACGAAGGCAAATATACTGCGCGGAGCTATCAATCCGGTCGGGGGCGCAAAAGCAACGATTGAACTCGAAGGAGAACACTCCTCCGTCTACTCCCATGTTGCGGTACCGTCCATATACATCCGGATGGACGATGACGCGTCCACTGCGCCGCCGCCGGGGCAAACTGCGTCCGATAAGCCGTGGCAGCCTAGCCTCGACGCGCCGCGCGCTGAGCCCCAGCAACCGCAGCAGCCACAACAACCCCAGCAGGCCAGCGTTCCTTTCGACCGTTTCCGGATCGTGCATTTGAAGGTGAAGAGCGGCAAGCGTATCGTGGGCGATCTCAAACGCGCCCCCAGCGGCAAAACCAGTCCGGAACAGAACTCTGTGAGAACAACAATTGATCGGGTCGGTACGGATTGGTTCAAGTTGACCCCTACCGAGGATCTGGCTCCGGGTGAATACGCCATCATAGAAATGAAAGGTACGGAAGGGATAAACCTTTATCTCTGGCCCTTCAGTGTGAACCCCACCGCGCCAGCTAATGCGAATCCCTGGACTCCAGACACCAAGAGCGATGTGAAAGACAAAAGTGCAATCGATAAAAAGTGAAGGAGATCGGTTATGGAGGATAACGGCCTGATAATCGCAGCGAGTCCTTACTCCGTCGACGAGACGGTGGAACGCCTGAAGTCTGTTCTCAGCCTGCGAGGCTTGCAGATTTTTGCGCTCGTCGATCACAGCGGTGAAGCGGAGAAAGTTGGGATGAAAATGCCGCCTACGAAACTACTCATCTTCGGCAGTCCGAAAGGTGGAACTCCGGTGATGTTGGCCGCCCCTTCGATTGCGATCGATCTGCCGCTGAAGGCTCTCATCGCGCAGGACGAAAGTGGCAAAGTCTCGATCACTTACAACAGCCCGGAATATCTTCAGCAGCGCCATCGGGTATCAGACGATCTGCTCAAGAATATTGCCGGCGTCGGCGCACTGGTGACGAAAGCTGTGGAATAATGCTCGGGCGTCGCTGTTTGAGTTCGAAGATCAGATGGAGAATTCCAACCGGGCCCGCGATCATTTAGCAAACGAGCGCACCTTCCTGGCGTGGGTGCGCACCAGTGTGGCCATTGTCGTCTTCGGATTTGCGATCGGTCGCTTCGCAATCGCGCTTCGGCAATTGGCAAAATTTCAAGGGCAAGTCTCGAAGACTACCGGGCTCTCCGTCTGGATGGGAATGATCTCGATTCTAGCGGGCGTAGTGATGGTGGTAGCGGGTCTACTGCGTTACCGGAAAACCCGAGCGCAGCTCGAAGAGGGAAAATTTCAGCCCGCAGGATTTATCGTCGATCTGGTAACGATTCTGACCGCCATGTTTGGACTGGCGTTAGCGGGGTATCTGATTTACGTCGAGAAAGGTTTAGGCTAGGCGCGCTTCGCGATAGGGCTTACGGTAAAGCAGCGTGGCGAATGTCGCTTGCGGGGGTGGGTTTCGATCAAGAATGACTCGAAGGATCACGGGCTCTCGCAATGAACGTTATGTTGAAAGATCCAAACAAAATTGAGCAGGAAAAAGCTGCAGCCGCGCGCGCCAGTTTGCGCTTTATCAGAGACGGCACCGTAGTCGGGTTGGGAACCGGATCGACTGCGGCATATTTCATTCAATTTCTCGGCGAACAGGTGAAACACGGATTGAGCATCCGAGGTATTCCGAGTTCAGACCGTTCGCGCGATCAGGCCCTTAGCCTGGGGATTCCTCTGACTACGTTCGAGGAATGTCAGCAGATTGACGTTACGGTCGACGGCGCGGACGAGATCGACTCACAATTGCGTTTGATAAAGGGCGGGGGTGGAGCGTTGCTGCGCGAAAAAATTGTGGCCTCAGCGGCAAAACAGCTTGTGATCGTGGCCGATGCAACGAAGAGAGTTCCAATTCTGGGGAAATTCCCGCTGCCCGTAGAAGTCATCAAGTTCGCGCAGCCTCTGGTCGCTGGAAAAATCGCAGCCCTGGGAGCCGATGTCCGATTGCGGCGCGATGGGGAAGGAAAACCGTATCTGACCGATGAGAATAACTACATCCTCGATTGCCACTTCGGACAAATCCGGGATGCGGATACTCTCGCCGACCAACTCAACGATATGCCGGGAGTGGTTGAACACGGGCTCTTCATTGCGATGGCAAGTGTGGTCCTGATAGCGAAGGGCACGGAAGTCGTGGAGCTGCGCCGCTAAGCGTCATCGCCGAGTTTCGGCTATTTACGGACACTCGAATCCTTCATGATCTGATCTCGCGCGAACCGGGCCCCGTCCGGTAGGGGATAATATCTTTCACGATGGCAGCCAACCCACAAGCACGCGAGCCCGAGCCGCCTTCGCGGCGTCGAAGTGCGCGACACTCCGTGCGCGCACCGTTGGACGTCACAGTCCTCCGCTCAGGAATTCCAGACACGGTTCCCGGCCGGTCGGAAAATATCGGCGCAGGAGGACTGGGTGCATTGCTAGCCGGCGAATTGCAGCCCGGCGAGATGGTGGGGCTAGAGATTTATTTGCCATCATCCGAAGACTCCCTGTGCGCAAGGGCGCTGGTTCGACACCACGATCGGCTGCGTTGCGGCATGGAGTTTGTGGGCCTTTCAGCCCAGCAGCAACGCGCTATCCTCAGCTGGACCGAAGGAACGGCAGGAAGGCCGGAGTCGGAATCAGAGTTGCAGATACCGCTTCCATTGGGCGATCTGGCAGAGAGGAAAAAACCCGACGGTTTAGGACCAGGCAGTGGCCCCCCTGCGAGGCACAAGCCGCGCAGCCGAGGATGGGTATTCCTGTTGCTTTCAGCCGCAATCCTGTTGGCGGTTCTGTGGTGGCGCTGGAATCGCGGTTGGGAGGATCTAGAGGCTGGCCTTCCGCAGAAAGCGCCTATAGCTCGACCCGAGGTTCGTGTGCCTGCGGAGGTAATGGGGAAGTTCGTTACGCATCGGCTGGATCCGGACTATCCCGCAGCGGCACGCCCTGCGAAACTACAGGGCGTGATCGTTCTGGACGTCATCATTGGCAGGGATGGATCGGTGGCGGACGTGCACGCCTTGAACGGGCCGGAGATTCTGGCGCAGGCTGCCACTGATGCGATGCACTGGTGGAGATTTCGACCGTACCGAGTCGACGGACAAGCAGTGACGGCTGAAACCACGGTCGCGATTGAGTTCAAACCGTGATTTTTGGCCGGCTCAAACCCGCGGTTTCCGCAGGGCGCTGAGAACGATAATTCCGCTGAGGGCAAAAGAAACGACGGCGGCCAAAGCAGCGATCAACATCACTGCTGTGCTCAGATGAAGAAAGTCCGCGAACACCGCCGCCAATGCAAACGCTACTCCCGTCAAGTTGAGCCATAAGGGGCCACGAATCTGGGAGGCGAGGTCCGGGCGCAGGCGCAGTTGCAGGAGCAAGGCTGCCAAACCGATGGCAGCCACCACAACCAAAGCTAATGGACTGAAAAAGGCCGCGCGATTGGTGTAGATAACGACCAGGGCCAAGGCCAATAGGAGCAGTCCCGCTGCCACTAAAGTAGAGCGGCGGGGGCGATTCGGGTCGAAATTGGATGAAGGTTCGGGCACGAAAATCCGTCCTCAGTTTTATACAGACGCTGGCTTGCGTTTTCAATCGTCGTAAGAGTGGATGAGGCATGGAGATCATGCATCGTGCGAGGTCCGGCTGATGCCCGCAAGCCATTCGGCTTGACGAGGATGGCTGTGGTTCACGGCATAAAGTACGAGTTCGACTCGGGACGAAATACCTAGTTTGTCGAAGATACGAAATAGATACTTCTTTACCGTGTGCTCACTGAGATCGAGTTCGCGGGCCGTATCACGATTGCTTAGCCCGTCGGACACGAGGGCGACAACCTGCTCTTCGCGGGGAGTGAGCAATTGCCGGCCATTCGAGTTCACCACCCGCAACGATGGCACCTCCGATACGAGTTCTAGGAGGTAATTTGTCTGCTCAGTGTTCGCCCATATCTGACCGGCTGCAACCCGCTGAATGCAACGGCATAGAAGCCGGAAGTGGCTGTCTGTGAGACAGAAGATTCCACGTGCGCCAGAGCGGAACGCGCTGATCACCAAGTCGCGATCATAAGACTCCGCCAAAAGAATCTTGGCGACGGCGGGATTTGACTGATGAATG
Source organism: uncultured Acidobacteriaceae bacterium (assembly GCA_963846215.1). Lineage (GTDB taxonomy): Bacteria > Acidobacteriota > Terriglobia > Terriglobales > Acidobacteriaceae > Sulfotelmatobacter. The sequence continues at coordinate 124,276 of CAWJVC010000002.1, read as the reverse complement.
CGGCGCAGCGCCGCCATTTGATGGGCCATCTCGACGGATTGATTAAGTGATAGCAGCACAACCTTAGTGGGCGTGAAGGCGACTGCCTGGAGAATCGAGTCTACGTCGACGAGGCACGTGGAAATTCGAAATTCGGACCGTCGACGCAAGGCGCTGGTTAAGAGGTGAGCCTGTATGCGATTGGAGTCCGCTATGAGGATTGGAATTGCGGCCGCAACGGAGACCGAGGGTCGAGCCATGAACACGGACTCCCGATGAAAAAGAAATTGAAAATGATGTCTCGATCTTAGGTGGGTTGAGAGCGTTACTCAAGCAAACAACCTGCGAAATCTCGAGACCACGTTCAAATCGGGACGACGGCTTGCAGTGCTGTGAAAAATCACGGCTGGAGATTTATCAATTTGTAAGGGTGAATGGAGAAGCACGTGCGTTCGTGCAAGATAAAACTCTAGGCGGGCTGGCAAGGTTGATTTCTTGGGGTTTTATGTGACGAGAAAAACTTGCAAGTCTACTTTAGTGGACGGCCCATCAGGGAGCGCGCCACCGGAGGGTGCAAAATCGCAAAAGTATAGAGTAAGGCCATAAATCCCGAAATCGGCTCCTCTATTCGTTGAAAATCAAAGCCCCCTATAGTAGACGACACTTCTCATGTCTTGTTGCAGAAGGTCGAGCAAGATAGTTTGCTCAAAGAGAGTGACTGAGGTTGAGCAGCAGTCCTAAAAGTCGACAAACTGGAAGTCCGAAGACAATGAAGCGGTTCATCGGCTGGAAAACACTCTCGGCAATAGCAATTGCGACATCGCAGTTTTGCGTGGCCGTATTCGCCCAGGAGCAACAGTACCAGCAGGGCCTGGGTAGGGAAATACAAGCTTCTCAAACCAGCCAAACCGGGAATGGAATGAGAAACACGGGAATTACGGCTGCAAAATCCGGACCGGCGGACGGCATGGGAAACCTTCAGCTCGGAGGGGAACGCCGTCCGCCGTACCGGCTAAATCTAAGTGACGTTGTAGCGTTGAGTTTCACGCTGAGCCCAGAGTTTGACCAGACGCTCACGATCCAGCCTGACGGTTACATCGTTCTGAAAGATGCGGGGTCAGTGTTCGCGCAGGGCCTGACTCTTGAAGAACTCCAGCTTGCCGTGCGGCACGCTTACCGCGGGTATCTACACGAGCCGCAAGTTGCAATCGCCTTGAAGGAGTTTGAGCACCCTTATTTCGTAGCCGGTGGAGAGGTAGGCCATCCTGGAAAGTATGAGTTGCGCTCTGATACCAGCCTTATGGAAGCGATCCAAATCGCCGGTGGATTTACACATGAAGCAAAACATTCACAGGTCGTCTTGTTCCGCCAAGTGAATGAGAATCTGGTGGAAGCTCGAGTGTTCGACGTGAAGAAAATGCTGAAGGAGAGAACCCTCACCGAACCCTCAACTCTGCGGCCTGGAGATTTGGTCTTCGTTCCACAGAATTACATTTCCAAAATCGAGCGATTCATCAGTAAGCCATCGCTCAGCATGTACGTAAGCGCCACCCAGTTTTAGCTGGGTCAGGGTATATCCATGTCAAGCGCAGATCAAGCGAACCCGGGACAGGAGCGGCAAGGACCGACCTTGCGAGAACTGGCAATGGTGCTCTTCCGGCAACGCAAAGTTTTTGTCGGCTTAGCAGGAGTGATCTTCTTCTTAGGTCTGGTCTATGCAATCGCCGGCTCTACATACCGCGCCCAGTTGCGAGTGTTAGTGCGCCGAGGACGCTCCGACCCTCCAGTCGCAGCGCAAAAAAATGCCCCCGCTGATTTCTCGCGTGTAGAGGTAACCGAGGAAGAACTGAATTCCGAAGTTGAGCTGCTGAAAGATGATGATGTTTTGCGCCGTGTGGTGGAAGCAAACAGTCTAGCGTCTCATGACTGGTTGCAATGGCTGCGTCCGAACGAAGAAGAAGCGGCCAGGGTGCAGCGCGCGGTAAAACGGCTCGCGAACCGTTTGCAAGTCGAATCGATTAAGAAAACAGATCTGATAGCAATCAGCTACGACGCCGCGGAACCGCAACTTGCAGCGAGGGTGCTCCAGTCGTTGTCGAGGATCTATTTGGAAAAACACGTGGAGGTGCACCGTCCGGCGGGACAGCTTCATTTTTTCGATCGGCAGGTCGCCGAATCCAGGGAGCACTTAGAAGAAGCAAAACGCAAATTGTTGGCCTTTACCAAAGCCCATGGCTTGGTGGAGGCGGCCGAACAACGTGATCTGATGTTACGTCAACTCGACGACGTCCAGACGAACTACCGGCGGACGCAAGTAGACATATCCGAAACGGAACACAGGGTGAGGAGACTGAACTCCGAGCTAGCGGAATTGCAGCCGCGAACCACCACGCAAGTTCGTACCTCGGATAATCCCGAGCTGCTGCGAACTCTGAAAGGAACCCTGCTCGATCTCCAATTGAAAAGAATTCAGCTGATCACGAAGTTTGAGCCAACCCACCGGCTGGTCCAGGAGGTGGACGAGCAAATTTCGCAAGCTCGCTTCGCTATTGCGGCTGAGGGACTCACCCCATTGCGCGACGAAACCACCGATAAGAATTTCTCCTTCGAATGGGCGTTAGCGGAGAAAGAGAAAGCAAGCGTTGACGCCGAAGGTCTGGCGGCGCGGAGAGCAGCAACTGGCGCGCAGGTAATGGAATATCGGAATCGTGCCCAACAACTCGCCGAGGACGCAATTACACAGGACGATCTCGCCAGCAGCGAGAAAGCCGCCGAAGAGAACTATCTGCTTTATGTAAATAAGCGAGAAGAAGCTCGCATGGGCGACGCGTTGGACGAAGGCGGAATCGTAAACGTAGCGATTGCTGAGGAACCCGTCGCACCTGCACTGCCAGTCTGGTCCTCAGGAGTAATAGTCCTGGTTGGGTTCATAACCGCGCTAGCTTCCGGCACCGGCGCAGCCTTTGCGGCAGATTATATGGATCCCGCATTGCGCACCCCGGAGGAGGTTTCTACCTACTTGGAGTTGCCAGTATTAGCGTCCCTACCATCCAATAAAGGAAGGCGGCTGTCAGCGTGAAGGAAACCCGATGAGCGCCAACGCAGATGTGCTGCGCGGATCCGACGTGATCGATTCAGCGCGGTGTGAAGTCGCTCAGGAACAGGTGCCAGGAGCTTCCGGGACCACTCCCTGGAATCCGAGAGGATTCGCATGTCAGCAGATTGTCGGGCTCGTGCGCCGGATCTTTTTTCGGCGGCAAACCCACGAAGACAGGTTGTCTTTAGCGCAGCCGAGCCGCACCTAGATGTTGCAGTCATTTGCGAGCAAGTGGCGCGGGCTTTGGCTTCGGAAACGCGCTCCTCGGTTGCACTGCTGGAACGGCCGCAAGAGATTAAAGAAGTCACAGAATCTAGTCCTCATCGCGACGGCTCGATTCCGATCAAATCCAGGTCGACTCGGATCACGGCAAATTTGTGGCGCGTGGCGCAGCATGGGCTTGGGGATTCCAGCCAGGAACCAGGAACGGTCCTACATTGGCGTTCTTGCCTGAGGGAGCTCGGAAGCGAGTTCGAATATGCCGTAATCCCCGGACCACCAGCTTTGGCGTCGAGTGAAGCTGCCTTGCTGGGACAGATCACCGACGGAATCATCCTCGTGTTGGGCGCTCAAAGTACGAGAAGAGCAACGGCTCGGAAGATCAAGGGAGACATGGAAGCTGCACGAGCGTGCATATTGGGAATCGTGTTGAGCGAGAGGATATTTCCGATTCCTGAACAAATTTATCGGCGACTTTAAGCCGCATTAGAAGTGCTTCAGCCTTCTCAACTGGTTGATGATGTGCAAAACAAAAGAACTAAGGTCTTGGGACTCAATATGCGGTAGCTATGTCCGCGCCGGACCAGACTCTCCGCAGGGTCTGGAATCATTTCCGGCTTCAGGTGGAAGCTCTTCTGAGTGGTTTGCAATTGAGACGAGGCACCGCTTCGAGAAGAAGGTTGCTCGACAACTTGAGAACAAGGGAGTCAAGGTATTTCTTCCTCTGTTGACCGAACGTCACTCCTGGACAGATCGACAAAAATCGATAACCATACCGCTCTTCCCGGGATATGCGTTTGTGCACATCGATCCGAAGCCAGAGTCGTCCAACGCAGTTTTGCGGACTGCAGGACTGATCCGCTTTGTGAACTTTGGCGGCACCTTGGCCGCCATTCCGCGAAAACAAATTGAAGATTTGCAACTGCTGCTAAAAGAGAAAGGGTTATTTTCCATTCATTCGTTCGCGCATTTGGGCCAGCGCGTTCGGATCCGGGGTGGTTGTCTTCACGGTTTAGAAGGAATTCTGGTGCAACACGAAAAGGACAAACTCGTGATCTCGATCCAATCGATCCAACGCTCATTGGCGGTTGAAATTCAGGGATACGACTTGGAATTGCTCTGAAGTGTCTTCTCTCACTCTAGATCCGACTGCGAAAAGACATGGAATCGATTGGGCTGCGCGGTTGATTCCAGGGGCCGGACCTGCTTCGCAAGGCCAAGTCAAGGCAAAGTCGACCCGCACCAAGCTCCGATCTGCGGTTGCTCCGATCTTCCCACCATTCCACAACGTGAACCATCGAAAGAAAGAGCATTCGCGAATCCCCGTTTCGGAACGTGCCATTCATGATTTGATAAGGTCGACGCTAAAGGACTATGCATTGGTCCTGCTTGACTGGATCCTGATTGGGCGCATAGTTTTCCAATTTCGTCCATCCTTCTTAAGCGCGCCCGGATCACAGGATTTAAAGTCCTCAATTTCACTGACCGTCATGGGCATGGCCCTGCTTCAGGGAATTCTGATCAACCTCCTGCGCCTGCCGGCTACTTCTCGAATGCACGGCAACGAGTTGCGGGCCGAAGTGTGGTCAGTGGCCAGGGCGATTTTTTGGAGCAATCTAGTTCTCAGCTCCGCTCTGCAGTTGCAAGGATTTTCAGGGTGGGCCCTGGGGCGCGTTTGGATGGCAGGGCTTCTACATTTTTGTACCATGTGCGGATGGCGATGGGGGGAAAACGATGGCAAGAAACGCGGTCTTCACGTTACTCGCGGGGTACGGAACGTGCTTATCGTCGGAGCTGGAAGATTCGGGCACCGGATCGCCGACTACGTTCAAAAGCATCCAGAGATGGACCGGTCCGTTTGCGGCTTTCTGGACGATAGACTGCCCCTTGGAAACGATGTCATTGGACGCACCACCGACTTGATCCAGGTGGCACGGACCGGGTTCGTGGACGAGGTAATCCTTGCACCCCCTCACGATCAGACGGTGACGCTGCGGTTACTTCACACAGCCCGACAACTGAGACTGGACGTGAAAATGGCGCCTCACCTTTTTGGCTGCGAACCTGTGGGTAATTCTGAAATCCTGGGAAGCATTCCGCTGATTTCCCTTAATCAAGAAAATCTTCCAGTGGGCGGTCTGATGCTGAAACGAGCGCTGGACATAGCTTTTTCAGGATTCGCTTTGGCTTTCATGGCGCCCCTGCTCTTGTTTATCGTTGTGCTCATTAGAGCGGATTCAAGAGGTTCCGCCCTCTATAAAGCGCCGCGAGCGGGACGCAAGGGCAAGCCCTTTCGATGTTATAAATTCCGAACAATGCGCCAGGACGCTGACGATCTGAAGGAGGGCCTACGAAATCAGAATCAGAGGTCGGGTCCGTTCTTCAAGATCACACACGATCCGCGGATAACCAAGGTTGGAGCGTTCTTACGGCGGTACAGCCTGGACGAACTTCCACAACTTTGGAATGTCTTGCGGGGCGAAATGAGCATGGTAGGGCCTCGCCCTCATCCGCTCGACGATGTATCTGCGTACGGCATTGAACATCTATCGCGGCTGGACGTAGCACCTGGAATTACCGGATTGTGGCAAGTCACCGCAAGACAGAATCCATCCTTTCAAACTGGAATGGCCTTGGATATTGACTACATACAACATTGGAGCCTGATGGCGGACCTCCGAATTCTCTTCAAAACGGTAGGTGCGGTGTTGAATGGGAGCGGCCAGTGATTTCATCCATTGCGCCGAGAAGCGCTCTTAGGTCAGCACTGGTTGGGAAGTTGGCGTCGCAATGTCTTCGGTTCGTTCTTTATCCGCTGAGGGCAGTGATGGCCGCGCCCACGGCGTTGTTTCTCTTGGCTCTCACAGCCATGCTCTTTCGTCATCCCGACGTGGCCTTTTATGAAGTTGACCGGATTGCGTTTGGGTTGCTGGCGGTCGCGGTAGTGGCGCGGGCGATGGTATCGCTGCATCGCACGTCGGTCATAACATCGGCATCTTGGCCGATGCTCGGGCTCACATTCCTGGCGATCACTAGCGTCCTCGGACAGCCCTTTGATGTCAAAACCTGGTGCCTTGTAGCCGCAAAGTTCATCGTGCCCTTCGCTTTGTTTCATTTGGCGGAACTTGTATTTCAGGAAGAGCGCCAGTACCGCCATTTTGAACATTTTTCACTTCTTGTATTGGCTTACCTCAGCTTTACGTCTATCGCATTCCTGGTGGGCGCTCAGTGCTTGATCTTTCCGCGTTTTATTCTCGACGGAAATCTTGGCTACCACGTTGATCGGGCACGCGGGCCTTTGCTGCAAGCCGTGGCCAATGGAGTTTCATTGAATCTGCTGGGGCTCATTGCCCTGCATGCGTTTTTGCGCGGAAGAATTCATGGAGTCAAAGCCGCGATCTTGCTGGGCTCTCTTCCGATTGCGATCCTCGCGACGATGACTAGAGCAGTTTGGTTGTCGTTCGTAGTCAGCGTCGGCGTATTGATATTCCGCTCAGACAATCGACGATTACGCCGCGCTTCAATCGCCGTGGCGATTGTGGGTGCGCTGGGATTGCTTATCACATTGAGCTGGGATGATCAGCGACGCGCTTTGATCGACCGGCTAAAGGAATCAGGTCCACTAGAATTTCGCAGCGCGGTCTATGCTGCCAGTTGGCAAATGTTCATGGAAAAGCCGCTAACTGGTTGGGGAGTCAATCAATTGCCCGCAGAGCTGGCGCGACATGTCAGCGGCTACAAGGAAAAGGAACTCTATCCGCATAATACGTACTTGGAACTGCTTGTGGAGCATGGAATCCTCGGCCTCTTTCTGTACGCCTGGCTTATGCGAGACCTGTACAAACTCGGACAGGGGCAAATTCCAAAGGCAGACAGAAAAGGCATGTTGAATCATGCATTCCACGCCATGTGGCCCATTTTACTCGGAGTCTACTGGGTAAATGCTGCGTTCGTGGTGATGAACTACCAGTTTGTAAACGGATTTCTCTTCGCCATCGCTGGTATGTTAGCGGCGCAACGCAAACGAGCGCGACAGGAAACCAGACCGCAGCGAATTTCTTCGCCACCATTTGTTTCTGCTGCCTGACAGCTATTGCCAGTTGGCCACTTCAGCCGTGCTCACCATCGCTTATCTCGCCAACCTGTTTCCCGCCCCCGTCGAACCTTATGTAGGGGACGAGATCCATGAACTCAGACGGCGCGGCATAAACGTAATCTCCGGCAGCGTTCGACGGCCCAAGTCGAAGATGGGCGATTTTTTAGGGCACTTCTCTCACCCGAAACACATTTGTTTATACCCGATTCGAATAACGATCGCTGTGCAGGCTTTCAGTCTGCTCTTCACGCAACGGCAGCGGATAGGCGGCCTAATCGCACGCGTGCTCCAAGAAGGTAATGAACCGCTAAAACTGAGGTTGAAAGCGCTGCTGCACACCTGGATGGGGGCGTATTACGCAGTACTCCTGCGGGAAAGCGAGGTTGCCCATATCCACGTCCACCACGGCTATTTCGGCTCGTGGATTGGGATGTTGGCGGCTCGCCTGTTGGGAATTAGTTTCAGTGTGACGTTGCACGGATCGGATTTGTTACTTCACGGGGCCTATCTCGACACGAAACTTCAACATTGCCGTTTCTGCGTCACCATTTCCGAATACAACCGCGGTTACATTCTGAAGCACTTTCCGGAAATAAACCCTGAAAAAATTACGGTGTCGCGACTGGGGGTCAAGACCACGCTCAACTCGGACCTCGCGCTAGCGCTAAGGGGCGGCGTGCGCCGCAGATTCAGCCTTCTGGCCGTGGGCCGTTTACATGCGACGAAGGATCACGCCTTCCTGATACGCGCTTGTGCTGGATTGCGAGACCGTGGCCTGGATTTTGAATGTGCCCTTGCGGGCGAAGGACCTGAACGCGAGCATCTGGAAAAACTGATACGCGACTATTCGCTCCGGGACCGAGTCACGCTCCTCGGACACGTGCAACACCAGCAGATGGAATCACTGTACCAGCGCGCAGATCTGGTCGTCCTGACAAGTCGCAGCGAAGGAATTCCTTTAGTGCTGATGGAGGCTATGGCTCTGGGCACGGTGGTGCTTGCGCCAGCGATCACAGGGATACCAGAGCTGATCGTGCCAGGGAAAACGGGTTTCTTGTACAAGGCGGGAGTCCTGGAAGATTTTGAAGAGAGAGTCTTTTTCCTCGAGGCACTCTTGCGAAAAACAGATTCTCCTCAAAGCAATCGGCTGGCCTGGATCAGCCACGCTGCGCGCGTACAAGTCAACAACAACTTTAACCACCAGAAACACTTGATGCACTTTGGCGACTTTTTCTTGCGACAACTTGCATGTCGTGATTGGAGTTTTTCCTTATGAGGATCTTATTTTGCAACAAATATAACTATCCGTTTAGTGGTACTGAAGCGTACATGTTCGAAGCTATGGAACTACTGCGATCGAAGGGGCACGGAGTCGCGTTGTTCTCGATGATGGATGCAAGGGGAAAACCCACTCCGCATGACCGATTCTTCATGCCGGGGACGGATTTCAAGAAGCAGGTTGGGTGGTTTGAGCGGGCGGGGCTCGCGGCGCACGCCGTTTATTCATGGGAGGCACGGCGTAGGATTCGCGGACTGATTGCGGAGTTTCGGCCGGACGTGGCGCACGTGCGGAACATTTACCACCATCTCTCACCCTCAATCCTGTGGGAGCTGAAAGAGTGGAAAATTCCAGTTGTTTATCATTTGAATGACTTCAAGGTGCTGTGCGCAAGCTACAACCTGGTTTCGCACGGTAACGCGTGTGAGGCGTGTGAAGGTAGAAAATTTTGGCATGCACTAACGGAAAAGTGCTATCCGGGAGTCGGCGCGCGAATGACACTGGTAGCGGAAGCTTATCTTCACAGGTTCATAGGAACTTATAAGAAGTGCGTGGATTGCTTTCTGGCGCCCAGCCAATTCGTGCGCGATAAATTTGTGGCGCATGGATGGGACGCAAGCAGGTTCGTAGTCCTGCCGCATTTTCAGCCTGTAGCCGCGGAAGACGCGCGTCCCCTTAAAGATCCTCCCATCCTATACTTCGGCAGATTGTCGGCGGAGAAGGGCGTTGACGATTTGATCAGCGCAATGCAAGCTTTGCCCCACCTGAAGCTGGAAATCGCTGGGGACGGTCCGACGCGTGGATATTTGCAGCATTTGACGGCCACGTTGGGACTGACTAACGTGCGATTTCTTGGTCAGTTACAAGGAGCAGAATTGGGCCGAGCGATCGGCAACTGTTCTTTCACAGTCCTTCCTTCGCACGCTTACGAAACCCTAGGCAAAACAATTCTCGAATCCTTCGCGCACGGACGAGCGGTAATCGCCACCGACTTCGGCTCCCGGCGCGAACTCGTCCACGAGGGAAAAACTGGACTTCTATATCCCACAGGCAAAATTTCAGAGTTGGTTGCGACTATAGATTTCCTCAGTTTGCATCCAGAACTTGCGGAAAATATGGGCAAGGAAGGCAGAGAGAAGCTTCGAAAAAACTACACTCCAGAGGCACACTACGAAATCTTGATCGGGCTGTACGAGCGTTTGGCGGCGGGCGGGAAGACGGCGGAAGGTGCAAAGCTCAGGAGCAACTTTGCGGAGCCAGAGAAGAACGCTCCATTTCCGGACTTACCTGTTCGAATCGAGACAAGAAATGCCATTCCGGAGCAGAGTCTGATATTGGCTTCCTCGCTGCGAAATTCGGCCCCTACGCCAGGGCTGCAGAAAGATACACTGCGAATCGCATTCATTGGCGGCAGAGGAGTGCTTTCCAAATACAGCGGGATTGAAAATTATTACGAAGAGATCGGGAAGCGGTTGGCCGGCATGGGACACGAAGTCACGGCCTACTGTCGAAGCTATTTCACTCCGGAAGTACGTGAGCATAACGGCATGCGGATCGTAAGGCTGCCAACCATCCGATCCAAACACCTGGAAACGCTGGTGCACACATTTCTAAGCACACTGCACGTGCTGACGCAGCCTTGCGACGTAGTTCACTATCACGCTTTGGGCCCGGCATTGTTTTCGTTCATCCCCCGTATAGCGGGTAAGAAAACAGTGGTCACGGTGCAGGGACTCGACTGGCAACGGAAGAAGTGGGGACGCATTGCTTCGGCGGTGCTGAGGCTGGGGGAGGGAGCGGCGGTAAAGTTGCCAACTGGCACCATGGTTGTGTCGCGAACATTGCAGAAATACTACGGCGAGAACCACGGGGCAAAAACCTCCTACATTCCAAACGGCGGATTGCTGCGAGAGCGCCGGACGCCTGACAAAATTTTCCGCTGGGGCCTTTCGCCACGACAATACATCCTCTTTCTAGGAAGGTTCTCGCCGGAAAAGGGGTGCCACCTTCTGGTTGAAGCATATGAGCGTATCAAAACGGACGTTAAATTGGTGATGGCCGGAGCGGCGAGCTACTGCGATGATTATTCACGCGAACTCCGCACCCACGCCAGCGACAAAATCGTTATGCTCGATTGGGTTTCAGGCGACGCGCTCGACGAGTTGCTCACGAATGCGATGTTATTCGTTTTACCGTCTGATCTTGAGGGCTTGTCTCTAGCGCTGCTGGATGCAATGGGTGCTGGCCTGTGTGTGCTCACCAGCGACGTTCCTGAAAATCGCGAAGCCATCGAAGACGCAGGATTCACGTTCCGGAGACGAGACGTCGCAGATCTAACAGACCGGCTTCGGTTTTTAATTGCAAATCCGGCGGTGCGGGAGGCTGCGGGCAACGCAGCACAAATGCGAATTCGGGAGCACTATCAATGGTCTACGATCGCCACCCAGATTGAGCAAAAATATTTCGAAGTCATGGGCTCAACTTTTCCGATCGCTGGGACTAAGAAGCCAAGTGGACGAGTTGTGGCATCGGTCGAAGCGGCACGGCGGAAGGTGGGTTGAAGTTGCTAAAGGGGTCCGCCAACCTTGTTTGACTAAAAATCGGTGCAAGTTCAGATGGACGGGATAACTCCCCGTCCTTTTTTTGTTTACAATTGGTCTTCGCCCTTCTTGTAGTTTGACTCGCCGCGTTCTTGGCATACTGCGGCGGGCTGACGGCCGGGCGATTTTCCTCTATGGAAGACACAATCTTCGTTACTGGTGGCGCGGGGTTTATCGGTTCTAACTTCGTTTTGCGCTGGGTGGAGCGTGAGCAAGTTTCCGTATTAAACCTGGATAAGCTTACCTACGCTGGAAACCTTCACAACCTGGCCTCCGTTTCGAAAAGTTCTCGGTATGAATTTGCAGAGGGCGATATCGCAGACCGAGCATTGGTTCGCGGCCTTCTTGATCGACGGCGTCCCAGCGCCATCGTGCATTTTGCGGCCGAGAGCCACGTGGATCGCTCGATACGAGGCCCAGAGGATTTCATCCGAACCAACATTGATGGAACGTTTGCCCTGCTGGAAGAGACACGACACTATTGGGAGAAGTTGCCAGCGACCGAGGGACGCGGTTTTCGCTTTCTGCACGTTTCAACCGATGAGGTGTACGGTTCACTAGGTCCAAACGACTCCCCGTTTTCGGAAACTACGCCCTATGCGCCGAACAGTCCTTACGCCGCCTCCAAGGCGGCATCTGACCATCTGGTGCGGGCCTACCATCACACATACGGTTTGCCCGTGCTGACGACAAACTGCTCCAACAACTACGGGCGATACCAATTCCCGGAAAAGCTAATACCACTGATGATTCTGAACGCGCTCAACCACAAACCATTGCCGGTTTACGGAGACGGCTGCAACGTGCGGGATTGGCTGTACGTGGAGGATCACTGCGAAGCAATCACCACAGTTTTGCGGAATGGACAAGTGGGTCAGACGTATAACATCGGAGGGTGGAACGAGAAGCGCAACCTTGAAATCGTGGAGACGATTTGCGACCTTGTCGATGAATTTTCGGGTTGCGGAAAAGAACCCCGCCGCAACTTGATTACTTTTGTGAAAGACCGTCCCGGCCACGATCGAAGGTATGCTATGGATGCAAGCAAGATCGAGCGCGACCTGTCATGGCGCCCTAAGGAGACATTTGAGACGGGGATCCGCAAAACAGTTCGGTGGTACCTGGAAAATGAGGAGTGGGTGCGGGGCGTGACCAGCGGCAGCTACCGCAAATGGATTGCAACCCAGTATTCTTCATGAGCGTGTTCCAACAAGAATAATCATTTCATCAATGCAACCATCGAATCGCACGAACTACAAAGGAATCATTCTGGCGGGAGGCTCCGGGACTCGCCTGTACCCGATTACTCACGCCATGGGAAAAAGTCTCCTGCCGGTTTACAACAAGCCGATGATCTACTATCCCCTGTGCACGTTAATGCTCGCGGGGATCCGCAACATCCTTCTGATCACGACTCCTGAAGACGTCCCAAAGTTTCAAGCGTTATTGGGCGATGGATCTCAGTTCGGAATTCACTTGCGGTATAAGATCCAGCAGAAGCCAGAAGGAATCGCCCAAGCTTTTTTGCTGGGCGAAGAATTTCTCGGGAGCAGTCCTTGCGCTCTGGTGCTGGGTGACAATATTTTTTATGGGCACGATCTCGCTAAGGATCTGCGGGAAGCGGCAAGCAAGAGTCAAGGCGCGCGAGTTTTCGCCTACCCCGTGCATGATCCTGAACGCTACGGAGTGGTTGAGTTCGACGCTCAAGGCCGGGCGCTCAGTATCGAAGAAAAGCCGCGGCAGCCGAAGTCGCGCTACGCGGTAACTGGCCTTTACTTCTACGACGATCAGGTCGTAAAGATTGCGAAATCCTTGAAACCCAGCGCACGAGGCGAACTGGAAATCACAGACGTCAACAAGGTTTACCTGCAGCGCGGCGATTTGCAGGTCATGGTAATGGGGCGAGGTATGGCGTGGCTCGACACAGGTACGCATGAGTCTCTGATGGACGCGTCGCTCTACATTCAGGCAATCGAGAAGCGGCAGGGCCTGATGGTCGCATGTCCAGAAGAGATAGCTTTGCGCTCGGGGTACATCACGCCGGAGCAAGTGGAAAAAGTTGGCGACTCGATGAGGAACAACAGCTACGGAACCTATTTGCTTCAACTGTTGCGCGAAAAGGTGTTTTGATGAGTAGTGGCGAAGGGTTTCGTTCTGCGGCCGGCGCAATCAGGAAGATACCTACGTCGTTGCCAAATGTTTTTGTGCTCGAGCCCCGAGTTTTTGGAGACGAACGCGGCTTTTTCTTCGAGAGCTATAACCAGCAAAACATGGCCAGTGTCGGAATAAATCAGACTTTCGTACAAGATAATCATTCTTGCTCTTCGCGCCATGTTCTCCGCGGTCTGCACTATCAATTGAAACACCCTCAAGGAAAGCTGGTGCGGGTAGCTGAAGGTGAAATCCTGGATGTCGCGGTCGACCTGCGGAGAGGTTCTAAGACTTTTGGATGCTGGGAAGCAGTGAGATTGTCAGGCGAAAATCATCGCATGCTGTGGATCCCCGAGGGCTTTGCACATGGTTTCCGAGTGCTTTCGGAAAAAGCACACGTGCTTTATAAAGCTACTGATTTCTACGCGCCCCAGTTTGAGCGGACCCTTGCATGGAACGATCCGCAACTCAAGATCAATTGGGAATCAGAGGCGTCGCCGATCGTGTCGGCAAAAGATCAGCGGGGTGTACCGTTTTCCGGCGCCGAGACCTTCGAGTAGAGATTAATGCGAGTTACTCTTTTTGGAGCGTCCGGACTTCTCGGCAAAGCGATGGTAAGTGAGTGGGGCGATGATGCTCTCACAGCACTTAGTTCGCGAGACGCTGACATACGAGACGCCGATGCCGTCCGGCAGTTGGTGCACCAAAGTAATGCAGACTGGATCGTTCTGGCAGCCGCCTACACCGATGTGGACGGGTGCGAGAGTAACCGCGACTTGGCCTTCGCCGTAAATCGCGATGGCGCCGTAAATGTTGCGCGAGCGGCAAAGGAAGCGGGGGCACGGCTTTTATTCCTCAGCTCGGATTATGTATTTGACGGCAGAAAAACTACTCCGTATGAGGCGGATGATGCCAGGAATCCGCAGAGCGTCTATGGCCAGACAAAGGCTGAGGCGGAGGTCAAACTTCTTCAATTAATGCCGGACTGCTGCATCGTTAGAACATCTTGGTTATTCGGGATTGGAGGCAAGTGTTTCCCCGACACGATTTTAAGACTGGCAGCTAGCCGTCCCGCTCTCGATGTTGTGAATGATCAAAGGGGATCTCCAACCTACACCGTGGACCTGGCGCGCGCGATCGTTCAACTTTGCCGGAAGGACGCGGCGGGAATCATCCACGCCAATAATGCGGGTGATTGCACGTGGTTTGACTTTGCGCAAGACATCTTGAACAGTGCGGGATTCACCACAACGGTGCGCCCGGTGAGCAGCGAGCAAATGTCCCGCCCCGCACCTCGGCCCGCTTATTCCGTATTATCTCCCGCGCGATTGCACGACTATGGGATCACGATGCCGGGGTGGCGTGATGCTTTGCGCCGATACTTGGAGCAACGGCACATTTGACAGCGCGAGATTGCCTCGCTTCCACGGACCCTGCTAGGATTGCCGAAGCCCGCCTGGGGTTCTCGTGAAAAACATCCAGAACTACATCGATGGCCGGTTCGTGGCTGGAACACAGGAGTTTGCCGATATAAATCCGGCGGACGGAACGGTCATCGCACAGGTTACCGCTGCCGACAAAGCCCAGGTAGACGAGGCCGTCGACGCGGCCCGGCGAGCGCTTTGTGGTGAGTGGGCCAAGCTTGGCGTGCGGGAACGCGCCGCACGACTGCACAGAGTCGCTGACGCTATCGAGAAACGATTCGATCAGTTTGTGCAGGCTGAGATCTGCGATACCGGCAAGCCAATCGGTTTAGCTTCAAAACTCGATGTTCCCCGAGCCGCCGCAAATTTCCGTGTTTTCGCAGACATGGTCAAGATGGTGGGGCTGGAATCATTCCAGACCGAAACTCCGGATGGAACGACTGCTCTGAACTATGCTGTGCGCAAGCCGCTTGGAGTGGTTGGCGTAATTACACCCTGGAACCTGCCACTTTTGTTGCTGACCTGGAAAGTGGCGCCAGCACTGGCTTGCGGAAATACCGTAGTCGTCAAACCTTCGGAAGAGACTCCTGCTACAGCAACTCTGCTAGCTGACGCGATGCAGGACGCGGGAATCCCCAACGGAGTTTATAACGTGGTGCATGGTTTCGGCTCAGGGGCCGCAGGGGAGTTTCTAACGCAACATTCAGAGGTAGACGCGATTACCTTTACTGGCGAATCGAAAACCGGTGCGGCGATCATGAAGGCGGCGTCATCGACGGTGAAGCCTCTATCTTTTGAGCTAGGCGGAAAGAATGCTGCGATTGTTTTCGCGGATTGCAATTTTCAAGAAGCTGTATCCGGCTTAGCCGATGCCGTCTTTCTGAACACTGGACAAGTGTGCTTGTGCGCAGAGCGTGTGTATGTGGAGCGGAAAATATTCGCCTCACTCGTCGACGCTCTCAAGCAAAGAGCAGAGAGCCTGCATCCGGGCTGGCCGACGGACGAGAAGACGAACCTAGGTCCGCTGATTTCTTCGCAACACCGCGACAAAGTGCTCACCTACTATCATCTGGCGGCAAACGAGGGAGCGACGGTTGTCACGGGTGGAGGCGTTCCTTACTTTAACGACAATCGCGCCAACGGCTTCTACGTGCAACCAACCATCTATACTGGTCTTGCCGAATCTTCGCGTTGCATGAAGGAAGAAATTTTCGGTCCCGTGTGCCACATCACGCCATTCGATTCGGAAGATGAAGCCATCGCCTTGGCCAATGATACAAAGTATGGACTGGCAGCTTCGATTTGGACGGGAGATTTAAAGCGTGGCCACCGCGTCGCGCAGCAGATGAAGGTTGGCATCACGTGGGTGAATTGCTGGTTTCTACGCGACTTGAGAACGCCATTCGGTGGGGCAGGTCTTTCTGGCGTCGGTCGCGAGGGCGGGATGCATTCTTTGAACTTCTATTCCGAACTGAATAATATCTGCATCCGGCTGTGACGCGTTGGGCTGACAAAATGACAATCAACGGAATGGACAGCAAAATTGTCGAAGGGAAAGCGACGCCGCGCGGCAAGTATCCGCATGTGAAGCGGGCCGGGGATTTCCTGTTTGTGTCAGGTACCAGCGCACGTCGTGCTGATAATACGATTGCTGGTGCTGAAGTCGATTCATTCGGCACCACACGACTCGATATCCGCGAGCAAACGAAAGCCGTTCTTCAGAACATTGGCGACATCCTGCAAAGTGCCGGCGCGCAGTTGCAAGACGTGGTCGAGATCTCGGCGTACTTGGTGAATATGAACGATTTCGCGGGCTACAACGAAGTCTACGGCGAGTTTTTTAGCCATAATGGTCCCGCAAGAACCACTGTGGCGGTGCATCAGTTGCCCCACCCGCACCTGTTGATTGAGATTAAGGCCGTGGCTTACAAACCGCGCACCTAGGAGACACGAATGGCGTCCATCAAAAATCTGAAGGCTTTCAATTTTCAGGCGTGGATTGAAGCCAATAAAGACAAGCTCAGGCCGCCGGTCGGCAATGCGCAAGTATGGGAAGATGGAGAAATGATGGTCACGGTGGTGGGCGGACCGAATCAGCGCCGAGATTATCATGATGATCCTACGGAAGAGTTCTTCTACCAACTGAGAGGCGACATATCGCTGCGCATAATGGAGACGCCCGGAAGCCCTCCGCTAGACATACCGATCAAAGAGGGTGAGATATTTCTGTTGCCCAAGCATCTGCGTCACTCTCCACAAAGGCCGGCTGATACGATCGGCGTGGTAATCGAAGTACCACGTCCCGAGGGCTCACTGGACGCCTTCGAATGGTATTGCCCCAACTGTCACCAGTTGATCCATCGCGCGGAGGTGAAGCTGAAGAGCATCGTGAAGGATCTGCCACCCATATTTGAAACTTTCTATGGCAGCGACGAACAGCGAAGGTGCAAACATTGCGGCACCATCCATCCGGGCAAATAAAGTATGCAAGTCGTCGACATTCACAACCATTTCTTTCCGCGTTCTTGGCCTGACCTCGCGGCCCGGTATGGTACGCCTGACTGGCCCTGGATCAAGCATACAGAGCCCGGCAAGGCTGACATCATGGTGGGGGACAGATTCTTTCGCCACATTTATTCGGCGTGTTGGGATCCGGAAATTCGGCTGCAGGAGATGGATCGGGATGGGGTTGACCTGCAAGTGATTTCTGCCACTCCCGTGCTTTTCGCGTATGACCGTCCGGTTCAGCACGCGCTGGATTGTGCGCAATTGTTTAACGATGCGGCCCTTGAACTTTGTGGCCGCGGCAATGGCCGGCTGAAGTCACTCTGCCAGGTGCCGCTGCAGGATGTTGATGCCGCATGTAAGGAAGTCACGCGATGCATGAAGTCGGGCCACCTGGGCGTTCAAATCGGTAATCATGTTGGAATCAGGAATCTGGACGACTCGGGCATTGTCACCTTTCTCCATCACTGTGCCGTTGAGGGTGCTGCGGTCCTCGTTCACCCTTGGGATATGTTCGGCGCCGAGCGCATGCCGAAATACATGATGCCTTGGACCGTGGGCATGCCTGCAGAAACACAACTTTCGGTGGTGTCGCTGATCTTGAGTGGAGCATTCGATCAGCTGCCGAGCACGTTGCGTATCTGTTTCGCGCACGGCGGAGGCAGTTTCGCATTTTTGCTGGGACGACTCGAGAACGCATGGCATCATCATCCTGTCGCACACGGCGATTGCCTGCATCCACCGAGTTACTATCTGGATCGCTTCTCTGTGGATTCTGCCGTGTTCGACCAACGTGCGCTGCAATTTCTGGTGGAGACAATGGGAGTGGGTCGAGTAATGCTTGGCTCCGACTATCCTTTTCCCCTTGGGGAAGAGCGAGTTGGTAGCCTGATCCGCAATAGCAATTTTTCGCACGGCACCAGGGCTAAGCTTCTGGGCGGGAACGCCTGCCAGTTTCTAATGCTTGATGGCGAATCCAGGCACGTTGAAGAAAGCACAGCTGCAGCCGTTGTGGAATCCGCGCCGATAGCGCCTCAGCCCGGACAACTAACTTACAGTTCCTATCTGAAAGTCTCCGAGCTTCTGGAATTGCAGCGGCCACAATCATCGCCTGAGCATCATGATGAATTGCTTTTTATCCTGGTCCATCAGACTTATGAGTTGTGGTTTAAGGAACTGCTGCACGATCTGGATGGCGTGGTTGCTAATTTGCAAAAAGCCGGCGTAGTCCCTCAATCGCGGGACGAGGTGTATGAGGCGGCGCGGCTGTTGCGCCGGTGTACTGAAATCACACGAGTTCTGGTGGAGCAATTCACGATTCTGGAAACGATGTTGCCGACCCACTTCCTCGCGTTTCGAAGCCTGCTGGAACCGGCCAGCGGATTCCAGTCAGAGCAATTTCGGGAAATTGAATTTCTTTGCGGACTGAAAGACGAGAGGATGCTTCGCTATCATCGGCCCACTCCCGAAGCCTACGCAAGTTTGAAGCGCCGCCTGGAAGAACCGTCCCTGCGCGACGTTTTTTTTGGCGCACTACAAGCAATCGGCAAATTGCCGCCCGATCGTGAAAGCGCGACCGACAGAGAAAGATTCGAGGCTCGTGCCAAGGCGGTGCATGCGCTCTACAAAGATGAGAACCACCATCGCGATTGGATTGATGTGTGCGAACGGCTAACGGAATTCGACGAACTGGTTGTGAGCTGGCGTTTGCGCCATATTCAGCTAGTCGAGCGGATCATCGGCGTTCGTATGGGAACCGGGGGAAGCGCAGGTGCTTCTTACCTGAAGCTGACGCTCGATAAAAAATTTTTTCCGGAATTGTGGGAGGCGCGCACGTTACTGACCGAGTGAGCGGGTGGAAACTCCACCGGGAACGCAACGCGCGTCGATGTTTTACATCTTTTTAAATCATAGAATTCGCGGAAAACTACCGGGGCCGCACGAATCATGCGATTTTTGTTGGTAATTTCGTGCCTCGCAATCCGCTTTGACCAACGCCAGGCATGAACAATCAATCTAAGACAATCACATTGGTCGGCGCCGGACTTAACGGCCCGCTGCTAGCCATCCTCCTTAGGCAGCGCGGATTAGGCGTGGAAGTCTACGAACGGCGTCCTGACATGAGGCGGTCCAACATCAGCGCAGGGCGGTCGATCAATCTTGCTCTTTCAGCACGTGGCATTCATGCGCTGCGGCAAGCTGGTTTGTGGGATAGCATGCAGAAGATCATCATCCCGATGAAGGGCAGGATGATGCATTCGGTTGCCGGAGAACTTACATTCCAGCCCTATGGCAGGAATGATGCGGAAGTTATTTATTCAATTTCTCGGGCGGAACTCAATATTGCCCTCATGAATGCGGCCGAAGATCAGGGCGCGCGCTTTCACTTTCAAAGACGCTGTACCGGATACAACCTGACGACCGGCGCGTTACGACTGCACGATGAACAAAGGGACACAGATTCGGAAGTAAAAACCGAGATTGCGATTGGTTGCGACGGTTCTGCATCTGCGATTCGCACGGAGATGTTACGGTTGAACCGCTTCAACTTCTCCCAGCAGCATCTCGACTACGGCTATAAGGAATTGACCATTCCGTCCAGCGCCAGGGGAGATCACGTACTGGAAGCGAACGCTTTGCATATCTGGCCAAGGGGAAATCACATGTTGATCGCCCTCCCGAATATCGATGGAACGTTCGCATGCATTCTTTTTTTGCCCTTTGAAGGATCCGACAGTTTTGCAAGCCTCGTTACAAGTACGGATGTGCTCAGTTTTTTTGAGCATCAATTCCCCGATGCTTTGCGAGTGATGCCGGACCTGGCCGAGAATTATTTTGCCAATCCCCTCGGTTCGATGGTCACGATCAAATGTTTTCCGTGGCATGTTGGGGAGCGGGTTTTACTTCTGGGGGATTCTGCTCATGCGATTGTTCCCTTTTTTGGTCAAGGAATTAATTGTGGCTTTGAAGACTGCACCCGGCTTGTCGAGTTGTTCGACAGCCAAGGTTATAACTGGCCAGATCTTTTCGAAGAGTTCGAGAACACGCGCAAAGTTAATACTGACGCGATCGCAGACATGGCCATAGAGAATTTCACGGAAATGCGTGATCGCGTCGCCGACTCGCGGTTCTTATTTCGCAAGAAAGTGGAACTAAGCCTGCAGGAAAAGTTTCCACAGTATTTTGTCCCTAAATACGCCATGGTGACATTCCATCGCATTCCGTATTCTGTCGCATCGGACCGGGGTGCGGTGCAAGAGCGGATCTTAGAACTACTTTGCAAAGGAATCGACCGGGTCGAGGATATCGATTGGCAGAAATCAGAACAGATCATTCATCGCGACCTCACTCCGTTGGAGCTCCAACCGTGACTGGCTCACACTTTCAAGCAGACGAATCGTTCGCGCTGGCGATGGATGAATGTGATCCCCTGAAACATTATCGTGAACACTTCTTGATTCCCAAACATTCAGGCGCTGACTGCATTTATTTATGCGGTCACTCACTCGGATTGCAGCCCAAAACCGCAGCTTCCTATATTGAACAGGAACTGGACGACTGGGCCAGACTGGGTGTAGAAGGCCACTTTCACGCCAAGAATCCCTGGATGCCATATCACCAACTGCTTTCCGAACAGACAGGCGAGGTGGTTGGGGCGAAGCCGAACGAAGTGGTAATAATGAACACTCTCACGGTCAACTTGCACTTGATGATGGTGTCTTTCTATCGCCCCACGCAAAAAAGACACAAGATTCTTGTCGAGCGTGGCGCTTTTCCTTCCGATCAGTATGCGGTGAAATCGCAGATTCGTTTTCATGGCTTCGATCCGGATGATTCGCTGATCGAGTTGAGTCCGCTGCCGGGAGAGTCTTGCATTCGCGATGAGGAAATCGCATCTGTGATCGAAAGGTCTGGAGACGAGATTGCTTTGATTCTGATGGGCGGTGTAAATTATGCGACTGGTCAAGCTTTTGATGTGGGGCAGATAACGCGCTCAGGCCATTCGCGCGGGTGCATAGTTGGTTTCGATTTAGCGCATGCCGTGGGTAATCTTAAGGTTGAACTCGACCAGTGGG
Source organism: uncultured Acidobacteriaceae bacterium (assembly GCA_963846215.1). Taxonomy (GTDB): domain Bacteria; phylum Acidobacteriota; class Terriglobia; order Terriglobales; family Acidobacteriaceae; genus Sulfotelmatobacter. The sequence continues at coordinate 102,850 of CAWJVC010000002.1, read as the reverse complement.
GGCCGGATTTTGCGGTATGGTGCAGCTACAAATATCTGAATGGAGGGCCGGGTTGTGTTGCGGGATGTTTTGTGCACGAGCGACACGCGCAATCCTGGGATATTCCGCGATTCGCGGGGTGGTGGGGACACGACGAAGAGTCACGCTTCCAAATGGGGCCCGACTTCCAGGCCATGCCCGGTGCGGAAGGATGGCAGTTGAGCAATCCATCGATTATCAGTATGTCGGTGCTCAGAGCGTCAATGAATATATTTCACGAAGCGGGCATGGATCGACTGCGGGCAAAGAGCCTTTCGCTGACCGGCTACATGGAGTTCCTGCTGAAGAACAAGAAGTCAAATGGATTCTCAATTGTTACGCCGGAGAACCAAGAACGCCGCGGGGCGCAGCTGTCGATACGGATTCCGCAAGGGGGGCGGGAATTATGTGGACGGCTCAAGGCAGAAGGTATCGTGGGTGACTGGAGAGAGCCTGATACCTTTCGCGTTGCACCCGTGCCTCTTTACAACTCTTATCGCGATGTGTTCCGCTTCGTCGAGCGTTTTACTGCCGCAATGGCTGAAGGGTAGCAGCCCTTACCGACTCGATCGATTTCCGTCAATTACTTTCGTAATGCTCTTGGGTCTCCGCCTGAAATTACACTCTTAGCGTGGGATTAATCTCTGTGCGACAACCGAGCAAGTGGGCCGGAATGGTGTGCGCCATCGTGTGCGTTGACCTACTGGTGGCACTACTGGCGCCCCGCAGCATGGGACTAACTGCGTTCGGGGATCTCATCCAGTGTGTTCTGTTGTTTTGCGGAACTCTGTCGATCCTCTCAAACATCAGGACCAATGACAAGCGCGCCCAGCTTTTCTGGGCCCTGATGGCGCTCGGCTGTGGCATGTGGTTCTGCGTACAGGCGCTGTGGACCTACTTCGAGGTTTTCTTGCGCCAGGAAGTGCCAAATCCCTTTGTGGCAGATGTAGCTCTGTTCCTGCATATCGTTCCCATGATGGCGGCACTAGCGGTTCAGCCCCATATTCGTAAGGACAATCATTCCTTAAAGCTGGGGTCGATCGACTTTTTTCTGCTGCTGACATGGTGGCTTTACCTTTATCTGTTCATCGTCATTCCGTGGCAATATGTTTCGCCGAACGAGGATCTCTACGGGCGAAGTTTCGATCTGCTCTACGTGTGCGAACAAATCGTCTTGATTGTCGGCATTGGACTAGTCTGGAAGCGCAGCGAAGGCTCCTGGCACAAAGTTTATGGCCAGTTTTTTAAAGCGGCGTTGTTCTACGGGTCGGCCTCCCTTTTAGCCGGTGTGGCTATTGATTCCCATCGTTATTACACCGGAAGCCTATACGATGTTCCGCTAGTCGCCGCCATGGCGTGGTTCGGGGCAATCGGATTCATGGCGCGCGGGGCTTCGCTCGACCACCAACCCAGCGAGCAGATGCGGCACCGGGATCATCGTGTGTGGACCGCCCGTTTGGCGATGACGGCCGTTTTCTCGACTCCGCTCATGGTCGCTTGGGCAGAATTTTGGCCAGGGGCGCCGCCGCGGGTACGAGCTTACAGAATAGTGCTCACCGTAGCGGCCATGGTCTTTATGGGTATCTTGGTTATTCTTAAACAGCACTGGATGGACATCGAGTTACTTCATTTGCTGCGCCTTTCGAGATTGAATCTTGACGAGATGTGCAAACTGAAAGACGACCTCGAGAACAAAGAACAATCTTTGCGGTGGCATAGTCTGGAACTACAGCGTAAGAATCTCGAACTCCAGGAGATTTCCTATACTGACCCGTTAACCGGAGTTTGGAACCGACGGTATCTCGAAGAAATTCTAACCGCGGAAGCAGGACAAGTACTTCGAAATTACGAGCGTGCACGCGGCAGCGACATTCGGAAATTGGATCACCGAGATTTGGTTTTCCTGATGGTAGATGTGGACTTCTTCAAGCAGGTAAACGATCTTTACGGTCATCCGGCGGGCGATCGCCTGTTGCAGTTGGTGGCCGAGCGTCTAGGGAGAGTCGTTCGAAAATCGGATGTCCTGGTACGATGGGGCGGCGAAGAATTTTTGATCATGTCTCGCTCCGCCGATCCCTCGGGCACGCCCGCGTTTTGCGAGCGCATCTTGGATGTCATGGCATCGGAAGACTTTGATCTCGGACATGGCGTGCGTGTAAGAAAAACATGTTCGGTGGGATATGCCCCATTTCCATGGAGTCGCCGCGCTTACGAGGTAATCTGCGCCGAAGAGGTCATCGAACTCGCGGATACAGCGCTGTACCGAGCGAAAGCGGGAGGGCGCAACCTAGGCATAGGAATTTTGCCTCGAGAAGGGCTCACTGCATCGGAAGCAACCACTCTACAAGCACTCCAAAATGACTCCGGCGTCCTGACTCAAACCGTGACCGTGAAAATCGCGAGTGATACCCGCATTGCGGAGCATTCGGAACTTGCGTCGCATAAGACACCTACGGATATTTAAGAAACATCGCTCGTTTAAACTTTTCCTACCCTAGCGTCTCGTCCAACATGGCGCCACCTTGCAGAATATGGGAGATTACCACTAAAGTGAGGTTGGGCCTTTTGCGGACAATCCTGAATTTACGAGGCGCATCCGACGATGAACACAAAACCTTCTCCACGTAAAAACGTCTTACGTCAAAAAGCACAACTGATGTCAGCCTCAGAAATCGAGCGAACGCTCGTACGTCTGGCTTACGAGATAGTGGAAAAGAATGACGGTGTGAGCGGCCTGGGATTAATCGGAATTCGGCGCAGAGGCGTGCCGATTGCGGAGCGGCTCGGTAAAATCATAACTCGAATCGAGAATGCTGAAGTCCCGGTAGGCACATTGGACATCACGTTTTATCGCGATGACCTCTCGACGCTTGGTCCGAAGCCGGTTGTGCAAGAAGGCGAAATCGGATTTTCGATTGAAGATAAGAACATTGTTCTTGTCGATGACGTCCTATTTACAGGACGGACGGTGCGAGCCGCGATGGATGCATTGTTTTCCCATGGCCGTCCGCGCCGGGTACAATTATGCGTTCTGATCGACCGCGGACACCGAGAACTTCCGGTCGAAGCCAGCTTCGTGGGCCGCAACGTTCAGACCACGGTGAATGAAGTGATAGAAGTGAAGTTGACTGAGATCGACAACGCGGAAAAAGTGCTATTGATGGAGAAGTAAACGCAGTGGAACTGCGACATTGAAATTTGTGCAACGCAAAAGATGAGGACGGCACGCCGGTGTCGTCCTCATCCTCTGTCTCAAATCGCGGGACAATGCTTAAGCAATCTTGGCGCAAATCGCCTTCGTCTGAGTGTAAAGACTCAAGGCGTCATGACCCATTTCACGGCCCCAACCGGATTGCTTATAGCCGCCGAATGGCATGGCCGCATCAAAAATGTTATAGCAATTAATCCACACGGTGCCGGCGCGCAGATACTCAGCTGTGCGGTGAGCCTTGCCGATGTCACGAGTCCACACGGCAGCAGCCAGGCCATATTCGCTGTTGTTGGCTCGCGGCAGAATCTCCTCGGGATCGTCAAAAGACATTGCCGCGACCACTGGACCGAAGATCTCTTCCCGAACGACCTTCATATTCTCGCGAGCGTTAACCAGCACGGTAGGTTCCACGAAATAACCCTTGGCGCCTTTCTTGTGTCCGCCGGTGAGCGCTGTAGCGCCCTCGGAAAGCCCTGCCTCCAAATAGCCGCAGACGCGACTTAGTTGCTCCTCGGAAACCAGCGGGCCCATTTGTGTCTCCGGATCAAGCCCGGAACCCACAGTGATTTTCTTGGCATAGTCGGCAACACCTTCAACGACACGATCAAAGATTGGCTTCTCGACGTAAAGACGCGACCCCGCACAGCAACACTGACCATGATTGAAGAATATTGCGCTCGCCGCGCCTTCAATGGCCAAATCAAGATCGGCGTCTTTGAACACAACATTCGGCGATTTGCCGCCGAGTTCGAGAGAAACCTTTTTCAAGTTTCCGGCCGCCGCGTGCACAATCAATTTGCCGACTTCAGTAGAACCGGTAAATGCAATCTTGTCGACATCGGGATGGCCAGCCAGCGCTGCGCCTGCAGTTTCGCCATATCCCGGGACGACGTTGACTACGCCATCGGGAAAGCCCGCTTCCATGATGAGTTCGCCGAGACGCAGCGCCGACAGCGGCGTTTGCTCCGCTGGTTTCAGAACTACGGTGCAGCCGCAAGCTAACGCGGGACCGAGTTTCCATGCAGCCATCAAGAGCGGGAAATTCCAGGGAATGATTTGGCCTGCAACTCCGACCGGCTCGCGCAGTGTATAAGCCAAATACTTCGCACCCGGTGTATACGGGACGGATATTGGGATGGTGTTGCCTTCAATCTTCGTAGCCCATCCAGCCATGTAACGAAGCAAATCCACCGCCAGCGGGACGTCGGCCGCCTTAGCGATTGCAAGAGGTTTGCCGTTGTCCAGGCTTTCCAGATACCCGAATTCTTCCGTGTGCGCTTCTAATAAGTCAGCAAGCTTCCAGATCAGGCGTCCACGCTCGGATGGGCTCATCCGCCTCCACGGTCCCTGATCGAAGGCCTTGCGAGCCGCCTTCACGGCTTCTTCAATATCCGCGCGATCGCCTTCCGCGACCTGCGCAAGGATCTCGCCCGTTGCAGGATTGTAAGTGGGAAAAGTTTTACCGGAAATCGAGTTTACCCATTTTCCGTTGATCAAGATCTTGCGGGGCTTTTCGATGAAATCAGCGACTTGCGGATGGATCTGCGGTGATACGGCAATGCCCATAACATCCTCCTTAAATCAAGAACGAAATATCGAGTCAAGCTTGCAACGAGATGCTTAAGATGCCGGGCGGAGAAAATAATAAAAATATGCTAGCTCTGACTCCTCACAAAAGCAATGCGTCCGATTGTCTCCCTCTGTCAACAAAAACCGCCGAACTGAGTCATGAGGGTTTACAATGGCCCTCGATTTCCACCGTGCCGCCACATTTCCCGTATGCGCAACCACAGGCGCTCTTCTGACGTTTCGACGAAGTTATTGCAAGCAGCAAAAAAAGTTATGAAGCATGCGCACGCACCCTACTCGAAGTTTCGCGTGGGCGCCGCTATCCTGCTCTCGAACGGAAAGATTTTTTCCGGGTGCAATGTCGAAAACGCTTCGTACGGAATGACAAACTGCGCAGAGCGCACGGCGATTTTCTCCGCTGTCGCGCAGCTTGGCCCTAAAATCGAAATTCGCGCGGTTGCGGTTGTCAATGACCACGGGGTTCCCTGTTCGCCTTGCGGAGCTTGCCGTCAGGTAATTTACGAGTTCGGCCCAGACGCGACGATCTTCTTTCAAGGGATAAACGGGCCTAAGCAGGCCCACATTACGGAACTGCTTCCGGAGGGATTCCGTCTGCCGTGAATTTGACCTCTTCGCCTCCACAAACATTTCGGGCGATCGACGTGATCCGCAAGAAGCGGGATGCGGGAGAACTCAGCCGCTTCGAAATCGAGGGACTCGTGAACGCGTACACGCGTGGGGATATCCCTGACTATCAAGTTTCCGCATGGTTGATGGCGGTGGTTCTTCGAGGGATGACTCGAGCGGAAACAGCCGCTCTAACCGATGCGATGTTGCGCTCTGGTGAAGTCCTGAATCTTTCGTCGCTCGCCGGTAAAAAAGTCGACAAGCACTCGACGGGGGGAGTCGGGGATAAGACTTCGCTTGTGCTGGCTCCGCTGGCTGCCGCCGCCGGAGTGGCTGTCCCCATGGTCAGTGGACGCGGCTTAGGACATACCGGAGGCACGCTCGATAAGCTCGAGGCTATCCCCGGCTTCAATGTGAATCTCTCTGTCAGTGAATTCCGTCGGATACTCGATACCTGTGGTTGCGCGATGATTGGGCAAACGGCCGAGATAGCCCCGGCCGATCGCAAACTCTACGCACTCCGGGATGTCAGTGGAACGGTTGAGAGCCCCTATCTCATCTGTGCTTCCATCATGAGCAAGAAGCTCGCGGAAGGCATCGACGCACTCGTTCTCGATGTGAAAACCGGGTCTGGTGCGTTCATGAAGAGTGAACAGGAGGCCGCGTTTCTCGCCGAACTTATGGTCGAGACCGGCAATCGTATGAGCAAGCAAGTAGTCGCTCTCATCACCGATATGGATCAGCCTTTGGGATGCATGATTGGCAACGCCCTGGAAGTCGTCGAAGTGGTCGAGCTTCTTCATGGTAGGGGACCTGAGGACCTGCGCTTACTGTGCATCGAGCTAGCAGGATGGATGCTGCACCTGGGAGGGGTGGCGGGAAGTGTTGCGGAAGGGAAAAAGCAGAGCGAGCAACTGATCGCTTCAGGCAAAGCGCTGGAAAAGTTTCGACAAATGGTCAGCCTGCAAGGCGGAGACGTTCGCGCGATAGACGATCCGACGCGGCTCCCGCAAGCGCGGCATAAAATGTCGGTCTACAGCGAAAAGAGCGGCTACCTGACTTCGTTACAGTGCGAGCAGGTCGGGACCGCATGCGTAATCCTCGGCGGAGGACGCGAAAAAAAAGAAGATACGGTGGATCCTGCTGTCGGCATTGTTCTGCACCAAAAAGTTGGAGATCCTGTTTCCGCAGGCCAGCCGCTTGCGACGATTCACTACAACACGGAGACGAAGGCTGCGCGGGCTAAGCAACTGCTCGAACAAAGCTGGCAGATTGACGACGCGCCTGCGCAGAAAAAAAGACCGCTGATTCATCGCGTGATTGAAGGACCCGGAGAGAAAAACTGAATGGGACGCTTTACTGGAATCCTCGGTCTTTTGGCCATGCTCGCATTGGCCTACATCTTCTCAACGAATCGTCGTGCCATTCGATTGAAAACCGTTGCATGGGGCTTGGGTCTGCAATTTGCTTTTGCGGTAGCTGTCTTGAGAGTAGATGCCGGGCGCCGAATCTTTCAGAAGGCCGGTGATGTGGTGAGCCGTTTGCTCAGCTATTCTTACGTGGGTTCGCAATTCGTTTTCGGCGATCTTGGGAAACAAGGTTCTCATCTGGGCTTCTATTTTGCCTTTCAGGTGCTTCCGACCATCATCTTTATATGCGCATTTTTTGCGGTTCTCTATCACTTCGGAATTATGCAACTCATCATCAAGGGCGCGGCGTGGCTAATGACCCGGGTGATGGGGGCGAGCGGCGCGGAGTCGCTCAATATCGCGGCCAGCATTTTCATGGGGCAAACCGAGGCACCGGTCACCATCCGGCCTTTCCTGCCTGATCTAACGCGATCAGAACTCATGACTGTGATGACAAGTGGCATGGCGCATGTTTCCGGTGGAATCATGGCTGCCTATATTGCGTTTGGCATAGAGCCTAAGCACCTGCTGAGCGCGGTAATCATGACAGCGCCGGGTACCCTCCTGATGGCAAAGATGCTTGTTCCAGAAACCGAGCAGCCAAGAACTGCCGGACGAGTTGTGATGCCTGAAGGCGAAGAACGAACCGAGAAAGAAGAGAATCTCCTTGGCGCGGTCGCTCGCGGAACGACGGACGGCTTGCACATGGCTTTGAACATCGCCGCAATGCTCATTGCGTTTCTGGCGTTGATTGCACTAGCGGACGGAATTCTTGGCGGAATTCACCATTGGATAAGCTGGGTTCCCGAGAGTCTTGAAAAAATTTTCGGCGCTGTGTTTGCGCCTGTTGCGTGGGTGATCGGAGTTCCGTGGCGCGACTGCGGCGTAATCGGAACGCTCCTTGGCACACGCATGGTGTTGAATGAACTTGTGGCCTTCTCGATGCTGGGACCGCTGAAGGCCGCGCTCGACCCGCGCTCGTTTACCATTGCCACGTTTGCATTGTGCGGATTCGCCAACCTTAGTTCCATCGGAATTCAGATAGGCGGTATTGGGGCACTTGCGCCCAATAAAAAGAGCGAACTGGCGCGTCTTGGGATTCGCGCGATGCTGGCCGGAACGATGGCTAATTTAATGTCCGCCTCAATCGCAGGCATGCTGCTTTAGGCCAGCCATCATTATTAGTATTATTTTCGAAGGAGACCTATTCCTGTGAAGCAATTTCGCTCTGCGTCGATTCTGGTTGTGCTTATCGTTCTAGGTTTCCTGTTCAACGCAGTTGCGCAAACCGCGCCTAAGCGCGTGATCATCGATACCGACCCTGGAACAGATGATGCCATGGCGATCATCCTGGCTCTGAATTCTCCAGAACTCAAGGTTGAGGCGCTAACCGTGGTACCAGGGAATGTGGATGGGAAGCAAGGGCTGGAGAACGCGCTGAAAATTGTTTCGCTGGCGGGGCGTTGTGACGTTGTAGTCGCGGGCGGAGCCCAACACCCCCTGAATCAGAAGTTGATTACCGCGCAGTTTTGGCACGGAAAAAATGGACTGGCAGACGTCGAATTGCCCCCTTCAAAATGCAAGGCCGATGCACGATTCGGTCCAGACCTCATCATCGAGCTTGTCCACAAATATCCCCATGAGATTACGTTGATTCCGGTCGGGCCGCTGACCAACATTGCGCTCGCAGTATCGAAAGACCCCGCCATCGCCGCATTGGTTAAGGACATCGTCATCATGGGCGGCTCCATAACGGGCGGAAACGTCAATGGTGCGGCTGAAGCGAATATTTATAACGACCCCGAAGCCGTGGCGATCGTTTTCAATGCCGGATGGATGGTTACGATGGTTGGCTCTGACGTTGGAGAACGCACCTTGATCACGCGGAAATATCTCGCCGAACTCCAAGCGTCCCATGGACCGCAAAGCGACTTCATCGCGAAGATCGCGGACTTTTATCTAACCCGCAGCGAGAAGAGCGGGTACAGCGGGGCCGCTATGTACGACCCGCTTGCCGTGGGTATCGCTTTGGATCCGACCCTGGGTATTCTTAAAGAAATGCACGTCGATGTCGAAACCAAAGGTGAGTTTACGCGGGGAGAAACGGTTGCCAATCGGATGGGGTCGGACGAGAACAACGTTCTACACGGAGATCACTACGAGATCGAAGGCGTCATAGAACTCAAGCCGAACGCTCGGGTCTGTACAGCCTCAGATGCGCCGCGGTTTCTAAACTTATTTGTTAGCCGCATTCGAGGAAAATAGCGCGTCAACCATTGGCTCGAGCAACCAGAAAAATTGCCAGTCCGTAGAAAACAAACATCAGCGAGAGATAAGCTTTGGCCTTCGCTCCAGCATTCGCAAATTCTTTCCACACAAGAATTCCCCAGAGGGCCGCAACCATGGGCGCAGACTGCCCGATTGCGTAAGAGATGGCAACGCCGGTAAAGCTTGCCGCCACCAGGTTGAAAACTGTTCCCACTCCCCAAATGAATCCGCCAAACAGCCCCAATAAATGACCCGAGGCAGGTCCTCTAAACAATCCGCCGAAACTTACGGGCTCGCCGACTAGCGGATGTTTCATGAAATAAATGTTCCATACAAAACACGAGAGCAATGCACCAAGAGTGAGGAACACAGCCGCGCTGTACGGGCCTAGGGAGTTGCCACGCGTCATTGCATGCGTCATAAACGGAGCCCAGAGGCCCATCAGAATGCCGGAAACGATGCACGTGACCACACTCTTGCGAGAGATGGCACGCCCGGTCGCAGCGAGACTTCCATAAGCCTTTCCATCAAAAATAACTGCGAGAAATGCACACGCTACTCCTACAGCCAGAAAAATTGCATTCCCCCTAGGCTGCAAAACATAGCTTAAGACCGTGCCCACGACCAACGCGATCCCGATTGAAATGGGAAACGCCACCGCCAGTCCGGCCATATCGATAGCAGCCACCAGCAAGAGATTAGCGAGGTTAAACAGCGCGCCACCGATGAGTGCGTTGAGAATGTTCGAACTGTCTGCGGCACGGACGTTATTCAGGAAGCTTGATGAATCGTGACCGATGCTTCCCATCGTCAACGCGAGCACGACGGAAATCACGAAAATTCCGACAGCATAGTCCCAATAGAAAAGTTCGAAACGATAGCCTTTGACGCCCTTATAGGTATTGGCCCACGATCCCCAGCAGATGGCGCTCGTAATCATCATCAATAGCGCAATGCTCAAACTCGACGGTGTGAACAATCGGTTCTCCTTGAGTTGTTATGAGGGCTGGAAAGTGAGTAACTGTACTCCTCTTTCTTTCGCGCCACAAGTATTCACGGACAAGCGAAGCCGGAGCGCCATGTTTTTTGCTATGCTACGCGCGTGACGCGCACATTTCTGATCGATACCGACACTGCCTCCGACGATGCGGTGGCCCTCATCATGGCTCTTCGCGCGCCAGGGGTTCGGGTCGCTGCGATCACGACGGTCGCAGGGAACGTCAACCTTCAACAGGCCACTCGGAATGCTCTGTACACGGTTGAACTCTGTGGCGCAGACACTCCGGTTTATATGGGCGCGGAGAAACCCCTGCTTCGCCCGTACACAGACGCCACATGGTTCCATGGTCGTGATGGGCTGGGAGATCACGATTATGCTCCGCCTCGCCGCTCTCCAGAAAAATTGCACGCCGTCGATGCGATCATCGCTGCCATTGAATCACATCCAGGTCTCGTCCTGATAACGTTGGGGCCGCTCACGAATGTTGCGCTCGCGCTCGCACGGCAACCATCGATCGCAACCAAGGTGAGCCGCTGTGTGGTTATGGGAGGCGCGCCGTGCTGCGAAGGAAATGTAACTCCAGCCGCCGAATACAACATCTGGGTGGACCCGGAGGCCGCGCGCATGGTTCTGCTCAGTGCTCTTCCTGTCGAACTGATCGGTTGGCAACTGTCACGCGGCAATTCGGTAGTGAATGGAAATGATATTGAACTCATTCAGGGGCTCGGCACGGAGCTCGCAAACTTCGCGATTGAATGCAACAGTCACGCCCGTCACGCATACATGGTTCAGACGAGAGAAGACGGAATCTGCCTGCCGGATCCGGTTGCGATGTGCATCGCACTTGATCCATCAGTAGGGACTGAGTGGAGTGAGCATTACGTGGAAGTAGAAACACACACGGAACTAACCCGCGGAATGACCGTCGTCGATCGTCTGAATGTGGCGCCAGATGAGCGTAACCGAGCTACTTGGGCATCCGCGCTGACCACAGAACGCAAAAGCAAAGTTTGCTGGGCGATCGATACGAAGCGCTGGAAGGATGCGCTTTTTTCGACGCTCGGTTAGAGGTGAACGCAGAACCCAGCCTGTCTTAGCCATTCACTTGCGAATACGTAGAGCGCCGGAGAAATTCTCCCTGTCCAGCGCGGCCTAGGAACTTCTCCTCCATCCACCAAAACGCGGCCTCGAGATAGAACTACATCCGGCATGCCAGTGACTTGTGTCCCTTCGAACATGGAATAGTCCACCCGCATATGGTGAGTTTTGGCGCTGATCGTATGTTTTCGATTTGGATCGAAGATCACCAGATCGGCGTCACTGCCCACTGCAATCGTCCCCTTCCGCGGATATAGGCCAAAAAGTTTAGCGGGAGTCGTAGAAACAAGTTCGACAAATCTATTCACAGAGAAGCGTCCCGCAGCAACGCCTCCGGAATAGATCAGGCTCATGCGATGCTCGACGCCCGGACCGCCGTTTGGAATTTTGGTGAAGTCGCCGCGTCCCAGCTCCTTTTGTTCCTTGAAACAAAATGGACAATGATCCGTAGACACTACCTGCAGATGGTCGCGTTTCAGCCCGTTCCAAAGTTTTTCCTGATGCCATTTCTCCCGAAGCGGCGGTGTAAAGACATACTTCGCCCCTTCAAAATCGGGAACATCAAAATTCTCGATCGAAAGATACAGGTACTGTGGGCAGGTCTCCGCGTACACCGGCAGTCCTCGATCACGAGCCTCGCGAACTTTTTCCAGAGCCTCGTTGCAACTTAGGTGCACGATGTAAATCGGAGCTCCAGCCATCTCCGACAGCGCAATGGCTCGAGATACAGCTTCAGCCTCAGCCGTGGTGGGACGCGTAAGAGCATGGTACTTAGGCGCTGTCTTCCCTTCTGCCAGCGCTTGTTGCACGATAACATCGATCGCACTTCCGTTTTCAGCGTGCATGCAAATCAGGCCACCGTTTTTCGCGGTCGTCTGCAGCGCCCGGAAGATGCTGGCATCATCCAGCATGAATACGCCGGGATAGGCCATGAAAAGTTTGAAACTTGTCACACCCTCACCGACCAAGGAATTCATCTCTTGCAGTTGCCCGTCGCTGATATCGGTAACGATGCAGTGAAACGCATAGTCGCTAACGGCTTTCTTTGAGGCCTTATCCATCCACGTATCAAACGCTTTGCGTAGCGGTTGGCCTTTGTATTGAATCGCGAAATCAATCAGCGTTGTGGTACCCCCGAAGGCTGCGGCCCTCGTACCGGTTTCGAAATCGTCTGCACTCGTCGTACCGCCAAAAGGCATATCCAGATGAGTATGGACGTCAATGCCTCCCGGCAAAACATATTTTCCCGAAGCGTCCAATATCTTCGTCGCATTTTCTTTCGGCAGGTTGTTGCCGATGGCGGAGATCCGTCCATCGGCAATTGCAACATCCGCCATGTAGGTATCCGTTGCCGTGACTACCAATCCATTGCCGATGATCGTGTCGAAGCCCATCTAAATCCTCCCCTTGGGACCGAGGTGAAAAGGAATTTTATGCTAAACTGCCGCCCTTCACTCGCTGATAATTAGAGGATTGATGAAAGGGGTCAGCCATGAAGTTTGGGATCACGCTAAAGCCAGACCTTTCCGTCGAGCGGATTCTCGGCTTGACGCGGCAAGCCGAAGCGGGCGGTTTCGAGTACGGATGGCTTTTCGATTCCCACGTTTTGTGGATGGACCCATATCCATTACTTACGCTGATGGCTTCAGAGACGAAGCAGATGCGACTCGGCACCCTGGTCACAAATCCCGCAGTTCGGGATCTAACAGTCACGTCGAGTCTTTTCGCAACCATGAATCTGATTTCAGCGGGCAGGATGGAACTTGGCATAGGGCGCGGCGATAGCTCCAGGCGTGTACTGGGCAAAAAGCCGGTGACGTGGTCGCAACTGGAAACCGCCGTAAAGACTTTTCGGGATCTTACGGCGGGGCGTGAAATTGAGTACGACGGTCAACCCACTCGCCTGACCTGGGCGAGAATCCCGCCACGTGTCTGGATCGCAGGGTATGGGCCGAAGGTTCTGCATATGGCGGGGCGCGTGGCGGATGGAATTATTTTGCAGTTTGCCGATCCGGATTTGATTTCCTGGTGTATGGGTTTCGTGAAGGAAGGCGCTCGCGCCGCAGATCGTGATCCGAGCGAGATCGAAGTGATGGCGGCGGCGCCCGTTTGGGTCTCTGATGACTTGACTTTAGCTCGCGAACGCGTGCGCTGGTTCCCGGCCCTGGTCTCGAACCACGTGATGGACCTGATCCGTCAGTACAAGCCGGAAGACCTGCCTCCGGCACTCACTTCCTACGTACAGGATCGCGGCGGGTACGACTATCTTCACCACTGTGTGGTCGAGAGCGATAATGCGAATTTTGTTTCGGATGAAGTGGTTGATCGGTTCTGCGTAGTCGGACCAATCAAGGCTCATCATGAAAAACTCCTGAAGCTGGCAGCCGTCGGAGTCACTCAGTTCAATATCTATCTAATGTGTGGGGATGAAGAACAAACATTGGAAATTTATCACCGCGATGTTCTGCCTTCATTCATCGGAAAGCAGAAGAATAAGAAGCAATGAGATTACGAAGCCTACTGAGCTGCAATTTCCGCAGATCGACGTAACTTCATCATTACGTAGTAAAGGGCAAAGGAAACTACAAAACCAACAAACCAGGAATAGTCATACAAGACGCGCACCGACGGCGCAACTAAGCCAACCAGCGCCGTGCCAGCGCCAACCGCAAGTGCAAGCATCGCCCGCCAATTGAAGCCGTTGGAATACTCGTAGATTCCGGTCCGAAGATATAAGTCATCGACTTGTAAGACACGCTTTCGAATCAAGAAATAGTCGCAGATCATAATTCCCGCCACTGGTCCGAGGAAGGCGGCATAACCACCCAGCCAGCCGAGAATAAATGTGTTGTAGTCTGCCAGCAGTTTCCACGGCATCAGTGCAATCCCCATCAAGCAGGTGATCACTCCGCCAGTTCGGAAGCTGATTTTTCGAGGCCACAGGTTGGAGAAATCATTTGCCGGAGATACCACGTTGGCGCCAATGTTAACGTTCAAAGTAGCCAGCAGAATCGCAATCAGCGAAATCACGACAGCTGCAGGAGAGTGAAAACGGCTGAGCAGTTGAACCGGGTCAGAAATGGCGGCACCATAAATCGCAACCGTGGCAGAGGTCACAGCTATGCCAATAAAAGCATAGAGTGTCATCGTGGTCGGCAGAGCGAGAGCCTGCCCGATCATTTGTTCTTTCTGGCTTCTCGCAAATCGCGTGAAGTCGGGGATGTTAAGCGAGACTGTAGCCCAGAAACCCACCGTTCCGTTCAGAGCTGGGATCAGGAACTTCAAGAATTCCTCAGAGGTCTTGAATCGTGATGGCGCTGCGAGCATTGGACCAAAACCACCTGCGTTGTGGTAAGCCCATCCCAGAAGCAGCAAGCCCACAGCGAGCAGAATGGGAGCGCTGATCCCCTGAAGAATTCGAATGGATTCGATGCCCATCAGGATGACAGCAAGATTAATCAGCCAGAAGAGTAAGAAACAAACAACCGTCGAGTACGGGAAATCTTTCCACCCCGGTGCGAGCGTCGCCAGCAACGTGCTGATGGCTTCGCCGCCTATCCATGTCTGTATGCCAAACCACCCGCAAGCGACGAGAGCGCGCAGAACCGCAGCTACATTCGCACCCAGCACGCCAAACGAGGCGCGAGCCAGCACTGGAAACGGAACTCCGTATTTGGCGCCGGGATGAGAATTCAGAAGCATTGGCGCCAGGACAATCGCATTGCCGAGGAAGATCGTAAAGACAGCCTGCTTCCAGTTCATGCCACCTTGAATCAGACTAGCGGCCAACATGTAGGTAAGAATGTTGACCGACATCGAAATCCAAAGTGCCGCAAAATTATACGTTCCCCAATGTCTCTGCTTAGCCGTGGCGGGCGCGAGATCGGGATTGTAGAAAGGACTCGACTCGATTCGGGATGGGGAGTGAAAAGATGTCGCAGCCATGGAGTTCTGCTAAAAATAAGGCGTGCCGCCTGGTGAAGTTGAGCGTAATCTCCGTACTTCAGTCTGCTGCTGCAGCCTGACCGGTCTGCGCGGTAATAGGACCGTACGTCTCGGGACGGCGATCACGGAAAAACTGCCAAACTTTGCGGACTTCCGCGATCATGTCTAAATCAAGATCAGCGATCAGCACTTCGTCTTTATCCCGGCTAGCCTGAGCGATAATTTTCCCACGCGGGTTGCAGAAATAACTCTTGCCATAAAACTCTCCGATACTCCACGGCTTCTCAACCCCAACCCGATTGATGGCGCCGACAAAATAACCATTGGCCACGGCATGCGCCGGCTGTTCGAGTTCCCAGAGATATTCCGAAAGGCCGGCAACAGTGGCGGACGGATTGAAAACAATTTCTGCACCGTTCAAGCCAAGAATGCGTGCTCCTTCGGGAAAGTGGCGATCATAACAAATGTAAACGCCGAGTCGAGCGTATTTTGTCTCGAAGACTGGATATCCAAGATCACCCGGAGTGAAATAAAATTTTTCCCAAAATCCAGGATGGCAATGGGGCAAATGATGCTTGCGATATTTCCCCAAGTAGCGGCCGTCGGCATCGATCACGGCGGCGGTGTTGAAATAGAGGCCAGGCATCTGCTCTTCGTAAACCGGGACTACGATTACCATGTGATATTTCGCGGCAAGTTTTTGCATCATGCGAACGGTAGGGCCGTCCGGCACGCGCTCTGTCAGCTCGTACCAGCGTGCGTTCTGCTCGGCGCAGAAGTAAGGGCCGTAAAAAAGTTCCTGCAGGCAGAGGATCTGCGTTTTCTTCTGTGCCGCGTGCGCGATCAGCTTCAAGTGCTTGTCGATCATGGCTTTTCTGATCTGGGCGAGAGGACGGTCCGTGCTGATCGCGTTGCTGGCTTGGATCAAGGCACAACGCACGTTTCGAGGCATGGGAGTGGGACCTCCGAGGAACGAAACTATAGCAGAAAACTGTGATGGGCTGACCTTCTGCCGTACAATGCAATACGGTGTCAGCCGAACATAAAAGTGGTTACGACCTTTCAGGCCGCCCGACCGGCGGTGCGGCCGGTGAATTAGCGCCGGGATCACAAGCTCCCATCGCGGTATTATCCGGCCACCCTCTTCTTTCTAACCGACGAATACCTCTCAATTTAGATTGGGTGAAGCAAGCGCGCGTAAACACCAGCGCGGTAGAACGCAGAGCGCAAACGCACGTGGCACGCCGGACCGTTAAGAGGGAATGGCAGGCGGCGTGGCTTCTGCGTGCGATTTCATGCATGGATTTGACCACTCTTTCCGGCGACGACACGGATGAGCGCGTACGGCGCTTGTGTGCCAAAGCGCGGCATCCGATTCAACGTGAAATCGTGGAACACCTTGGCATTGAAGAACTCGATATCAAAGTGGCAGCGGTTTGCGTCTACCATCGCTTCGTGGAAACGGCAGCGCGAGCGCTCGATGGCAGCGGCGTAAAAGTAGCTGCGGTTTCGACGGGCTTTCCTGCCGGCCTTTCGCCCGTGCGAGAGCGAGTTGCGGAGATACGCCGGTCGGTAGAAGCCGGCGCCGACGAAATCGATATTGTCATCACGCGGGCCCATGTTTTCGGCGGACGTTGGCAGGAACTCTACGATGAAGTTGCGGAATTCAAACAGGCTTCCGGTCGTTGCCATATGAAAGCAATTTTGGGCACTGGCGATCTGCTAACACTTCGCAATGTCGCGCGAGCTAGCTTTGTGGCCATGATGGCGGGCGCAGACTTCATTAAAACCTCGACCGGAAAAGAGTTCACAAATGCCACGCTTCCCGTGGGCCTTGTAATGACACGGGCCATTCGCGAATATGCCCAGGAGACTGGGATGGCCGTCGGTTTCAAACCCGCTGGGGGAATTCGCACGGCCAAGCAATCCACAGAATGGCTGGCGCTGATGAAAGAAGAGCTGGGCACATCCTGGATGAAAGCGGAACTCTTTCGCTTCGGCGCCAGCGGTCTTCTGAACGATATCGAACGGCAATTGGAACACTACGCGACAGGGCGGTACTCGGCAGATTATCGTCACCCCATCGCGTAGGGTTGAGTCCCGGAAGAAAGCGACAATACTCCAATGAGCATTGCTGAAAAGTTCCTCACCATGGAATACGGTCCCGCACCCGAAGACCCAAAGGATGCTTTTCTCTGGCTCGACCGATACCAACGCCGTTTCGGCCACTTCATCGGCGGGGAATGGCGCCCGCCGATCGAAGGCCTTTACTTTGATTCACTCAATCCCGCCACGGGCGAGAAAATCGCATCAGCGGCCCACGGATCAACCGCAGACGTCGACGCGGCTGTAAAAGCCGCTCGATCGGCACTTTCGCCATGGCAGTCTCTCACTCCGCACGCGCGTGCTCGATATTTGTACGCCATGGCTCGGATGGTGCAGAAACACTCGCGCAGGCTCTCGGTTCTCGAAACCCTCGACAACGGAAAACCAATTCGCGAAAGCCGCGACATCGACATCCCTCTTGTCGCTAGACATTTCTATTATCACGCCGGTTGGGCCCAACTGCTCGACACGGAATTCCCAGGTTACAGCGCGTGCGGAGTGGCAGGGCAGATCATCCCGTGGAACTTTCCTCTGCTGATGCTGGCTTGGAAAATTGGTCCTGCCCTGGCCACCGGAAATACGGTCATTCTGAAGCCGGCTGAATTCACGCCGCTTACCGCACTTGCATTTGCAGAGATTTGCCAGGAAATCGGACTGCCTCCCGGAGTCGTCAATATTGTCACTGGCGACGGTTTGACCGGTGAGGCGGTGGTGCGGCATCCGGATATCGACAAGATCGCCTTCACAGGATCCACTGAGGTTGGCCGCGCAATCCGTGCCGCAACCGCTCAGAGTCAGAAGAAACTTTCACTCGAGTTAGGTGGCAAATCTCCTTTTGTCGTTTTTGAAGATGCCGACCTCGACAGTGCGGTCGAGGGCCTGGTAGACGGAATCTGGCTGAATCAAGGACAGGTTTGCTGCGCCGGATCGCGCTTGCTGATGCAAGAAAGTATCGCCGAAACACTGCTGGAAAAAATTCGTGGGCGCATGAGTTCTTTGCGGGTGGGCTCGCCTTTGGATAAAACCATCGATATTGGGGCCATCGTTGCGCCAGTGCAACTCGAACGCATACGTCGACTCGTGGAACAGGGTGTTGCGGAAGGCGCAACCTGCTGGCAGCCGCCGACCAGAATGCCGGAAACTGGACTTTACTTCCCTCCGACTCTGTTGAGTAATGTGCATCCGGCGTCAGTAGTCGCGCAACAGGAAATTTTCGGGCCCGTGCTCGCGGCTATGACGTTTCGAACGCCAGCCGAGGCGGTAGAACTGGCGAACAATACGACCTATGGCCTGGCGGCAAGTGTGTGGAGCGAGAGTCTCAACGTTTCTTTACAGGTGGCGGCGCAGATCAAAGCCGGCGTGCTTTGGGTGAATTGCACGAATATGTTCGACGCGGCTTGCGGGTTCGGTGGCTATCGCGAGAGCGGTTACGGCCGTGAAGGAGGCCGCGAAGGTCTGCTGGAATATCTCGAACCGGCTTGGTTCAAAAATGCGCCGATGCTTCCTGCTTCCGAGAATCAGACTGATGCTTCAACGGCCGGCGATCATGCTGAAACTGCGATCGATCGCACCGTGAAGCTATACATCGGTGGAAAGCAAGCAAGGCCTGACTCCGGTTACAGTTTTGAAATTCGCGGGAAGCATGGCGAGTTGCTTGGAGAAGCGCCGCTGGGCAACCGGAAAGACATTCGTAACGCGGTCGAAGCCGCACGCAAAGCTTCCGGTTGGGCTAAAACGACCGCCCACAATCGCGCGCAAATTTTGTATTACATGGCGGAAAACCTTTCGCTGCGGGAGGACGAATTCGCTCGGCGCTTATCAGCAATTAGCAGCGAAGAGCAGGCCGCCAAAGAGGTTGCGGCAAGCATTGAACGCATATTCTACTATGCCGCTTGGGCCGATAAATTCGATGGCGCTGTTCACAACCCTCCTTCGCGAACCATTGCCCTGGCGATGAATGAGCTCATCGGAACGGTAGGTATCGTCAGCCCGAATGACTTTCCTCTATTGAGCTTTCTGTCCCTCGTGCTGCCGGTTTTGGCGGTCGGCAATACCGCTGTCGCGGTCCCTTCTGAAACGTACCCGCTCATTGTGGGAGATCTTTATCAGATTTTCGACACGAGTGACGTGCCCGATGGCGTCATCAACATTGTCACCGGCCAAACTGCCCAACTGCTTAAGACCATCGCCGAACACGACGACTTGGACGCGATCTGGTGTTTCTCAAACAAAACCAATGCAGCTACAGCTAAGTCTCTTTCAGTTGGAAATCTAAAACAGGTATTCACCAACGAAGGGCGGAGCATCAATTGGTTGGATGCGAAGCAGGGCGAAGGCCGGTGGTTTCTACAACATGCAACTCAGGTGAAGAACATCTGGGTCCCTTACGGCGAATGAGCGCGTACAACCCCTGTGTTGACACGACGAACAACGCCAAATAGACTCGGCGGTCGAAACCTTCGAAACCAATTATGTCGAGACGACCTCGAGTTGCGGTGGTGGGCAGCGCCAACGTCGATCTGACGACTTTCGCCGACCGATTTCCCAAACCGGGGGAAACCATCTTCGGACAACGCTTCGATTTGGGGTTCGGAGGGAAGGGTGCAAATCAAGCGGTCGCCGCTCGCCTCTGTGGAGCGGACGTTTTCATGGTGGCACGACTAGGAAGCGACCTTTTCGGCCCGGCTACGATCGAAAATTTCAGGAGGCTGGGGATTGAGACAAGTCAGGTTAAGCAGGTTGAAGGCTTGTCCAGCGGTGTTGCACCAATCTTTGTGGATCCCGACGGGCAGAATAGAATTTTAGTCGTGAAGGGAGCAAACGACGCGCTTCGACCTGCCGACGTCGACGCCGCTTCAGAAATGTTGAAATCGGTGGATTGCATTGTCCTGCAGTTTGAAATCCCGCTGGAGACGGTCTACTACACGGTAGAGTTCGCCCGAAAGAACGGTGTCCGATGCATCTTGAATCCTGCACCGGCGCAACCGATTGACGTGCATGCCATCCACGGCCTGGACTATTTTGTTCCCAACGAGAGTGAAGCGGAAAGCATCGCTGGTATCGCGGTGCGAGATGTGGGCGATGCGAAGAGATGTGCTGAAAAGCTGCTGGGCGGCGGAGTTCAGCGGGTTATTATCACCCTCGGAGCCAAAGGATCCCTGCTCGCCAGCGCTGAAACCAGTTCCCATGTCCCCGCGTTCGCAGTGAAGAGTCTGGATACCACCGGCGCAGGGGATGCATTCATTGGTAGCTTTGCCGTATTCCTCGCGGAAGGAATGACAGAAATAGAGGCAGTGCGTCGAGCTAATTTATACGCTGCCTTGTCGACGACAGGCATAGGCACACAAAAATCTTTCTACGACCGCGTGCGATTCGATTGGGAATGGGGTTCCCGAACTGGAAATTGAACACAAATTCGTGCAGTAATCGACAACCGATTTGTTCTGACCCAGTGCGGAATTTCCTGGAAGTGATTCCATCCACTTTTCCCGAAAAGTCTTGACTTCGTTAGGAGTTGCCATTTATAAGGCCTCTCTACGGTCCGAGACCTCCAAAACATTCTGCTACTGACCGAGACGCAGTTCGTCATTCGGTGTGGGGCCGCCGAAAGGGGTTGTAATGCTTAAGAGGGCGCTGCTCGTCGTCGTTTTCTTTTCGCTCGTCGGCTTTTTTTGTCCGCTCCTGTACGGCCAGGCTACTGGCAGTTTTTCGGGAACAGTTTCCGATAAAGCGGGTGCCGTATTGTCAGGTGCAACCGTTAGCGCGACTTCGCAGGGCACAAGCCTGGCGCGCGAAACAAAGACGGATGATACTGGACATTACTTGATTCCGCTGCTCCCTGTGGGCGACTACACGATTCGCGTGGAATCCCAAGGCTTCAAAACCACCGAACAGAAAGACGTCCGCTTGCAGGTCGACGAGCATCGTGAACTCGATTTCTCTGTGCAGCCTGCATCTGTGTCAACTTCGGTTGAGGTGAACGCCACCGAGGTTGCCGTGGAGACGGCCAATCCGACTCTAGGACAGGTGATTACGTCGGAGCAGGTCGCAGAACTCCCGTTGAATGGCCGCGACTTTGTCCAACTCGCAACCTTAACCCCGGGGGTAACTCAGGAAACCAACCCGAACAGCTTCTTTAATGGCGGCCCGAGCAGCGAGGTATCAGCCCGCGGGACGTACTCTCTTTCCGTCGGCGGATCGCGCGCCCAGAGTACCGACTGGTTGCTCGACGGTAACGACAACAACGAGTTAACCGCCGGCGGCATTGCCATCCTGCCATCGATCGATGCCATTCAAGAGTTCAAGGTTCTCACTTACAACTATTCGGCAGAATGGGGAACGCGTGCGGGACCGACCGTTCTGGTGACCACGAAATCGGGATCGAATCAGTTTCACGGTTCACTCTTTGAGTTCTTCCGCAACACGGTGCTGGATGCCAAAACCTACGATTTCGGCACGCCCTCTCCGAAACAGCAATTCAATTTGAATCAGTTTGGCGGTGCTTTAGGTGGGCCGATTCGCAAGGACAAGACTTTTTTCTTCCTCGATTATCAGGCCAAAATGCAGCGGCATGGAATTCCATTCACCGGGTTAATTCCAACGGCCGCGATGATGAACGGCGACTATACGAATGATCCTTTCGGAAACCCCCGTTCCGGTTTTCTGGTAAACCCCTATACGGGCGGCCCCTTTCAGTGCGATGCCTTGTTGAATCCGCTTCCCGCTGGCGCGGGTGGAGTCCAGCCCGCAGGAGTTGCGTGCAATAAGATCCCGACTAATATGTTCGATAAAGCGGGAAAAGCCTTGATCGATCTCTATCCGCAGAGCAACGCGAGCAATCCAAGCCTGGGCTACAACTATACGAATACGCCCGTGCGGAGACTGAACGAAGGCGAATTTGATATTCGCATCGATCACAATTTCTCCAGCAAAGATTCGGTATTCGCCCGATTCAGCTATGACCAAGCTGTCTCTTTCGTTCCGGGCGGGTCTCCGGGATTCGCCGAGCAAGGCGCCTTCGCCAGCACACAGGATATTACTAACCACGGGCGCAACGTGGCGGTTTCAGAGACTCATTTGTTCTCTGACCGCACGATCAACCAGTTCAACGCGGGTTTCAATCGGATCTTCAATCACATCTCTTCCTACGGCACCGGTACCTGCGAAGCGGCGAAGCTTGGCATTCAAGGCGCCGATCTGGGTTCGGCTTGCGACAGCATAACTGGTTATCCCGCGAGTCTTAACCAGTCCACCAAGGACTGTGTGGGATGCGGACTCAGTTCAACGCAACTGACTGGCTACTGGTCGGTGGGAGATCGAGGATTTTCGCCGTTTCAGGGCGGCACCAATGTGTACTCCGTATCCGATACCGTAGATTTTATTCGGGGCAAGCACAATATCCGCGTCGGGGGCGGCATTCGGGCCAATCAGATGAATGTGCTCACCAACGGTTTTGGTGACGGATACTTCCTGATTTTCGGCAGCTATACGGGCGACGCCACGGCCGACCTGCTCCTCGGCCAGATAGGCGGCGCCATTCATGATCAGACTTTCCTGGGCGCGACCACGGGCCGGCGCTGGAAGATGTTTCGTCCGTTCGTGCAAGATGATTGGCGCGTAACCCCCAATCTCACTCTCAACCTTGGTCTAGCATGGGCGCTGACGAGTCCAATCACCGAGGCTCAGGGACGGCAGGCTAACTTCAATTACACCACTGGACAATATCTGGTTACCGGACCACTCCAGGGTTGCACTGGTTGCGTCCGTGCTGGCGGCAGTGTGGGAGTCCAGTGGGATAAAACAGCCTTCGAGCCACGTATTGGAATTGCGTGGAAGCCGTTTGGGAATTCGAACACGGCGATCCGGGCTGGCTATGCCATCTTCCACGATTCAGCCTGGAACCAGGGCGCTCAAGGATTATGGCAGAATCCTCCCTACTACGCAGAGGCGGACAATTTCAACAATTTTCCGGGAAGCCCCTGTCCGTTTAATAACGCATCGTCGGCAACGCCTATAAACTGTGGGCTTCAACTCGGGTTCCTGCAGCCGAATTTGTCGCCGATCCTCGCGCCCCCGGCACCTTCTAGTTTCACTGGGACGATTCAGACCCAAAATCTGAATTTCAAACAAGGGATGGTGCAGCAATTCAACCTGAATGTCGAGCGCCAGTTGCCAGCTCAGGTCGTATTAACTGCCGGGTACGCTGGCTCGCGCGGTAGCCACATTTTGAATGACGGCCTGAATCAAAATATCGGCTCCCCGACGGCTTGTGCAGGCGGTCCTAACGCCGTTCCCGGTTACACCTTGGGATGCGGTGCGGGCGGAGCTTACTTCCCCGCCCCGTATGGTCCATTCACCGCCATCGATAACAACAGCGACAACGGCAGGGCTCGATACGATTCTCTGCAAGTGAAGGCGGAGAAAAATGCGGCGCATGGCCTTTATGCGTTGCTCAGCTACACCTATTCCCGCACATTCGATTCGGGTTTGCCGGACGGTCTCGGCACGCTCCCGGGTGCTATGTACTGGCCGCTCCCGGGGGCAAACCATGCCGATTGGGGACTTTCTCAACTCAATCTCAACAATCAATTTACCGCCAGCGTTTTGTACGACCTTCCTTTTGGCAAAGGTAAACATTTTGGTAGCACATGGAGCGCGCCAGTCAACGCGATTTTCGGAAATTGGAAAGTGAATCTGATCGAAAAAGCGATCTCCGGGTTTCCGCTGTTCGTAGTTGATAGCAACAATCAATCCGGCGTTAACTTCATGTGGAACGGAAACGTTCTGAATCGTCCCAATGAGGTTGGCGATCCAAACCGTGGCGGACAGGTGGCGGCGAACCCAACTTGCAACGCTCCAGCCCAGGTCCACACATTGCAAAATTGGTTCAATCCATGTGCATTCGTGGCCCCTGCCCTCGGGGAGCTCGGCGATGCTCCGCGAGCTCCGGTTTATGGGCCTCGGTTCGTCAACACCGACTTCTCGGCGATCAAGGACTTCCCCTTGTCGTTCCGCGAGGGTATGGACGTTCAGTTCCGTGCGGAATTTTTTAATCTCTTCAACCACCCACACTTCTATCTGCCAGGTACCAGCGCCGCGGGAATGCAGGACTTCGCCAGTCCCTCGAGCTTCGGAGTGGTAAACACGACATTGAACGATCCGCGGTTTATTCAGTTTGCGCTTAAATTGTTGTTTTAAGCTGCCCTTGCCACCAGTTCGCTCAAAGTTCGATGTCGATGTAGCGGCATTCTCAAAACGCTGCATCGACATTGTTTTCTTCTTAATACTGCTAATGACCTCGCTCGCCTGGGGACAGCAGTCGCGGCGCAAAGTAATCATCAATGAGGATTTTTCCGGCCCGGGCGGCAGCAATATGCAAACTCTGCTCGTGCTAGCACAGTCTCCGCAAGTTGAGGTACTCGGCGCCACAGTGGTGAGCGGCGATCAGTGGCGCGATGAAGAAGTAGCGCATACCCTCCGTCTGCTCGAGATCATCGGCCGCAGCGACATTCCTGTAATCCCTGGAGCAGTGTTTCCCCTGGTCCGCCGTCGCGATGAAACGCAACTGTGGCAGCAGCGCTACGGAAAAGTCGCCTATGCGGGGGCATGGGACGATCGCTGGTGGCACGAACCTTTCATTGTACCAACCCTAGCTGAAGGTCTACCCACAACCAAGCCAAGCGAAGAAGACGCGGCTCATTTCATGATCCGGATGGTGCATAAATATCCGCATGAGGTGACGATCTACGAAGGTGGGCCCATGACGAACTTGGCGCTCGCTATTTCGATCGATCCTCAGTTTCCTGAACTGGCTGAGGAACTGGTTTTCATGGGCGGAAGCCTGAGCCCTCACACGGATAACCCTGAGTTCGCTAATAGTCCGCGGCACGAATTTAATTTCTGGTTTGATCCGGAAGCCGCTTCAATTGTTCTGCGGTCAAATTGGAAGAAAATCGTCTGTACTCCTACAGACATTTCCATCAAGACTCACCTTACGCCGGCCATCGTAAAGCAGATTGAGGCGAGCGGAACGCCACTGGCTCGCTACATCTCGCAGTTTGCCATGTATTTCCCAGGCGCTGACATTATGTGGGACGAACTGGCTGCCGCAGCGTGGATCGATCCGACGTTGATCACCCGGCGCGAGACTCGCTACATGCAGGTGAACCTCGACCGCGGTGCCGGATATGGCGATACGCTCACGTGGATGGAAAACCAGAAACCGCCGATGGCTGTGCAACCCGTCGAGATCCAGATGGATTTGAATGTCGAAAAGTTTTATCGAATGTTCATCGACCTGATGACCGGGCCCAGTCCGAGGCTACACTGATCTTTATCTATTGTGGGGGTGCCTCCGGCTTGTCGCGCAACTCATATACAAATTGCTGAACTTCGTGCCGTTGCCGCTCCACTTCTTCAGCTTTTTGATTCGATATTTGTTGGTACCTCTGCAACTGTTCGCGCGCTTTGGAAGTTTCCCCAGCTTCCCGGTAAACCTGCGCCAGACGATAATGTGCCTGTTCCAGATTCGGAGTAACTACGAGCGCTTGTTGCCACGCGGAGGTCGCTTTCGAAAAATCTTTCTGCTGCGAGTAGAGAATCCCCAGTTGCAGGTAGGCAATGCCAAGTGTCGGATCGAGACGAATGGCCGTTTGCAACAGGGATTTAACCTGATCGACATCTGCTAGCGTAATGGCCTCGGGCGATTTCCAGTCCTTCTGAAGGCTTACCGCGTAATAGTAATTGGCCCAGGCATTCTGCGGTTGAAGCCTGACAAAGCGCGCAAGTCGATTCACAATTTCCTGTGACTGGGCGGCTTCTACGGCTTCGATCTTTCCCAAAAAAAGATAGGGGTTGGGGTCACTGGGATTCAAATCCGAGGCTTCGCAGAGATGAATTACGGCCTGATCGTAGGAGCCTGCCGAATAAAACGCAGCTCCCAGTCCCGCCTGCATCCTAACGGATCGAGGAAACAAGCGTGCCCCACGAGCGAAAACTTCGATTGCGGGTTCAGCGGCATGGTGAATTAGCAGCTCAGATCCCCAGTCAAATAGATTCGGCTCACTCGGGTTCAGTTCGGCAGCTCGCTCGTATTGCCGCACCGACTCCAGCGAATCACCTAGTTTTTCGTCCAGATCAGCGAGCAGGTGATGAAGCTCCGCATTCTCCACATAGACCTTATTGTCGGCTGTAAGTAGCGCCTGCAAGGTAGTCCTACCTCTGGCGTAAGCCCCTGTGTTGGCGTACGCTAGCGCGAGTTTATAGGTGTTAAGCAAGTCACTCCCGTTCAACCGCGAAGCCTTTTCTAGGTAAGGCAAGGCTTCTTGCGATCTGGCGTCGTCGACCAGAAAACTTCCCAGGCGAAAATTGGCTGAAAAGTCGTCCGGATTGCGCGTAGCACTCTCGCGCAGCGACTTCTCTGTCGCGGCATGCGACTCATCAGGAAGCGATTTCGTGATCACCTTACTTAAAGAAGCTGTCTCCTGCGCCAGGTCTTCCCTGTTTCGAACGACAGTATCGGAACCATGACCGCCAAGATTTGTAGTGTCCGTAACTCCCGCAACGGTAAAGTGTGGCTCGTCAAAGAAATCGGGATTCCCTGCTGGAAGCCCCTGCGGCTCTGATATCTTGTCCGACCCTAAAGCGAGGTCCATGATCTTCGTTTCTTTGGCTTCGAGAACAACGGCAGCTAAAGCTGTTTTAGTGCGACCGACGTTTCCTGCGCGAACAACATACGCGCCCGGAGGAATTGCGGAGAAGCGATAAACTCCATCCGAATCGGTAACACCTGACAAATCCGGCTCCCTCTTGCCTTGGGCCTGCAGGGAGACGGTCGCGCCAACAACAATCTGTCGATTTTCATCCCGAACCACTCCCTGCATTGTCGCAAAAGGCGCGGCGGGTTGTGCTTCACTAGGCTGACCCTGAAAAAGCCATGCCGCCGCCTGCCTTGGAACAAAGAGCAACCACAAAATGATGGTCAGAGCGACGATCAGATGAGTTCGGCCCATAGAACTTAGATTGGAACTGCACGCGAGCACGTGTGCCAGAGCGGAAGTTTAGCCTTTCGAACTGTGGTCCGCAACTGAAACGGCTGAGTCTCGCTCTGGCGACCGCCGCTTTGGTCTTGCACCCTCCACGATCTTTACTGTAACTTCATGACCGCAATCAATCTTCTAACGATTTCTCTTGGGGAGATCGATGAAACAAAAGCGCAGTTGGTTGTTGGCCGTAATTCTATTTTCATCACTCAGTTGCATGGCGCAAGAAAAGCACAAGATCATCATCGATCAGGACGCAGCCGGGCCTGCCGGAACAGATCAGCAGTCGATGTTGCTACTGATCCAATCACCCCAAACCGAAGTGTTAGGTATCACGGTTGTGACCGGTGATCAATGGCTCAACGCGGAGGTAGCGCACACCCTGCGCATGCTTGAACTCATCGGACGAACAGATATACCAGTCCTGCGCGGTGCGGAATATCCTCTAGTGCGGCGGCAAGCCGAGACGGAGCAATGGCAACAGCAATTCGGCACTATGCCCTGGCTCGGCGCTTGGACCCCGAAATACTTCCATCCGGCCGACCAATTGGGAGAAATGCCTGAAGGAAAACCGACGACTCAACCCTCCGATGAGGACGCCGCACATTTCTTGATACGCACAGTGCACAAGTTTCCCCATGAAGTAACCATTTATGAAGGCGGCCCAATGACGAACCTGGCTCTCGCCATTTCCATTGATCCGGAATTTGCCGAATTGGCGAAAGAATTGGTCTTCATGGGAGCTAGCTTGAATCCTAGAACGGATGATCCGGAATTCGTCAACGCTCCCACTCACGAATTCAATATCTGGTTCGATCCTGAAGCTGCCCACATCGTCTATCACGCGCCTTGGAAGAGAATTGTTTGCACGCCTGTGGACATTTCCGTGAAGACACGTTTAACCGCTGACTTGATCAACCAGATCAAGTCTAGTGATTCACCGGCCGCGCGCTACGTCGGCAAATACGCTCGCCTGCGTGGCAATTACAACTATCTGTGGGATGAGCTCGCCGCCGCGGCATGGCTCGATCCTACGCTCATTACGAAAAAGGAAACGCTGTTTCTGGACGTTGATTTGGATCGCGGCGCCGGCTACGGGAATACGTTGAGTTGGACGGATCATGACAAGCCTAAGCTAGTTGGAGAACCGGTCGAGATACAAGACGATTTGGATCTCGATAAATTTTACAAAATGTTTGTGGCTCTGCTAAGTGCGCCAACGCCCAAGAAATAAATATCTGCGTATGGCAGCCTACTTGGACAATTGAGACAACATATCTTTGGCGGCAGCGTGATCCGGCTTCAGTTCGAGAAGTTGAAGTAAGACCTCGCGAGCCTTATTCTGCTCGCCCTCTAGGCTGTAGACCCTTGCCAGATTCAGATAAGACTGATCGAAGGTGGGAGCGACGCGGATACATTGTGCAAATGCAGAGACTGCCTCGTCTCGACGTCCCGTACGCAAATACAGGATTCCAAGATTATTCAAGGCTTCGGGATAATCTGCACGCACGGCCAACGCTCGGCGCAGGAAGTCCTCGGCGTGTGCCGTATCATCGGCCTGCGCGAACACCATTCCCAAACCATAGTTCGCCTCGGCATCATCCGGACTGACTGTAAGCGCATGCTCAAAAACTCTGCGCGCGCTATCCCAGTTCTTCTGCAGACGGTACGCGCTGCCGAGATTTTTCAGTGCAATCAGGTGATCAGGGCTCGACTGCAGTGCTTCTGAGAAACATCGGATTGCTTCGTTGGTCTGGTTCTCCTGCGTGGCAATTAGTCCTAGGTTATTCCACGCATTGGCCAAGGTGTCGGGATAGCTCGCACGGAGCCGAGTCGCGCGTTCGAAATTGTCGCGTGCGTCAGCCGTTTTCTGCTGGCTTAGATAGGCGCTTCCCAGCCCGTAGTAAGCCTCAGCACTCGATGGATTGTCCCGAAGAGCTAAACGAAACGATGCCGCCGCCTGATCGAAATATCCCCGTTGAAAATAGATCGAACCGAAGGAAAGATAGTTTCGCCCGTATTCGAACGTTCCGCTGATTCCGGCGAAAGGTAAAGCAAGCGCCAACCGCTCAGCCTGATTGCGAGGGATGCTGCGCAAATCTTGTTCGATGTGCGCGCGCTGAATACTTCCCTGGTAGACCTTAACGATGTCACCTTCGCTGTCAATCAGGAAAGAAGTTGGCAGACTCATATCGCGGTGCCGGTCGAATAGGTAGCGATAGAGAATGTTGTAAACACAGGCTACGTCATCTGATCCACGAAGAATGGAAATCGACCGCCGTCCCTCGCCCCTCAGAGTTCGTATCTCGTCATGAACGGCACCATGATCGCCCACAGTGTCGAGATTTACAGTCAACAACTGTAGGCCTTGCGCGGCCCATCGCTCGCAAGTTCGCTCGAACAACTCCAAGTCTTGCCGGAAGGCCGATGATTGGGTGACCCAAAAATTCAGGAGTACAGGTTTTCCCCGCAAGGCGGACAGAACTCGAAGTGCTCCCGATAAGTCAGGCAGGGAAAAATCAGGCGCTGTCACCGGAGCGAGTAGCCAAGTTTCGGCGTCTCTCGGTAATGTCTCGGGCTCTATCTCGATAGACGGATGAATAGTCGACGATGCACCCTTCTTAACGAACGGCTCGACGCGTACATTGTCCGATCCTTCTTCTACCCAGATACGATGATTTAGAGGAACATCACGTAAGGTCTGCACTAATCCGCTGGGCCATAGAATAGACACTCTCAGCGGCGCATTGGCTTCTCCCAGCCCGAAAAAGAGATCCTTACTATGTTGGGAAAGAAATCCTGATCCAGCCTGAAGCGTCCGGATCTGCCTTAGCGAACCTGCTTCCACGGTTACGGCGGCGCCAATTGCATCGCGATTGCTCTTCGTGCCGCGAAGTCGAAACGTGATCGAACTTGGTAGGTTTTCGATTACGTTTTTGAGCACGCGCAATTGCGGACCATTGCGATTTTTTAGGATTATTTCCTGACGGCCGTCGTGATCGATGTCAGCCAGAGCGAAAGCCCTTCCGTCCTCAACCAGGTCCAGCCCTACCGCTCCGGAAACATCCGAAAACGTTCCATCGCGGTTGTTTAAATAAAACACATTCCTTTCGAAGCCGCTCCAGGTGCCATCCGACCGAATCAGTTCGTTGATCGCGCTCCAGCCTTGCTCATAATCGTGCGATGGCCTGGGCTGGTCGGGTGATTTCGCAACCACTTGCCGCCAGAAAAAGCTGTTCAAGTCTTCATGCGAAGTTCCGGAAATCATCCCGTTTGCTATGTACAGATCGGGAAATCCGTCATGGTCGAAGTCGAACGAGTCGCTTGACCAGGACCAGCGGCCCATCCCTGTCCCGGAAGCGAGCGTTGTGCCCTCAAAGGCTCCGCGTTCGTTGCGAAATAACGAATTGCCCATCGCATGCTTCTGATAGAGAGCGCGAACCTGCGCGGAAGCGCTTTCTTTGAAAATCCTTTGCTGAGAGATACGTTCGCCAGCGGCGGTCCACATATTAGCCACATACAAATCTTGCGCGCCGTCTTCGTCGTAATCGAGCGAACAGACGCTCATGCCGGCGCCCACATCTTCGACCCCGGTCCGCGCAGCAACATCCGTAAAGGTCCCGTCGCCGTTGTTGTGGTATAGATTCTTTCGGCCGAAATCATTCACGACATACAGGTCCGGCCAGCCATCTTGGTTGTAGTCATTCCATCCGCAGCAAAAACTGTAACGGGTATTATTTTGATTCAGGCCTGATTCCTCGGTCACGTCCCGGAACGTTCCGTCGCGGTTATTTCGCATCATGAAGTTAGGAGGGCCGTTCTCGGCATCGTGATAGGGCACAGGATATTTGTATTGATCCGCGCCCTGGTAATAAACGTAAAGACAAAAGTAAATATCCAGCCAGCCGTCGCGGTCATAGTCAGCAAGGGCTGCGCCGGTGAATGTTCCTTGCGGAGGAGTGGCAAACTGAAACGCATCCGGTTGTCTACGAAATTTACCACCACCATCATTCAGGAAGAGCAAGGGTCCGTTGGCGCGCACAACGATCACATCTTGGCGCCCATCATTGTCGACATCAACGATAAGGGCGCAGGCCGTATTTTCCAGGATGCCCAATCCTGAGAGCTCCGTGATGTCCTCGAAGGTTCCGTCGCCGCGGTTTCGATACAGGCGGTTGGGCAGACCAGCGGGCTGGCAAACGTACAGATCGTCGAAACCGTCGTTGTCGACGTCGGCAATCGAGACCCCATTGTGTCCGTAGACATCAATACCGCACGCGCCGTCGAGGATGGTCCTCCAATAATCGACGCCATGGGCCATCTGCTCGGAATAGGACGCGTTTCCCGCAAATGTGGCGGGGGTAATGTCGGCAAATGCTGGACGGATGCAGCGGCTTCTAGATTCTTCGAGCCACAGCCATCGTTGCAGCATGAATTCAGGGGAAGCCGAGCGTGATTCAGGAACCCAATCGAGATCCCAGTATCCAACACGCTGCTCGCGATGAAATCCGTCCCCTGAACCGACAAAATCGTAACGAACGCGAGTTCGAATTCGCTCCGGACTCCCAGAAGCCGATCCATCGTATGCTTCAATGCCGGTCACTTGAAATTCGGCTGTAAGGATTTTTGAGAAGACGCCCAGCGACGATCGCAGATCTAAGAGAAACGTGTCCCGACCTTGGGTGGCTTGCTGCGCGAACTTTTTTCGATGGACTTCGACCGCCCTATCATGACGCACGACCCGAGAATCGATCGGCAGTGGAGGCGAGCCCGAGAAGTTCTCCGTTAAAACAGCTTCGACAGTACGAACATTTTGTGTAGATGCGACCAGGCTGGCGCTCCACCTCGCGAGCACTGACGCGATTTGATCGTGATATTGCTCGGTAATGAATTCATCCAACCCAGCCCGCGTTTTGAGTAAAAGGGAATCCAAGGGCCTTTCTACGCGATAAGCCGGGTGCAGCATGTAAGCGTCATCGGGGACTGGCGAAACAGGATTATTGAAAATGCCAGCAGGTACGAAGCGGGACAGGCCGGAGGGAACGATTGCGACAGAAGCGGCCTGACAGCACTTGGCGAGAAACTTCCGGCGACCGAGATCAACTGGAGGAGTTTCGGGCAGCAGACTGGTATTCCGTGCGCGACTCAGAGAGAGGCCTCTCGCATAATCACGTGTAGGAAGGAAATCTACCAGTCACCCTTGTGGGCGTCAAGATTAAGGAACCGATTTGGCGGCCGACAATCACAAAGATCAAACTGGTTGCAGTTCATTGGTCCATAGTTTTCTTGATCTCCGCTGCCGCTCTTAAACCGCTGGCCATTGCTCCATGAACGGTACCGTTATTTCCTTCGATATCGGTGGCTTCTCCAGCAAAGAACAATGTTTCTGCAACGGATCGAGCCAGCCTGGCCTGAGCATGGCTCTCGCCAACCTTCCCATAGCTGTAAGCTCCTCGCGAAAATGGATCGCTCTGCCAATCGTTGACATAAGCGTGTTCCAGCAAGCTCTGGAGTTGCAGTGCACTCAGCCCCAGAAGGCGATGAAGTGCGTTGATCGCTTGTTCTACGACGAAAGCTTCGTTTTTTCCCGCGAGTCTTTGAGCACAGCGGAACGGTGCCCAGCCGATTAAGATTGGCGACTTTTTCGGCATTAACGTCCACCACGTTGGAAACCAGTCGTCATGAGAAAAAAGGAAACTCATGCGGTCCATCGTCTTGGAGTTCTCAGCTCTCATCAGCGGAAGACTCTCCCAGAATCGTTCTCGGAATCGCAGAGTTACTCTTATCACCGAGCCCATCAGAACTGCACGGATCGCTTCCTGCTTCGAGCGGGGAAGTTCAGGAGTAAACTGAATCGCGCCATTTTCGCCAGATCGAGCCTGCAGCACGCCGAGTGGCACGGTGATTAGCACTCGGTTAGCCGAAAACCTGGCAACATCGTTCGAGGATCTCGCGACTACTTCGACGTGCGCCGGTCCCCAGTGAATTGCCTCCACGATCGTATTCTTCTGAACCTCGATCTTGGAGTTCGCCAATTCCTGTTCGAATATTTTGATCAAAGCCGAGTATCCTTGCTCGGCGCGAAAAGCCCGCGAACCTTCAATTTTCTCTTCGGCGCGCATTTCCTGAACCAGCCAGTGCACGCTCACCAGCGCAGGATCGGCCGCGTTGAAGCCGGTGACGTAGCTCTTGGCCCAGGCTTCTGCTCGTTCTTGGCGGCGATGATTTTTCGAGCGCGAGTCGTATTTCTTCAGGAATTCCAGGAACGACTGGTCGGGCCCTCGATCGTCCATCTTCCGCAGGATCTCGTCGACATCAGCAAAAAAGTCGCAGGTTCCGAGAAGTCCGTCTTCCACGCACCAGTTATCACCGTCCACCTCATAGGTAGAGACCTTGTGAGCATTCAGTAGACTCCATAGTTCGGGCGGACACCCGTGGATAAACTCCGCACCAAGTTCGATGGGAGTTCCCAGCTTTGCATCTTGCAGCGTAAAAATGCGGCCGCCGATGCGGTCGCGGGCTTCGAGGATGATGACTTCCAGACCTGCCTTCTGTAAGTCGAGTGCGGCGCAAATTCCAGCGGCCCCGGCTCCCACGACAATCACGTCCGGTTGTTTGGTATTTGTTTCTTTCACCGTTGTCTTCTCTCGGGATCATCTCCAAGGTCGGCGAATCTCAGTTTGAGGGCTGGACCGACTTCAGATAAGCGATCACCGCCTGAGCGTCCGGCGCGGTCATCCGAAATTGCGGCATCGGCTGCCTCAAGTAAGTCCCATCTTTCCAGATCCCGGTCGTGAGGAGCTTCAACATTTCGTCGTCCGTTCCCGGTAACACGCCTGCGATTCGGGGTGCCTGAAGAGGCCAATCCTGCGCCGGTTCCTCCGATTTCAGCCACACCGGAGCTCCCTGAAGCCAGTGGGAGCGGTCGGCTCGGCCCGCGCTATCGTGCGGCGTATGGCACTGTCCGCATCGGGACAGATTTTCGACAATGTATTTGCCGCGCGCTTCTGCGCCTTCGCCCGCTGCACGTTCCGGCTGCCGTGCGTTCTGCCCAGAGGCGAAACTCGCAATACCAATCACCAAACTGGCTATCAAAATGGGGAAGCGTTGGTTTATAAGCATGGCTGATTTTCTCACTTTCGCCTCACATTTGGTTGATAGCGATCGTGAGGTGGTTGGCATGAGCCCAAGTTTGATACTTTCCCACCCCATTTTCAGCATCCGACAAACCCTGTAGGCCGTTTGGGCATCTTCATTCAGGGCATTCAGGCGTTGCATTCCTAAGGGCGGGACTGTCATACTTCTAAGCACTCTTTTCGCGATTTCGTCCGTGTCGTAATGCAGCCCATTGAAGACGCGCACCAACCTAGCATGACGGAACGGCAAAACTTCTGGGGAGGGTGGCAGGAACGCATTTCAGCGCTCCGTAACGTCCCTGCGGTCTTGAAGATCGTCTGGGACTCGGGTCCTGGGGTCGTTCTTTTTGGGCTGGTCTCCCGCGTTTTCGCCTCGCTTCTACCCGTGGGGCTCCTGTGGATCACCAAGTTGATTATCGACGGCATTAACACTGCCGTGTACACTCACCAGCCGGTCAGGCCCGGATTTTGGTGGCTGGTGGTCGCAGAATTTTCTCTGGCCGTCCTGAACAGTATCCTCCTGCGCACGATCGACTACTCCGATTCCCTTCTGGGTGACAAATACACCCGGTACGTCAGCATACGCGTCATGAATCATGCCGCCAGCCTGGATCTGATCGCATATGAAGATCCCGTCTTCTACGACCGGTTGGAGAGAGCCCGAGTCCAGGCCACCGACCGGCTCGTGATGATCCAGCAGATCGGCCGCCTGGTGCAGCAGATTATCACCACCATCACCTTGTCGGTCTCGATCATGTTGTTCTCGCCCTGGTTGATGCTGCTTTTGATTGCCGGTGTAGTCCCGGCATTTTTAGGCGAAAGCCATTTCGCCTTTCTGGGATACGCCAAGAACTTCCGTCAAACGCCCGTCCGCAGGCAGTTGGATTACCTTCGGATTCTGGGCGGTAGTAAAGAGGCCGCAAAAGAACTGAAACTTTTCGGGCTAAAGGACTTCCTGCGCGACCGCTTTACGCGTTTGTCCGATGGTATTTACGACGAGAACGTGGCTTTGTCGCGCCGCAAGCTCATCGCCGGCGCCGCTCTGTCGACGATCGGCACCATGGGTTACTACTCGGCCTACGTATTCGTCATCTGGCGTACGATAAGCGGCGCCCTTACCATCGGA
Organism: uncultured Acidobacteriaceae bacterium; assembly: GCA_963846215.1. Taxonomy (GTDB): domain Bacteria; phylum Acidobacteriota; class Terriglobia; order Terriglobales; family Acidobacteriaceae; genus Sulfotelmatobacter. The sequence continues at coordinate 67,297 of CAWJVC010000002.1, read as the reverse complement.
ACCCTGACTTTCCTGGCAGGGGCGATCCAGCAAGCTAGCAGCAACATCGAGCAGATCTTTTCCACGTTTGCCGGTATCGGTGATCAGGCCCTGTTTCTCACTGACCTGCTGGCCTTCTTTGAAATGAAACCCACCATTCAATCCAAGCCGAATGCGCTGCCCGCGCCCCGGCCGGTTGTGCGTGGAGTTGAATTTCGCAATGTTTCCTTCTCCTATCCGGGAAACTCACGCCGCGTTCTGGATCGCATCAATTTCAAGCTGCACACCAACGAGCGGCTGGCATTAATTGGGGAAAACGGTCAGGGTAAGACCACGATCGTAAAGCTAATCACCCGCTTATATGATCCTACGGAAGGTCAGATCCTCCTCGATGGCGTCGATCTTCGCGACTACGACCTGGAAGACCTACATCGGGAGATTGGCGTAATCTTTCAGGACTTTATGCGGTACGAGATGACTGCGGGAGAAAATATAGCCATTGGGCGCATCGAAGAGATCAACAATCTGGAGATGCTAAAGAGTGCGGCGCAAAAAAGCATGGCGGATGAAACCATCGCTCGACTTCCCGGGCGCTTTAATCAGATCCTGGGTCGCCGCTTCGAGCAGGGCGTTGACCTTTCAGGCGGGGAGTGGCAGAAAGTTGCCCTGGCGCGTGCTTACTTGCGCGACGCCCAGCTCCTGATTCTCGATGAACCCACTGCCGCGCTGGACGCGCGCAGCGAATTCGAGGTTTTTCACCGTTTTACCGAACTGACTGCAGGAAAGATGGCTCTGTTTATTTCGCACCGTTTTTCAACCGTGCGTTCAGCCGATCGCATCCTAGTTCTGGAAAATGGCAAGATCGCCGAGGAAGGCACCCACGATCAATTAGCCAGCTTGGGTGGTCGTTATGCGGAAATGTTCGAAATGCAAGCCTCGAGCTACCGCTAGGGAATATAAATAGATGACCCCACAGAGCCATCTTGAACTCGTCGCTGCAGAACCGCAAGGGCCGGCGCCGGTGTCGCCAACGGACATGCAAACTCAGCCCGACACGTTAAGCTTGAGCGCTTCTGAGCTCGCCCGCAGTCTGGCCTGGATGCCCGGGCAACAGGAGTCGCGTCACTTCCGCGATCGCTGCGAGGTTTTGACCCGTACGTTCCAGCCACTCCTGACGGCGCTGGACTCGCGCAACCAGGAACTTTTTTCCGAAGATTTTAAACGGCTCAAGGAAAACGCCTTCCTGCTTCGCGGCGAGCTAGGAGAAACTTGCGAGACATTTCAACCTCCTCACAAGCTGCCTCAGGTTCGAACGCCGGACGGCACCATCATTCCCAGGATCACCGCGCTGGCCCAAGATCTTCTGGCAGCCAGTTCTTACCAATTTAGCGAGGAGATCTTCAGTTCCTACATCCGGGCGTTTCAAAAAGTGACTGTTCTCAAGATGGCTGAGCTCTGGATGCTCATCCCTGTCATGAAGCTAGTGTTATTGGAGCAGATTGCGGAGCGGGGACGGCGTTCGGTTGAATTTCCCACCCAATCGCACGACGTTATAAGCCCGGTGCGAAGCCTGCAAGAGATTAAGCAGACTTCCTGGAAAGTAGTGATCGAACCGCTGATTCTCTTCGATCAGGTTTTGCGCGACGATCCTGCGGGCGCCTATGCGCGCATGGACTACGAGTCTCGCGAGCTTTACCGAAAAAATCTCGTAACCATCGCCGACCGCTGCGACTGTTCCGAAATAAAGGTAGCCAGCGAAGTGCTCGCTCTTGCCCGGCAGGCTCAGGAACATCCACACTCCGATCCCCGGCTGACCCTGCGCGATTCGCATGTGGGCTCGTACCTGTTGGGTGACGGGTCCGCCATGCTCCGCCACCGTGTCGGCTACCATCCTCCCCTCGCTCTGCGATTGCGAACGTTTTTACTCGAACATCCGGATGATTTCTATCTTCCAGGCATCGCCGCCCTGACCTTCGCAATTGTTTCCGCAGTCGTACTTCAGTTGACGCCTCCCAGCACTTCTCTGGGTTTGGTGCTGCTGTCGATTCTTGCAGTGCTGTTGCCCAGTTCCCAAAGCGCAGTCCAGATCATGAATTATCTGGTTACCCTGCTTTTACCTGCGCAGACTTTGCCCAAGCTCGATTTCTCTGAGGGTATTCCGGCCAGTTGCGCAACCATGGTGGCGATCCCCACCGTGTTTATGAACGAGAAGCAAGTCCGCAAACTGGTGGATGATCTCGAAGTACGCTATCTCGGGAATCAGGATCCCAATATCCATTTTGCTTTGCTGTCAGACCTTCCCGATTCTCCCTCCGAGCCTCGAGAAGATAGCGCTCTGGTGCAGCTAGCCACGGATCTGATTCACGAACTCAACAAGAAATATGCCGCGCAGGCGATGGGCACGTTCTTCTTGTTCCATCGCCACAGGGTCTACAATCCCCGCGAACGGCTATGGATGGGATGGGAACGTAAGCGCGGCAAGTTGATGGATCTAAATAATCTCCTGTGCGGAAAGTTTGACAGCTTCCCAGTTAAAGTTGGCAACTTGTCAACGCTATCCCGCGTTCGCTTCGTGATCACGCTTGATTCCGACACTGAACTTCCTCGTGGGTCGGCAAGTCGCATGGTGGGCACGATGGAACACCCGCTGAATCAGGCGATCATTGACCCGGATAAAGGAATCGTCGTGGCCGGTTACGGCATTCTGCAGCCTCGAGTCGGCGTCAGCGTTCAAAGTTCGGCACGATCCAGATTGGCGAGCATCTATTCCGGACAAACCGGATTCGATATCTACACGCACGCCACTTCTGATGTCTATCAGGACCTGTACGGCGAAGGAATTTTTGTTGGCAAGGGCATCTACGAAGTAGAGACCTTGCACCGCGTACTGGATCGACGTTTCCCCCGCAATGCACTGTTAAGCCATGATCTTGTAGAAGGTGCCTACGCCCGGGCGGGCTTGGTCAGTGATATCGAAATCATCGAGGATTATCCCTCGCACTACAGCGCTCATAACAAGCGCAAACATCGCTGGTTGCGCGGCGACTGGCAAATCGCCGGATGGCTGCTCCCGCTGGTTCCTGAGGAATCAGGACACCGCGTGCCCAACCCTTTGTCTGTCGTTTCAAGGTGGAAGATTTTAGACAACCTGCGCCGCAGCCTGGTGGAACCTGCCATTTTCCTCTTGTTTCTGCTGGGATGGCTGTGCCTTCCGGGAGGCGCTGGCGCATGGACGATCGCCAGCGTGGCCATTCTTTTCCTTCCCGCGCTTTGCCAACTTGCATACGACCTGGTTCACGCCGCAACCTCGGGAAAGTCTGCTGTCATTCGCGACGCTTTCAATACGTTCCTCAATGCCAGCATCGCCACCTGGTTGACCATTACCTTCCTGGCGCATCAGGCACTTCTATCCATGGACGCCGTTGTGCGGACCATGGTTCGTCGATTAATCACTCGCCAGAGATTGCTGCAGTGGGAAACCGCCGCGGAAGCCGAGCTGGCAGGCGACAAGCGCACCACTCTGGACATTTACCTGAACTGGACTCCCGCGCTCGCCATCATCGCATTCCTATTAGTCTGGCTCGTGCGCCCCAGTGCTCTTCCCGCGGCGCTTCCGGTTCTTCTTCTATGGGCGTTCAGCAAGCCAGTTTCAGTATGGTTGAATCTTCCGCCACGGACCCCACGCAAGCAGGCTTCGCAACGGGATCGCTGGTTGCTGCGGGTATCGGCGTTGCGCACCTGGCGCTATTTTGCCGAGTTCAGCACGGAGGAACATCATTGGCTGATTCCTGACAACGTTCAGGAAAAGAATACCGAGGTTGCGCCTCGCGTTTCTCCGACAAATCTCGGATTGCTTCTGAATGCGCGCCAGGTGGCGTGCAAGTTCGGCTATCTCACTGTCCCGGAGTTTTCTCAACTCACGCTCCGCACTTTAGCGACGTTCTCGGAACTGCAAAAATACCGCGGACATCTTCTGAACTGGTATGACACGCGATCTTTGGCCGCGCTCACACCAGCGGTCGTCTCCAGCGTAGATAGTGGCAACCTCGTTGCCTCACTTTGGACTTTGCAACAGGGTGCGCTCGATCTTCTCGACCAACCCCTGTTCCCTCGGGCATTGGCCGACGGCTTGCTTGACTATCTTTCTATTCTTTCCACCTCCGGAGCAATCGCGCGACGCAACTTTTCCGTGATCGAAAAGTCTCTCCGGCAAAAAAATTGGTTCGAGTACGTTCTCGATGTGCCCGAGTCCACGCTTAAAGACCTGCATCAGCCGTCGCGCGATACCGATAACCCCGATACCAACTGGTTATTGCAGCAAGCGGAAGAACGCATTCGACAAATCTCTCGCGCGGTGCAACTCTACGCTCCCTGGCTGCTGCCGGAATACGCAAGGCTGCGAGATCAATCTGAGAATGCTCCCAGCTCAGGTCCAACCGATGCTCGTGAAACTCCTCTGCTTGAGCAGATGCCAAAATTCATCGATGACCTCGCTATTCAGCTTCGCGCCAGGCTTGATTCAGCCGATGGAGAGTTAGCCAAACTGACTAGTGAATTGCTTGATCTACTGCCGGATGCGCGTTCAAGCGTCCAGCGCCTGATCGAAGATTTGCGAAAGATTGCGAATCTCGCCTACACGCTTTCGGAAGAGATGGATTTCGGATTCTTACTGAATCGCGGAAGAGGCTTATTTTCTGTTGCCTTCGAGCTCGACAAACAGAAAAATCATCCTGCTTGCTACGACCTGCTGGCCAGTGAAGCCCGGATCGCGTATTTCATCTCGATTGCCAAAGACGACATTCCGCAGGACAGTTGGTTTCAACTAGGCCGTCCACCTATGCAGGAGCAAGGCATGACCGGCCTGCTCTCGTGGACCGGCACTATGTTTGAGTACCTGATGCCCGCACTGTGGATGCGCCGTTATCCGAATACCCTTCTCGAGCGCGCGGTCGAGACAGCGGTGCATGTCCAACAAGCCTACGCGGCAGACAAGGGAGTTCCCTGCTGGGGAATCTCGGAGTCTTCCTCCGCCAAGTTGGACCCTTCGGGCAACTATCACTACTTTGCCTTTGGCGTGCCTAAACTCGCGATTCACAAGCCCGAGCAGGATGGTCCCGTCATTTCTCCATATTCAACCTTCCTCGCGTTGGACATCGATTCCCTCGCCGCTCTCGCGAAATTTGCGCAAGATGCAGCGCAAAGGCTGGATGGGGGCCTACGGGTTTTACGAAGCTCTGGACTTCAGTCGCTCGCGATCTCGCGGCCCCGAAGTGGTTCGCTGCTGGATGGCTCACCATCAGGGCATGAGCCTGCTCGCAATTGCCAATTTCCTCGAAGAGGAAATCGTGCAGCGCTGGTTTCATAACGATCCGCGGGTGCAAGCAACGGAACTTCTGTTGCAAGAGAAGCCGGCGGCTCGGATGAGTTCGAATGGATCGCGATCCAAAGTGGCTTAGGCAACAATCGCCCAACCGAAAATCTACCCTTCAAGAGGAACACTGATGCGACGTTTTCGTAGTTTTTTCGTTGTATTATTCCTGTCGCTTCCCCCGGCTAGCCTCTTTCTCAGCGCACAATCGGTCCGCCCCGAAAGTGATTGTGGTCGACGCCAAAGCCCCATCGCACACCCATTCCCCCATTTTTGGGAGCAGATGTTCGGTTCAGGACGCGCCATCTTGAGCCTTCGCGAGAGTTATCGCTGCGACCTCCGAGCAGTTAAGCAGATCACCGACTTCCGCTACGTTCGCTTTCACGCCATTTTTCGACGATGAAGTCGGCATTTATACGCGAAGATGCCCAGGGACATTCCGTTTACAACTTCTCCTACGTCGATCAGATCTACGATGGCTTGCTGGCAGCTGGAGTGCGTCCCTTCGTCGAAATCAGCTTCATGCCCAATCAGCTCGCCGCCAGCCATATGCTTCATCCCTTTTGGTACCACCCTAATATTTCTCCTCCGAAAGACTGGACCGATGGGACGACCTGATCACGGTCTTCGCCCAACATCTCATCGAGCGGTATGGCGTCGACGAAGTAGCGCAATGGTATTTCGAAGTCTGGAACGAGCCGAATCTTGATTTCTGGGGCGGCCAGCCCAAGCAGGAAACTTATTGGGAGCTCTACGACCATACCGCTCTTGCACTTAAGAAAGTCAGCCCACGACTGCGCGTCGGCGGACCGGCCACCGCGCAAGCGGCATGGGTCGATGCTTTTATTCGTCACTGCGCAGAAAAACATATTCCGGTCGATTACGCTTCCACCCATGTTTATGCCAACGACACCGCCAAAGACGTTTTCGGAACGCAAGAAAATATTCCCCGCGATCGCATGGTCTGCCGCGCCGTCGAGAAAGTTCATCGACCAGATAAAGGCATCCAGCTATGCCGAATCTGCCCCTTATCTGGAGCGAGTTTAATGCCAGCTATAAGAACGAACCCGACGTCACCGATGCGCCGTTTACATGGGTCCGTGGTTGGCAGACACGATCCGCCAATGCGATGGTCTGGTCGATTCCATGTCTTACTGGAGCTTTTCCGATGTGTTCGAAGAGCAAGGCGTAGTCAAGACGCCTTTCTACGGTGGTTATGGACTGATCGCCGAAGATGGCATTCCAAAGCCGGCCTTCAATGCTTTCAAACTTCTGCACAAGCTCGGAGACGAGAGCATCCAGATCGATTCCGATTCAGCCCTGCTTACGCGCAGGAAAGATGGAACCTTGGTTCTGGCAGTCTGGAATTACGCCCTGCCCGGAGAGACCGGCGTCGCCAAAACAAATTAGCTTGCATTTTAAGGCACGAATGCCAACGCACGTCTCTGTCTCGCGCGTCGACGACACTCATGGGGATGTTGCATCCCGCTGTTCGAAAAGATGGGCAGTCCGCAAATCCCACCCGATCGCAGATTCAGGAACTGCAGCACGCCGCTGAGATTGCCGCCGCCGGAAGATCGCCCGCTGCAGAACGGTCAGCTGACACTCACTGTGCCCAAACATGGCTTGGCAGTCATCGAAATCAAATAGTGCCTCGCCTTAAGGCTCATACTTCTTGAAGCCAGCGCGGTCCATGCCACGCTGCGCTTCCTGGTTCTTCATGAACGTATTCCACACGAAACCAGTGCGCACATTCTCCGCCATCAGCATCGTGATTCCCACATCAATGCCGATGGTGTCGGTATCGTACCAATTCTTCAGTGGATTAAACGCGTTCACGAAGCCGTACCGGCACCACGCCTTTCCGTAGCGGTCTTTTATGTTCCTCAGCACGCGCAACACCGGCTGAGGCATGAAAGGCAACGATCCAGCGGACGCGCTCGGCACCACCGTCCCATCGATCGGCCCCATCATCGGCGGACCACCCCAAATCACATACCCCTTCTGCGAATCGGAAGCGGATATGCCCCACAAGATCGTCACTGTAGTCGGGAAATTGCTTACCCAATGCCAGGCAGAATTGCCGGTGAGCATCCGTCGCCAGGACCGAATTCTGAAAGTAATCGGCATATTGATCGCGCTTGCCTCGGAAGTCGAACCATGCCTGCGAATACTGATGCACGAATAAGGGGGCGAAGGATCCGATGTATCGAATGCCGTCATACTCAAAATTTGTGCGCTTCCAAGCATTCCACGCCTCCGTTGGCAAGGGATGCGGAAGCGATCCCAAACCTAAAAGGTAGATCATCATCATCTCGCTGTAATAATCCCAGCGATAAGGCAGGAACCCGAATTCCGGGGTCCAACCATGCGGCAACAAAGAAGTATCTTCTGATAGCCAACTCCAGTCGACGCGGTTAAATATCTGGTATGCCAGCAGGCTGATTTCGGAGTGCTCTTCGAAATGACGACGGCAGGTCAGAAGTCCGCAGAGAAGAATCGACGTATCGACGGAAGAAACCTCGGAATCCCATACCCGTTCGCCCGTGTTGATGTCAGCGAAATGGTAGAAAAAACCGCGATGCGTCGGCATCTTTTTCCATAGAAAACGTAATGTCGCCAACACCCGATCTCGAGCATCAGCCACAGAAATGAATCCCCGCTCCTCCCCAATGCACAATGCGGTAAGCCCAAAACCCGTGGCCGCGATGCTTGCGACCACCGAATTATCGTCCTTCCAGACGTTGCACCGGTCCCGAACCAGCCCGGTTTGCGGACTCGCCTGATCCCAGAAATACTGGAAATTTCGCTTTTCCAGCTCAACCAGAAACGCGTCATCATCAGGGGACAAAGCAGGAAGGCCTGACACAGGTTCGGAGGGTTTCGGTTGCTGCGCAGCCGCCGTAATAGAAAATATCTGGCCGCGATCCAGCACTCCACAAAGGCTTAAAGCGCCTGCTTTCAGAAGGAGATCTCTGCGGGTGAGGCGGTCTGTCAGGGGATTTTTGTCTTTCATGCCCATCAGCTAAGCTTAGATGCTCTCCCGGTTGTCCCTGGTCGACTCGCGAGTCTTCGCGGGTCCTCCCTATTCGACCTGCTTATTCAACCCTCAGCAAACTTGAGATCTGCAAAATGCGTCCTAGAATGTTAAACATAAGGTGTGTCTATGACTAGAGGCAAGCGCATCGCAATCTGGACGTTTTCAATTTTGGCATTCTTGGCGGCCGCATCCACCTTTGGCTACCTCCATCGGCGCCGACCCGTCACGTTGAGGGGTGCGATCTTGCGCCAGGATCACGATCCAAACCGTCAGACACCGTTAGCTGACGTTCAGATCACTGCAACCAATGCTCTAGGAAGCGCCACCTCCAGGTCGGACTCTTCCGGATTTTTCTCTCTGACTTTGCCCAAGGGCCTCCGTCGCCGTCAGGAAGTCCTTCTCCAGTTCCGGCACGCGCAATATCTGCCTCTGGACGTCAATGACTTCATCGGCGACAAAATATACATTGCGCGCATGACCCCAGCCCATCAGGATACGACCGCCGAAGTACGTGCCGGCTCCGCGGTCGCCAATACGCGCATACGGTACTCCGTAAAAGCGACAACCGAAGCCAACATCGGCACGGCAGTAAGAACCTTCGATATCGCCAATGTCGGCAATACTCCGTGCAACAACCGTCCACCCTGCGCCCCAGGCGGGAAATGGAAGGCCACGCTGGGGACTCTCTCACTGGACGCCGGCGAAGGCAACGAGTTTCGGAATGCCAGGGTTTCTTGTATAGCCGGCCCATGCCCCTTTACTAAAACTGTAACCGAAACCTTCTCTTCCGACCACCGCCGCTTTAACGTGGCAGTTCTCAATTGGTCTGACACCGTCACCTACCTTCTGGAGGCAGAAGTCGTTCATCCCATGACCAGCGACATGGTGCGGGAAATGTATCCTGTGATTTTCGGACGGGCACTGAACTTCAGCCTTCCGGCTTCCGCCGAAGGCCCAAGTATCGAAGCTGAAGTGGCGGGCGATCCCATTGTCTTTCCTCTTGGCCCGGATCTCTTCCTGCGCTGGGCAGATTGCCACATGGTCATCGACCGAGATCAATCCAAAAACTACCGATGTGAACTGAAACCGGGTTACCAGTTCCCCTAACCTAATGGCGTTCCACCCTTTACCGTTCCGAGCGTGGCCGCCTCCCGCTGGCAAATACCAAATTGAACCTCCGGCCCTAAAGCGAGACGACGCTCCAAATTCCGGCAAAGGCTGTATTGCGGCTCCGGTGCCGTTATCGGACAATCATCAGGTACTTAGGAAGTGAGTTCTGGGGGCAATCTTCCATGGGAATGTTCAATACATACAAGAGCGGAGATAGGGTCCCCGCATCGGGCTCCTACGCAGCATTGCATTCCACTCCCCATCGTCTGGTGCAACGGGAGATCCACATAGAAGGTGATCGTTTCGAGCAATGCAGGCTGTGTCCTCTCGGCGTGCTGTACCGGCTTGAGCAGACTGGTCTACAAAGGCCTCTTTATGTGAATCCCGCACACGAACTCCTGGCGGCTTGCTAGGTCAGTTCCTTCGCCATGAGAACCTCGTCATAATAGCGTCCATCTTGTTTCAAGGCCTTTTTTTCGATTCCATATTCCACAAACCCGAGACGTTCGTAGAGACGTCGGGCCGGCTCGTTCTCGCTGACTACGACAAGCTGGAGAATTTCGACCCGACGGCGTGCAAATTCAACGATCGTCCCAACAAGTTGCCGTCCAACTCCAGACTTTCGTGACTCTGGCCGAACATACATCCCTACCAGGAGCGCTTTGTGAGCTTCTTTTTTCCCCTCTCGAATCAGCAATCCAGCGACGCCAACGATTTCCCCGCCACGGAAAGCGCCGAACGTCGCCGAACCGCCAAGCCGCTCTGAGAAAAAAGCTAACGGTTGCTCACTCTCCCGTTCGAAAGTACTCCCGAATGCTTCCGGGTTGCATCGCAACCCTTCCAATCGAATCTCGCGATACAAGTCAGCATCGGCTGGCGTTAGGCGTCGTATTTGAATGCCTGGGGCGTCCATACCCCATTATTGCAATAATCAACATCGCAGGGAATTGGCCGAGAAAGAGCCCACATTTCGCTTGACTGTTTTTCTGCCGGCGTTATGATCCCGAGGTCATGACCGGGCCCGCTATTCCGAATGTGCCCTTGGGGGAAGGCCCACACTCGGTGTTCTCGGTGCTCGGTCCGCCATTCTTGAATCGCTAAGTTCATGGGTTCATAGTCGACGCTCGACGCTTGCGTTAGCGTCGAGCCACGTGAGCAAAGAAGAGACGCTGGCGCGGGCGAGAGCGATTGCGCAATCCGCTGCGCCGTAATAGATATTCAGCGTGTCCCCATCCGGTGCCACCGTATAACCACACGGGAATACCACATCCCCAACGTCGCCTTGCCGTTCGTATTCGGCCTCGGGGCCGAAGATCCAGGAATCGCCGCGCAGCAAACACTTGTCGGGATTTTCCAGTTCGAAGAGCGCAACCCCCAATCGATAAAGACAGCCTGATGGAGTATGTCGCACTCCGTGGTAAAGGACGAGCCATCCGCGTGAAGTCTCGATGGGCGGCGGCGACATCCCAATCTTGTTCGCGTCCCACCATGCGCCGCGGCGCGCTTCCAGCATCAGACGGTGGCGGCCCCAGTGGCGCAGATCAGGCGAGTAGGAAATCCACATATGGGAGCCCAGCGTAGTCATCGGACGATGGATGAGAGCCCAGTATCCATTGATTTTGCGGGGCAAGAGGGCCGAGTCTTTGTCATCTGGCGGCATGATCACGCCATAGCGCTCGAAGGTGCGAAAGTCTTTGGTAAGAGCCAGCGACACCCCGGGGCCTCCGCGCGAGTACGAGGTATAAATCACAACATATTGCTGCAGTTCAGGAACGAAAGTGATGCGAGGATCTTCAATGCCCCAGATCTCCTCGGGAAAGTCTTTCGGATTTGGCATCAGAGTTGGCTGGCTATCGATCTGCCAATTATCCACGCCGTTGGCCGAGCGCGCCGCGCAAAGATGCGACAGGCCACGGCGATCTTCGACGCGGCAAAGCAGCAGCGTGGAACCGTCTGCCAACAATGTTGCGCCCGCATTGAACACGCTATTGATGGAGTAGGGCCAGTCCTTGCTCGTGAGAATTGGGTTGCCGGGGTGGCGCAGCAACAACGGTTCGTAGCGTGTATTTACAGGAATTGTGGGCACTTCGGTGGAGATGGTCATAAGGGGATTTCGATTCCTTCAGATTGTGTCAGTGAGAGCATTTCGAGAAGCGCCATCAGGAAAGATAGAGTCGATTCCGCTCCCTGGTTTTCGTTCGCACGATCCGGATGTAGGCCGTCGCGACATCCGCCAGTTCCGGCATCGTAAAGGGGAGTTTGCAGATCATTGTCCCCAAGAAACCAGTTGAACGCCGACCAGGCTTGGTTGCGCCAGCGACTGTCGCCGGTGATTCTGTAAGCTTGCAGGCAAGCGGACACCGACCCGGCAGCTTCGAGGGGTTGTTGATCAAAGCGAGCTTTTCTCCCGCCTTTGCGATAAAAGCCTTGAGACCCGATCGGCACGAAGTGGCCTGTAGTTTCGCAATGCTGCGTCTCCGTGAGCCAATCCAGTGCTTCCAGGCCGGCGGAAACCATCCGATCATTCGACGAAGCTGCTCCCACGACCAACATAGCCTGAGGCAATCTCGCGTTTGCGTAGGCCAGAACATTTTCAAACCACTTCCAGTCGGGGCGACGGACCGATTCGTACTGGGCCAACAACTGTCCGGCGAGAAGCGCACGAAGCCTCTGAGCATCCCGATCCCCGGGATACGACTCGAGGTAGTTCTGGATTCCGAGCAAAGTGAACGCACAAGCTCGAGGACTATGAAAGCCGCCAGCTACGGGCAACGCAAACTCAAATAAACGTCCGGCGGCGGAGCGCAAACCCGTATCGGTGGAATGTCCCAGGACCGAACCCAACGCCCACAGCGCCCGACCGTGGCAGTCCTCGGAACCTTCCGCTTCGATCCAACAGCGATCATAGCCAAGAAAATTACGGAACCGTCCGTTAGCCGGATTGAACGCGTGTTCCAGAAAAGAAAGGTACAGAATGGCCGATTCGACGGCATCGGAGTCTGAAGTCATTGAGACTTCGAAAATGAGGGCGCGCGCATTATCGTCGGTGGTATAGCCCTCTCCACGGTTGGGCATGGTGAAGATCGCATGCTGTAGCAATCCGGTGTCATCCGTCAGCCGTTTGAGATGGCTTCGATTCAGGGGAGGCACCTGGTTGAGTCGATTTCCATCCTGAGCCGCTGACAACTGGACGCGCGGAGTCTCCATCCGATCACGACGCACCTTGGTAAAACTCTCCATGTAACCTTGCGCCACTCTTTTCCAGATCATCTCGCGGGCAAACAGATATGCGCGCTTGCGCATTCCGTGCCGAATGGCGGGAGTATCCAGAAGTTCAATAGTCTTAATCGCGATCGCATCCGGACTTCGAAAGGCCACCAGCGCGCCACGGCGATCGTCTAGTAACTCGATTGCATGCCAATAGGGTGTGGAGATAATCGCCTTCCCTGCCCCAAGCGCATAAGCAAGCGTGCCCGAGACGACCTGTTCTTCATGGCGGTAAGGAGTGAGGTAAAGGTCGGCAGCGCCGATGAATTCGACCATTTCTTCCGGGCTGACGAAGCGATTGTGGAAGATGACCTGGGATTCAACCCCTAGCTCCTTTGCGAGGTTCTGCAGCGATTCTCGATATTTTTCGCCTTCGCGACGCAGGATATGAGGATGCGTAGCGCCCGCAACCAGGTAAACAACATTCTTGTGCTTCGACAGAATACGCGGCAAGGCCTGAATGACGTACTCAATTCCCTTGTTCGGAGAGAGCAGGCCAAACGTGAGTAGCACCGCCTTTCCTTCGACGCCGAACTTGTCCTTAAAGAAATTGGGATCAAGGAATGGGAGGTCCGGAACGCCGTGCGGCACCATATCGATTTTGCTGCCCGGTACCTTAAAAATCTCCTGCAGGAACTGCGACGACAACTCGCTCATCACGATGAGTCGATCCGACAGCTCGGCGATTTCCTTCATGACACTCAACTGAGCAGCATCGGGTTCGCGCAGAACCGTGTGGAGCGTGGTCACCACCGGCATCTTCAGGCGGCGAAGCAGCTCCAAAATATGACTTCCCGCGGGTCCCCCGAAGATCCCGTACTCGTGCTGCAGGCAAACCATGTCGATGTTGTTGAAATTGAGGAAGTCCGCCGCCTTCCGGTACGACTTAAGATCGTCCTGGTCAAGTGACCAGCGAACTCTCGCCGGATAGTCATATCCATGGGCGGTATCGTTGACCGGAAGCGCCAGCAGTTGAGCAGCGCCGTATTCCGCAGAAATTGCCGAGCACAAGTCCGTGGTGAAGGTGGCAATACCGCATTGTCGCGGAAGATAATTCCCAATGAACGCGATCCGGCTGGGGAGCGACGGCTTGGGTCGCAACTCCTCGGATGAATGCAGCGCCACGCCACGGCGTAAGTCACGTGGAGCCACCACTTCGAGTGTCGGTGTCGGGAACAGTGTGTCCGGCAATGCCATTAACGGTCCTATTTGGTTGATGAGAATGCTTTCAGGGCACTTCAAAGAAGTACTTGGGAATCGCTGAAGGTAGCCTGAAGAGAATTATTGAACGAAGATGAGTTACGAAATGGTCAAAATTGATCAGCGCTGCGGCAGATAGTAGTTCAGTCTCCGTTTATGAAGGTCAAGAAGGAGCGACCGTTGGCGGTGCGTTGCCCAACCTGCGGTGCCAAACCCGGAGAACAGTGCGAATTGGCGTCCGGACAGCCCAGGACAGCGCCACATCGCGACCGCCGCTTATCCGCGTCGGACCAGTAAATGCGGCACACTAAATCCGTTCTATGTTTTCGTCCGTCTGTCACCTTAGCGTCGGGAGCCCTTACAGCTTGCAAGGCTAGCCGTCATCCGATCAATGATCCATACTGGCTAGGCTACGACATGAATCGAATTTTCCACAGAATTGAGCGGCACGCGAGCGTGAATCGCGGTGCCGCGCCCAGGTTGTGAGGCGACAGAGAGCGTTCCCTGCAAAAGTTTGAGCCTCTCCTCCATACTGATGAGTCCAAGGCCCGGCTTCTCTCTGGTCGCATCGCGGTCAAAGCCCACCCCCGAGTCCCTGACAGCCAGGTGAATATCGGTTGACGTGCCCCAGAGTTCCACATCGAATTCCCGGGTACCGCTGTGTTTCAGGGAGTTCCGGAGAGCCTCCTGCAGGACTCGAAAAAGGCAAAGGGAGACGTCCGGAGACAGCGAGCCGGGCACATCGTGGCTCTTGAAACGGGCTTCAACTTTCTGCTGCGCTCCGAACTCCCGACACAAGCCTCTCATGGCAGCGGCTATGCCGAGATATTCCAGTTTTGACGAATGCAGCTCATGCGACAAAGACTGAATATCGACGGCAATCTGCGATGTGTGCCTCTGCAAATCCGCAATGGAGCTTCTTACCTCGTGACGGAGATCAGGAATGCTTTGTTGGAGCAGTTCTAATTCGTTCGACAACAACGCGAGGCGCTGCCCCATGTCGTCATGCAGTTCTCTTGCGATTCGGGCCCGCTCTTGCTCCTGAGCAGCCAGCAATCTGCGGCTCATGATCGCGAGCGTCTCTTCCGTCCGTTTACGCTCTGTGATGTCCCCCAGCATGCCCACAATCCGCACCAGTTTGCCCCGCTCGTCGAATTGTGCACGACTGGTTCTCTCCACCCAAATGACACTGCCATCCGGACGCAACATTCGATAGCTGATTTGGAGTTGAGGCTGATCAACGCTAAGCGCAGCCACCGCCGATAATAGTCGTTCCCGGTCGTCGCTATGAACTTTCGCGAGCATTTGGCGACCGCTCGAAGCTTCTGCTTCGTCGATACCCAGAATCTTTGAGAATTCCTCCGAATGCACGAGCCTATCTGTGGCAGCGTCCCATTCATACGCGAACATCTTCCCCGCCTTAACTGCTAAGCGGAATCGGCCCTCGCTCTCTTGCAAAGCCTGCTCGGCTTGCTTGCGCTCGGTCACGTCGATGCAAGTCCCAATGTAGCCCGCAAAAGTGCCATCTTGATTAAACCTGGGTACGCCTGTGTCGAAAAGCCACCGATATTCGCCGTCGTGACGTCTGAGACGATACTCCATTCTGAAATCAACTCGGCGATCAAACGATTCCGTATAGGTCTTCAAGCATCTCGGCAAATCCTCCGGGTAAACGCCGGTCGCCCACCCATTCCCCCGCTCGAGATCGATGGACCGCCCAGTGAAGTCGAGCCACGGCTTGTTGAAGTAAGTGCAGAGCTTTTCGGTATTCGACATCCAGATCAACGCGGGGGCGGTATCAGCCATGAGCCGAAAACGCAATTCACTCTCGCGATAGGCGCCTTCGGTCTGCTTCTGTTGCTCCACAAGCACTGCCAGCACCATGAAAGGTGTTGCCGCAAAAAACAGGAATAGTTGTAAAAACATCACATTGCCAAGCGGATTCGATCCCGTGAAAGGACCATGCCCGTGAAGTGCACCCCAGATCGCCAGAAAGGCAATTACTATCATCGAGGTGCTCACTCCCATCGACCCAAAACGCAGAGCCGACCACAAGAGAAACGGCAACAGCAGGTAAAGCAGCACTGGCGAACTGCCGCTAGCCGGAGCCAGAAAAGCCCTGTACGCTAACAGGCTCAATAACGCAATCAGTAAGGCTGCCTCGAAGTAGTACGCGCTTGACCGCCGCGCCGAAGCCCGCCGCGCCGCGGCCCAGCTCAAAATAGCGGGAGTGACTGTCAGAAAGGCCAACGCCTCAGTAAAAAAAGCGATCCGCCAACGAACCCAGTAATTTGAGGGGAACGCGGTCGTGGCGATAAATGCCGCGACGAGTGGCGCCAGCACGATTGCAAAAACTGAATACCAGGTCAGCGACTTCACGCTGTTTAGGCTAGGGATACCATCGAAAGCGTAGCTCACCCCGAGTGCCGCGATAAGAATCTCGCAGGTGTCAGCCAGAATTAGCAAAAGCGTGGAACGAATCGGCAATCCCGCTTGCAGGTCATATAGAACAAATCCTCCCATCCCTGCCACGATCAGTATGGGCCAGATTTTTCGCGGGACCAACAGTAACAACCCGACTAGCAGCGCACAACCCGGCCACAATGGCCAGACCATTTGCGGACGAAGCACCAGCGATCCTGCCAGGTTGGCAATCGCGTAAGACAGAACGGCCGTAACGCACGCTAGTATCGCCAGATTGAGCGGAGCATCCAGCGTCGATTCTCGCGCTTTCGCTTGCTGACGGTTTAAATTCATGCGTAATGTTCAGTCTCGGTGCGAACCAAGTCTACGCTGCTATCACGTTGCACCGAACAGCGTACTTCACGAGATCGGCGGTACTCTTAGCACCGAGAACTTCCATCATCCGGTATTTGTGATAGGCCACCGTCCTCGTCGACATGTTCAGAATGCCGCCAACTTCCTTCATCACCTTGCCTTCGGCGAGCAGTTGCAGCACTTCCCGCTGTCGATCGGTGAGGCGTTCGTCCTCGTTAATCAATTCTTTATCTTGGCGCTGCAGGAAGCTGATCGTCTCTCGCGAAAGACCCGAGGACATATATCGTTGGCCACTTAACGCATAACGAATAGCCAGCACAATCTCCGCTGCGGCGCATGTTTTCAGCAGATAGCCATTGGCTCCCCTGCGGAATGCTTCCGCGATCACTTCGGTGTCCGAAGTCATCGAGAGATAAACGATTTTGACGGAGGGCAAGAGTTTTTTAACCCGCCGCCCCGCTTCGAGGCCATTCAGGATCGGCATGGCAACATCGATCACAACCACATCCGGCCTTAACCTCTCGGCGGCCTCGATCAAGGCGTGACCATCGCCAACAATTCCTACCACCGAAAACTCTTTTTCCAGGAGCTTCTGGCACAACTCGGCTATCAAAACATGGTCGTCTGCGATCAGGATGCGCGAACGCGTGCTCATTGGATCTTCTCCTCTAAGAATTCGAGCTTCTAAGGATTCAAGCTACCGAGATAATCTTGCCCGCCGCCATGCCCTTTTTCCTTCCCGCAAGGCGCACCGGTGAAACTCAACCTTCCGTACTCCGTTACCGTCCACGCCGAAGAGTCCGATCATTCGGTGGCGGATGGCGAACAGGGTCAGCAGTCGGTTAGCGCGTGGGTTTCTGCAAGGCGATTCAATTCGGTTTCAGGGATGTTAAAACGTGAAGAACCACAATTCAAACAAACCGAGATTCTCGGGAACGCCGGAACCCCCGGATAGTCAATATTTCTGAGACCACTGAAATGAATCATCATTTCAGCAGTAAATTCCGCCTGATTGCCTGAATTACATGACGCGCACGGCATAGAACACCCCAAAAACCCACTTTATTGTTGTTCTCAACACCGGAGGGACATCTGTACGTGTATGCAATGGCGGCAGGGCTTTTGTGCCTTTCCCAAAAAATACATTTTGGGCCGGTTTGGTTGTAGACTTGCCTTCGCCCCGACAGTTTTGAGCCGAGGCGCGAGTGCAGCGGTGAATTCGATCAATCCAAGCTTTGGGTCTCGCAGGCTGCTTTCATTAGCGGAGCTACAAGGTCTGCCGGACGATCAACTCATGGCATGTCTCCAGCAGGGGCAGGACGACGCGCTCGCTGTTCTATTCGACCGGTATCAGAAGCTCATTCTGAGCATCGCCCTGAAGATTGTTCGAGATCGTGGCGAGGCTGAAGACGTAACCCAAACCGTTTTCCTGGATATTTATCGCGCCGTGGCACAATTTGACCCCAGCAAAGGCAATACTAAGGTGTGGTTGATGCAATATGCGTACCACCGCGCCATCAACCGCAGGCAACATCTCCAGGGCCGGGAGTTTTATAAGAATACGGAACTGGAGGAGACAGTACTGGAAACTCGGCCAGTGGAAGGTCACACAACTTTCCGCCTGAGCTCGCCAGAGACAACAACGCTGGTTCGGCAGGGTATGAACGCTTTACCGGACGTACAGAAAAAAGTGATCGAGATGGCCTGTTACGAAGGCCTTACCATGCAGGAAATTGCGGACCGGACCGGCGACTCATTCGTCAGCGTTCGCCATCATTATTATCGGGGACTCCGGAAATTACGCTCATTCATCTCGGGCACGACTGATAAAAAATCAACCGTTCGTGGAGAAGAGTGTGCCTGAGACCGTGCAGAGAATGATCCCCGAGCATGACCAGTATGAATTGCTTTGTACCCTCGCCGCGAGCGGTCTTCTCGAGCACGATGAGTTTGTCGATTTCCAGGCCCATATGCAGACTTGTAGCCAATGTCGCCTCGACTATCAGGACCTAGGTGACCTTACTCGTCAACTGCCGCAGACCCAGGGAAGTTTTCGACAGAAGCTGGCGGCAATGCAAGCTAAACCACTGGAATACTCCCGAGAGCGTTTTCTTCGCCGCGCGCGGAGCGAAGGTGTGGCATTGTCACGAGCGGTGGACCGTCCCGCCGCATCCCGTGCGTGGGCCCTCCGTCCCGCCGGCGTGATGGCCTTTGTTGCAGCGTTGATCGTGGCTGCCATCAGTCTCGCCGTCTATCATTTTCGCGACGCCTCGGGAACGGCGCGAATCACAGATGCCGCCGCGATGCAACAAATCGCCGCTCTCAAACGCCAGAACTCCACGCTTGCATCAAGCCTCTCACAATCCAATCAATCGCTGTCGACCCGGGAGCGAGAGATCCAAAACCTTCGAACTCAGCTGGAAAGCGCCGCCGCGGCCGCCGAAAATCTTCGACAAAGTGCGAAACTGGCACGCGGCGATGCCGAACGCTCCTCCAGCCAGGCCGCCCAATTAGTGGAAGAATCTCGTAACCAGGAAAAGCTGCTGGCAGAGGCAAAAGACGAGGCTGCTCGCATCAATCAACTGCGCATCGGGGATGATGCCGCCCTCGCGCAGCAACTTGCTCGCATCACCGAGCTGACGAATAAGTTGAGGATCGCAAGCGCGACTGTAGATCAGGAAAGACAACTCGCCGCCGCGGGTAAAGATGTGAAACAGCTTATGGCGGCCCGTCAGTTGCATGTAATCGATGTCCACGATACGGACCCGAATGGCAATTCCAGCAAAGCCTTTGGGCGCGTCTTCTTGACCGAGGGAAACTCGATCACTTTTTACGCTTTCGATTTGTCTGATGACAGAACAGCGAATGCAAACCGGAGTTTCCAGGTTTGGGGAGTTCCGGAGACGGGGAAGAATTCCCCGCGACGATTGGGATTTTTGCACCTCGATGCAAAGGCCCTCGGCCGCTGGGTATTAACCGTGGACAACCCGGAGCTTGTGAATCAGCTCGGTTCCGTATTCGTCACCGCAGAGCCCGGCTCTGATGGCAAGCAACCCACCGGCGAGAAAATGCTCTACGCCTACTTGGGCGAGGCCAATCATCCCTAGTGGAATTGCACTCATCAGAATCTTGCTCGCCCACCCTTGCTCGCCCGCCAATGACACACGAATGCCACACTGGCAAGGACGCCGCCGAAGAATTCTCCGAAGTTGGAAAAAGCCGGCAATGATTGAAAGAGTGGAGCCGACGAGCGGACTTGAACCGCCGACATGCCGATGACGCCGATGTCGCCGAATAACATCTCCGCGACCAGATTGTTCCGGCCTTGGAGAAGGCTGACATCGCGTCGCACGGGTATCGCGTGGCGACATCACGAGCCAACTGCTTCCGCTCCACTCGTGGTGAACGGAATCTGCTGATTGACAGACCCGCACACCTGTTTGACGAGACGGAAGCGGCGGATGCACAGACGCTCCTAACAATCGCCATCGTGTTCGGATGGGATTGCTACGTCATTCCCAAACACCCGTCCTATTTGCAAGTTAAATGAAGAAACCCAAACGCGGCGGCGCCGGGTGATGAGTGGCAAAACACGATCGGATGGTGACCGGTTTTTTTCGAATAGGAGTTGGCGATTTCGTGCACGGCCCATTCCGCCTCTCGCTTGCCAAGAATGGCGACGGTTCCTCCGCTGCCGCCTCCGGTGATTTTCGCGCCATAGAGTCCATTTCTTTTTCCGTGCGCTCGCACAAGATCGACCAGCAGATCGGTTCCCTCTGACCCCAGCCCACACGCCGAATAGCTCGCGTGGGACTCATACATTAATTCTCCCAGCTGCTCGAATTGCGCTTCGCCCGATTGCTCATCCAGAAGTTGAGCGAATCTTCTGACTCGCGAGTTCTCATAGACCGCGTGAGCGGCCGGCTGTCTCGTGATGTAAGTCCGCTGAGGATCTACTTGCGTTACGGGATCGGTGGTTCCATAAAACCTCGCCAGAAATTCCTCACCTCGTATTTGTTCGGGTACTTGCTGCCGGTAGTGCTCGAACTCCGCTGGAGTGAGATTGGCCAGGTAGCCCTTCCAGCGACCATCGTAAATCTCCACCTGCGCAGTATTTGCATTCGCTCGCACGGGAAGCCCGGCGAGATCGGCAACGATACGGTAGCCCATAAACGCGCCCACGCGCACCGAACTGTAATCCGATCCTGAGACGGAATGGCGAATTCCAGAATCGATTCCCCAGAACGCGATTTCATGCGGCACTTCGACCGTTCCCTGGACATCAGCCGGCTGGCATAGAAGCTTGAGTAGACCGTCTTGTTCTCCCCCTGCCGCAGTCATCTGGTCCATAACGCCGCAGGGAGCGCCAACCACCCGGTTTTCCACGGTCTGGCAGAGGAGTGCAAGAGTGCGCGTCTCGAGCTCGATGTCAAACCCCGCACAAATGGCCTGCATGGTTGCTACTTCAATCGCCGCCGAGGAACTCACTCCCTTGCCGTCCGGGACATGCGAATCCAGCAGGATTCGTATTCCGGCGCACCTGGCACCGCATTCATGCATGAGCACCAGCAACGCTCCGGCGATGTAGGCTGCCCACTCGTGCCCGGAATTACGCCGGAAATATTCGCGCGCGGCATCATAATCCAACGGTCTCCCCGCGGGAGCAAGATCGTTTAGCGACATCGAAAAACTCGTGCTTCCTCTGCCATTTTCGCTGTTGCCCAGACTTACAATTTGCACTGACTGCAGATCATTGAGTTGCACAGCGGCCAATGCCGCCTGCTGGATCGGCAACTGCAGGACCAGAGATCCCGAATAGTCCGCGATACCGCCCATGACATCCAGGCGGCCCGGAGCACGACCCACAAAAATGTCGTTCTCCCGGTCAAACAAAACCTGGGCCTCGCGAGAAGAGTTCAACGTCAAAAGGAAATTCTCTACGTCGGCAAGTCCTCCCGTGGACCCGCGCGCGATACGGTATGCGGATTGTCCCGTTTTCGCCAAGTTATTTGTTCAGAAGCCTTCAATTAAGGCTCTCTTTCGCAATGCGGCTTGCAATAGCGGCTCGATCTGCGAACAAATGTCGCGGTTGGCGTAGCCGATCCATGCGACATCCGGCTCAACGGACAGCCTGGCGTTAACCGGCTGGCCCAAGGGGTTCGTAACGATTACTCCTAACTCACGCGCGATGAGCTCCGTGCAAAGGTCATAGGGATGGCAGCAGATGCCCAGCGCCAGTCCGCGCTTCTTGAGGCCAGCCTCCATCAACGGCCTCAGGTCGGCGATAAATCTGTCATGCCCGGCCATCAATTCGAACAACTGGCCTCCTGTCGAGGCGTACTGATCCTCAAAACAATGGGCCTTGCCAGGCTGGACCGGGCCCAAAGCGCCGCGCACGATCTCCTCGTCCAGCGCGGCAAGTTCTTCTCGCGCTCCCGGGAAGAAGCGCGCCACCATTGCGAATCCGTGCGCGATCGTGCGCGCCTTCGTTGGTTTCAACGTCAGGGGACTCACTTGCCCGTTCAATCGGTTGTAACGTTCCGCCTCGACGCCCTTGCCGCGCACGGCCCACGCCGTGTCGCACAGATGCTGCTTCAGCAGCGGAATCTCCGTCTGCACCGCGAGTTCAATGTCCTGAAGACCGGTTTCTGGCCCGCGATTCGGCGCAACTCCGGTCAGCACCCAGGCGCTGCGTTTCTGGTACATGATCCCGCGGGTGCCATCAATCGGATCAACGATGATTCGCCATTTCGCGTCCCCGTCGTTTGTCCCACGAGGAAGCACAACCTGTCCGCCATGCAGGCCCTCAGCGATCAGCACGATACCGCCGCTCGCAGTGGCTTCGCGTTCAATGAATTCGACAATCAATTCTTCGCTTACGCGGTCAATCGCGTAAATCGTGTCGCCTTCCTGTTCCTGGGCGATGCCGGACATCGCCTCGGTCGAAGAACTCTCGCATGCGGCAACAACGGCGTCGCGAATCTGAGCGTGCAGTTTCCTGATCGGCGCAAGCAGGGGATGAGCGAGCGCCATCACCGTACCTTCCCTGAGAGCTTGTAGTGTGTGTCAGGCAGCGCCCGTAATTCCGCGGCTTTTTCTTCGGGGGACGTATCGCTCAGAAAATTCCCTCCGCCCACTTCCGGCCCGGCGAGATATTTCAGCAAAGAAGGCTTGCGCAAGGGAGGATGAAATTCCACATGAAAATGAAAATTGCTGTAGTCGCCATCATCGGTTGGCGCCTGATGCAGGGGCATAACGTAGGGAAATGGCATTTGCCAAAGGTTGTCAAATTTTATGGCGACACGGTGCAGCACCTGAGCAAAACCGCGTAACTCGTTGTCCGGCACTGCGGCGAGGCTGGGATATGTCTTTTTGGGCGCCACATATACTTCGTAAGCGTAGCGCGCAAAGTACGGCACAAAAGCGATGGCAGATTCGTTTTCACATATGATCCGGCGGCCATCGACTTTCTCCGCCGCGAGAATGTCCTGGAAAAGAATTCGTCCCGACTCGGCAAAATGCCGTCGATTCGCTGCCGCCTCAATCTCGATCGTGCGGAACACAAAGTTCGTCGCATAAATCTGGCAATGCGGATGAGGATTCGAAACCCCTACCAGCTCGCCCTTATTCTCGAAGATCAGAACATGGGAAATCTCGGGGCGGTTCCCCAGGTCCACGTACTGAGCCTGCCAAACCTGCAGCAGCTTCTCCGCCCCTGCCAGGTCGATCTCAGCCAGCGACAGGTTGTGCTTCGGGCTGTAACAAACCACGCGGGCAATTCCATTTGCCGGTCGATTGCGGTAGATACCGGGTGGAACATCCAGATTGGCAGGCGCGGAAATATCAACGCAAGGGTGATCGTTGTCGAAGACGAAAGTGTCGATATATTGCGCGTTCTTCTTGCCGCTGACCCGAAGATTCCCCGGACAGAGGTAGCAGTCGGCCATATATTCCGGGACTTCCGTTAGTTTACGGTCCACGAACTCGCCGCTCCACGGCCGGTTCTGCCGGTGCGCCGCAACGATCACCCACTCTTCCCGCAGCGGATGCCAGCGCTCCTCCCAGAGCAGTTCTTTTTTCTCGCCAGCTGCGTTGCCGATTTCTGGTTTCATGGATCTCGCAGGCAATCGAAAGTTATTGAACTGAGATGACCGTGATTGATCTCGGGGCTAGATGTAGCGTCAGTTTACCGCCCTCGATCTTCGCGGAAACCGGTTTAGGCGCAACGGTGTCGGGCGCCTCAAATGTATTCACGCTGTCCACCTTCGCCGAAGTCAGAGTTTCCCCTGCAGCCGATTTCGCCTGTAAGCCAGTCAGCGTCACCTCCAGTTCAACCGCCTGGCCAGGGTCGACATTCGTAAGTTCCAGCCACAACTTCCCTTTTGTATCCTTTGCCGCAAGGGCATCCACGCGAGGCAGGGTAATATCGGCGTGCCGGTAGCTGCCAGCGTTAAAAGTGATTGGCACCAACGTCGCGTCCTGGAAGGGCAGATACATTTTGTAAACGTAGTAGGTCGGTGTCAGCACCATCTTCTCGTGATCGGTCAGTATCATCGCCTGCAGGACATTGATCATCTGGGCGATGTTAGCGCCGCGAACGCGATCGGAGTGGCGGGCAAAGATGTTGATATTCAGCGCAGCCAGTATTGCGTCGCGCAGGCTGTTCTGTTGCACGAGAAAGCCCGGATTGCTGCCGGGCAACGGTGCATACCAGGCGCCCCATTCATCCACCACGAGCGCAACCTTTTTCTGCGGATCGTACTTGTCCATGATGGCCGAATGCTTTTTGATCAGGTCATCCATGTCTAGTGTGGACTTGAGAATCTGCGCGTACTCATCTTCTCCGAATCCTACCGACTTAAACGCCGGCGGCCACTTCACGACCGTGTAGCTGTGCATGGACAGGCCGTTGATGTCCCAGCTCCACGTGTGTTGCTGGTAAGCCTTCATGACGGATTCAGTCCAATCGGTCCAGCGCTGTTCGCTGCCGCCGGGACCGACGGCGATCTTCAGCATTTGATCTTTCTCCGTCTGCGCCGGATTGTAGTTGCGAACGAACCGGCTGAAGATCTTCATCCGGTCCAGATAGTACTCAGGAGTCATGTTGCCGCCGCAGTCCCAGCTCTCATTGCCGAGCCCCAGCCATCCGACTTTGTACGGCATCGGATGCCCGTTCGCGGCGCGCTCCTGCTCAAGCGTCGTAGCCTGCGCAGCGGTCATGTACTCCAGCCAGTCGGACGCTTCCTGAGGAGATCCCGAGCCCAGATTGACAGAAACGTAAGCCTCGCTCCCGATCTGGTCGATGAAGTCCATAAATTCATGAGTCCCAAAGGTGTTCGGCTCGATCACGCCGCCCCAGTTGGGATTCAGCCTCACGACCCGCTGCTGCCCGATCCCGTCGCGCCAGTGATATTCGTCGGCGAAGCAGCCTCCGGGCCAGCGCACGTTGGGCACATGAATCGCTTTCAACGCAGCAACTACATCATTGCGAATGCCGCGTGTATTCGGAATCGTGGAATCGGAGCCAACCCAGATCCCGTCATAAATGCCGTGTCCGAGGTGCTCGGCAAATTGTCCGAAAAGATTGCGGTCGATCTTCGTGCCGTGCTGGGATGCGTCAATCGACAACTCGACTTTCTGCGCAGCCATGCTCGGGGCGGCAACAGCCATAACGATCAGTGCGACAACGACAAGAAATGTACGCCTAAGACGCAATACCCTTTGAGGCGGAAGTGCCGGGGACAAACGACCAACGAATGAAGTAGATCGGATTAAGTAATATCTCCGCGCTGGCGAAGTATTGACTTGAACCATCGGGAAACGGACTAAGGAATGAGATCCATGAGGAAGGGTTAGGGCCATCTGTTCTTCTCTCTTCTCCGTTATATTGTGCCGACTACATCCTCTGTAGAAAGGTGCCTCGACCCTCGGACAACGCGTCACGCCGGTTACCGCGCCAGTCAAAGGAAGCGGAAATGGATCGAGGAATGTTTCGGCTGGCTGAAGACGATTGCTCTGCTGCGCAAGGTACGACATCGCGGGTTGTGCGAGCTGCCCGCCCGGCGGCTCTAACACCTTGGCGGCTAGTGCGTCCCACAGCTCCTCGTCCAGACTCAACCCCACGTGCCAGCGAAACAGCGCGCTGTAATCGATCTCTTCCATCAGCAAACGCTCGCTGCGGATGGAGTACAGCATCTGCAAGAACTGCGCCCGCAACAATTTTTCGGGCGCAATCGACGGCCGCCCTTCGCGGGCGTGCGTGCGGTCGAACTGTGGCGACAGCTCCCGCGAAAAGTGCTCCAAAAGAACTCAAAGGTAGTAGATCTAAACTGTGTAGCTGCCACATCGGCCGAACTCCGAACGCCCAGCGAATTCAATTCCTCAACGAAAGCCCATGCGGCGGTAGTCTCGTTGATCCGCGGTTCGTCCGGCCCGAGCGTCGATCGGGTGGGCTCCCCGTGAGGTGTAGTTCGCGCTCATGTGTTGGCGGCGGACGTGAAGTGCGAAAGCGTCTATCAGGTCTGCGGCTAATCCCTCGCTTCCGAAACAACATCCGCAGGCCGAACAGCGTGGATTTCGCGGTCTGAGAGGATTGATTTTGAGCGTGGGCTTTGGCGTAGACACTTCTAATTGATATCACAAGAATTCCTTTTCGTAAACGTTAACGCTCCAAATGGAAGTCCTTCAGCGAGCGAGCGGCAAGACCCGGCACTTAGCCCGCTGACGAGGCCATGCGCGGCAGCTGCTTGGTTGTTGACACCGTCTGGCGAAAACGTTTACGCTGTACGGCCGTAACGCGAAAGTCCAAAAAGGGTTATCGGCGAGCCTTGATTTCGGAACATCGGCAAGGCTAAATACATCACTGGATTCGCGATGCGCTTTAGCAACTGGCAAGCGAGGAATCATCAATGATTGCAGCGATGGCTTTGTTTCAGGCAACGAGGCTCGTGCGCTTGTCAGTTGTGGATGTGTTCATTATTGGATTCTACTTCGCCCTTGTTTTGGCTATCGGTTTCTATCTCAAGAGCCGGGCTAATACGAGTGAAGATTTCTTTATGGCCGGGCGGGAAATGACGGCCTGGGTCGCGGGACTGAGTTTTCTTTCCGCCAATCTGGGCGCGTTGGAATTAATGGGATGGGCAGGCTCAGCATACCAGTATGGCATCCTCGCCACGCATTGGTACTGGATCGGCGCGATTCCAGCCATGCTTTTTCTGGCGCTGGTTATGATGCCGTTTTATTACATCTCGAAAACTCACTCGGTCCCGGGGTATTTGAAGTTACGATTTGGCGAGTCCAGCCGCGTTTTGTCAGCAGTTTCTTTTGCATTCATGACGGTGCTGATGAGCGGCGTCAACATGTTTGCCATGGCCAAGGTTATGCAGATCGTGCTTGGCTGGGACATCAACTTCAGCATTTGGGTTTCATCGTTAACGGTCGCTGTTTACGTCTCACTCGGCGGGTTGAGATCGGCAATCTTCAATGAAGTGCTTCAGTTTTTTCTTATCTGGGCGGGAGCTTTGCTGATTCCGATTCTTGGTCTTTATGAAACTGGAGGCTGGAGCCATCTGAAAGTTCTGATCACGGAGCGAGCCTCAGCGCAGTATGTTCACCTCTGGTCGGGCTTAGGTTCTTTCACCACCAACCCGATGGGCATTCACTGGACAGGAATTGTGTTTGGCTTGGGCGCGATCATTTCAATGGGGTACTGGACTACCGACTTTCTGGTAGTGCAGCGGGTGCTTACCGCAAAGGACCTGCGAAGCGCGGAGATTGCCCCTATCATTGGCGCGGGCTTCAAGATGCTGGTTCCGTTCATTGTCATCTTGCCTGGACTTTTGGGACTGGCCGTTCTACCAATGAAACTTACGGCCGAATCGGCGGTGACGGCCGGAGGTCATAGCTATAATGACGTTCTTCCGCTGATGCTGGCCCGGTACTGCGGCCCGGGGCTGCTGGGGTTGGGAATTACTGCATTGATTGCGGGTTTCATGTCGGGCATGGCGGGAAATGTGAGCGCGTTCACGA
The DNA here is from genome assembly GCA_963846215.1 of uncultured Acidobacteriaceae bacterium. Classification (GTDB taxonomy): domain Bacteria; phylum Acidobacteriota; class Terriglobia; order Terriglobales; family Acidobacteriaceae; genus Sulfotelmatobacter. Next base: position 39,527 of record CAWJVC010000002.1, on the reverse strand, counting down.
CGGTCTGGACTTATGACATTTACCGCGCCCTAATCAGGAAGGACGCGCCAGATCATCACTATGTAAAGATGGGGCGCTGGACAACGGTGATCGGGGTTCTCATTAGCGTGGGCACTGCGTATCTGGTGATGCAGTTCGCCAGCATCATGGACTACGTGCAGGCGCTGTTCAGTTTTTTTATCGCTCCCCTGTTCGGCACGGTCATACTGGGAATGCTTTGGAAGCGAGCCACAGGTCCCGCGGGTTTCTGGGGATTGCTGTGCGGCACGCTTTCTTCTATCAGCATGTGGGCGTGGGTCAAGATCGATCCTTTGGCGCTGCGGTATGTAGCTCTTTCGCCGAATGCGAAGGCTCTTGCGCAAGATATGTATCAGGCTTTGTGGTCCTTCCTGGTCTGCGTGATAGTGACCGTGGTTGTGAGTTTTGCGACGAAGCCGAAGCCTGCCTCGGAGCTGACTGGACTTGTTTATGGACTGACCGAGGTTCCCAGCGTTGGAAACCTTCCGCTCTACAAGAAGCCGATTTTCTGGGCGGCGGTTGTGATCGCGGTGCTGGTGATTCTGAATATTGCGCTCTGGTAGAAGCCTTTTAAGACGGTATTTTTAGGGATGGTGCAGCATGCATGGCAGCGGAATCTCGATCTGGTTCTTCATTGGCATATCGCTATTGGTGAATGGCGTGCTCATCGCCGGGGCCGGGATTTGGGAGTGGATGAATCCGCCAATGAATCAAGTGGTTTTATTTCATCTTCATGCCAATTTGTGGTGGGGATTGGTTCTTGCGGCGTTCGGAGTGATTTATTGCTACAAGTTTTCTCCAACTCGCGAGACTTGACAATGGCTCTCGATGTCGAACGACTTGCTGCCACGCCAATATGCAGTCTGGTTGCACGCAGGGAGGAGGTTGGTTTAACGTACCTCCACTTGTGTTGTTCCGGCAAACACGTTGCATTGCCGGCCACGCAACGCGGTTTGGCTTAACAAATGGGCAAACAACCAGCTACCCTGCTTGACATTGCGAAGGCTCTCGGCACCTCAATTGGTACCGTGCATCGGGCCTTACATGACAACGCAGACGTGAGTGCAACCACAAAAGCCAAAGTCTTGCGGATGGCGAAAACGCTGGGCTATCGGCCCAATCTGGCGGCTCGGTATCTATCTTCCAAGAAGACGCTTCGCGTATCGGTCAACACTTTAGAGGGCACGACATCTTTCTGGGATGAAGTTCGGGCAGGGATTCGTGAAGAAGCCGCGGCGGTGCCGCTGGAAAATATCGAACTCGATTTTCGAACTTACCTGCACCTTGGCGACTGGCAAGAAGAAGTGTTTGAAACTGCGATCCGCGAGAAGGTGGACGGAATCATCACTTTTCCGAGTCATCCAAAAACTTTTCGACCGTGGATACGTCGAGCCTCGCGAGCGCACATTCCCGTCGTATGTGCGGTTACCGATGCCCCCGATAGTGGGCGCCTGGGCATTGTAGCTATCGATACTCTTGCCAGCGGATCGATCGCAGCCGACCTGATGGGCAGGTTTGTGGGAGGACAGGAAGGGGACGTCGCGATTACTTTGTTTGACACGGCGATCACTGAACATGCAGAGAAAGCGGCCGCTTTCGAAAAGACGTTGCGTTCTTTTTATCCCAAACTGCATCTTTTGCAGCCGGTAGAAGACCATGGCATGGAAGCCGAGGCTTACAGCAAGTGCCGCACGCTGTTTGAAGAGCATCCGAACCTGCGCGGCGTTTATGTAACCACGGAGGATTCGATTCCGGTGCTGAAGGCAGCGCGCGACCTGAAGATCCTGAACCGTCTGACGATCATTACCACCGATCTGTTTCCCGGTCTCGTTCCGCAAATTCGTTGCGGAGCCGTGGCGGCAACCATCCACCAACGACCCCGCACGCAAGGCCGCATGGCATTCCGACTGTTGTACAAGCACCTGGCGGATGGCGGCGATCAATCTCGCGATGTTGCTCTGGCGCCGCACTTGGTGATGCGTGGGAATCTGGATTTTTTTCTGCGTCGCCAAAACCGCGAATTATCGACGAAAGAGAAGGCTTCAAGGAACGGCGACGAACTGGCGGATGGCTTCAACTGAAGGCAGTAGGATTTTGCGCTATCGCGCCGGTTCTCTCACTATGATCACGCGATCAGCCGCGACATCTTTTAGTTCTTGCACGATGCCAGAAGGCCAACGTATCTGGACCAGGTCCGCGGAACTGTGCGTTCTTAGTCCGAAGTGCACCGGACCCGCGCTCGACGACGCGTAGCCGGCGCTGGTGGTCATGTGGTTGTACTGAGCTTCGGAGCCAGCCACCACTTTAACCCTCGCGCCAATGCCATCTCGGTTGCTTTTGGTTCCTTGAAGCTTCAATTCCAGCCAATGATTGTTGTTGCGACTCTGGTTAATCCAAATCTCGGTCGGTGCACCGAGCGCGGTGACTACCACATCCAAACGACCATCCCCGTTCAGGTCTCCAACTGCCGAGCCTCGATGGCGCGAGGGAGCCTGCGAAGTCAGCCCAGCCTCAGCGGTCAGAGCAGAAAATGTCATACCGCCGAGATTGCGGAAAACTGTGTTGGTTTGTGCCACCACCAGATTCGGTTCTGCCCGCAGTGACTGCACATGTCCGCGCGAAACAAAAATGTCTTTCCAGCCATCGTTATCAAAATCGGCGATCGTCGGAGAGTAGCCGGCCATAGGTAGTGTGAGCTTTGTCATTCCGCTCTCCCGGGTCACTTCCGTAAAATTTCCTTTGCCGGTATTGCGGAAGATTGGAAAAGTCTCTCCATCCAGTGCGGCGATTACGATATCGGGATAGCCGTCATTGTCGAGATCGCGGAAATCGACGCCCATGCCGGAAATGAAAGTACCATCCTCGCGCAAGGCGACGTTCGCATCGAATGCATCTTCCTCGAAGTGACCGCCTGACTTGTTGCGAAAAAACGAATTCATCAGCTTGTCGTTGGGGACAATCAGGTCCATTTTTCCAGAAAGGTCGGAGTCGGCGGCCGCGATGCCCATACCCTTGCCGGGATGCGCTCGAAGACCGGATTCGACTGAAGCATCGCGAAAGGTTCCGTCGCCATTGTTGATAAACAGTTGATTGGGAGTGGACTTATACATCTTGGGATGGCAATACTCGCGATGCCCGTACGATTCACAAGCGGGCTCGGTGGCGACATCCCATTTGAGGTAGTTGATCACAACAAGATCGAGGAGGCCATCGTTATTGACATCTATCCAAACGGCGGCCACGGACCAGAGTGGGCCATATTCGGCATCGGGCTTATTCAATCCGGCCTTGGCAGTCACGTCAGTGAAGGTTCCATCGCCGTTGTTGTGATAGAGAGTATTTCGGTACACTCCGGCGACAAAGATGTCTTCATGTCCGTCGTTATCGTAGTCACCGATCGCGACACCGATGTCATAACCCGTCCCGGCTAGACCGGCTTTTTCTGTTACGTCTGTGAAATGGCCGTGGCCGTCATTCTCGAAGAGGTGGTTGAAATATTTTGCAGAAGTCTTGCGGAGGGTTTTGATGTCCGCTCCGTTGGTGAAGAAAATATCAAGCTTGCCGTCGTTGTTGTAATCGAAAATGGCTACGCCACCGGCCATTGTCTCTGGCGCATGACGCTCCGGCGTCTCGCAACTATCAAGTCTAAAATCAATCGGCTGATAGACGAAGCGGATTCCGGCGTCGACGGTTTCAGCTGGCGTTGTCTGTGTTGAAGCTAACGCTGCTGGAATCTGAGACCTTATGGTCGAGCCACTCAGCACCACGAGCAAAGTTGCGAGGAGCGCGTGGCGAAGCTTGCAAAACATCTCGATGATAAGACGCACAGTTCCGTAATTCTACTCCGGCAATTGTTGCTGGCCGCGGATCGATATCCGCAACTCAACCTTTGAGGCGGTTGTTCCGGGTTGTCCGCCGCCCACGGTCACGACGTATTCTCCTGCCGTAATCAGCCGATCTCCGGCGTCGTTTACATAGCTTAAGTCGCGTGGCTGTAGAGCAAGCTGTACATGCCGCGACTCGCCGGCATCAAGATGAATGTGGGCGAATCCCCGAAGTGCTCGAAGTGGAGCGCCGGGTAATTTGGGGAACGTTAGATAGATTTGTATTACCTCGTCTCCGGCTTTCTGGCTTGTGTTTTTCACATCCACTTCGACTGCGAGCGGATCTCCGGCCTGCAAATCGTTACTCGAAAATTTCAAGCCGCTGTAGGCGAATGTCGAATAGCTTAGGCCGTAACCAAAGGGATACAACGGCTGTCCGGCAAAATAGCGGTAGGTTCGATTGCCCATTGCGTAGTCGTCGAATGGCGGCAACTGCTCCACACCTTTGTAAAAGGTTACCGGCAGGCGTCCCGAGGGGTTGTTAGCGCCAGCCAGCGTCTCCGCGATTGCCGTCCCGCCCTCTTCTCCCGAATACCACGCCTCGAGAATGGCATTGGCATGGTCATTTGCCCAATTGACGGCGAGCGCGCTGCCATTCATGAGAACGACAACCAGCGGCTTGCCTGTCGCTTTCAATGCTCCCAGAAGCGCTTCCTCTTCTTCGGGAAGATTGAGGCTGGTGCGGTCGCCACCCCTGAATCCGGGCAGATCGACTCTCATCTCTTCTCCCTCGAGCTTGGAAGTTATGCCAACCACGGCGATGATTGCTTCGGCCTGGCGCGCGGCGGAGGCTGCCTCGAAAAGTGGATTCTCGCTGACAGGCGACCATACCAATTTGCATTCACGGCCGCCCCGCACATACTCGACCTTGATCGCATAACGATGATTTTTTTGTAACGGAACTGTGGTCGTTTGCGGGTTGGGATCGTGACCGATCATGTCATCAACGATTAACGTTCCGTCGAGCCACAGGCGCTGCATCGACCCCACGAGGCCGATCGAATAGGTGCCAGACTCGGCTGGAGTGAGAAAACCAGTCCACCGTGCGGAAAAATCGTGCAGGCCTGTCGGCGGAGTGAGTGCGTGGGAATCGGGATGGAAGGTTTGAAGATTGACATACTCGTCCACTCGGACAACCGACGGGATGCCGGCAATCTCGCCCTGGAAATATTCGGCCTTCAGTCCAGGCTTACCGTCGTCGGTCGATAGCGCCGAGGACGGAATCAGTGTTGGCAACCGCAAGAAATTTGTTCCCGGCACATACGAAATCTGAGCGCCGGCGAATTGTTTGCGAATGCCTTCTAAGGCGCTGACAGCGTGCGAAGCGGTGCCCGCATAGTTGCCGTGCAGCACCTCGACTGATTCGGCAAGCGGACCCACCACCAGGATGTTCTTAAGGTTTGCCGCCAACGGGAGTACTCCATCATTTTTCAGGAGCACCATTGATTCGCGCGCTGCTTTGAGCGCGAGTTGGCGGTGCGCCGCGCTGTCGATCTCGGATTCCGGAGTTTGCGCATAAGGGACAATCTCTGGAGGATCGAACATGCCCAGCCGCATGCGCGCGGTAAAGAGTCGTTTGAGTGCGACATCGATATCGGCTTCGCTAAGCGTTCCCTGCTTTACAGCGTCCAGATACTTCACATAATCAGAGTTATCCTGCGTAACGGTGAAGAAGTCGCCGCACTCGTTATCCATTCCTCGTTTCAGAGAGACGGCGGCCGCTTCGGCCTGGCTCTTGGTGAAGTGATGCCCTTCGAATACATCAACGATCGCATCGCAATCCGAGACAACGTAACCATTAAATTTCCAGGCGCCTCGTAGTTCGTCCTGGAGGAGAAATGTGTTTGCGCATGCGGGCTGGCCATTAACGCGGTTGTACGCGCACATTATGGATCCTGCCTTCCCTTCAGTGATGGCGGCGCGAAAAGCAGGTAAGTATGTGTCTTCCATATCGTGCTTGGAGACAATCACATCGATGCTGTGCCGCGATGGCTCGGGGCCGCTGTGGACGGCATAGTGCTTCGGCGTCGCGATGACTCGAAAATATTTCGGATCATCTCCCTGAAGTCCGGTGACGAACGCCACGCCCATGCGGCCGGTGAGGAAAGGATCTTCGCCGTAGGTCTCCTGGCCACGGCCCCAGCGTGGATCGCGAAAGATATTGATGTTTGGCGACCAGAAATCCAAGCCCTCCATAATGTCGCGGCGCCCGGCTTTAACGGCCTGGTTATGTTTCGCTCTAGCCTCGGTGCCAATGATGACTGCCATGTCATGAATCAGTGGGGCGTCGAAGGTCGCGGCCAATCCAATCGGCTCCGGAAAAACCGTGGCCGTTCCGGCATTGGCTACGCCGTGCAGGGCTTCACTCCACCAGTTGTAGGCAGGCACTTGCAGTCTCGGAATCGCGCGCGCCTGATTCACCAGCTGGGACGCTTTCTCTTCCAAAGTCATTTTGCCCACAAGATCGTTGACACGGGCCTCAATAGGTTGTGAGGGATCTGAATAGTCAGGCGTCCGAGCGGTCTGTGCAGTCAAGCGCGAATAAATAAGAAACAAACAAGCCAGGTGGAAAATCATCCGGTAGTGGGTTGCCATTGAATCTCCTGCGCAACACGTCCCCGCTGAGGAAAGACAGTGGGAATACTTTCCCGACGTTTTCATAGGAAGCGGTTACGTAAACGGTTACGGTGCGCTCGACGCTTGTAGCATAGCCGCAATCCTAACGTCAAGGATTTGAATTACTTTGTTGCCAAAAGATCGCTGGTGGCAAAGACGTAAGTCGTCAGCCTATCCAGTTTGATGTTGGTTCGTTTCGAGACGATCACAAAGGCGCCGTTACCAGAAGAAACCAACTCGATGTCTTTCAGGAGAGCGCGATGCTCCGAAGTTTTGCTCGCGGCAGGCTGCGGAACGGAATTTTGTTTCGCATCGGAATCCCCACCTGGAAAAGGCTTATACGACGGAGAATTCGGATTCGGATAGGCGCCCTGGCCGTTCCAGGTTCTGGTCGGAGATTGCGGCGGCTCATATTGCAGGTTCTGACCAGGCTCGGCGATCGTGGGGTAATACCATTCGCTCAAGTAAGCGTTGATTGCCGCTGAGCCATTTTTCCACTGCGCCGAGTCGATGCGAATCGCCAGTCGGGACGGGCTACCTGAGATCTTCGCCGTTGATTCTGTCACTTCTCCAAACAGCGTGGCATTCCTCGGGACTACGGTTCCATTCACCATGGTTGCCATTTGAAGTTTCGCTTGCACCTTGGTCCCGATAGCGGTTTTTCCGGCGACTACGCCTTGCTGCAGCTGCGCCGGAAACTCAATTGCGCTCTGAACGGCGGGAGAGGGGTTATTTTGTTGACCAAGCTGCAAGGAGACGAGCACAAGCAGGAAACATTGCGCACTGATGATTTGCGTAAACATAAAGCCTCGGGGCAAAGTATACGCCCAAGGTTCAGCTGGGGCCGAGGGTTTTGGGAGCGCCACGGCACCTGATGCTGCGATCAGGAGTGAGGGCAGCAAAAGGCTGAGCTCGGCGCTTAGTCCGTTGGCGTTGAGGTCATCGATTCAAATTTCGTACTGCTCCGGTGGGCCCGTGATTTGTAATATTCCTACCCTTATCACTTTTTTCCTTGACAGAGAATACGCAATCGATGTATGACCGTTAACGTTTCCGGAACACTGGGGAGAGCATTCTCCCATTTCGGCCACAAAAACTTATATTTGGAGGCTGTCAATGAAGTCTCTCTCGCCCAAGTACGCCGGGAGTTTTCGTTTTGCCAGAAAAGGACGCGATTTGCGCCTCGCGCTGCTGTTGTTAACTGTTTTTCTAACCTTTTCTGCGGCGCACGTGCTGGCCCAGGAAGCCACAATCGTCGGAACAGTGACAGACGCTTCAGGCGCAGTTGTTCCCAGTGCGACGGTCGATATCCAGAACGTCGACACGGGGACAAAGCGCAGTCTCTCCACTAACAGCGATGGTCAGTACGTAGCGCCCGGCTTGAGCATTGGGCGTTACGACGTGCGTGCCTTGGCCAAAGGCTTCAAATCGAACGAGCGGAAGGGCATCGTGCTAAACGTAGCCGACCGTACTCGCGTCGACTTCAAAATGGAAGTCGGAAGCGCACAGGAGACAATCTCCGTCGAGGCCAGTACCGTTGCCGTGCAGACCGATACAGGCGAAGTCAGCACCGTCATCACGAGCGAACAGATCAGTCAGCTTGGCATCAACGGACGCAGCCTGTATTCGCTCTTTGCTCTCACCCCTGGTGCTTCCAGTCTCCAGTCAGACAAAGGAGGTTTCACGCCTGTGAGCGGGGATAGCACCGTAAGCATTAACGGCCAGCGAGCCGGCCACAACCTGCAGTTGCTCGATGGGGGCGAGAATCTCGATCGTGGCGGCAGCAGTGCCAGCGTCATGCCCTCCGTGGATGCCATTGCCGAGTTCAACAACCTGACCTCTAATTACAGCGCCGAGTATGGACTGGCTTCGGCTGCGACCATCACGACCGCGGTTAAGTCTGGTACCAAGACGTTTCATGCTTCGGCGTGGGAATTCTTCCGTAACGACGATCTCGATGCGCGCAACTACTTCAATCCTGCCCCCGGGAAAGTGGCCGAGTTGCGCTTCAACGTTTACGGCTTCAATGCCGGCGGGCAAGTTCCAATATTTAAAGGGCACCCGACCTTCTTCTTCTACAACATGGAGTGGCGCAGCGAGGTTGACGGCGGCCTGCTCAATCTGCCCGTTCCACTTGCAAGCTCATATCCAGACGCAAATGGCGCTGGAACCGGCGCGGTTCTCCCCGCGAGTTACAACGGCAAGACAGTGGATTTCGTCGCGCCCACCGGCATCAGCGGTTTTGGCGCCAACTGCCCCGGCGGCGTATCGCCTGTAGCGCCCGGCTCGCCCTTCCCCAACAACACCATTCCCGACTGCTTGATCAACAGTAATGCTGTGGCTTTGCTGAATGCGGGCGGCAAGTACGGCGGGATTTTTCCAAAACCGAATGCCGGCAACAATTTTTTCGGAGGCAACAATTCTCCGACCTCGGTGCGCGAAGAGATTGCCCGGATTGATCACCAGTTCACGCCGAAATTTTCAGTATTCGGACACTGGGTCTCGGAGCAGATCTCACAAACTTACGGAACCACGCAGTGGAGTGGCGATAACGTTCCAACGATCGCCAATGTTTTCGGCAACCCCTCTTACAGCGCCGTGGTTCACACCACTTACGTCATCAGCCCGACCCTGCTCAACGAAGCGGCATTCAATTACAACGGCAACCGTATCCACATCATTCCGGATGGGCTGATTTCGGCTCCAAGCGACTTCACTTTCAACCGGCTCTTTCAGGGACCAAATGCAGATGAACGCATCCCGTCGATAAATCTGAACGGCCTTACGGGAGCGAATTACACCTCTAACTGGACCCCCTGGAACAATAAAGCGGATGACTATCAGCTTCGCGACGATATTGCCTGGTCCAGAGGCGCACACCAGTTGAAGTTTGGTTTTAGCTGGGCGCTTTACAAGAAAAGCCAGGATGCCTTCGCAAACACACAGGGCAATTTTAACTTCAACGGGACATTTACTTCACCCACAGGATGCGTTTCTTCTGCGACGGTAAGTTGCGGCTACGATTTTGCAGATTTTCTGTTGGGGTATGGTCAGCAATATACGGAAGATGCAGTCAAGATCACAGGTCAGTGGAATAACATCTCGCTGGCTGCCTACGCTCAGGATAACTGGCGTGTGACTCCCCGCCTCACTTTAAACCTTGGCCTGCGCTGGGATGGTATTCCGCACACCTACGAAGCCAACCAGCAGTCTTCGAACTTCTATCCCAGTCTTTACAGCCCCAACGCCGCTGCAACCTTTGATTCGAATGGAAACGTTTGCAGTGTCAATTCTGCCCCGGCTTGCCCGGGTGGACCGAGCCCGGGATTGAGCTCAAGTCCGAATCCGATTTTGGCGGGGGTTCAGTTTTATACCAACGGCATCGGCATCGGCGGCAAGAATGGCATTCCGAAGGGCTTGGTAAATAATTCGTGGCTCAATTTCGGACCGCGCCTCGGCTTCTCTTATGACTTGAGCGGTCAAGGAAAGACGGTTATCCGTGGCGGGTTTGGCTTGATGTATGAACGGATTCAGGGCAACGATATGTACAACGGTGCCACAAATCCGCCGGGAGATCTAAACCCGACGCTGAACAACGTTTCCCTATCGAATCCGGGATTGAATGTCCTTAAAGGAACCATCATCACGCCGGCCTTGTTGCCCGTTCTTCCCCTGAACATTACTGGCATTTCGACCTATTACCCGCCGCCGGTAAGCTACCAGTTCAGCCTGGGCGTTCAGGAGGCACTGGGAGCTCGGGCGGTGTTGGGTGTGTCTTATGTCGGTAGCCAGAACCGGCATGAGAACTATTACAATGAGCTTAATCTGCCCCCGCTTGCCGATGTGCCGGCGCTAGTCGCCGGGAACGGAGCCGGCATCAATCAGGAGATGATCTATCCGGGTTATCACGGGATTAAATTGGCATACAACGGAGCCAATTCTCACTACAATTCCCTTCAAGTTGACCTTCACGGAAAGGTAAGACCGGATCTTCAGCTGCAAGTCGGCTATACCTATTCGCGAGCTATTGATGAAGTAGGGCTCGCGAACAATAGCGGAGGCGATCTCTCGAACACCACGAACCCTTATGTTGGCCCGTCGTATGACCGCGGTCCGTCCAACTATGATCGTACTAATGTTGCGTTCGTGAACTTTGTATATCAGCTGCCGTTTTTCCGGAATTCAAGCAACCATCTCTTAAAAGCAACCGTGGGCGGGTGGGAGCTTTCAGGGATCGTTACGATGGAATCTGGAGCTCCGCTGAATCTCGGGGTTAACGGACAAAACGCGGCCAGTGTCATTCCGAACGCCGGCGGCAGCTCAAGCTGGAACAATGGAAACCGGCCGGATCTCACTGGACCAATCTCCTATCCGAAGACGGTGAGTGCTTGGTTCAATCCGGCTTCTTTTGCCGCGCCGGCCTGCGCGACTGGGCCAGATTGTTGGGGCAATCTAGGATTCGACGCCTTGCGTGGGCCGGGGCGCGACAACTGGAACTTATCGATCATAAAGACGTTTGCCTTCACCGAGCGTTTCAAGTTGCAATTCCGAGCAGACAGCTTCAACGTCTGGAACCATACTCAGTTCAAAGGTGACGCCAATAATGGAGGCATGAGTCTCGCCTTAGGCGCCAGCAACTTTGGCGCTATTACAGGGGCGTTTGATCCCAGAGTGTTCCAATTGGCGCTGAAACTATTCTTCTAGCCGCTGTGCGACTGGTTAGCCCCGCATGCGCTCCATAACTGCGCATGCGGGGCGTGTCTTTGTGAGGCTGACGCGGGAAATCCGCGGAAGCAGGCTTTGCTGCCCTGAGCGGCGGGTTACACTTCCTTAATGACGGTTACGCTTGGGGTTATCAAACGAAAACACCGTTGGCCCAGGATGAAGAGCTGCACCCGCCCGTGGGTTGCCTTCCTGCTGTTTCTCCCGGCGTTCGCAAGTGGACAAGCTGCTACGCCATCGCAAGCGATGGCTCTCGAACAGCAAGGAAAGCTGGATGCCGCGGAGCTGGCTTGGATAGCGGTGACGCGCCACGATCCGCAGGACGCAGCGGCCTTTGCCAGCCTGGGTGTGGTTCTCGCCAAACAGCAGAAGTATCCGGAAGCGGCCATTGCTTACAGGAAAGCTCTAAGTCTCAATTCAAAACTGCCGGGCGTCGAGCTGAACCTGGGACTCTGCGAGTTCAAGCGCGGGCGTTTCGAAGCTGCTGCTGTTGCCCTCCGCTCCGCACTGGCCGCAGACCCTTACAGCAGCCAGGCACGCACCCTCCTGGGATTGAGTTATTACGGCACCAAACAATTCAGGCTCGCCGCGCAATACCTTGAACCCGTGGCAAAGGAATATCCTGACAATACTGAGCTCCTCCAGACGCTCGCGCAGAGCTGCCTGTGGGCAAAGAACTACGCCTGCGCACTGGGGGAATTTCGCCGAATCGTCGAGAAGAGTCCGGACTCGGCGGCCGCTCATGTTTTAACCGGCGAAGCGCTGGACGGGCTGGGGCGGACTTCCGAAGCTATAGCAGAGTTTGAAACGGCCGCGAAGATTGCGCCAAAAGAGCCGAACATCCACTTTGGCCTCGGCTATCTCCATTGGAAATCCCATCAATATGACGAAGCAAAACCGGCCTTTGAACAGGAGATAGCCCTCGAACCCGATCATGCCCAGTCCCTGGCGTATCTTGGAGACATTCAGTGGAAGAATAACCACCCGGATGAAGCGAAAGCGCTCTTCGAGAGGGCACTGAGAACCGACGGCGATTTGCGAATCGCGTACCTGGATCTGGGTGGTTTGTATATGCAGCAAAAAAAATACGCGGAGGCGGAGACGGCGCTGCTCCGTGCCGTGAGTCTCGACCCTGCTCAGCCGGACGCACATTACCAGCTGGGCCGGCTCTATCAAACTCGCGGTGATAGTGCAGACGCTGAAAAGGAGCTTACTAAGGCACGCGAACTACACGAGCAATCGGACGAGAGCCTGGCGGGGCAAATGAAACCTTCTCTACCCACAGCGCCTTCGCAGTAAAGCGGATTAAGTTAAAGCGTTATAAGAAATTAACCTCGATTTTTAGCGTTGGGTTGGGAGAGCGTGTGCTACTATATCGCCGTTAACGTTTACGCTCAAGTTGTCTGTAATTGACCCCGTGCGGCATCTACGCTCGAATTGAGCGATTTTTCCGCGCAGCTACAATAAAATATGGAAAAAACTGATTTCAAATTCTGTGACCGCCACGCGCGTGAACAGAAGCGAGACTAGGTATGCCCAATTATGTTTTGGGAATCGATGTCGGCACGGGCGGCACTCGCGCCGTAATCGTCGATGAAGCCGGGCAGATACGCGCTTCTGCTATCGAAGAGCACGATCCCTTTACTTCCCCAAAGATCGGTTGGGCGGAACAGGATCCTGAAGACTGGTGGCGCGCCGGAACTATTGCCGTGCGCAAGGCGTTGACTCAGGGGGGCCTGCTTGGCAAGTCAATCTCTTGCGTCGGTTTTTCCGGACAGATGCACGGCGCCGTCATGCTCAATGGCGCAGGCAAGGTAGTGCGCCCCGCTCTGATCTGGTGCGATGTGCGCACCGAAAAGCAATGCCGGGAACTCAACCAACGGATTGGTGCGCGAAACGCTCATTCAGCTCACGTGTAATCGCGCGCTCGCAAATTTTACTCTTACCAAACTCTTGTGGGTCGCGAAATACGAGCCCGAAAATTGGAAGACGCGTCCGCTCGGTGATGCTGCCGAAGGATTACGTTCGCTTCCGGCATGACCGGAGACAGGCCACAGATGTTGCCGATGCATCGGGCACGCTGCTGTCTGGATGTTGCGCACCGCCGCTGGTCGAGTGAAATGCTTGGACGCCGCCGAGATGGATCCGTCCTTGCTGCCGACCCTATTTGAATCGCCCGAGGTGTGCGGGAAAATCTCGGATGCAGGCGCAGCCGCAGACCGGACTGAAGCCGAAGGAACCCCTGTGGTCGCCGGGCCGGGAGATCAGGCGGCAGGCGCGACGGGCATGGGCATCGTTCGACGCCCGGCGCAGTCAGCGCAACGATCGGCACTTCCGGAGTTGTTTTTGCAGCGACCGATCGTCCAGCGCTCGATCCGAAGGGCGACTGCATACTTTTTGCCATGCCGTTCCCGGACGCTGGCATGTTATGGGCGTGACGCAGGCAGCGGGACTTTCGTTGCGCTGGTTTCGCGATCAGTTTCTGCTGCGGTGCACGCAAGCATGCTGCGGATGCCTACGACGCCTCGCCGCCGAGGCGGCGGCACGTCCCTGCCGGCTGCGGATGGTCTTCTGTGGACGCCGTATCTGATGGGCGAACGCACGCCGCATCTCGATCCGAATGCCCGCGGCGCACTGGTCGGGATCACGGCGTCGCATACGCGGGCTCACATCATTCGCGCCATTCTCGAAGGCGTTGCTTTCAGTCTGCAAGATACGTTCACTATCTTTCGCGAAATGAGCGTGCCGGTGAAGCAATTCGCCTCGGAGGCGGCGGGGCGCGATCGCCTTGTGGCGCCAGATTCAAGCCGATGTGTACGGCCACGAAGTGGAATCGGTGGAGGCGGAAGAGGGGCAGCATACGGCGCGGCAATTCTCGCAGGAGTAGGCGCGAGAATGTGGCCGTCGGCTGATAGCGCCTGCGAGGCCGTAGTCGAGTCGCCACCGTTTTCTCCAACGGCCGCCGCTGTAAGCGCCATGAATAAGCAATTATGCGGCGTACCGGCGCGTTTATCCTGCGACTCAATCGATTTTCGAGTCAATATCTATTTTTTAAAATTGCGATGGAGGCTTACATACATGAAATCGAACGGCAATATTACAACCCAAGCCCGGAACATAAATTCACTTTCGGATTGTGGACCGTCGGAAACCGCGGCCGCGATCCATTTGGCGATTTTGTGCGCCCGGAAATATCGCCCGAGGATATTGTTGCGCATGCTGGCCGACGTGGGCGCTTGGGGCGTCAATCTGCACGATAACGATCTGGTTCCGATCGACGCGACTGCCGCCCAGCGCGACCGGATCGTCAGGAGTTTCAAAAGCCTGCGAGACGGCACAAAATTGTAGTGCCGATGGCTACTGTGAGTCTCTTCTTCCATCCGATTTTTCGCGACGGAGCTTTTACCTCCAACGATTCTGAAGTTCGCTCGTATGCAATCCAAAAGACGATGCGAGCGATGGACCTCGGCGCGGAATTGGGCGCGAAAATTTTCGTCCTCTGGGGCGGCCGTGAAGGCGTGGAGACCGATGCCTGCCGCCGCCCCGATGAAGCTGTCAAGCGGCTGCGCGAGGCGGTGAACTATTTGTGCGAATACAATCTCGACCGAAAGTACGGATTCAAATTTGCGATGGAAGCCAAGCCCAATGAGCCGCGCGGGGATATCTATATGGCCACCACCGGGTCATTATCTTGGGTTCATCCCGACGCTCGATCATCCGGAGATGGTGGGCGTGAACCCGGAAGTCGCGCATGAACAGATGGCCGGCCTGAACTTCCTGCATGGAGTGGCGCAGGCATGGGAGTGCGGCAAGCTTTTCCACATCGATTTGAACGATCAATGCCCGGACGCTACGATCAGGATCTCCGCTTCGGGTCAGCAAATCTGAAATCGGCATTCTGGCTCGTGAAATTTCTGGAGGACGTCGGCTACGCGGGCTCGCGACATTTCGACGCGCACGCATATCGCACGGAAGACTACGAAGGCGTGAAAGACTTCGCGCGCGGGTGCATGCGAACCTACCTGATTATGAAAGAAAAGCGAGCCGCTGGAATGCGGACAAGGAAATTCAGGCCATCCTTAAGGAAATCGATCCGCGTCTAACGGCATGCCGCCGGCCGGAGACTACTCGAAGAAGGGCATCGAGCGCTGCTGGCACACGTTTTCGATAAGGACGCGATCTTGAAAAAACGCCTGCCCTACGAACGGCTCGACCAACTCACCGTGGATATCCTGACCGGCACCAGGTGAGTCCGACGATCGGATCTTCCCGCTACGGGTTTCCGGTGCTTGACCCGCACCCTTTCCCCACCCTCGGCCCGTATTATCCTAATTTTGGGATAACCCAGGCTGGATGGCCATAATCCAGCCGCCCTGAAAGATGCAAGCTACCGCCATTGCTACGCGCAGTTCCTGGGAAGGTTAAAAGAAGCCAGAGCAGAATCTGGGCTGACCCACTCGAGGTTGCTCGCCGCCTCAAGCGCCCACAGTCATTGGTTTCGAAAATTGAATCCGGCGAACGAAGGCTAGATGTGGTGGAGCTGAATGAGCTGGCCAGAATTTATCGAAGGTCCTTTGACTTCTTCCTGACCTAACCAGTCGGCCTGCCCAATCGGTATTTCGGTGGCGACTATGCACCGCCGACGCTCGGACTGCAAAACCAGGTCCCGAAAATTAAAAAGCTAAAACCAAGACTCGGCTAGACCAGTTGCAAAGCCATTCAGAGATGCTCGCAGCAAGGCGAACTTAAACGGATCGTTGGTCTTCTACTGCGCACGTCATACGTTCGGTACGGCAGCGTATGAAGCAACGGGAAATCTCGCGATGGTGATGAAAGTCATGGGCCATATTGATCCGCGCACCGCCATGCACTATCAGCATCCGATCCTGGATCCGGTGCGAGAAGCCATCGATCAGAGAAATCTACGTCACAAACCACGTCGCAATGAATTGAGCGTCCAATGAAAACGTTGGTAATGGATTGAAAATTGGAGCCGACGAGCGGACTTGAACCGCTGACCTGCCGATTACGAACCCGCGCTTACTGTCTAGGCTCCATGCAGATTCAATCAGATAGCTAGTGCCCGCATACCCCCAAATGGGCAATTTGGGCGTACTTGGCAATGTTTTAAGGGGCAAATTAAGGGGCAGCTTTCGAGAACATTTTGTAGAGCGCCAGCAGACGCTTCTCTGTCTCGGCGTCCAAATCGGCCAGTACACTGCCAAATGTCACTGTGCTATCCAGCGCAGGTGACGAAGGCGATTGCACCTGCATCTGCCGTACGACGCGCTTCACTCTATTCTTGCCATCGATCTTAACGATTACAACGTCCTCCTCGTTGCCAGTGAGGTGCTGGACAATCATGTGGTCGCCCTTGCCCACTTCCTGACCGCCAACCATGAACTGGGTATCACGCCAAAGCGTAACGGTGCCGTCAGCGAGGTTTAATTTCTCTGGTGGTTTGTCTTCCATACTCGGGAATTTTATCACCGGGCGACGAGCTGGTTACTGCGGATCGAGGTCGTCAAGTTCCGCGATGACAGTGTCGCGTCGGTTAGCCGTTTGTTCTGTGGCTTCGCTCCACCTGACATTTCCCGGTTCGTAATTTCCGTCGTTCTTAATCCTATCCAGCGATGTATAGGGCGGACGCGGGCCTACCTCGTCAAGAAATTCTTCGAAGCTGCGGAACCTGAACCTGATACCGCGCGCGCCGTAGTTCTTCCAATCTTTCGCGTTCGCGTCATTGCATCGGCGGCGCGCATTGTAATATGCGTACCATTCGGGCGTGTGGGACATGCCGTGCTTTTTCGCGGCCATGTCCAGCAGGTTATCCAAGCCGGGCGCGGGCTGTGTAGATTACGTTCGTGTCTGCTGCCCTAAGTTTCGCTTGCCCGCGTAACCCTCAGCCGTTCCAAACTAGCGCATTCCCAGCGTCACACTTGGGCACACGCTGTTTCGGTTCCATACCTACAATCGTGAGTTTATCTTTCCATTCGCGAATCCAGTCTCTCAAATCGCTTTCCCACACAAGCGGAAAGAGACACGCGATCTGCCAGACTGTTTCGTATGGAACACGACGCTGTCGATTGAGCACCAGATGGTTCTGTACCAGCTCCTTTGCCCTTCGTTCGTAGCGATCTTTCAAAGCTACCAGTTGTCGATCAGGAGTAGTCCCGTCTTCTTCCATAGAAAACAGCCTCGGCTGCCGCGTCAGGTCCATTCGTTTCCGCTCTTTTATCTCGGCGCGGGCCGTGGTCATGACCGTACTAGCTTTGCGTTCAGCTTGTTTGAATACGTCGACACCCTTGTGGTGACGAGTGGCATAGATCAAGTGAAAATGAGATTCGTTGCGCTCTGGATTCAGCACAACAGTAGTGCAGACGTATGGGTATTTTCCTGTCTCACGAATATGGCCTGCGAATGTGAACAGCGCCGCATCGTCGCGCTCCTGACCTGTCAATTTCTGAATGGACTCTAAAGCCTGTTGGCCCAATAGTGCATCGAAGTCTTTGCCGTCCGCAGTCAAGAATCGGCGAATGTGCGAAGTCATGAAATTGATTAGGACTTCCCCCGGCTCGGTTCGCAGTAACGGCGTTAATGGTTTGATCTGTAACGGTGTCCATCCAGTAGGATCAATGAAGAAAAACGGGAACGAACCATTGCGCCGTGCTACGAATCGCTGAATGTCAGGAATACGCTGAGTGAAATCCCCGAGTAAAGGCTCGACTTCAATATCTTTAACGTCATCACAAAAGGCTTTCAACAGCGCAAAGGTAGAAGGCTTCTCTTCCACAAACAAGCATCGAAAAGTAACAGCACGGCCTTCGGCACTCAGTGTGTCGCGGGCCAGCCGGAGCTGCTGTGTGGCAATCCCAACAGAACTGTCGGACAGGTCGGGCGTTACAGTTTCCCACGGGCCAGAACAACAATCCACAAATACAATGTCGCGGGCAAACGTGCGCCCTACGATAAGTGCCAAAGCTGTGAGGTACTGCTTTAATACGGTGTGTTTGACGAAGGTTTGTTCCCGCCCTAAGTAGGCGGGATCGACGAGTGTCATATGAATCTAAGTCTGGCCTGCTCAGCCTCGCGCAGGTGTTGCAATCGTATCTCGTTTTCCGGTGGCTGAATAGTAGCTAAGTTCGGAAACTGGTCGTAGGTTCGCCCGGCCAAAGTCCGCCCTGTACGGCTTTTCTGTGTTCCGCCCCACTGCTTAAAGAAGAACGGAACACGCGCCGCTTTGCACTGGTCGCGCAGCGAAAGTACCCACTCCTTTTGGATTGGTCTGGCCCCGGGTCCACTTTCCCCGCCTACGATGACCCATGCGATGCCGGACAACGGCACACGGCCCACATCTTCTAGTAAGGGTTCGATTGAAAGAAACCGCACGCCTGCGGTAGCTGCTTGCAAGTGTGCCACTCGGGGCAGGCCATGCTTACGATTTTCTACACTGACCCCCCACCATATATGCCGCAGGCGGGCCAGCGAGGAAAGTCTGCCATTGAGTAGTTCCATCATGCGCTCGGATCTCTTGGTTAGCACCTGAAACGTGTGCCAATTTGCACGTGCCATTACTTTCACGACCTCTGCGATGTAGTCCTCGGGCACCTGCTCATGGAACAGGTCGCTCATGGAGTTGACGAAGATCATGCGCGGCTGCCGCCAATGCAACGGCTGCATTAGCTTTTCGGGAACGAGACGAAGGTCAAAGCCGTATTCGTAGGCGTGTCCGACAACACCGCGAAATCGCTCAGCGAAACGCTCGGCGTAGCAGAACTTACAGCCCGGACTTATCTTCGTACAACCCCGAACCGGATTCCATGTCGCATCTGTCCATTCGATTTTTGATTGGTCACTCATGGCTGGTCATCTTTGTATCACTGCAACGCAGTTGGAGGAGCCGTGTCAAGTGGCGCGTACCCGAATGATACCGGGTACCCGACGCAATCATCGCCTTTGTAGTCAACAACGTGCCGCTAGCACTTTAGTGCCATCGGAGCATTCGACACATTCCAGCAGAGTCTCGTTCAGCCCCAGCCGGGGCAGGAGGAAATAACGTGAAAAAAGGTCAGGCTGCAAAGCTGGGGCCGAAAGACGCACTGCCTGCTGCGCTAGTGAAACGCATGTGGCGCGCCGGTAAGAATCTGACAGAAATCGCGCAAGCGATTGGAACCGGCCAGCGCCCCAATGGTACGGGCTACAGGGTTGGGCGCATCCGCGCGTTGCTGGCAAAGGCCGGGCTGTACCCGCGCAAGGGCCGCAAAGGGTAACGGGGGTGGTGCGGCCATAGTTGCCGTCATTGCCACAGGCCCGGCTCCGGTTTTCGGCTTACAGGTCCGGCTGCCACAAATAAAGCACTTACACCCGCCCTACCGGCGGGTGTGCCGTTTTTGTGCCGCTGATTTCAAGAGACAATCGTTCTCACCCACTTTGCGGCCCGCAGGTTCATTTCCCCATCTTTCTCCACCCGCGCGAGCAGGCTGTTTCGTCTCCCCCGCTCAAGTCTTCCGATGGCACAGATTATTTCAACCTTCTCCGACGGGTCGGTAGTTTCATCGTACAAATCAGCAATAGTTTCGATGTCGGCAGCAGAACCAAATTTTCCGAGGAACGCCCGGCAGTAGGTCTTTACATATCGTGGCGTTGAGGCATCGAAGCCAATTGCTCTAACGGCTTCGATTAGCTCGCTTGAAGGCGTCGCCGAGCGCTCGAGGAACCATTCCACAATCTGATAGACCTGATACGGATAGACCAGCCGGTTCGACGTCAAAAACTCCAACAGCGCTGGCTCATGGTACTCAACATTCCCCACGCGGCCTAAATATTCGAGTATGGCGTCCGTTTCTTCTGGATGTTCTTCTAAAAGTGTCGGGCAATGCGCTGCCGCAAAATCATCTGCTTGCTTACCGAGCCGACTGAGCAAAAATCTAAAGAGAGTTCTGTTGAAGTTATCGTCGCTATCAATGAAGTACGTTTGATAGGTTTCTTGGATTACTTCTATGGGCGCTGCCTCTGGGCTTTCGTCCAAAATCTCATCCGCCTCCGTGACGCTCATGTAGGGGTCACCATAGCCGGTTTGCTTCACCACTTCGCTGATAAACCGAGTGCGGACTGAGTTGACGACGGCAGTGACCTCCTCTATTCCCGCGCGCGCGTTGTCTGCCCTATGAATCTGTGATTTGGCAGATTGCAAGTTCAAGCCTCGTCGCCGCAGTAGACGACTGAGGTCCACCAGCACTTTCTTGGCTTCAAGCAAACTGGTGCAAAACACTCGGGTATCATCGACGTACCTCAAGTGTTCGTATCCCATATTTTTCAGCTTTTCATCGATGTTATTCAGATAAAGCTTAGCCAATATGTCTGAAGGACTTTGACCCTGAGGAATGCCCCTGCCGGGTACTTGCGCCCATTTGTTAAGACAAGCACTGAGTTGATTTATTGCTTCTTCAGGAGCGCCGGTGCTTCGCAAATCTGAAAACAGAAGGCTCAAATCAATGTTTTCATAAAATGCGGTAATGTCAGTCATTACCACATAGGCTGCCCCGGCTTCGATAAGCGCAAGGCTGCGTTGGCGAAAGTCCTGCCAGCCGGTAAACCGGTCTCTGAGCCATTTCGGATTGTCTGGAAGGGCAGCAAGCCGATACGAAAAATCCGTAATGCCCTGCGACCACCTCAGGCGATTGTGAATAGCAGGGAAACAAGCGCCAACACACGCGGTATAGACCAATCGGTCAGTATAAGAAAGGTGAGCACCCGGTCGGATCAAGCCGCTTCCCTTTGGTACGTCGCAGATGAAGGCCGACCCCGGCACGTACCTGTCTTCGCGAATAAGGTTTCGACGGTGTTCAAGCCAACCGTCAAGGTCAGACTCAACGAGGGAGACAGAATATGGATGCCGGATGAAAACGCGGTTGGCTATGTCGTCTTTGACACGCCCCCACGCGGTTCTCAAATCCAGCAGGTTCGCGAGTTCCTTCGACACTGCCGGTTGCCTCCTATTCTTGGTAGAAGGCATTCTAACGCCGGGTGACAACACTTTGAAATGAACGCCTCAAGTGCCGCTTCTATACTAAAGGCAGCTGAGGGACCCGTGAACAATGCGCGCGCCAGCATCGAAAGTTTCAAGGCCATTCCTTACTTAAGGGTCGAACACTTGACCGATGGGCGAACGGTTAAGGTCATGCCACTTTGGGATGGCAATGATTGGCATCTGTGGATAAACACGCCCGAAGGTTTTGTCGGGGCAAAGGTTGTAGAAGCTGTGCAAACTGGTTATGTCGGCGTGGGGGCGGCGCGGGAACCCGACCTGTACATTCCATTCATTGAACAGATGTGGCAGCGCGCGAGCTGGCCTGACGTGTGCCCACTCATAGAAGCAATTTCCGACGACTTTCACAATATGGGCACTTCTTTGGCCAAGCTCCGGCTTTTCTTCGATTGTAGGAACAGGCTGCCTGCGCGCGGTGCTGCAAGCTTCGCATCCACGGAACTGGAATATTTGGTGATTCTTGCGCGTACCGTTTTTGATTCGTTGCAAGAAATAATTCGAACGATTTGGAAAACGGTGCAACTAAACGATCCCGTTGCCCAAGAACGTCACAAAGCAGCCCCGATGTTGCCAAAATCTTTTCGGGACATGGTAGTTCGTAGTAATCAATTGCAGAGCGCCGTTGAGATTGAAGACAGGTATGCCCTGCCAGCACCTTTGGCCCAGGAATATGCAAATGTGGCGCAGTTCTTTCTGGAGCTTAGGAGCGCGCGGGACAATGTCGTGCATGGTGGCAGATCCGTTGGTTTTATCTTCGACACTGAACGGGGCTTTTGTGTCAATCCAAAGGTTCCTCCATTTGTGTCGTTCAAGGGATGGCGGGCGGAGCACCACTACAACGAGAACATCGCTTCAATACTTCCGTGGGTCGGGCACATTGTTTTGCAAACGATTGACGCTTGCAATCGCATGATGAATGTCTTTGCGTCCGTCATACAGTTGCCACCGGAGATTGCTCCGGATTACCACATTTATGTTCGAGGTCCGCACACTGACGCCGTCGCGGAGGCCGTGCGCATACATAACGGAGCATCGCCTTGGTGGGTTCAAGAAAATCAGCCGACGACTGAGGAAGCAGACCCTAAGCGCGACAAAGTAAATTAGCGCAGCCCAGCTTGTATCAAAACTTCAGAACGGCTCCTCCACGGCAAAAGATGTAACGTCGGCTTGCGGGCTGGCCGCCGGTTTGTTGGCTTTGTTGTTGCGCTTGTTTAGCGATTGAATATGGTTCGTTGCCCAGCGGCAATTCTGCGGTTCGTAATTGCCGTTTACGTTGATGCGGTCTATCGACTTACCCTTGGGCCGCTTACCCATGTCGGCAAAGAAATTTGCGAACCGTTTGGGCCGAGCCAGCGGTCGCAGATAGTGATGCCGCGCCCGCCGTAAAACTTATAAGACTTGCATTGGGGTTTATAGCAGCGATTCCGCATCGAATACCACGTTTGGTATTCGACGGAATTGGACTGGCCGTGTGTTCTATGGCGGCATCCGCAGCTTGTTATGCTGCCGTGTGCGATGTCAGGGTAGGCGACAACCCTTCGTTCACCACAGTCGCACTCACAGAGCCATAGGAAGGTACGCCGTTCCGGGATACGGCCAGCGTAAGTCAGGACGCGCAGGCGGCCGAACCGCTTGCCAGTCAAGTCAACTGGACGGTGGCCAGCCCTTTTTTTACTTAGTAGTTCCTGAAATGCTGGACACTTTGGGATGCTCACAGTAACCACTCGCATAAGCCGGGGCACCTAACTTCTGTCGCGCATGTGCGCAGGCCGTTCCAGCTTGGCCACACGCTCGCGCAGGTCTTTGTTGTCGCGTTCCATTTCCAGTACACGCGCTTCAAGGCGCTGGACAAACAGTGCGAAGTTGCGTGGAATGCCGAACTGCGCGCCAAATTCCTGCGGCGTGACTTCAGCAGCCGTGCGGTTGCGCTGGGCTGCGGCTTCGTCGGCCACGCGCTGCAAGTTCTCAGGCGTTGGCAGGTTAATGCCGGGCCGCTGGGCCAGTGGCAAGCCCGTCAGGCCGGGGTCATAAGCCCGCGCTGGTTTACTTTCGATTTCACTTCCAATTGCTTTGCTCACAGCCCCTCCGGGTTATCTGATATGCCCAGCGCGCCGGTCCGCTTCAATCTCCACTGCGATTACAGCGGCCTTGCGTTGCCGTTCATAGTCGCCGGTCGCATCGGACAGGACGGTTGGTTTGCTTACAGTGGGTTTGGTTGGCGTGGCGCTGCGCGTTTCGTGAAGCTGCTGCGCGCGCTTGGCCAATCCAGCCGGGCAGCCCAACGCCTGCAAGCGCTGCTCGACGGTACCAACCAACAAAATTGCACGCTGTTCGGGTGCTACGATTTCATGTGCCATAAGGCACCTCCAATGTTCAGCACGCCTGTTACGCGCGTTTGTTCCTTTGTTTGTCTGCGATGTTCTGCAAGCGCTGCCTTTCCAGTGCTGCATCCGTGTTAACGCGGACCCAGTCAGTCGGCTGCATTTGCGCCATGTACAACTCAACGATGTGGTCGGGCGTTTCCGGCCCGGTAAGTTCGCCGCGCCAGTTGCGGCGCTGGAAGCCGTGCTTGGCATTGCTGGGCAGGCCGTCGTACCACAGCGTTGTCGCGCCGAAGGTGTAAACGATGCATGTGTTGCCGCCAAGGTTGACCGTCACGCCCCACTTCGGGGTGGGCGGTTGGGGCGGGTTAATGGTTGGGTTGACACGCTCGACCATGCCCAGCTCCAGCAGCACAGCCCCAAGTTCGTTAGAAACTTCGTAAAAAGTTTTGCCCGTGTTTTTGGTCTTGATGTCCATTGCATTTCCTCAGCCGCAGGTTGCGGCTCCAATAGCGCGTTGGCGCGCTCGGTATTACATGCGGCTGTTACGCCACGTTTGCGCGATAGGTACAGCAGGCTCATTGCAGCTTGTCCGTCAACGGGGCTGTGGGCTGCGCTGCTTTTTCTTCCGCTGCAAGGTCCGTCTGCACGCGCACGTCCTCAACTTCCGCGCTCACAAATGCAGCTTCCGCAATAACAAGGCACTCGCGCATATCTACCTTGCTGTCGCGCCGCAAAAACTCCCACGCGGCCAGCATGTGAATGTGTGAGCGCTCGTTCATTGCTTCACGTCCGCTTCGAAGTCGTCCAAATCGTCCAGCAGGCTTGCACTGCCGGGCGCGGCCTGCGCCGGTTGCCCAATGCTGCCGAAGAATTCTTCCTCAGGCGTGGCCGCAGGCTTGGGCTTGTCGCCAACCTGTTTGACCTTCGCGCGCGCGTTGGGTGTCAGGCCCATGCGGTCGAGGCAGGCAACCATGTTCCGTTCGCACGTCTCCGCAACCTTCAACCACAGGTTCGGCTTTTCCATTTCGTGCGCTGTACCGTTGCTATCCAGCCGCGTGTACGTGCAAATTTCGCCTTCCGTCAGCAGCTTGGCCATTGCAGTTTCGTGGCGCGTAAAAAGGATTGAATACAGGCGCAGCAATTCGCCGTCGCCGTGGGTCAGCGCGCGGCGTTTTTCCAGCACACTGCAAAGGCGTTTAAACACGCGCTTCGCTTCGGGCGAAATGCCCTTGGGGTAAGCTGGGCGGCCAGCGGGAATGTCCTGCCCGTTGTCGGCGGCGCGGGTGGGGCGCGTGCCTTTTAGCTTGTGTTCTTCGGGGCTGATTGGGGCGCTCATTGGCCTTCTTTCCGTGGCTGGACAATCACGCAGGCCGGGGGACGGCCCATGCAGCTACAGCCCGGACGTAAATCCGAGGGCTGTTCGCTGGCCGGTTTGCGTGGCCTGCCGCCCTTCGCGCCGTTGGCCCGGCTGGCAGCGGCCTTCGCGGGCGTTTTTGCGCTTCCGCCTCGGCGGCCAAGCAGCACAGCGGCCTCGTGTTCCGTCGTCTCCTGCATACCTAAGCGCTTGGCTGTTACGGGTCTAATCGCTTTGGTTATGCGCCTAACGGGGGCCGGTACAAGGCCAATGTCATAAGAAATGCAGGGCAAACGTAAGGCACGCACGCGCAAAAAGGCGGGCGCGCGGTTTGTGGCATCGCGCCGATTCATCTTCGATCCCCATACCCCCTCTCGCGTAACGCCCGCAAAGTCAGAAGGATGCAGCCAAGGCAGGCAATGCTCATGGTCCCACCGCCATATGGCTGTGCTCACAGCACTTGCAGGGGGGGCAATGCGGCAGTAAGTACGTCGTTGTGCCCCGATTGCTGGCGTCACGGCACGTCTTCTTAATATGTTTGCTGGCCAGCAGGGGCAGCTGCGTGTCCTGCTGTGGGCGGTTCTGGTGGTGTTGCTTATCTCTACCGGGCTTTTTCCTGCCTTGCTAGTTCAATGAGTGCAACGGCGACGTTTCGCCAACTATCGCGTCCGGGTAAAATGCGTAGCGAATGACAGTTGGCGTGCGAGAGGTCTGGCTTTCCTCCGACACGTTCTACAACGCGATCACCAACGTCGAACTGCAACACATAGCTACCATCATCAAATGCTTCATCGCCATCTGGTGCCCATACGAGCGACTTGGAGTGGAGTGTCTCAGTGAACTCGGCCTCGAGCTTGTGGAAATTTCGGCATGTCTGATGTGCATTCTGAAAGCTCCATGGACCCCGAGACTTTAGCGCTGTCAAGCACATCCATAATCGACTGCGGTGGCGTCCACTGCGCCCCGCATCGCGAAAGTGTCCCCATTACGAAGACGAGCGTGAAAGCTGCGCGCATTAGCATAGGGATGCTCAACTCTAGAGGGTAGCGCAGGCCCAGTCACCTTGACGTAATCATGCCATTACACTCATTTGAGGATCGGCGGGCTTGGTCAATGAGTGTAAATGGGGATGTTTCAACAGTTGGTTGGGATAGCAGCAGTTCAGGGAGAGACCTTGGATTCGTCGGGGTTGAACGGGTCGTATGCGATGGTTATGGCCTGACCCTCTGAATATCGGTTGGAATCTGACTTCAGCGCAGTCCTGCCGCCGTAAGTGTTGCCGCCGAACTCGAATGAATAGCTGAGCACTGGATACGACTCCGAAAGCGTAAAGGACGTCACACGGCCCTCCGTCTTGGGCCAACGAACGAAGAAGTTCGTGAAATGGTAGGCAAGGTTAGGCCAGCACAGAAAGCACAGACCAGTCAGTCCCGGAACCAAGCGCACGATGCCGGGTCCGGGCAGAGACGCTGCCAAGAAGTATCCGACCACCACTACTAACCAACGCACGGTACGCACCGTTGGGCTGAGTTTGAAATCACAATCTGTTTTGTATCGAATCGCCCACACTGATAGCCATGGGCCGAGCGATTTGGCCCACAGAAAACTAACTCGGGAAATCACGATTGGGATTTCCATGCGCCAATGATGCCACCAAGAATCGCCAAATGTCGAGAACAGGCCATTTCACTCATTGGGGGTTTTGAACGTAAGGGGCTTCACGCCGCCGGTTAGCGAGTTCAGAGATCTTTTACAGTGTGCGCGATGCGCCCGAGTATGCCCTTGATAATGATGTCTAACTGAGACTTTTCCTTATAGTTTCCGGGCGCAACGAAGTCTGCGCGGCCGTCGGATATCAGCCGATGAATTTTCTCAAGGTCTTCCGGTTTGCGCAGTTCGTCGTATACGGCGACGGAATGGCCGCCTTGATAAGTCATCATTTTCATCGCTGGAATGTCGCTATCGCCGTCGCCCAAGAAGATCATTCGACTGAATGGTACAGGCCGCGATTCTCCCGGCATGTACGCATTAAGTGCTGCCCTATCCCAGTGGTTTTCGATTCCCTTGTTAATCCGAAATAGATATTGTGTTTTTGTCGTGTAGTTGATTGCTACACCCGGCCAAGCTGCGGCCTCTCCGTCATAGATGTACTTGGAGGCGTAAATCTTATGAAAAGCATCTTGTATTGAGCAGCCACGGATCATCTCTTCGATTCCTGAGGAGATGATGTAATGCTTCAGTTCTAGTCCTTGCTCTTCTGCGAATCTGTTCACGCGTTCGAACCAATGCTTACCTTCGAGGCCAGGGAATAGCGGGGCATTTCTACCGTGCTCGCGAAGCATCTCCTTGGTGACAACCTCGCCCGCGTCCTTTGCCTTTTCGAGCATGAGGTGCATATAAACAAGGATCTCGTCGGCATCCTCGTCCTTTGTGCGTCGCTTAACCGCTGCCCAGAAGTCGTCACGTGTCATACCTACCTCTGGAATAAAGCTGCACTCTTGCAGATTGCCTCGAGCCAACGTTCCGTCAAAATCGTAGATCATTGCTGTTGTCGCGAGCGCCTCGGACATTAGTCCTCCATTCTTGTGCTGATATAAGCTGGCCCTTTGCGCCCAATGTTACATCGCAAGTCTGCTTTATGGGGATGTAAGCGATCCTGATGAAGATAGCGGACGGGACTGCGCTGCCGGGTAAAGGAAGGCTGGACCCTTGTATCTAACCTCCGCGCGCCCGGCAGCGCCATGCGGCGCGCGTTGCGCACAACAGGCTTGCGGCCTGTATCTTCTTCGGCCCAATCAATTGGGCCAATGTCGTCGGGCAAGAACATAGTGCCCGGTATCCTGCGCGTCATTTTAGTCCTTGCCATATCCAACGGCGTCGACTTACTTTTCTACCACCTCGCGCTCCGCTGCTACATCGTAATTGACCTCAAAGCCGGAGAATTTAAGCCTGAGTTCGCCGGCAAGATGAACTTCTATCTGGCCGCTGTCGACGAAATCCTACGCCATCCCGACAACGCGCCAAGCATCGGGCTCATTCTCTGCAAAGAAAGAAGTCGCATCGTAGCCGAGTATGCCCGCCGAACCATGTCCGCGCCGATTGGAGTGTCTGAAATTCCTCATTACCGAGGCGCTACCAGACCGGTTGCAGGGTAGCCTGCCCACGACCAAACGACTCGAACGCGCTCTTAGCGACGCGGAACTGACCCAATAACACCAAACGTCACTCATGCCCTTCCTCATCTCCGACACCTTCACCTCCAGCCTCACGCGCCTCTCCCAGGAGGAGCAAAAAGCCGCCAAGCTCACCGCCTTCGATCTGCAAACCGACGCCGACAACCCAGGGCTACAGCTCCACAAACTCGGCCGAGCCCGAGAACAAGAACTTCTGGTCTGTCCGCGTCAACGAAGACGTTCGGATCATCGTTCATAAGACGCAGAGCAGCCTGCTACTCTGCTATGTTGACCATCACGACAAAGCCTACGACTGGGCTCAAAAGCGCAAGCTGGAGACACATCCGGAAACAGGAGCGGCCCAGCTTGTGGAGATCCATGAAACCGTCCGAGAATTAGTGCTCCCTGGTTTCGCCGACACCGCCGTGGCCGCCAAACCGTCGATCCTCCCATTTGCACATTTGTCGGATCGGGAGTTGCTATCGTACGGCGTTCCTCCCGACTGGTTGCAGGATGTCCGACAAACGTCAGAAGATGCGCTTCTCGATATCGCATCGCACTTGCCGGCAGAGGCGTCGGAAGCCCTGCTGGAGATCGCCGTCGGCGGCATCCCACATACCCGCGTGCCCGAAACGCCAGCACCGAACCCATTCGAGCACCCCGACGCACTGCGGCGTTTCCGCCTCATGGCGAATGTAGATGAGCTGCAGCGCGCGCTCGACTTCCCGTGGGACAAGTGGATGGTCTTCTTGCACCCGGACCACGACAATGGGTCACGCGCGACCATTCCGGCCCGGCGCGCGTCTCGGGCTCCGCCGGCACCGGCAAAACAGTAGTAGCGCTCCATCGTGCGGTGCATCTGGCACGCACCCACCCGGGAGTCAGAATCCTTCTCACCACGTTTTCAGACACCCTCGCAACCGACCTTCAGTCGCAACTCCGCCGCCTCCTCAGCTCCGAACCAAGGTTGGCCGATAATATCGAGGTCTACTCAATCAACACCATTGGCACTCGCTTGTACCGCTCGCACTTCGGTCCTCCAAAGATCGCAACCGACAAGAACGAATCCGGAAACTCATCCTGGACGCTTCGAGCCAGTCGGAAGCACACAATTCAGCCCGCAGTTCCTGCACTCCGAATGGGATCAAGTCGTGGATGCGTGGCAACTCGAAACCTGGGAAGCCTACCGCGACGTCGCCAAACTCGGCAGGAAAACTCGGCTCCCCGAGCCACAACGGGCCATCCTTTGGTCTATATTCGAGCGCGTCCGCGCCAGCCTTGCTGAGCAAAACCTGTTAACTTATCCCGCTCTGTTCGGACGGCTCACCGCCGCACTGCAAACCGCGAAGAACCCACCGTTCGACTTCGCCGTCATCGACGAGGCTCAGGATATCAGCATCTCACACCTACGCTTCTTCGCCGCGGTCGGTGCCAACCGCCCCGATGCCCTCTTCTTCGCCGGCAACCTCGGCCAGCGCATTTTTCAACAACCGTTCTCGTGGAAATCCCTAGGCGTCGACGTTCGCGGCCGGTCCCGTACGCTTCGAGTCAACTACAGAACCTCACACCAGATCCGCACCCAGGCTGACCGCCTCCTGGGCCGTGAAGTCTCCGACGTCGATGGCAACACCGAGGACCGCAGCGATACCGTTACTGTCTTCAACGGTCCGCCTCCAGCAATTCAGGTCATGGACACAGAAGTAGACGAGCAGACGGCAGTCACCGCCTGGATCACGCACCGCCTGAACGACGGCATCGCCGTCGACGAAATCGCCGTCTTCGTCCGATCCGCCACCCAAATTCCACGTGCCCAGTCCGCCGTGGACGCCGCGTCCTGCCCGTCCGTACTTCTTGACGATCACAATGCCGGCAAGCCCGGTCACGTGTCTATATCCACCATGCACTATGCCAAGGGCCTCGAGTTTCGAGCCGTTGCCGTAATGGCTTGCGACGATGAAGTCATCCCACTCCAAGAACGCATCGAATTGGTCGGCGACGAAGCCGACCTTCAGGAAGTCTACGACACCGAGCGCCATCTCCTCTACGTCGCCTGCACCCGCGCCCGCGACCACCTGCTTGTCACCGCTGTAGAACCGGCATCCGAGTTTCTGGATGACATGAAACATGTCTGAGCGAAAACTGGTCAAGCGCGAAGGACTGCCACTGCCCCGGCTTTCTGGGAAAATCGCGTCACTCAAGGAGACCTGCTATATATGCAACACCACACAGAATTGCCACCGCCCCTAAGTACGAGCGAGAGCACATTGTCGCTACGGAGCTATTCGCTCCTGAAACAACAGATCAGCCCCCAGCCATCCTCTGGGCATGTAAGAAGTGTCACGAGAACAAAGACATACCATGAGCAATATGTCCTGGCCTCGATGGTCCTGAGCTCCTCGACTGAGACAGTGCTTAGCCAGTCGGAGCATCGCATCCGAGCGGTAACAGCTGGCCATGCCGTCGGCCTGTACTCAGGAATACTTAAACGTATGCGAACAACTGAAATCCACAGCCCTGGAGGCGTTTACCTGGGTGACGTCGAAACCTTTACGATTGCGACAGAGCGCTTCAGACCATTCCTGGAGAACATCGGAAAAGGCTTGTGGGTAAGACACACACTGACAATTCCTACCTGGGATGACTATACCGTCGACGTGCAACTCAAGCAACTGACGTCCTTCGACAGTCCCCTCCAAAAACCGGCGTTCCTCGACATGCTGTCGGCGGCTCGATGGGGCGCCAAATGGGGTTCCGCGTTCGAGTACGCCGGCGGAGGAGTCGCGAGTGCAGTAACATACTGGATTCTGCTTTTCTACGGCACCCACCTTGGGCTAGTAAGCTTTAGGCGAACGACCGACACCACCTCGCCCACTCTACCTTCACCCGACCATGCCACCACCCCTTCATCCCCTCCTTGTCCAAGGATGGGCAAGCAGACCGAGACATGCGTTCCCTTCGCTCGCAAGAAGGCGCAAGACCCGCGAGCGGGTGCCCGACTCATCCAGCTTCGCTTTTGCGAAGCGTCGCTAATCGCAAAAAGAGCAGGACGCGTCCTTCGTCGCTGTTCCGAGGCGCACTCGCGCGTCGGGGCACTCAGAAGGTTGGCCAACAGGAATCTGTTGCGTGCTTAAAGGCCGCGGCGGCAAAGCTCCGCCAGCACCGAGAACAGTCGGCCGCGGGCTTCCATCTCTGCGGAGCTTTTAGAGCTAGGGGCGCAGCGCAGGGTGCCCCCAGGGAGGCATTAAACTCTGTTTACTAGCACATGAGTTCACTCACCTGGGACAGAACCGTCCACCGGCTCGACATCCTCTTCCTACCTAAATTAGGGGGAGGCAAGGAGGTGGCATTTTGCCCTGACCTAACCAAAATCCCACCATATCCCTAAAGAAAACTGCGACATTTCAGAACGAATGAGTTATATTTAGCATGGATCGCGAGTATAGAACAACCGAAGTCATCGGCCAATCGCAGGCAGTCTCTGAGCTGACCTAGCATCCGAGAGGCAAACTCTGACTTTCGCCATCGAACATACCATCCGCACACGACAGGAACCCATAAAACCATGCCAACCACAACACCCAAACAAGTCCCACCCGCCGCACAAGCCCAGCTTTCCGAGGAGCCCGAAATGCACCTGCAGCCAACGACCGAAAAGACGAGATCGACGAAGACGAGATTGACGAAGACGGGATTGACATCCAATTCAAATCTCACCATCCGACAGGCCGTCGCGTTGCGCCACGTACTCTCGTCTCCGAGCATCGAAGAGGCCGCCAGACGAGCCAGATGCAGCTCCAGGTCCATCTATCGCTGGATGAGCACCGACATTGAGTTCAACAGGGAATACCTTCATGCCCGTCGCACCACTGTCGAGCAAGCCACCGGCATCATCCTAGCTTCAACAAAGGACGCCGCCGAGGAGTCGACACGCTGGTGCGCGACTTCCGCCATGCAGAGATCGAGGTAGACATTGCCGTGCGCGACGCCCTCAGGAATGAACAACGCCAATGAACCTCGCATCCCGCATCTCACGCCTTGAACAAATTGACCTCGACGAAAGCCGCACCCGTCCGCGCTGTGGCCATGAGCTCATAAATGACGCACCACCTCGTCGCCCAAAATCCCAGCCAAATCGCGACAAACCGCGACTCTGCCCCTCGTCTCCACATCCTTCCGTGTCCACTTCAGTGGATATCGCATTGTATCGCTATCGATTTTCAATCGGTGAATGCGCCCCCTGTTTTAGGGTAAACTAAGAGTTAATATTCGGTAGTGGAGTTGTGCTGCTGCGACTTCGCCTCCATCTTTATCCTGTAAGTTCTGGGCCAGATGTGCCCTCATAAAGCGGTCTCTTGGCAGCATGGCGATCCAGGACTGCAAACGCACCACACTCTATGATTGAGAACATACACTCCCTCGTCACACCCTCAACATCTCTTGAACATGAACCCGTAAGCCGCATCGCGCCGCAGCTTCGCATCACCGACAACCTGACCCAGTTGCTTTCGGTGGTGCCTGCCGATATTCGCGATGTGCTGGATGATAAAGCCAGCCGCGAAGGTCTGATCGAGATCGTCATGGACCTTGGCCGGGAGGCCGAGGCGCGCTTTGCCGATGGCCGCGCCATGTGGCTGCGTCAAGGCAAAGCCGTGACGGCCGACGACATCGACTTCGTGGTCACACGCGTCGGCGCCTTCGGCAAGGACAATCGTGCCGGCATCGAGCGCACGCTGCACCGGATTTCCGCCATTCGCAACCGCCAGGGCAAAATCGTCGGCCTGACATGCCGTGTCGGACGAGCCGTTTACGGCACGATCGACATTATCCGCGACGTCGTCGAATCCGGCAAGTCGATCCTCATGCTCGGGCGCCCCGGCCGAGGCAAAACGACCAAGCTGCGCGAAATGGCGCGCGTACTTTCCGAAGAGTTCGCAAAGCGCGTGGTGATTGTCGACACCTCCAACGAGATCGCAGGCGACGGCGATATTCCGCATCCCGCGATCGGCCGCGCGCGCCGAATGCAGGTAGCCGACGCCGGAACAACAGCACGCCGTGATGATCGAGGCTGTGGAAAACCACATGCCGGAAGTGGTGGTCATCGACGAGATCGGCGTGGAAGCGGAGGCGTTTGCCGCACGGACCATCGCCGAGCGCGGCGTGCAGTTGATCGGCACCGCCCATGGCAACTCGCCTCGAAAACCTGCTCGATGAACCCCACCCTGTGCGATCTGGTGGGCGGATTCAGGCGGTGACGCTTTCCGACGAGGAAGCGAAGAAGCGCGGCACGCAGAAGACCGTACTGGAGCGCAAGGCGCCGCCGACGTTCGAAGTGATCATCGAGATCATGGAAGTGGACAAGCTGGCCATCCACCACGATGTCACCCAAACCGTCGACCGGATGCTCAGAGGCGGCCAGCCCAGACCCGAGATCAGAATCCGCAACGAAATCGGTGAGGTGGAGATCATACAGCGGGCCGAGATCGATGCCAGGGCCTCGCGCAGTACCTCGCTCGACCGCGGAAGCTATAGCAGCCGCACCGAGGCGACGACCTCGCATTCCCGCTCCGAAAGCAACGGTGTAGCAAGTCCTGTAGTGGAGGAGAAGACCACGGCGCAAATAGTGCGCATCTTTGCCTATGGGGTGAGCCGCAGCCGCCTCGAACGAGCCATCAGAACACTGCGCGTGCCGGCATTTATCGTCAAAGACGCCTCCGATGCCGATGCACTGATTACGCTCAAGGCAAGTTATCGCAAAGAACCCGCGCGGCTTCAGGAAGGTATCGAGCGCCGGCTGCCCACGTACGTGATCAAGAGCAACACGTACGTACAGATCGAGTCTGTCTTGCGTGAGATCTTTCAACTCTCTCTTCCAATGTCGGAGGAAGACTCGGCCATTCAGGAAGCGGAGGAGGCGATTGAAGAGATTCTCAACAGCGAGCCCGGCGACCTCAATTCCACCGAGCTCGCCCCGCAAAACGCCTATATTCGCAGGCTCCAGCACCAGGTGGCCGAGAAATACCGCATGGTGTCCGATAGTGTTGGGATCGAGCCAACTCGTCGCGTACGTATCAGCCGACCTTAAGAATACTCAACACCTACCAAAATGGCGGACCCGCTTCTTATCACATTTGAAGGGCCGGAAGGAGCGGGCAAAACCACGCAGTGCCGCATCCTTGCCCAAAGGCTCGATTCCGTTGGCTTAGGCGTCTTGGTGACGAGGCAGCCGGGCGGAACGCCGCTGGGCGCACAGCTTCGCCGGCTCCTTTTGGATACTCGAGAGCTCCCGGTCGCGCCGGCAGCAGAGCTTCTCTTGATGATGGCCGATCGCGCCCAGGCCAACCGGTTCCGAAATTCGACCGCATCTCGACTTAGGCGGCGTGGTATTGTGTGACCGGTACGTCGATTCCAGTGTGGCCTACCAGGGCTATGGCCGTGGCCTGGATATCGAGTTGATCGATCGTCTCAATCGTTTCGCTACCGGCGGTCTGCTCCCGTCCCGCACCTATCTTCTCGATATCGATCCCGCCCTTGGGTTGAACCGTCAAAGCGATAAATCACGTATGGAACAGGAGATGCTCGAGTTTCACGTAAAGGTTCGCGATGGATACCTGAGGATCGCGAGCGAGCAGCAGCGCCGCTTCGTGATTATCGATGCGTCGAGCCCGGTGGAAGACGTAGCGCATGCCATCTGGAGCGATTGTAAAGGCTTGATTTGAAACCCGGGCGTGGGAGGCGTTTATGAAACTGGTGATTGCCATAGTTCACGAGCGGGACAAGCATCGACTCGCCGATCGGCTCATCGACGCCGGGTTTACGTTTACAAAGTTGGGCAGTACCGGAGGCTTCCTGAGGCAGGGCAATGCCACTCTCCTGATCGGCGTTGAAGAGGACAATGTCTCTGCGGTACTGGACCTGGTGAACGAATGCGCCGGATCCTGCGAGCGTTTTGTCAATGTCCCCCCGGAAGCTGCCGCGCCCTTCGCGGTGGGTGCGGTGCCTCCAAGCCAGTCAAAGCCGAAGCCGGCGGCGCCGTTGCCTTTGTGGTGAGTGTAGATAGATTTGAGAGGTACTGAGGGTGTTTGCAGACGTCGTCGGTCAGGATATGGCCATTACAACACTGAGCCGGTGCATCCTTGAAGATAGGCTGGCCGGCACGTACCTGTTTACCGGGCCGGGGGGTGTCGGTAAGGCAACCGTTGCGCGTGAGTTCGCAAAGGCGCTGAACTGCCAGTCTCGAGCCGAGCGGAGTGCCGAGCCATGTGGGCGGTGTGTTCCTTGCAGAGGCATCGATTCCGGCAAGTATTCCGATGTACGCTCCGTGGCGCCCGCTGGGCCATCGCGAATACTCAGAATGGCTCAGATCTGGCCCCGGAACGGCGTCAAGGAGCATCCGCCCGAAGCGGCGCTGCTCAGGGATCTACATTATGGGCCGGTTTCGGGCAACAAGAGAGTGTTCATCATCGAGG
Organism: uncultured Acidobacteriaceae bacterium; assembly: GCA_963846215.1. GTDB lineage: Bacteria > Acidobacteriota > Terriglobia > Terriglobales > Acidobacteriaceae > Sulfotelmatobacter. The sequence continues at coordinate 3,922 of CAWJVC010000002.1, read as the reverse complement.
ACGCCGATTGCCTGAATCAGGATACGGCAAACAGTCTGCTCAAAGTCCTGGAAGACACGCCTGCCTACGCCCTCTTCATCCTGACTGCCCCGAGCCCTCAAACATTGTTGCCGACGATTTGCTCCAGGTCGCAGGTGGTACGATTTGGACTGGCGCCGCAGTCTACGATCGAGCGGGAGCTCGCCAACCGGACCAGTTTGTCCGAAGGCGACCGCCGATTTCTTGCCTCCTATGTTGAGGGCAAAATCGGACGCGCCCTCTCGCTTGCAGAGCGGCCCGCAATGCTCAAGGGTCGCGCGCAGGTGCTTGGGGTGGCTGGGAGCCTGACATCGAGCCTGCCTCAGATTTGCGCGTTGAAGCTAGCCGACGATCTCAGAAAGCACTCTGGCAGCCTTGCCGCAGGTTCGGACGAAGCGGATAAAGCGCAACGTACCCTGGTAAGCCAGGCGCTGGACCTGTTATTGCTTTGGTACCGCGATATACAAATGGTGATGGTCTGCCCAACTAGCGCGACCCTGGTCAACGAGGATATGCGGCAGCAGATCGAGGAGTCGGCCCGACGCTTCACCTTGAGCGCCGTTGAAGCGTGCCTTACCCGGATTCTTCAAGCCCGCAGGTATGTGGAGCGCAACGCAAACATCCCGCTCGTTTTGGAGGTACTCACGACGGGGCTGATGGCGCTGAGGTCCCCCTCCCCTGCATGAGAGCGCCGTGTAGCTTGATTGCCTTCTGCCTACTAGCGGCCACACCCGGTTGCTCGCAGAAATCGCCATACCCAGCGGTCGGGTCCGGACTACTTTCCACTCGCTGTAGGCGACGCCTGGACCTACCGCGCTGCTCCCAGGATTTCCGAGTATACCAACACAGTGACGGCTACGCGCAGAATAAACGGCGTCCTTGCGTACGCTATGGCAATCCACAACACCTATTCATTCATTGCCAAAAGGCCCGACGGTGTCTACGACTACGGCAATTCGGATCCGGACAACCCTGGAAGCGCCCAGATTTATTCTCCGCCCGAGCGTTTGTACAGGCTGCCGTTTGTTGTAGGTAACTCATGGGACGCCCCCGTGTTGTCGCAGTCGCCAAACGCCCAAAGCGAAACGGACTATCGGGGAGGGCAGGTGCGCAAAGAAGAAACTGTGGCAACGCCGGCTGGAGTGTTTGCGCACTGCATGAAGGTGGTGGTTGACGATCCCAGAGAGCTCCCTCCAGGCCGTTCCGAATACTGGTTTGCGCCCAACGTCGGCATCGTCAAGGTGGTGACCTATATTAGCGTAGGGGCGGGCAAGCCGCACCGGATCTCGGACGAACTGATCGGATACCACGTCAAGAATAATTGACCGGGGCCAATCCTTGGGGCTACTGGCCGTTGCCGTTCGAGCGGCTCTTGGGAGCCTTGGCCGGCTTGACACGCTCTTCGCGCATCGCTTTCAGAGCAGCCTTGTTGCGCTTGCCAATCTCGTCCAGCGTCTTCGTCCAGGCTTTTTGATATGGCTTGAGTGCCGCTACCAGGGCCTCGGAGATGGCAAGATCTCTATACCATTTGTGGTTGGCGGGGACGATAAACCAGGGAGCGTGTTGGCGAGCGGTCTTGCCCAGGGCATCGGCATACGCCTGCTGATAGTTGTCCCAGTATTGGCGCTCATGCCAATCGGCCACAGAAAGCTTCCACGACTTGGCGGCATCGTCTTCGCGAGCAAGGAGCCGTTCCTTCTGCTCATCCTTGGAAATGTGAAGAAGAATTTGAGGATGATCGTGCCGTTGGATGTGAGCAGCTCCTCGAATTGCACGATTTGCTCAAACCGGCGTTGTATTACATCTTCGTCGACGAGCTTGTGCACTCGCACCACAAGCACATCCTCATAGTGCGAGCGGTTGAAGATATTGAGCATGCCCTTGAGCGGAGCGTGGAGATGGACTCTCCAGAGGAAGTCGTGTGCGAATTCCACCAATGTCGGCTGCTTGAATGAAGCTACCTCGCAGCCCTGAGGATTGGCAAAGGCAAACACGTGTCTTATGGTGCCGTCTTTACCGCTTGTATCCATGCCCTGCAGCACGATGAGCACACCGTTGCAAGCCGAAGCGTACAACAGCTCCTGCAGAGCGCTGAGCTCTTGGCCGAGCTTGGCAACGGTCGCGGCAGCGTCGACCTTATCGATCTTCCCGTGCACATCTGCGCTGTACTTGGCAAGGTCTACCGTTTGCGCGTTGTCGATCTTGAAAGCGTAATCCATTTGGCTTTACCTGCGTTGTTGTCAGTATCCCAAGTGCGCTGCAACTTCCGAAACGCTTGCGCCTATGGTCGGCAAGTCGGGCGCCATCTTTATCGCCCTGTCGGGGTCTTTGAGACCGTGGCCGGTCATCACAGCGACTATTGTACAAGGCTTGGTGAAATATCCTGCGGCGCCAAGCTTAATCAGCCCGGCGATTGGAGCGGCCGACGCGGGCTCGACAAATACTCCCTCCTTGCTCGCGACCAATTGGTACGCAGCAAGTATCTCATCGTCGGTCACGGTGTCGATCAGTCCACCGGATTCGTCACGCGCGTCTACGGCCATTGTCCACGAAGCTGGGTTGCCGACACGAATTGCCGTAGCCACTGTCTGCGGACTCGATACAGGCCTCCCAAGCACGATAGGAGCCGCGCCTGCCGCTTGAAATCCGAGCATTTTCGGTTTGAACCGCGTGATCCCGTGCTCAAAGTACTCTTTGTAGCCTTTCCAGTACGCAGAGATATTACCGGCGTTACCCACAGGGATCGCGTGGAAGTCCGGCGGACTTCCCAGCTCGTCGCAAACCTCGAAAGCGCCGCTTTTTTGGCCCTCGATGCGAAACAGGTTGACGCTGTTCACCAGGGTGACCGGGTAATGGTCGCAGAGGTGCCGGGCAAGCTTGAGGCAGTCGTCGAAGTTGCCGTCGATAGCCAGTACCCGGGCGCCATGGATGAGCGCCTGCGAAAGCTTTCCAAGCGCCACTTCCCCCTTGGGAAGCAGCACCACGCAGTCGAGCCCCGCCCGAGCAGCATAGGCGGCAGCCGAAGCGGAAGTGTTGCCTGTGGATGCGCACATCACGGCTCTTGCGCCGTCTTCCACGGCCTTGCTGATCGCCATGGTCATTCCGCGGTCCTTGAATGACCCGGTAGGGTTCAATCCCTCGTACTTTAAGAAGAGGCGGAACTCCGGGCGCGATCAGTGCGGCGAGCCGTGTCGCCTCGATGAGAGGTGTGTCACCCTCGCACAGCGTCACCACAGGAGTGTTCTCGTTCACCGGCAAGAAGGTCCGGTACCGTTCAATGATGCCGCGGTTCCGTTGAGTTTCAAGTTTCATAGCGTTTATTCGGTCCTAACAGTATCTTTCTGAAGAGCAGGTACTTTGGTGCGATTGGCGGCTAGCCGGGTTCGGAGCAATTACTCACCGACGATCCTTATCCAGTTGTCCACGCTGCTTACAAATGACAGTCTATCCATGATCTGCATTGCGCTGGTAAAGTTGTGCTCCATCGCAGGATGTGTGATGATGACTATTTCCGCCTCGGCGCCCGGCTGCGTACGCTGTTCCACACTCTCAATGCTAACATCGAAGTCGCCAAAGACGCTCGCAACGCTGGCCAGCACTTTGGGCCGATCGATTGCAGTAAGCCGAACGAAGTATTTGGAAACCAGCGTGGACATTGGCAGCACTCTTTGTGCGCAAAGCAGGTGCATCCCAAACGCCCCCCAGCGCCAAGGCGCATGTTTCTGCCAATCTCAATCAGGTCGCCGACCACCGCTGACCCTGTGGGGCCGCTTCCCGCTCCTCGGCCGTAGAACATCACATCTCCCACAGGCTCCCCATGGATAAAAACGGCATTGTAAACGTCGCTTACGCTGGCCAACGGATGATTGCTGCGCAGTAAGACCGGATGAACTCGTACTCTAAC
>CAWJVC010000001.1:0-174554 GCA_963846215.1 uncultured Acidobacteriaceae bacterium | reverse complement strand
ATTGAAGGACGATGCTGGTTGACCCCAACTGGCTGGTTGAAGTCATCTGGTTTACACCCGCAATGCGTCCGAATTGCCGCTCCAGCGGAGTTGCCACCGAAGAAGCCATGGTTTGCGGATCCGCCCCTGGCAAACTGGCACCTACGCCAATGACCGGAAAATCCACGCGTGGCAATGACGCCACCGGAAGAAAGTTGAATGCAAGAATGCCGGAGAGTAGCAATGCCGCTGCCAGCAGCGACGTGCCGATCGGACGCCGGATAAATGGGGCCGAGATACTCATCGTCTAGTCACCCGATTCTGCGGGCAAATCCTGCGGAATCGGATTTCCAATCCTGTACTTCTCAAACCTATGAGCCAGCCGGTCAAACCATAAGTAGACGACTGGTGTGGTATAGAGGGTAAGCAGTTGGCTCAGAATCAAGCCGCCAACGATTGTGATGCCAAGCGGCCGGCGCAACTCCGCTCCTGTGCCGGACCCTAAAGCCAACGGCAACCCACCTAGCAACGCCGCCATCGTCGTCATCATGATCGGACGGAAGCGCAGCAAGCATGCTTGGAATATTGCTTCTTCCGGCGGCTTGTGTTCCACGCGCTCCGCTTCGAGAGCGAAGTCGATCATCATGATGGCATTCTTCTTTACGATGCCAATCAGCAGAATGATGCCGATCAAAGCGACCACCGTAAGGTCGTTGCCAGTAAGTTGTAACGCCAGAATTGCACCCACACCAGCGGAGGGCAACGTGGAGAGAATCGTGATGGGATGTATATAACTCTCGTACAGCACGCCCAGCACAATGTACACGGTGATGACGGCCGCCAGAATCAACCACGGTTCTGTGGAAAGAGAATTCTGGAAGGCTGCCGCCGTCCCTTGGAATGCCGCGTGGATACTTGGCGGCAACTGGATGTCTTTTTCTGCCTGCTGAATCGCTTTCGTCGCTTCACCTAGTGAAGCGCCGGGAGCAAGATTGAACGAAAGTGTCACAACCGGAAACTGTCCCTGGTGATTCACCGCCAAGGATGTATTGCTCGATTGCATCTTCGTAAATGTAGAAATTGGAACTGGCGCGCCGCTGGTAGTTGCTGTCGCAGCATTAGCAGTCGGAGCTCCAGAATTAGGCAAGGTGCTGCTCGGCCGAACGTATATGTCCTCAATCGATTGCGGAGAGTTGGCGAAACTCGGCAAGACCTCTAGCACTACGTGATACTGGTTCAACTGCGTAAAGATCGTAGATACAAGGCGTTGTCCAAAGGCGTCGTAGAGTGTGTTATCGATCGCTTGTGGAAGGATTCCCAGCCGGGATGCAGTATCGCGGTCAATGGTCAGGCTGGTTCTGAGGCCGCCGTTGAGCTGGTCGGTAGCTACATCCCGCAAAACTGGAGATGCGCGCAGCTTCTCGACGAGCTTTGGAGTCCATTGCGCCAGTTCCTGTGCGTCGGCATCTTCAATGGAATATTGAAACTGGGTGCGGCTGACGCGGTCTTCCACGGTAAGGTCCTGCACCGGCTGCATGTAGAGCGTAATGCCGTCGATATTCGCGAGCGCCGGCTGCAAGCGGCGGATGATCGCGGAAGCATCATCGTTACGTTCATCGCGGGGTTTCAAATTGATCTGAATGCGGCCGCTGTTAGGCGTTGTGTTCGTACCGTCCACGCCGATAAATGAGGAGAGGCTCTCCACATCTTTATCCTGCAGAATCACCTTTGCCAATTCCTGCTGACGATTGGACATGGCGTCAAACGAAATATTATCGGGCGCCTCCGATATACCCAGAATCACGCCTGTATCCTGCACCGGAAAGAATCCCTTAGGAACGACTACATATAAAAATAAAGTTAGAACCAAAGTTCCGAAAGTTACGAACAAAGTCGCGGTCTGGTGCTTAAGGACCCACTTCACCGTCCTGCCGTAAAATGCCACCACACGGTTGTAATAATCTTCGGTGACTTCGTAGAATCGACCTTTCTCACCCTCCTTCCGGTGCTGCAGCAGTTTTGCGCACATCATCGGCGTCAGGCTTAGGGAGACGGCGGCTGATACCAGGATCGTCACCGCCAACGTCACTGCAAACTCCCGGAAGAGCCGGCCAACAATGTCTCCCATGAATAGCAGAGGAATCAACACGGCGATCAGAGAAACTGTCAGCGAAACAATGGTGAACCCGATCTGACCCGACCCCTTAAGAGCCGCGTCCAGAGGCGAGTCTCCAGCCTCTAAGTAACGGTCGATGTTTTCGATCATTACGATGGCGTCGTCCACCACAAATCCGGTAGAGATCGTCAATGCCATCAGAGTCAGATTGTTCAGGCTATAGCCGAGCAAGTACATCACCCCGAACGTTCCCACAATTGAGAGGGGCACGGCTACGCTCGGAATGAAGGTGGCGCGAAGATTACGCAGGAAGAAGAAGATAACAATCACCACCAACACGATCGTCAGCGCCAATTCAAACTCAACGTCTTTTACTGACGCCCGGATGGTGGTAGTGCGATCAGTCAGAATCTGCACCTTCACCGCCGAAGGTAAAGATGCTTGCAATTGCGGCAACAGCTTCTTAATACGGTCGACTACACTGATGATGTTGGCGCCCGGTTGCCGCTGGATGTTAACAATGACAGCAGGCGTCAAGTTCATCCAGGCCGCGAGACGCGTATTTTCCGTGCCATCGATCACGTTCGCCACGTCGCTTAAGCGAACTGGAGCGCCGTTGCGATAGGCAATGATGATGGGCTTGTATTGTGCGCTAGAAAAGAGCTGATCGTTGGCGCCGATGGTATAGGATTGCCGCGCCCCGTCGATGACGCCCTTTGCCTGATCCACATTCGCCTGGGCCATCGCCGTGCGAATGTCCTCGAGACTTAATCCATACGAAGCGAGTTGAGTAGGGTTTACCTGAATTCGCACTGCGGGCTTCTGCCCACCGCTAATCGAAACCAGCCCCACGCCGGGCAACTGAGATATCTTTTGCGCCAATGCTGTATCGGCTAAGTCCTCCACCTTCGACAAAGGCAGGGAATCCGACGTCATGGCCAGCGTAAGGATCGGAGAGTCTGCCGGATTTACCTTGTTGTAGATGGGAGGATTCGGCAGGTCCGCGGGAAGATAGGTCGACCCCGCGTTGATCGCAGCCTGTACCTGCTGCTCTTCCACATCAATGTTCTGATCGAGAGCGAATTGCAGCGTGATGACCGAACTGCCAAACGAACTCGTCGAGGTCATCTGACTTAGTCCGGGAACTTGGCCAAACTGTCGTTCCAGAGGCGAAGTAACTGAAGACGCCATCACGTCAGGATCGGCGCCAGGATAAAAGGTGACGACCTGAATCGTTGGATAATCTACTTCCGGCAGCGCGGAAACCGGTAATTGCAGGAACGCAACCCACCCCACCAGCAGCACGCCCACCATCAATAACGTGGTCGCCACCGGTCGGAGAATGAATAAGCGTGAAGGACTCATGAACCCGCTGTTCCTGCTCCCGGGGCGCTGCCCGTATTGGTTCCCGGCGGCGTACCGGACGGGGCATTGCTTCGTGGCTCAATCTTGCTGCCGGTCTGCAATTTATCTTGGCCGTCGGTGACCAGCATATCCCCCGGATTGACGCCGCTGGTAACCACTGTCGTATTGCCTTGTGTAAGTGAGATCGTTACGTTACGCGCTTCTACCGTCTTGTCTGGCTTCACCGCATAAACAAACGCGCCCTGTGGACCGCGCAGAATCGCCGCGGTTGGCAGCGTCGTGCTGTTTTTTCGCGTTTCAAGAAGGAGATTCGCGTTTACAAATTGGTTCGGCCAAAGCTGATCATCCTTGTTGTCAAAGACAGCCTTCAACTTCGCGGTCCCTGTTGTTTGATCAATTTGATTATCGATCGTCAGCAGTTTTCCAACTGCCAACTTAGTTTGGTCGTCACGACTGAACGCGTCCACCTCCAAGGTCGAGGTCTTCATGTGCTTGGCAACGCTTTGCAACTGATCCTCGGGCAGCGTAAAAATAACCGCAATCGGCTGCAACTGAGTCAGGATCAGCATTGGATTGGTGTCGGCCGCATGCACAATGTTTCCGGGATCGACCTGCCGCAGGCCGACCCGCCCCGTGAAAGGGGCTGTGATGTTGCAGTAAATGATCTGCAGTTTTGCATTATTGATCTGCGCCTGATCGGTACGCACCTGGCCATCCAGTTGGTCCACCAATGATTTTTGAGTGTCAACTTGTTGCTGGGCAATACTGCCGGAAGGAATCAGAGTGGTGTAGCGATCAAGATTCAGCTTTGCGTCACGCAGTGTCGCTTGATCTTTGAATAACTGGGCCTGCATCTGCTCCAATTGCACTTCGAAGGGGCGCGGGTCGATGACGATTAGCAGCTCACCTTCCTTGACAGTCTGCCCTTCTTTAAAATTCACCCGCATGATCTGGCCATCAACACGGCTCTTAATGTTGGCAGTATTGAACGCAGTCACGGAGCCCAGCCCCGTCAGGTATACGGGGATGTCCTGCTTTTGCACGGTAGCCACGGCTACGGAAACCGCGCGCGGCGCAGCAGCTTGGGCTTTTTGCTGCTTGGAGTCGGCGCTCGAGCACGCGGCCAGGCAGGCGAGCAGAGCCATCGCAGGCAGTGAAACTCGATACCATCCATAACCTTGACGAAAATTCGGCGCTGTCATTTTTAGCTTCACGCGTTTAGTGGGCTGCGAGTTCACACAACATAAGTGACCACTTTGCCATTCATTAGACGTTTTCATCTTGGATTCAGTTGCGGCAACTCCCTCAAAGAAAGGCAGAAAAACTTTTCACGCTTGGGTCCTGCAACCGGAGAGAATCATGGAGGAACCGAAACGCAGATCTATAGTAGAACCGTACTCAACAAGCATCAACTGCGGCCCCGGCGATGGTCAAGTCTGAGGCGAAGGTTTTACAAATCTTTACTCGGATGAGCTATCGGGCTAACGCAAGCTCAGAGGCACAGGATGCGAGGTTTCGTAGGCGGCAATCTCGGCTTCATGCTGCAGGGTGAGACCAATGTCATCCAGCCCGTTCAGCAGACAATGGCGCACAAATTCATCGATTGAGAACGTGGATTCAAATCCCTGGTCGTCGTAAACCTCACATTTCTCCAAATCGATCGTCAGCTCGTAATCTTTATACTGGCGGGCCTTGTGCATTAGTTCTTTGACTTGGTCGTCGTTCAAACGTACGGTCAGAAAACCATTCTTGGCGCTGTTGTTGGCAAAAATGTCGGCGAAGGAAGAGGAAATGACAGCTCGGAATCCGAAATCGGCAAGCGCCCAGACCGCATGCTCGCGCGAGGAACCACAACCAAAATTCCTTCCGGCCAGCAGAATGCTGCCGTCTTTATAACGCGGATCGTGCAGAACAAAATCCGCCGTCTCCTTGCCGTCAACCGCAAACCGCCAGTCGTAAAACAAGTATTGCCCGAAGCCAGTCCGCTCAATCCGCTTGAGAAACTGTTTGGGAATAATCTGGTCTGTATCAACGTTCACACGGTCCAAGGGCACAACTCGGCCGCGATGTACGCGAAACGGATTCATCGGTTATCTCTCGTCATGATTGAAATTTCCAATTGCGAATGTCCGTGAAATGCCCCGCTATCGCGGCCGCGGCTGCCATCATGGGACTTACCAGATGCGTCCGTCCGCCTCGTCCTTGGCGGCCTTCAAAGTTTCGGTTGCTGGTGGAGGCGCAACGCTCACCGGGCTGTAGAATGTCCGGATTCATGCCCAGACACATCGAACACCCGGACTCGCGCCATTCGAAGCCGGCGTCCACAAAAATTCGGTCCAACCCTTCCCTCTCTGCTGCTCGCTTTACGGACTGTGATCCCGGCACCACCATGGCGCGCACCTTTCCGCTCACTCGATGCCCTTTTGCAACGCGCGCGGCCGCCCGTAAATCTTCGATGCGCGAATTGGTGCAGGAACCGATAAACACCCGGTCAACTCCGATGTCTTCGATCCGCTTACCAGGCTCCAGTCCCATATACTGAAGCGCCAATTCCGCGGCCCTCCGCTCCGATTCATCCAAGCCCCTCACCTCAGGCACTCGGCCCGTCACGGGAGCTACCATCCCGGGATTAGTTCCCCAGGTTACAAACGGACACAGTTGCGATGCATCCATCTCGATCACTTTGTCGAAATTCGCGCCCGCGTCCGTCGGCAATCGACGCCAGCTCTCCACCGCTTGCCCCCAATTGCCGTCCTGAGGCGCAAATCGCTTCCCCTTTAAGTAGGTAAACGTGATCTCATCCGGCGCCACCATGCCAGCTCGTGCTCCCGACTCTATGCTCATATTGCACAAGGTCATCCGTCCTTCCATGGAGAGTCCTCGAACGGCTTCGCCTGCATATTCAACCACGTGACCGGTCGCGCCGTCGGTGCCGATCTGACCGATGATGCCAAGTGCTAGATCTTTCGCGGCCACGCCTTCTGCAAGCCGCCCGCGCACATCAATTTTCATTGTCTTGGGTTTTTGCTGGGCCAGACATTGGGTCGCGAGAACGTGCTCCACTTCTGACGTGCCAATGCCAAAAGCCAGAGCTCCAAAGGCGCCATGCGTGCTGGTGTGGCTGTCGCCGCAGACGATGGTCATCCCCGGCTGCGTCAATCCCAATTCCGGCCCAATCACATGCACGATCCCCTGCTCAGGGGAATCCATGTCGAACAAGCGCACGCCGAATTCCTGGCAATTTGCCTGAAGCGCCTCGATCTGCCTGGCCGCAACAAGGTCGGTAATTGGCGTTCCTCGAGGCTCGGTTGGGATATTGTGATCCACGGTCGCGACAGTGCGCGCTGGCTGTCGTACCTGTCTTCCTGCAGCCCGCAAGCCGTCGAAGGCCTGCGGCGAGGTCACCTCGTGAACCAAATGCAGATCGATATAAAGGATCGGCGACCGGTCACTTGGCGTCGCGACCAGATGAGCGTCCCAGATTTTCTCGAAAAGGGTTTTGTTAGCAGACATCTCTGGATATTCGAATCGGACGACTTCGTCAAAAATCAGTTTTTCACACCAGAGGCATCAGAGCAAGCGTCCGACAATGGATCCGCCCTCGTATGCCAAATTGACCGGGAAACGCCGATTTCTGCGGTATCATTGAAATTCATACCATGATTAACGGCAAACGCATAGCGGTCGTCATGCCCGCTTATAATGCGGAAAAAACGCTTGAGATCACGGCCGGGGAGCTGCCGGAACTGGTAGACATCCGCATTCTGGTCGATGACAATAGTTCCGACCAAACTGTGGATCTAGCCCGCCGCCTGGGACTGCAGGTATTCCAGCATAATCGTAATTACGGGTACGGTCGCAACCAGCAGACCTGTTATCGCGAAGCTTTGGCCGCGGGCGCTGATGTAGTCATCATGCTCCATCCGGATTACCAGTACACTCCACTCCTCATAACGGCCATGGCCAGCATGGTGGCCTATGGTATTTACGATGTCGTGTTGGGGTCGCGGATCATCGGAGGAACGGCATTGATGGGCGGAATGCCGATATACAAATACGTCGCCAACCGCCTGCTGACTGCCTTCGAAAATCTTTTTTTGCGCGTAAAGCTTTCCGAGTACCACACCGGTTATCGCGCGTTTAGCCGTCGCGTCCTCACCGAGTTACCGTTACTCGAAAATTCCGATGATTTCGTCTTTGATAATCAAATGCTGGCCCAGTGCGTCCACTTCGGCTTCAGCATTGGCGAGGTTTCCTGCCCCACAAAGTATTTCGAGGAAGCTTCGTCCATCAACTTTCGCCGCAGCGTTACATATGGCTTTGGCGTGCTCGCCACTACCCTGCAATTCGCTTTGCAGAAAGTAGGACTTCTTCATCTACCTCGTTTCAGCGAACGCGGTCGAAAACTGGAAGCGGTTGAACAACCTGCTTATTACGCCAGCAGAACAGATATCGCCCGCCCCGCTTAAAAATATCCGTCCTTCAGGTCTTAGTTCGCTCCTTCAGGGCAGCCAGCAAACCCGCACGACACTGTTTTGGTAGGCGCAGTTGAGATCGAGCGCTTCTTGGCGTTGCACAACCACCCAGCTCACTCCATATTTCTTGTTAAGCCGCAAAAAATCTTCGGAGCGAAACTTCTCCCAGGGACTCTGATCTTGCACCTGGGACCACCACTCTTCCGCTAATCCCGGGAACATACTCACTACGCCATTGTCCTTGGCGCCATCAGCCAACCGACTTCTCTCTGCTAGGCAACGGAATCCCACCTCGTCCTCCCCGGGAATATCCATGTAGAAAGGGTTGATGGCAAAAATCGCATCCACTGGCGTGTTTTGTTGAATCCAGAGAAAAGCCTGCGCCCACGGGTTTCTAGGAACTGCACCCGGCCACTCCACGTGCGCGCTCGCCGGAAAAAGTGCGCGCTGACCCATGAACATGCCTACGCTCAATGGCACAAATAGCGCTACCCAGCGCCATACGCGTCCCCGGAGTACGTACTCTCCTAGAAGTCCGCCTATGGCGACGAACATCACGATGTAAAGAAAATGCAAACTACGCAAGGGTTGTAAACGCGCCAGCGCTTCCAGACGAGAAGGAAGATCAAGCACCACTGCCAGGATGAGGTAGATCAATCCGTAAAAAATGAGCGCCCGGCTGACTCGCTCGAGCATTCTCCACTGACGATGCTTCGCGATCTTTTCAAACCACCAAAAAAGGACCAGCGGGGCAACGATACCTATTAGCTCGTACCATTCCCAGTTCTGGATGTAATGATTCGCATGCCGCTTCGCCGCCTCGTGATATGCCGCGGAAGGGACCGGCGCTAGAGGGATTTGCAGCCAAAGGGCAGCTATTACTCGGGGGCCGTTCAGCTTCGGCCAACCGCTTTCGAATTGATCCATGGTTAAAAGCAGCAGGCAGAAAGAAAAAGGAAATACCCACATCAGTGGATGCATGCTTACGGCAAAAGCCAGCCACAGCAACGCGCCTATGTACTTCTTCTCCAGAGTTCGCGCCACCATGAATATCCCCGCGAACGCCGCCAGATTTCGGGGATTCAAATATTGATCCATGATGTACAGCGCCGTTCCTGACACTGGGATGGACAGCAATGCCGCGACCATACAAACACTTCCCCAGCGCGCTCTGCCGCTGGGAAAAAACAGGCTAGACAGCTCCCAGCACGCAAGCAGAAGAAGAAAAATCGACGACACATGCCATAGAAATAAGCCAGCTTCCATCGGAATGTGGGTTGCACGAAGAAAGAGAGCGACGACGTTCGGAAACAAAGTCATGCTGGCGTGCGATTGAAAAAATATCTGTCCGACTGGAAACAGTTCCGGATGCAAAATCTTCTCCACCCCTGGCAGATAGATCTCCGCATCTTCGGCCCACGGATGGTATCCCTCCACGAGCACCGCGGCGACCGTCAACAAAAGCAACGCAAACAGCGTCTTGGATTGATTAGAAAATTTTGTCACTTGGCCTTCTTTACTTCAGATGCGCCTCTACTTTACACAACAGCACATCGCCCGTCTGCTTTTCATTGTTTGCTTCTTCGGGATCGTTACTAGATATCCGCTTGCGAGTTTTTTCGCCTCTACGTAGCATCTAAGGAGAAATGGCTGCAGCCTTAATGCCCGAACGCCTTCGGCCTAAGATGGCCTTTGGCGAAATCATCGCGTTCGCCTACGACACATTTTGCAGTAATAAAGTGCGATTCATTCTGACTGCGCTGGGCATGGTGATCGGCACGGCTTCGCTCATCCTTGTCGTCACCATCGGCATGACCGGTCGCCAATTCGTTCTGAATCAGATCCAGGCGATTGGTACCAACGAAATTTGGGCGGAATACCTGGGTGGGGCTCCGCACATCAGCAACTCCAATCCCGACCCCCTCACCATCGATGACCTCCACGCAGTGCAGGAGGTGGTTCCCGGCATCGTCGCTTCGTCGCCCGTGACCCAGCTTTCCGACCGCGTGCCCGTGGGCAACGGAAAAGAAAAAGACGTCACCATTCTCGGTGTGAATCCAGAGTATGTTCGGGTGCGCAATTTGGTTATTCCCTCAGGCAGATTTTTTGATCAGGAAGACTCTCAAGCCCACAATAAGGTTGGAGTCATCACCGAGAAGATGGCCATGGAAGTGTATGGCTCACCGCAAGCGGCTGTGGGAAAAGTGATTAAGTTGACCGGGCTGCCCTTCACCATCATTGGAACGTTCAAGGAGCGGGTAGAAACCTTTGGGCAGTCGGAAATCGTGGACAACACGATGCTGATTCCTTTCTCCGTTAGCCGCTATTTCATGGAAATACCAAACGTTAAACTTTTGTATTTTTCCATGGAAGATCCTTCAATGGTGATTGCGGCCACGGCACAGATCAAGCGCGTGCTGCAGTCTCGTCACCGCTCGGAATCGGTTTACGACGTTGCCAATCTTACGGCACTCCTTTCCATGGCGGATCGCATCGCGACTGGATTGACTTGGGTTTTGCTCTTGATCTCGATGGTTACGCTGCTGGTGAGTGGTATCGGTATCATGAACATCATGCTGGCGACTGTCACCTCTCGCATCCGGGAGATCGGCATACGCAAGGCCGTCGGTGCAACCAACCGTGAAATCCGCTTTCAATTCCTGGCCGAGGCTATGCTTATCTCGCTCATCGGAGGCTTCGCTGGAATCCTTATCGGTTACGCCATCCCATATTCGGTGCGTTTCCTCACCGAATATCGCGTTCCTATTACTGGTCTATCCGGCCTCATCGCGATCGTGGTTTCTTCGATCGTAGGGGTGATCTTCGGAACCGTGCCGGCCGCTCGCGCTGCTCACCTTGATCCCGTCGAGAGTCTCCGTTACGAGTAGTGACCGCGACTAGCTGTCTTTGCGATAAAGCAGGTCCCGCATGGCTTGTCTGCGAGCCTCATTCGCTTCCTTGGTGGTTTTGCGTTCAACCGCATCCCCACTTCGCTTCGTCTTGCTTTCCGTGGCTTTAGCATCCCCGTCCTCTGGGGCGCTACAGGCTGGGCAACGATTGGCAAAGCCGGGCTTATCCGGTTTGAGCTCGAATTCTTCGGAGCAAATCGCGCAGATTCGGATAGGAAACGCCATTTCAAAATCATGATACAACTGACGCGCGACCCTTCAAAACAACACGGAAGTGACAGTAGCGGGCCAGGACGAAGGCCCTCTGAAGCCAGCAAAACCTGACGTGCTATGACGTTGGTACTCTCCTTTCCCGACAGAAACCATTTTAGGATCAACCTCGATTTGGAACTGTTCGACCCTCGGCAAAAGATTGCTCGCGGGGAGGCACAGACCATTGGCATTTCGCATTGGGTGGCGAAGCGCTCGATCAAATTCTGCGAATACCTACTAGGAGGCAGTACTCATGGCTACTGGCGCAGCTCCAGCTCTCGATCCAAAACGTGCAGAAACGGAAGTTTCCCAGGACCCGGCTCAAGAGCAGCCCTCGACGCTCAAAGGCCGTATCGTCAGTTTTCTGACTCATGTTTTCCAGGGACGCGAAGAATACACCGGCTGGCGTCAATAGCTCGGCTGCTACGATCCTGTCCCGGTCCCGTAGGGTATCGCGGGAACAGCCCGTCAACAAAGATCGCCGCCGACCTTCATGCAGTCAATAGCATTTGCAAGCTTCAGTGCGGCGGTCGCCATCTGCTCCAACGGCATAACCACGTCGACTGCACCTCGCGAGATCGCTTCTTTGGGCATTCCAAAGACAACGCAGCTGGCTTCGTCCTGTGCGATGGTGGCTGCTCCGGCCTCCTTCATTTCACAGAGGCCCGCGGCGCCGTCGTCTCCCATCCCCGTCATGATTACGCCCACGGCCTTCTCTCTGGCGGAAATCGCGACCGACCGAAAGAGCACATCGACGCTCGGTCGATGACGCGAAACCAGTGGACCGTCGACGATCTCGACGATAAATTCTCCTTCGCGGCGATGGACCAGCATATGGCGATTCCCTGGAGCAATCAGCGCGACTCCATTTTTCAGCCTGTCGCCGTCTCGAGCCTCGCGAACCCCGATGGCCGATTCCTTATTCAAACGCTCCGCGAACGCTCGGGTAAAACCTTCCGGCATGTGCTGCACAATCACGAGGGGCGGACAATCCGTGGGTAAATTAGCCAGAAAAACGCGTAGAGCCTCAGTGCCTCCTGTAGACGCGCCCACGGCGATTAACCCTCGCGGAGGAGCGGTGGCGAGTGAGTTGCCCTTTCGCGGAAGAACGACGTCGGCGTTCATTCGGGGCATGGCAGGCATTCGCGGCTTGATTTGCGCTTGCGACGCGCTCCAGACCGCATCCAGCAACGTGACTGCTGATTCGTGAAGGAAGTCACGCACCCCAACCTTGGGCTTCGTGATCACCTCGATAGCGCCTTCTTCGAGCGCGTGAAACGCCAGTTCGGTGCCGCGAGCGGCCAGACCGGAGCAGACGACCACCGGCATTGGCATCTCTGACATGATTTTTCGTATGAAAGTCAGGCCGTCCATGCGCGGCATTTCCAGATCTGTAATGACGACGTCGGGACGTTCCCTTTGCATCTTTCCCCACGCGATCAGTGGGTCCGCCGCGGCTTTGACGTTGATCCTGGAGTCCGTTCCAAGAATGGCTTGCATCACCTGGCGCACCATTGCCGAGTCATCCACGACGAGAACCTGCAACGTGTTCCCATTCGCCGGCGTTCTCACATGGCACCGCTATCGGCATTTTTTGTGTAGATTGTCGGTTCGAGACTTCTCAGCTCCGAAGAAATGCTGCTCAAGTTTTCCGCATGCCCCACGAATAGAAGTCCGTTTGCCATCAGACGACGTAGCAGATTCGAAACCACCCTGGATTTGGAGGCAGCGTCAAAATAAATCAATACATTTCGACAAAAAACGACGTCGAATGGACTCTCGGCGACACCGCATTCCTGATTCAGATTGAGCCGTTGAAAGTCGATCATCTGCTGGATCTCGATTTTCACTTTCATCTCGCCGGCGCGATCGCTGACCCCGCGCAGCATAAAATTGTGCAGCAAATCTGGAGGCAGATCCGAAGCCTTCGCAATGGGATACACTCCCCTGCGGGCTTTCTCTAGTACGCGGTTCGAAATGTCTGTGGCCAGAAGCCGCGTGTCCCAGCCGTCATGCGCCGGAAGATACCTTGCCAGCAGCATGGCGATGCTGTAAGCCTCTTCTCCGGAAGAGCATCCTGCGCTCCACATCCGCACGCGTTTGGGACGAACGCCACGCTCCGCATCCGCTAACCACCGAGGGAAGACCTTCTCCACAAGAAATTCGAATTGTCTCGGTTCGCGGAAGAAGCGGGTTTCGTTCGTGGTAATGGCGTCAATCATCCTTGCACGCTCTTCGTCCTCGCCAGGCCCTGACACGCACTCGTAATAGCTCTCCAGCGAATTCATTCCCCGCGCACGCAGACGGCGAAACAGTCGTCCGCACAGCAATGCTGTTTTCGCATTGCTCAGCCAAATGCCGGTTTCGGCATAAATGAGCTTTTGGAATTTTTGAAATAGTGCAGGACTAATGGAAAGATGCGCTGCCTGCTCAAGGCTGGGATCAACCTGACGGCATGCGCCCCGATCTCTGGCCGAGGCTGCTCCGAAAGACAATGCTAGGCTCCAGCCTCGAAGTGGGACTCGTGCTCGACAGCCGTTGCATCGCCGTCGTTAGAAGAGCCTTCATTCGCAACGGACTCAACCGATTCGGTCACCGCAACCATCTCGTCGGCGGATAGCACCTTGTCGATGTCCAGGATCAGGCAAAACTTCTTGCCCACGACACCCATCCCAAGAAGATATTCGGTCTTAACCCGAGTACCGAAAGGTGGAGTCTGCTCAATCTCGTCCGCGGAAAGATCAATCACCTGGCTTACGGAGTCCGCCAGAACACCCATCGTCAGTTTCTCTCCCTGGAACATCACCTCGGTGATGATGATGCACGAGAACTTGGAAATACCGCTGGCTGGCAATCCGAACTTCACCGCTAGATCGACCACTGGAACTACTCGGCCACGCAGATTGGTCACGCCGTGATCCAGATCGGCGTGTTAGGAACCGTGGTGACGGTTTCATATTCCATAATCTCACTCACCTTCGCTATGCCAATGGCATACTCTTCACCGGCAGTTAAGAAGGTAAGGTATTGCACAGTGCTCCGGGGAAGCTGATTCTTCCCTTGTTCGAGGCTGTCATACGTTGATTCCTCACGTTTCCGCTGCTTGCATTTTCAACGCCGCCAAGTTCGGCACATGGAATAGTCAGCTGGGCTGGTATGCCGCACCGGTCGATTTTGATCGCTACCTCGCGTCCGTCATGTTTAGAACGGGGCGAAGTTAGCTTCCTCTTCTGTTGCCTTTCCTTTGACCGGCTGTTTGTGGCCAAGGCGCGCGAAATCATGCCGGAATGCTGGACTCAAGGGCATCACGACACGCTTTGTACCATCAGAATCACGCGGAGAGAACTGCTCTCCGGCCACGCGGAAGAATGTCATCAACTGCTGCAGTTGTTCGGATTGTGCGGCCAACTCCTCTGCGGTACTGGATAGCTCCTCCGCGGACGACGCGTTCCTCTGGGTCACACTGTCTACCTGGGACATGGCCTGATTGATCTGTGTCACACCTCCGGACTGTTCAGTAGATGCCGCCGCCACATCCTGCACCAGGTCGGCCGTTTTCTTGATGGACGGGACCAAGTCATAAAGCAATTGTCCCGATCGTTCCGCCACACTCACACTCTTTCCTGCCAGTCCACCGATTTCCTGCGCCGCGAATTGACTGCGCTCAGCCAGCTTTCGAACCTCGACTGCAACAACTGCAAAGCCTCTGCCCTGATCCCCGGCGCGAGCCGCTTCGATGGCCGCATTAAGTGCAAGCAGATTTGTCTGGTAGGCGATCTCTTCGATCACCGAGGTCTTGGCCGCAATCTGTTTCATCGCCTCGACCGTTTCTTTCACCGCATTTCCGCTCTCTTCCGCGGCTAAGGCTCCCTTATTCGCCGCCTGTTCCACTTGGCGGCTATTGTCTGCGTTTTGGCTGATGGAAGCGTTCATCTGCTCCAGGCTGGAACTCATCTCCTCCACCGACGCTGCTTGCTCGCTCGTGCCTTGCGACAGACTCTGCGACGATGCGGAAACCTGTTGCGCCGCCGAAGCCACTGCCGCAGATCCTTCGCGAACGTCTCTGATAATGCCCGACAGTCGGCTGCTCATCTCCTGCATCGCCTGCTGCAGCTTGCCGGTCTCGGAGTCATTGGTGACCATGATTTCCTTGGTCAAGTCGCCCGCGGCAATGCGCTCTGCGTGTTCAACCGCTTGCTGGATGGGAACCGTGATGCTCTTCGTAACGCTGATCGCAACCAGCGGAGACACGACCAGAGTAATGACCAGCAGGATTAACGCAACTCGCCGCCCAGCGGCATAAGCTTCCTGGCTGTCCTTCATACTCTGCTCCATGGCAGCGGTCTGCAAGTCGATTAACTTCTGCCACGATGCGCGATATTTGTCGAGGGCCGGAATCACTTCTGCGCTTAACGTCGCCATTGCCTGGTCGCGCTTCTTATCGGCGAGCAAGCCTTTAGCTTTTTGCCTGGCTGAAATATAAGCCGCCCGGTTCTGCGTGACGACCTCAAACAATTCTTTTTCCTGGGATGAGCTGAGGCTCTTTTCGATCTCCCCAACCTGCGAGCTGATTTCTGTGGCTGATCGCCTTCATTTTCCTGATTCAGCTTTTTCTCTTCGTCGGGTTGGTCGTCTCGAACAATTGCAGCGTGATGCGGGCATTAGTGATCGAGTTCTCGATGGTCTGGTGAGTCGACTCCACTGTGTTGTAACGCTTCTGCATCGAAGCCGACATGTTCGAATTAAGATGGCCCAGCCAATTCAGGCCGAATCCACCCGCCGCAATCACGCATAGCAGGATGATTCCGAAGACAACTCCGAGCCGCGTGCCGATTTTCTGATCTTGCCAGGTTTTCATTCTCTCCACCCTCCGATACGTCTTCTTTTCCTAATTAAGCTTTGGCCTGCAAACTCGACTGCATCACTCCGCGCATGAGGCTGGGGACGTCGACAATCAAACCCACGCGTCCGTCTCCGAGAACGGTCGAACCGGCAATCCCGCCAACGCTCGTAAACGCCCTGCCAAGCGGCTTCACCACGGTCTGCATGCCGCCCAATAATTCGTCCACCGCGATTCCCGCGTAACAATCGTTGATCTTCACTACGACGATGTTCTCTCGCTTTGGAGTCTCGCCGGGAAGGTTGAACGCGCGCCGCAATCGCACGTAAGGAACAGCCATCCCGCGCAGATTGAGAATGCCGCTGGCTTCCGAGCTGCGCTGGTCCCCGGCAACTCCGTGCATTCGGTCACATGTTCCAGCGGAACAACAAAAGTCTCCGCGTCCAACTTGGACCGAGAAGCCTTCGATGATTGCCAAAGTCAGTGGCAGGCGGATGGTGATCGATGCTGCCTTTGCCCGAAGTGCTGGAAATTTCTACCGTCCGCGCAGTGTGTCGATATTTCGCCGCACAACGTCCAAGCCAACTCCGCGGCCGGAAAGATCAGTAACCGATTCGGCGGTAGAGAACCCAGCCTGGAAAACAAAATCGTAAATATCCTGATCGCGAATTTGATCTTTCGCAGAAATCAAACCCGACGCGTCTTGCTTTCTCGAGAATTCGTGGCGATCGAATCCCGCTCCGTCATCCTGCAGCGTCACCACGACATTTCCGCCGCTATGCGCAGCCGTCAAACGGATTACTCCACACGAGTTCTTGCCATGCTTTCCCGCACGGCAGGCTTTTCCAGTCCATGATCGACCGCGTTCCGCACCAGGTGCAGCAATGGATCTTTCAATTGCTCAAGCACCGTGGTGTCGACTTCGACATCCGCTCCCACCACTTCCAGCCGTGCCAATTTCCCGTGGCTTCGAGCAAGATCCCTTACGGAACGAGTCAGCTGACGAAATAACGGACCAACCGGAACCATGCGGATGTTCATCACCTCACTTTGCAGATCCATGTACAGGCGTTCTGCCTCGCGATGCATCTCCAGAATGGCACGCCCTTGCTCGCTGCCCAGCTTTTCAATCATTCCCCGCAAGCGCCCCTGCGCAATCACAAGTTCGCCCGTCAGGTTCAACATGTGGTCGAGTTTGTCGACATCTGCGCGCAGGGTCCGGTGCCCGGAGCCAGCAAGCGCTCTCACCTTTACCGGATGCTCCGGAGTCTCGCTGCAGCTCCGGTTGCGGTGACCACTCGCTTTGATCTCTTTTCCACTTCTCCGCGCAATCTCTCTTCTCAGATCTTGCTGTCGCTGAGTGAGCGGCTGATTACCCGTCGTTGCGGACGACACCATGGCGCGCAATTCATCCACCGCCTTAAGCAGCAGAGAAATCAAGTCCGCGCTCGGCAGTGTTTGCTGCTCACGGAAAACATCCAAAAGATCTTCTATGACGTGGGCAAACCCGGCGAGCTGGCTGAGTTCTAATGAAGTAGCGTTTCCCTTGATGCTATGGGCAACCCGGAAAATCGTGTGCACAAGTTCCGGATCGGATGGATTCGATTCCATCTGCACCAATTCCCGCTCCATTACGTCCAACCCCTCTTCCGACTCGGCGAGGAACGACGCAAGTACCGCTTCACGATCAAAGTCCGCTAAATCCACCGTTCCCCCTCTCTAGCTCGCGCCCATCGAACGCAACTATCGGACTACACTTGCTCGAAACTCTTGATGGTTGTGATGCCATCGACTACTTGAAAAACCAACCTGCGGCCGTGCTTTCCCGAGACTTCTCTCTCCACGACGGGAATACCCGCGGAGCGGAGGAAACTTTCTGCCAGTTCCACATTCCTCGGTTCCCACCGACTGAGATATGTTGACCGCGAAAGCGCTGGATCCACCGAAAATCTTGGCCTGCAAATTGCGGACTTCGCACCCCAGCGCCAACACTTCCCGCAACAGTTCGGAATTTGCGACGTTACCGTAACGCAGCCGGTTCGGTCCTTCCGCCGGCCCGTCAGGCAGAAATAGTGATTCATTCCTCCCGCTCGTTTGTGACGATCCCATAAGCAAACCGCGGCACAGGAGCCGAGGATGGTCGATATGGTAATCGGATCGCGGGTCACGAATACCTGCCCTGGATATAGGAAGTGCCTGTGCTCGCTCCGAGTCGCGCGGGCTCAAAACTCTTCATGACGTCCGCGGGCAAGACCGCAGGGTTGAATTTGGGGGACGTGTCTTTCATGCTCTCATTCCTGCCCCTTCGGCGCCTGGCTGGCGTGGCCCGTTGCGCCCGAATAAAGGCTTGGCGGCTTCATCGGAAAGCAATTTGAACAGATCCATGTCTGCACCGTCGAAAGCAACCTTCTGCGGCAGCAGGCGCAAAATCGCGAGTATCGCGATGGTTCGGTCTGCAACGCTGATCGGAATAAACGCCTGCGCCCTGTTAGCTCCCGCTTGGTCGCTCATTCGCCTCGAATTCAACGTGACACTCGCCGCGCATTACGCGCTGCAGCCCAGATCTCCCAGAGCGCGCAGAAGATCGTATTGCTCCAAGATCGATTCCGAACGACCAAAAAACCCGGAAACTATCGGTTCTGCGATCAAATCTGGAACAGGCCCATCTCTTCGGAACCAAGCAAGTTCGCCACAATCTCGCGCAGGCCTTCGATTGCGTCGTCTCGTGCCCGCGCTTTCCAACAGCCTTTTGCGGGCCGCTCGCAGTCGCAGATCGCTCATCGATTCCGCTGTTGCGGAGCCTGCTCCGAAACCATTGCTGTTATCAGTGATCATGAAGATTCCTTGATCATGAAGTGTCTTTCGAGATGCTTGTTTGCAAATGCAGAATGTCTTGACCGCGTACTACTCGCCCGAGATAGCTCTGCACCAATGCCACTAACTCGGCGCCGTTCACGGGCTTGGTAATATAGTCGTTGCAACCGCTCTGGAATCCCGCCTCCATGTAGGCCTCTTCGCCGCGGGTGGTTACCAGAACGATGGGAATTTCACGCGTGCCGCGGCTGCGTGCGCATCATCTTGCAGGCTTCAAAACCATTCATCCGCGGCATCACTACGTCCATCAAAATCAGGTCAGGCCGCTCCTGTTGCGCCTTCTCGACGGCTTCCTGTCCATCGCTCGCGGTTACGCACTGGTAGATCGTACGCCTTCTCAGAATCTCTCGCTCCATCATCAAGGCAGTCCTTGAGTCGTCAACTACAAGGATTTTCTTTGGCATTGTTTTCCTCGAACCGTAACGCCCGACCTTCGTCTTTATTGAAGACACTGGGAACAGACCTGCAGAATTCGCGAATCAAAGCAATGTTCGCTCAGCGACTGTTAGAAAGCTCCAATAGAAGCTCTAACACACCACAAGATTCGTCGATAATTACGGAGGTAATTGCGGGAAGAATTTAATAAAGTGGTTTCAGGCGTGAAAACCGTGCATAACGGCGAAAAGTGGCTGGTTGAGAACTCAACACAGCCACTTGCCCTGTTAAATCAGACCGTTACGGCGGGCGTTTTCGTCACGTCGACCGGCCACTCCGAGTGTTCGATTTCCTGTGCATCCACAACCGCCATGGCAGCGATATTGACGATCTCCTCGACCTCAGATCCTCGCGGCACCAGGTGCACGGGCTTGCTCATTCCCATGAGAATCGGACCCAACGTCTCCAGCCCTCCGATTTTCTGCAGGAGTTTATAGGCGATGTTGGCGGAATTTAGATCCGGGCAAATCAGTACGTTAGCCCCGCCTTTCAACGAGCTGAACGGATACATTTCCTCAAGCATCTCCGGGCTAAGAGCTACATCGGCCATCACCTCGCCGTCCACCACCAGGGTCGGATCCGCTCTGTGCAGCAATTCCACCGCCCTACGAACCTTCTCGCAATGCGGATGCTTGGTGCTGCCGAAACTGGAGAACGAGAGCATCGCGACGCGGGGCACCACATCAAAACGTCGAGCTGCTTCGGCGGCGCACAAAGCAATTTCGGCCAACTCTTCTGCTGTAGGATCGATGTTCACGCTGCAATCCGCCAGGAAGTAAATATCTCCCTTGCGGGTGATCATCGCGTAACAGCTGGAAACAGTGTGAAGGCCCTCCCGCATGCGCACGATTTGCAGCGCCGGACGGATGACATCAGGGAAGTGTTGGGTCACCCCGGACACCAGTGCATCGGCGTCTCCCATGCGAACCATCATGCGAGCAAACACATTGTGATCATTTATCAGTGTACGCGGCCTCAGTTGGCGTCACACCGCGCCGCTGCCGCAAGCGGAAGAGCTCCTGGATGTAGTCCTTCCGCAACGGCGATTGCGATGGATCGACAACGCGCACATCCTTCAGATCCAAGCCCAGTTCACGTGCCTTTGCTTGGATCATCGCCACGATCCCCGAGCAAGATAGGCACAGCAATTTTCTCTTCGATCAGGGTGTGGCAGGCGCGCAGAATCTTTTCGTTCTCTCCTTCGGGAAAAACCACGGACTTGCTCTTCGCCTGCGCCTTATGAATCATCACTCGCGAGATCGCCTGCGCCTTGCCCAACCGGCGTTCAAGCTGTTCGCGGTACTCTTCAATATTGATCGGTTCCTGCGCAACGCCGGTCCGCATCGCCGCTTCGGCCACGGCAGACGCCTCCCAGATCAGCACCCGCGGATCGAATGGCTTGGGAATCAGATAGTCCGGCCCGAACTTCAAGCCGGTCCACCCCGTAGGCGCGGCACACGGAGTCCGGCACGTCTTCTTTGGCCAGTGCAGCCAGTGCGCGCGTTGCGGCCAGCTTCATTTCATCGTTGATCGCGGTGGCGTGCACATCGAGCGCTCCCCGGAAAATAAAGGGGAATCCCAGGACGTTATTCACCATGTTGGGATAATCCGAGCGGCCGGTGCACATGATGACGTCCGGCCCGGCGGCTTTGGCATCTTCGTAGGTAATCTCAGGATCCGGATTGGCCATCGCGATGACGATCGGACGCGCCGCCATCGAGCGCACCATGTCCTGCGTAACGACTCCGCCGACCGAGAGGCCCAGGAACATATCGGCGCCCACCATCGCCTGCGCCAGCGTGCGCAGGTTTGGTTTCCTGCGCGAAGCGCTCCTTGTAAGGGTTCATGCCTTCCGTGCGGCCTTTGTAAACCACGCCCTTGGTGTCGCAGAGAGTAATGTTCTCGCGCTTCATCCCCAACCGGACATAATGTTCGGCGGTGGCGACGCCCGATGCGCCTGCACCGTTGATCACCAGCCGATCTTGCCGATCTCTTTTTCCACGACTTCCAGTGCGTTCAGTAGCGCAGCCCCGGAAATTATGGCGGTGCCGTGCTGGTCATCGTGGAATACGGGAATCTTCATCGTCTTCTTCAGAGTCTCTTCGATGTAGAAGCACTCCGGCGCCTTGATGTCTTCGAGATTGATTCCGCCGAAAGTCAGCTCGAGAAGCTGGCAGACCTTGATCATGTCGTCCGGGATTGTGGCTGTTGACCTCGATGTCAAAAACGTCTACGTCGGCAAAACGTTTGAACAGCACAGCTTTGCCTTCCATGACGGGCTTTGCCGGCCAGGGCGCCGATATCGCCGAGCCCCAGAACCGCAGTTCCGTTGGTTACCACTGCTACCAGATTTCCGCGCCCGGTGTATTTGAATGCGTCGTGAGGATTCTGCTGAATTCCAGGCACGGTACAGCCACGCCCGGAGTGTAAGCCAGGCTCAGATCTCGCTGCGTGCGGCAGGGCTTAGTGGGGGTGACCTCTATTTTGCCCGGGCGTGCTCCCGAATGATAGTCGAGTGCTTGCTGCTTAGTGAACGACATGATGTCTCCTATGCTTTCAATTTACGGTCGGAAGCGGCTTCACGGTCCACGTCGTAACAGGGCATCGCAGTTCGCCGGAGCGACCATCCCTAGTCTGCGGCAGTACGCGCGCAGAAACGGTGATCTACGTCACACCGCATGGGCTGCTGGCGCACGATGCCATATCAGCTATTCGAAAGGAGTTACACCTTTCCCTCGGCGGACCGGGATCACAATACCCAGTGTGCGCGGTCACACTGTCCCGGGTTCCGTCCGGGTATCGTTTGAGTGCCGATATTTCCTATGTTCTCCCAACACTACGAAATCGCCTGCCAGGAAGTCACAGAGTTTTCTCATACGCAGCCGTCAGCTCTGGGTACGTTGCGTCCAGAAGTCGCCGCTGACTTTATCCCTCTACTCTGGAGCGAAGAGTTCGGACGAGGAGATGTCTTCGATGAATCCATACTGGCGCGTTCCGCTGAACTCAAAGCTGACCTCTACGGCGGTCGAGTCTTCGTCATCGTCCCGATCTACGTAACAAGCATCTGCGAGGAGCAATGTCTTTACTGCAATTTCCGCGGCGGAAATAAAGGCATCGAGGTTGAGCGC
This sequence comes from uncultured Acidobacteriaceae bacterium, assembly GCA_963846215.1. Taxonomy (GTDB): domain Bacteria; phylum Acidobacteriota; class Terriglobia; order Terriglobales; family Acidobacteriaceae; genus Sulfotelmatobacter. The sequence goes on along the minus strand of CAWJVC010000001.1, from coordinate 152,181 downwards.
AAGCGCCTCACCGATGAAGAACTTGAGCAAGAAGCGGTCTTCCTGGTCGAGCAGAAAGGCCAGAGAGTTCTTGAACTGGTTTATGCGAGTGATCCGCGAATGCGGGTGGACACGATGTGTCGGCATGTAGAACTTCTGCGCCGTGTCTTGGAGCGCCATGGCGGCGGCATGGTCGGAATGAGCGCGGAGTCATTGGAGGAGACCGACTATCGCCGACTGGTAGGAGCGGGATTGAGTTGGTCCGTCCTATGGCAGGAGACCTATGACAAGGGTCAGTACGCCACGCTTCACCCTGGCCGCACAAAGAAAACCAATTTCGAATATCGCCTTGATACCTATGAGCGCATGCTCGCGGCAGGCATTCAGAACGTCGGGGTTGGAATACTTTCTGGCCTGGCGGACTGGAGACGAGACTGGGCCATGCTAATGCTGCATGAAGAATATTTGAAAAAGCATTATGGAGAGGGGGCGACCATTCTCGGCACTCCACGGCTGAAGCTCGCTCCCGGCGCCGCTTTTCAAGGCACCTTATACACACCCACCCGCCAGGAATTTCTGGTGACCATCGCCCTTCACAATATCTTTTCGCCGACGACGGCTCCGTTTGCCAGTACTCGGGAAGATTGGGACGTATGTGTCGAACTGGCCAGAGGAGGCGGTTGCCTCTTCACGCTCAACTGCTCCACCACGCCTGGCGGATATTCCCTCGAGCGCACAGGTTGCCAGTTCACCGCCCGCTCGTTCGATGCTCCAATTTATGCCAGCAAGCTGAAACTGGAGGGACTCGATCCGGTCTTCAATTGGAAACCCGCGGATTTACGGGCGCCCATCGACACGGTGAGCCTGTGTGAGCAGATTCAGTAACGACACCTAACCGCACGGGTTCAAGAGAGCCTCAAGGTCAGCGGCGCTATTGCTAGTCCTTCCACTTCGACTGTCCAGACGTCGCCCTTGTCTGCTAAATGCCCGGCGGTGAGCGTCCCTGAACTAACGATCTCCCCAGCCTCCAATGGCTCGTCGGGAAATCGACGTACGATGGCGCCGCCAAGCTCGGCCAGGCACAGAGCGGGACTCTTCAATGAATTCCTGCCGGAACCTTCTTCCAGAAACACTCCGTTTTTAGACACTCGCACCTTAAACTTCTGCAACTCGTCCACCAGTTTCGGGATCAAAGGCGGCTGCATCGGAACCCGCTCCCCAACTACAAGACCGGCGTGGAGTCCGTAAGATGCTACGAAATCAGAGGGCTGAAACTTCCATTCTGGATAGGGACAGTCGATGATTTCGAACCCAATCGCCAACCAGTCCACCGATGCGAGCGCAGATGCCGCATCAAGGCCTTCCTCGGTGATTGGCTGTTTCAACCCGAACACGATCTCCGGTTCGACCTTCAGCGAGCGGGGATGCTCAAGGGATAATGTGGCCGAGTTCCCCTCGCTGTAATGAACCGTATCGTCGTACATGTGGCCCCAAACTAGGGTTTCAAGTTTCAGCACCCGCCACATCGCTTTGTTGGCATATCCTACCTTCCGCCCCACACTTTTGTGTCCTTCGGCTTCACGAAATTCCTTGAGACTCGCCTCAACCTCGTACGCTGAATTGAGATCGAACCCGGGGCGCTCTGATGGTCGGAGGGCAACCATTTTTCCCGATTGATGGGCCGACCGCAATTCGCCCGCCAATATTTCAACTTCCCTCTGCAACATAATCATTCCATCCGTTACACTAGCCTGCGATTCATAGGCCTTTAAAGATGCAACAGCGTCCCTGATCTCGCGTTGTCAAGAATGTTAACACCAGGTGCTGGATCGCCGTTGGTGCCACCAAGCGAAGGCTCGCTTAAGATCGGCCGGCCGAATTTATCTCGGAGAAATCGATGAGAACATGTTTTCTAGTTGCTTGCGCACTGGGTCTTACCTCCATGAATTTCGCGCAAGAGGGCGTTAAACCTCTCAAAGTTGGTGACAACCAGCCGTCCGCGAGTATTTCTACCGACGCTGCCCTGAAAGAAATGTTCGAGTCGAAGATCAAGCTCGAATGGGAGGCATTGAAGAATAAGGACAAGAAAGCCTATGGCGATCTGCTAGCGGACGATTATCAGGGTGTTGAAGTCGACGGCAAGGGCGAGCGGAATAAGTTGCAGGCTTTGAACGAGCTGACCGGACAGAATGTGTCCCACTACACCCTGTGGGGCCTGAAAGTGATTCCTCTGGGCCAGGATGCCGCCCTGGTCATCTATGAAAGCACCATGCAATTCCCACCTACCGCGCAAATTCGATTATCGAGGGTGTACATCAGCGAGTTGTGGGTAAAACGGTCTGGGGAATGGAAGGAAGTCCATTATCAGGAGACTCACGTCAAGTAGTCAGCGAGGATTTCCGAAACTGGAACCAACCTCTGTAAGTCTCCCGCCATCCCATCCAAACTGAGGACAAACTCTATGAAAACTCTTTTATGTGTTCTGCTGTTCTCGAGCAGCTTTCTGCTGGCGCAAGACAGCAATGCAGGCGCTGCCAATCAGAAGAGTTCTAAAGACTCAAAAGGGCAGGTCACCGTACAGGGGTGCGTCAGCAAGGCGAATGGTGATTACACCTTGATGAAACAGAATCCGGCAATGACGTATCAATTGCAGGGCTCCCGCAAAATAAGACTCAGCCACTACTTAGGTCAGCGCGTCGAGGTTACCGGGAGCGAGGGGCCGACCATGAGCACGAGTTCCGACGCGATGAACAAGACCGGCTCCGCGGCGCCTGTGACAATAACCATTGATTCGATCAAGACGATCGATAAGGAATGCACGGCACACCAAGTCGCGCAACAATAATTCGGTTCCAGCTAAGTTCTGGCTTGCTCGAGGTATGCTTTATTCGCACTCCGGAGGCATCGCAGAGATCTCAGCATTTGAATCACAAGGCGGCTTCTTCCTGGCGGGCTCCAGAAACGACGGGTGATTGTATCGGAGTATCCACAGACCCTCATTGTTAGTCAGGTAAATCAAACCATGCCCGCCATCCGGAAGCAAGCTCGTAACTTTTGTAAACGTTTCGAGAGTCTTAGGATTGCGCGGGTCGCTTAGGTCAAGCACGCGGACCGTTTCGGTGACATGACTGCTGCTAGTTAATGTCGTCGGTGTTTTTTCCGGGGCTTGAGCAATCGCAACTTCGGGGGTAACCATTTCCAAATTCCCGGTGGTTGCCTCGTTGGACTCCGCAGTCCGCTTCAAAAGGTTGGGTTTTTCTGGCTTTGTGACCTCAACGATCATGAATCCTTGTTTCGACGCCTGCTGAACGTAGAGGTACTCTTTCCCATTTTCCTTCTGCAATAACATCTGGTTTCCCGTCGCCTGAGGCAGCGCTAGATGTGCAATTACGGTTGCAGGAAGGTCGGTTGGCTTTGGTGCGGGTTGCTCGCTAGCACTTGTCTGTACAGCAATCCACAAAAATAGGCACGCGCTGAGATAGATCCGAACGGGGCCCTTGGAATTCTGCATAGTCACATCACAATTCTCGACGCGAAACTCCACACGCGTTTCGCGTCTTCGCCAAATATATCACCCCTCAGACTTACTGTTCTGCAAAGATCCCGACGCAGCCGTTCGCGCTTTGGGTCGTACACGCCGCTCCAGATTGCAGGGGAACAAAAACGTGGTTTGTGCTGGAATCCACCGCGATACTATGTGAGTTGGGGCCAGTGGTCACGTTCGTCAACCAAACGTTTGTCTTTGCGTCTATCACGCCCATCACTGGACCGGTAGGCATATCGCGCGCAGCGAGATAATATCTGTTGTCACCGGGGTTATACCAGGTCTCGTCCACGCCGCCAACGTTGTTGATGGTGGCGAGGATTGCACCCGAGGTTCCATCGATTACGTACTCATTGGGCGGGAAGGCTTCGCCATCGTGGTCCGCGCAACCCACCAGAAAGTTGTTGCCTGGGCCCTGCACGATACTGGTGGGCATGCAGTTCGGCATGACGAAGCTGTTTACGACTATCGGGCCACAGGAAACACCACCGCAGCTAGTGTCACCTACCCTTGGATCGATCTCGTCAACGCTTCCGATGCTGGTAATGCCAATGGAATTGCCATTTGTCAGCAACAAGTGGCCAGTGTTGGGATTCCACGCCATTCCGCCTAAGCCCGCAGGAGCGATTGCACCGGCACAATTCGCGCCTGGAGCAGTCTGGCTGCAGAATGTCCCTGCTGTCTGGTCTACGATCGGACCATGATGACACGGGATGCTGTAGGCGATACCGCTCGGCGAAAGGCCCACGCCCGGTACTAACGAAGCGGCTGAACCGGAAACTCCACCATAAGTCTGCGGGTTGGATGGATCTGGGCAAGCGAATGTCGCCCCGACATTGTCTACTTGAACGCTTGCAGTAAGGCCAAGCCCGCCCGACGCTGCGCCACCCGCGCCATCATAATAAATCTGGCCGAGGATGCAGGTTGGTGGGTTGAAGTGAGCAGCCGGGTCTTGTGGCACCCAGGTCGTATTCGATCCTTGGAAGGGATAGTTCACACCGTAGTCGGCAGGACCGAAACCAGCTTGCCAAGGACCATAGGGGAGGGCATTATCGACTGGTAAACAGTGCTGTCTTTGAAGAGAGTCCGCTGGATTCTTGGCGACAATACCCGACATGTCGATAAATGTGATAAAGGGCAATCCGGGATCCCCGTTAATGACGGCAAGAACCTTATGCGTGTTGTCGAAAGACATTTCGTCAGCCCGGTCATCTCCGCAATCGGCCGCGGAACCTGCTTCACCATTCCATGAAGCGACGCAAGGAGCGATGCCCAGTGGACCGTCGTAATCCGCGGACACCCCCGTGGGTATCGTGGCTAACACGGTCGGGGCTGAGGGTGGATTCATACTCAAGTTCATCGTAGTTAGATCGAAAACCACCACTGAAGAGCTACCGTTTCCAACAAACAGCGTGTTCCCGTCGCTGCTCACTTCGAGTCCATCTGGACCCGACATTGGATTCACGCCATTGGACCGCGAAGCGCAGCACTGCGCTCCTGGAAATCCGCCAAATTTGCCGTTGGCGCCGAAGCCCGTAATTAGATGGAAAGAACCATTTCGACAGCCGAAGCGCGTAAAGTTTCCAAACACACTGGTAATAGGCGGAATACTGGGATCGCAGAGACTTGCCTGATTGCCCGCCCCCGTTATAGCGTTCACACCCTGAATCGCGTTTACCGCGATATTTTGGTTCGTATCAATCACAACAATGGCGAGACCGAGACGGTCGGAAATATAGTCCAAACGGCGGTTAGGATCGATCCAGCTGATATCGAAGGAATTGAAGGGGCCGCCCGGTTCGCCGTTTGGATTGTGCTCCGGCACGGGGATGACGTCGATCACGGCGTAGCCATCGTTCGTTGTGGTACCGCATACCGGACAATTTTTTACGTTCCCGCAACCGCTCAGGATTACGAAAAATGCGGTAAGAACAATAGTAAGCAGAATCCTCGGTCTCATCGAATCCCTCCTGCGATTTCCCTTCACCTGATTTGTTGCCAATCCTTAACCGAACTGGGATGAGCCAGCCGCTTAGAACCTGAACTGCAGGCGCTGCATGATTACAAAATAATTCTGTGGCACCTGACCGGTCACGCTGGGTTGATGGAGCTGGTCAATGCCAACGTTCACCATGTATTTCACCCAATAGTTCGGATACCAGTTAATTCCAAATGTAATTTCGTCGGTGTGATAGTCGTAGGTCGGTACTAGGCCCTGGGTGTAATACGTGGAGAAGTCCGCCCCGGGTGCGTTCGCTTGAATGCCGGTGTAGCGCAGACCTACCTCAAACGCTCCAATACCGCGTCCACCCTTTCCGCCCGGAGTGTCGGGACCAAACAGCGGATGCTTAACCCGCGGGGTACCGTTTTCCGGCCGCTTTTCTCCCGTTATCAAATACGTTGAGCTGATGTTCCACGACTTGGCGCCCACGCCGGCAACGGTAAGAAATCCCAATCCCCCGGGCGTTTCTGATCCGACACCATAACGTTGTTCTTGCAGCTGCACATATTCGCCGCGAACTCCGAGCGGCCCCTTTAGATAAGTAAATTCGCCTTCGTACCGCCAGATCGGCCCATTGATCCGCAGCTGGGGAAAGAACGTGTAAGCCGCGTCTGGAATAGTTGCCAGGAAACTGACGTCATTCGAAAGTCCGCGAGATCGCGAATTCGAGATGGACCCACCGAAGGCAAACTGTTTCAGCCAATCATCCTTTCCCTTCCGAAAAGGGTAGAAACGGAGCCGACCGACGAACTCTGGTTGGTTCGTCACATTCGCGGTCACGCCGCCACGGCCATTGAACGCACCGGCCCAGTACTGCACCACACCGCCGTCGATATCTCCGTGCAGAGCCGCACCGGGACTTCGAAAAGCAGTCACCGCTGAGGGATACAGAAGGGCTTGGAAGCCGCGTTCCACGAAATCCAGGTTGGTCGCGCCAATTCCAGTCTCTTGTGCGAACGGCTCTTTGAACTGCCCGGCTTGAAACTGAATTTCGGGCCGGATCCGGATGTTGAGGTAGGCATCACGAACGATTGCACCGGTGGTGGAGTTAGCGTCAGTCAAAATTGCAAAGTCGAAATGCGAGCCGTAATTGCCCTGGAAGCCGAAGCGAGCGCGCCGGATCAAGAATGTATCGGACGGGGCGCCGTCGCCTTGATAGGCACGATAATCCGTATCCAGGTAACCGTAAGGGCTAATGCTGAATTGACCGTCCGGACTGCGAATGAAGAAATGTTCGCCGTTCCACCCCGCGGTGAGAGGCGCCTCTTTTTTGGGAGCCGCCGCCGGTGTCTGATCCACAACCGCAGCAGGTTCGGCATTCAGGAGGACCGCGTTCATCAGGTGGGTGGAGCCCGTACTCGATGTACTAACGGGCGACAAGTTCTGCGCGGACGAATCTGCCACGGGCCGAATCTGAACCGATTCGCGGTCGGCTGACGATACGGTCTTTGCGTCTGCCAGTTTCTCCACCAGAGCCTTCAACTCTTCAATCGTCTGGCGCTGCGCCGCCACTTCGCTGCGCAACTGATTGACCTCTTCCTTCGTCGCGGCCACGGAACTTGATCCACTCTTCTGATCCGTGGGGGGTTGCGCACCTTGAGCTTGGGCGAAAGAACTTAATGGGATGGAAGCGACTAGGAGCACAAAAAACGCAGTTAGCGAGCGCATGTGTTTCCTCTCCGAGGCGATGTGCTAAAGGGCGCGCCCTCTAGCGGTCAGGCACACAGGCGAAGCCCCGCTTTATTTGGTCGGCTGAAAGGCGATTACATCGCAAGATTGCGAAATGAATGTATTAGCCGGTCTGAAAAGCGGACCATTGCCACCGGGGCGAAGTAGTACTACATCATCACATTTACTGTCAAGAGTTTTCTGCCATCCGCTGCATCAAGGCTGCCGGAGGTACTTAACCATAGTTCACCCATGTGACTTAAATCACATTAACCTGTCCTGAAAAGAAAAGACTTCGGCGCAGGTCGAACGTCGCGCATAATCCTGTTAGATTGTTGCCCAGTCTGATTCTTCTCAAGCGGGGCCTGTCTCCCCCCCGTCACTCTGCTGGTATGCACCTAAACTTCGGCCAAGCCATCTTCCTGCTTCTCGCCGCTGCGATTGCCGGCTCACTCAACGCATTGGCTGGAGGAGGAAGTTTCATCTCATTTCCAGCCCTATTGTTCCTGCGCCTCCCCGCGGTCTTGGCCAACGCCACCAACACGGTCGCTCTCTGGCCCGGACTGGCAGCCAGTGCAGTGGCTTACCTGAAAAGGCTGAGCGTGCCGGCGCGTGTTCTGATTCCCTTGCTGTTGACCAGCCTTGGGGGCGGCTGGGCCGGCGCTGTCCTGCTGCTCAAAACCCCACAGCATACTTTCCTTCGAATCGTCCCATGGCTGTTGTTAGCCGGCACTTTGCTCTTCGCTTTCGGCGGGTCGCTGCGGGCCTTGGCCGGCAAATCCTCCGCAGTCGATGATTTACGACAAACCTCGTGGCAAGCCATCCTTCTGTCTTCACTTGCTGAATTTCTGGTTGCGGTGTACGGCGGATATTTCGGAGCGGGAATCGGATTCATGTCCTTGGCCATGCTCGCGATGCTCGGAATGCGCGATATTCACGCGATGGGCGCCATCCGAACACTATTAGCAGTTGCCATTAATGCCGCCGCTGTTATCACTTTTGTGGTGGCTGGCTCCGTTTTGTGGCCTCATTGTGCCGTGATGACAGCGGGTGCTTTGGCGGGAGGCTGGTTCGGCGCGCATTACGCGCAGAAGTCCGATCCCCGGAAAGTGCGGATCCTTGTCATCTGCATAGGACTCGCAATGAGCGCTTACTTCTTCGCCACCGTACGCTAATCGATTCAGAAATTCATGATTTCTCGGCAGTCCGTCACCGATCTTTGTGACGTTGCTGTTTTCCAATGCTTTTCCGGACGGGGGCATTCCCAGCGGGAGTTATAATTACCGCGTCGATGTCCGAGCAAACAGCTCGAATTCATAATCCGGCGGTGGATATTTAAGCCATGAACCCGCAGGGCATGAACTACGCGCCCGCAAACCTGAATCCCGAGAAAGATTTCCCCAAGGGATTTATCGAATTTTTGTTACCCTTCCACAAGAGATTCACGCCCTGGCAGCAAAAGCTGATGGCGAAACGCGCCGCTGTGTTACAGGCATCACATGCCGGCAGTCCTCCCAACTATCTCCCAGCTTCTGAAGCGAGCACTACAGACTGGCACATCGAAGTGCCTGACTGGTGCGCGAACCAGCGCAACCAGATGACCGGTCCAGCAGACGATGGGGAGTTGACGGTGAAGCTGCTCAACTCTGGATCGCCAGCGGTGATGATCGACATCGAAGACTCCACGGCGAATGTCTGGGACCACATCATGCTGGCGATCGATAACACACTGGCTGCTTACAAATACGAGCTCAGCTATGCCGACAAGAAGCGTCACAAGAAAGTCACGGTGCAGCCCTCGAAGACCGTAACCTGGGTGCGGCCGCGCGGTTTGCACATCAGCCAGGGTGGTGTGGTTTCCAACGAAATCACCTCCGCCTCGCTGTTTGATCTGGCGCTGATCTGGTACCAACTCGATCCTGCATCGCTGCCCCACAACTTCTGCGTTTACATCCCCAAAAGCGAGTCCGCTGAGGAGGCTTTCTGGTGGCGCGATTTATTCCAGGCGTTCGCGAAACAAAAAGGCTTACCGCACGACTACATCAAGTGCATGGCTCTGGTGGAAGCTCACCCTCTGGCATATCAGATGGAGGAATTTCTTTTCAATCTGCGCGACCACTGTCTGGGACTGAATCTGGGGCGTTGGGATTACATGGCCTCTCTCATTGATTTCATGATTGAGGATCCAAGCTGGATCTTGCCCGATCGCAACACCATCCCGCATGACGTGGCATTCTTCCAAAACTTTCGCACCTTGATGCCGGAAATCTGCCATAAGCATGGAGCGCTAGCAATCGGCGGCATGACGGCGCTGTATCCCAGCCGCACAGACGCGGAACTGAACGACCGGGCGCTGAAAGTTCTGAAGCAGGATAAAAAGAACGAAGCCGACTGCCTGATGGATGGAGCCTGGACGGGACATCCCGATCAGAATCAGATCGCTGTAGAGCAATTTCCCTATCCGAACCAGATCGCAAAACGACCCAAGCTGGCGAACCCCCATCCCGACCTGCGTCCCGTTCCCAAAGGCGTCGGAGCCACGACCTTGGCAGGAACACGAGCCGCCGTCCGCACTGTGATCCGCTATAGAAACGGTGTCCTCAACGGGAGGGGCGCCAGCCTCCTCGATGGCTACATGGAAGATCTGGCAACGGACCGCATCTATCGCTTGATGATTGCCCAGCGCGTGAAACACAAAGTGAAAGTCGCAGGCGATGACGGTAAGCCCGTAGAGCACTCCGCGGAATTGGTCACGCGTATTTTTGATGAAGAACTGGCGAAGATCCAAAAGGATCTGCCTGCGGAGATTGATCGCAAGGCTGCCACAACCCTGCCAGAAGCCCGTCGCATCGCCGAGCAGATGATAGTGCACGGCCATCACTCGCCGGTTTAAGCTGGCCGTTGCGGTTCAGGGCGGAATTCTGTAGATTATCCGCTCCGTGCTCGGATTTTTTTGCGTCCCTGGATCAGCCGGAAACGAGGACTATGAGCGCCATCGAACATACCGCCGCACCTGCTTTGGCCGCCCTTCAACCCCCACGGCGCTACCTCTTTGGCCCCGGGCCCACCATGGTTCACCCGCGCGTCTATGAAGCGCTGTCGAAACCCATCGTTGGACACCTCGACCCTTATTTCATAAAGGTGATGGAAGAAGTCCAACAGCTGCTGAAGCCCGCTTTCGGGACCAAAGACGGCGCCACTCTGGTAATTTCCGGTACAGGCAGCGCCGGCATGGAAGCCGCTGTGGCTAACTTCGTCGAGCCCGGAACCAAATTCGCTATCTTCGCCAATGGATATTTCTCCGATCGCCTCACCGATATGGCAAAGCGCCAGGGTGCGAATGTAGTTCGTTTTGAAAAAGCATGGGGCGACACCTTTTCGGATGACGAGGCGACAGATTTCATTCGCCGCGAGCAGCCCAAAGTCGTGGGCTTTGTTCACGCCGAGACCTCGACCGGAGCATTGCAATCTGGGCGCGCGATCTGCGGCGCGGCCCATGAACTCGGTTCGCTCGTAATTGGGGATTGCGTGACCTCTCTTGGCGGACTGCCAGTCGAGTTCGACAAAACTGGAATCGATGTCGCTTATAGTTGCACGCAAAAAGGATTAAGCTGCCCGCCGGGCTTGTCTCCCATGGCGATGTCGCCGAGAGCGATGGACTTCTTGCGAGCCCGCACCACCCCGTCGCGCAGTTGGTACCTCGACCTCAAACTTATCCACGACTATTCCACCGTGTCGCACCGTTACCATCACACCGCGCCCATTTCCATGTTCTACGCTTTGCGCGAGGCGCTCCTGGTGATTGCAGAAGAGGGAATCGAGAACCGTTGGGAACGGCATCGCCGCTCCGGCAAGGCTTTCATTGAGGGCATCGAAGCGATGGGATTGCGCATGCATGTACCTCGTGAACACCGAATCCCGACCCTGAACACGGTTTGCGTACCCCAAGGCGTGGATGAAGCTAAAGTTCGAAAACGCTTGTTAGACGATCCCGGCATCGAAATCGCAGGCGGCTTCGGACCACTGGCGGGCAAGGTGTTCCGTATCGGCGTCATGGGTCCCCTCGCCACCGAGGACAACGTGCAGTTTTTCCTGAAGCATTTCCGAAATGCCCTGGCCGCGGAGGGCTATTCGATTTAATTCGTTTCTTCCTGTGCAGTTTTATAGCCGACATATTCCTTGTCGCCTGGCCGGACAACACACTCGCCCAGCCAATCATCCAAGGACCCGCGCTAGAGGCGCGAACGAATGACGCTTAAGTCGGTAGAGACGCTTCTCGACGTTTTACATTTCGCCGATGGGCATACAGGAATCGTGGTTCCCGAGCTGGGGATCAAGGTCACGTACGATTCCCTGCGGCAACAGGTTCTAGCCATGGCGAATGCCTTGGCCTCGGCTGGGATCGGACGCGGCGACGCCGTCGCAATCGCCCTGCCCAACGGATTGCCCGCGATTGTCAGTTTCCTCGCTGCCTCCATCGCTGGGACCGCGGCTCCTTTGAACCCTGCTTATCCCTATGAAGAATTCCATTTCTTCTTAGGAGACACCAACGCCCGCGTCTTGCTTTGTCCCCCCGTGGGAGCAGAATTTGTCCGCACCGCCGCCAAAGATCGCAACATTCCTGTGTTTTCCGTAGAAATGAACGATCAAGGCAGTGTTCGCATCGTCGACGCCCCGAGTGGAGCCACCGCAACCGAGCCCACGCCGGATGACATTGCACTCGTCCTGCACACGAGCGGAAGTACAGGCCGTCCCAAGCGTGTGCCCTTGCGGCATTTCAATTTGGCCGTATCGGCTGCCAACATCGCGAACACCTACGCACTGACGCAAGAAGACGTTTCCCTTTGCATCATGCCGCTATTCCACATTCACGGATTAATCGGCTCAACTATGGCAACGTTGCTCACTGGCGGCACAGTGGTCGTTCCCACGAAGTTCAACGCGCTTTCCTTCTGGCGGACAGTAAGCGAAAATCGCGTGACTTGGTACTCGGGAGTGCCCACGATGCACCAGCTTCTAATGGCCCGCAGTCGCCACAAGCCGCCAGAAGCTGCGACGCTGCGCTTCCTCCGCTCCTGCAGCGCGCCTTTGTCGCCAGAACTCATTCGCAAGATCGAGGATGTCTTTGGCGTGCCCTTCGTCGAAGCTTACGGAATGACGGAAGCGGCTCACCAAATGACGTCCAACCCTCTGCCCCCGCGGCACCGCAAAGCCGGTTCGGTCGGCGTGGGCACGGGGCTGCGTATCAGCATCATGGACAAGGAGGGCAATCATCTCGGGACCAACCAGCGCGGCGAGATCGCGATCCAGGGGGCAAATGTATTTCGTGGATACGAGAATAATCCCGAGGCCAACGCTCGCGCTTTCGTGAATGGCTGGTTTCGTACTGGCGACGAGGGATTTCTTGACACAGACTGCTATTTGCATTTGACGGGCCGTATCAAAGACATCATTATCCGCGGTGGCGAAAACATCGCACCTCATGAAGTGGATGAGATTTTACTGAGGCATCCCGCAGTCGCGGCGGCGGTCACGTTCGGCTGCGTGCATCCCACCCTGGGAGAAGAAGTGGCCGCAGCTGTGGTCCTGCACGAACGCCACGGAGCTACCGAGTCGGAACTTATCAAGCATTCCCGCGAGTTCCTTGCAGAATACAAATGCCCTAAAAAAATCTATCTCGTGGATAGCATCCCAACCACAGCAACCGGGAAAATTCGGCGACGAGCCGTCGCCACTGCGCTCACGGATGATCAACAATGAAATTCCTGGTCGCGGGGGCGGGGGCAATCGGCGCGTACATCGGCGCGCGCATGGCGCAAGCGGGATTTGATGTCACGCTCTTCGCTCGCGGACCTCATCTGCACGCCATGCAAGATCACGGTGTCCAAGTAAAAAGCAGCGAAGGAGATTTCGTCGCCCGGCCTGCTATTTCTGCGTCACTTGAAGAACTAGGTCCCGTCGATGTTGTCTTTCTCGGTGTAAAAGCCCACGGCCTGCCGCAGCTTGCGCCGCACCTGAAGCCGGTTCTCGGCCCGCACACTACGGTCGTCAGCACGCAGAATGGAATCCCCTGGTGGTACTTTCAGGGCTTCGGCGGTGATTGGGAAGGTTTGCGTCTGGAGCGGGTTGATCCCGGCGGCGTGATTTCGTCGGCCATCGAAGCCAAACGAGTCGTGGGATCCATCGTTTACTTCTCCACGGAAATCACGGCCCCGGGAGTCATTCAACATATTGAAGGAAATCGAATTTCCCTGGGCGAACCGGACGGTACTCGATCCGATCGTCTCCGGAAGATCGCAGAGGCTCTTATCGCGTCGGGATTGCGCTGCCCCGATCACGACTCGCATACGTCACGAGATCTGGGTTAAGGTTCTCGGCAACGCGTCCTTGAATCCTGTCAGCGCTCTGACCCGAGCGACACTCGTTCAAATGATGCGAGATCCCGGAGTCTGTTCCGTGATCCGATCCATCATGCAGGAAGTAGAGCAGTTTCCGGTAAGTTAGGAATGGAATTGCCGATCTCTATCGATCAACGCATAGCCGGCGCGGAAAAAGTTGGCGAGCATAAAACCTCCATGCTGCAGGATCTCGAAGCGGGGCGCCCCATGGAATTGGAAGCCCTCGTAGGCGCTGTCGTGGAACTCGGAGAACGAGTAGGCCTGCCCATGACCTGCACGCGAACCGTTTATAATTGCACCAAGTTGCTGGCTGAGTCGTCCGCTCGCCAACGAACCGGTCCGTTGCGGCGGACCATAACCTTATTTTCATCTGAGCCTTGCTAGACCCTTGACAACGGGGGTATACTCCTCTGGTTCGCTGGTCCACTTATCGGACCACTTGGAGCCCACCGTTGGCTACTCCCATCAAATCCGACTTCGAAGCTGTTCGTAAGAATAAAGTCTACGAAGAAGTCGCCCGGCAGATCGAACGTTTGATCCTCAAGAAGCTGAAGCCCGGCGACAAACTTCCATCGGAACGAGAACTTGCGGAAATGCTGCAAGTCAGCCGCAGTTCGATTCGCGATGCCATTCGCGGTCTTGAACTGATGGGGTTGGTCGAACCCCGGCAAGGAGCCGGCACCATCGTCCGTGAAATATCGGCGGACTCCCTGGTCAATCCTTTTGCCAACGCTCTAAAACACAAGCAAGTGGTAGTGGGCGAGTTGCTCGATTTTCGCAAAATGCTAGAACCTCCACTGGCCGGTCGCGCCGCCACTCACGCTTCTTCTGAAGAAATCGCGGAGATGGAAGAGATCCTGCAACGGCAGGAAGGAAAGATGTTGCGCGGAGAATCAACCATTGCCGAAGATGCTGAATTTCACTACGGCGTGGCCATGGCTTCCGGGAATAATGTTGTTCTGAAGGTGCTCGACATTCTCATGGACCTCCTGCGCGAAACTCGCGAGCGCTCATTGCAGGTCGAAGGACGTCCCAAGAAATCTCTGGCAGGTCACCGTCGGATTCTGGCTGCGATTAAGCGCCACGATGCGGAATCTGCCAAAGCAGCAATGCGTCGCCATATCGAAGACGTCGAAGAAATCGTGTTGGATGAGATTGAGTGACGGAGTGTTCTCCTCCGTAGTTAAGTTGTTCTGCGATTCGCCAATCATGTGGGATTAGCGATCGCTTTGCTTAAAACGGCAGCTTACGCCGACAGTGGAAGAGCAGGCCGCGAAGCCTGCTGAATTGGGGATCATTCGTTGGGGATTAAGTTGAAAGAGCTGGAAAATCACGTGGCAGGAGTTCATGCCGCGTCCCGCGTTCCGACTTCGGAACCGCGGCGAGCCGAGCCCCATCCCGATGCATCCCCTGATCCCGCCGCGGCTGCTTCGAGCTCACTTCCCGGAATCTCATTGAAATTGCGCGTCGCCGAAGCCCGTATCGAAGATATCGGACACGCCATCGCTCGCCTCGCGCCCGTCGACTTGCTTCGCATCGGCGCCAAGTCAGGCGATGTGCTGAAAATTTCTGGTGCCGCCGTTGCCGTTGCTCGCGCAGAAGTCTCCGGAGACGGCTACGAGGGCATGATCCAGATGGATGGAACCTGCCGCAGCAATTGCAGCGCTGGATTGCAGGAACAAGTATCCGTAGCACCGGTCGAAAGTGCGCAGGCTGTTGCGGTCCGCCTCTCCCCCTTATGGGTGGGTGCGGCGCCGGCCACCATCGCCCCCGACCGTATGCTCGAAGACCTGGTTGACGTTCCGGTGATCGCAGGCTGCGTCGTGCGCGTGCCGACGTTCGCCAAGGCTGTAAACTTCCAAGTTGTCCGCACCATTCCTTCCGGACCTGTCGTCATTGGGAAACGCACCGACATCCGTGTCGTGGATGGGGATCAAACCATCGCCCGCGCGCCGGCCGTCTCCTATGAAGATATAGGCGGGCTCGAGCGCGAAGTGGCGCGCGTTCGTGAAATCATCGAGTTGCCTCTGAAGCACTCGCGCATCTTTGAACAGCTCGGAATTTTGGCTCCCAAGGGCGTTCTGCTATACGGTCCGCCGGGCACCGGCAAAACTTTACTGGCGCGCGCCGTTGCCGCCGAGAGTCGGGTGCACTTTATTCACCTCAACGGCCCTGAAATCATGCGGAAGTTTTATGGCGAGAGCGAAGCCAAGCTCCGCGAAGTTTTTGAGGAAGCCGCGCGCCATGCCCCCGCCATTCTGTTCATCGATGAGATCGATGCCGTCGCTCCCAAACGAACTGAAGTTGCCGGTGAAGTCGAAAAGCGCGTGGTCGCACAGCTTCTCAGCTTGATGGACGGTTTCGTCGCGCGGGGACAGGTCATTGTCATCGGGGCGACCAATATTCCCGAAGTGCTGGACCCCGCGCTTCGTCGTCCCGGCCGCTTCGATCGCGAAATCGAAATCGGCGTTCCCAACACACAGGCTCGCCTGCAAATTCTCCGGATTCACACCCGCGCCATGCCACTTGCGGCCGACGTTGATTTGCGCGAAATCGCCGAACATTCCCATGGCTTCGTTGGTGCAGATCTCGAGGCCTTGGGACAAGAAGTTGGCATGATTGCCCTGCGCCGCTTCCTCTCCGATCCCCGCTCGAGACCGATAGCGACTCATCGGATGAACTCGCGGCACTTCGCGTCACGCGCGAAGATTTTCTTGCGGGCCTAAAGGAAGTCGAACCCAGCGCTACTCGGGAATTCTTCATCGAGAAAAGTTCGTCAACATTTGCTTCTCTCGGAGGTCTGGGCGAGGTGAAACGCTTGCTCGACGCTGTCGTCGAGCATTCTCACATGCGCAACGAGATCTACGAGCAGGTTGGCCTGGCGCCGCCGCGCGGCATCCTTCTGGTTGGACCGTCAGGCACCGGCAAGACCGCGTTGGCTCGCGCACTCTCCGGCGAAAAGCAGATTCCGCTGATCGCCATCGATGGTCCGCAGCTGTATTCGAAGTGGCTGGGTGAATCCGAACGCGCACTGCGCGAGGTTTTCAAAAAAGCGAGACGAGCCGCGCCTTGCATCCTGTTCTTCGACACGATCGATGCCCTTGCTCCCAAGTTCGGCGGCGATCAATTCGGCTCGGATGTGTTTCAGAGAATTCTCAGCCAGTTGTTGCGCGAGATCGACAACTTGCGCGACGTCAAGGGCGTCATACTGCTCGCAGCCAGCAATCGTCCCGAACGAATCGATCCCGCGCTGATGCGCAGCGGCCGCTTTGACTATGTTCTCCAGTTCGCCAGACCCGACGCCGCCGAGCGTGCCGCGATTTTTCGCCTGTGCTGTCGACGCGTTCCTCTCGCGACTGACGTGAATTTCGACGAGTTCGCGGAACGAATGGAAGGGCTGACGGGCGCCGACATCGAGAGCCTCTGCAAGAAGGCCACTCTCTTGGCAATCGGCGAATTCCAGAGCGGCACCCGCGTCGCGCCTTTCAAGGTCATGCGGAACGATTTCCTTGGACTTATAGAATCCGATCGCTTCACTTCGAAACGCTCGGAAGATACAAACGAGTCGAGCACGAACGCCCAGGATTTTTGTCCTGAGGCATCTGACTGAAGTCACCACGAGGGTCGATTATGGGCTACACAGAACTTACGGTTTGGACTCGCGGCATCATCATGGATAAAGAGGGCCGCGACATCGTTAACTCCATTTCCGCCTCCGCGCGAACTGAAGGCAAGTACGCGCAGGCCATGGAAAATTACGTCGACAATCCCGATCGCACCAATTGCCCGACGCGCAAGTATTGCCGCGTCAGCGACAATGTGCTCGAAAACGAACTCACTTACGAAAACGAGAATCCCAACATCGTCGTCCTGGTCGAAGGCACCATGGTCAAGGGCTGGGACTATATGCGGGGTATGCCTCCCGGAGGCACGCTCGTCATTAACACCCACTACACCCCCGACTACATGATTCGCTTTGTGCCTGGCCCGGAACGCTTAGCTCAACTCGTCTGCGTGGATGCTGCTCACTTGGCCGATCACAAGTGGCTCTATTACCGGCTGGGTGAACTGGGCCTCGATCGTCTCTCCACCGAAGGCGCCGCCGAGCGCAACAAATCGATCGCGCCCGATATCGCCGCTCCGCTGATTGCCGCTGTCGTGAAAACCACAGGCATCGTGAAGATGGAAACCATTGAACCCATGATCTCGAACAAGCGCGCATTCGAGATGGCTCTTGACCAGTTGCACGTCATGAAGCTCAACCCAGTGGCTGCATAGGAAGGATTACAGATCATATGTCGACAAAAGGCACCCATATCCCCGACCGCCTCAAGATCCCATTCGCAGGCATTACCCCTGCGCCCTCTCAGGAAAAAGGTCAGGATCTTTTCCCTACCGGTAACTGGCGCTCCATTCGCCCTGTCTATCGTGACAA
Source organism: uncultured Acidobacteriaceae bacterium (assembly GCA_963846215.1). Taxonomy (GTDB): domain Bacteria; phylum Acidobacteriota; class Terriglobia; order Terriglobales; family Acidobacteriaceae; genus Sulfotelmatobacter. The sequence continues at coordinate 134,155 of CAWJVC010000001.1, read as the reverse complement.
GTTGCCACCCTGCAACAACGCTTGCGGTACCAACGAAAAAATTCAGGGCTATCTCGATCTGGTGAAGCGCGGCAAGTATCTGGACGCCTACGCCCTCATCAAGGAAGACATGCCGTTTCCCTCTGTAACCGGCCGCGTCTGTTATCACCCGTGCGAACAAGCCTGCAATCGTGGGAAATATGATGAGGCCATCTCCATTCGCGCAGTGGAGCGCTTTCTGGGCGATCTCGGCCAGGCGCTCAAACACGACGTCGTGAAGCCCGGCAAGCCGAATGGGAAAAAAGTCGCGGTCGTGGGATCAGGCCCTGCTGGTCACAGCGCCGCTTATCAACTGGCGCGCATGGGTTACAAAGTAACCATTCTTGAAAAATCGCCGAAGGCTGGCGGTCTCAATCGTGGCGGCATTCCGGACTGGGTCCTTCCCCAGGAAGTGCTCGATCGCGAAATCGAACGGCTCGTCGAACTCGGCATCACCATCAAGACCAATGTCGAAGTCGGCAAGGATGTCACCTGGGATGATTTGAAAAAAGACTACGACGCGTGCGTCCTGGCCATCGGCCTCATCGAACCCAACAGCGTTCGAGCCGAGGGCGAGGACAAAGATGGCGTGCTCTACGGCCTTACTTTCCTGCGTGGCATCGGCATGAAAACATCCAAAGTGAAGCTGGGCGTCGAGTCGCCGTAATCGGCGGCGGAAATACCGCCATCGACTGCGCCCGCGAAGCCTTGCGGCAAGGCGCTGTGGAAGTAACCATGATTACGGTCGAGGGCAACCGTCAGGACATGCCGGCTTCTCCGGAAGACCTACACGACATGTTGGAAGAAGGCGTCGAACTGGTCCACGGTCGTGCCGTCACTGCGGTTCTCGGCAACGGCAAGGTCGAAACGCTTCAACTGCATCCGGCGCGCTTCTCCGGCGCCATCAACGCTTCTCCCATCACTATCGATAAGAACGTCGCCGGTGAGCACTTCCATGTCGACAACGTAATCATCGCCGTCGGGCAGCGCGCCTCCATCGGCTGGCTGCCGGCGGAGTTCAAAAACGAACGTGGCACGATCAAGATCGATAAATTCGGCCGCCTCGGCGACACCAACTTTTTTGCCGCCGGCGACATCGCTCAGCTCGGCTCGGGACAACCGCTCATGGTGGTGAACGCGGTGGGTGACGGCAAGCGCGTCGCGTTCAATCTCGATAAAGTGATGCGCGGCGAACAGTTGCAGCCCCGCACCATCGCGGTTGACGTCATTTTCGACTTGAATCGCATGAACATGACGTATTTCCCGCACTTCCCGCGCCTGCACCAGATCATGCTGGCTCCGAATAGCCGAAAGAAGACACAGGACGAAGTCATTCAGTCGTTCTCGGAAGAGCAGGCAGTCGAGGAGGCTGGCCGCTGCTTCAGTTGCGGTACGTGTAATGCCTGCGACAATTGTTATCTGGTCTGCCCCGAGCCCTGCATCGCGCGTCCGGAACGTTCCAACGGCATGTACAAAATTCTGGTCGACTACTGCAAAGGCTGCCGCGTCTGTATCGAGGAGTGCCCAACCGGCTGTCTCGAAGGTGTTCCAGAACTCGATTTCGATACCGGAGTGGTGCGAATGGATACAGCCTTCGCGATTTCCCCCGGTCTGCACGGACGACAAGCGGAAGAACTGAGAAACCTGGGCGACCGGGCAGCGAAAAATATCTAGAGCGGAGCGAATATGCAAACAGCTACGGTTAAGAAGAGAACAGTCCGAATCAATGGTTGCGTAGCTTCGGCTCAGGCCGCCAAGTACGCCGATGTAGACGTCATCGCTGCTTACCCGATCCGTCCTTATACAGCGACCATGATGGCGCTTGCGCAGATGGTGGCTAACGGTGAACTCGACGCCGAGTACATTGTTGCCGATAGCGAGCATTCGCAGTTGAGCATCGCGCACGGCGCTGCCTCCAGCGGAGCCCGTGTTTTTACGGGCAGCTCAGGGGTCGGCGTACAGTTCGCCTACGAGCTCTATTCCCCCATCTCTGGCAGCCGCATGCCGGTCCAGATGATGATTGCCGATCGAACTCTCGATCCTCCAGGCGACTTCGGTTCCGAGCATACCGACGCCCTTTCCACCCGCGACATGGGATGGATCATGGGTTGGTCCTGCGACGCGCAAGAAGCCTTCGATAATCATTTGATCGCGTATCGAATTGGCGAAGACCCTCGCGTCCTTCTCCCCCAGATGGTCTGTCAGGATGGTTTCTTCGTCTCTCACATTACCGGTGATGTCGAGCTACCCGATACCGGCCAGGTAAAAGAATTCCTTCCCCCATACAAACATCCGTATCCACTCGATCCGCGGCATCCCGTATCGCACGGTCCGCAGATCATGCCGGAGCAAGGGCCCCCGCTGCAGCTTGAGCGTGCTCGTGCCATGGAAGAGTCGATGCCGGTCATCGAGCAGGTTCATGAAGAGTTCGCCAAGATCTTCGGCCGGAAATATGATCCCTGGCTCGAAGAATTCATGACCGACGATGCCGAGGTTGTCTTTTTCCTGCAGGGCGCACACGCGGTGACGGCTAAGTTCGCGATTCAACACATGCGCGACCGCGGTCTCAAGGTTGGTTTGGTACGCTTGAGAACGATCCGTCCTTACCCCACCGACCGCGTGAAAGAATCCCTTAGCAAGTTCAAGGTGGTCGGGGTAATCGAGACCAACATGGGCCTGGGCAGCGTGAGCAGTGGTGGCGTCCTTTACGCCGAAGCTGCAGCCGCTCTCTACGAAAGTGACAAGCGACCCTTGGTCCTGTCATTCATGGCAGGCATGGGCGGCGAGGCGATCGTGCTCAAAGAGTTCTATTGGATGGCCGAGAAGATGCTCGAAGTGCAACGACGTGGAAAGATTGAGAAGCGCACCCATTGGGTTGGCTTCGAAGAGTAAAGGTTTTGACAAAGGCACGACTAAGCCGTGGGAATGAATGGTTGGAAATGGCATATCTTGCAGTGTGCCATTGAGAGGTTCGGGAAGGGCACGGCTTTAGCCGTGCCACCCAAAGCCAATTAAAGCGCGGGCTTTAGCCCCTGAGGCACGGCTCGCTAGCAAGAATTAGAATTAAAAGGGCTCACGCCCTTGCGATTGGAGAATTAATATGGCAACCATAGAAGTTCAGCGGCAGCTTTTGCCGATTCTCGACAGCCCCAATCAGGGAGCCCGTTTCTACAACCCTGAGTTACCGTCTTCCGAACCATTCGTTCCGGGTCATCGCACCTGCGCCGGATGCGGTCCCTCGATTCAATACCGCATGACGAGCAAGGCCGCGGGCGACAATACCATCCTGGTTGGACCGACGGGCTGCATGTATGTCGCAAACAGTTCTTACCTGTGCACGCCTTATAACGTGCCCTGGGCGCACACGCAGATCGGCAGCGCGGGCAGTTTTACCGCGGGCGTCGCCGCCGCTTACGAAGCCATGATCCGCAAGGGTAAGTGGAAGGGCAAATTCCCCAATATTATTTGCGAAGCGGGTGACGGCAGTGCGTCCGACATCGGTCTCGCCTCGATCTCTGGCGCGCTCTATCGCAATCACGATTGCCTGATCATCTGCTACGACAACGAGCAGTATGCGAATACCGGCATTCAAGCTTCATCCCGTACGCCTTATGGCGGCATGACCACATTCTCTCCCCCAGGTCCTGAAGTTCCAGAGGGCAAGAAGTTGTATCCCAAGGATCTTGCTCGCATGATGGCCGCAGGCCATCCTCACTGTTACGTCGCGACTGCCAGCGTGGGCTATCCCATCGACTTGATGAACAAAGTTCGCAAGGGACTTAATCACAAGGGCGCTGCATATTTGATGGTCTACACCCCCTGTCAGAAGGGTTTCGTATACGAAACCCCACGCTCGATCGATTTAGGGCGCCTGGTCGTCGAATGCGGCCTCTATCCCATGTGGGAATGGAACCCTGAAAAGCGTGCGTTTGATTACAGCTTCCGCCCCGCGAGCATGCGGCCAGTCTCCGAGTACCTGAAATTGCAGGGACGCTTCGGTCACCTTCATGCCGAACACATCGCCAACTTGCAGAAGTTCGCGAACGAACAGTGGCGCATGATGAACGTCGAATTGCCTGACGCTTTAATCCAGGCGGCCGACGCGAAAAACTTAATCAATATGGCGGCTGCATCCGAAGCAGAACAGGTGGCGCAAACTCTATGAACACGAAAGCTGCTAATCCCAATCCACCGGCCGTTGAAGCGCAGGAAAGCTACATCGTCACGGAAGGCAAGAAGCGCGGATCCACGCGCGACGTTCGGCAAGAAGCGGCGTTTGACCGCTTCTACACTGTCCTGCGCGTGCATCCCGGCGATGCCATCCTCACCGACAACTGGCACACCAACCAGGTGTTGGACCATGCGCGCAACAACTTTGAGGGCTACACCTTTGCCATGCGCACCCTCGAAGCATGGGGAGCAATGATCGAAAATGATCGTCGCGCCTACTACACCGCCGGCGGACGAATCTGGATGATGGATCTGGAACCCGCCGAAGGTAAGAAGCCGCGGCTACCAGGAACTGGCAAACCCGGCGCGGGTAAAAAGTAGATTGGCCCGTATTTTGTTGATCGACGATACGCCGGAGATTGCTGAACTTCTGACGTTCTCCCTGCGAGACCTCGGCCACGAGCTCTTCGCAGAGGGCTATACCACAGCAGTTAACGAGCTGGTGATCGAGCATAAGATAGATGCCGTTGTGCTCGACTGCACCAGTTTAGATATGAGCGAAGCCCTGTTCGACACCGTCCGCCATCATTCGAATCACGCGGAACTTCCCGTCGTCATCATCAGCGATACGCCGGAGCAAGCGGATGCAAGCCTTCGTTCCCGCAAGGCCCGGCGAGTCGTTCTCGTCCCCAAACCATTCACCGGGGCTCAGGTGGGAAGAGCACTCGCCCAGCTTCTGGAATAATTATGCCCTTGTGGAGCATGGATGATTGGCAATTCCTGGAGCGCGAGGTCGTCACTGACCCCAAGGGCAGGCAATGGACTGTCGCGCTAATGGATGTGCTGGGTCAGCAAGGCGATCCTGATATGCCGGATAAGTTGCTCGAACTTCAATATTCGTCGGGCCGCTATTTCACCCTTATTTATGCAGACGGCGGAGCGCTCCAGCGGGAACGCGGTTACGCTTCTCTGCCGGATGCCACCAACGCTTACGGAAATCTGCTGGTCGGCGTGATCAATGGCAGCATTGATCCGTCACAACCGGTCTTCCGCCAGGATCTGGAAGACTAAGCTGCGCCAACAGGGCGTGGAAGTTTCGGACTACCGGCCAGGATCGAGATCTCTCATCACCACCCGCAGCACTTGGCCTGTTATTTTGGCATCGCGCTCGCTCACAGCAGCTGTACCAGCAGCGTCGTCACGATATCCTCGCGCTATGGCTGGCAGCCGGGCGCAACCACCGCGAATCAGTCCAGCCCTCTCCGCCACAGTCAGCCGAGTCTCGAAAGACCAATCGGAAATCTTTTCGGCTGGCGCGCCCGATCCCAGCAGCGCCTTCAACCCTTTGTTTTCCATGGCATCCGTAACGATCGCCTCAAGAATCCCGCAGTACGTCAGCATCGCGGTTCCATACTCCCCTCGCTCGAAAGCGTTTTGACCATCGCTGTAAGCCTGCTCCGCCACCGGCCGCAGTTCCAGATTGTGAATGAAATCGAAGCGATGCGGTGCGGGAGCCTCGGGGAACGTCGCGTTCTTTCCGCTCAAAGTTGGGCCTTCGCCGATCCCCTTTAGCGACGCAACTGCTTGCTCCAGAACGGCAATCAGTCGCTGCACGATCTCGCCGGGAGGCGCACCCTCTGCGGCCGAGCCGGAAGCCGACCGCAGCAGGAAAGCTTCGCTAAACGATCTGGCCAGCCAGTGCGCCTTGCTGCCCCCAGACAATTGATTGATGGTCACTCCGCAATCTTCCTGCCATGCGCGTGTAGCCGCGATCACCGATGGATTGGACAAATCAGCCGTCAATAGCTCGCGCACTTGTTGGCCTCGCCGAATCAGTGCATCTAAGTGAGTCAGGTAAGTGCTGATCTGGGCTTCTACGCTCAGTTCAGATGACGCTGTTTCAGGCTGTTTAGGCCCGTCTAATTTGGTTTCGGGGTTCGTACGTGGCTCCTCACCGGTTGTATTCGAGAACCCTTGACAGTCCTTTGGAAGCATGCTAACTTTTCCAGCCGCAAGTGGTTCGATGACTGGACCAGTATATCGTATGGCGTTACGTCACAAGCCCAAAGGTCATCCGCTGGCAACCTCTTGGAGTCTCCAAAAGAGTGCCAGTTCCTTTTTCATAATCATAAAATTCGCTCGCACTTTACCGGTAGTTAATATCGAAGCTCCCAAGCTGAAGTCGATAGGTTGTTGGGAAAGTGGCTGGTTTCCGATGTGACTTTATTCCGACGGAAGTGGAGCCTAACGCTGCTCGATCAAGCTCAACCGTTAGTCGACACCCTGAACTCCTGCCGGAAGGAATCGCGAAGGTGACTGGCGTTCATGCAATGCGCTGTTAACGTGTAACGCGCCCGTCCATGGAGGTAACACCAATGGCTGTAGCTCCGGCCTCGCTTATTCACCCCTCGCGTATCCCCAATCGTTGGGTTCAGTTAATCGCAGGCATCGTCGCCATGATGGCGATCGCGAACCTGCAGTATGCCTGGACTCTTTTCACAAAACCCATTCAGGCCCACCTCCATGTCAGCCTCGTCGCTGTTCAGTGGACCTTCACCCTGTTTGTGTTGCTTGAAACCTGGCTGGTTCCTTTCGAGGGTTACCTGGTCGACATAATCGGTCCCCGACTTATGTTGGGCATCGGCTCCATTATGGTCGGATTGGGTTGGATCGGATCGGGCCGCGCCGAGAACATCAACAGTCTCTACTTTTGGTACGGAGTAGGTGGAGTCGGCGCAGGAGTCGTCTACGGTGGCGCGATTGGAAACGCGTTGAAATGGTTCCCCGACCGTCGCGGTCTCTGCGTCGGCCTGACAGCCGCAGCTTTCGGCATCGGCACTGCAACCACAATCGCTCCTGTCGCAGCCATGCTCAAGGCTACTGGCTACCAGCACACCTTCATTGTCTGGGGAATCATTCAGGGATTCGTGGTTTTGTTTTCCTCCCTTTTTATGGCGAGGCCACCCGTTGGATGGACCCCTCCCAACTGGGAAGTGAAGGAAGCCAAGATCAAAGCGAAGATCAACACTTCTTCGGTCAGTATGACGCCATGGCAGATGCTTTGCCAGCCGTCTTTCTATGTCATCTACCTAATGATGACCATGTTGGCCTTCGGGGGTTTAGTGGTTACGGCCCAACTGAATCCTATGGCCTCCTCCTACCATGTGGATAACGTCGTCGTGGCCTTTGGCATGACCGCCCTCGTGTTAGCCATCACAGTCGACCGAATCTTGAACGGGTTGACGCGTCCATTCTGGGGGTGGGTTTCCGACCATATCGGCCGCGAAAACGCCATCTTCATCGCTTTCATCCTGGAAGCATTCGCCGTTTGGGCTTTGCTCCAACTCATCAGTCGTCCTGTGTGGTTTGTTGCTCTGTCGGGCCTCTGTTTCTTCGCGTGGGGCAATATCTTCTCGTTGTTCCCCGCGATCACCGGCGACTTGTATGGCAATAAATGGGCCACCACAAATTACGGGATCGTCTACACCGCCAAGGGAGTGGCCGCCGCCTTCGCCGGTCCCGGGGCTGCCTGGATGTTTGCCAAAACCGGCTCCTGGACAAAAGTCTTCTGGGCGATGATCGTGTGCGACATAGTGGCAGCGTTCATGGCCTTGCTATGGCTGAAACCTTTGGCCAAGCGGGCTGTTCAGGAGTCTGAGCGAAGAACCGAGCCCCTTAGTGCGGCTACACCGATCAAGGCAAGAGGCGTAGCGTAGCAGAATTTTGGCGGTGACCAAAAAAAGGAAAGCTCTCTTTCCTTCGAAGAAGTGAAGAGAGCTTTCCTGCTTCCTTTTGAAATTGTCAGTGCGCGGTCGCAGCGTATGCCTTATTGTCCTGACGCGCGCGTTCCCCAAAATTCCTGGGAGTGCTGCCAGATTTCTGACTATCTTCTCCTGCCAACTTAAAATTGCCCACCATGTTCTGCAGTGCCATCGCTAACTCTGACAAATCCTGGCACGCTTTTGCGGATTGCTGCGAAGAGACCGCTGACTCCTTTACCAGATGAGCGATCTGGTCCATGCTTTGATTGACCTCGGCCGTCGCAGCCGACTGTTCCGTCGCAGCTGTCGCGATGTGGATGATCATCGATCCCACTTCCTCTGACACGCGGATGATCTGTTTCAAGGACTCTCCCGCCCGGGCCGTCGAAGCTACTCCTTCTTCCACCTGCTGGCTCCCCACTTCCATTGCTTGTACAGCTCCCTGGCTTCCTTCTTGCATCGTTGCAATCATCTCTGCGATTTCTTTCGTCGCGCTTGTCGTGCGCTCAGCCAGCTTGCGAACTTCGTCCGCTACCACCGCGAACCCTCGACCTTGCTCTCCCGCACGGGCTGCCTCGATCGCAGCGTTGAGAGCCAGCAGGTTGGTCTGATCCGCAATATCGTCGATGACTCCCGCAATGCGCCCGATCTGGTCCGAACTCTGGCCCAATTGCTCAATCTTCTTCGCCGTCCCCCTCACGGACTCGGCGATCGAACGCATCTGCGTCAGGGCTTTTTCGACTACCGTGCCGCCCTCGCGCGCTGTTTCCGCCGCGCGCCCCGATGCTTCTGCCGCGCGGGTGCAATTTTCCGAAACCTGTTGCACCGTGCAGGACATTTCCTGCATGGCAGTCGCGACCTGCGTCGCCTGGTCTTTCTGATGATCCGCTCCCTGCGCCTGCAGCGTGGCTGAAGAGGATAGTTCTTCGCTGGCGCTCGCCACTTGCTCGGCCGTGCCCGCCACATGCGAAACGATGTTGTGAATCTTATCCAGAAATGTGTTAAACCCCTTGGCCAATTCGGCTAATTCGTCGTGAGTCGCAACTTCCAGCCGCTTCGTCAGATCTCCGTCACCCTCCGCCAAGTCTCTTACCACAATAATCATGCCATTCAGGGCTCTCGAAACACTCCGCACTGCCATGGTTCCCCACACCATCAGCGCGACAATGCTGCCCACAACTAAGCCGAAGATGGCAGTCTCTAGCCGTGCGGTGTGGGCTCTGACGGCCGCAGCATCTTCCGTCAATTTTTGTGCTACCTGGTTTTGATACCGATTGATCGCGCCCAGCAAAGCCTCAAATGCGGGATTTGATTTCTCTATGATCGCCTGGTGAGACTCGGCGTTGCGAGCCTGCAACACCAGTGTGGTCACTTGCTCGTTGGCTTTCACCAATGCGAGGAATGCTTCCTTGACTCCTGCGTCGCCCGCCGCAACTTCGTCCACTTTTGCCTGCGCGCTCTTGACCAGCTCCTGGTTTTGCTTGATCAACTTTTCCATCGCGTCGGGATCGGTTTCCTGCACGAGCTTCTGAGTCGTACCTTGCAGCCTTACGGACAAATCCAGAAGTTCGAAGGAGCGTTGCGTCTGCTCGCGTTCCGACGCCGCCGCCCCTTGCGCAAAACCCGCCGAGACTTGCAGAAGATACGACAAAGCCAGAACGGCTGCTACGGTGATAACCACCGACGTGCCGACCACAAAGGTCATGCGACGAGCTATGCCTTGATTTTTCATATAGGAAAATTCTTCGTGCTTCCCATTTAGTGAAGCTTGTCCACCCGCAACCCAACCACGATGGACCCGATCGGTTTTTTCTCGTCCAGAACCGGCAAACCTACCTGAATCAGTTGCTGCCCCGTCGACTCATCCATCTTCACCGTGCCAATCCATGTCTCCCCTGTCATGGGTACTTCGTGTTTTGGCATGCCTTTGTGTGACCAGTGTTCCGTCTTGGCGTCGAATCCGACCTTGGTTCCGTCGGCACCCGAAACAAATATCTTCGCTATCGTGTCATCACTCTTTTTCTTGCTTTTGAGGTATTCCGATAGCGGAGTCTTTGCCGCGGTGCGGACAAACGGATCCAGCACGGAAAGGCCGTGCCATTTCTCGTTCGTCATCGCCTGCGCTTCCGCACTGCGAGCCGCGGCATTATACGTCTTCACCGCGTTCACGATTTCTGGATCGGTTTCCAGCGTCGCCAACTGTTTGATTTCGGCGTCGAGTTTGCCTTTAATCTCCGGCGGTGCTTGCCCGCATACTGCGGCGGCACAGACTATATGAACGATAAGAATAGTTAACGAATTCCTGCATCGGCCTGCCATTGTTACTCCTTGACCCGAGGACGCACGCCCTCCAGCCAGCAGAGTTGGGGTTCGTGCACGCGAGAGACTTGTACGAAAATCCTCTTGACTGGGTGTTTATCGGCAGGAATGCAATGAAACATTAAAGAAGGTTAGCTAGCCATCGCCAGACGCCAACGGAGGTGGAGCGCAACCGCGCCCCAATAGCGCGGTCTCGCGGCACAGAACCGGCGATTTGCCGGGGGGCCGGCATTATAACTTCACTCGCGACAACGGTATGTCACATCGCTTACCGCTTCGCCGCGCTCAGACGTTCTTCCAAGGCCTTGACTTCACGATTCAATCCCTCCGGAAGATGCGTTCCGAAGTGCGCAAAGTGATCTTTGATCAATGGAACTTCCGCTAGCCAACCGTCCACATCGACGCTGAGCAGTTCGTCCAGTTGCTCTTTCTTGATCTCTAATCCTGCCGTATCGATATCGGCAACCTCGGGAATACGTCCGATGGGCGTCTCCTTCGCATGCACTTTCCCATCGCAACGTTCAAAGATCCATTTCAGCACACGGCTATTTTCCCCATAACCCGGCCACAGATATTTGCTGTTTTTATCCTGCCGGAACCAGTTCACATAGAAGATCTTCGGCAGCTTCGCGGCGCTTGTCTGTTGTCCCATCTGCAGCCAATGCGCAAAGTAGTCGCCCATGTGATAGCCGCAAAATGGCAGCATGGCCATGGGATCGCGGCGCAGCTGCCCCACTTTCCCCGTGATCGCAGCCGTGGTCTCACTGCTGACCGTCGCCCCCAGGAACGTTCCGTGTTGCCAATCGAATGCTTCTGTCACAAGCGGAACGATCCCGGCGCGTCGTCCACCAAAAAGGATTGCATCAATCGGAACGCCTTTCGGATCTTCCCACTCCGGCGCGATCACCGGACACTCCGAAGCCGCACAAGTAAAGCGTGCATTGGGATGCGCCGCATTCCTTCCTGATGCAGGGGTCCACCGCCGGCGCAACCAGTCCACCAGTCTCGCCGGCTTCTCATCCGTCATCCCTTCCCACCACACGTCCCCGTCCATGGTCATGGCACAGTTCGTGAAGATGGAATTCCGGGTGACGCTCAGCATGGCATTGGCATTCGACTTCATGCTCGTCCCCGGGGCCACGCCGAAGAATCCGTACTCCGGATTGATTGCGTAAAGCCGGCCATCCGCGCCAAATTTCATCCACGCAATATCATCGCCGATCGTCTCCACTTTCCATCCCGGGAGCGTTGGGATCATCATCGACAAATTCGTTTTGCCGCACGCCGATGGGAACGCGCCGGTAATATATTTCGCTCGACCCTCCGGACTGATCAGTTTCAGGATCAGCATGTGCTCCGCCATCCAGCCTTCGTCCCGCGCTTGCACCGATGCAATCCGCAGCGCATGGCACTTCTTCGCCAGCAGCGCATTCCCGCCGTAACCCGAGCCGTACGACCAGATCTCCCGCGTCTCGGGAAAATGGCAAATATATTTGTGATCCTTATTACAGCGCCAGGTGGCGTCCGGTTGATTCGGGCCCAGCGGCATGCCCACCGAGTGCAGCGCTCGCACAAACTCACCGTCCTCGCCCAGCACATCGAGTACATGCGTCCCTACTCGGGACATCAGGTGCATGTTCGCCACCACGTAAGTCGAGTCCGTGATCTCAACTCCTATCCGTGAGATCTCCGAGCCGATCGGACCCAGGCTGTAAGGCACCACAAACATGGTGCGTCCCACCATCGAGCCCGTGAACAGCTCAGTTAATTTTTGTTTCATCTTGGCCGGATCTTCCCAGTTGTTCGTGGGGCCAGCCTCTTCCCGGGTACGCGCACAAATAAAAGTTCGATCTTCCACCCGGGCCACATCCGCTGGATCGGACCGCACCAAATAACTGTTCGGACGCTTCTCCGCATTCAAGGGGATCGCCGTCCCGCTCAGAACGAGCATCCGCAACATCGCATCCTGCTCTGCCTGTGAACCATCACACCAGTGAATGCGATCGGGCTTGCACATCTGTGCCATTTCCTCGACCCAGCGCTCCAACTTGGCATGACGGTGTTTACTCGATGCTGCATCCACTTCGATTGTGGTCGTGGCCATATTTCTCTCTCCGTTTAATCAACCGCACATATTCCTGAGCCGCCGGTAAAGCGTCAATACCATTCGTACCGGCGAGCCTTGCCTGCGATTTAATGTGAGACTCGGCAAGCGTCACTTGGATCTCTAAACGAGCGCACCTAAATAGGTTGTTCGTTGGGCGCTTCGAGTTGCCACGGGATAGTGTCGTCCCTGCAGGTCTTAACGTCAATATTCTCTCTCTTTTGCGAAGATTATTCCAGCTTGCGCTCTCCCGTTTCCCCTTGACGAGCTGGCCAAAATGTCACACGGAACAGTGATTTGAATCATTGCGAGATTGTCGGTTCGAGCCTGAAATGAGGTGGTCGGTCATCGGACCATTCAAATGCTGCACACCGAATCCCCCGCCAATATCGGCTTTGAAGCGATCCCCCGAAGCAAGGTCTATCAGGAAGTTGCCCGGCAACTCGAACGACGGATTGCCGAAGAGCTGAAGCCTGGTGATCTGCTTCCCCCTGAACGCGAACTGGTCCGGCTGATGGGCGTGAGCCGTGACTCTGTGCGCAACGCGATTCGTACCTTGGAGCTGATGGGATTGCTGGAGCCACGCCAGGGTGTCGGCACCGTCGTCTGCAGCCCAGCATCCACGAATCCCCTGGCAACTGCGCTTCTGGAGAAACGCAAGATGGTCGCGGAACTCATCGAAGTGCGCAAGATGCTTGAGCCGCCGCTGGCTGCTCGTGCAGCCACACACATTTCCCGCGACGCCATTGCAGACATCGAAGAGATTCTCGGCCATCAGGAAGCCAAAGTGGCTCGGGGCAAACTCGCGATTGAAGAAGACTCGCAGTTTCATTACGCCGTTGCCTTGGCGTCCGACAACAGCGTGATTCTAAAAGTGGTTGATGTGTTGATGGATTTGTTGCGTGAAACGCGGGAGAGCTCGTTGCAGGTGGAAGGGCGGCAGGAGAAATCGCTTGCTGGTCACCACCGGATTCTGTCCGCTTTGAAGTTGGACGACGCTGCGGCCGCTGAGGCTGCCATGCGCCGGCACCTGCAGGAAATTGAAAACGTTGTTCTGAAAAAGCTCTAAAGAGAATGGAGGTTGCCAAATGGGCCAGCTATTCGCGGTCGAAGTAATCTACCGAGGGGTCTTTCAAAAGACCCTAGCGAAGAACATAACGCGCGACATCGTTTTAGCCGCGCACAACGAAGGCAAACTGGGCATTTCCTTTGGTCGTTACGGGGATGCTCCAGAACGCAATGGCATTCCAGCCAAGAGTTTCGCCATCGTCGCCAACGATGAGCTGACGCTCGAAGCCGGAATGGCACAGTACGAGCCGAAGCAAGTCGATCTGACCGTAGTTCTCGATGACACGCTCTGCAAGGGCGGAGAATCCTGGGCATGGTACGGATTACAACCGGTGCACCACGCTCTGAAGCCTGGACATACCCTCATCGTAGTTTCCCTCGAGGATGTGCCCACCCTGCTGAAGAGCATTCATCGCCGGGACGAGCCTTACAAACTGGGAATCTTGAAGGGCATCACCAGTTTCTCCGGCATGTGGGTCTTTAAAGATGACCACACCGATGTTCGCGTCCTTGGCGCCATTGCCAAAGCGCTTCCGGAAGTATTCAGCCTGAAGTCGGTGGAGCAGTTCATCACCGAAAAGCTGAAGAACTCCTTGAAAGTCACTTCCGCTCGCAACGCCTTCGAGCGCTTCACCGCGATGACGTAAAAGCCGGAGAAGGCAATCCCGAAGTGCCGTTCAAGTTCGAACTGCCCGGCTGGGAAGACATGCGGTGCGGCGCTTCCATTAAAGGTCAGCCCCAAGGCGGCCCTTATCGCGGATCCCGTTACGGGTAAAGTCGGCGGCTTCCGGCCTGCTCGCAACGAATTGTTCAAGAAGTATTCAACACGCACTCTGCGGCCGGTCATTAACTTCTCGACCTGCACCAAGTGCACGCTGTGCTGGCTGAATTGTCCAGATGCCTCGTTCGACGTCACCGCCGAAGGCACCTACGACGCCAATCTCGAAGCATGCTGCGGTTGCGGCGTTTGCGAAGAGGTTTGCCCGGTTGAGGGATGCGTCTCGATGGTCAATGAGTCGGAATTCCACGACAACAAGAGCCAGTGGGAGGCTTACGAGAAAGACAAGAAAGCCTATTTGAAATGGCTGGAGACCACGATCGAGAAGGCTGAACCGATCGAGAAGCGGTCTCATGGATTCCGTTATCGCGGCCAGTATCAGGAACAGGTCCCCGAGGCCCTGGAAGTCGCTAAAAAAGGCTAGCAGCCTGCGGGCACTCAAGACGCAGCCTGAAAGACAAGGAGATTGAAATGGCGACATTAACACTACCGGTTGAAGAAAAGAAAAAAGGTACCGAGCAGGAAGCCCTGATCACTGGCGCCGAGGCCATCGCAATTGCCTGCAAACTGGCCAACGTCGACGTGGTCACGGCTTATCCAATCCGGCCTTACGACACGGTCATGCAATATATCAGCCAGCTGGTCGCAGATGGCGAAATGGATTGCGAATATATCGTGGCGGAAGGTGAGCATTCACAATTTGAAATCGTAAAGCATGCATCCGTTTGCGGTGCACGCGTGTTCTGCGGTTCGAGCGGCGTGGGCTGGATGTATGCCATGGAATCGTTGACCGTAACCCCAGCCCTCCGCGTCCCCATGATTGCCATGGTCGGCAACCGTGCGTTGGATGATCCCGGCGCCTTCGGCGTCGAGCACAATGATGCTCTGGCCGTCCGTGACCTGGGCTGGATGTTGACTTGGGTCGACAGTGCGCAGGAAGCACTGGACACAGCCCTGATCGCCTATCGTGTGGCCGAAGACCGCCGCATGTTCGTTCCTCTGGCCATCAGCTGCGACGGTGCGTTCCTCACTCACTCGCAAGCCCTGGTACAGATCCCGACGGCCGAGCAGGTCAAGAACTTCCTGCCGCCTTACAACCGCGGGGATCTGCTGCTCCACCCTGACAACGTGATTTCAGTGGCCCCACAGTGCAACGAAGACTGGGTCACCGAAATTCGCCGGCAGAACTACGCAGTCACGGAAATCGCTTGCGACGTGATTCGCGAAGTCTATGCCGACTTCGAGAAAACGTTTGGACGCAAGTACGGCAACCCGTTCTTCGAAGAGTACATGACGGAGGACGCGGAAGTCGTTCTGCTGGGCATGGGCACTATTTCCACGCCGGTCAAGGTAGCCATCCGCAAGATGCGCGAACAAGGCAAGAAAGTCGGCTTCGTTCGCCTGCGCTGGTTCCGTCCGTTTGCCGGTCAAGGAAATCGGCAAGTGTCTGGAGCGCTTCAAGGCCATTGGCATACTCGATCGCGACGTCTCGTTCGGTTCGCCGGACCTGAGTGGCGTAGTGGCAACTGAAGTCCGGTCGGCCATGTATAGCAACAGCGCACCCGCCCGCCAGTCATCGGCTTCATCGGCGGTTTGGGTGGACGCGAAGTGACCGTGCCAGATGTGGAAGACATGACCGAGAACAGTATTCCAAGCTGCAAAAGGAAAGGCGCAACCCCTGACGCAATGGATCGGGCTGCGGGGATAACGCCAGTCGACGCATGGCGCTATTCATAGCCGGAAAGGACAAACTAATCATGAGCACATTTGTAGATGAAAAACCGACGCAAGAGCTGGAAGCCTTCAAGGGAGTAAAGAAGGTTCCACACGAGGAGTACTACACGTCCGGCCACCGCACCTGTCAGGGCTGCGAGTCTGCGCAAATCATGAAATTGATGGCGAAGGCCGCAGGTCCCAGGACCATCGTTCTGGGAAGTACTGGGTGCATGTACGTGGCTAACACCTCTTACTACGCCACTCCCTGGGGCGTCCCCTGGATGCATACACAGCTGGGCAGTTCTGGCTCCAGCGCACTAGGCGCGGCGGCAGCATTCCGCGTTCAGATGCGCAAGGGCGTCATGAAGGACGAGCCCATCAATGTCATCGCCTTCTGCGGCGATGGCGGCGGCGCGGACATGGGCCTGGGCGCAATCTCAGCCACCATGTGCCACCCCGATTACAACCTGCTGATCCTCATGTACGACAACGAGTCCTATGCCAATACCGATATCCAGATTTCCGGGACATCGCCCTATGGCGTCAACACCTCGTTCAGTACGCCGGGAAAAGTAAAGCGCATCATGAATCACCGCTGGAAGAAGAATATGGCTCCGCTGATGGCGGCTGGCCATCCCACAGTGAAGTACGTAGGAACCATTTCCACCTCGTACCCGCTGCAGGCGATGAATTGCGTCCGCAAGGCTCTGTCCGTCGGCGGCCCTACCTTCATTCACTGCCTGAATCCTTGCCCCAAGGGCTGGGACTTCGATCCAGTGCTTTCCTTTGAGCTCGGCGAACTGGCTGTCAACACCGGCATTTGGCCTCTGTACGAGATCGAAAACGGCAAGGTCAAGCTGTATGGCAAGACCGAACAGATTGCCAGCGGCAGATTCAAACGTCTGCCGGTTCGCGATTACCTGCTCAAGCAGGGAAGGTTCGCCCATTTCATCGAGGAAGATATCGATTACTTCCAGAGCAAAATCGATGACATGTGGAACAAGTGGCTGGTGCCGGGAATCATTCCACTCCAGCAGGATATAGACAACGCCGAATAATTCACCGCCCCCTTCCTCAAAAAAGGGGGCGTGATTTTTTCATTCACCCGGACGTCTTCCGGCAAGGAGCTTCACGCGATTAGAGACGAGCAATTGTGACAATCAGCTAGGAGGGTACCCGTGGCCACGTATGTGACCTCCTTAGTGAGTACAGAATCCACGATCCTTCATCATCGGATTCGGATCCACATCGGCAGGTTCGCGATCCTCACCATCGCGAACCTGCGATGTGCTTGGGCACTCTTCTTTCATCCCCCAGGTTTTAGAATTGCACGCCGCTTTTGCTCTAGCCCCAGTTCTTCGCCATTCCCCCAGCCTTTCAAAATCATTCCAACCCACAAGTTGCCGTTCATTTCCAAGGAGGCTGGGCTGTATCGCGATGCATTTGTGTGAGTGCGTGGCTCTACCGCGATGCGGGAACGAATCCGCATCGCTTCTCAGGAGAAAAACCCTATGGCTACTCAAGTTTTGGTTCCCAGTCAGCGAGATAGCGCAAAAGAAGCCTATGGCAAGTTCGCTGGCAATCGATGGATCCAGTTGGTCTGCGGCGTCATCGCCATGATCCTCATTTCCAACTATCAATACGCCTTCACCCTATTCACTCCCGGGATGAAACTCACCTTCCCCGGAGTTCCCTACGCAAAAATAGCGGCCATCTTCTCGGCCTTCATCCTGTTCGAAACCTGGCCCATGCCCGTGTCCGGGTATTTTGTCGACAAATTCGGCATCCGCAAACTTATGACCTTCGGTGCGTTTTGTATCGCGCTCGGATGGGTGCTCGGTGGGACCGTCGCCAAGTCTCCCATGGAACTTTACATTTACTACGGCGTGATTGCTGGAACCGGAGCTGGAATCATCTACATTTCCTGCGTCGCTAATGCCTTGAAGTGGTTTCCCGATCGCCGCGGCTTGGCTGCAGGGCTAACCGCCGCAGGATTCGGTGGCGGCGCAGCTCTCACCATCATGCCCATCGCCAGAACCATTCACAGCATCGGCTGGGCGCATGCCATGGCATACTGGGGCCTCGGCCAGGGAATCATCGCCGTAGGCGCCGCCATGATCCTTCGTCATCCTCCTTCCGGATGGGCTCCGGTAGGATGGGATCAGCGTGCCAAACAGGTAAGTAAAGCAATCTCGCAGTCAAAGGTGAACTTCACCTGGCTTCAAACTCTCGGACGGCCAGAGTTTTACTTACTCTACACCATGTTCTTCTTTGCCACGGCCGGTGGCTTGATCGCGACCGCGAACCTGTCACAAATTGCCAAGTCTTTGCATGTAAGCGATGCCAAGGTTTGGGGATTTGCCATCGTTCCCTTGGCCGCCACCCTCACCTCCCTCTGCAATGCTTTGTCCAGAATCATCTGGGGCTCGGTCTCGGATCGTCTGGGCAGGGAACGCACCATGTTCCTGACCTTCGGCGTAGAGGCCGTCTTGGTATTCCTGGTGACCAGAATCGCCGGGGCTCCCGTCGCCTTCCTCGTGTTGTTCTCCTTTATCTTCCTGTTCTGGGGCGAAATCTATTCCCTGTTCTCTGCCACCACGGGAGATATCTTCGGTCCCAAGAACGCCTCGGCTAATTATGGCATGGTCTACACCGCGAAGGGTGCCGCCTCAGTGTTCGCCGGGTTTGGAGCCGCAGCCATCGCAGCATACTTCGGCGGATCATTTTTCATCCCGTTCTACATCTCTGCCGTTCTGTGCGCTATCGCCGCCCTATGCTCTCTGCTCATCCTGAGACCACTTCTCAGAAGCAGAATCGCAAAAGAAGCGCCTGCGCCCAAAACCATCAGTAGCACTCCGCTGATGCAGACGATTCCAGCACCCA
Organism: uncultured Acidobacteriaceae bacterium; assembly: GCA_963846215.1. Taxonomy (GTDB): domain Bacteria; phylum Acidobacteriota; class Terriglobia; order Terriglobales; family Acidobacteriaceae; genus Sulfotelmatobacter. Next base: position 115,338 of record CAWJVC010000001.1, on the reverse strand, counting down.
AACCGCCCGTCGAAAAGCCGCTGGCTAAAGTCGGAGGAGGGCGCTGAAGCGCAGTCAGTAGAAACAATCCAGATCGTTAGTCGATCTGGAACAATAGATCCACCCGACGGAGGCGAACCTGCCTCCGTTCGTATTTACCAGGGACACGCAGCAGCAGCGCCGTTTCACTCTTCGAAAATGCCCAGATCCTCGATGTGCCGCAACATATCCGCCGGATCCGAGTAAACACGGAACGCTCCCGCGCGCTCCAATTCTTCCTGACTGTAGCCGCCGCTCAGCAAACCAACCGGGAGTGCGCGCTTTCGGCCAGCCGCCAGAACATCCCAAATGCTGTCGCCGGTCACGATGCAATCGCTGATATCCACCTTTAATCGTTGCGCGGCCAGCACGAATATGTCCGGAGACGGTTTCGCTTTCTCCACGTCATCTCCCGTCACGACCTGCACCTTCGACGGCACCTTCAACTTCTGCAGCAGGATCTGCGTCTGGCTTCGGTTTCCTGTGGTCGCAATGGCCCAGAGGATTCCACGACTGCTCAGATAAGCCAGCAGCTCATTTGCTCCGGGAAGTGCTTGCGCATCCTTGCCTGCCTTCTGAAACTCCCTGTCGTGCTTTTTCTCCAGCTCATCCATATCCACCGCGTCGGCATCTTTTCCGTGCTCGCGCAGTATCTGCCGAACCATCGACTTCCCGCTCATCCCAACGCGGCGATGGATTTTCCATTCCGGCACGACGATCCCCACGCCCTTCAGCGCCGTGGACCACGCTTCCACATGGGGATACACCGTATCCAGAAGCGTTCCGTCCAAATCGAACAGCATCGCAGGGTTACCAGATGTTCGCGATTTTGTACTTCGAGATTTAGTCCTTCGAGATTTCATGCCTTGGCTCTCTTGGAAGTCGAATCAGAAAGTCATTTTTATCGCCACCTCCGAGCTCTTGCCATACTGTGATCTCCCTGTTCTGGTGGGTAGCCCATTCAAGCCGGTTTGGCTTGAATATGGGAGTTGGCCCACCTCTCCACCCTATGCACTCGGCTGCTCACGGATCTCGACTCCCTGTCGAAAGACCGCGAAAGGCAGAGGCAGTCGTCAATTATGATGGTGCCCACCAGGTTTACTCATACGGACGAAATAAGGAAAGCTGAAGCGAGGAGACGGGGAATTCGCGTATATTTCCAGTCACTTGCGATCTCGTTTTTCCTTGTATTGATCCTGGCACTCATTGCCAGTGCACCGCACTGCTCACCTCTATGGGTTCTGTTGCTCCCGGGAGCATTTGCCGCTGCTGTCTTCTTTCCGCAAGGTATCGATTCGTACGCCGGAAACGCCTATCTCGTCGTCGCAGGTGTTTCGACGTCGTGTTAGTTGCGTTTGTTGTGATGTGGCTCCTGAGCCGGCATAAGCGCTGGCAAGCGGCCAGAGGATGAGTAGGGGACTTGCCCACTGTTCCAACACAATGAAATCGGCTGCCCCACGGACCTCGGCTCCATGTTCATTCGTTATCCTGTCGCCGCCGCTTTAGATACACGGCGGCTAACCCTGATCCCGTCGTCGGTTCTGCTCACGCTTCGAAAATCACGAACGACTGCAGCGACCACCTTCCCGTGTGACCTGAGTAACTTGTTTCGAGCGGCTAGTGTCCCCAAACTGTCACGATGACTTGTACAAAATGCGGCGTTGATCTGCCTTACGATTCCCCTTTCTGCTTTACCTGCGGGCAAACCCTTGGGGTAGTTTCCATCGGCGGAGGCGCAGCCGCAGTCCTTGCTCCGGCCCGAATCCAAGCGACACAAGATGCCGCTCAGCCCCATAACAGCCATACAGTTCGAAACGGATTTGGAATCCTGCTGCTGGTGGTTTTATTCGGCGCGGCGTGGTACGCGCAATCCCACACCTCAAATTCGCTTCCCAAAGTGGATGGGGCCCTCGTCACTCAGCCGGAATAGCCGCGAAGTTCGCAAGTGGGGAAAGCCTCCGCTTACGGGTTATCTCCGCCATGGAACTCTCCCAGCCAACGGGCGCATGTTTTTGTTTTCGTGATTTGCGTCCAGCCTGCAACTGCGGTCTGTGGGCATTCGCCCACTACTATCTCTGCGTGCGCGCTGGATAGTGCGCGATAGATGCGATCTTTGGTCTCATCGGAAAGCTCCCAAAACGTCCCAGTCTCCCCACCTCGGCCTACCTGTGCGATGACCCGCAATTTTGCGAGCCGTGCCCAGTAAACGCCGCTCCCATCCGCAAGCACCGCGACTTTGTCGCCTGGGCGCGCTCCAAGCTGGGTTAGACCTTCGGCGATAGATATCTGATCTGCAGTTGAATTGGGGCCTGCGCCCGCATTCACAAGGTGGTGCGTTGCGTAGCGGACGGTGAGATCAAGACTGCTCACCATCATCGTGGCAAAAACCGCAATCGCCACATACCCTGCACACCTCTGGTCAGTTGGACGGAGTCTTACAGCTGCCAGCAAAGTCAGAAACAACATCAGGACAAAGCCGCCAAGATACCGGTCGTTCACCACAAGCGGTACATAGGCGGCCATACCGACCAGCGAAATCGCGACTAAAGGCCAAAGAGAGCGCAACCCCACGCACCAAACGTTGCCGGCCAGCAATGCCAAAACGATCACTCCCACGACCAGATCTGGCTGCTCGCGCAGCAGAATACGGACCTCGCTCGGGATCGTCTCCACAAGCACTTGCAGTTGCGCTCTTGCTCTGAAGTGCGGTTGCACTCCCTCGAGCCAGTAGGAAGGATCAGTCCACGGCGGATACGTACCGATCACCGGCCCACCAAATTCAAACACTGCGGGGTACGACAAGATCTGGCGCGTAGGATGAATCGGCTTCCCGCCGCCCGGAATCTCACCCTGCCAATTCGTCCAGCTCATGCGAGGGAAGACATAACGAGCGTAATTTAACTTTCCGGTATCTCCGATCGTGAATCGTCCTTTCTCTTTCGAAAGCCTTAAAACCAAAGGAGCTGTGATGAAAAGGAACACGAATGCCGCTACTGCGACTCCAAAACGCCAACCTTTGGGTGTGGGCTTCCACAGATAGAAGCAGAGAAGGGAAAAAATGCCCAGCGGCAACAGAATGGTTTTGACCCAATAGCCGACACCCAATATCAGCCCAAAGAATACGAATCGCAAAAGCGAGGGATCGCGTCTTAAGATGAGAAGCATTCCTCCTATCAGGCAAAGAAAGAGCATCACCAGCAAATCAGGGCCAACACCGTAGATACTTACGACTTCCAGCGACGTCCAGAGGAATATTGCATAGCCGAGTAAGAGTAACGACCATCTGGGTAGAGGAAAAGTTCTCGGCTCAGAACCTGAACTCTCATTGCAAAACCTAATGATCTCGTGAAGGCAAAATCGAAATGCCACCAAGGTAGCAATGAAAATCAGAAAGTTAACGATGTGCACAAGCGGAAATTCGAACCTTGGCGAGGGCCCGACTAGGTTCACAGCAATGCCCAAGATCCACGGATACCCCGGGCTCCACCAAGCATTGACGGCGTGCGCCCAATCGTGTTTCGCAAAAGCATCGCCCAAATCCAGATACGAAATGCCGTCTGGATTCATGGAATACCGGCCTGCCCATGTGTGGACAAGTCCAAGTATTAGAGTCGAAACAAAGAGGATGAATTCCAAGACAGTCGCGGAAACAACGTGCTTCCCAGCCTTCAACTTGTTTAACCTCGGAGCACTTTGGAATGGGAAGTATCCCACACTTAAGCATCTTCTCTTACCGCTTTTCCAATTGTGTACCGGTACTTTATTTTCACAGTTGCTCTTATCACGACTGAGCCTGCATCGTCCCTCATTGTCGCGTCTCGCAGAGAGGAACGAGAAATCCACAGACTCCTTGTGACATCCAACCTTGCGCCGCAATTTAAAACGCGTAATTCTAGTCGAGGCCGTGACGGTCAGGCGAACGCTTATCGCCCTATCCTAAGTCCATTGTTTTGAAGATTTTGACATCTAAGTCATTTAAACACTAGGATTTGCGGCCAGATTCGCGCTAACCCGATGATTGCAATAGAACCATGGGGAGGGGGGAGGGGGGAGAGTATGGCGTGAAACGGACTGCCATCCTCAATCGACTCTTCTTCCGCGGTAAAAATATTATCGCTGAAATTCCACTAGACGCTGAGCGTGGAAGACGAAGCCTGGAGGATGAAGCTTGGAAGACAAAGGCCTGCAACTACGGTTGGGTTCCGGCTCCGAGAATTTCCTTGGTCTCGCCCTGCGCGACCGCGGGATATGCGATCTTCTTGCGCCGCCGCAGATCGCTCGGTAACTGTGATTTCATGAGCCATAATCCCGCGGCCGTTGCGGCAGCCCATGTCACGGAAATAAGCGCGAGTTGCAGGATGTCAGTCATGCGCCCGCCCTCGCCGTGCGCGGGAAGCGGAACGCTTCTTGCGACTTCGAGACTAAGGCCTCCCGCGACGATTGCAGTTAGCGCGGATTTCCCTAGCTCATCCCAACGAAGAGCTCTCAACGAAACCATTTTTCGATAATGCAGCAACCATGCCAGAGCCAAAAGATTCGCCCCAATACCAATATCAGAAGCGAAAGCCAATCCAACCACGCCATAGCGCTGGAAGAGCAGCGAGTAGATGGGCAACGATGCGCTGGTGATCACGGTGACCGCAACCATGGGAGTGAGCGTATCCCCCGCGGCATAGAAAGCGCGGGCATAGAGTCCTTGCGCCGACCAAAGCGCCAGCGACAACGAGAACCAGAAAAAATAAATGGCGGTCGTTTGCGTATCAGAAGCCAGAAAACGCCCGCGCCGATAAACCAGATCGATCAGGGGAAAGGCAGCAGCCATCATCCATCCCGTAGCCAGAAACGATGCCGCCGAGACGCGGTAGACGGAATCGTTCACGGTCGTAGCGAATTCTTTGAGTTTCTTTTCATTGAACAAGCGCGCAAAAAACGGCAGCGACGCCTGTCCCGTTGCCTGGCCCAGCACCGCAATCGGCACTGCGAACAAACGCTTCGCATAATTGAGGCGTGCGATGTCTCCGACGCCACTCGCAGCATAGTGTCGCAAGATCCAGTCGTCCGCCGTCACCAACGACACGCCCAGCATCAGCGGAACAGAAAGTCTCACCCACTCGCGGAACGCCGGATTCATGATGTCAAAAGATGGCTTGTACCCTGTTCCAATCTTTGCCGCGCCCAACACGCTGGCCAGAAAAGGACCGACAATGCTTCCCGCCAGCGCCCCGTAAGCTAGCGAAGCAATTCCAAAATGTCGTCCGCCAATCACTCCTCCGATGATGATCAACAGGTTGTAAAGTAAAGGCCCAAATGCCGGAAAAAGAAATAGACGATGCGAAAGCAGGACCGCCGAGACCACGCCTCCTACATAGAAGAAGATTTGCGCCGGCAGCAAGATGCGGGTGAGATGGACTGTCAGATCAACTTGAGCAGGCGAGAAGCCGCGAAACATCCAGCGCACAAACTGTGGGGTGAAGATTTCCGTCACGATCGTGCCAACAACCATTACCGTAGTCATGACGGTGATCACAACGGAGAAAGTCTTCTTGGCATCGGCATCCCGCTTCTCGGCGAGGAAACGGGTGTAGATGGAAATGAATGTGATCGACGCCGCGCCTCCGGCGACGATGTAGTTGAGCCAATCCGGCAGAGTGAATGCGGCGACGTAGGCGTCCGTCTGCCCCCCGGCGCCGAACGCGTAGGCAATGTAAGCCTCCCGGACGTAGCCAATCACGCGCGAAAGCATCACGGTGCCCATCAGAAGCAGGGTCGCCGAGAAGGCTGTGTGCTGGTGCGACGGCCGGAAAACGCGCAGGACTTTTATCATCAGATGAAGATTGGTTGAGGTGAATTTCTTTCAAAGCCTATCAGAGGCTCATCACCCGCGTAGCCTTTATCGTAATTCCGCGTTACGACGGTTCCTTTATTGACACTCTTATTGACAATATTTATCCGCAGACCATTGCATCCCCGCTCGATGCCGCAGAGCACTTCGATACGCACTGATCAACCCAGCGCCTTCCACAAAATGGCCGGACATATAGCGAACCACACTTGTCACAGCCATGGGACAGATAATTTGTGGGTTTCAGGCGGACTCAAGGAGGGCGCCCGCTCGCCGCAGTTCATTTGTCATTTCCAATATCGTAGGCGTCGGAGAGAGTGATGTCCGAGCGTTAAGGGAATTTCTTCAGAGGAGCGGCCGACTTCGACGGTATATTTTCCAGCGTCCGCATGCCAGTGTTTCGCGGTGACTCATAAAAAGTAAAGGCACGCGGTCCAAGCGGAACAGAAACGTGTTTCGTTTCGCCTGCGGCCAGGTCAACACGCGAAAAGCCCTTTAATTCCTTGGCAGGCCGCGGCACTTTTGGGTCAGACTCGGACCACATAGACCTGTGCCACATCCGCACCCGCGACGCTTGCCTGTATTGGTGACGTCGAAGGTGACGGTGTAGCGTGCGCCCTTGGACGGATCGCCATCTGGTTTCACTTCAATGTGACTATATTGGAAACTCGTGTAAGACAAGCCATAGCCGAATGGATAGAGAGGCTTGGTGTGATTGTGCTCGTAGCCGCGATAGCCAACGAACACGCCCTCTTTGTAGGTCACGCGATTGGTGCCGGGCTCCACATAGTACGTGTCGTGCACGGGATTATCTTCCCAGTGCCGTTCAAAGGTGACAGGCAAATGGCCGGAAGGATTCACGTCGCCGAATAAGAATTTCAGCAAGCGCCGTGCCTCCTCGTTCACCGGGATACCAGAGTTCGAGATAGGCAGGAACGCGGTCAAGCCAGCCATCGGGATCAACGTTACCCCCGGAGGTAACGGTGACAATTGTGTTCTTGTTTACGGCTGCGATCTCGCGGATCAGTTCGTTCTGACCGAAGGGGAGACTGAAGGAGCGGTCGGAGCCTTCTGACTCGCTATTCGGATCAAAGCCGGCGGCGACGATGACGACGTCGGCCTTTGCGGCCAAGGTCTTCGCGGCGGCGGTGACAATTTTCTGCTGCTCCGTGATCCCAACCCGGAGACGCCCGCCGACGGGAAGATCCTGACGTGCCTCGGCAACAATTTTGTGCGGCCCGGCGGAGAGATTCAGAATCGTGTGGTGTTGCAATGCGATCGCATATTTCCAGGTGTCAAAGACTGGTTTGTCATCAACGAGCAGGCGGTAGGCGTTCCCCTCACCGGCATATTCGGCGGCGATGATGTAGGAAGAAGCGGTCGCAGCGATATAGAAACCGGTCCAGCGGCGGGACGAAGGATTCTTACCGGCTTCAAGGAGTTCCAACGCTTCATCCAAGTCGGCGAAGTCAAACCAATCCTTCCCCGCAAAGTTGAGGTGTCGCACGGTTTCGGTGGAAACTGGCGGACCGGAGAGATCTTCATTCTTGAAAGTTTCGAGCTTCAGCCCGGGAACGCCGTTTTGCGCGGTGGTGGAGAAATCAGTAGAAGCAGCGAGGTCGATCATTTTAGGAAGACCTCGTTCGTAGTAGACCGTGGCTGCAGTGCCGAGATAGGTGCTGAGACCTTCCAAAATGCTGACCGCGGAAAATGGTGCCGCTTGAGCGCTGCCCCCGCCGACTGGTTGCGCTGGATAAGCATCTGGGCCGACGACGAGAACAGTTTTCACTTTCTGTTTGTCGAGAGGAAGCAGCGATCCTTCATTTTTGAGGAGCACAGTTCCTTCGAGGGCTCCTTCGAGCGCAACCCTGTGATTCTCTTCGTTGTATTTCGATAGCGAGAGATCGGTCTGTTCGCGGTCGAGCCAGCCAAAGCGGGCCGCGGTCGTCAGAATGTGTCGCACCTTTTCATCGATGGTTGCTTCCGTAACCTTGCCGTCGCGAACTGCGGGAAGCAGATTCTCTTTATTCATGTACTTGCCTTTTGGCATTTCCAGGTCGAGACCGCCATTGGCCGCGCCTACGGCGTCATAAGTAGCAACCCAGTCCGACATCATGATGCCTTGAAATCCCCACTGCTTTCTGGCGACTTCGATATTGAAATAACCGTTTTGCGTGGAGTGCTGGCCGTTGACGAAATTGTAGGAATCCATAATCGCGCCGACGTGCGCATTTTTCACGGCAGACTCGAATGCGGGCAGGTAAATTTCGCGCGCGGTTCGTTCGTCGATGATGGAATCGCTGTCGTGGCGGAGAAACTCGGAGTTGTTCCCGAGGAAATGTTTGATGGTCGGACTGACGCCCTGCTTTTGCATGCCAGTGACATAGCCAGTGGCGATCGCGCCCGCAAGAAAAGGATCTTCGCCAAAGTACTCGAAGTTGCGTCCATTCATGGGCGCGCGGTAAATATTGACGCCGGGACCGAGCATGAAGTGAATGCCGCGGGCGCGGGCGTCCTTGCCGATGCCTGCCCCGACACGCTCGGCGAGTGAGGGATCCCACGAAGCGGCGAGGCCAATTCCAGCCGCGTAGGTGGTCGAAGGAAATTTCTGGTTGCTGCGCACACCGACCGGGCCGTCAGACATTTCAAGCGCTGGAATGCCCAGACCGGGCACGGCTCGCGCGGCGAAACCTGTGCCGCCGATGTAGTCCAGTTTTTGTTCGAGCGTCATCTTCTTGATGAGGGCGTCAACGCGGCGATCGACCTCCGGGCTTGAAGGGACAGGAGCCTGAGCGAATGAGATTCCGGGTAGAAAGAGTGAAAGGGTGAGCAGGATGGCGGGCAAATAGAAGGAACGCCTGGGCATAAAACCTCGCAGCACAGCAAAAATACGTTCTGGAACAGGATGGCGGCGTAAACGTTTTATCTTGCTGCGCTGCGCCGCGGCACAAGTGTACGCTTTGCGACAGAGTATTGGTATGGAACGTTGGAATTTAGCGTGCGGGCTCGCTAAGCCCGTTAAGGGGTGCGGACCCTGTTCCAGGAATGCAGGAGAGTTTCGCCTCGCCGTAATCAGATGCTGTCGTAAACGTTCTGCGTCAGTGAACTAAATGATCTTCAGAACTACCTTGCCGTAGTTTTTGCCATCTTGCAGCAGTTGATAGCCTTCTTTGGCGCGGTCAAGTGGAAAGACGTGCCCGACGATGGGAGTGAGTTTATGCTGCGCGATCCATTCTGAAAGCCGCGTCCACGCAGGCTGCATGATCTCGGGCTTTTGCGACAAGTAGGTGAGCCACAAGCCCTGGATGCTGGCGGACTTGGCATAAAGAGCCCGCACGTCGAGTTGCGGTTGCTTGCCGGTTGCAGTCCCGTACTGAATGACGCGACCGAAATCACACAGGCAGCGCAAGCTCTTGGCCGTGTGTTCTCCACCGAGCATTTCGAATACGGCATCGACGCCCTCGCCGCGGGTGAGATTCTTCAGAACTTCTTCATAGTCATGCTGCTTATAGTTGATGCCGTGCTGCAGGCCAAGTTCCCGGACACGCGAGAGCTTTTCATCCGAGGAGGACGTGCCATACATTTCAATCCCTAGAAGCTTTCCAATCTGAACCGCAGCGGTGCCCACGCCTCCGGCAACAGCGTGGATCAAGACGCGACGAGTTTTCCCGGCTTTCGGCGGCTCAGTCATGCCAGCCTGCCAATAGCCGAGATAGGCAGTGAAATAGTTGACTGGGAAGGCGGCGGCTTGCTCGTCGGTCCAGTGCTGGGGAACAGTCCAAAGCATGTTGGGATAGGCGGCTACTCGTTCAGCGAAGGCTCCCCATTGGATGTAGCCCATAACCCGGCGGTCGGAATCAGATTCGGCGCCGGCAAACTCGCGTCCAGCAACCAGAGGGGGTGGAGGAGTGCCGGGATAGCCGCCCTTGGTGGTCATGAAGTCGGCGAAGTTCAGGCCACCCGCACCGACACGGACGAGGATCTGAGAAGGTTTCAAGACGGGGTCGGGGACCTCTTGGACCGCAAGGGCTTCAGGACCGGCGAGGCTGGTAATCATGAGGGCTTTCATGAGGAAAGTCTAGCAGCCAATGGACTTTGCCGTTGCGCGGCGAGTGGCCTGGGGGGAAAGAATTTCTCGCGATGTTACGACAGTGCTGATGAGGCGCGTGTGCTCCACAGGTTTCTTCGCCGGTATTTGCCATCAGGTATATACTTTTGGCGTGGTTTACTAAACTACTCTCGGCTACGCCTCTTCGAGGCCGGGACAGGGCGCACATTCATCCCCTAATCTTGCGCGCCCCGCTTAGATGGAAAGGCCGATTCCTTCTTGAGGCAGAAGGAGAAGGCACCGATGCATCCGCAACAGGTGTAGCGGAGTTGCGTCGGGGGAGGGCCTCACGTGGATATCATTCTTGTACGTCTTCTTTTTATCATTGTAGTTTCAGTTGCCAGTTACTTCATCGAGCCTTTCCGGCTATCTCAAGCTGAGGACGCAGGAGTGGGAGCGCTGGTTGGAGCTGGCATTGTGCTGTTCGAATGGAAACTTCGAACGGTGAGCCTGAAGCGGCTGATAGGCGCCGCAATCGGAAGCATTCTCGGAATCTGCGGGGCATACCTTTTTGCGCTGGTGATTCGGAGCAGCGTAGCCGAAGGACCGACGCGCAATTTTCTGCAAATTCTAGTGATGTTGCTGATGGCGTATGTAGGCCTGATCGTAGGAGCCAGCAAGGGCGATCTGCTGAACCTGGCGGCCTTGGGTGGAATCTTCGGCGGCGAGAAGCAAGGCAAGAAAAGCTACAAAATCCTGGATACGAGCGTCATTATCGACGGGCGCATTGCTGACATTGCCGAGACGGGCTTTCTGGATGGAATCATCGTGACGCCCCAGTTTGTGTTGCGGGAACTGCAACTGGTGGCCGACTCGGCGGACTCGCTGAAGCGCAACCGGGGGCGCCGGGGCCTTGACGTCCTGCAGCGGCTGCAAAAAATGGCGACCCTGCAAATCCAAATTGTGGAAGATGATTTTCCGGCAGTGCGGGAAGTGGACCTGAAGCTGATCGAACTGGCGAAGGTTTATGAAGGAAAAATTATCACGAACGACTTCAACCTGAACAAGGTGGCTCAACTTCAAGGAGTCGAAGTACTGAACATCAATGAACTGGCGAACTCCTTAAAGCCAATCGTCTTGCCGGGCGAGATCATGAAGGTATTCATCCTTAAAGAAGGGAAAGAATACAATCAGGGCGTCGCTTATCTGGATGACGGCACCATGGTGGTTGTGGATAATGCACGGAAGATGATTGGGAAAACGATTGATGTATCTGTCACTTCCGTTTTGCAAACCACTGCGGGCAAAATGATTTTTGGCAAGTGGGATGAGCGCGCGTTTGCGCGGACGCCAACCGTACCTCCCGTCGTGCCAATCATTCCGGGCGCGGGACCTGCGGCGGCCGTTCCGACGGCGATGGTGGAAACAAAGCCTACGCCTTAACGGTTTAAAGTCTGATTGTCGCGTTGACTTTTAGGACGCGTTAGCCACGACTGAGGTCACAGAGATGGTGTTGCCGCTCAGTGTGCCAGTGACCTTCACTCTCTCACCCGCAACTAGCTTTAGCGCCGGCAGGTTCCCTTCGAGCGTATAAGCTTTATCGCCGTCGACAAGAGCGAAGTGTTCGCCCGCGTGGACGCAAACCCGAGTGCAGTCCGCCGCAGTTTTGCCCACCCTGGAGGAGTGCTTCGCGCCACAATGCGTGTCGGTGACGATGCCCTCGTAGGAGGAAGGCTGCCCGGCAGACGGAGACGGAGGTTGCTCGGCTGGAGTGGGTGCTGCGGCCTGAGCGGCTTCCGGTTGCGTGCCAGCTGCGCCGGCTGCTGCCCCGATAGTCGCCAGAAAGAGCGCCAGGATGAAGGCGATCAGACTTGTCAGCGCCAACATTTCGATCCAGAAGCGGAACCTTGGAATTTTCATGGCCACTATTTGTGCCACCTTTCGGCTGCAGGGTTGGCTCTCCCCGGACAAAGATCATAAGTGCACTTGGTTCGCCAGACCGAGGCAGGCAGGTAAGCGTTTGAAGGTGTGTGACTTACTCATTCGTTAGGCCGGAAGTGCGGATCGGGATCTAAAGGTCAGCGAGCAAAAAATTCTTGTTTGCACGGGCTTCATAATTTATCTGTCCTACTGGCATCGCTGTAGGAAGTTCGTTCCGTCGAGGACAGTTCCGTTCGAGAACTTCGCTGAGCTGGTTTGAACTCCTGCTGCCGCACTCGTATACTTCAACCCGCAATGAAAGTGATTGTGATAATTCCGGCGGCGGGGCTTGGGACCCGAATGGCTCCCGTCCCTGCGGGGGACAGAAGCGCACAAAAGGCGCCGCCTTCCAAGCAGTTCACGGAATTGGGTGGAACGCCGATCCTGATTCACACCATGCGCAAATTTGCGGCCGTGGGTGCGGTGAATGAAATCTGGGTTGCGTTGCGGGAGAACGAGATTACGGGATTTCGCGCGCGACTCGAGAACGATGCGAAGGATATTCTGGAAAAAAAGATCGAATTGGTGGTTGGCGGCGAACATCGGCAACAGTCTGTCGAGAGTGCGCTGAATGCATTGCAGGCGGCGGCGGATGACGTCGTGCTCGTGCACGACGCGGTGCGTCCATTTGTGACCGCGGAAATTATTCAGGAAGTGATTGACGCTGCAGAGAAATATGGTGCGGCGATAGCGGGCCTTCCTGCTGTCGATACCGTGAAACAGGTTGAGCGAACGGCCGAAGGAGCGCTGATCAAGGCAACGATTCCACGAGCGGGCATCGTAATGGCTCAGACGCCGCAGGGCTTTCGTTACGGCCTGATTAAGAAGGCGTTCGATGATGCGTCGGCGGATGGATTTCTAGGCACCGACGAGAGTTCCTTGGTGGAACGCTCGGGGCACGAAGTTGCCGTGGTAATGGGGTCTCCGCGAAACATAAAGATCACGGCGCCAGCGGATATGGAACTAGCGGAGTTTTATCTCAAGGTTGCGGATCGGCACTGATCAGTAATGCCAACCTCCAACGACAAGCGCCCAACGAACCGGATCGGCTATGGGTTTGATTCCCACGAGTTTTCTGCAGGCATTCCGCTGAAGATTGGTGGCGTCCTGCTCGCGCATGAAAAAGGATTGGGGGGCCACTCCGACGGCGATGTGTTGCTGCACGCTATCACCGACGCTCTGCTCGGGGCTGTGGCTGCACCGGATATCGGGGCATTGTTCCCTCCCTCTGACGCGAAGTGGAAAGGCGCGGACTCGGCTGTGTTCCTGCGAGAGGCGCTGAAGCGGGTGCATGAGGCGGGATACGGTGTGGCTAACATGGACGCCAGTCTGGTTCTGGCAGCACCGAAGATTGGGCCGCACGCGGCTGCGATTCGGGCGCGCGTGTCGAAGTTGTTGGGAATTCCTCTGGACTGCGTGGGATTGAAGGCGAAGACTCCGGAAGGTCTCAATTTGGAGAACGCTGCCATTGCGCACGTGGTGGTGCTGCTGGAAAGACGGCGAAATCTCAAGAAGGCGCGCAAGAAAACGCGATAGCCGCGTTTTGCAGTTCAACCTCTCCTACATTGATTTACTTGCCGCGTGCTTCCGCTGCTTGCACGAGCTCGCAAAAGATTGCACGGGAGGGCGCGTCATCATCCACCGAGCGCTCGGGATGCCATTGGACAGCGATTACGAAGTGGTCCGGAGAAGTCCCTTCAAGGGCTTCGATAATGCCATCTTCCAAGCAGTGCGCTGAGATGCGTAGGCCGTTGCCGACTGCTTCGGCCGACTGATGATGTGAAGAATTGACCGGGATGGTCAACTTTCCCTCAGCGGCTAAAGGCGGGTCCAGCACCGATGTCGTATTGGCACGGCTGAAGCCCTGCCCCTCCCTAACCCGTCCCTTCACGATTCTGCCGAGCCTCGAATCTTTCTCAATCTCGACCGCGTGTGCGACAGGTACCGTCTTTCCGGCTTCGTGATTCACACGAGTGCGTAATTCTTCCGGGAGGAAATCCGGAATGTGCTGAATCAGGGAGCCTCCGCAATGGACATTCAGGCTCTGCAAACCGTAGCAGATGCCGAGAATCGGCTTGCGCAAATTGTAGGCATCCTGCAGCAGTAAGCTGTCAACGGCATCGCGGCGTGGATCGGCGGCGGCGGTGTGGGGAGACGGTTCAGCGCCAAATCTGTTTGGGTCGACATCGGCGTTACTGCCAGGCAGGAGCACTGCGTCACAGCTCTCAATCAGTTGTGACAGTTGTGAGAGGGGCTGGTCGAGCGGAACGCGAACAGGTTCGCCGCCAGCGAGTTGGACTGCCCGTTCGTACTGGGGAATGGATCGCTCTGCGTAATCTCGGTCGCCGGAATGCGGCATGGGGATGGCAATGCGAGGCGGCATGATTTGATTGTAGCGTCACTTGGCGTGGGTGCGCGTAGCTGCCTTCGGCTGGGCAGCCGACGCGGTTGTCCCACATCGAACTCAGCTTGCTCTCTCAATGGCTGCCAAAGTTTTGGTTTGGCGGTAATGACGGATTTCCATTCCGAGAGCGAGCACCAAGATGATGCTGCCCGCAACGATTGCAAATGGGAGTGCAATGTGGCGATAGGCGAAAGTCATCTGCGGATTGACGTGCCGCACCGCCGAGACGATCACGGTTCCTACGATTCCCACGAACAAGCTCACCGCAAATGAGAGCAAAGTGCCTATGAAAGTTATTAAGACGACGCGCACCGGGATCGCGTACCAGCGGGGCGGGCGGCCGTGAAGCTTCGACGGCATAGTTCTAACCTACACCATTCCGGGTGCCTTAATCGAGATACGCTCGCGCACTATTCAAAACCTGATATTGTAAAGCCGCTTGCGGCCAAGTTAGATTTTCGGAGAGCTATGATGCGACGATTTCTTACGATCCTTCTGACGAGTCAAGCAGCCTTTTTACTTCTTATATCCTTCACGACCGCCAACGCACAGACCAGCGAGAAGCCCGACCTGAGCAAGCAACCGACTCTTTACGCGGTCGGATATGCGCACCTCGATACAGAATGGCGATGGGAATATCCACAGGTGATCGACGAGTATATCCGCAAGACCATGGAGGAAAATTTCAAGCTTTTTGAGAAGTACCCGCACTACATTTTCAATTTCAGCGGAGCAAACCGTTACCGCTTTATGAAGGAATATTATCCGGCGGATTTCGCGCGCGTGAAGAAGTATGTGGATGAAGGGAAGTGGTTTCCGGCGGGCTCTTCCATGGAAGAAGGCGATGTGAATACTCCCAGCGCCGAGACAATCATCCGGCAAGTTCTTTATGGAAACAATTGGTTTCGGAGAGAGTTTGGAAAAGCCAGCGCCGAATATATGTTGCCCGACTGTTTCGGATTTCCAGCGTCGTTGCCAACTATTCTTGCGCATTCGGGAGTGAAAGGATTCTCGACACAGAAATTAGTGTGGGGATCATCGGCCCCGGGGGGCGGATTGGAATCGTTGGAGCAAACTCCGGAAGGTACGCCGTTCAACGTAGGTGTGTGGATCGGGCCGGATGGAGAGAGTGTGTTGGCTGGGCTGAATCCAGGAGATTACAGCGGGGGGATTTATAACGACCTGAGCAAACCGCTACCCGCGATGCCCGCGAATGCTGTGCTTGAAGATCTTAATAAGAAACTGCTGCCGCTGCGGAAGACGGTAGACGAGGCTCAGGATAAGGATAAGACGCTGGATCCGAAACAGATCGAAGAATTCATCGCATTGCGCGACCAGCAGCAAGTTCTTGCGAAGGGGCAAAAAGAGTTGGAATTGAGCCGGCATCAGGGCGATTGGGCCGGACGGGTTCAGCTGAACGGGAAAATTACGGGCGTTCTGACCGACTATCACTATTACGGCACTGGAGATATAGGAGGAACCCCGGATGAAGACTCGGTGAAGCGGCTCGAAGCCATTGTGACGAAGGGAACAGCCAGCTTTCCTCTGATGGAGGGGCGCCTGTTTTCAAGCCTCTCGCATGAGCAGGGCTCGGCAATGAAGGTCGGCGACGGACCGGTCCACGTAATTTCTGCGACTGCCGACCAGATGTTCATCGACATTACCCCAGCCGAGTCTGCCCGCCTGCCGCGCTACACGGGAGAAATGGAGTTGACCAACCACTCAGCCGGATCGCTGACCTCGCAGGCTTACCAGAAGCGCTGGCTTCGGAAAGAAGAATTGCTGGCCGATGCAGCGGAGAAGGCTTCGATTGCAGCAGAATGGCTGGGTGCGCGTCCATATCCGCTGGAGCGATTGAACGACGCATGGACGCTGGTGATGGGCGGGCAGTTCCATGACCTAGCCGCCGGAACTGCTACTCCCAAGTCTTACGAGTTTGCCTGGAATGACGATGTAATCGCGATGAACCAGTTTGCCGGAATACTCACGAACGCAACCGAAGGTGTTTCCGCAGCGCTCGATACGCAGACGAAGGGCACTCCCATTGTTGTATTTAACCCGCTGAACATTGTGCGCGAAGATCTGGTCGAGGCCACGGTCGACTTTCCTGGGGAAACCGTCATCGCTATCCACGTCACCGGACCGGACGGAAAGGCAGTACCAGCGCAGGTTTCGAATGGCAAAGTAATCTTTTCGGCGAAGATGCCGTCTGTCGGTTATGCGGTCTACGACGTGGAGCGAGGCGGAGCAGAAGCAAGCGCTGGGCAGTTACAAGTTTCGGAAAGTTCCCTGGAGAATCAGTATTACCGTGTGACTCTGAATGCTGATGGCGACATAAGCAGCATTTTCGACAAGTCCACCGGAAAGGAACTATTGTCCGCACCAGCCCGGCTGGCTATTTCGTATGACAATCCTGAACACTGGCCGGCCTGGAATATGGACTGGGATCAAGAACAGGCTGCACCGAAAGCGTACGTGGGTGGACCTGCGAAGATTCGTGTAGTCGAGAAAGGTCCGGCACGCGTGGGGGTGGAGATTACGCGAGAGCAGGATGGATCAAAGTTTGTGCAGACCATTCGTCTGTCGGCTGGTGATCAGGGGAAGCGAGTGGAAGTTGCCAACGTGATTGACTGGAACACGAGAGAATCAAATTTAAAAGCTACGTTCCCGCTCGCGGCCTCGAATGAGATGGCCACTTATAACTGGGACATCGGCACCATCGAGCGCCCCACTGCTCAGCCGAAAAAGTTCGAGGTTCCTTCGCATCAGTGGGTGGATCTAACCGACAAGAGTGGCCAATTTGGAGCAACCATCCTGACTGACTGCAAAAACGGGTCTGATAAGCCGAACGATCACACCATCCGGTTGACCTTGATCCGCACGCCCGGGACGCGTGGAGGCTATGCGGATCAGGCTACGCAGGACATTGGACATCATGAATTTGTTTACGGCATTGCCGGGCACGCCGGCGACTGGCGTCGCGGCGATACGGACTGGCAGGCGCAGCGTTTGAACGATCCGCTGATCGCATTTGCGGCTGGGAAACACACTGGATCTCTGGGACGAGAGTTTAGTTTATTGAGACTGAGTAGCCCACGAGTTCGAGTACTGGCCGTGAAGAAAGCAGAACTGAGCGATGAGGTCATCGTGCGACTGGTTGAACTCGATGGCAAACCGCAGTCGGACGTGCGCGTGTCTTTCAATGTGCCCATCACAGCGGCGCGCGAGGTGAACGGACAAGAGCAACCTGCGGGAACGGCAACCGTAAATGGAGGCGCTTTGGTCACATCGTTCTCGGCATACCAACCGAGGACCTTTGCAGTCACGCTCTCTGCATCACCCTCGAAAGTTGCGGCGATACGTTCTGCTGCAGTGACGCTGAAATACGACATCGCAACCGCCAGCAATGACGGCACGAAATCGGGCGCAGGGTTTGACGGTAAGGGCAATGCGTTACCCGCGGAGATGCTGCCGGAGCAGATCCTGTTTAATGATGTGCAATTCCACCTCGCGTCCGCAAAGACGGGCGTACCCAACGCGGTGATCGCAAAAGGACAGACGCTTGCGCTTCCGGCTGGAAACTACAATCGCGCCTACGTGCTGGCCGCCTCCGTAGAGGGAGATCAGAAGGCAACATTCAAAGCCGGCACGTCGGAGGTCAGCGAAGAGATCGAAGACTGGGGCGGATTTGTCGGGCAATGGGACGATCGGCAGTGGAGTTCGAAAGATACCTCGCATGATGACTATGGCCAGATGACCGGCGTGAATCCGGGCTACATCAAGCGCGCGGATATTGCGTGGTATTGCTCGCATCATCACGATGCGAATGGAAAGAATGTCTCGTATCGCTATTCGTATTTATTTGCTTATTCAATCGATTTGCCGGCGGGTGCCAAAACCATCAAACTCCCGAATAACGATAAAATTCGCGTGCTCGCGATTTCGGTCGCGGATGAGAACCCCGAGTTCAAACCAGCACAAGCTTTGTATGACGAACTACCGCCAGCCTCGCAAAAGCAATGAAGAGTAGTTAGATTGCGACTCGTTGTGAAGATGGTTCTTCGGGAATCGGCTCGATTCGTCCCAATAGAAAAATGTAGCCCACGATTCCCAGCAGCAGGATGACGGTAGCGGTGACGAATGCGGCGGCGAACGAGTGTGACGCGGAAACGATGTAGCCGGTAATGATGGGCGCGGAGATCGCCGCGATCTGGCCACACAGGTTCACCGCTCCGGCGAGCGTGCCCACACTTTCGCGCGGTGAAATGAGCGATGGGATAGTCCACGCGACGGGCGCGGCGGCTGCGAGTCCGCCCAATGCAAGGCTGATCCAGATGAGTGCCGCCGTCGGGCTTTGCGCGCTCGCGGCACCAAAAATTGCGAGGCCGAACGCCATTCCCGCAACCAAGACAGTCTGGCGAACGCGATTCGCATCGTATCCACGTTTGATCAGTGAATCCACCAGCCAGCCACCGACAAGGAGATCGGTAACAGTGGCAAAAAGCCAGGGTACGCTCGTATAGAAAATTGAGTGGAACAAATCCACATGAAGCGAAACGGAGAGATAGCTAGGCAGCCAGGTGAGCAAGAGAAAAAAAGTGTAGTTGTATGCGCCCCAGCCTAACGCAAGTCCATAGACTTTGCGCTGGGTTAAGAGGTAGCGGAGTGAACTTCCATGCTGGGTCTGAGTGGAGTCTTCCAGCTGAGCTCCGCCGTGGAGAATAAAATCGCGTTCTTGTGGCGAGAGGCCCCGATCTTCGCTGGGATTACGATAGATCAGATAAAACAAAACAAAATAAAGAAAGCTGATGAATCCGGTGGCCGCGAAACTCCAGCGCCAGCCAAAAGATAAGAGCAGCAAACCGATAAACGGGACACCGATGGCAGTCGATAATTTTGCGGCTGCGTCTGTGATGGCGGTCGCGAAACCTCGTTCTTCCTGCGTGAACCAGTAGCCCAAGGCTTTAGCGTTTGCGGGAAACGTGGGAGATTCGCTCACGCCGAGGAGGAAGCGCGCGGCGAAGAACCATGTCAGGCCGGGTGCAACGGCCGCTGCGAAGGAGGCAACGCTCCACAGAAACGCGCTCAATCGTCCCACCCGCCGCACGCCCAACCGATCAAGCAATACCCCGGCAGGCATTTGCATGACCGCATAAGTCCAACTGAAGGCGCTGGAGAGATACCCAAAAGCAACCAGGGACAATCCGAAAGATTCGTGAAGCGCGTCACGAGAAACGGATAAGTTGATGCGGTCGAAAAAGTTGACGAGGACTCCGACCGCAAGCAAAAATGCGATACGCCAGCGTCTACGTGGCACCGCGGAAACGCCCGCAATCACTGGACACCGATACCGGCAAGTAGCCCACCGTCAACGAGATAATCCCCTCCGGTACAGAACCCCGCCTTATCCGAGGCTAAAAATGCAGCTAGTTCGGCGACTTCCTCGGGAGTACCGATCCGCCGGAGTGGGTGCGCTGCCCCGAAGCGCTTGAAGACTTCTTCAGTCGGCAGGTCGGGAGAGAAATTTGCCGCTGCGCGTGCCAGCATCGGAGTTCGGATGGAGCCAGGGCTGATCGAATTCACGCGGATATTATCGCCGGCGTGATCAAGCGCCATTGCGCGCGTCAAACTGTGAATGGCGCCCTTCGATGTAGCATAGGCGGCAACGCCATGTTGGCATGCATAGCCCTGAACGGACGCCAGATTGATGATAGAACCTCCTCCGCGCTTCTTCATCTCTGGAACGCCCAAGTGAGCGAGAAGATAGATGCTGCCAACATTTACCATTATGCAGCGATTCCAAGTTTCAAGATCTGTTTCCACAACCGTGCCGAAGGGATGGATCGCGGCTGCGTTCACGATGATATCCAGCCCGCCGAATTGGTGAACTGTTTTCGTGATGACTGCGCGCACCTGATTGAGATCGGTGACATCGCATTTTTCAACGTGCAAGGGTAATTTGTTCGAGGCGGCATTGTTTGCCAGGTCATCGTTCGCGGAGTTCTCAATTCCGCAAGCAAGAACTTCTGCACCGCCCATTGCAAAGCGCATTGCGATGGCGCGGCCAATTCCGGAGGTACCCGTGACCAAAGCTACTTTACCCGTGAAGTCGTCGCCCATAGGACACATCCTCAGTTCCTGAGATTCAGTTTCTTGATCTGCAGTGCTTGCCGATCAATTGTTCGCGAACAAAGCTTTTTTGCTACGAAATCAAGCGATCAATTCGGGATCACTGTATTTCAAGGCGCGAATTACGCCGCGCAATTCTGCGAGTCCCTTCAATCTGCCGATCAAAGAATATCCAGGATTTACTTTCTTGCCGATGTCGTCGGCCAGCAAGTGCCCGTGATCGGGTCGCATTGGGATTTCATCATCAGGCCGGTGCACACGCCTACGGCGTGCCTCCTCTTCCAGAAGAGCTCTGATCACCGCTACCATGTCGCAACTGTCGGAGAGATGATCCGCTTCATGAAACGAACCGTCGGACTCGATTGTGACCTGGCGAAGATGGACAAAGTGAATACGGGCTGCGAACTCGCGAATCATCGCGAGCAGGTCGTTATTCGCCCTCGCGCCAAAGGATCCGACGCAAAAAGTCAGTCCATTTTCAGGGGCGTCGCAGGCAGCGAGCAAAGCGCGGACATCTGCGGCGGTCGAGACCACACGTGGAAGTCCAAATAGCGACCAGGGCGGATCGTCGGGATGGATCGCGAGGCGGATTGCTAATTCCTGCGCAACCGGTAGAACCTCGCGGAGGAATTCGATGAGGTTATTACGCAGGTCGTCGGCAGATAGAGTTTGATATTCGTCGATCAATCCGCGAATTGTTTCGCGATTATACGACGCCTCTGCGCCCGGTAATCCCGCGATGATCGTATGCTCCAGGTCGCCTCGCTGCTCCTCTGTCATGGATAGGAAGCGAGCGCGAGCTGCGCGAATGCGTTCTTCGGTATATTCCCTCGCAGCATTCTTCCGCTCGAGAATGAAGAGATCGTACGCTGCAAAATCGATAGCATCGAAACGCAGAGCGTAGCCGGTACTGGGCAATCGCCATCTCAGGTCTGTTCTAGTCCAGTCCACTACGGGCATGAAGTTATAGCAGACGACTTTCACGCCAGCCTTCGCAATCGCAGCGAGCGTCTCCTTCCAAGCACTGATGAAATGCTGGTAATTTCCAGATCGAAGTTTGATGGAATTGTGAATCGGAATACTCTCCACTACGGACCAATCGAGACCGGCCGCAGCAATTTCGTCGCGGCGCTTCAGCACTTCATCTAGCGGCCACGCTTCTCCTCGGTAGAAATGATGGAGGGCGGAGACAATCCCCGTAGCGCCTGCTTGCTTCACATGATCGAGCGTCACCGGGTCGTCCGGCCCGAACCATCGCCACGTTTCCTTCATTGTTTGATTCCAGCCCTTGGAATAATGCTGTGTTGCCTAACGCGCAATCCGTGCTGTCCCGCCTCGCATCACGGACTCCACTTCTGAAAGAGTTGCCATACTGGTATCGCCGGGCGTGGTCATGGCCAGCGCACCGTGCGCGACGCCGCACTGGATAGCCCATTCGGCGCTTTTGCCGGCGAGGAAGCCATAGATTAGACCCGAGGCGAACGAATCTCCGCCCCCCACACGGTCCATGATTTCCATCGGGCGCTGTGCCACATGAATGATCTTGCCTTCGTACAAGGCTATCGCGCCCCAGTCGTTATTTGTAGCGGTGCGGGCGGTACGCAGGGTGGATGCAATCAGCTTAAGGTTTGGAAAGGTTTCTGCAACGCGATGCAGCATCGATTCATAGCTGGCGACATTCAGATGATCGAAGTCCGCAGTTGCGCCTTCGATGGGAATATCGAGCGCCGCCGTAAAATCTTCCTCATTGCCGAAAAGCACATCGATGTTTGACACCAGTTCGCGATTCACGTCCCGTGCCTTGGTCTTGCCCCCGATTCCTTTCCACAGCGATTCCCGATAATTGAGATCGTAAGAGACGAGCGTGCCGGCAGACTTTGCTGCCTGGATAGCAGCCGTGGCCACCGATGCCGAAGAGGCGGAGAGCGCGGCGAAGATGCCGCCCGTGTGCAGCCAGCGCGAACCGCTGGCCGCAAAAATATGTTGCCAGTCAAAGTCACCAGGCTGGCAATTCGCGATCGCGGTATGGCCCCGGTCTGAACAACCAACTGCGGCGCGTACACCGAAGCCTCGCTCCGTGAAATTCAATCCGTTCCGCGCAGCCCTGCCAATGCCGTCGTAGGGCACCCAGCGAATGAGCGAGGTTTCGACGCCGCCCTGCAATATCAGATCTTCTATTAGTTGCCCGATGGGATTCTTCGCGAATGCGGTCACGATGGCGGTACGCATGCCGAAGCATCGTCGCAGTCCGCGAGCCACGTTGTATTCTCCACCGCCCTCCCAGGCGCGAAAAGTGCGAGCCGTGTGGATGCGTTGCTCGCCAGGATCGAGGCGCAACATGACTTCGCCTAGACTGACACAGTCCCATCGGCACCTTTCCGCTGCTTTCAAGATGATCGGGCTCATGCCGAGCATTCTAGCTGGTTCGTATGCTGGGCGGTAAATCTCCCATCACGAAAAAGGGTCAGGATGTGCGACGGCGACTGCGCGACGAAACAATCGCAGGGTATAATCGCCGCGAAGAAACCTCGCGTGAAAATCCTCAGACTAAAAACCGCGGTTGTGGAGGGGAATTTCGACTGGACCTTCGTTCGCATTGAAACTGACGAAGGAATCCGCGGCCTTGGGGAATGTTTTTTTGCTCCGGGTCTGACGGGTATTCTGCGTTCGCTGGAACCTCTGCTAATTGGGGAAGATGCACGTGATATCCACCGGTTGTTTCGCAAACTGCAACTGGCTACATCAGGTGCAGGTTCGGTGGCCGGCATTATCTACAACGCGATCAGCGGCATCGAGGCGGCGCTCTGGGATGTTCTTGGGCAGTGGCTCGATGTGCCCATTTACCGTCTGCTAGGAGGGAAGTTTCGAGACCGAGTTCGAGTCTACGCGGATTGCCACGGAGGCGAAGCGCTTGAGAGTCTCGACGAGGTGCTGCGTTCTCGTGTGGCTTCGTGGGCAACGAAGACCACCAGTCATCGCGTGAAAAATTATTTTAGCGATGCAGGAGAAGAGCCGCCTTCCTCACCAGATGAGTATCGACGGCAGGCAATAAAGAAGACAGCGGAAGGATTTACCGCCATCAAGTTTGATCTCGACGTTCCCGGGACAGAAGGCTCTGATCCTCATAATCGCGGGCTGAACAATCGCGCGATCGACCACATGGTGGCGTTGATCGGCGCGGTCCATGATGCCGTGGGGAAAGACACTGACATTGCGGTTGACTGCCATTGGCGGTACAACGCCAGCGACGTAATAACGGTGGCACGGGAACTAGAGCCGTTTCGGCTGCTCTGGCTTGAGGATCCGGTTCCCCCAAATAATGTTGCGGCACTGAAGGAAGTGAGTGCAAAAGTGCGAGTACCGATCGCAACCGGCGAAAACCTTTTTCTTTTTGAAGGCTTTCAGGAAATCATTGCGCAACACGCTCTGAGCATCGTCACGCCCGATTTGCAAAAAGTTGGCGGGTTGGCAGTGGGACAAACCATAGCGCAATTCGCCGATGTGCACACTATGCCGGTGGCTCCGCATAATATCAGCAGTCCAGTGGGGACCCTGGCGTCAGCTCATTTCTGTGCGGCGATTCCGAATTTTCTAGCGCTCGAATTTCACGCTTCGGATGTACCTTTCTGGAACGACTTGATCGATGGCTTGTCGGGACCTTTGATTCAGAATGGCTTCATCGCAATTCCGGAGAGGCCTGGTCTCGGAGTGACGTTGAATGAGGAAGTCGCACGGCGTTATGCGCGCAAAGGCGAACCGTTTTTTGAATAGAAGGCAATCGTTAGCTGAACTTTATGTCTATATCAAAGACAGATGTTCTAAGCAGGATCGTGTCGTCGGGCTTGGTCGCTGTCATCCGCGCCGAAAGTCCCGACCAGGCAATGCACATCGCAGAAGCTTGTGTTGCCGGGGGCGTAGCAGCTTTAGAAATAACTTTTACCGTGCCTGGCGCAGCGGCGGCGATTGAGCATCTGGCGAAAACATTTTCGGGCCGGATTCTTTTGGGAGCCGGAACTGTCCTTGACCCGGAGACGGCGCGCATCGCGATCCTGGCCGGAGCGCAATTTATCGTGAGCCCGGCCCTGAATGCGGAGACGGCGCGGCTGTGCAATCGGTATCGCGTGCCTTACCTGCCTGGCGCAGCAACAGTTCGCGAAGTGATCGAGGCAATGGAGTGCGGCGCTGACATCGTGAAAGCATTTCCCGGCGAAATTCTGGGCCCGGCATTTGTTAAAGCGGTCAAGGGCCCCCTACCTCAAGCCCAACTGATGCCTACCGGGGGAGTAAATCTTGAGAACGTTGGCGAATGGATTCGCGCAGGCTCGGTTGCCGTTGGCGTTGGCGGGAACCTGACGGCGGGCGCTAAGACCGGAGATTTCGCTTCCATTACTTCGTTTGCAAAGAAGTTCGTGGAAAAGATCAAAGAGGCTCGAGCCTGATGGAAAAACACAGGTTGTGGAAGTCAGATGACGAACTCGTCACGCTTATGCAGCGCGAGCTTTTTACCTGCGTGGTGGGCGATGTAATGGACAAGCTAAACCTGCAGCATCAGTTCCTGCCGCCCCAGATAAAGCCGTTAAATAAAGATATGGTGCTGATTGGCCGCGCGATGCCGGTGCTCGCGGTGGACGTCTTCACGGAGAAGATTGCTGGAACTGCCAACAAGTTAATGGATAAGCCGTTTGGCTTGATGCTCGAAGCGTTGGACGATCTTCATAAAAACGAAGTCTACGTGAACACGGGTTCTTCCCCGCGCAACGCTTTATGGGGAGAACTTATGAGCACGCGCGCGCGTAAATTGGGGAGCACAGGCGCCGTATTAAATGGCTACGTCCGCGACACGAAGGCCATTCTGAATATGAATTTCCCAACTTTTGGATTTGGTTCCTACGGACAAGACTCCGCACCTCGATACAAAGTGGTCGACTTCCGCATTCCGGTTGAAATTGGAGCGGTTCGGGTGAGGCCGGGGGATATTCTCTTCGGGGATATTGATGGAGTTTTACTGGTCCCTGCCGAAGCTGAAACGGAAGTTTTCACGCGTGCGCTCGAAAAAGCGCGCGGGGAAAAGTTAGTCAGAAAAGCGATTGAAGATGGAAGCAGCGCGGTGGCAGCATTCGAAAAGTTTGGAATTATGTAAACGAAAAATGGAGAAAGCAGCCTGAATGGGGAGTTCTTCGTCGCGTTCGCAGCAAGTGCGCAGCTTTCTCGAGCAAAACCGTCTGCAGGCGTGGATTGCATGGCGGCCCGATGAACTGCTGATGCTCTCCGGGTATTTTCCTTTCTGGGGCGCGTCGTTCTTGATTTACTTCGCGAATGCGGAGCCTTTGCTTTTGCTTCCGCAGATCGAGCCCCGCGATCACATCCCGCCTGGGGTGACGGTCCGGGAGTATCCGTGGGGCGATTTGAAATGCGCCGATCCTAACGCAGTTCTGGTTTCTGCGATTCGTGAGGAACTTGCCAAGGCTGGGATCGCGGCGGAACAAGTGGGGATGATTCCCGGTACAGCGAGAACCTCTCTGCCGATTCAAGCCGCGGAGCAAATTCCAATCGCCGAAAACTTTGCTCAACAACTTTCGGCGGTGTGCGCAAAGTCGACCGCTGAGCGCTCCGCCGGATTCTACGACTTGTACTTAAGAAAGACCGTTCAAGAAGTTGCCGCAATCCGACTCGCCAATCAAGTTGCTGGTATCGGCCTGCAGGCGTTTCTGGAGAATGTCTTGCCTGGCCGGTCGGAGGCAGAGGTCGCGGCGGCTGTGGAATCGGCTATCTACCGCGAGATTGGTCGCGAAGGGATATTTCATTCTCGCGGATGGGCCATGGTGCAAGCCGGACCAAATAGTGCCTGCGCCGGAAGATTCAACCGCTCGACGGGCCGACAGCTCGAAAGTGGAGACTTGGTTTTGATCGAGTTGGCAGTTTGCGTTAACGGTTACTGGAGCGATCTCACACGAACGACCGCAGTAGGTTCGCCGAAGGCGCAGGTTGAACCCATATTGACTATTGCCAGAGATGCACAACTAGCCGCTGTCGAGGCGATACGCCCGGGTGTTTCCGCGAGTCACATCGACTCGATGGCGAGAGACAGAATCGCATCGGCAGGATTCTCCGCATTCTTCCCTCATCACACCGGTCACCACGTTGGCTTTCGTTACCATGACCCGGGATTTTTGATTGCTCCCGGAGTCGATGCGAAACTCGAGCCCGGGATGGTGATTACGATCGAACCGGGGGTTTACGTACCCGAGCTTAGCGGTGGTGCACGGATCGAAGATGACGTGCTGGTTACGGATTCCGGGTACGAGGTGCTCTCCAGTTTTGACCGCAAGCCATCAGTCGGAGGCAAGGCATGATCAGCATTGATCTATCCGGCAAGACGATCCTTATGACCGGCGCGCTAGGAGCGATTGCCGAACACATGGTGAAGCGGCTAATAGAGAGTGGCGCAACCCTTGTTCTTACTGACATCAAGACGCAGGAACAGGCCGTGAAGGTTCTCAATGACTGGCAGATTCCAGCCTCGTCTTATCTTTATTTTCCCGCCGACATCACAGACTCCAGCCAGGTAAACCGTGTGGTGAAGACAGCGTTCGATAAATTTCCCGGCATGGACACTGTGATTGGGCACGCCGGCGGTTGCGGACTGCACCCTTTTTCGAGTACGTCAGAGGCGGACTATGAGAAGATCTTCCGCTTCAATTATTTTGCGCAGACTTATCTTGCACGCGCGACGCTGGCCTACTGGATAGAGCGCAAGATTGCGGGACATCTCATTTTCACGTCTTCTTATGTGGCCCGCATGCCGCACACGCTGATTCCTGCTTATTCGTCGGCTAAGGCGGCGCTGGAAAACTTTGCGCGAAGTCTTGCACTCGAATACGCACTGACGGGGATTCGCGTGAATGTAATTTCGCCAGGCAACGTGGCGGCCGGTAGTTCGTTGAAAGTTTTCGATGAAGATCCGGCTTATCGGGAGTTTGTTCTGCGAGTTTCGCTCGGCAGGAGAAACACTCCAGAGTCGATCGCGAATGCATTTGTATTCCTATGTTCGCCACTTGCCGTCGAGATCAACGGTCAAGTGCTTAGCCCTGACTACGGCGCAGGCATTGGAAATCGATTATGAAGATCGGCCTCGGACTCTACCGCCACATGTTGACGCGTGACTACTATGACTTTGCGCGCCAGGCGGGTTGCACACACGTCGTAGTGCATCTGGTCGATTACTTCAATCAGGGTCCGTCCAATCCGAGAAACAATCAGCCCACCGGATCGAAATACGAAGCGTGGGGGGTCGCGGGTGATCCAGACCAGCTTTGGTCGGTAAGCGAACTGAAAACCTTGCGCGGAGAGATTGAACAGGCGGGGCTCGTTCTGGAAGCGATAGAGAACATCGATCCCGCGCACTGGCACGACATTTTGCTCGACGGTCCGCAGCGTTCGCAACAGATTGAAAAAGTGAAGACCATCATTCGTCACATGGGCGAAGCCGGAATTCCTGTGCTTGGCTACAACTTCAGCCTGGCAGGCGTCTGCGGGCGCGTGACCGCGCCTCTAGGGCGAGGCGGTGCGATCACCTTGGGAATGGATGGTCCCGCCGAGGACGTGCCGATTCCAAGAGGCACGATCTGGAACATGATTTACGATCCCAGTGCCTCTGCCGGAACTCTGCCATCGATTTCACATGAAGAACTATGGCGACGGCTGCAACGATTTCTGCACGAAGTGATCCCGATTGCGGAACAAGCCGGAGTACGGTTAGCGGCCCATCCCGACGACCCTCCCATGCCCACCATGCGGCAGCAGCCGCGCCTGGTTTATCAACCTCACATGTATCAACGCCTGATTGATCTGGCTCCGAGCCGAAACAATGCACTGGAATTGTGCGTTGGAACGTTGGCTGAAATGACGGAAGGCAACATCTACGACGCGGTGGACCAATACAGCAAGCAGGGAAAAATAGCGTATATCCATCTTCGAAATGTTGTCGGTAAGGTGCCGCACTATCGCGAAACTTTCATCGACGAAGGCGATGTTGACATGATTCGCATTATGGCAATCCTGCACCGCAATGGTTTCGATGGTGTGTTGATTCCTGATCACACGCCACAGATGACGTGCTCGGCACCGTGGCATGCGGGAATGGCGCACACGCTCGGATTTATGCTCGCAGCGAAGGCGGTGATCGAATCTTCGCAACGAACCGGCTTGGATCTTGCAACTGCGCACTGGAGGCCACTAGTCTGAAAAATATTCCCGGTCCGGGGTATTCGCGCGGTCCCCTCATCGTCGCAGCTACAGTTTCCACTCTGGGTGGCCTGCTGTTTGGCTACGACAACATCGTGATCAGTGGCGCGATTGGTTATTTGAGCCGGCTATTTCGTTTGGACGCTGCAGGCGTAGGTTGGGCCGCAGGATGCGCGCTTGTGGGGTGCATTGCTGGGTGCGCGGCAGCAGGAGCCGTCGCCGATTATCTAGGCAAGAAAAAAGGCTTAGCGACTGTGCGCTTTGTGCTTTGCTATCTCGTCCGTGGGGATGATGTTTGCCTCGAACCTTCACCAGTTCGTTTTCTGGCGACTGATCGGAGGAGTGGGGATCGGAGCAGCATCTGTGATTTCTCCGAACTACATCGCGGAGATTGCTCCTACGCGAGTGCGTGGGCGTTGCGTCACGCTCTACCAGCTTGGGATCGTCGTCGGAATCCTGGCCGCCGTCTTCATCAACATGCTGATTCAACGCATGGGAGATGAAGCCTGGAATATTTCCACTGGTTGGCGATGGATGTTCTTTGCGGGTGTGGTTCCGGCAATTTTATTTGGGCTGATGATTCTTCCTGCGGTCGAGAGTCCGCGTTGGCTGATGAAGATGGGGCGCCGCGATCAGGCGATTGCAGTTCTTACCAAGATTAATGGTCCCGAAGTTGCCAAGATCGAAGCGGCGGAAATCCAGAATTCGCTGGTCACGGAAGAAGGACATATCTCGGAACTCTTCAGAACGTTCCGGCGTCCGCTACTGCTTGGCATTATGCTGGCGGGATTGCAACAGATCAGTGGGATCACGCCGCTGTTTTCCTTTCTGCCGGAGATTTTTCGCTCCGCAGGAACTGCAACAAGTGATGCGTTCTTCCAGTCTGTGCTGGTCAGCCTGATCAATCTGCTGTTCACGCTTTTTGCTTTGTGGCTGGTAGACCGAGCCGGGCGCAAGACTCTGATCCTCGCGGGCACGGCCCTGCAATTTGTTTCTCTCGTAATGGTGGGCTGGTTCTATCACATTCATGGCAGCGGTTTGGCAGTTTTGATTTTCGTGATGAGTTTCGTTGCGGGTCATGCGTTTGGCAATGGAGTGGCGTGCTGGGTGATCATCTCGGAAATTTATCCCACCAAGGTTCGGGGACGCGGCATGTCTATCGCCACCACGGCGCTCTGGCTGGTGGGTTACCTCGGAAACCAGTTATTTCCAATCATGCAAAAGCATTTGGGATCTGACGGGACGTTCTGGTGCTTCAGCCTCGGGGCGTTGCTGACGATCGTCCTGGTCGCCTGGCTCATTCCAGAAACCAAAGGGCGATCGCTCGAACAAATCACAAAGTTTTGGACAGAAGAGAAAGTCGTGTTAGCGAGATAGAGTTTTCTGTGAAAGGGAGTGCTATCCATGAAGATCGCTTCGCCCTATCCGCCGTTGCGTTATTCACTCTGTGTTCTGGTCTTGATGGCTTGCGCGTTTGCGCAGGAGGCAAGCCATCCGGGTTTTCGATCTTTAAATGTCGACGCCGGAAAAGTGATCGGACAAATTCGTTCATTTCAGGGGTTGAACGGACCACCGAGTCCTGTGATGGCGGGTCTTCCGAATCTCGTCGAACAATACAGAGCGCTTCGGATTAATCAGGTTCGAACTCACGATTCGATGGGGCCCTCCGAAATTGATACGAAATTTGAGGTGGGCAACGGAGAACTCATCTGGCTAATTCCTGACAACGCACAGCGCGAAGGAGTGGTAAAGGCTGGGAATGCAGCGATTATTTTTCCGGACTGGAAGGCTGATCCAGAGAAGCCCGAGAGCTACAATTTTGGCCCGACCGATAAGATGATCGCTGCCATTCGGGCCAGTGGAGCAGAAGTCTACTACCGCATTGGACGGAGCTGGGGAGCCGCGAACGTTACTCCACCGGAGGATTTCGACAAGTTCGCCAACGTGATGAAACACGTTGCCATGCACTATAACCAGGGCTGGGCCGATGGCTTTCATGATGGCATTCGTTATTGGGAGTTCTGGAATGAGCCGGATGGCTTGTTTTGGTTAGGCACCCCGCAACAGTTTTATTCCCTCTATGAGAAAACGGCGCGTGCCTTGAAGTCCGCAGATCCGACGATCAAGATTGGCGGGGATGGCAAGGCCTTCCCCTCTGACGACAGCGGCTATCGCGAAGGGTTCATCGATTACTGTGCCCAGCATAAAGTGCCGCTCGATTTCTATTCGTGGCACACGTATGCCAACGGCTCCGCGGATCCTTACGATGCAGTTCGGCTCGCCAAGGAAATTCGCGGCATTCTGGACACGCATGGTTTTCCGCACGCGGAAAGCATCCTCTCCGAATGGAATCTAAGCGCTGACTTTACCGACGCAGAGAAGGCCGAACTGCAGGGCGCTCACAACGCCGCGTACATTGGAGCGGTGCTCACCTATCTTGAGGACACATCGGTCGACCATGCACACTTCTATCGTGGAGACGCAGCATGGATGGGGCTTTTCGACCTGCAGGGGAAATATTTCAAGACCGCCTATACCTTCAAAGCGATGGGCCAAATGCAGGACACACCACAGCGTCTCGCGGTGGAAGGTACCGATACGTTTGGATTGGCCGCCCTGGCGGGACGGTCCGGGGATGGCAACACAGTGCAGATCCTGATCAGCAATTATGCGATTCCCTCAAACTACAAGCCCGATCTCATGCCGATGCCTGAGGAATTGCAAAAGGTGTCACCCCCTATGCCGGATATGTCCAAGATGAAATTCCTGCCGCTGCGCACCGACGTTGTCTACCGCGACAATGCAGGCTACGACCTTACCATTAAGAATTTGCCCTGGGGCGCTGCGCCATTCAATGTGAAGAGGTATCGCATCAGCCAGAATCAGGACCTCGCTCTGGTAGAAGAAAAGTCCGGGAAAGATGGCGCTTTGCATCTGTCTAATTCCTGCGCACCCGACACCGTGGAACTGATTGTTGTCACGCGACGTTGAAAAGTCGGTCCGAAATGGTGGCGCGCAATCCAGGAGAAATTATGAAAATACCAGGTGACGACTTCCAGCGAAAACAGACGCCACAACTTACTCGCCGTAGTTTATTAAAGGCGTCTGCCGCGCTTGCATCTGTCGCGATGCTGCCTTCGGGCCTCGCCGCCGCTGCATTGTCTGGGCAGACTGCTGGCAAGACCGATTCCCCGGACGCCAAGTCTTCGGCGAAAAATCCCCGCTGGTATGGGTTCAATCTGCTCGAATATTTCTCTACCGATAAAGATTGGATGAAATATTTTCCATACAAAGACGATGGCATGTTTCGCGAGGATGACTTCCGGTGGATTCGAGACTGGGGCTTCAATTGGGTGCGCTTGCCCATGGACTACCGTTTCTGGACCGCTCCCGATCTCTTCACCATTAACGAAAAACAAGTTGAGCCGATTGACCGTGCCGTTCGACTGGGAGAGCAGTACGGCATCCATGTGAATGTTTGCCTCCACCGCGCTCCGGGGCTGTGCATTCTCGACACGATGAACGAAAAACTCACGGGCATAGCGATCACGAAGGAGAAGACCAATGTATTCACCGATCAGCACACCTTCGATGCCTTCATTCATCAATGGACCTATTTTGCGGATCGCTATAAGGGGATCTCGAGTCAGAGATTAAGTTTTAATCTAGTAAACGAGCCGATCGTTCTGCCCAGTGAGGCTGAACTAGCTGAGATGAGGAAGAACGGCGCCACTAAGACGACAGATTTTTTCAATCCGGAATTCCTGCAACGTCATGCCCCCGACTACACTCGCTTGGCGAGAGCATCGGCGGACGCGATTCGCGCTCACGATGCGCAGCGCCTGGTCGTCACCGATGGATATCCGGGCGGAGGCTCGCCAATTCCTGAACTCGTTGGAACTGGCATGCTCCAAAGCTGCCACATGTATTCTCCAATTCAAGTCACGCATCACAATTGCGAGTGGGTGCGTGGCATTCTGACTGGTTCGGAACCAATGCCGACGTGGCCGCTCAAGGACGACAAAGGAAATGTTATCTCCGATCGCCAATCGCTCGAGAAGGGCTTCCGTCCCTGGTCAAAGCTTGCTGCGGAGAATGTTCCCATCCATTTCGGTGAAATGGGATGTTACAAGCACACGCCTCCAGAAGTTGTCTTGGCGTGGTTCAATGACACACTCGATGTTCTCGGCGAATTAAACTCCGGTTGGGCGCTGTGGAATTTCCGTGGTCCGTTTGGTGTAGTCGATACAGAGCGTGAGGGGACCAAGTTCGAGGACTGGCACGGACACAAACTCGACCGTCCGCTGCTGACCTTGTTGCAGAAGAAAATGAAGGCATAACGCCCCGCGACGACGGGTTCATCCGCTGAGATCTTAGGCTGCTGCGAGGTAGACGTATCGCAGGATAAAGAGCATCGTCAGTATCCAGACAAGCACGTTTACTTCACGAATCTTTCCAGCAGCTACTTTCACGATAGTGTAGGAAATCAAGCCGAGACTAAGGCCGGTTGCAATACTGAAAGTCAATGGTGTGGCCACGATTGTGACAAATGCCGGAACGGCTTCAGTGAAATCCTGCCAGGCAATTTGAGCGATCGACTGCGTCATCAGCACTCCAACCAGAACCAGCGCGGGAGCGGTCGCATAGGCTGGAATCGCGGCTGCGAGTGGCGAGCAGAATGTGGCCAGCAAGAATAATCCGGCGACGGCGACATTACTTAGCCCCGTACGCGCTCCGGCTGCCACGCCGGCAGCGCTTTCGATGTAACTCGTGACTGTAGAAGTTCCGGTGAGAGAACCGAAAACCGTCCCGACGGCGTCGGCGACGAGAACGCGCCCCACGCGCGGAATTTTGCCATTCTTGACGAAGCCGCCCTGCTCGCAAACCCCCATGAGTGTACCGACGTTGTCGAAAAGATCGACGAAGAGGAAAGCGAAGAGAATTTCGAGAAATCCAAGATGGGTCGCTCCGCGAAAATCTAATTGAAGAAAAGTACTGGAGGGATGCGGCAGAGCAAAGACTGCTGCCGGCCAGTTCGCAATCCCGCGAAAGATTCCAAGAAGGCTAGTTCCAAAGACACCAACCAATATGGCACCGTGGAGTTTTCGGGACATCAGGATCATCGTCAGCGCCAAACCGAAGCAGGCAGTCTGCACTTCTTTGTCGGCGAAATTTCCAAGGCCGACAAACGTAGCTGAGTTGGCTATCACGAGCTTCGCGTTTCGCAGTCCCACGAATGCGATGAACATGCCGATGCCTGCGGCTGTCGAGTGCTTCAGGCAATCGGGCATGCCGTTCACGATCTGCTCGCGAATCTTTGTAACGGTAAGCAGGAGGAAGAGGATGCCAGAGCAGAAGACAAGTGCGAGCGCCGTGCGCCAAGGAACATGCATGGAAAGGCAGACGGAATAAGTGAAGTAGGCATTCAACGACATCCCGGGCGCCAACGCGATCGGATAGTTGGCGTAAAGTCCCATGACGAGCGTTGCTACCGCAGCAGAGATGCATGTGGCGAAGACCACGCCATCCGCTGGCATCCCCGCTTGAGCCAGAATTTGCGGGTTCACCACGATGATGTAAGCCATGGTGACGAACGTCGTGAGGCCGCCCAGCATTTCCTGCTTCACCGAAGTATGGTTTTCGGTGAGCCTGAAATAACGATCGATCAAACGTCCTCCACAAGGGTTGAATTACTTGGAGTGCGATCAGCCTCAGTACGTAACTTTGTTGGAACTGCTCTCCCACACGCGGAATGCTTCTAAGGCCTGGTCACGCATGATTTGGACCATAGAAATTTTGCGTTCGGAATGCGATTGTGACAGCTCGCGGTAAATTTCCGAATCATCAAACCCAGCCTTCGACGCATCTGCGGCGCTGCTTCCGAAATAAATATGTGAGATACGAGCCCAATAAATCGCTCCCAGACACATGGGACACGGCTCGCAAGAACTATAGATCTCACAACCATCGAGATTGAAGACGCCGAGTTTTCGGCAAGCATCGCGAATCGCAACCATTTCTGCGTGAGCGGTGGGATCATTCGTCGATGCAACCCGGTTCACCCCTTCGGCTATAATCTCGGCATTCTTTACTACCACGGCACCGAATGGGCCGCCGCGGCCCGCCGCCACGTTATCGATGGATAGACGAATCGCGCGCGCCATGAACAGATTATGCCGGGTCTCGTCTTGTCGATTCATGGATCAAGCTTGCCTGCGCCCACGGTTCAGGAGCGCTCATTCATCCGAAACTTGGTCGCTGTTTCTGAGAAGCGAGTATATGCGGAGATCGGGAAATTCGTAAAACGCAGTCTTGGCGTTGCGAAATCTGGTCAATTCAGCTGAATGAGTTCTTAGTAGCAGTTCAATCTTGGCCGATGTCTTCGTTCCAGACCGCAGGATTCAGGCGGATGTATTCACTCAACATGGAAGCGCACTCGGCAGAGTCGAGGTCGATGATCCTCACGCCTAGCGATCGCAGCCACTCCACTCCACCTGTAAAATTCCGGCTCTCTCCAACGACCACGGTGCCGAAGCCGAACTGACGAATCAGACCGCTGCAGTACCAGCACGGCGCCAACGTCGTGACCATGATCAACCGGCGATAACTGCGCTGGCGGCCTGCATTGCGAAAGGCATCGGTCTCGGCGTGAAGCGAAGCATCGCTATCCTGCACTCGCCGGTTGTGCCCTGCGCCGAGCACGTCACCGGCCTCGTCAAAAATCGCCGCGCCAATCGGAATGCCGCCCTCGGAGAGGCCCGAGCGCGCCTCCTTCAGCGCCACCGCCAACATTTCAGCGTAATCCGTGCTCGACATGATTTTCATTATATGTTCGGAATCGAGTGCTCTGGAATGCGCAACTTCGCAGATCGGAGAGTGGAATGGCCCTTGTGTCGGTGGCTATTTTGCTTGTATCGCAATACCTGCGAAATTTACATGGTCTGCATCGAAATTCTGAGTTGTACTTGCTGCCCGGCAAGGCTTATCAAGGAATTCACGATTAGGCTGGCGTGAGGTGTGGGCTGCGCCCGCAGCCTTGACTCGAGTTGTCTGAACCGATTCGTGACAGATTCCAACGTTGAAAGAGGACCGTGATGTCCCGCGCAAATTTTATGAATGGCATCCCGTCGGCGCAAGGTCTCTACGACCCTGCGCAGGAACACGATGCCTGCGGGATCGGATTCGTCGCAAGTGTTCGTGGTGAAAAAAGCCACGAAATCATTCTCAAAGGAATCCAGGTATTGCTGAACCTCGCGCACCGGGGAGCCTGTGGGTGCGATCCGGAGACCGGCGATGGCGCCGGCGTGTTGATTCAGATTCCGCACAAGTTTTATGCGCGCGAATGCTCAAAGCTCGGCTTCGAGCTGCCTGAGCCCGGCGAATATGCGGTTGGAATGACGTTCCTGCCAGTAGAAAAACATGCTCGGCTGCGATGCGAAGGGATTCTCGAGCGGATCGTCCGGGAAGAGGGGTTGGCGGTTCTCGGCTGGCGCGACACGCCGGTGTATGCGTCGGCGATAGGTCGAGTGGCGCGAGCTTCGCAGCCTTATATCCAGCAGATCTTCGTCGGGCGAGCTCCGGACCTTAGCGAAGAAGCATTCGAACGCAAGTTGTATGTGGTGCGTAAGCGCGCGGAAAATGAAATCCGCGAGTCGGATAATCTGGAATCAGGCAACAACGACGGCGAAACATTTTATATTCCGTCCCTCTCATGTCGAACAGTCGTCTACAAAGGGCTAGTGCTTGCGTCGCAGCTTACGAACTTCTACCGCGAACTTTCCGACCCAGATGTGGCCAGCGCTCTGTGCCTGGTGCACCAGCGGTTTTCAACCAATACGTTTCCAAGCTGGCAACGCGCTCATCCCTATCGTTACATCGCGCATAACGGGGAAATCAACACTCTCCGCGGAAACGTGAACTGGATGCATGCTCGCCAGTCGCTGCTCGCGTCGCCACTCTTTTCTCAGGACTTGAAAAAACTTTTCCCGATCATCGAGCCCGGTGGCAGCGACTCCGCCAGCTTCGACAATGCTCTGGAACTCTTGTTGCAAGCGGGTCGTAGTCTGCCTCATGCGATGTCCATGCTGATTCCGGAAGCTTGGGCGGGAAATCCTCACATGAAGCCGGAGAAGCGTGCCTTCTATGAATACCACGCTTGCCTCATGGAACCGTGGGACGGCCCGGCAGCAGTGGCTTTCACGGATGGCCGAGTGATTGGAGCCACACTGGATCGCAACGGTTTGCGCCCTGGACGGTATGTGATCACGCACGATGATGTTGTTGTGATGGCTTCCGAAGCTGGCGTGCTCGACGTTCCCTCTGAAGAGGTGAAGAGAAAGGGGCGACTACAACCCGGAAAAATGTTTCTGGTGGATACCGTCGAGGGGCGCATCGTTTCGGACAAAGAGATCAAAGATCGACTCGCTTCGCAGCAACCTTATGCCGCATGGCTTAAAGAAAACCAGATCACGATCAACCATCTGCCGGAGCCCTCGCGGACGCATGCGCCCGATCCAGAGACTCTGCTTCGCCGGCAGCGCGCCTTCGGTTACACCGATGAAGATTTGAAGATGATCCTCGGGCCCATGGCATCGAACGGGGAGGAACCGATTGGATCCATGGGCACAGACACTCCTCTGGCGTGCCTTTCGGATCGTCCACAGCCACTGTTCAACTATTTCAAACAACTGTTTGCACAAGTAACGAATCCTCCGATTGATCCGATCCGCGAAGAGATGGTGATGTCGCTGATCAGCTACATCGGCAGCGAACGCAACATTCTCGAAGAAGCTCCAGAAAACTGTCACATGCTGAAGTTGGAGCATCCGCTGCTGACGAATCGCGAGTTGGAGAAGCTGCGTCGAGTGTCAACAAGGAGATCTACTGGCCACCACGCTTCCGGCGCTCTTCCGTGCGAGCGAAGGTGAAGCCGGCTTGAAACGGGCGCTCGATGAGTTGTGCCAAAGAGCATCTTTATCGGTGAAGTCTGGTTACAGTCTCTTGATTCTGTCTGATCGAGGTGTGGACAAAGATTACGCGCCTATCCCCTGCTTGTTGGCGCTCGCGGCAGTACACAATCTGCTGGTTCGGGAAGAGACTCGAACTCAGGTTGCACTGATAACGGAATCCGGAGAGCCTCGTGAAGTGATGCACTTTGCTCTATTGAGTGGCTACGGAGCCAGCGCAATCAATCCCTATCTGGCGCTGGAGACCGTAGAGAATCTGGCATGGCGCGGCGACCTGGCGAATGGCGTGACTCCGGAGCTCGCCGTCAAGAATTTCTTGAAGTCGGTCAAGAAAGGTCTATTAAAGACTTTCGCGAAGATGGGCATCTCGACATTGCAGAGTTACCAAGGCGCCCAGGTGTTTGAAGCGGTCGGGCTGAATAAAGAGCTGGTGGAGACCTATTTTGCCGGAACTACCGCCCGACTGGAAGGCACAGGCCTCGAAATACTCGCTCGCGAGTCACAGCTAAAGCATGAGCATTCCCTGCGCCCGGTCACTGAGTTCGAAACTGAGCTGGCAGTCGGTGGCGATTATCACCAGCGTGCGAACGGTGAATATCATTTGCTGAATCCATTGACCATCAGCAAGCTACAGCAAGCCGTGCGGCAAGAGAGCTTTCAGACTTTTCAGGAATATACCGAGCTGATCGACAAGCAAAGCAGCCACTTGTGCACGCTGCGCGGCTTGATGAAATTAAAAAAGAGTGATGAGCCGGTTTTGATCGAAGAGGTCGAACCTGCCAAGGAGATTGTAAAGCGCTTTACCACAGGCGCCATGTCATTTGGCTCGATTAGTAAAGAAGCGCATGAAACCCTGGCCATCGCGATGAATCGCATTGGAGGCAAGTCGAACACTGGCGAGGGTGGCGAAGATGAGGAGCGCTTTAGTCCTGACGCCAGCGGGGACCTGCGGCGAAGTGCAGTTAAGCAAGTAGCATCCGCCCGGTTTGGTGTGACCGCGAATTATCTGGTTAATGCCGACGAGCTGCAGATCAAGATGGCACAGGGCGCTAAGCCAGGCGAGGGGGGGCAGTTGCCGGGGTTCAAGGTCGATGAAGTGATCGCGCGCCTGCGACATTCGATTGCGGGAGTCGGGCTGATTTCGCCGCCACCTCACCATGACATCTACTCAATTGAAGACTTGGCGCAACTGATCTACGACTTGAAGAACGTCAATCCCCAAGCCCGCATCGCTGTAAAGTTGGTTGCCGAATCAGGTGTGGGGACCGTTGCGGCTGGGGTCGCGAAAGCGCATGCCGATGTGGTTCTGATCAGCGGAGACAGCGGCGGAACGGGTGCTTCGCCGTTGAGTTCGATCAAACACGCTGGCATCCCCTGGGAGTTGGGTCTAGCCGAAACCCAACAGGTTTTGTTGTTGAATGATCTACGAAGCCGCATTCGTGTTCAGACGGACGGCAAATTACAGACCGGGCGCGATGTTGTGATCGCCGCATTATTGGGCGCGGAAGAGTTTGGTTTCGCAACGACGCCACTGATTGCGATGGGCTGCGTGATGATGCGCAAGTGTCATCTCAATACTTGCTCAGTAGGGATTGCAACCCAGGATCCCGTGCTGCGAAAGCAATTTCAGGGGCAGCCCGAACACGTTATCAATTTCTTTTTCTTTCTGGCGGAGCAAGTGCGCCAGTACATGGCAGATTTAGGTTTCCGACGTTTTGATGAGATGGTAGGGCGTGTCGACATGCTGGAGGTCGAGTCCGCAGTCGGTCACTGGAAAGCGCGAGGCCTCGACCTTTCCTCACTTCTCTATAGCCCTCCAGTTCCATCCCGCGTCGCTCGTCGTTGCGTGCAGAAGCAGGAGCACGGCCTAGAAGAAGCTCTCGATCACGAAATTCTCAAAGCAGCGCGGGTTGCACTCGAGACACTGATTCCGATTGACATCGGCCTGCCAATACGGAATGTCCACCGCAGCGTAGGTACGATGCTGAGCGGCGAAATCGCGCGGAAACATGGTTCTGCCGGATTACCCGACGACACGATTCGGATTCATTTGTCAGGTTCAGCCGGTCAAAGCCTGGGCGCTTTCCTGGCGAATGGCGTCACGCTTACTCTGGAGGGCGAAGCGAACGATTACGTCGGCAAAGGGCTGTCAGGCGGACGCATCGTCGTATATCCACCACGCTCTTCAAGATTCGCTCCGGAAGAAAACATTCTCATTGGAAATGTGGCTCTCTATGGAGCAACTAGCGGCGAAGTCTTTTTCAATGGGATGGCGGGGGAACGGTTTGCGGTTCGAAACTCCGGCGCAACCGCAGTCGTGGAGGGCGTTGGCGATCATGGTTGCGAGTACATGACGAAAGGAACTGTGTTGGTTCTCGGATTATGCGGAAGGAATTTTGCCGCCGGGATGAGTGGTGGAGTGGCGTACGTGTTCGATGAACATCTCAATTTCGCAGACGAAAGATGCAATCCGCGTTCGGTCGACCTTGAGGCTTTAGTCGGAGCGCAAGATATTGAGATCGTCAAGCATCTCATCACCCGCCACCTGGAGTTAACTCGCAGTCCCCGGGCTAAATGGATTCTCGAAAATTGGGCGGACACAATACCCCGTTTCATCAAAGTGTTTCCGCACGAATTCAAGCGAGTGCTGGGAGTGAGCCGAAGCCCCCAGCCCTTTGTAGCAAGCCAGCATTTGGCAGCGATCGCCCGGCTTGAGCCTGCGCAGGTGCAGAATGGGTAAGACCACGGGATTTCTCGAATATTCTCGCGAGTTGGCGCCGCGCCGTCCGGTTACGCAGCGTGTGAATGACTGGTTTGAGATTTACCTCGATCTGCCGGAGGAAACTCTAAAGAAACAGGGCGCGCGTTGCATGGATTGCGGCGTACCCTTCTGCCAAACGGGTTGCCCCGTCAATAATCTGATTCCCGACTGGAACGACTTGGTGTATCGCGGACGCTGGAAAGAGGCAATCCGGCAACTGCACGCAACCAATAATTTCCCTGAGTTCACGGGCCGCATTTGCCCCGCTCCCTGCGAAGCATCTTGTGTTCTGGCGATCAACCAGCCAGCGGTCACCATCAAACAGAGCGAGAAAAATATTGTCGAGCGGGGATTTCTTGAAGGATGGATAAAGCCTGAGCCGCCGAAATTTCGCAGCGGGAAGAACGTCGCGGTAGTAGGCTCTGGGCCTGCTGGACTGGCCGCGGCTCAGCAGCTATGTCGATCCGGGCATTCGGTCGTGGTATACGAAAAGGCTGACCGTATCGGCGGATTGCTGCGCTACGGCATTCCTGAATTCAAGCTTGAGAAACAGATCATCGATCGTCGGCTGCAACAGATGTCGGCTGAGGGCGTGAAGTTCATTACGAATTCTGAAGTTGGAAAGAATATTCCAGTCGACGAGTTACGCCGCGAGTTCGATGCGATCGTGCTGGCAGGAGGTGCTGAGCATCCTCGCGATCTAAACATTCCCGGCCGCGAGCTGAAGGGAATCCATTTTGCTATGGAATACCTGCCACAGCAAAACCGGCGTTGCCTCGGGGATTCGATAGAAGCAGGAGCGGAGATTTTGGCAACCGGGAAACGAGTCGTCATCATCGGAGGAGGAGACACCGGCGCTGACTGCTTGGGAACTTGCCACCGCCAGAAGCCGCTATCCGTGCACCAGTTCGAGATCATGCCGAAGCCGCCAGACGAGCGATCGCCACGGACGCCCTGGCCGATGTGGCCGATGCAACTGCGAACAGAAGCGGCTCACGAAGAAGGCGGCATCCGCGACTGGAGCATTGCGACGACGAGGTTCAGCGGCGAGGCTGGAGTTCTGCAGCGACTGCACGCCGTTCGCGTCGGCCCGGCACCGAATTTCGATCCAATTCCGGCCAGCGAATTCACCATCGACGCTGACCTTGTGCTCGTCGCCATGGGCTTTCTAGGACCGGTCCGAAATGGAATGATTGATCAGCTGGGCGTCTCACTGGATCAGCGCGGCAATGTACAGACGGATCCAAATTACATGACTACGGTGCCCGGAGTTTTTGCGGCCGGCGACATGCGCAGAGGTCAGTCGCTGGTTGTTTGGGCCATCTCCGAAGGTCGCAAGGCGGCCGCTGCAGTCGATACCTACTTGAAGGCTAGCTCTTCATTCGCTGCTCCCATGCCCACCGTTGCGCGAGCTTCCGCCACTCGATCATCGACTGAAAAACAAATTGCTTCGTAAGCATGAAAGTGGTCCGTGCAACCCGCGTATTAAGATGGGTGCGCGAAATCTATGATTGGCCTCCAGGATATACAAATCGCGATG
Source organism: uncultured Acidobacteriaceae bacterium (assembly GCA_963846215.1). Lineage (GTDB taxonomy): Bacteria > Acidobacteriota > Terriglobia > Terriglobales > Acidobacteriaceae > Sulfotelmatobacter. The sequence goes on along the minus strand of CAWJVC010000001.1, from coordinate 73,406 downwards.
GGCCGGATCCGCGAATCCATTCGCGTCTCTCCTTGCACCTACTCAGAAGCATTTTCGAAGCTCACGAACTGCGAGGTCTTCCTCAAACTCGATAATCAGCAGCGAACCGGAGCGTTCAAAGAGCGCGGTGCACTGAATAAGCTGCTCACACTCACCGCTGATGAGCGGGCGCGAGGCGTGATCGCGGCGTCGGCTGGAAATCACGCTCAAGGAGTTGCTTACCACGCCGGGCGGCATGGAATCCGGGCGCTGATTTATATGCCCCTACCCACACCGCTCACGAAAGTATCAGCAACGCGCGCTTATGGCGCGGAAGTAATTCTGCACGGGACGAATTACGACGAGGCGTATGCGAAGGCGGTTGAGCATAGCCGGCAGCACCATCTCACGTTAATTCACGCCTTCGACGATGATGAAGTGATCGCCGGACAAGGAACGCTGGGTCTGGAAATCCTGGAACAACAACCCGATATCGACGCCATCGTCGCGCCGATCGGAGGAGGAGGGCTGATCGGAGGCATTGCCTGTGCCGCGAAGGAGACCAATCCGGCGGTGTTGGTTTATGGAGTTCAGCCCTCCAAGCTGCCGTCCATGAAGGCCGCGGTCGCTGAAGGAGCTCCGGTAACTCTCAAGGCAGCCGCCACGATTGCGGACGGAATTGCTGTGCGCCGGGCCGGCGAACGCACGTTCCCGTTGGTGCAAAAATACGTGGATGACATTGTGGTCGTGGAAGAAGAAGAGATCGCTAACGCCATTCTGTTGCTTCTAGAAAAAGAAAAAACACTGGCAGAAGGCGCTGGTGCGGCCTCCATTGCCGCGCTGCTGAATCACAAACTGCCTTTGCAAGGCAAAAAGGTTGTTGTGCTGGTGTGCGGAGGAAACATCGACGTGACGTTGTTGGCCAGAATTATTGAGCGTGGGCTGGTCAAAGATGGCAGGCTTGTCCGCCTGCGCGTGCACCTACCGGATTATCCCGGCGCCCTCCATCGGTTGACCGGACTGCTGGCGGACCTGCGCGCCAACATCGTCGAAACGGCATACGATCGCGCCTATCACGGCGTCAATCTGGGTGATACGGCCATCGACATCACCATGGAAACCAGAGGTCCGGCTCACATCGCCGAGTTGCTGGCCGCCTTGCTTGCATCTGGTTATGCGCACGAACGAATTCTGTAAACCGTGGATAATGCGCAAGAATTCGTGGCCGCCTCATCAGAGAGCCTGATCAGCGCTATAAGAAATTTGAATTGGACTCAGCGCATTCCTCCCTTTATCGTCTGCGGATTAGGGAGAGGACTGCGATCAAACGCAATGGGCGCTTATCTTTCCGGTCGGCCCTTCCCTCCAGAATTTATGAATGCGGTCGGCATTTGCTGGCGCTGTTTCAGCAATCGCTCGGCTATCGAAAGATCATCCACGCCTTAGATACAGGAGCAACAAAAAGATGACAAAGCGAGTCGACAGGCGCACCCTTCGCCTGTCGTTGGTGTCGTACTGTGCCACAATTCTTTTAGCCGCCGGATTGTTCGCTGCGCTGTCCGCCAGATCTTTCGCCGATGATGCGAAGCCGGATCCTTCCGGGATTGCGACTGGAGACAAAAGCGCCGCAGTCGACGGAGCCGGAAATCCCTTTGTGGTCGCCGAGCCCACCGACAAGACTGCTCCTGACTACGCGGCTAACAAAAAGGCTTTCGACGAATATCAGGCACAGGCTGCGAAGGAACCTTTGGCCGTTAAACTCGCAGACAGTGTAGGGCACGTGCGTGTAGGAACAAATTTTGCGTGGACTTTAAACACTGGCTATCTGGTGCTGTTCATGCAGGCTGGTTTCGCCCTGCTCACCTGTGGACTCGTACGAAAAAAGAATGCTGCACATTTAATGATGTTGAATTTTGCGGCCTACGTGTTTGCCTTCCTCGCCTACTACGCAGTTGGCTATGCATTTCAGTTCGGAGCTGTTGCCATCAATGCCGCACCTTCCAACATTGGCGGGGCAGCCACGCTGGATCACTTTCTGGTGGGGAGTGGTCAATGGGGATTTATAGGCGGCAAGGGATTTTTTCTAACGGGCCCGGCATATGACGCAAGCAGCAATTGCCTGACGCTTTTCGAAGTCGTTTTTATGGAGACCGCTGGTTACATTATCGTGGGCGCTGTATGTGAACGAATCACCTTCTGGGCATTCCTGATTTGTGAATTGTTTATTGGTGCAATCCTCTATCCAATTTCTGGCTGCTGGACTTGGGGGGGAGGATGGCTCTCGCAGGTCGGCTCTTCTCTCAATCTGGGTCATGGATACGTCGATTTTGCGGGCTCGACTGTTGTCCATGCGGTCGGCGGATTCTGTGCCATGGCCTTGGCCATCATTCTCGGTCCACGCCTGGGAAAGTATGGGCCGGGAGGTAAGATCCGCGTATTCCCAGCTCACAACATCGTGTACGTCGTGACGGGCACGTTCATCCTGCTTTTTGGGTGGATGGGTTTCAATCCGGGTTCGACTTTAGGGGCGACGGACCTTCGCATCTCCGTAGTCGCGGTAAATACAAATCTCGCGGCAGTCGCCGGATCCGCCACCGCGATGCTTTTATGGTATTTCATGTTCGGCAAGCCCGATATCACTATGGCCTGTAACGGGATGCTGGCTGGATTAGTTGCAATCACCGCCCCCTGCGCCTTCGTATCTCCGACATCTTCAGTAGTGATTGGCATATTGGCGGGATGCGTAGTTTGCTTTGGAGTTTTATTTAACGACCGGGTACTCAAGATCGATGATCCCTGCGGCGCGATTTCCGTCCATGGCTATTGCGGATGGCTGGGTGGCATTTGTGTCGGCATCTTTGCCGACGGTGCTTATGGCGTTGGCTGGAATGGCGTGGGCGCAACTTCCTACCTCGGAAAAGCAGGACAAGGTGTTACCGGGTTGATCCACGGAGATTCGCGGCAGTTCCTCTGTCAACTGATGGGAGCAACGCTCTATGCCGCATGGGCCTTTGGCGCTACCTACGGCGTGTTCTGGTGCGTGAACAAAGTGAAGAGCATGAGAGTCGCGCCTGAGGCCGAAGAAGAAGGTCTCGATATTCCTGAGTTCGGGATGGTGGGCTATCCGGAGGACGCGGTCGTGACCCAGTACTGAAGAACTACATCGGCCGCAGCGCCAATCCAAGCAGACGTTTCGGCTCTCTGATTCTCCGTGCGCCTGCGCGGAGTGTGATTGAAATCACAAAAAAGTTAGTGGATTCTTAGTAGTGAATTAACACTCCCAGCTAAGTAGAATCGCGCTTCGCGATTCATGAACCCCAAATGGAACGGCCAATTCTCGTGCTTTGACCTGGTAGCCAAGACTGACTTGTGCCTCAGCAGCGTGGTTCGAGCTGGTGGCGTGGAGATCGGGGGCGGCGACTTCGTCGTCATGGCTGGGCCTTGTGCGGTCGAGTCTGAACAGCAGCTACTGCGGACTGCGGAAGCTGTGGCGAAGGCGGGCGCGCGCATTCTGCGTGGAGGCGCCTACAAACCGCGATCATCGCCCTATGCTTTTCAGGGGTTGGGCGTCGAGGGTTTAAAGATTCTCAGCAAAGCGCGTGCCGAGACTGGGCTGGCGATCGTCACGGAAGTGATGAGCGAGGAAGATGTCTCCGTGGTCGCCGAGTATGCCGACCTGATGCAGGTAGGCACGCGCAGCATGGAAAATTTCGCACTGCTGGAAAGGTTGGGTGGTTGTCGCAGGCCTGTGCTACTGAAGCGTGGGATGACAGCTACCCTGGAAGAGCTGCTCCGCTCCGCGCAGGTCATCGCGATGAACGGCAACCGGGAGATCGTTCTCTGCGAGCGCGGCATACGGACTTTTGAAACTGCAACTCGCAACACGCTGGATATCGCTGCAGTGCCAGTGCTCAAGGCTGTTTCCCATCTGCCAGTCATGGTCGATCCCAGCCACGCAGCCGGAGTGCGCAGTCTGGTTCCAGTCCTTTCGCGGGCTGCGGCTGTTGTCGGTGCTGACGGATTACTTGTAGAAGTACATCCTTCACCGGACGAAGCTATGAGCGACGGCGCTCAGTCCCTCACTTTTCACCAATTCCAAGACATGATGGACGATTTGCAGCCTTACCTCGATCTGATGGGCCAGGATGCATTGAGGCAGTTGAGTCCGAGGCTGGCAGGGATGGTGGGAGTTGGCCGGTGAGCGCGCGGACCATCGCGATGCCGATCCTCATTCTCCTTTTTATTTTCATTGTCGCTCTGCTGCCCAGGCGTTCGGTTCTCTCCGCAAATCAGAGTTCCACCGCATTTCTCTTTACGGTCACCAGGCAATATGAGGCTCTCGCGTGGCTGCATGCGGCAGATAGATTCAGTCCTGACGCTGCAATTTACTTTCAAGACGCGACCGGACGCCATGCCCTCGTACCAGGGTTTGCGGCGTCCGTAGATCCCAATGTTTCCTTTGATGGGACGAAGGTTTTATTTGCGGGCAAACAAAATCCGTCGGATCCCTGGCAAATCTGGGAAGTGCCGACATCCGGCGGCGATCCCCAACGCGTTATTTCCTGTACGCAGGATTGCGTTCGGCCTTTTTATTTGCCTGAGGATCGTGTCGTGTATGCAGAGAAAAAAGACGGCAGGTTTGTGATTAAAATTCTCGACCGGGCTGATCGCAAAGTGCTTCAGCTAACTTACGGGCCGGGGAGTTCTTTGCCGACGGATATTCTTCGCGACGGACGCATTCTGTTCGAAGGAGCCTACCCTTTCGGAAAAGGCGAGATCCCCGAGCTCTACACCGCTTATTCGGACGGCAGCGGAGTAGAGGCTTATCGCTGCGATCACGGTAAGGCTCGGCACTCAGGTACGCAAGTCACTTCCGGCGACATTGTCTTTGTCTCTGACTCTGGTCTCGGGAAATTTACTTCGCCACTTGCCCACTCAGTTCCTATTCCCGCGCCAGTCGGCGAATATGCCGGAGAAGTCGCCGAGGCATCATCCGGCGATTTTTTGATCCCTTGGCGTACAAGAACAAACCCGTTTCAATTGATGTGGTGGACGCCGGGTACAGCTTCTTTGCGACCCGCTACAGCCGAGCTTGGGGCAAATGTGCTTCAGCCTGTGCTGATTCACGAACGCCCTGTTCCCAATCGTCACCCCTCAGGCCTACACGACTGGAACAATGCCAACCTTCTTTGTCTGAACGCTTATACCTCGAAATATAAATTCGCGGCCGGCAGCATCAAGTCAGTACGCCTCTACTCGATAGACAGTATGGGCAACACAAAACTGCTGGGTTCGGCGCCGGTAGAGTCCGACGGCTCATTCTTCGTTCAACTTCCAACCGAGGCGCCGCTTCAAATCGAGCTGCTCGATAGCGCGGGCAAGACCTTAAAGAGGGAGTCCGGCTGGTTCTGGATGCGGCACGGTGAGCAGCGTGCCTGCGTTGGATGCCATGCAGGACCCGAAACTGCTCCGGAGAATGCGGTGCCGATGACACTGCTGAAATCAACAACCCCGGTAGACATGACGGGGAATGCTCGCGGTTCTGCGGGAGGTAATTGACTTGAAAAAGCGAACTCCACTCATGCAGAGCACAGCGTGGCACAAATCAATCGCCTTCACTTTCATTCTTCTACTGAGTTCGTGTGCGACGCAGGCGCAGTCGGCGACAACGGCAAGCCCCGGGCCGATCCGCTTCGAAGACGCTACGGCCAAGGCTGGAATTCAATTCACTCACAGTTTCGGTGCGCAGGAACTCGGGTCGCTGCTAGAAGGCACAGGCGGTGGTTGCGTATGGTTCGATTACAACAACGACGGATTTCCCGATCTTTACGTGGTGAGCGGCAAGCCACTCGAAGAGGGCATGCACCCTTACCCGCTGAAGCAGCCGCCCGCAATCGCGCCTCACAACCATCTTTACAGGAACAATGGGGATGGCACGTTCACCGATGTAACCGAACAAGCCGGAGTCGCGGCGAATATTTACGGCATGGCGGCGATTGCGGCCGACTTCGATAACGATGGATTTGTCGATTTATTCGTGACCGGCTTCGGGCGAGCGATTCTTTACCGAAATCGCGGTGATGGCACGTTCGAAGACGTGACCGCCAAAGCGGGAATCAAAGTCGATGGCTGGTCGATTAGCTCAGCGTGGCTCGATTACGACCGCGACGGCTGCGTCGATTTATTTGTTGGCCGCTACGTAAGGTTTGATCCTAAATACCGAAATTTCTACGCCGCCGACAACTATCCCGGCCCTCTCGACTATGCGGCTGAGACGAATCGTCTTTTTCACAATAACTGCAACGGAACATTCACCGATGTCACAGACAAGTCAGGGATTGGCGCGTACAAAGGCCGCACCATGGGTGTGACTGCTGCAGACTTTGATGGCGACGGTTACCCTGATATCTACGTCGCCAACGATAAAACTGAGAACTTCCTCTTCCACAATAAGCACGACGGAACATTCGAAGAGATAGCAGCCGACCTCGGCGTCGCATACGGGCAGAATGGAGAAAGCACCTCTGCGATGGGCCCCGTGTTTGCCGACATTGATGGAGACGGGCTTCTTGATCTCTGGGTGACAGACTCAAAGTACAACCGCTTGATGCGCAACACCGGGAGGAATGGATTCGAAGATATCGGGCCGAGTTCAGGAATTTCGCAGGCTACCGCCCAATACACCAGTTGGGGCACAGGAATTTATGACTTCGACAATGATGGCTGGCTCGACATTTTGGTGTTTCACGGCGGGCTCATTCATCTCGTCCCTCAAGAACAGTCACTGTTTCGTGGGCTGGGAAACGGAAAGTTTGCCGACGTTTCACGGGATGCGGGACCGGTGCTGGACGTAAAGACCGTATCCCGCGGCGCGTGCTTCGCCGACTACGACAACGACGGAAAAATCGACGCCTTCGTCGTCAACCTGGGCGCGCGCGCGACCTTACTGCATAACATCACGCAGAACAGCAATCATTGGCTGACCGTCAGATTAAAAGGCAGGAAGAGTAATCGCGATGGAATCGGCGCTCGTCTGGAACTCTCCGCTGGCGGACGAAAGCAAATCGCGGAACGCGTCGCCGGATCTGGCTATCTTTCTCAAGATGATGGGCGCATCCATTTCGGACTGGGAGTCGCGACGAAAGCCGAGAAGCTAACGATTCATTGGCCGAGCGGACAGGAGCAAGTTTGGTCCGACCTGGCCGTGGATCGCGTGCTCACGGTGGAGGAGCCATAGATGCATTGGGCGCCTCGATACCGTTGCACAACGAAGTTGATGGTTGGTTCCGCTACGGTGATGGCGTTCATCCTGGCTCTGACCTTTCTGGCACCCGCCGCTAAACCAGCAGTTCCTGAGACTGAGGGTGAAACGAATCAGCATTATCTGTCGCCAATCGAGATGGCATTCTCGGCGGATGGACATTTTCTATACGTTGTCTGCCAGGCGAGCGATGAGTTGCGTGTTATCGACATTCGGTCCGGAAAGGTCGCGGCTGCGATTGCGGTCGGTCATGTTCCTCGCGGCATCGCTTTGTCCCCTGATGGCCGCACTATCTTTATTACGAACGCATGGTCCGACACGATTTCTGAAATCGACGCCGCGGCATTCAGGGTTGTGAGAACTTTACCCACCGGCTTCGAACCGACGGGCATCGTGTGTGACCGGAGCGGCAAGAATCTGTATGTCGCGAATCGCCTCGGCAGCGATATTTCCGTGATCGATATCGACAGCGGCCTGGAAATCAAGCGACTCCTGGCCGGCCGCGGTGCGAGCTACCTGGCATTATCCGCCGATGGAAAGTGGATCTACGGCACACATATCTATCCGAATCCTGGGACCTTCCGGAGCCAACCGAATTCCGAAATCACCGTCATCGACACGGCGCGTCAGGCCGTAGTCGAGCGAAAGGGTATGCACAACGTTGCCGGCGTATTTCATGTCGCGGTTTCGTCTGATGGAAATTTGGGAGTGGCGGCACAGCTCCGGCCTAAAAACCTTATCCCGTTGGCCCACGTCGAGCATGGATGGGCCTTCGGAGATTCGCTGACATTGTTTGGCAGAGATGTTGGCGGGGCGGTCCAAGTCCCAATCGATGAACTTGACCGCTACTACGCTCTGCCCTGGGGCGTGGCCATCACTCCCGATAAATTCAAGCTGTTCGTGACGACGTCTGGTTCAGAAAGTGTCACTGTAATCGACGTACGAAAGTTGCTCGCCTTCGCGCGAGCCCGACGGTCGACTTCAGTAGGCGATTTCTCAAACGATCTATCCGCCTCGTCTAATTATGTAACCGCGCGAATCCATGTGGGACACAACCCGCGCGGAGTGCTGTTATCACCAGACGGTAAGCGACTCTACGTGGCGAATCGTCTCGATGACAACCTCTCAGTCATTGACACATCGAGCGAGAAAGTAACGTCGACCATTGACCTCGGCGGTCCGAAGACAGTAAATCCACTGCGCCGCGGAGAGCAACTGTTCTTCACCGCCGACTACGCCTTTCAGGGCCAATTCGGCTGCGCCAATTGTCATCTAGACGCGACCATTGACGGTTTGCAGTGGGATCTTGAGCCCGATGGATTCGGCAAGGATATCGTTGACAATCGATCGCTGGAGAGCCTAGCGGGTACGGAGCCGTTCAAGTGGAACGGCGGCAATCCTGATATGCCGACGGAGTGTGGGCCGCGCACAGAAAAGTTTTTCTACCGCTCACAGAGCTACACTCCCCAGGAACTCACCGACTTGGTGACCTACGTTTACTCGCTTCCCTATCGCCCGAACCGATATCGCTTAGCCAAAGGAGGGTTAAGCGCAGCCCAGGAGCGCGGCAGGATGATCTTCGGGAGAACGAGATCTAAGAACGGGAACCCGATCCCCGAAACAAATCAGTGCGGTTCTTGCCACAGTGGTCCCAAGTACACAAATCAGCAGCAGGTTGACGTCGGCACCGGCAAACCCACCGATCGCTCGCCGGTGATTGACGTGCCGCAACTGTCGAACGTCGCGTATTCCGGACCTTATCTACACGATGGCTCCGCGCGGTCTTTGGAAGAAATCTGGACCGTATTTAATCCGAAGGATGCGCACGGTGTGACAAACGATCTGACTAAAGATGAATTGAATGATCTGATCGAGTATCTGAAAACCCTATGAAGACGAAGGCAAAAATAACGCTTGCGGTGCTGCTAGCGCTCTGCTTGTTTTTTCTGGCGCCAGCACTTGCGCCAGCGCAAGACATGCCGCGCTTCCGCTGGGAAAATTTCACCGTGGCCAATGGCCTTCCCGACAACCATGTCTTCTGTGTTCTGGTGGATGGCATCCGCATCTGGGCGGGAACCGAAAACGGGCTGGGCTTGTACGAGAACGGAGTATGGAAAACTTTCCGCCCTGCGGATGGCATGGCTCATCAAGCGATCCTTTCGCTGGCTCTCGACAAACGCACTGGTGACCTGTGGGTCGGGACTATGGGTGGGCTGAATCGCATCTCCGCTGGACGCATTGACACCTTCACCCAGCTGAATTCCGGATTGAGCAACAACATCGTCTATGGAGTCGGCGTGCAGGGAGATTTCGTTTGGACTGCAACCGCCGCGGGCGCGAGTCGACTGAACACCCGCACAGGTGAGTGGTCACTCTTCAACGAGCGCAATACGCCGATGTACGAAATTTGGACGTACTCGGTCAGTCCTGCGGACGATAAGGTTTACTACGCGGTATGGGGCGGTGGGGTGCTTGAGTACGACGTCAAGACCGAGCGCTGGAAGGATTACAACGACCCCGATGGCGAAACCGAAATGGTCGTGATGAAAGACCAGGGACTCATTCACGAGATCACGACCTCGGTAAGCTATCTCGATAAGATTCTTTGGGTCGCCACATACTTCGGCGCCAGCCGGTACGACGGTCGCTCCTGGCATAACTTCCTGCAGAAAGACAGTGGCTTGCCCAGCAATTTTCTCAACCAGGTCAAAGGCGTCGACGCAAGCCGAGCTTGGTTCTCTACCGACAAAGGCCTCGCCTATTACGACGGCGTGAACTGGGCTGTTTACCGTCCTGCGCTCGATACGCACAAGCCGGAAATGCTGGTGCGCGACGGCGCGGGCACGGTCAAGAGGATCGCGGTGCAGAGCGCACCCGCGCATAACTACGTCTTAGGTGTCGACTTTCAGGGAGATGACATTTGGGTGGCGACGGCCAAGGGCCTGAGCCACGGCATTCGACAAAATGCCATGTTGAAAAAGGGATCCTCGGAAGCGCCGAAAAGTTTAGCAGGACATAAATCCGGGAAAAAATGAATTCTTAAAAGGAGTCGTCTTATGAGCGTCCAAGAGTTGCTCGCAGAAATAACAACCGCGCCCGTGGTTAAGCGCGCCATCACAAACCACTCCGCGCTGAACGAGGCCTACGCCTATGGCAGCGCGTTCTCGCGCGGAATGCGGATCGATTTGCACGGTCTTACTGTCCTGCTGATTTCCGGCACCGCTAGCATCGATGACGAGGGCAGAACAGTACACGCGGGCGATTTGAAAGCACAGCTACGCCGTACCTTTGAAAACATCACCGCGCTGCTGGCTTCTGAAGGAGCCACTTGGCATGACATCGTACGTACCACGTGTTACCTGCGCGATATCGAGCGGGATTATCAAGCATTCAACGAAGAGCGGACCGCATTCTATAACGAGCAACACTTGAATCCGCTGCCCGCCTCAACTGGCATCCAGGCCATTCTCTGCCGGCCTGATTTACTGATTGAAATTGAAGCCATTGCCATGTTCAGGCGAGAAGTTCCTGCGGAGTAGCCATGCGCCTCACGAGTGCTTTTCTGATCGTCGGCGTTTTGGCGGCTACTGCATGGACTCAGACTTCTGCTCCTTGTGCTTGCGGCCATAATCCTCCAGGCCCACCAGCTTCGCGCTCGATGAAGCCCTACGCGGGCGCCCCGGAAGACTTGCGTCCATTCTCAAAGTTCACCGCGCCTTATTACGAGTTCTATCAGGATCTCGTCGAGTACAACGGTGCCGCTCGCGACGTTCCTGACCCGGACATCCAGACTCTAGACGAGATTCGCATCGGGTTTCTGGCCCCTCTTTACGATCACCCCGATCAGAAGCTGGGCAATCACATGCTGAACGGCGCAACCATGGCGATAGACGAGGCAAACGCCAGCGGCGGTTATGGTGGGAAGCCTTTTCGCCTGGTGACTCACAACGACTATGACAACTGGCAGATGAGCAAGTCTGCAGTCGCCGGCGTCTCCAAAGATTCTGCAATCTGGGGCGCAGCCTCGAATGATGCTGTGAGGATGATCTACGAAGACAAGGTTTGGGCGATGTTTGGCTCCATTAGCAGCGAATCCACTCACATCGCGCTCCGGCTCACTCTGAAAGGCGAGACTCCGCTGGTGAACAGTGCCTCGACCGATCCGACGATTCCGGAAACCATCGTCCCCTGGTACTTCACCGATATCCAGGACGATCGTGAGCAGGGCTACACGTTGGCGCGGCATATCTACACTGAACTTGGCTTCAAACGCGTTGCGATCTTGCGGGTAAACGATCGTTACGGCCGCTTCGGTGTCCTCAAATTTCGCGACGCCTCCCGGCGCCTTTCCCACCCCGTGGTCATCGAACAAAAATTTATGCCCGGCGATACTGACTTCCGCCATCAACTCGAGATCATTGAAGACTCCCGCGTTGACGCCATCGTACTGTGGACCGATGTCGGACCTGCCGCGATGATCCTCAAGCAGATGCAAGAACTGGGCATGAAACAGCGCGTGTTCGGGAGTCATCGCACCATCGGCGACGAACTGGTCAGCCTGGCCGGATCTGCGGCAGAGAACTTTGAGGCGGTTTTCCCGTACGACCCGAGCCGCTCTGACCCAAGCTGGAAGGACTTTAACGCACGATACGAAGCGCGCTTCCACGAAAAGCCGGACCATTTTGCCGCTCTCGCCTACGACATGATGAGGATTCTGTTGGATGCGATTTGCCGCGCTGGATTGAACAGGGGTAGGATCCGCGACGCATTGACGGGGATCACCAGCTACAAAGGCGTAACCGGCGAAATGGTGTTCGATCCAAACTGCAAAAACATCGCGCCGATGTTTCTTGCGCGTGTGCACAACGGAGCCGTCGAATACCGTCGCATCACGATGGAGAAGCCATACGCACGCGTGGAGGAAAATGGGGTTGAATATTCGGGACCAGTACTGGCCACAACGGAGAATGCTGATCTCCGTATCGGTGTCTTCGGACCTCGTGCCGATGAGATTATCGCCTCTCGTCAGGTGAAAAACCTGCTTCGCTCGATCAGAGACCAAGGATATCCCTTATCCCTGATCGCAATTCCTTCGCAGCTCTCCTGGGGCCAGGCTTCGGACCAGCTAGTCAAGACCGTGTATCAGGATCATGCTCTGGCCATCATCGCGTTGGATCGCGCTTCCAGCCACTTGGCTGAACAGATCGCGGTGAAGTCGTTCATCCCTGTGATGGCAATTTCTTCTGATCGTGCACTGACCTCAACCAATATTCCGTGGATTTTTCGACTGCCGGAGGGAACACAGATTGATCAGGCTTTGAGTAGTCTGGTGGAAGCCATCGCGCACGCTGGACCGAACCGACAAAAAATCCGAAATGTGCTGGCATCGGGTCAATCCCTGGCTGGAGTGAGCTTTTCGTCGGATGGCGAGCTACGCTGATCCCTAGCGATGTGTTTGAGTCATCGCACGGGAGCGTTCAACGCCGCAGCCAACTCCACGAAGTTAGTTGCATCCACCGCTCGATCCACCGCTTCTCTGTGACTAAACAATTCACTGGCATCGCCCAGCAGGTCGTGTTGAGACTGGCTGTCCCCGGTCAAAATCATCACGATGAGGCGTGCAGGCTTGCCGTCTCGCGCGTTGAAATCGATGCCCGCCGACTTGGCTACAACGACTAACGGCATAGTCAACCCGTTTATCCGGGCGTAGGGAACTGCGATTTCGTTTTCCCATCCGCTGGGAACAACGCGTTCGCGCTCCGCGACCAGACGAAAAAGTCTTTCCGGAGCATTGTTCACCGCTTCGGCGGCTACGTCACACATCTCACGCAGAGCACCCAGCCTTGTGTTTGCAGCCAAGTTTGGTAAAAACAATTTTGAGGTCACTGTATCTTTCAGCGTCAGCGTCCGTCTTCTTCGAACCAAAAAATGAATCACGGGAGCCGATATCAATGAGGTTAGGAGCGCCATAATAACCAGCGCCACAAACATGGACTCGCGGATAAGGCCTGCCTGCAGCGCCAGGATTCCGAGAATGATTTCCATCGCCCCGCGAGCATTCATGGCCAGGCCCACGACCAACGACGACGTTCTGTCCATTCCTCCCAGACGAGCCCCCCATCCCGCTCCCAGAAGTTTGCCCAGGCAGGCCACCGCGAGCACGGTAACGGTTAAACCCAAATTGAACTTGGAGACAAAGTCTGTGCGTAGGCCGATGCTGGCAAAGAAGAATGGCGCAAACACATTCGTTACGATCTGGTGGATGTGCTGCGAAGTTCTCTTCCGCAGATGCTTCGATTCGCCCACCGCGATTCCAACCACAAATGCGCCGAAAACCGCGTGAATCCCGGCATACTCGGTGAAAGCTGCCCCAGCCATGGTGAGCGTGAAGACCAGGCCCAGCACGGCGCCCGGCCAAGTGGTGTGGGCTTGGAGAAAGGGCAGAATCCGGTCGAACAGCCAGCGTCCGAGCGTCAATGTGAGACCCACAAATAAGGCAACCAGCAAGATCGTGTGTTTTACACCGTCCGCCACGCTGCCACCAGCCGGAGGGTGCAACATTCCCAGCACGAGAGAAAATAAAATCCAGCCCACGAGGTCGTCAAACATTGCCGACGAGATGATGACCGTCCCCACCTCTGTTCGCAGGAGGTTGAGGTCCATCAAGATCTTTGCAATCACCGGCAGAGCCGAGATTGCCAGCGCCGTCCCAACGAAGAGCGCGAAGATTAAGGGATTTGCTCCCTCCTGGGCTCCCAGATATTTCGGAAACAGGCTGGCGGCCAGAAAACCAGCGCCACACGGGAAAGCCACGCCGAAAATGCTGACCAATAGGGCGCTCTTACCCTGTCGAAAGATGCTGCGTAGATCAATTTCCAAGCCGGCGGTCAGCAAAAAGAAAACCACGCCAAGGGTCGTGACCGTGTCCAACACAATCGGCATTGGCCCGGTGGTGGGAAACAGCGTTTCATAGAGGTGAGGACGGAATCGTCCTAGCAGGGTGGGCCCAAGGAAGATGCCTACCGAGATCTCGCCCAGGATGGAAGGCTGCCCAATCTTCTGCATCAGTTCCGCGGCCAGTTTGGCGCAGCCCAACAGCACCGCCAGCGCTACAAACATCGTCATCACATCGTGCGGGCTCAAGTGCGGCATTGCGCGAACCTCTTTCGGAACGAAAGGTAAGGTAGTTTACAACCCTTAAGTTAAAGCTCGGTAGGCCATGAACTTATTAATATTCTTGCTGAGCGCGAACGCGTTGGCCTGCACCCTCGTCAATCCGCTGCAAGCATTTTCTATTTCTCGGATTCGCTATTTCTTCGCTATAGTAAAATCCGTGGGTTACGCGCTCTCACGGCGTAGGCCCGCTCCTCGTTAGGCTAAAGGAAAGCATATGAGTTTCGCTTCCCATCTGCGCCAGGAGTTATCGGTGCAGGCTGAGAGATACGCGCGCGCAGAGGGTCTGCCTTATTTCCTCAGCTATGGAACCGTCCCGTCTGTGTGCTTTGCTCCGTCGGAAGACGAGTCCCGTCACGGCAACTTCCTGCGGGCAAGCTATAAGGCCATAAAGGCAAGAACCGGGTGGCAGAGGCGCCTGACGAAAGTTCACACGCTGGGGAAGCGTTCCTTGCCCTTGACCGATCGCGGCCGCTGGATGGAACTTGATTCCTGCACAAGCTCAGACGCTTTGTTAATGAATGTTTTTTGCTATCCCGGCATAGTAGACGATCCCAGATTCCTCGCACTTCTTGGCACCAGACACTTTGAACCTTCCAACTTGTGCTTCGGATACCCGGCAAAAGTGCCGCTCGCCAGTGGCAAAGTTGACCGCACAGAAGTCGACTTGCAAGTAGGAGACCTGCTGATCGAGGCAAAACTTACCGAGAGTGACTTTCAGAATGCCCCGAAGAAGGTACTGATGAACTATCGCGATTTCTCGGAAGTGTTTGATTTCCAGGAATTGCGACAGACCGAAGAGCGATTCAATTCCTACCAACTCTTGCGCAATGTTCTCGCCGCTCATGCTCTGCAGTGTTCGTTCTGCGTGCTGATCGACGAGCGCAGGCCGGATTTAGCCGAGGCGTGGTATGCAGTCATGAAGTCTGTTAAGCCGACCAACTTACGGACAAGATTGCGAATCTTGACCTGGCAGGAGGTTGCCCAGCTAGCTCCTCCGAAACTTAAGACTTTCTTGTCCTCGAAATATGGAATTGCCTGACGAATTAGGCCCTGCATGCCTGCATTGCCGAGATTTTCGGGGGTTGATCGCTTCCCGGCTAGTGCGCCTGCCCATCGATGATAGGGAAACGAAACTCCCACCTGTCAGGAGATCACAGTATGGTGGGGGCGGGGATCTGGCGATAAAACGTCTATGTACGACGGAGAAATCGCAGATTATGAACCGCAAAAGCATTCCCCAGCCAATCGATCAGAAGCGTCTAAAGCAGCTTTTTGAGGGCTCTTTGATCAGCCTGAACGGCGGAACCGTGCCAGCCTCTCAGCAACCGATTTTGCGTCTCAAACAAGAGCGGATGATGAGCGGCGGGGATCCGACCAAGGCCGCCCTCGCGGCCGCGGCGACATCATTGGCCGCACTGTGGCAGATCTCAGGACCGAGGCGCCCCCATACCAGCGAGTAGCATAAGAACACCAAGGTAAAGATCTTTTCCGCAACGATGAACTTTTGCTGATTTGTCCCAAGCACTTTTTCGCTGTTAGGCGGCTCGGAAGGCTCCCTGTTTGCCCGGCGATCTGAAAGTCGACGGCGATGAGCGCGTTTTAAAACCAGTCCACTTCTCCCCGTCGCTCCCAAAAGCGCCGCCTCCAAAATCTAATCGACTCCATCACGGTCATCACCACGCGCTCCGTTTCGTGTCTTTGTTGTCAGGTGGATTGGCGTCGGCCAGGGAATCTCTTTGCCGAGGCCTCGGACCCGGGTGGTTCACGAAACGGTTCCACAACAATGCGCTCATAACGCACTTCCAGCACCGTCAGGTTTTCTGTACCCTCCGGCAGGTGAAGGACGACGCTGTCACCCGCTTCCGACTTCATCAACGCGCGCGCCAGCGGTGACACCCAACTGATGTGGTTGCGATCGAGATCGATTTCGTCTGTGCCCACGATGCTCACCACTCGCTCGGCTCCCGCGGCATTGGCATAGCGCACGGTCGCTCCGAAGAATGCCTTCGCCGCAGCCTGCCCCGATCTTCGAGCTTCCGGGTCCACCACTTCCGCGGCTTCGATTCGCTTGGTGAGAAAGCGAATCCGCCCATCGATCTGCCGCAGCCGCCGCTTGCCGTACTGATAGTCGGCGTTTTCACTGCGATCGCCGTTGCTGGCAGCCCACGCCACCACCTCCGTCACAGCCGGGCGTTCCCGGGTGAGCAGAAACCGATGCTCGTCTTTCAGGCGCTCCAGCCCACTCGGCGTGATGTAGTTCTTGACATGCGCCGCGGGCGCGTCCGGTTGCGGTTTTCTCGTAAACCCTTTTCGCATCTTGTAGTCTTTTGTCCTTGTTGCGCGAATCCAGTGGATGCACCCATTGACACGGTGGTTGTTTTTGCGCGGTCAGAGCCGTCCACCCTCAATGACGGAAGAAGGATTAAACGTCGTATAATCTCGTGCGCGAAACCGGGCAGCAGAACCTATGAACATACAAGAACAAATCGAGAAGTATATTACCAGCCAACCGGAGCCAAAACGCAGTGACATGCGAGAGTTGCATCGGCTCACACTTCAAGCGTCACCAAAATGCAAATTGTGGTTCTTCGATGGTAAAGATAGCAAAAATCATACCGTTTCCAACCCTACGATAGGATATGGAGTTCATACAATAAAATATGCCAAAGGAAAGAGTAGAGAGTTTTTTCAAATTGGTGTGAGCGGAAACAAGACCGGAATCTCTGTCTATATTCTTGGTCTCAAAGATAAGAAGTTCCTCGCCAAAACGTACGGGGAAAAACTGGGCAAGGCGAGCGTGACCGGATATTGCATTCGGTTTAAGGCTCTAAAGGATATAAACATCGACACGCTTGAAGCGGCAATACGAGATGGGCTTGCAGCTGAGAATGAAAAGCTACGCTGATGAAATGATTCGTGTCAGCGGGCAGAGGCTGGTGGCCCATCTCGGCATGTGCATCATTCCCACGGAGATCATTAGCCCAGGCCACCCGCCAAAAGACGAGTGACCTTTCTTCAGAGCAACAACTGAATCTTGTCAAACTGTTGAGCCCAACCCATCTTCGTCAGAGGGTACACGATGAGCGGAATGCCTACTTCTGTAACCGTGACTCTGCCCTTCCCCTCAGATTCACCGAATTCAACGATAACTGCGATCTGGTTCGGCCACCGCCCAGGAACCGACACTTGCGAGCCGGGAATTATTTGCCCGTTCTCGTTCGAGAAAGACATCGTTGACACGATTTTCTTGTCTGCGACGACTTCCTTGTAGGTTCCAGTATTCCAAAACATCCTTCCCTGCGCAGATTTCATCGCCCAAAGATAGCTGCCCCCCTCTCGCACGTCGTTGCGGACGACGAGTGCGGTGTAGCCCTTGGGCCCCCACCACTTCTTAATAGAGTTTGCATCGTTCCAAACCCTCCATACGTCCGCTACAGGGGCGTCGAAGGTACGTTCCGCGCGGACGGTCGTGTGGAAGTTCCATGCACCGAAGATCAACAGGGCCAACACTAATGTGATAGCGCCCAATATTTTGTAAATCAAGCTGAACCTCCCGGTATCCGACATTCCTCCCTAGCTGGTAAGGGCTAAAGCATTCCTTCCAGGCGAACGTAACTCGCTTCCATTCCATGTTCCATGGCGGTTGCAAGCATCGCCGCGCGCGTCTTGCTATCGGGCAGCGTCATCCGCATGGTCATCAGCGTTCCGGCCCCGTCCGCTTCAAATCGCGTTTCAATATGGTTGTCTGGCGTGGGATCGGGCAGGTGCATGCGCTCGACATGCACGATCCGGTTATAAGGCTCCAACTCCAGGTATTCGCCAGTAATGTGAAATCCACCGCCTTTTCCATTCGTCCATTCGTAACGGAACTTGCCGCCGGCCTTTGCCTCGTTGATGCAGACCGGCATCGTCCAACCTTCCGGACCAAGCAGCCATTTCTGGATGAGTTTCGGATCGGTGTGGGCGCGGTACACAGCTTCCGGAGGCGCAGCGAAGCGTCTGGTCACAAATACGTGAGTATCTCCTTCGGTCTTCAGCGTCATCTTGCTCATCGCTTTTTTCCTTTCTTGTGTTTTTCTTTGTTGTGTTTATCCATCCCCGCGAGAACTTCGTCCAGCCGGCCGTAGTTTGCTTCCAGGGCTTTTCGCAGCATTGCCAGCCATTGGTCCATCGCTTCAATGCCCGCTTTTGCAAGCCGACGAGGGCGCTTCGTACCCTCGACCCGCCGAACGATCAGCCCCGCATCTTCGAGCACCTTCAGATGCTGAGAGATTGCCGGTTGCGTCATCTCGAAAGGCTCCGCCAACTCGTTGACGGTGGCCTCCCCTTGGGCAAGGCGCGCAAGAATCGCCCGACGCGTGGGGTCAGCCAAAGCAGAGAAAGCAGCATCCAGATCATGCATACGTACATACTTATATAAGTAAGTAGTTTATAGTCAAGTAAAATTTTGCCCTGTCCCAGGAAAATCATGGAAAGGCGCGCTAACTCCAGGGATGAAAGGTTCAGTCCGACAGCCGATTCACAGTCCAATTTCAGCATCGGTCGGCAATTTTCTGGTCGAGCTACACTGGAAGAGGAAGAACGCTGGTCTGTTATCCGCCGGCTCTTGCTCTTCGTTCATTCGGTCCGAGGTAGTCCCTCACGGCGCAAACCGAATATTTATAGGAGATCAATATGCGCAAACTCAAAATCATCGAGCATATCTCGCTCGATGGCGTCATCCAGATGACCAGCAGTCCGGAGGACGATTTCCCATATGGCGACTGGACCGCGCCGTATCGCTCGCCTGCCGGGTTACAGATAGTAAACGAGATGTACGGCAAGACCTGCGACCTGCTGTTTGGCCGCCGAACCTACGACTTGCTGGCGAGTTTCTGGCCGAAAGCGCCGAAGAGTCCGATGGCGGACCGCCTGAATGCGGCGACGAAGTACGTCGTAACTCACAGACCGGAGAGTCTGGAATGGGGTCCATTCGAGGCCATTGGATCGGACCTCGTGGATAGCGTTCGACGCATTAAGGCCAAGAACGGCCCGGACCTGATCGTCACGGGCAGCTCGACGCTGATTTCCGTGCTGCTCGATCACGGACTGGCGGACGAGTTGGTTCTGCTGGTCAATCCTATTGTGCTGGGCAAAGGCAAACGCTTTTTCGAGGGCGGATCGCTGCCACGCGGATTTGCGCTGGGCAGCACCAGGGCTTTGCCGTCAGGCATACTCGTCAACGTCTACAAGCTTATTCCCACGCTGGCCGAGGAGGCCGTGTCGCGCGCCAAGCTGGAACGCGAATTCGAGATTGCCCGCGAGGTGCAGGAGCGCTTGTTCCCGCAGACGTTCCCCAACGTTGCCGGCGTAGAGATGGCCGCCCATTGCAGACCCGCCCAGGCAGTCGGCGGCGACTACTACGACCTCATCGACATCCGTGATGGCTCGCTGGCCGAAGCAGGCCATGCGCCCGGCGAAAACATCTCTTCCGCCAGCGGAACAACGGCGCACGGCTGCGACCGCCTGGGTATCGCGATTGGCGACATCAGTGGCAAGGGCATGTCCGCCGCCCTGTTGATGGCAAGCCTTCACGCCAGCCTGCGCGGTCAAGTGCTGAGTGGCGCTGGCGATCTGGGGACCAAGATGGCCAATGTCAACCGCCTTCTCTACGACGCGTCCGAGTCCAACCGCTATGCCACGTTCTTCTACGCCGAACTGGACTGCGCCTCGCGCACGTTGCACTACGTCAACGGCGGACACAATCCTCCTGCGGTGCTGCGCAAAGAAGACGGCGCCTGGCGGGTGTTTCGCCTGGCAGACGGCGGCCCCGTCATCGGGCTGCTTGCCGGCGCGGTCTACAAGGAGCAGATGCTTCACCTGCTCCCCGGCGATATTCTGCTGGCCTTTACTGACGGCATCAGCGAAGCCATGAACGCCTCAGAAGACGAGTGGGGCGAAGACCGAATGATCGCCGAGGCGCAAGCGCACGCGGACCTGAACGCCGAGGAGCTGCTGCAGCACTTGTTTCGTGCGGCCGACGCCTTTGCCGCCGGCGCGCCGCAGCACGATGACATGACACTCGTCGTGCTGCGACTCTGAGCTGTGAGATTCGACCGTTGATCCTCGAGATCATGGCGGCTGGCGATGCGCGGATTCTCGAAGGCAGATATCCACTCAACCAGCTATTGCACTCGTTTGAGGTCCATGATCCAATCCGTCTCCCACGTCTTGCCACCGTCGGCTGATTCTGCCTGCTCCCAGTGACCTGAGGTCGGTGTGACTCCGGACCATAGCAGCCGAGTGCGGACCGGCTTCCCGCCCTCGGTATCGTCGTTCGCATAGAACGTTCCTACGCCATTGTGGAAACTGCCTCTCACCGGCGGATCCATCGGCCCAAGCGGCGCCCTGCTGTCCAGCCACCAGATCGACCACTGACCCGTCTTGGTGTCGAACGATCTTGTAGCCACGCCGCGGTAAGTGCCGCCCGGAACTTCGAACACGGTGTCGTCGACATTCGCGTAGCCACCCATCAGTGGCTGGCAAAATAATGTCCCTTCGAATTCGATCCACTCATGACTGTTGACGAGGCGATGCTTCAGCTTTCGATGATGGACTTGCCAGCGTCCGAATAAAAAATCGAAGTCATGCAGTCCCGGCACCGCAGTGTCTGCATGGGCTACTTCTGTCCCCGAACCTGGGGCGGACTGCGCCACCGTGAGCCCTGACGACGCCAGGCCGATCCCCAAACACAAGATCACAGTAATGTGCTGACGGATTTCCACGTGTGACTCCTCTTCCTACCGAGATACTGCTCAGTCTAGCGCACGGCTGAAGCCATCGGGCCTTTAAGCACACTGGGAACGACCGGACGTGGACCCGGAATTAATCCAACGCCAGCGCGGCCCGGCAATTTTCTGGCCGGGCTACACTGGAAGCCTCGGTCGGCATTGTCTTTCAGCAAAAACAAAGCGGCGGATATTCGCATGGGCTGCGAACTCCGCCGCTGATTTCCGCAAAACTCTATGGCAAACTTAGGCTCGGGCTCCGACTGCCGCCGGCTCAGGAGTGACGACGCTCTCATCCTTGCCATTCGGCTTTTGCTGGGTCGGCTGGCCGCCCTTACGAATATCAATGCCGCCCTTGAAGAATGCTCCATCTTCAATGGAGATGCGCGCTGCGACCACGTCGCCGGTCAGCGATCCATCGCTGCGAATATCGACTCGGTCACTCGCGGTAAGATTCCCGCGGACCTTGCCTAGCACCACGATTTCGCGTGCGTTAATGTTAGCCGCGACCACGCCGTTGCGCCCGATGGTGACGCGATTTCCTGCCAGGCTGATCGAGCCTTCCACTCGGCCGTCAATGTAGAGGGATTCCGAGCCCGTAACCTCGCCCTTGATCACCAGCGATTTCCCAATGGTCGCCTGGTCCGCAGTCGTCGTAGTTGTTGCAGCCGGACGCGGCGATACCGCAGGTTCATTCGCCATCATTGCAGGCGCGCTCGGTGTATTCATAACAGGACGCTCCGGCTCGGCGGGGCGACCTGGGGTCTGAGGCTGATTCGTCGGCTTCCACATGGGTTACATAGTTCCTTTCCTGGTTGGGATTAGGGATCACTGGCCGCACTTGCGTGACCAAATCGAATTGTACTCCCGTGTCTCATATTGAGCACTGTGGAAAAGCTTTATTTTCAACAGAGTTTCCTAACCTGATACCTTCCCTGGAGCTTAAGCGCCTCTGGTATTTCCCGCCCGTAGGTTCCGCTTTTGACTCGCTACCATGTAAGGATTCCCGGATCAGACATATCCATTTGACCTTTTAACCGTCTATCGGAGTATGCTCTTGGCTCGTCGTTTGTCGAGGCAAGATTCTTTTGAGGAGTAGCCCATGTCCGAACCCGCCGCGATCGCCTCACCCGTTCTTGATATAGGTCGACCACAACCAGACGAATATGCGCCATACTACGCTCGCTACATTTCTTTGGTGCAAGGGCAAGACATACTCGGCACGCTGGATCAACAGCGCCGGGACACCATGATGCTGCTTTCTGGCCGCGACGAAGAAGATGGAGACTTCCGCTACGCGCCCGAAAAGTGGAGTGCCAAGCAGGTGCTCGGTCACATGTGCGATTCAGAACGCGTGTTCGCCTATCGCGCTCTCCGCATCTCGCGCGGCGACCCCACCCCAATGGAAGGCTTCGAACAGGATGACTATGTTCGCAATGGACCCTTTGCTTTGCATGAGTTGTCCGACGTGGTCGAAGATTTTATTGCGGTTCGCCGGGCAACACTTTCGCTATTGCGCAATCTTGATGAAGTGGCGTGGACGAGGCGCGGCGTCGCGAATAAGAATGAAGTCAGCGTGCGCGGGATCGCGTACATCATTGCGGGACATGAATTGCACCATCGCAAGGTTCTGCAAGAAAAGTATTTCTCGAACCATTCGTAACCAGACTTGTCATCTTGAGGTCCGCGGTTTTTTACGGGCCGAAAGCCAGTGCAACCTGGGGGATTCCATAGGTCCTTGACGTGATGCGCATGGTTTATGCTGAAGGCTGATTGCTTATTAGCTGACAGCTCCCATGCTTTCCGACTCCATCATCCTGAAACACATCGCCCGTCAGCCGAAGCGCGCGGCCGGATTTAAGCAGCTCGTGCGCGAACTCGGCCTGCATGGCGAAGCTCGCAGAGAACTCGACGCGCGTCTAGAAAAACTAGTCGGTGCGGGCCAACTCGTCCGGCTAAACTCAGACCGTTACGCTCTGCCGCAACCAGAAACCGACAAGAATCTTGTTGCAGGGCGCCTCACCATGCACCGCGATGGCTTTGGCTTTGTCATTCCTGACGCGAGCTCGCTGAGTCCGACGATGAAGTCGCGGCTTGTCGGCGACATTTTCATCGCGCCTCATGCCATCGGCAATGCCATGCACGGGGATCGTGTGCTGGTCGACGTGATCGCCACTCGACCTGATGGCCGGGCTGAAGGCCGCATCGTTCGCTCGGTCGTCCGGGTTCATCCCACTGTGGTTGGGATTTTTCACCACGGCAGCCGCCACAATTATGTGAAACCCATCGACAGCAAGCTTACGCAAGAGATTGTGATTCCGCACGGGATGGAGTATCCGGACAAAAAGCAGCCCAGCGAAACGGCGTCGCCATCGGCGAGTAAGAAATCTGTCCACCGCGTGCTTGGCGAAGAGGCAGCGCGGCACGCCGAATGGAATGATCTCGAAGGTGTAGTGGTAGATGTTGAGGTCACGGATTGGCCCACCCCTACGCAGAACCCCCGCGGACGCATATCCGAAATCTTGGGCCGGCAAGACGACTTCGGCGTCGACGTCGAAATCATCATTCGCAAGTTTCATCTCCCGCATTATTTTCCAGCGGCCACACTGGAAGAAGCGCAGAGCGTCAGCGCCGTGATCCCGGCGAGGGAACTGACTCACCGCCGCGACTTCCGCGCGATCCCCATCGTCACGATCGACGGCGAAACGGCTCGCGATTTTGACGATGCCGTGACGGTGAGTTTTCTTCCCGACGGTAATTTCGAGTTGCAGGTCCACATTGCTGACGTCGCTCAATATGTAACGCCCGGTTCCGCGCTCGATCAGGAAGCGCACCTTCGGGGCACCAGCGTTTACTTCCCCGACCGCGCGGTTCCGATGCTGCCGCTCGAACTCTCCACAGACATCTGCAGCCTGCGTCCGCACCTCGATCGCCTTGTTCTCTCCTGTGTCATGCAAATCGATCCTCAAGGCGAAATCGTCAATTACGAATTGAGCGAGGGTGTCATCTGTTCCGCCGAACGCATGACATACACCGCCGTCAACGACGTGCTGGAAGGCGATGCCGCTGCCCGCGCACGGTATGCGCCCCTGGTGCCGACATTCGAACTTATGCGCGATCTGGCAATGATTCTTAATCACAAGCGCCAGCGCCGCGGATCGATCGACTTCGATCTACCCGAGCCGGTTATCGAGTTTGATGAATTCGGATTGATGAAAAGCATTACCCGCTCGGAGCGCAATATTGCACATCGCTTGATCGAAGAATTCATGCTTTCGGCGAACGAGTGCGTTGCGCAGTATCTGGAATCGAAGCGCGTTGCCTCGCTCTATCGAATTCACGAAAAACCGGATGCCAAACGCGTCTACGATTTCGAGGTGATCGCCGCGACGTTCGGATATTCTCTCGGAGTCGGCGCTCTTCCGATCCACAGAGTACAGTTTAAGACGGACCGCCGAGCCGCACGCGGCACGGGCAAACAGGCGCGCACGATCGAAGTCCCTAAAGATGTTCACATCACCCCCCGCATGTATCAGAAGCTGGCGGCCAAGATTGCCGGCAAGCCTGAAGAACGTATTGTCAGCTACCTGATGCTGCGTTCGCTGAAGCAGGCGCGTTACTCGGAAAAAAATGTCGGACACTTTGCACTGGCAGCGCCAAGTTACACACACTTCACTTCGCCCATCCGTCGCTATCCGGATTTGATTGTGCATCGCATTCTGAAAGAGGTTCTGCGCGATTCAGCGGAAAAGCATGACGGCGAAATCCCGATCGGAATTTTCCCCGCGCCGAACTCCAGCACGGCGATGGCGCAGGCTCGGGCAGACCATACGCCCGATTCGGGCGCTCCTTCTCCGTGGTCAAAGCGCCGGGACCACGAAGCTCATCGTGAATCACTCGAGCCCCTGACCGGTCCTATTCCGCTCGATGAATTACACAGCATCGCCGAAGAATCGAGCCACTCCGAGCGTCGCGCCGACGAGGCCGAACGCGAATTGATGGAGTGGAAGAAGGCCAAGTTCATGCAGGATCGAGTGGGCGAAGACTTCGACGGCCTGATCACCAGCGTCACCAAGTTCGGATTCTTCGTCGAACTTACAGACTTGTTCATCGAAGGCCTGGTCCCGCTGAATACGCTCACCGACGACTACTACACTTACAACGAGAACACGCGCCAGATCATCGGCCAGCGAACGCGCAAAACCTTTAGCCTGGGACAGCGAATTCGCGTGATTGTGGACCGCATCGATCCGGTGGAGAAAAAAATTCAGTTTGCGATTCTCGAGGAGGCGCCCCGGAAACCTTCGCCCAAGTCCTCTTCCCGAAAATCGAAACGCAAGCGCAGGTGATGGCCTTCGGGGGAAAATCGTCAGACTCGCGCGAAACCATGCGGCTAGTGGTAAAATCCTCTAGTTAACCCCATCTGCTGCGGATCGTAAGCGGCGGATTCCTTCCTAGTCGGGACGTGGCTCAGCCTGGTAGAGCACTCGCTTGGGGTGCGAGGGGTCGGCAGTTCAAATCTGCCCGTCCCGACCAATTAACTTCAGGGTCCCTCGCCGGCTGCGCTCGGGATTTCGCCTGCGGTCTCCCGCTCCGCTCACGCCCGCATACCGGCTCAACTTGGGGTGCGAGGGGTCGGCAGTTCAAATCTGCCCGTCCCGACCAATTAACTTCAGGGTCCCTCGCCCACTGCGCTCAGGATTTCGCCTGCGGACTTCCGCTTCGTGGTGCTAAAAGAATTTTTCGGAACGCTTGAGTACGCGGCTTGCGCATTGGGATCGATCCAGATTAAAAAAAAGACCGATCCGGCGCTTAAAATATAGAGAACGCGCTACTTGCGCTTCAGAGATTCTGTCCCAATCCTTCCAAAATATAGTTTCTAAACAGTTTAGCCGCTAAATCTTTGTTTCCAGTGGGTTGCATGCGATTTCGATTCGGTGAACTGTCAAAGAGCTGCAATTTTCCTGGCACTGAGCAAGGAAATTTGGTTCTAGTTTAGACCGATCACGGAAGGAAAGATGTGACATGTGAACAAGGCGACTGTGGAAATTTTTTTTGTGAAGTTCAGGGCGCTGAACGAAAATTCCGTTCGCAATCGGGCGGCGTAGAAGCGTGCCTACCCTTCGGCTTCGCTCAGGGCAGGCTCCTTCGGCTCCGCTCAGGGCAGGCTCCTTCGAAAAGCGCGAGTGGGAGGGAAAGGTCGGGCAGCCCCTAGAGCGAATTCTCACTAGGGATGATGAGTGTTATCGGGATATTTCAACACTTGCCTCAGGGAAGCTCGTAGATGGCTCCCCCTTGCAGTACGAATCCCCCTTTCGGACTCACACGTAGAGGTATCTGTCCTGCCACCCGAGAGCGGCCTGATGTGCGTCCCGGTAGAGTCTGGGAAGTGACTAGAAATTCATAGTTTGAAATGTTCCAAACGGAAAACGTCGTGTCAATGCGTTTATCGAACGGAACCATGTCGCCCCAATCGAACCCCGCCTTCACGATGCCGGTGTATGCTGCGACGCGATTACCGTTCCGGGAAGCGGAAACTGCATAACGCACTCCGGTGCCGCGACCTGACAATTCCTTTACCTTCTTGCTGGTACGCAAATCGAAAACCCTTAGTTTAGGGTCGTGGTCTACAAAGACTCCAACGCAATCATAATCCACCGCGAACAACCGGCCGTCTGCCGTCACGGCTATGTCACCGACAAGCAATCCCGTGCTCAGCTTGTTTTCGATGACTCCAGAAGCCGGATCGACCACGAACACGTCGGGAGTGTCTAATGGGCGTTGGCACGGGAATATGTTTGGTACAGCCACTGCCAGATGCTCACCGTCGCTCGTCCAACTGACTGCTTTTGGGTTCATCGAACCTAAGCCGCGTTCGCGGGTATTCCAGACGGTTTGCGTCGCCGAGTCGAAGTCAACCACATCTATCCAAGAATTCCTGAATCCTCTTACCCAAACTGCGACAACTTCGTGTCGCGCTGGCGACAACTCCAGACTTGTCACCTCTGAATCGATGGTGAAGTTATGCACTCCGTGCTTACCCTTGTATGTCTGAGCTTCCGGGGGTGGTCCGGTTATTGAAATCCGCCTGATCTCTTGCAGGTCATCGGCGCGGAGGACGTACAAGAAGTGGTCGAGATAGGCAATTATGATCTTGCCGTCGGACGAGTACCTGACATGTTCTGAGCGCCAGTAGGTGTGCAGTTCGCGCTTTTCTCTTATGCTTACCCGAAGTATGGTCTCGGCAACCAACTTGTCATTGCGGAAGTCCCAGAGTTGCACCAAGTCTGAAACCTTGACGGTCGATGGGTCATTCGTCGTTTCTCGGCGGCTAAACTCGGTGACGACAAAGGAGTCATCAGGAGAAATGTCCGCCGAGTTCGGATTTCATGCAGAACATAGGCTTTCAACTCACGCCGTGGAAGCGGCCCGTCTGCACCTGCGGGGCAACCCGATGTCAGCCACAGGAACAATACCGTGATGGAGACGAATCGCCTGCTCACGAAGACACTATCAAGCGGACACATTGAATTGGCAATAGACAGCAGATAAATTCTGGGTCATCTATTAACCCGCTCGCCCTTAATGACTTGCAACTAGCTATCGTTTCTGTTTCGGCCAGATGTTGCTAACAGGCGATTTCACTCAGAATCCCCCAGCTCTGCCCCAGTCAGGATCGTTTGCTTCCTGTTTGAATTTTCCAGCCAAGCTCTTTTGCGATCATGCGGACGTAACGCTTCTTCGCCTTGAGCGTTTCTGCTGGATGATTCCGGCGTCTCCTAACAGGTTCGTCGGCTGATCCTAACTCGACGATCTTGATGCAAATCTCATCTCCGACTCGCAGGGGCTTCTGCTTGACCCAGTCGATGTGCTCTTCATTGGCGAGGCCACCAACCTCGATAAACAAGTCTTCGCCCCGATCTCCGGCCACCCAGCTAATGATTGCTGATAGAACTCCGTGTCCACCAACCCCAGCCAAGCACAGCTTCTTCCCGTTTAGTGAAACCTTGAAGGCGCGCATAGGATTAGCATTGTAAGCCTCAACTGTTGTAAGCAGATGGGATGAGAAGGCCGGTCTCCGGACGGGATGCTGTACGCTCCCAAGTTATCGACGTGCTCAAGGCACAGATAAAAGGAGACCGGCAATGAAGAAGGTTAGCACCGCAGCAGCGAAGCAGAGCAAGAATTTTTGGCAACCGAAACTGACCATTGGATTGGATCTAGGAGATCGCAACAGCTGGTACTGCGTGCTGGACGAATCCGGCCAGATACAACTGGAGCAGCGCGTCCGCACGAATGCGAAAGCGTTGCGGGAAGTCTTCGGCGAGATGCCGCGTAGCCGGATCGCTCTGGAAATCGGGACGCATTCGCCCTGGATCAGTCGCCTGCTCAGCGAGTTGGGGCATGCAGTGATCGTAGCGAATGCGCGCAAGGTGCGGCTGATCGGGGAGAGCCGCAAGAAAGACGATCGGCTGGATGCGCAGACGTTGGCGCGGTTGGCCCGGACCGATCCGGAGTTGCTGTATCCGGTGAAGCATCGCAGCGCGCAGGCACAAGCCGATCTCATGATGATTCGGGCACGGGCAGGGCTGGTGCGCGCCCGGACGGGGCTGGTCAACACGGCACGTGGACTGGCCAAGAGCTATGGCGAGCGGCTGCGCGGATGTAACGTGCGGAATATGAATCCGGAGAAAGCCGAAGGAGTGAGTCCGGAATTGCAGCGGGCACTGGAGCCGTTGCTGGCGTGCATCGAATCGGTGAGTGAGCAGATTCGCGAGTACAACGAGCGCATCGAGGAGCTGGCGCAGGGCCGTTACCCGCAGGTGGCGCTGCTGAAGCAGATCAAGGGTGTAGGCACGTTGATCGCGCTGACCTTCTTGCTGACCTTGGAAGATCCGCATCGTTTCCGCAAGAGCCGCGACGTCGGGTGCTACCTGGGGCTGCAGCCAGGGCGGAGGAACTCCGGCCGGAGCCAGCCGCAGATGCACATCAGCAAGGAAGGCGACCCGTACCTGCGAACGCTGCTGGTGCAGGGAGCGCAGCACATTCTGGGACCGTTTGGTGTCGACTGCGACCTGCGGCGCTGGGGCTTGAAACTAGCCGAACGTGGAGGGAGAAACGGAAAGAAGCGAGCCATCGTGGCGACCGCGAGAAAGCTGGCGGTGTTGCTGCATCACCTGTGGGTGAGCGGAGAAGTGTACGAACCATTGCACAACAACCGCGAAGCTACAGTAGCAGCGGCCGCGTAAGAAACAAAATCGTTCCAGGAAGAGAAAAGACAAAGCCTAAAGCCGAGTTCCGGCGACTGCGTTAATCGCCTGGCCCAGGTTCCACTCTCTCAGGAGCAGAACCACAGGGCGCCAATCAGATAGCAGCGCCGGCTGAACCGAGAACGCCCAATGTGCACCGAGCGAAACGAATCGCTCCTCAAGAGTGCGGATGGAAGCATGGCGACAGTGGCTTACTCGGCGGGAGAACAAAAAACCTTGTTCAATGAGTGAAGAATCGACTTGACTCCGACCGGCCTTCTCATGGAAGGCGATTTCACTCATTGAGAATCGCCGGGCAGCGTCGAGGAGCGTGATCGCGATTTTTAACGACGGTGTCACGTTTCGCGCGTCTTGATGTGACGGTACCCTTTGAGCAGCAGCCACGCAATCGTGAAATAAAAGACGAAATTGGCGATATTAGTCACCCACACGTCGATGTCGTCTATGCGCCCGGAAGCCGCAATAAATCCCACGAAGGCGCCCGGTACTCCTACAGCAGCAGCCATATTTTTCAGTGAGTGAACCAATGTGGTTTCGGAATCTATCCTCAGGATCAGGTCTGGAATGAATGTGAACAAGCAGGCCACCGATCCGGCATAGATTGCGTTTCGCATAGTTCCAAATGATGCCACGACAAAGCGAATTTGTCTTCGGGCAGCCCTGTCGAAAGGAACAGTTGTCGAAATCAGGCAATAGCACTCATTGAGCGGTTTTGAGCGTAATCGAGATTTTGCAACAGTGGCGTAAAATCGAGAGGGCTATATGAAATACCAGTTGCGCTTTGGAATTGCCATCTATCTGTTCTGTGTCCTGCTGCTTGCACCAATCCCGTCGTTCAGTGGTGTCGGAAGGTCCTGTACTGGCCAAGACAACACCTGTACCACTCCTCCACGAGTTTTCTTCTCACCACAACCCGACTATTCTGCGCGCGCCCGCAAAGCGAACCTTGAGGGGAAGTGCAATTCTCATTCTGACTGTAGGAGCAGATGGCATTCCTGGCGATATTCGCGTGTTACGCGGCTTGGGGATGGGTCTCGACGAGAAAGCCATAGAGACAGTTCAGAAGTGGCGGTTTCAGCCCGGCATGAGAGAAGGAAAACCTCTCGCGGCAAGAATCTCTGTGCAGATAGATTTTCATCTTAATGATGCGCATTGACTCGCGGTTTACCACCATCCTTAGCTCATTGACCATGATGAGTGTAATCGCGATGTTACGCCAACTGACTCGGCGCTCCCGGGAGGCGACGATCAGCGACTTAGTCTACCGTCTACGGTTGGCGTGTAGGTCCAAGCAGCGGCACGTGTACTGGCTTGGCCATGCCGTAAAAGATCACGATGCCTTGGCCACCGCATCGTGTCGTGGTGCTTTTCTGCATGCGGAGAGCGCGAGAAAATCAACTTCGTGTTTCAGGTTTCAGCGATTCAAAGCCCGGGCCACCCGGCAGATTTTCAGATAACAAATCCTCCGCTGACATTCAGCGACTGGCCGGTGATGAAGGCGGCGGCGTCGGTGCAAAGGAAGGTGACAACTTTGGCGACATCTTCTACGTTCCCCAGCCTTCCCAGAGGGTGACGGCTCAGGGCGCGCTCCCTGGTGGCTGGATCTCCTAGATGCGCCGCAGTCATGTCCGTCTCCACGTAGCCCGGAGCAACGGCGTTCACGCGGATGCGGCGACCCGCCAGTTCCAGCGCCCAGCTTTTGGTGAGCGAATCGATTGCGGCTTTCGTCGCGCCGTACAGGCTGCGTCCTCCGGCGATGCCAACCCGTCCTGCCGTAGAGGAAAGGTTTACGATCCGGGCGCCGTCGCGAAGTTTGGGTAGCACTGCCTGGGTTAGCCAGAACACGCTGCGCAGGTTCACATCGAGAACTTCGTTGAGCAAGCTTGCGTCGGTACCGCCGAGAGGCGTTGCCTTCCAAATGCCGGCGTTATTCACGAGAATGTCCACGCTACTGTCTTGGATCGACTCGACCATGCGGGTGATGGAGTCGGTGGACCCGAGATCGGCCTGCATCAATGTGGCAGGGGACTGCAGCCTGGATGCGACTTCCTGTGCGGCCGCCAGATTTCTGTGGTAGTGCAGAATAATCTCTGCCCCTTCGGCATCCAAAGCCTGGCAAATTGCGCGCCCAATGCCGCGCGACCCTCCTGTAACCAGCGCGACTTGGTTCGACAATAGACTGGGCATGAAAGTGGAGGAATGGCGCAGATGAATTATCCCATGGCTCGAAGCTGCACTTCTGATTCGCCCGAACCAAGAAAAGCACTTCTGACCTGCACGCCACTCCGTGAGAATGAGAGAAAGTTTCATCGGCAGCAAGTTGCCGAGCCCGCTTCGTCGAAGGTCGTTGGTTGGCCGAACCGTAAGAAGTTTAACTCGGGGGAATTATTATGTCCGGACAAGTCATTTTGTACTTCGAGGATCAGGCGGACGCCTTGCGTTTCGCATTAGCGGCAGGGTCTGTCATGTCGGGAGACACGACTAAAGCCATGGACGACTTGGTTCATGAGACCGCCCGGGTCAGCCGAATCCGTCTGGACGCGGCCAATGCCGGCAAGATCAAGAAGAATGCCGTGGAGTGCATAGCGTAGTAAGAGGTTTTTTTCTTCGGGTGGATTGCCAAGATCCGCCTTGGAGGATTTTCGCGGTCAACTCCCTGCGACGGCATGAATCTGTTGCTGATTCTTCGCCTCGGCAAAGATCTCAGATCCTTCCAGCCAGCGCGTCGCAACTAGCCCGTGCGTCTTGCGGAAAGCAAGTTTAATATTTCTCGCAGACCTTGACGGATGTGCTGAATCTCGGAAGGCGATTGGGACGGAAATGGAATTGCGGCCTGCCCTTTTTCCGTTTTAGTTTCGGACCGTAGTTGCTGGCGGGCGCCAACAATCGTGAAGCCCTGCTCGTAAAGTAATTGTTTGATACGCAAAACGCTTTCAACATCGCGTCTGCGGTACATGCGCTGGCCGGTGCTGCTCTTAACGGGCTTGAGCTGCGGAAATTCACTTTCCCAAAAGCGCAGCACGTAGGCGGGAAGACGGCAGAGCGTGGCCACTTCTCCGATGCGAAAATAAAGCTTGTCGGGGATGAAGATCTCATCCACGTCATTTTTGCTCGAACTCTTTTTCTTCGTGGTCATGCTCACGTCGACCGCCAATGGCCGGGATCGTCTGTGTATTGTGACACACAGAGTGTACCGATACGAAGGATTTCTCGACCGTAAGGTTGCCGACGCAGGGCAAAAAAGGAAACGCCTCTCAAGAGGTGCTTCCCCTGAGAGGCAGGTGAAATCCTGGCCCTTGCGAAGTGACGTCTCGCAGACGGTTAATGTGTTTCTTCTTTTTTGCTTTCTTCTTGGTTGCCATTGAAGATTCCTCCGTGAACGATTTTCCCTTGTGACTTCGGGGACCCGAATACCCAAAGCCACCCAACTCGTTGTACTGGTAGCGTCCTTGATACAAGATATTGCGGGAGCGTTAACGCAGTGTCAACATAATTTTTCGCATTGTGACACTATTTTTCGCTTTAACAGACGTCTGGTCTATTTCACGATCGAGGGTCCACCGTCGCAGCTTGGTGAGCACCGCATTCCTCGGCGTGCCGGTTGTTCCGGTAAACTGCGCCTCATGCGGCGCGATCCCATTGAACTGGAAATCTTCAAGAATCTTTACCACTCGATCGCCGAGGAGATGGGCGCTGCCCTGCGACGGACAGCGTTTTCGCCCAACATTAAGGAGCGTCGCGACTATTCCTGCGCAGTCTTCGATAGCGCTGGCGAAGTCATCGCGATGGGCGACCACATGCCGGTTCATCTCGGGTCGATGCCGATGTCGGTCCGCGCCGCGATTGCAGCGAGCCCGTTGTTTCCGGGCGATGTGGTCATGCTCAATGACCCCTTTCGCGGCGGCACCCACCTGCCGGATATCACGCTAGTAGCGCCGGTTTATGTTGGGCGAGGCGGGGGACGTGTCCGTCGCAGTCGATAAAAAGACGGTCCGTCCTGACTTCTATGTTGCGTCGCGCGCCCACCACGCGGATGTTGGCGGAACGTACGCCGGATCGATGGGCCCTTGCCGTGAAATCTATCAGGAAGGATTGCGCATCCCGCCAGTAAAGATCATGCGCGGCGGGAAAATGGAGCGCGATGTGCTTCCTCTGCTGCTGAACAATGTCCGCACGTCGGAGGAACGCGAAGGCGATTTAGGAGCGCAGATCGCAGCTTGTCACACTGGCGCCGAGCGACTGCAGGAGGTTTGCCAGCGTTATGGACTCAAGCGAGCAACCAGCGCGCGGCAAAAGACTTGATGGAGTACTCCGAGGAGTTGATGCGCGCATTCTTGTCACGGGTCCCTCCGGGTAAGTATCGCGCTGAAGATTTTCTCGATAATGATGGCATTAGCGACAAGCCGATAAAGATTGCGGGGGCATGAATTTTGCGGAGCGGCGACGGCCCCGAGTCTGCTCATCTCCCGATGGTCACTGTCGATTTCACGGGCAGCGATCCGCAAGTGGAAGGCAGCGTGAACGCGGTCGAGGCTATCACCTATTCCGCTTGTTTTTACGTATTTCGCTGCCTGCTCGCAGAAGATGTGCCGGCCACGGCCGGGCTGATGCGGCCCATCAAGGTAATCGCGCCGGAGGGAACGATCGTCAACGCCCGCCCGCCCGCCGCAGTTGCGGGCGGGAATGTGGAGACTTCGCAGCGCATTGTCGATGTTCTGTTGCGCGCGCTGGCTCAGGCCATTCCCGATCGAATTCCCGCCGCGGCCTCTGGCACCATGAACAATCTCACCATCGGCGGAATTGATCCGCGGACCGGACAGCCGTTTGCCTATTACGAGACCATCGCCGGAGGCATGGGAGCCCGACCCATCAAGCCCGGCGTCTCCGGCGTCCACACCCATATGACGAATTCGCTGAACACCCCGGCGGAGGCGCTGGAGTATGCCTATCCGCTGCGGTTCGACGATATTCACTGCGCCCGGAAGCGGCGGCGACGGGAAAGTATCGTGGCGGCGATGGAATCGTCCGGGAGATTGAAGTTCTGACCGATTGCGAAGTCACTTTGCTGTCCGACCGGCGGTCCCGCGGTCCCTGGGGATTGCAGGGCGGCAGCGATGGGCGCCGGGAGCGACGACGTCATTCGCAACAACGGCTCGTCCGAGAAGATGCCGGGCAAATTCAGCACGCGTCTGGCGGTGGCGACCGAATCAGGATTGAGTCCCCGGGCGGTGGCGGCTGGGGAACGTGAGAGGTAAACTTCTTCTGCGGTTCACCAATCTCTTGAGTACTACGGAAGCTGAACTTTATGACTGATCTCTCGAATCTCGCCACACACTATCTCGACGAAGTCCGCCGCCAGATGCGCGGACACAAGCGCATGGCGCGAAGACGCGATGGCTCAACTTCAAAGACGAAGATTTTTTCGTCACTCTCGATCCGGAGTCGAACTCCGTTGCCATCCTGGTAAAGCATCTTGGCCGGCAACATGCGCTCGCGCTTTACGGATTTCCTCACCAGCGATGGCGAAAAGCCCGACCGTTTTCGCGATCAGGAGTTTGAACTTGGACGCGGCGACGACGCGCGCCGATGTGATGCGCTGGTGGGAGGAAGGATGGGCGCAGCGTGTTCGCTGCGCTCGATTCGCTCAAGCCCGAAGATGTGATGCAGCACGGTGACGATTCGCGGCGAGCCGCACACCGTGCTGCAAGCCATCAACCGGCAGATCGCGCATTATGCTCTACACACCGGGCAGATCTGTTTCTGGCAAAACATCTTCGGTCGAATGAATGGAAGACTCTGAGCATCCCGCGGGGCAAGTCGGAGGATTACAAAACTGCTCCTCCGAAGGCTTACAAGCCGACGAAGTTAGGCGCAGCATGGCTGAAGTCCGTGCAACCCAAGAGAAAGCGTCTGACCGCTTGGTGCTACAATCTTCCGTTTGCTTCAAGGGCTGTGCAAGCTGAGAATGACGAGGGCAAGTCCTTTCCAAAGCAGTGAGGTCATAATCTCATGCCATCCACCATGCAGGCGGTGGTCAAGCCAGAGGCCGCGCCCGGCGCGGAAATTCGCGAAGTGAAAATTCCTGCGTTTGGGCGCTACCGATGTGCTGGTCAAGGTGAAGATGGCCTCGATCTGCGGAACCGATCTGCACATCTACAACTGGGACCGCTGGGCGCAGGGCCGCATTCATCCGCCGCTGATTCCGGGCCATGAATTCTGCGGCGAGGTGGCCGCCTTCGGCGATGAGGTCACCAGCGTGAAAGAAGGCGATTTTGTTTCCGCCGAAATGCATGTGGCGTGCGGCAAGTGCCTGCAATGCCGCACCGGCGAGGCGCACATTTGCCAGAACGTGAAGATCATCGGCGTCGATGCGAACGGCGCCTTCGCCGAA
The DNA here is from genome assembly GCA_963846215.1 of uncultured Acidobacteriaceae bacterium. Lineage (GTDB taxonomy): Bacteria > Acidobacteriota > Terriglobia > Terriglobales > Acidobacteriaceae > Sulfotelmatobacter. Next base: position 37,562 of record CAWJVC010000001.1, on the reverse strand, counting down.
TATGTGGTCATTCCGGAATCAAATATATGGAAGCTCGATCCGGCGATTCCACCGGAGTATGCCTCGATTCTCGATCCGCTGGGTAACGCTGTTCATACCGTGCTGGCCGGAGAGATCGCGGCCAAGACCGTCGCCATCACTGGCTGCGGGCCGATTGGTCTATTTGCCATTGCTGTAGCGAGAGCCGTGGGCGCAGCGAGCGTGTTTGCGATCGAAGTGAACGAGCACCGGCGCAAGATCGCGCAGCAGATGAAGGCCGATTATGTGCTCGATCCTTCCAAAGAAAATGTGCAGCTCGATTGTGATGGAAAAGACCGGAGGCATGGGCGTGGATGTGGTCCTGGAAATGGCGGGCCATCCGGATTCGATCCGGACGGCCTTCGATATCGTGCGGCGCGGTGGCAGGATCTCGCTGCTGGGCCTGACCTCGAAGCCCATCTCGTTGAATTTTTCCGAAGACATTATTTTCAAAGGCATCACGGTGCAGGGCATCAACGGACGCCGCATGTATCAGACCTGGTATCAGATGACCGCGCTGCTCAAAGCCGGCAAACTCGATCTTGCATCCGGTCATCACCGACCGCATCCCCATGAAGGATTTTTCCAAGGCATGGAGCGATCTGCAAGACGGGCGAAGCCAGTAAGATTTTGGTGTATCCGAATGGGGTACGATGAGTTCAGCGGCGTTTGCGGGCGTTGCTACGGCGAATGCGATCATTGTTTTGAGACGCTGGAAGCGCAAAGAAGATGCCCACTGGTCCTGCAACCTTTTGGTCATCAGCTTGATCAGTACTGATCCGCGTAAATCCGATCGGCAGAGAAGTTCGAGGACATCATGACCACCGCAACCCGCACCAACCCGCTCTCTTATCTCACCGACCAACTGAACGAACTCAAGGCCAAGGGCACGCACTTCAAGCTTCGCGTGCTCGATGACGAGCAGGCGCCGGTGTGCACCTTCGACGGCAAGCGCGTCATCAACCTTGCGTCGAATAATTATCTGGGACTGACCACGCATCCCAAGCTGCGCGAGGCGGCCCTGGAGGCGACGGCAAGTTGGCGTGGGTTCAGGCGCGGTGCGCACCATCGCGGGCACCATGAAGATCCACATGGAGCTGGAGGAAAAGATTGCGCGCTTTAAGAATGTCGAGGCTTGCGTGGTCTTTCAATCCGGCTTTGCGGCGAATGCGGGAACGGTTTCGGCGGTGCTGGGCAAAGACGATTTCATCATCTCCGACGCGCTGAATCACGCCTCGATCATCGACGGCGCGCGCTTGTCCAAGGCGAAAATTCTGGTCTTCCGCCACAAAGATGTTGCTCACGCGGAAGAACAACTGGCGAGCGTAAAGAACGAGCCTGGGCAAGAAGCTGCTGATCACCGACGGCGTCTTCTCCATGGACGGCGACATTGGGCCGCTGCCGGGCTGTGCGATGTCGCGGAAAAATATGGCGCCATCATGATGGTCGACGACGCGCACGCTTCCGGCGTGCTGGGCCGCAACGGGCGCGGCACCATTGATCACTTCAATGTTCACGGACGCGTCGACATTCAGGTTGGAACGCTATCGAAAGCCATTGGCGCGCTGGGCGGATATGTTTGCGGGTCGCGCGATCTGATTGATTTTCTGTATCACCGGGCGCGGCCATTTCTGTTTTCCACTTCGCATCCGCCGTCAGTCGCGGCAACCTGTATCGCGGCCTTTGATGTTCTGGAAAACGAACCCGAGCGCATGGAAAAACTATGGGAGAACACCCGCTTCTGGAAAAAAGAACTGGGTCTGCTCGGCTTCGATATCGGCGGCCGCGCCACTCCCGCCAGCGAGACGCCGATCACGCCCATCATCATCGGCGACGGCAAACTCACCATGGACTTCTCCCGGCTGTTCAACGAAGGCGTCCTCGGCACGGGCATCGCTTTCCCGACGGTGCCGGAAGGCAAAGCCCGCATCCGCACCATCATGACTGCGACGCATACGAAAGAAGAGCTGAGCAGGCTCTGGAGGTGCTCGGGAAGGTGGGAAGAAAATGGGGATTCTGGCTTAGTCGGCTCGGTATACGAATCCTGCCGCCTACAATCGTCGCAACAACTTTGCCGGTGAACTGCCAGCCGTCGAACGGAGTGTTGTGCGACAGCGATCGTGACTTCGCAGCTTCGAACGTCCAGCGCTTGGTTGGGATCAAATATAGTCACGTCAGCAAAGCTGGCCGCGGGCCAGCGATCCGCGATCCTCGAAGATTAAAGACTCGCGCAGGACCCGAGGTGAAGAGTTCGACGATACGGGTCAGTGGGATCTTCTGTTCCCGATGCAGTTTGGTGATGGCCAGAGCCAGTGCAGTTTCGAGCCCTGTAATTCCAAAGGCAGCGCGGTCAAACTCAACCTGTTTTTCGTGCGCGGCATGCGGGGCATGGTCGGTTGCGATGGCATCGACCGTGCCATCGGCCAATGCGGCCAGAATTGCTTCGCGATCGGCCGCCGAGCGCAACGGGGGATTCATCTTGAAATTCGTGTCGTACTCGCCAACATTTTCATCAAGTCAGCGTGAAATGGTGTGGCGTCACTTCGCAGGTGACACGAGCCTTCGCACGCTTTCCGCGGCGCACAGCCTTAAGAGCATCGGAAGTGGAAAGATGTGCGACGTGCAACCGTGATTCGCGAATCTGCTGCGCGAGAGTGACGTCGCGATCCACAATGTTCGCCTCGGCCGCGGCCGACATACCGCGCAAGCCGAGCCGGAAACTAGTTAGCCCCTCATGCATGGAGGCATTTTCCGTAAGTCGCGTATCTTCGGCGTGCTGCACGACCGGCAGGTTCAACTCCGCACCAAGCTGCGAGCGCCGCGCGCATGATCTCATCGTCCAGAATGGGCCTGCCATCGTCTGTAACGGCCACTGCACCGGCGCGCTGAAGCGCGGCGAAATCGGTGAGTATGGCACCTCGCGAATTCAGCGTGGCCGCGGCGATGGGAAAGACATTCACCATTGCCGAACGCTCAGGGCGCTTCAACCACGCGACCAAATCTTCCTTATCCACCACGGGAGTGGTGTTCGGCATGGTGCAGACGGAAGTGAAGCCCCCGGCAGCGGCGGCAGCAGTCCCGGTGGCAATCGTTTCCTTGTAGGCCTGCCCGGGCTCACGCAGATGAACATGCAGATCGATAAAGCCGGGAGCGACAATCAATCCCTTCGCATCGAACTTCTCGTCGGCGCCACCACGAAGTCTGTTGGGGGGAGCGATCTCTGCGACGCGTCCATCGCGCAAAAGAATATCCATGGGCGCGTTGATTTTGGAGGCAGGATCGATTACGTGCCCACCTTTAATCAGCAGAGACCCCGGTTTGGATTTATCGATATTCATTCTCTATGTCCCAGGCAATATGCGGAATTTGTGATTTCATTTCGCCTTGCCTAGAGCCCGAGCCAAGATCGCCATGCGGGTTGGAACTCCATTGTGAACTTCGTCAATGATTTCCGACTGCGGGCCGTCCGCCACCTCCGCGGTCAATTCGAGCCCGCGAATAATCGGACCGGGATGCATGACGATGGCGTCTCGCTTCGCCAGCTTCACGCGCGCAGCCGTCATCTGATAGCGCGAAATATAATCCTGCAGGCTGATCTTCTGCCCGGCAAGGCGCTCTTTCTGCAAACGTAACAGCATGATCACATCCGCGCCGCGGAGTGCCTCTTCAATATGACGGGACACGCGCAAGCCTGGAGCTAGCGTGGACGCCACGTCAGGAACAAACTCCGGAGGACCACAGAGCGTAATTTTTGCGCCGAACCTGGTCAGCAGATGGCAGTCGGATCGAGTGACGCGGCTGTGATAAATGTCGCCGATAATTGCAATCTGCAAACCTTTGAAAGATTTTTTGTGTTTCAAAATCGTGAAGGCGTCGAGCAGAGCTTGTGAAGGATGTTCGTGCATCCCATCCCCGCATTGATCACAGGAATGTCGAGGTGCTTCGCCATGAGGTGCGGAGCGCCGGCAGCGGGATGCCGGATCACGATTGCGTCAGCGCCCACGGCCCGCAAGGTGTAGCCGGTATCGAGTAACGATTCTCCTTTCTCGATGCTCGAACCAGAGGATTGCACCAGGGTAGTGATCGCTCCCAACGACTTTGCCGCGAGCTCGAATGACGAGCGCGTCCGGGTGGAAGCTTCGTAAAACAACAGGATGATGCGCTTGTTGCGTAAAAGCGGACGCGCTTTCAGCGGATTCATCCGGCGAGCCAGCTTCAGCAGCCCGAGAATTTCTTTGTCCTCAAGGTGCTCGATACCCAACAACGATCCACGTGCCGGTTTGTTCATGTTGTGAGAAGGCAAACCGTGCATCATACTCGGCGAACGCACTCGGCGGCAAGGTCATATCCGAATCTTCGCTAGAGCCGCTTGCGACGGCCCAGGAAGGCCCCAGTTAGCGCTCCGGCAAGGCTGCCGGCGGCGATCGAAACCAGAAAAAAAAATACCAGTCCGAATGCCAACATCAACGCGAGCCCTTCCGGCGTTTTGAAAAGATCGACGGTGGCTTGGACTTGTGGATCATTCGAGCGAGCTGCCGCCTGCTGTAAAACCTCCATCACCTTTTGCCGGACTTCACCACCGGTGTGGAACAGAGCCATCGCAACTGTTTCTAAGACAGAGGCAATGCCGAAGAACAGAACTCCGCACACCGCTCCCAGCAAAGCTCCGGAGCGTGCATTAACGTTCCACGCCATATTTCGGCGATGATAGAGATTTACACCCAGAAATCCGGCGCCCAACACAGCCAGCAGCGGAACCATCAGTCGAAGGCCCATCAACAGCGCGGCAATCGACGCCGCCACAGCGCATGCCCGCAAGGCTGAGGGCCAATGGATATGGGTTGTTGGGATACCCAAACCAGCGGGTATGGTTGGCGAATTCGGGAAAATTGGAAGGTCGACGGACGAGCTGTCCCCAGCTGGTATTGAGACTGCAGCCTCGGGCATCACTACGCGAATCTGCGGCGCACCGCACTGCAAGCAGAAAGGTTTACCATCCTCGATGCTGTGCCCGCACTTATAACAGGAATGGTCCATCGAGAAAGTACAGCAGGCCCAATTGAAAGTATCGCACGATGAGCGGCGGTGCAAGGAGCAGACGGTGGTGGAGAGGGAGAGCAGCGGCGTCAGATGGTCGCGTTAGATATCGCCTTCCTTGCCCCGCGTGTGGACGTAGACTAGCGCGAAGCTCGCGCTCTTGCCATTATTTTTTGGTTCTATTGCTACGACATGCTGATTGTTCTCCGTGCCGACTTTCAGTTCGGTGACGGGGCCGGTGTTGTCGCCTTCGCATTTGAGCTCTTTGGATTCTTTATCGTCGTCGAAATCGGCGTGCGAGCCGCCGTGCTCTCGGGTATGGCACTCGAGAACTTTGCCGAATTTCTTAAGTTTGTCGCGGTAGAAATCGATGATCTTGCCGGGCGCATCGTCGGAATCATACTTTGCAACCACTAGTTTGACGCCAAAGGCTTCCGTGAACAGGCTGAGATTCGCGGCATTGCTGTTGTCTTCATCGTGGCTCAGGCGCGCTCCAGGATAGAGAGGCAAGCCTGCTTTTCGAGCATCGCCGTCACTCCCCGCATGCAAATCTCCAACGGAGCTTTGGATGTCAATATGCTTACCTTGATTGTTCTGCTCTTGGGCGTGTAAGCCTGAGGTCAAGGCCGCGACGGCACTGAAGACAAGCGTTGCCGCGATTCGATGCCATCTGCTGAAGTGAACCGTAGATTGAAACATGACTGCCCCCGCTGTGCTCCTGCAAAAATTCTTTAACACGTATGGCTGATTGCGAGAAGTCTTTAGATGTCCGCATCCTTGCCATGGGTTCTTACGTACACAAGGGAGAAGCTTGACCCTTTGCCGTTAGGCTCGACGGCGACGATGTGTTGATCATCGCTCCTGCCTACTTTGAGTTCAACGTCCTTGCCATTGTCGCCGTCGCAGGTCAACGCGTTGGAGTCAGTCTTTGATCCCTTCATGTCCACGTGCAGGCCCTTGGTCCGGCACTGGATTACATTTCCATACTTCTTCAGCTGGTCTTTGTAGAAAGAGAGGACTTTTTCGGGAGTGTCGTCGGTTTCGTATTCGAGTGCCACCACCTTAATTCCATAGCCGAATCCTGAGATATTTACATTGGCGCTCTTATCGCTGCCGCCAGAATCTTCTGGTTTCAGGCGCGCACCCGGATAAACTGTCAGGCCGACATCGGCCGCATCTGCCTGTTTGCTGACGTGAACACCGCCGAGCAGCGAGTTGATATCCACTTGTTTGTCGCGCCCGTTGGCTTCTTTCTTGACGTTCACACTGCAACCGGGCAGCAGGAGAAGAGCGGAGAAGATTAAGAAGAAGACGGTTCGATTTGAAAGTTTAGTTTTGCGCATGTTGACTTCCTCCACTGGCAACCTGCACAGGCCGTTCGATACCGGCACCTCGCGCCGCCACATTCGGGATGCTGACGGGAAGGTGTCCGCGAATTGGAATTTCGCCGAACAGAGCCTTCACTGCGGCGACCTCCGAAACTGTAGCGTTGGAGAACGTACACATATAGTTCTCGATCTTCGGAAAGTCAGCAGCAAGGTAGGGATTCCCCATGGCTACGACGGCCGTTTTTGCGGCCGCGCGATCCAGAAGTTGCTGCAGCAAGATCCCGGTAGCATCAGCTAAGGCTACTGTGTTTCCGACTTTTCCTGCTGTCGGAACCACATATACAGCCGCAACCACGGTCTGGGCTTCATCCACTGCCTTCAAAACCTCGTCGCTCATTCCTGCCGCAATCCGGGTGTCCACATAAACCACGTGCGCATCCGGGATTCGGGTGCGAAATTCGCGCCCAAACGCTCGTCCAGAATCCGTGCGCACGTCATCGGAGAATAAAACTGCCACCACCCGGTTGTTTGTTTCCTCCTGAGTGGTATACGGAAGTCCAGCCTTGGAGGTTCCCTTGGATTTAAGCGGTAAAACCTTGCCGTTCTCGCGAACCAGGGTAATCGCGTTATCAGCGACTTGCTGCCCAAAATTAAGATTTTCAGGCTTACCGACGACGTCGGCGATGGCCTTCAGGTCCACAGTCCGATTATCCTGAAGACCTAGCGAAGCCTTTGTTTTCAGGATTTTCAGCACAGACCGGTCAAGGCGTTCGCGGGAAATCTCTCCCGACTTTACGGCTTGAACCATGGCATTGTAGGAAGCTGGGAAATCCGCGGGAATCAACAGCAGATCGCTGCCTGCTTTAAACGCCTCTACGGCAGCACGGCCGATATCGTTGGCGAAAAGGTGAGTGAGTCCAGCCATGTCGAGGGCGTCAGTCACTACGATTCCTTTGAATCCCAATTGCTTTTCTAGCAAGTCGGAAACGATCACGGGGGAAATTGTCGCTACGTGGTTGGGATCGGGATCGAGCGCGGGAACAGTGACATGCGCGACCATCACGGAATCGACTCCGGCTGCGATGGCCTGTCTGAACGGTGGCAGTTCGATGGAATCCAGGTGGGCGCGGTCCACATTCACGCTCGCAACCCCGAGATGCGAATCAGTGGCAGTGTCCCCGTGACCAGGAAAATGCTTGACTGTAGTCAGCATCCCGCCAGCATGCGCGCCCTGAATGTAGGCAGAAACCAAATCACCGACTTGCCTGGGATCCTCCCCGAACGAACGCGTATTGATGATTGGATTCGCCGGATTGGAATTCACATCCGCATCGGGAAAGAAATTCCAATGAATACCAATGGCACGCGACTCCTCTGCCGTAATGCGTCCGAAAGTCTCCGCATCTTTTGCGCTGCCATCCCCTCCGAACGCCATCGCGTGCGGGAAGACCGTGGCTCCCATGAGTCGCATCGACACGCCTCGTTCAAAATCAGCGGCGAATAATAGTGGCAGCTTGGAATCTTTCTGCAGCCGGTTCAGGAGTTCGGCCGCTTCGTACGGCTCACTGCGCAGCAGATACGGGCCATCCACATGCACCGTCATGGCGAAGGAGCCCACGTGGTACTTCTGCATGGCCTCTTTCAGCTGCAAATATTCCGGATTTTCGACGTTGAGAAAACTGGCCCGGCACCAGATCATAAACACCTGGCCAACTTTCTCTTCTACCGTGAGCTTGCGCAACGTCTTCTCCGCCCATTTTTCTCCGTCATGGGTGAGATGAATAAGACGCGGATGCTGATAGATGTCCTTAGCCGATGCGGAAGATAGAAACCCAAGAATAACCACAGCGAAAACGGCGGTTGAGAACGGGAATATGCGACGCATGCTGAAAACGATAGCAGAAACGGCGGACTTATCCGTGACGAGAGGTTTGGAGCGCGTTTTCTATTCTGATCGCCGCTTCATGCTGGATCTGAGCATCGTCGCCGAAGCCATGCAGCCATTCGACCTCAGGCTCTCGTCGGAACCACGTCATCTGGCGCTTGGCGAAATTGCGATGTCCTTGCTGGGCAAGTCGAAGTGCTTCGGCACGCGAGATTTCCCCTCGCAAGAATTGCACCGCCTGCTTGTATCCGAGCGAAGAAAGTGGACCTGCACCATCGCCATACTCGTCGAGCAAGCGCTGGGTTTCTTCCACCAGGCCCGCATCGAACATCTGTTGCGCGCGCAGGTTGATTCGCTCATAGAGCGCCTGCCGGTCGGGGTCCAGCCCAAGCCGCAGGATGCGAAAACCGCGCAGAGGATCACTCGGGTGTTGGCGCAAGAGGTCTGTCATCTTCGAGCGTGAGGTCAGACAAACTTCTATTGCCCGTATGAGTTTTGGGGTGTCATTAGCGTGGATCTTGCTCGCGGCAGCGCCGTCGAGACGTTGCAGGATGCGATGAAGGTAGTCTGGCTTCTGGTTTGCGGCAATTTCGCGTAATCGACCGCGCAAGTCCTCCGATCGCGGCGGACCGGGGAAAAGTCCCTCGAGCAAGGCGCGCAGGTATAGCCCAGTTCCACCAACCACAATTGGCATATGTCCGCGGGCGAGGATTTCCTGTAGTACCTCTCGCGCACGGCGCGAATAGTCGCCGGCAGTCAATGGGGTGGTGGGGTCGACATAATCCAATAAATGGTGAGGGGCGCGGGCTCGTTCCGAGGGGTTCGGCTTGGCGGTGCCGATATCGAATTCTCGGTACACGGCGACCGAATCGCAATTCACAATCTCGCCATGAAAGCGTTCTGCCAAGACCAGAGAGAGAGCCGTCTTGCCGCTGGCTGTTGGGCCGAGCACGACGACGAGCGGCGCTCCCGGCTGCGCAGAGGCCACCGTCAGCGGGCACTCCAGTGAGTGGCGTGCCAGTAGCGAACCAACGTCAGGACGAGCAGCAGGAACGCAATCAGCAGCAAACCGGTCGTCTCGGTGGCATAAATTGCGTGCCGTGTGTGCTTGCCAGCGTTCTTTGGGCGTTGCAGATTAAGCACGAGGATATTGTACGCCGCGCCATAGCGCCAAACCACGCGTCTGCGATGGTTCGAACGGCGTTCTGAAACCGGCGGTTCTTCCATGGTTCATGTCCGCGCCGCTCAATGCAATGGAACTAAGCTCACGAATCCTTCGTATTCCGTCTAAGAGGCTGGGCAGAGTGTGCTCACCGCTGGAGGATCTCATGAAATGCATCCGTCTCGAACGTTCTCTCTCACTCGCTGCCACGGTGGTATTGGTGTGCGCTTGCGCGGCGATGCCGGCTCGCGCGGAGGAATGGTCAAAGTCTTACAACCTCACGGGCCAACCCGAACTGCGGGTGGAAACCTCCGACGCCAACATTCACGTCACGACGTGGGACCAGAAGACCCTGGAAGCCAAGGTCACTACGACGCGCTATAAGATTGGGGAAGGTGGAATCCAGATTAACGAGCACCAGGCGGGCGACACCATCGACCTTGAGGTGCGATTTCCTCATCACGGCATCACTTTCGGCAACGCGTTAAATCATCGTGTCGATATCGAGATTCGTATGCCGCGCGAGGGTCGCGTCGATTTGCGCACTGGCGATGGCAAGATCGAACTGGCGAACATTAAAGGTGACATGCAGCTTCATACCGGCGACGGTTCGGTGGAGATTGAAGGGGTTGATGGAAAATTGCATGCCTCCAGCGGGGACGGCCATATCCGAGCCTCCGGTCGCTTTGACGACCTGGAACTCAAGACCAGCGATGGACGGGTGGAGGCGCGGGCGTCTGCAGGTTCCTCAGTGAGCACTAGTTGGAGGCTGGAGAGTGGCGATGGAACCATAACGCTGGAGGTGCCGGAGAACCTGGCTGCCGATGTTGATCTGCACACCGGGGACGGGCACATCGACCTTGACATGCCGGTTACTACAGAAGGCAAGATTCGGGAGAACGAAGTTCACGGCAAGCTGAATGGTGGGGGCAATCTGCTCGTGATTCACACTGGGGATGGATCCATCCGCCTGCGTAAGGCATGATGCAAGACGCCGGCTCGGCCATGGCGAACAACAAATGCTGCGGAGTGTGGTAAGAAAATCGCGAGGATTTGGGACTTACGAGAGCCAGGTCGAAGTGCTACTCGATCTCGCCCTTGTCAGGATTGTAGTAAAAACGGAAGCGAAGGCTCAGGAATTCTCCCTTGAACTCGGCGGGCAGCGGCGGAAAAGGATCCGAAGCTGTAATGCTGCCAAATGCAGGACGGTCCAGTGTCACGTCGCCGGAGCCTTGCGTCACAGAAAGTCCGCGAACCGATCCATCTTTCATGATGGCGAACTCGAGGGCCAGCTTCCCCTTTTTCATCTGCGCAGATTCCGGAATCAGCCGATACCAATTTTCGCGCACATCTTGTAGCACTCGTTGCAAGTAGGGCCCAAAGTCAACGCCCATGGTGTCGCTGAGAATTTCAAGATTGCCTTCCTGGCGACCACGGGCCCCGGTACGCAATCCGAAATCGCCACCACTGCCTTGCTGGCCGCCACGCTTATTAGCGGCGGCTCGAGTTGCCTCCTCAATCGCGGAACCCGCGGACATGGAACCGGCGTACTTCTTGAACACATTATTCACATTAGGTGTAGTTGGGGTCTGCAATTGAGCGGTCTGTGGAGGGGCAGGCTGCGGCGGCGACGCCGGCTGGTTCTGCGTCAAACCAGCGGACGATTGCGCCGGCGCTTGCTGCTGCATCTGCGGCGCACTCGCGCCCGGAGGTCCAGGGGGCGGTGTTGCCAGACTCTTCCTTAATTCCTTCAGATCAAGATCGGGGCGCCGCGTCATTGCAATCCGATTCTTGTCGGAAGCAATATTCGTGTTGGGCCGTTTCTGTACTTTTTGTAGATCCGGAGGTAATTCCAAAAATGTCAGATCTTTCCCAGTCGTCAAATTCTGGCGCGCCGTCACGCTGTGCCAGGGAAAGTACTTCTGGAAGTAATCAATCTTCGCCAGAAAAACAATCAGCAGTAAGTGGACGATGATCGAAATCCATGCCGCTTCGCGCTTCCGCGAACGCGCCAGATCGTCCTGCAACTGAATGAGCAGGTGCGGTACACGGGCATCATCGTCGAGCTGCCGGTAGGCATCTTTCCATTCTTGGGCATCGTAAAGCCCGAGCTGTTCCGGCTGAGGTTTTTCAGGAGGAGCCACCGGATCCTGGAATGGAATTTGAGTGATGGGCATCAGCTGGGCTTGTCCGTTAGACACACATTCGCGACTCTACGTTGCATCCAGCCTTTGATCGGCGTCTTTCGGATGTCCCCAACGACCAAGCGCGGTCAACCTAATGGTATTTTCGCATCTTTCACAGGATTCTGCTCAGTAACAAATAGTGGGACACTTTCGGGTGTAAACATTTGTAAATTAGGCTGGACCTGCGGCCGAAAGAGCGTTAGTTGCCCATCTTCTTGATGGCTCCGAGAGGCGTCTGCAGAGTTCCGTCATTATTGATGTCGAAGTCGTAGGAAAACGGAGTAAATGATCCGGCCTTGTAAAAGACCACTTTCCCTTCGCCGGTGAAGCAATCGAACGGCATCGGGCCACCTAAACCTTCGCTGATGGTCGCCTTGCCCGATCGAAAAATGACCGTCATCCCGCCCATGCCTGAGACGTGCTCCCAGCGGCCTTCGTACTTGCCGGCGCAGGTTGTCAGTCCGGCCTTAGGCGCTTGCCCGGCCGCCCGCTGGGCCGGGCCGGCAGGCGGCGCGGTAGTCGACATCCGTATATTTTCAGGGGTCGTGTTTACAATGTCGGATCCGAAGCCGGTGTCTACTCCTGCCACCTTGATGTCGTACATGTTGAGATTCTGCCCGCGGATCTCACCCTCCATCCACCGACCGTTCACCAGCACCTGCACGCGATCGTGCAAATCGTACTGCCCTGCCGCATGATCATCGGGCGTTAGCTTCCCTACCCGACGAACCTCCATTGGCCAGAGCTTTGAAACGTCAATCCCATTCGGGAGATGAACCACGTAGGAACTTCCGTGAACCTGGATGATCTTGGCTTCCTGCCAGCCGTCGACCAGAACGCGGACTGTATCGCCGACTTTGAATCCTCCCGCACCAGCCATGGAATTGACGGCCCCAGCGGACGTGGAAGCGTTACCGCCAGCCGCCGCGGTACGGGCTTTGAATGGAGAAGGCGCGGGGGAAATCTCGCCGCGATGAGGATCAGCTTGCGCTTCCGCGGGCGACTGCGCGTGGCATTTCGCCGGAAGCAGGGCCTCCAGCTGCCCCTTCAGAGCCTCGCCTCTCTGGAATGCCTGTCCATTCTTGTAATTCTGAAAGTCGCAGGCGCCAGTGGTACTGTTGCAGGAAAAAACTTTAAAGCTTTGTCCGTCCTTGCACACGTAGACCACATTTGTCTGCAGCGTCGTTGTCTGCGCAAGCGCCCCGGACACCAGCACAAGCAAAAGCGAATTTGTCAAAAGCAATATCCGCATCGCAGCCAGCCCCATTCCCCACTCATCGTTTCGGAGGTAGGTAACCCCGACGCACAGAAAGAAAGTTGGCGGGAAGAGTATCACAAAAATGCCGGGAGACGGCTTGATTCCGCGAGCGGGTCGAGTCGCGAGACCAGCCATCTTTTTGACGCCCTGTTCCAGCTTTCTTCCCTTGCCAAGCGATACCGGCAAAGATAGGCTCGTAGCTAAGAAAGTCGCTGGAGGTTCAAGATGCACAGGCGATTCTTTCTGGCTCTGGTCTCCTTGCTGTTTCTTTTGGCAGCAACGATCGCTCCTACGCGTGCCGCGACGCAGGACATCTTTGTTACGCCCGTCCCCAACGCACCCTTCAGCGCAGTAGTTACTGTGGAGCGATCGGTCGTGCAGCGTGATGGCGCCGTCCTCAACCTGAAAACGATCCGCGACATTCACCGAGACAGCCATGGCCGCATCTATAACGAGTCACGCGCGCTACTGCCGGTTTCAAGCACCCAGACACCTGAAGTCGAGCGGATTCACCTGTACGATCCGCTTACCCGAACCTCCACGATGCTCAATCCTAGAGCGCGAACATTCTGGACCATGACGGTAAATCGACCACCTGCCACGGTGCCACCCTCCCTTATCAATGCCTCGCCGACCGGCGGTACGCTGCCTCCGAACGAGTTCACGCGCACAGAGGATCTGGGCATTCTGGAGATGGAAGGATCACCGGCGCACGGGGTTCGCGAGATTCAAACTATCCCGGCCGAAAACAACGGCACTGGCAAGGAAGTCGTGATTGTGGACGAATACTGGTACGCAGATGATCTCCGCATCAATCTGATGATCAAACACAGTGACCCGCGGACGGGGACAGTAAAGCTGACCGTCGGTCAACTGGTGCGGACAGAGCCAGACCCGGCACTGATGGAGATTCCAAAGGGTTACTCGCCAGCGCGAGGCGAGGCGGAAGGAAGCCAGTAGGATATTCGACTTAGGCCGTCGAGGGAGCTACCTCCCTCGACGCGAATTAGACGACGCCCGCCACGCTCACGCAGAACTAGGCGACTGACTCATTCGGGACAATTAGAGCGCAAACCGGCGGATGGTCGCATTCACACGCAATCTCCACATCCTCGGAACCTGCATCTTCGCAAACTGAACCGCAAAACTTTTTTCCCGCAGGGACCAGGCATCGGCAGGGTATATGGGCACACGTTTTAGACTCAGGATTCGACATGTTACCTCCAGATAGACAGCTCATATTAGAGAGACTTGGCAGCTTCAGAAACTGTCAGAATGAACAGTGGCAGCTACAGTACTCCGCCAGTTTTTACCGCCAGTATATTCAGCGCCATTTCCAGTTTGGTAATGGCCGCACCTATCTCGGGGTGCTTCCCAATTTTCTCCTGCAAGGCCTGCAGAATCTGGTGAGCACTTGCGACGTGAGTTGCGGCCTCGGCGGGATTTTGCTCGCGATTGTTTTGAATCTCTGGTTCCATGACTTGCGCTCCTGAATTTTCTAATTTCCTATGCTTTCGGTTTCGCCAAGCCGGCCAGGCCAACTTTCTTTCCATGCTCCCGAATCGCTTCCACAACATCAAGGGCGAGAGCGAGAGCCCGTCTCCCATCCTCGAGCGAAACCGTGGGGGTCGAGCGGTGCCTCACGGCGGAAAGAAAAGATTTCAACTCCGCGTGGAGAGGTTCTTCCGACGTAACCGCGGGTTTGCCGACTCCAATCTGGGGATTGATCGTTGGTATGCTGGGAGCCGAGCCATCGTCTCCCACCGTGAACACAAGCACTTCCTGGCGTCCATAGTCGACCGACACGTACTGCCGCGGCTGGAAGAACCGCAACTTGCGGACGCGCTCGGTGGAGACCCGACTGGCCGTGAAATTTGCCACGCATCCCGATTCGAACTCCAGCCGAACATTTGCGATATCAACCTTCCCTGACAGAATCGGCAAGCCGACCGCGCGAACTTCCTTGAGGGGAGAATTCACAAAAGCGAGCACAATGTCCAGATCGTGAATCATCAGGTCGAGCACGACATCGACATCAAGCGACCGGGGCGTGAAAACGCTGAGCCGATGCACTTCAAAAAACATCGGATGCGTAAGCAGTGGAATCGTGGCACGCACCGCGGGATTGAAGCGTTCCAGATGCCCGGTCTGGCCAATGCGTTTGTGAGTGGCTGCGAGCTGAACTAATTCGTCCGCTTCGGCCAGTGACGCAGCCAGGGGCTTTTCGATGAGGACATCCACGCCGCCCTGCATCAAGGCGCGGGCTACCTCCAGATGGTGAACCGTGGGAACCGCGACTGACGCTGCCCGCACTTCGCTGTGCGTGGTCAGCATCTGGTCGACAGATCCGAAGGCGCGACATCCAAACTCTCGCGCCACCGCATCGGCGCGGTCGAGTTTTGGGTCGACCACCCCCAGCAAGCGAACCGGCTCGCCCTGCATCTCTAGTTCGTGATACACCCGGGCATGGTTGCGTCCAAACACGCCCACTCCCACCACCGCGACGGAAATCGGATTTTCAGATTGCAGGAAGGAACTCTCGGCTGGCTGGTTGCCACGTGGAACTACAAATTGTACCCGTTAATTCGAACGCCAGATTGCGCAATTTTTCGAGTCCAGTGTTAGATATGCTCGCGTGAAGACAGCCACCGTCCCTGTGCGTCGGGCGAAGCTCGATAGTACCTGGGGGGCGTGCGAGGGCAACCTGAAACGATGGCAGGGTTGCACAGGTTTATTTACCTTGAGCCTTCTTCAAAATGGCAATTTGTCCCGCGTGGTAGAGCTCGTGTTGGGCCACTCCGTGGAGCATGAAATTGAAATCATATTTCTTGCCCGGTACGCGCTCGCGCAGGCGCGACTCCGGCATCCCTGCAACCGTTTTGACAAGTGAATCGTGCGTGCGTTTGACGTGAGCCATGGCTTTGCGCCAGGCAGCTTCCGTTGGCTTTGGGACAACCGGGAAATTAGCTACTCCTGTCGGCTGAGTTTTCTCTCCAGCGATACGGCGGGACGCCGCTGCGTCCCACGCGGCTATGTGCAGAACAATCTCCCATATGCTGTGAACATCCGGCAACACTTTGGCCGCCGCTGTGCGAGCGTCCATGTCATGCAGTAATTCCAGCAGTGCGGGGCCATGCCAAGCGTCGCCTTCGAACGCGCGGCGGAGTTGCTCGGCGACCAGTGCGGGAGCGGAGTTTGGTGAAGTCATGTTGGGGTTCTCCTTAGCCGAACTGAAAAAATACTCAGGTGTCCGGGCCGGCCACAACCGCGATTCCCGCCGCGTTGGCCGCGTCAATTATTTTTTCTCCATCCAACAGCAAACACTTCCCGGCATCGATAGCGAGGCACGTCGCGCCCGCAGCCTGCATCACTTCTATGGTCTTCACCCCTATTACGGGGACATCGAAGCGCATATCCTGATTGGGTTTCGCAATCTTCACAACAGTCAGGTCACGGCTCAGCGTGGATGCCTGCCCGTGAAGCGTTCGCATGAGGAGCCCGGCGCGCTCAATGGTGGCGTCGGTGCCTTCCATCGCTTCGATCGCTACGCACGCAGCTTCGGCCATGACCACTGTCTGTCCGATGTCATGCTGAGCGATGTCGCAGAGCTACTCTGAGGCCGTAATCGATATCCTTCCGTTCCTGATCGCTCGGCGTGCGGCGAGTGAGCACGCCAGACTTTGCCAGCAGAGGCTCCAGCAGCCACGTGGAACTTTCCAGCGTGATGCCTTCATCTCCCAGGACCTTGGCCACGGCGCCGAGCAGGCTGTCAGTATTGCGCGAGCCCAGCGATAAAAGTAGTTTCGCTAATCGCCAATCCGGGCGAATCGCCGAAAAGATCTGCTTATGCTTTACCTGTCCTGCCATGACGGCGCGGCTTACGCCTTCACGTTTGAAGGTCTCAATCAATTTAGATAGTTCACCCAGAGAGAGCCAGTGAACGGAAGTAGCACCATGCGAGTCAATCTCAGGAAAAGTTTCTTCCTGGATGGCGACCACCACGACCTCGTATCCTGCCGCCCGCGCCGCATCCAGCACGAGAAGCGGAAATTTCCGTTGCCGGCGATAAGGCCGAGACGTTCCATAGGTAGCGAATGAAGAACCAACCCGCTGCAACTTTACTTGATGACTCCGCGCTGCGACGATTCGATGAAGCGAATCAGCAGGTCCACGTCTTCACCGCGATCATCTTCCGCCTTCAGTTTCTCAAGCGCCTGGGAAGTATTCATCTTAGACGCCAACAAAGTCTTGTAAGCATGGTGAATCTTGCGGATGCGCTCGGGCGAAAATCCCCGACGCTCCAGGCCGACTTTGTTCATCCCGTAGGCATGGGTGTTGCGCGCGGCGGACGTCATCGAAAACGGGAGGACATCCTGCGTAATAGTTGTGCCACCGCCAACATAAGCGTGAGCGCCGATGCGTACGAACTGATGGACAGGACAGAGTGCTCCGACCACCGCCCATTCCTCCACGGTCACGTGCCCACCTAAAGTCGCACCGTTCACCAGCATGCAGTGGTCACCAATTACGCTGTCGTGTCCGATGTGGGAGTAGGCCATGATGAGGGTGTGGCTGCCAACTTTGGTGAGTCCGCCGCCCTTTACAGTGCCACGGCTGATGGTGACGCATTCGCGGATCTCGTTATGATCACCAATTTCCAGTCTTGTGGGCTCTCCGCGATAAGAAATATCCTGCGGAGCCATGCCGATCGCACTGAAGGGAAAAAACGCATTGTTGGAGCCGATTTTTGCGGGACCCTCGATTGCAACGTGCGACACCAAATTACAATTCTCCCCCATTTCGACGTCAGGACCGATCACACAGTACGGGCCGACCTTGCAGGACGCGGGGACTCGGGATCGCGGATCGACAATCGCCGTAGGATGAACGTTCATGAATAAATATCTGGAGGTCAGCAGCCCGGGCTGTCCAACCTCAAATCATTCCGCAGACGCGCCCTCGGATCCGTCGCCGCGGCCACGGGCACTATCGATCAACTGGCATGACACAGTTGCTTCCGCCACGCGCTTGCCTGCGACATACGCCACCCCATGCATCTTCGCTGCGGTCATACGAGGGATGACGCGCCATCCTGCGACTTCCACTTCAATGCGGAGTTGGTCTCCCGGACTCACCGGACGCCGAAACTTCGCGCGCTCAATACCCGTGAAGACCATTACTTTGTTATTCCGATCTTCCACTTCTGTGAGCAGCAAGGCGCCGCCTGCCTGCGCGATTGCCTCGACGATTAGAACTCCAGGCATGATGGGCAAGCCGGGAAAGTGGCCATTGAAAAAGGGCTCATTGATGGTAACGTTCTTGATCGCAATGATCCTTTCCTTGCGCTTCAATTCGAGCACGCGGTCGATCAGGAGAAAAGGATAGCGGTGCGGCAAAATTTTCAGGATATCGTGGATGTCGAGCACCGTCTTTGGACTCAGTGCGTCGTTAGGATGCGTGCTCTCAATCATGGTTCGTCTCAATCAGCCTGAAGATTATACTGTACCGCGCCGCATAAACAGCGCGACAAGCGAACTCCGTGCCGCGAAGGAAAATTGTGACCCGTAAGAGAAGCGCAGCATCGCTAGTGGCGTTGCCGTACGCAGAGCGCCTTCGCCACTTCTCGAACAACAACAGCGAATCGTCCAGACGATTCGCGAACTGGTCGAGATTGAATCCCCCAGCGACAATAAAGAAGCGGTCGATCGTATCGCGCATTTCTCGCGCGCAAAATTCCAAGCGCTGGGCGGAAAAACCCAATTCCATCCCGGCAATGAATTTGGCGACAGCCTGCAAATTGACTTTCTAGTCGTCTGCCTCGACAAATCGGAAGCCAGTGTTGCTGCTAGGGCACTATGACACGGTGTATCCACTCGGCACTCTGGCAAGATGCCGTGCAAAATCGAGAACGGCCGACTGCGTGGGCCCGGGCGTGCTCGACATGAAGTCAGGCATCGCTCTCATCCTTGCATGCCATTGCAGGCGCTGCAGGACGTGGCACAGCGGCCTGCCGCGGCCAGTCACCGTCTTCCTGGTTTCAGATGAAGAAGTGGGCAGTCGTTCATCGCGGAAGATCACCGAGGCCTTGGCAAAAAAATCCGCCGGCGTTCTGGTACTGGAGCCTGCAGCCGGACTTCGAGGCGCAGTCAAAACTGCGCGCAAAGGCGTAGGGGAATACACGCTGCGCATAAAAGGCGTTGCGGCGCACGCTGGCCTTGATCCCGGAAAAGGCCATAGCGCCATTCTTGAGCTTAGCCCGGCAGATCGCTGCCATCTCGAAGCTTGAATCATCTCGCGGGAGGCATTATCCGTAAACGCGGGCGTCATCGAAGGCGGAACGCGGACGAATGTGGTTGCTGCCGAGGCGTCGGCTCATGATCGATGTGCGCATCAAGAGCGCAAAACAAGCGCCGGCATCGACCGCAAACTTGCGCTCCCTGAAACCGTTCGACCAATTTTGCAAACTCGAGATTGACCGGCGGAATCAACCGCCTTCCCATGGAGCGAACCGCGGGAGTGGCGGAGCTATATAAGAAAGCTGCAAGCGATCGCCGACGAAGTGGGATGGAAGCTTGAAGAAGCGGCCGTGGGTGGCGGCTCCGATGGAAACTTCACCGCCGGAATCGGCATTCCCACGCTCGACGGTATGGGCGGCGTTGGAGAAGGCGCACATGCTGTGCACGAATTCATTCTGATTTCCGAACTGCCGCGCAGAGCACTGCTGCTCGCAGAAATGATCGAGCGGTTTAGTGGCTCCTTTGACTCCCTTTGACTGGCCCACTGCGGTAGCCTAGAATTTTCTAAGCGGCGGATGGCTGACGCGGCGTTCAGCGGCAACGTCCGAATGGAGGATTTATGGGTGAGGGTCTGTTTCAGCCGTTGCATTTGCTTTTGATTGTGGCCATCGCCCTTCTGCTTTTCGGAACAAGCTAATTCGCCGCGCTCGGCAAGGGCCTGGGGGAGGGCATTCGTAACTTCAAGTCGGCGATGAAAGAACCGGAAGAAGAAAAGAAAGAAAAGAAAAGGAAGCGAAGGCCGAAAAAAAGAAGTCTGACGAAGCTAGTAGCTATCTCGCGCCAGAGTCAAAGCTTGTCAAAGAGTCTCGATCACGGTCAAGGCTCCTCTCTCCTTCAACATGCCGTAAACCAAAGCCACGGGCAGTCCCACCACATTGCTGTAATCCCCTTCGATGCGCGGAATCCAGCGCGAGGCGATGCCCTGGATCGCGTATGCTCCGGCCTTGTCCATCGGTTCCCGGTTGCGATGTAATCCCGGATCTCATCGTCGGAGATCTCGCGCATCGTCACCCGCGTGGTCTCGGATGCAGTTTCCAAGTGCTCGGTACCATCGTCCCGCGATCGGATCAAGATGCACACTCCGGTGATCACTTCGTGGGTGCGTCCCGATAACAATCGCAGCATGCGGGCAGCATCCACGGCATCCGCGGTTTGCCCGAGGATCGGTCTCATCGATAACGACGATCGTGTCCGCGCCCAGAACGTAATCTTGCTGGCCGTTTCCGAGAGACTGTAATTGCTTTTTCCCGCGCCAGTCGTTCGGCACAATCGCGCGGAGATTCCCCTGCGAGCGGCGTTTCGTCGATGTCAGCGGGCTGCACTTCAAACGGAATCGCGGCGTTGCGCAGTAACTCCTGGCGGCGAGGCGAGGCGGAAGCGAGAATAAGCATGCGCTGCTGATTCTAATTGAAGAGCCACCGTACCGAATGCCAGCGGCTGCCCACCACGCCGCGCACCGATTCGATCAGCTTGGCGGAATCGTAGCCGATGCCGTCCTTGAACACGGTCTCGACATTTTCAATATCGCTGATCTGTCTTCGACGGATCACCTTTGATCACCACCAGATCCGCTTGCTTGCCGGGGGCGATCGTGCCGATCTGGTCAGCCTCGTTCAGATATTGAGCGCCGTTGACAGTCGCGATGTGAATCGCCTTCAGCGGAGTGAATCCCGCCTCCACCAGCAACTCGACTTCTCGCTGATCGCCGAACCCGGCGACCACTCCTCCCATGCCGGTAGGATCGAGTCCCGCCAAGAGCAAACCTCCGGCTTGCGCGAACGCATGCTCGAACTCCATTTCCTTCTTGAATGCCGCCGCCCAAGGCGAGACTTCGGTGTGATATCGCTTCTGGATCGTCGACTCAATCGCTGGCACGAACTTTATTCTCAAGCACCGCGGTACGGGCATCCGGAGACAGCGCATCGAGAATGCGCTGCTGAATCGTCGGCCGGCCCGGAACGAACATCTCGAACACAGGAAGCGTCGAAGTGACCGCGACGTGGCGCTGAACCAGGTCGAGGATCATGTCGTGCGGCGGCCCGGTTGCTACGTCCAGCTTGGAATTGAACGCATTGTCGAGCTTTTCGGGCACTCATCCGCCTTTTTCCAGGGAAAGAATTCCGTGTCCACGAAGCAGACCCATGTTCCAGGTCATCAATGCCAATCGCGGCAGCTTCTCGAAAACCGATCGAGCATAGATGTCCGGTCACTTTTGCGCCTCGCTTGTGGGCCGCGGCCACCGCGGCGGAAAGCTCTCGCGGAGTGATGAACATATACGCTTTGAAATTGTCGACGCCCTGATCCAGCCAGAAATTGACGGTCTTGGTTGCATCGTCAGGGCCGGTGAGCTGGTGCATCTGCAGTGCCCAAGAGCCCGCGCCTTCCAGATAAGGTCCGGTTACGTGGATCTTTGGGCCCGGGCGTTTCTCCTTTATCGATTTGCTTCTTGAGTTCGAGATCCGTGTAGGGCTCGATCGAACCCGTGGTTCGGATGGTGGTCACTCCGCCTGCGAGGTATAAACGAGGAAAGCTGTATGCCATCTCTCCGAAGATGCCGTTGCCCATGGGATAAAACATGTGGTCATGCATGCCCACCAGTCCCGGAATCACGCTGTAACCGTGAAGGTCGAGCACCTGCGCATCTTTTGGTACCTTCGCCGACGCGGAATCGGAAACCGACTCGATCTTTCCTTTTGAGATACGATCGTCTGATCTTCCCGCGCGGGAGCGCCAGTGCCGTCGATCACGCGCACATGAGTGAGAGCAACCGTGGCGCGTCGACCTTCACAAACGGCGCACCTTCGGCGAGAGAGTTTGCGCCGTCAATGGCACAGAACCAGCGAGCCAGAGAGCAACGATGATCAATTTGCGCATCGTTCTTCCTCCACAATCACAGTGGAGGATTGTACCGAAGAACCCGCAAGTGCGGAATGACAGCGAACACGGCATGGGAACTGAGAACAGCTTCGCCCTGCTAAAATCAAAGATTAGCCCTTCATTCCTATGGACGCCGCTTTCCTCCGCAACTTTGCCATCATCGCGCATATCGACCACGGTAAATCCACGCTGGCAGACCGCCTGCTGGAGTTGACCGGATCGCTCACCGCGCGCGAGATGCAGGCGCAGGTGCTCGACTCCATGGATCTGGAGCGCGAACGCGGCATCACCATCAAGGCCCACGCCGTCCGCATGATGTACACCGCGCAGGACGGCCAGACTTATCAGCTCAACTTGATCGACACTCCCGGCCACGTGGACTTTTCTTACGAAGTCTCGCGCTCGCTGGCATCGTGCGAAGGCGCGCTGCTCATCGTCGATGCTTCGCAGGGAGTGGAAGCGCAAACGCTCGCCAACGCCTACCTGGCAATCAATAACGGACTCGAAATCATTCCCGTCATTAACAAGATCGATCTGCAAAGCGCCGATATTCCGCGCACCAAAGAAATGATCGAAAGCGCCGTCGGACTCGATGCTTCCGATGCCGTGCTCATCAGCGCGAAAACTGGCCAGGGCGTGCCCGACGTGCTCGAAGCGATCGTGAAGCGCGTGCCTCCGCCCAAGGGCAATCCTGACAGCCGGCTGCAGGCGCTTGATTTTCGACTCCTGGTTCGATCCTTACCGCGGGGTGGTGATTCTCACTCGCGTCTTCCAGGGAACGCTGCGCAAGGGCGCAGAGAATTCGTCTGTGGTCGAACGGGACAACCTTCGATGCGGAAACTCTCGGCGTACTCACGCCCAAGCCGGTGGAAATCGGTGAACTGAAAGCGGGCGAAGTCGGATTTCTCATCGCCAACATCAAGAATGTCGCCGACACAAAAATCGGCGACACGATCACGCGACGATGCCAATCCCGCCTTCGAAGCGCTGCCCGGCTTCGAAGAAATCAAGCCCATGGTATTCGCCGGGCTCTACACCGTGGACGCGCACGAGCACACGCGGCTCCGCGAAGCGCTGGAAAAATTACGGCTGAATGATTCTTCATTTTTCTTCGAGCCGGAAAGTTCCGTCGCGCTGGGTTTCGGCTTCCGCTGCGGCTTCCTCGGCCTGCTTCATATGGAGATCATTCAGGAGCGGCTGGAGCGCGAGTTCGCGCTCGAACTCATCACCACCGCGCCCGGCGTGCGCTACAAAATCTACAAAACCGACGGCGAGATGATCGAAGTCGATAATCCCTCGCGCTGGCCCGATCCCAGCGAGATCGCCAAAATTCAGGAGCCAGTGATCCTGGCTACGATTCTCACCAACGAAGAATATGTCGGCGGAATTCTTAAACTGGTGGAAGACAAGCGCGGCAAGCAGAAGACGTTCGAGTATGTCAGTTCGTCGCGCGTGATGTTGCACTATGAGTTACCGCTGAACGAAATCGTGCTCGATTTTTACGATCGCCTGAAATCAGTTTCCCGCGGCTACGCTTCGCTCGATTATCACCTCGCCGATTATTGGGAGTCGCCGATGGTGAAGCTCGACATCCTGGTGGCGGGCGAACCGGTGGATGCGCTTTCCATTATTGTGCATCGCGATTTTGCTTACGAGCGCGGCAAAGCTCTGGTCTCGAAAATGAGGCAGCTTATTCCGCGGCAGATGTTCGAAGTTGCGATTCAGGCCTCCATCGGCGCAAAAATTATCGCCCGCGAAACCGTCTCCGCCATTCGCAAAAACGTGATCGCCAAGTGCTACGGCGGCGATATTTCCCGCAAACGGAAGCTTCTGGAAAAGCAGAAGGAAGGCAAAAAACGAATGAAGCGCATCGGCCGCGTCGATATACCGCAGGAGGCTTTTCTGGCGGTTCTCAAGGTCGGCGAGGACAGTAGTTTAAGCGGACTTCTCGCAATTCCCGTAGCGTTGGCCTCGCAATAACCACTATCCACGAGTCGAGATGGGAATGAATTCCGGCTTCCAAGGAGTTCGAACCTTTTAGTCCCCCAGCGGGAAGCGCCCCCAGGCAAAATGTGCAAATCTCCAATTTGGGAACGAAGTCCAACCCTCTGTTGAGTTTTGACCATGTTAATGCGCGGTTAATTGTTTAACTGGTTACTACTCAGGGATTTAAGAGGAAAGTAGCGAGGGGCTTGGGCTTTGCTTTTCGCTTGAACTTGCGGGTGAAGTGAAGGCGGTCCTCCGCCATTCCACAAGCTTTTCCACAGCCCGTGCGGCCGATGCAAATCACAGCGGCTAAGGTACTTACCGGAGGACAACTACAGTGACTCCTGTAGCTGGCAAGATCAATCCTCCGGAGGTAACCCGCCCTCCACCATAGTCTCGAATCTGGTGCAGTTTTTCAGGAAGGCCAGATTGACTCGGCCGATGGGACCATTGCGCTGTTTCGAAATGATGATCTCGGCCTTGCCCTGCAGATCGGGGTCGTCCTGCTTGTACACTTCTTCGCGAAAAATAAACATCACCAGATCGGCGTCCTGCTCGATCGAGCCCGACTCGCGCAGGTCAGCGAGTTGCGGACGATGATCGCCACCGCGGCTTTCCGGGCGCACGGCTTAACTGCGAGAGCGCGATCACGGGCACGCTGAGTTCTTTCGCCAGCGCTTTCAATCCGCGCGAAATTGCCGAGACTTCCTGCGTACGATTTTCGTAACGCTTGCTTCCACCCGACATGAGCTGGAGGTAATCCACGATGATCAAGTCAAGTCTGCCTTGCGACTGTTTCAGCCGCCGCGCCTTCGCGCGCATCTCGCTCAATGAAATTCCGGGAGTATCGTCGATGAAAATTGGCGCGTGCGCCAACTGCTCCATGGCGCGCACCACTTTCCGCGTGTCGTCCTGCCAAAGTGATCCGGTGCGCATTTTGTGCGCGTCGACTTTTGCCTGCGAACAAAGCAAGCGCAACAACAAAGCTTCGCGCGACATTTCCAGCGAGAACACTCCCACCACTTGTTTATCTTCCACAGCGGCATTTTCGGCGATGTTCATGGCGAACGCGGTTTTGCCCATCGAAGGCCGCGCCGCGATGATTACCAGATCGGAGCGCTGCAATCCGCTGGTCATTTCATCGAGATCGGTGTAATGCGTTGCCAATCCCGTGATGCGCTGGCCGCGTTGCAACAGTGCGTCGACCGAGCCGAACGATTCGCGGACGATCTCCTGCACGCCCATGAAGCCGCGGCCAATGCGCTTTTCCGAGAGTTGGAAGATCGCCGCCTCGGCATCGCTGAGCACTTCTTCGGCAGCATCGGATTGATCGGCAGCGCGGGCAATCGCCGTATTTGCTGCATGAATCAATCCTCGCAACAGCGCTTTGTCGCGAACAATCTTGACGTAGTGCTCGATGCTCGGCCGGTCGGGCACGCCATCGAGCAGGCTCGAGACGTAGCCAACATCGCCGATCGCCTGTAGATCTTTATGGCGATCAAGCTCGTCGATCAGCGTGATCATGTCGATCGGGCGCGAGGATTCGGCCAGATCGACCATGCGCGCGTAAATACGGCGGTGCGAGTCGAGCGAAAAATCTTCGATGCGCAAATGCTCGGCGGCCTGGTTATAGGCAAAGTTATCGAGCAGGATCGCACCCAGAATCGATCGCTCGGCTTCTACGTTCGCGGGAAGAGTGCTGATGCTGTAATCAGTCGTAGCCACAGTTTAATTTTTTCCTAGCTCTCGAAATGCATATGGAACACTAACCGGATGCAGGTTGTGAATGCGAGGCGCATCCGTTGGAAAACGAAGTCCTATTCAAAAAAGTTTTGGACTCGACGAATTCTGATCGGCTCTGCAGGATGCAAGGACTTCTAGCGCAGGAGAACAAAAAGCGAATTAAAAGTCAAGGCTGATGAAGAAGCCATGATTGTAGAAGTGAGAAGCCCGCGAAAAACAAATGCGGCTCGAAGGCCAGCCACCCCGAGCCGCATCGTTCGTGGACCTTGCGAAGCTGCCTTCCCGCCGCTTAGGGCCGCGGGACGACGGTAGCGGTCCGACAGCACTCCGCTTGAATGAGCGCCACATTTACCGCTACGTTGCGAGAACAGTGATTCGAAGAATCCCTGCTCCGCAACCCTGTGACGGCCAGCGGCCCAACCCAACTCAAAGAGCAGGCAGTGGAGGAGGCCGCATGCCCGGGCAACCAGTACGCACTCACGCGCGTTTCCGATTTCCCCCCGGCAATTCACCCTCGAGAATTACCGGTCTGCCGCCGCTTCGCCGCAATCATCGTTCAGCAAGCCTCGGAAGGTCCAACGTTTTCGGTGAAACCACTTTGCGATAGATCGTTACGAGTCGCAATCGAAAAAACCTTTTGACTGTGGAGAAACTGTGGACTTTGAGAATTCCCTGTGGAAGCCTGAGGAAAACTTTAACCGATTACGGCCCGCCATTTGCCGCCTCGGTAAAGTACCAATAACTTAGACGATGTAAAGAAATTGGACTCGTTTCAGGCAGTTCGGCTGCGGCGTGAGTTCCGTCAGAACATACAAGTGGGAATGGGGGATTCGTCACCGCGGCTGCTAAAGATTCCCGTTCAGGAACGAGGTGCATGGCGGCTAGTTGATATGCGCAAAACTCTCTGCCTGACGGTGTTGCGCTAAGGCTGGCGGTTGGGCGTGTGCTCGTCGCAGACGGCGGCCATAGCTCCGACTTCTCTCACGCACCCGAGCGCATGAGTTGCAATATTGGGGCAGCCCGGCTGGTCGCAGAGATATTCGGTGAGGAGTTCTTCGCGCCCATCCGGCGTGGTGAGGCCCGTCTTGATCGTCACCTGAGGAATCGGAATCTCCCAAACAGATAATATCTGATGCGGGAACGGCCTCCGGCGCAAGTAATTTTTTATATCCCCGGGCGTTGACTTGCTTGGAAACCTGAAGAAAATTTGGCGAGAATTGAGGCCGTCATCCCTCTGGAACGAATCTTGGGTCTTCTATCGCTCCGGGGACTTCGAGTTTGTCCGAGCGGAGTCATCTGGCGTTAAGCCATAGATGCGAAGCCAAGGACACCACAAAGACTGTCATCATCCAAAAATGGACTCGGCGGACCGAAGTTCTTCGTGTCAGGTGAACATCGCGCAACGATAAGCCGAGTATGACTTCCACGATCAGAAGGAACAATGCAGCGGTAGCTGCCCACACGCCCGCCTGATTCGCGCGCGACATCGCCGCGGTAAACCCATGAACCACGGAAAAAACCAAAATCAGGTATCCCAGCCAGAAGTGAGGCCACAAGCGGTGCAGATAGGGTGCCGGATGTTTTTGTGCAAAGCCCAGTATTCCGCTCATGCGGTTCCGCCGCAGGACATAGGGTAGGACGATCGCAAAACCGGATAAAACAACGCCGAGTCTTCCCGCTACGCTGCTGACCAAGTAAGTTGTCATCGCCAAGTCTATTTCACCTGCAGATATCCTGTGAGGATGACAATCTTTCGGGCCTCAACACTATGATCGGTGCCGAGAGCGCCGGTAACGTGAAGGATCGCGCCCGGACGAATATCGGCCGCCTCGCCCATAACGACAACCGTAGCCGCACTCCGTTTAATCTCAACTGGATTATCGGTGCGAAGGTAGTGCGTCTCATCCTGCTTTTCGAGAAGACGGCCGCGGATCTCCTGCTGACCGACCGTCAAGATCTCTATCACGATCTTCGCGGTGCCTTGTGCTGTCAGTTGGACGAACTGAGACTTACTGGACGGCTCGGGTTGCATCTTCTCTGCCCTTGTCGCGCCGCGCCACACGAAGATCGCGCCCAGTGCAGCAAGGACACCGAGCATCAGAACCCAAGCCACGCGGCCTTTAGCGGAACGGTAAGCGGATCCCACCTCGAGTCTCCTCTCTGCCCGACGCCCAGGCGTCGCCGACAGAAAAGGCAGTGTGCGGCTTGTACCTATGTATAGAGTCAAGGGTGACGCGCGGAGTTTTTCCTCTAGTGGCCGCTGTTTTAGCGTTTCGAAGTTCGCGAGGATCCCGCTGACGCAGGGCAGCCGACCGTAGAGACCGTATCAATCTTGTCGACCATTTGGAGAAGCTTCATGCGCATCAATCGTAGCGCGGTCATCTTCTCCTCGATCTGCTGCAGCTTCACCCGCGCCAGGCGCGAGATGTCGCGGAATTCGGCGGGTTTTCGGGAACCCGCCGCAGTCATCCTCGCCGCAGCGCGGTGCAACCGGAGCAGAGGCTGGATTTCTTTCAACGTAAATCCCAGTTCCTGGCATTGCTTAATAAAGCAAATGTCTTCCAGGTCGCTTTTGCCGTAAACACGATAGCCGGCAGGAGTTCGCGCCGGCTCGCGGAGTATGCTTCGCCGCTCGTAGAAGCGGACCGACTGTACGTTGATCCCAGCCTGATTTGCCAGTTCACCAATTCGCATCACTGGATTCTCAACCCTATACTAACGTACAGGGTCAACCGAAGCTCTCGGGCGAAAGTTCCACGCATGCGAACGCTTTCGGGTAGAGGGTACAAGTCCCATGCCCGAAAGGAAAAGGCACGACCGAAGCCGTGCCCTGTTTCGAGATAAAAACTTGAAGCGAGAAGTCCTCGCCGGCTAGAGCCGGGTGCCGGGACGCGCGAGTTTAGTCTCGAACTCCGTCCATAAAGGCGCGCAGTTTGCGCGAGCGCGAAGGATGACGCAGTTTGCGCAGAGCTTTGGCTTCAATCTGGCGGATACGTTCCCGAGTTACTGCGAACGACTGGCCAACTTCTTCGAGGGTATGCTCGCTGCCATCTTCCAGACCGAAACGCATCTTGATAACCTTTTCTTCCCGCGGGGTCAGCGTGCGCAGGACCTGTCCCGTCTGGTCCTTGAGATTCACGTTGATTACGGCTTCGGCCGGAGAAACGACAGCGCGGTCTTCGATGAAGTCGCCGAGATGGGAATCCTCTTCTTCGCCAATTGGCGTTTCTAGAGAAATGGGTTCCTGCGCGATCTTCAGGACTTTCCGTACTTTCGCGACTGGAATATCCATGCGCTTGGCGATTTCTTCCGAAGTGGGTTCGCGTCCGAGTTCCTGCACCAGCTGCCGCGAGGTGCGGATCAGCTTGTTGATGGTTTCGATCATGTGCACAGGGATACGAATCGTACGCGCCTGATCAGCAATTGCACGAGTAATCGCCTGCCGAATCCACCACGTGGCATACGTGGAGAACTTATAGCCGCGGCGGTATTCGAACTTGTCGACGGCCTTCATCAGGCCGATATTGCCTTCCTGAATCAGGTCAAGGAATTGCAAGCCGCGATTGGTGTACTTTTTCGCGATCGAAACCACGAGACGGAGGTTGGCCTCAATCAGTTCCCGCTTGGCCTGCTCGGCGTCCATGTCGCCCTGGATGATTTCGCGCTGCGTGCGCTTGATCTCCTGGAACAGGAGCCCGGCTTCCACCTCGAGCTTTTCAATCTCGCTTCTTACGGCGCGCGCCTGGCGGCGGTATTCTTTTTTTTGATCTTCGCTGCGGGTAGCGTCGGCCTTGCGCTCGAGATTACCAGCCTGCCGGTCGAGCGAGCGCATGCTGTCAACGGTTTTGTTGACGCGGTCGATGAGTCGCTTGCGCTCCGCGTTGGTGAAACCCAGCTTGCGAACCGCCTTTGAAACGGCCACGATGCCGCGCGCAAGATTGCGGCGGGCGCGGCGGTGATCCTTAGGCCGCTTTTTCAAAGATACTGTCGCATACTTTTCCTGCAGCAGCCCGGCCTTTTTGTACAGCTTGGCCATGTTATCGATCTTGCCGGTAAACTCGTTCAACCGGTTTTGCAGGATTTCGTCGGTGATCTCTTCCTCATCGAAGGTCACGACTTCCTTGATGGAGCGCACACCTTTCTTGAGATCCTCGCCCATGGCCAAAAGTTCGTGAATCACAATGGGAGAGCGCGAGAGCGCCTTGAGCACGCGCAGCTGACCACGCTCGATTCGCTTGGCAATCTCTACTTCGCCTTCGCGAGTGAGCAGGGGAACGGTTCCCATTTCGCGCAGGTACATGCGGACGGGATCGTTGGTTTTTTCGAGAGCGCCGGGAGTGAGATCGAGTTCAACGTCCTCGCCCTCTTCACCTTCTTCAAATTTCTTATCGAGCGCAGCGGAAGGAAGTTTTGGGCCTTCCAGCACGTCAATGCCCTGCGTACCAATGGTCGTCAGCAGGTCATCAAGGTCTTCCGGACTGACCACATCATGTGGAATCAATTCGTTTACCTGATCGTAAGTCAGGTATCCCTTTTCTTTACCGGCGTCGACCAGCTTTTTTATGTCGTCGTACTTGTCTTCAAGAGCCAAGGAGTGTTCCTCAAATTCGTCAATTCGCTCTCGGGGGAGCGTATGGTAATGCCTTTACAGGTAGGAATATGGGGTAGCGCGGAGTTGCGCACCTAGCGCAAACCTATAGATGTTAGCACATAAGTGCTGAGCGGTCTATGAGTTGCCTTGCTATTTTAACTCGGATACCCGCTATCTGTAAGTGGCCTCAGTATTTAGATGGCTTAAGGCACCGTTTTGTTTCAAGCTCTTTTGACGCAGTTTTCGGAACGCCCGAGGGCATTCGCAAGCCATCTTCAGCCAAATTCGGATCTCGCAGCGCGCGGCTCAAACGCTCCACTTCCAGCAGCAAACTTTTCATCCTTTCCCGATCGTCGGCGACTCCTGGCTTTTTTAACTCGCGCTGATTCTGTTCAAGCTGCCGTCTGAGGTGGATCCGGCGCAATGCGCGCACCGCACCCTCGAGCCGCTCTGCGCTCAGTTCTTCTTCCTCTTTCAAGAGGATTGAGGCCAGCATCCGGCGATCCCCATCGGAGCAGGATACATCCATCACATCAGCAACTTCGGTTCCGGCGTTGAGCAGAGCCTCGACCAGCGACTCGGTGGCCAATCCGCGGTGCAAACCCTCGCCTTGAAATGCATATTGGGCCTGGCGCGCAGGATCAAATTCTTCTTCGGCTCCCTCGCGTGAGGAAATACGTTCACCCTCAGGCTGCATTTGCCGAGCCGAAGCCAGTGCACGGACTAGGATACGCTCCGCGTCGGTGGCCTGCGCTTCCGCGGGCGGCCTTACTTTCGATGCGGTACGCTCGGCCGCCACGTGCCGCAATTCCTGACGCAAGACTGCAGAATCGATTCCCAGTTTTTGCGCGATCTCCTGACCCAATTCGTCGCGAACGATCCGACTGGGTACCCGCTGGATGTGCGGCAAAAGGTAGTTCACGGCTTTCACTTTTCCCTCGGCGCTGCGCACGGGAAACTGATTTTGCGCGCGTTCGATGAGATAGTCGAAATACTTCTGGGATCCACGTAGCGCATTGCCGTAAGCGTCTTTGCCTTTCCGCCGAATGTAGAGATCAGGATCGAATCCCTGATCGAGTGTGAGCACCTTGATCTGGAATTCTTCTTCGGTCAATAAACCGAGGGTGCGTTCGGTGGCCTTGGCGCCGGCGGTGTCCGGATCGAAGTTGACAACAACATTTTTGCTGAAACGGCCGAGGAGTTTTGCTTGGATGTCGGTAAATGCCGTGCCGGAA
Organism: uncultured Acidobacteriaceae bacterium; assembly: GCA_963846215.1. GTDB lineage: Bacteria > Acidobacteriota > Terriglobia > Terriglobales > Acidobacteriaceae > Sulfotelmatobacter. The sequence goes on along the minus strand of CAWJVC010000001.1, from coordinate 5,960 downwards.
CTGGCGATAACATTATGAAAGCCTGCCGCGAAGACAGAGATGCAATCCATTTGGCCTTCGACCAGAATTGCATAATCCAGCTTGCGGATCGCTTCTTTTGCACTATCCAGATTGAAAAGAATCCGGCTCTTGGAATAAATTCCGGTCTCTGGAGAGTTCAAATATTTCGGGCCGGCCTTCTCGTCGGTGGCTAGCGTACGGCCGGTGAAGGCGATGATTTTCCCCGCTTCGTTGCAGATCGGAAACATCACGCGGTTGCGGAACTTCGAATAGATATTTCGGCCATCGGACTTCGGGCTTCGGGTCTCGGCTTCGACCCGGCCGACGTTTTCCGCGTCGTTACGACGACCTTCGTTGTCGTCATTCCGAGCGGAGCGAGGAATCTGATTTGGCTGGGGTCTGAGGTCCGACGTCGGACGCGCGTTTTCCTGACGGCTGTCTTCCTGCTTCCAGGAAAATAATCCGCTCTCGCGCAGAATTTCTTCACCGAACTCACCGATCAGGCGGTCACGGAGCAGAAATCCGGAGTCTGGCGCAAAGCCAATGCGAAAGCGTGCGATGGTCTCTTCATCCAGCCCGCGGCCGATCAGATACTCGCGCGCCCGAGCTCCCTCTGGTCGCTTCAAGCATTCCTGGAAGAATGTGGCGGCGCGCTCTTGCGCATCGAGCAACTGCGCCCGCAGTTTGGCTTCCTTAGCCTCAAGAGGACTGGAATAAGTAATTTTCGGCAGAGGAATATTGAGCTTCTGCGCCACCAGTCGAACGCTCTCAGGAAAGGAGATATTCTCGATCTTCTGCACGAAGCTGAACACGTCGCCGGAAACGCCGCATCCAAAGCAGTGGTAAAACTGGCGGGTCGCATGCACTGAGAATGAGGGGGTCTTCTCACCGTGGAACGGACAAAGTCCGGAATAATTTTGTGCCCCTGCCTTTTTCAGCTTGATGTAGTCGCCGATGATGCGGACGATATCCGCCTGCTGCTTCAGCGTCTCTTTGAAATCGTCAGTGGGCATGGATGGAAGGCAGAATTATCCCTTGGAATTGTGAGCCACAAAACCGCTCTTTGGAACATCGAACGAAGTTCAGCTGCGGAAAAACTGTGGAAGACCGAAATATCCCGTTGACGGTGGAGGAAAAGCGGTCGAAGATCCCGTTCACACTCTCAACTCCACCACCGTAGCCCCGCCGCCGCCTTCCTTCTGTGGTGGCTCGGCGACAGACTCTACGTGCGGGTGCGACTGCAGCGCCTGCCGCAATGCTTTGCGGAGGATTCCCATGCCGCTACCGTGGACTACGCGCACTCGCGGAAGACCGGCGAGAAAGGCGCGATCGACGAATTTCTCAACTTCACGGGTAGCGTCGTCTACGTTGTAGCCGATGACGTTGATTTCCGAGGGAGCATTCTGGCCCTCATTTTCCAGCGAGACGGAAATCCCGCGAGCGCGGGCTGCTTTCACTGGAGAATCGGCGGCTCGGGCAGTGGTGACTATGGCGGCGATATCGTCACGCGCAATCTTCATCTTCATGGCGCCGATCTGAACTTCGAAATGGTTCTCGTCGAGTTTGCGCGAGATAGTTGCGGCGCGGCCGGTCGACTTCAGTTTTACGCTGTCTCCTACTCCGACCTGCTTCACCAACTGCGGCTGGGCGTTAGGGTCACCTTGGTCAGCACCGCTGGCGTGCGCCACTACGGTGGAATCGAACTCTTCGCGAAACTCCCGCCGCAACCGGGCGATCTGGCGTTCGGCGCTCTTTGCGACTTTCTGCGCCGCAGCTTTGTCCTGAATCGCATTCACGGCCTCACGAGCGTGATATTCGAAATCGCGCAGCACGCTTTCCAACTTTTTCTCCATCTCGCGGACCTTGTTTTGCTGTTCTTTCCTGCCCTCGGTAGACAAGAAAGCACGCTCGCGTTCCAATTCCTGTTCGCGCGCTTTCAGGCGGAGGCGCTCGGCCTCCGCTTGCCTTAAGTCCGCGTGTAGACGATCCAGGAATTCACCGACATCGCGCGCCTGCGTTCCCAGACGCGCCCGCGCCCCTTCAATGATCGCCGGATTCAATCCCAGCCGCTGCGCGATATTGATTCCCGCGGACGCTCCGGGTACGCCAATATTCAACTCGTAAGTTGGCTGCAACGTCGACTCATCGAATCCCACCGAGGCGTTAATCACGCCTGGGGTATTAGCGCCGTAGACCTTCAAGGAAGTGTGATGAGTCGATATCACCGTCATGCAACGAGTACGGCCGAAGTGAGCTGCGATTGCCACCGCGAGGGCAGCCCCTTCTTCGGGATCGGTGGCCGATCCTAATTCATCGAGCAGCACAAGCGATTGCGGAGTAGCAGTTCGCGAAATGAAATCGATGTTGGTGACGTGTGCGGAAAAGGTAGAAAGATTTTGTTCGATCGATTGATAGTCGCCGATGTCCGCCAAGACTGCGTCAAACACAGGCATCTCGGCGCGATCTGCGGGAACTGGTACTCCCGATTGCGCCATCAGGGCGAGCAACCCAATCGTCTTCAGCGTAACTGTCTTGCCGCCGGTGTTTGGACCGGTAATCACCAGCTGGCGGCGATCGCCTTCGAGTTCGACAGTGATGGGGACCACGGCCACGCCTTTGAGCTTTAAGTTGCGCTCCAGAAGTGGATGTCTTGCATTCTGCAGGAGCAAGCGAGCCTGGTTCGCAGACGGGCCAGGGCGACCGTCCCCAGATGAACCACTAAGCTGCACGGCGATGCAGTTGTAGTCTTCGGCAAAACGAGCTTTGGCGAATTGCAATTCCAGTTCGCCAAGCGCATCCGCCGACGCCAGGATCGACTGCGCCTGTTCCCCAATGAGACGAGTCATCTCCGTCAGGATGCGATGAATCTCCGCCATCTCCTCATCGAGCAAGCGTACAAGTTCATTATTTTGCTCGATGGTTTCAAGCGGCTCCACGAATACGGTCTGCCCGCTGGAACTGGCCCCGTGCACAACGCCTTGCACCCTTCGCTTTTGTTCAATCTTTACCGGGATGACGAAGCGCTCGCCGCGGATAGTGATCAGTTCCTCCTGCACTGTGCCGCCTTCGGCTAACTTCCTTAAGTAGCCTCGCAGGGAATCCTGAATGCCGCGCCTTTGCCTCTCGATCTCGCGGCGGATCCGCGCCAATGCAGGGGAGGCGCTGTCTTCCAAAGTTCCATCGGGCTGAATTTTATTGCGGAACGATCGCAAAAAAATTGTGAAGTCAGGGATGCTTTCGGAGAGCGTCCGCGTTTGACGCCAATCGCTGCGCATGCTGGCGGGAGGATGCAATGCGATTTCGCGCCATTCGGCGGCCCGATCCACTAAGAGGATCACATCGCGAATTTCGGTGGGTTCAAGAACGGCTCCACTGATGCGGGCCTTTTCGACTAGTGCTGTGATATTGAGCAATCCAGAAAATTCGAAGCGTCCTCCGACTCGCCGAAATTCCCGCACCTCGGCAGTCAACTCTTGCTGTTGATTGATCCACGAAGAATCGGTCACGGGCACGAGTGCGCCGATCTTCCCCTGGCCAAGGGGCGAGGAGATGTAGCCGCGAAGCAGTTCGCGCAAAGAATCAAACTCCAGCACTCTCGCGGAGTTGTGCGTAATCGGCAGAGGCATCCAAATTATGTTACAGCAGTGGGATGTGGGTCGGCTTTAGGACTGCGCGGCGGCATGGGCCTGAGGACGGTTTTGGCCACCAAGGGGCAGGCGTAGCATGAATAAGGCGCCCCCTTCGGGATTATTCTGGCAGGTGATTTGCCCTTGATGATCTTGAATCACGCCGTATACGGCACTGAGCCCAAGGCCGGTACCTTTGCCGATAGGCTTGGTTGTGTAAAAAGGATCGAACACGCGGTGCGGCTCCTTGATACCTGGGCCGCTGTCGGAGAATTGCACGATTACTTCTTCTCCGTGAACCATGGCACTGACCCGCAGTAATCCTCCGCCCGCCTCCTCCAGAGCATCCAGTGCGTTTTCGACAATCTGCACGAAGCCCTGAAATAACTGGTGGCCATCACCCCAGACTTGCGGCAGAGTGGGTTCGATGAACATTTCGATGCGGATCTTTTGATCGTGACGCTGCAAATCCCGCAGCTGAACGCTGCGCTGGAGAAGGACTTTCAAGTCGAGCAAGGTTTTCTCACCCGAGCTTTGTTGCGCAAAGCTGAGAAGATTGGCAATCAAATCCCGGGTCCGCTGGGAGTGGTGAACGATCTTTCGCACCAAGGTGTCTTGCTCATTGGACAAGCGCTGGCTTGCCCAAAGTTTTTCGGAGTGTTGCATGATCGCGGTGAGGGGGTGATCGATTTCATGAGCCGCGCCAGCGACCAGTTGCCCGAGCGAGGCCAACTTTTCCTTTTGTACCAGATGAGTCTGCAACCGCTTCTCGTTCTCGAAGCTGCGCCGCGAATCCTCAAGGAGGTGGATAAGAGTCTGGTCCTGAAGATACTGGCGCAAAAATACGAATACGCCAAGCGCCAGCATAGCGATCAGGACCGTGAAGAGACGGAAAGTCCGCGTAGGAGCAGGCGAGCTATCCCAGCGAAAAGCCCACAGCCCCAGGGCCGGCAGAGACAAGATGGCAAACATGGCAAGGCGCAAAACCATTGCTCCCCACTTATCCGCCGCAGCTGGCGGAGCCGGATCCAACTGCCACTTAGGAGCGCTCAGTGCTGTGGCCGCCATCCAACTGACCGATCCAACCAAAAAAAAGTCGTACACACTTCCGGTGTAGTAGGTTCCGTTCGGCACTGCAAGATTTACTCCCTGGGAGGCGATCGCGTAGACGGCGCTAGCGATCATAAGATTCAGATAGAGTTTCCTCCATCCAGAACTGGCGCCGCGAGCAACGATTCCCAGCATTAACACAAGCACGCCGCTCTCGACCAAATATAGCGCTCCGAAGTTTCGGTCGTAAGTCCCGACGTCAGGTTTGACATACTGAGATGGAAAAATGACAAAGGCGTAAAGGAAGACCCACCACACCAGAAGCAGAAGGAAGTCCAAAGTACCGACGCGAAATTTCTTTGCGCTTTCGGCGCGATGCGGACGCAATCCGAGCGCCGCGATCATGGGAATCAAATGAAGGAATAGAAACATATCCACCGACCAGGGATCGGGGACCTCGGCCTTACGGAGAACTTCGTAGTAAGTCCATCCCAACTGATTGCAGGACCAGAGGATGTATCCCGCACCCATCAAACCCCAGAATCGGCGACTCGCTCCCTCCCCATGCCAAGCGTTCCAGAGCATGATGAGGCCTACAGCCGTGGTGACAAGGAGGTACGCTATATCGATAAATGCTGTGAGTAGCGGACCGCGCCCCACGATGAGGGAGACTACGCCGACGAGGACGGTAATCAGGCCCGCTAGCCAGAACCATCGATTTTGGTGGAAAACACTCATCCGTCCCTATTCTAGGGACGAAAGTTACGATTCCCAGATGGCTTCGGAGTGAGGCAGGTTACTTTCGTCACACCCCCCTCGTCGTTCCGCTGACATAGAGCTTGCTCCGACTCAAGCGAGCCGTCTCAAGTAAGTCCTTCTGGCTCACCACTCCTGCTAGAATTGAGGTGGATTTGCGATACTGTCGACATTCCTAATACTCGCCGCGCTAACGAAATCTGGTATTTTCTATGGCTTTCCCAGTAAACCGACTTCGCCGCCTCCGACGTAGCGAACAGTTACGAAATATGGTTCGAGAGACTCGGCTTACCCCCGATGCGTTCGTTTATCCAATGTTTGTTTGTCCCGGGGAAGGGGTGCGCAAGGAAATTCGATCTATGCCGGGCGTATTCAATTTCTCCGTTGATCAGGCAGTAGAAGAAGCGCGGGAAGTGTATTCGCTGGGCGTACCCTCAGTAATTTTATTCGGCCTTCCTGATAAGAAGGACGAGGTTGCGACGGGTGCCTGGGCGACGACGGTATCGTGCAGCAGGCCGCCCGTGCGAT